>CAYVIB010000015.1:0-97743 GCA_964451365.1 uncultured Cellvibrionaceae bacterium
ACCATATTCCGGCAAACGTTCCCTATACGCGTTATTTTCTCGCGCACATACTGTAGTTCCAGTTTCACAAGGCGCTGTGCGACGCGGCCGGCTTCGAGGGGCCGTTGTACCAGTGCTCCATTTACAACAGCAAGGAAGCGGGTGAAAAACTGTATAACCTGCTTGCCGCCGGCTCCAGCAAGCCGTGGCAGAATGTGCTGGAGCAGGCTATTGGCACCCGTCAAATGGATGGCTCCGCCATCGTGGAATATTTTGCACCGCTGAAGGAGTGGCTGGAAAAGGAAAACCAGGGCCGCCAGTGCGGCTGGTAATATGGAATTGAAAAAAGGAATGATGGTTGCTTCAATGGCTAAGGTTGGGTGGCTTTGCTCATCGAAACTGTAGGTTGGAATGAGCATCGCGAATCCCAACGGGTTCACGCGTTTTTGCGTTGGGATTTTCTTCGTTCAGCCTGCGCGGCCCGCCCCAACCAACCGTAGTTATGTAGATGCGAAAATGATCCACGACTTCAGCGCGGTTAAACATGGTAATCAATAAGCTGGAAAATGGCTGTGGTCCGATAACACTCTTGCCCAACCGCTCCGCCAGCTGGCCGCAAACAAAGTTGTTTCTGTTTGCGGCCGGTGGTATGACGCTGGCCATTGCACTGATGTGGACGGTGATGGGCCTGTGGGTGGTGCTGCCTTTTGCCGGACTGGAGGTGGCCATTCTCACCGGGCTGATGTACAAAGTGTCGCGTGCCACCTATCAGCAGCAGGTTATCGTGCTCGAAGCCGACCGCGTGGTTTTGGAGTTCGGTGTCAGGTCTCCAAAACAGCGCTGGATTTTTACAAGGTCAGACGCGTTTATGACCCTGGTGGATGCGGAGCATCCGTTGGGCACCGCCACCATGGGGCTCTGCGATGCCACCACGTATGTGGAAATTGGGAATTTTCTGAATCAAACAGACAAAAAAATGCTGTTAGGTGTTCTCTCCGGCACGGGCCTGTCCGTCCGGCGACGCGAGAAAAACGCGAATACACAACTGCAAATGTAGGGTAAGCAATGGTCCGACACTTCGGGCGCCACCCGCCGCCCTTGGCGATAAGATAAAAACGAGGCGATATGATCACCAACGATGCCGTTGTCACCGGCCTGCTGGCAATAATCCTGGGCGCTGTTTTTTACACCTACCATCACCCGGCGCGTTTCTGGCGAAATTTCTATCGCTTTGTTCCCGCGATATTGCTTTGTTACTTCCTGCCCTCGCTGCTCACCACTTTCGGCGTTATCGATAGCGAAGAGTCGCGGGTTTATTTTGTTGCCTCGCGCTACCTGCTGCCGGCGGCGCTGGTACTGCTGTGTTTGAATATCAATATCCAGGGCATTATCAATTTGGGCTCCAAGGCGCTGATTTTATTTTTAACCGGCACGTTCGGTATTGTGATCGGTGGGCCAATAGCGTTGTTGATTTTGTCCTGGCTGTCGCCGGAGTCGGTGGGCGGTAGCGGCCCCGATGCCGTCTGGCGCGGCATGACAACGGTGGCGGGTTCCTGGATCGGCGGCGGTGCGAACCAGGCGGCAATGAAGGAAATTTACCAGGTAGGTGATGAGTTGTTTTCCGCGATGGTGGCGGTTGATGTGATCGTCGCTAATGTGTGGATGGCGGTGTTGTTGACGTTGTCGGGCAATGCAAAACAGATTGATGCGCGTATTGGAGCCGATACCTCCGCCGTTACCGAGTTGCAAGTCAAAGTGGAGGCGATGGAGAAAAAAATGGCGCGCGTCAGTACCGCGCCGGATTTGATCATGATCACCGCCATTGCCTTTGGTGTCACCGGCGCGGCGCATTTTTTTGCGGACTTCCTGGCGCCGTGGTTTGCCGCCAGTTTTCCCCAAACCGCGCGTCTTAGTTTTACCAGTCAATTTTTCTGGCTGGTGATATTGGCCACCACCGGCGGCATCGCGCTGTCTTTCACGCGGGCTCGCCAGTACGAGGGTGCCGGGGCATCGAAAGTGGGTACGGTATTTATCTACATGCTGGTGGCCGCGATTGGAACGCATATGGATATCACTGCGATTACGCGTTACCCGATGTTGTTTGTGCTGGGCGGTATCTGGATGCTGGTGCACGCGACGCTTATGTTGACCATGTGTCGCCTGATCAAGGCGCCTTTGTTTTACATGGCGGTGGGCAGCCAGGCAAACGTGGGCGGAGCGGCAAGCGCACCCGTGGTGGCCGCGGCATTTCATCCGTCACTGGCGCCGGTGGGTGTACTGTTGGCTGTTCTCGGTTATGCGTTGGGAACGTACGCGGCGTGGTTTTGTGGCCAGGTACTCCGGGTAATCGCGCCCTGAAGACAATTTTTTGCGGCGCTATTTGTTGTACATAAATTTCATGTAGGTAATCCCCGGGGCGAATTCCAAACGCCATGCGAGTTCAACATAGTCATCGAATTGCGGGTCGAATTTTTTCACCGCATCTATAATGCTGTCCATCCAGTAATCATAAAGGTCCGGGTGAATGTTATAGTTCTTTTTACTATGTGACCGCGCGATCCGCTCCACCAAATCAAAGTTATACCTGCTGGTACCCAAATTGATGCTGTACAGCAGGGATTTCTTCAGCATTTGTTTCTGGCGTTCCATATCCGCTTTTTTAAATGCTTCCTCGACTGCCGGGTGACTGGTAAGAAAACGCTGATAAAAATAGTCATAAAATTCGTTGCCGATATCGCCGATCTGAATCTGGTCGCCAAAGATTCGCTCGTAACTTTCCGGAAAGGTGTTTTCATCGAGCATGTTATTGTCTCTGAAAATTCACTAATGTATTTATTATAGTGATACCGGGTAAGTTTCGGTGTGATCTGAGTTTGTGATTGGGAGAGATTAACGAATTTGGCGGGTGGCGCCCGAAGTGTCGGACCATCGCTTACCCGCGCTGCCGAATAAAAAACATTGGGCGCTATGGAGCTCAGGCCAGGTGGGAAATATACAGGCTAAATGCGAAAATCAGCATGGCGAAGCAGATCCAGGCCACGCCTTCAGCGCCGGGAATGAATTTTCTGAACTTGTTAACTAATGAAGCTTTGTTTGTCACGACTATACCTCCGGTTGGAACGGGATGCATATTTAAACCTGTGCAAGGGGCTATTTCAGGGCCGGGTGTGACTTGGTTGTGTTGAAATATGATCAATTGTGTCGACACTTAAAACGGACGTATGTCCTTGCAGTGTTTCGTGGCGGTAACCTTAGGCAGCCGCAAGGGTTGCCCCTGCGCGTATTGGGCAACTCCAAAAAAATTTACATTAACGGCCAGAAAACCTCGGGCAGTTTTCCCTGCTTTAACAGCGAAGCAAAATCCATCCCCAGCGCCACACCGGCGTGAACAAAAAAGCCTCCCCAAAGCGAACGCGAGCGCAGCGCCAGTATTCCCAGAAACAGGCCGAACAGGATGGCGCCGGTGGCTTCCGGCCACAGTTTGGGG
Organism: uncultured Cellvibrionaceae bacterium; assembly: GCA_964451365.1. Lineage (GTDB taxonomy): Bacteria > Pseudomonadota > Gammaproteobacteria > Pseudomonadales > Cellvibrionaceae > CAYVIB01. The sequence continues at coordinate 3,467 of CAYVIB010000015.1, forward strand.
AAGTGAATCATCAGGTAAGGTACGCACATTACCCACACAGCATTGGCACCGATGGCGGGCCGCAGGGCCTGGACAAAAAAGCCACGAAAGAAAAACTCCAGGCAAACAAACTGGGTGAGATAGAGGATCTCCCAGGAAATCAAATCAAACCAGCTGCGACCGGCTTCTTTATAAAAGGGATAGTGATTGAGAAAATCCTGGCGAAAACTGACCAGGAAAATAAAAAACAAAATGGGGGTGAGCAGCAGAAGGTAACCCCGCCAGTGTTCGTGGGTTTCGTTCCAGCGCCAGCCGAAGTCGATAAATTTTTCCCGCATGATAAAGCGGATCACCAGGTACGGAATGACGACATACCCGATGACGTGCCAAAAGGTCCACCAGCAATAGCCGGTAAGACTGAGAAATCCACTTGCGCGAAGTTTGGCGGTGAGAAAATTTTTATTCACCCCGTGCCACTGGGACACCATTTCCAGACAAGCGGTGAGACTGGAAAAATATTTCAGGTAGTGAATCAGAAGCAAACTGACGCTGACACAAGCCAGCACGGTAAACACCCGGCGCAAGGCCTGTGGACGGCTCATCGAGTACGATGGCGGTTGACTGTCGATTTCGTCAAGGACAGTCAGGATCGAGCGGGGGTCGAGCATTTTGTTCATGATTGCGCTTCTTTTTTATTGTATGGCATTACCGATTAACGATAGGCCGGCGATTATCGTAATAATTTCAAAAACACGTTTAATAAAAGAGTTGCCATGACGAATGGCGATGTAGGTGCCACAGTAACCGCCAATTACCGAACCGCCCAAAAGCGCCGGCAACCACTCCCACTTCACCGGCGTCATCAACGCCAGTGCCAGCGCGCCGGTGCCGTTCCAGAAAACACCCACCAGTATCATGGTATAGGCCATTGCGCGTTTATAGTCGAGCCCGAACCAGGTGACCAGCCAAAGCGTGACGAACAAGCCGGCGCCCGAGGCGAGGGAGCCGTTGATAAAGCCAATAATAAAGAGTACTACACCGCCAATCAGCATTCCGCGCCTATGTCGGTTTTTTTCCAGCAATGCCTGTCCCAATTCCTTTTTGAAGTGCGAGTAAATGCCGAGACCGATGGTCAGCACGCCGAGGGACATTTTGGCAATATCATCGGGTATGGCAAGAATGACCCGGGCTCCCACCAATACTCCGGGCAGTCCGGTAGCGAGTATAAACAGCGCAAACTTCAGGCGCAGGTGCTTTTCCCGGCTGTGTTTTACGGTTGCCCCCAACCCGAGGGCGACCGTGGCAATTTTATGCGTGGCCAGCGCCATGGAAAAAGGCAGACCGAGAAAGATCAGCGCCGGCAACTGCAGGAGGCCGGCGCCGCCGCCCGCCATGGCGGAAACCATATTGGCGACAACGGCGATAAAAAGAAGTAATAGATGTTCGGCAATTTCCATTCAGGCTGTTTCCATTTCAGACAGGTTTCACGAAAGCAGTTGCGCCATGAGCCAGGCAATCCTCCAGTTTTATAGCGGGAAAATAATGTTCCTGCATAAAATGGATAAATTTCAGGGTGCGAAAGCCGTCGAACCAGTTATGGAATTGTTGCATGTAGCCTGCAACATCCGAGCTTTGTTTTCCTGCATGATCGATAAATTCGCGAAAATTCATCGTCTTGGCCGCCGTTAGCAGCGCTTCGTCAGTTATTTTGGTCATGGGGCTGGTGTTCGCGAAAAGAGCGTGTGCCAGTAACGGTTGGCAGTCGAGCCAGTTTTTTAGTTGCACGAAATTATCCGGATGATAGTAGAGATAGTCTTCTCCGTGCTGCCATGTGTCCATAATTTTTTTAACCGCCGGGCCGGTGCCAAACGGGACGCGATCGGAAAGGCGGGCGTCGATATGTATTTTGATTTGCGGTACAAACCGGATCGGGCCGACCTTTGCCAGTTTGTTCAGCAAATAAAAATCCTCTCCACCGGGACGTTTTGGAAACCCCCGGACCTGGCAATAGCGCACCATATTTATCGCCAGGATACTGCCCAGGGTATAGAACGCGTACGGTGAACCGGCCCAGGCCAAACCGGCTTTGTAATATTTGATTGCCTGTTCGTATGCGCGGGTGGCGCGACCGAGTACCGAATCATCCGTCAGGTGTTCAAAATCAAACACCAGCGCGCTGGTGTTTTTATCCAGTTGGATTTGACTATCGAAATAATTTTCCGGCAGATGCGCATCGGCATCGGTTGAATATAAAACAGGGTCTTTAATAATCCCTTTTTGGTGCAATTTGACAGCGATATCGCAACCGATTTTTCTTGCCCGACCAACACCTTCCTTGGCGGGTATTTTATATTTTGTGTAGTGGTCAATTAGTAATATGGACGTTGGGTGCGATCGCACCAGCGACAGATTGTCATTTCTCCAGATGATGTTGCCGGCCGATTGAAGCCGGCGGAACAATTGATGGTTCTTTGCAATGTTCTTGTCGCTTTCGCTTTGGTTTATTATCACAATCAGCAATGTGTCACGAGCCAGCTTGCTGGTCTGCAGGCGGTCGAAAAATTCGTGGGATTCGTTATATGCCGGTACCACAATTCCGTGCCGGAACGAATGGCCATCGGGAAAACCGGCGAGCAGGGCGATTTCCCTTTCACCATAGGTGTCGAGGTATTTATCTATTGACTGTATCAATGCAATGCCGCGACGATGGGAAGTTGTCTTACAATTTCAGCTTCTTTATCCAGCAGCTCGTTCAGTCGACTGATAATGGCCTCCTCATTAAAATAATTTTTTGCCAGATCGAAAAACAGGTTTTCATGGCGGGATTCGGAGTCCGCAATCGCGCGATAGAAGTGTTTTAACTCGCCTTTGGGCAATGCTTCGGCGATTAAACCAAAGCGCTCGCAACCGCGTGCCTCGATAATACCGCCGAGCAGCAGGCGGTCCATAAAATACGCGTCGCTGGTTTTGCGTGAAAGTTTGCGCAGAGCGTTGACGTAGGCATCCTTGTTGTCGGGCCCCAGTTGAATGCCGAGCTCGGTCATAATTTTCACCACTTCGCGAAAATGCATCATTTCCTCAATGGACAGGTCGATCATGGCTTTGACGATGTCCGGCTTGTCGGGGTAGTGCGACAGCATCGAAACCGCCATGCCCGAGGCTTTTTTCTCCGCGGCGGCGTGATCGATCAGGAAGGCGTCGAAATCCGCAAGCACGGCTTCGACCCATTGCGGGGAGGTTCGGTAACGTAATTTAAACATGCAATCCACTGGTTTTTTATTTGTGAGTTGAGATGATAATTCCAACGTCAGCCCAGCGGGCTGTTGGGATTCGCGGGCTCATCCCAACCTGCGATTGGTATCTCGAACGGTGCTCCCGGCGACGCCTTTGCTCCCTGCCGCACGGCTTGGTATATAATGCCCCGCGGTTGCGGCCTGACGGAGGTCGGTCACCGGCCCGCGGCCCGTAGTATATCAACGACAGGCCTGAATACAGGAAAAACGCATGATTATCAAACCCAAAGTTCGTGGATTTATCTGTACCAATGCGCATCCCGTGGGTTGTGCCAACAATGTTCGAGAGCAGATCGAATATGTAAAACAGCAAAAGCCGGTCGGGAACGGACCCAGGAAGGTGCTGGTGATCGGGGCCTCCACGGGGTACGGCCTGGCTTCCCGCATTACTGCCGCATTCGGCTGCGGCGCCGACACTCTGGGAATATTTTTCGAAAAGCCGCCGACCGAGAAGAAGTCCGCGTCGGCGGGTTTTTACAATTCCGCGGCCTTCCAGGCGGAAGCCCGCATGGCAGGCCTGTATGCCAAAAGCATTAATGGCGACGCCTTTTCCAGCGAGATCAAGAACAAAACCATCGACATTATCAAGCGCGACCTGGGCAAGGTAGACCTGGTGGTCTACAGCCTCGCCGCGCCGCGCCGCCAGAACCCGGAGACCGGCGAAGTCTATTCGTCCACCCTCAAGCCTGTCGGTCGAAGCTACACGTCGAAAAGCCTGAACACCGATACCCTGAAAATATCCGAAGTGACGATCGAGCAGGCCTCCGAAGAGGAAATCGCCGGCACCGTCAAGGTGATGGGTGGCGAGGACTGGGAATTGTGGATGAATGCGCTGAGTGAGGCCGGGGTGTTGGCGGAAAACTGCAAAACCGTATCCTACACCTATCTCGGTGAAAAACTGACCTGGCCGATCTATGGCAAGGCCACCATCGGTAAGGCCAAGGAAGACCTGGATCGCGCGGCCAGCGCCATTACCGGCAAACTGGCAAAAAGCAACGGCGCGGCCAACGTTGCGGTACTGAAGGCGGTGGTGACCCAGGCCAGCTCGGCCATTCCGATCATGCCGCTGTACCTTTCCATACTGTTTAAGGTGATGAAGGAAGAGGGCACGCAGGAAGGCTGCATTGAGCAGCTTTACCGTCTATTCACGGAGGGTTTGTACACTGCCAGCCCGCGCGTGGATGAAGCCAATCGCTACCGTATGGATGACCTGGAGTTGAAGCCCGAGACCCAGGCAAAGGTGGAAGCGCTTTGGCCGAAGGTAAGCGAGGAAAACCTCCTCGAAATTACGGACTTCAAAGGTTACAACCACGAATTTCTGAAACTGTTCGGCTTTGACCGGAGCGATGTCGACTACGACGCGGATGTTGACCCGGTGGTTGACCTGGAGCTGGAGTAGCATTTCCCCGATTTTGTAACGGCCGGATTACAGGCTTTTTTTTGAGATCGTAATTCACGCATAGGCGCAACCCTTGCGGTTGTCCGGGGCGAGGGCAAGCCTCGCCCCGACATATCCTCCGAGAAGCACTCAAATACCCAGTAACCACGAAAATTTTGGCCGCATTCAGGAGTAACCATGAAATATCGCAAGCTTGGTAACACCGACATTGATGTCAGCCTTATCTGCCTGGGCAGCATGACCTGGGGCGAGCAGAACACGCAGGATGAAGGGTTCACCCAAATGGATATGGCGGTGGACATGGGTATCAATTTTTTCGATGTGGCGGAAATGTATCCCGTGCCGCCGCGCCGGGAGACCCAGGGCAGTACGGAGCAAATCATGGGCAACTGGCTGGCCGGGCGCGGTTGCCGCGACAAAATCTTCGTCGCCACCAAAGTCACCGGGCGCGAGGGTAACAACAGCAGCATGGACTATATTCGCGGCGGCGCGCGCCTGAGTCGGGAGCATATTTTCCAGGCGATTGAGGGTTCTCTGCGTCGCCTGCGCACCGACTATGTGGATTTGTACCAGGTTCACTGGCCGGAGCGGGCCACGAATTATTTCGGTCGCCTGGGTTACACGCATCCGAAAGACGACGGTATTCCCATCGAGGAAACGTTGTCCGCCCTGGACGACTTGGTAAAGGCGGGCAAGGTTCGCACTATCGGCCTGTCCAATGAAACGCCCTGGGGGATGATGGAGTACCTGCGCCTGGCGCGGGAAAAAAACTTCGCCCGCATCGTCAGTATCCAAAACCCTTACAGCCTGCTGAACCGCACGTTCGAAGTGGGCTGTGCCGAAATTTCCATCCGCGAAAAAGTCAGCGCGCTGGCGTATTCTCCGCTGGCGTTTGGCAAATTGTCCGGCAAGTATATGAATGGCCAACGGCCCGCCGGTGCGCGCCTGACCCTGTTCGAGCGTTTTATGCGTTACGAAAAGGTGAACTGCAACGAAGCCACCGCCGCCTATGTCAATCTTGCCCGCGATCACGGCCTGGACCCGGCACAAATGGCACTGGCCTACGTCAATACGCGGGAGTTCATGGCTTCCACTATCATTGGCGCGACCAGCCTCGAGCAACTCAAGGCCAATATCGAAAGCGTCGATATCGAGCTGAGCGAAGAAGTGCTCGAAGGCATCGAGGCCATCCATGCGCGCTACCCCAATCCCGCGCCATAGAAACTGGTGCGGGACAGCCCCGGTGTTGGTCTTTATAATTCACGATTTTAATTCGTAGGCGGGTAAACGATGGTCCGACACTTCGGGCACCACCTGCCGTTTCGCGTTAACCCGACGGCGGATCGCTATCACTTCAATGCAAAAACCGGTTTTTTCCAAAAAATTGCTCCACCCCAAACTGTTGCCAACCTGGCTGGGCTTTGGCCTGTGGTGGTTGCTGGTGCAGGTTCTGCCGTACAAACTGCAGATGGCTGTCGGCGGCGGTCTGGGCAGGCTGGCGGCCGGACTGAGTAAGCGCCGCCGGCTGATTACCCAAAAAAATATCGACCTGTGCCTGCCGGAACTTTCGGAAACGGAAAAAAAGAAAATATTTCGCCAGGCGATGGAATCCGCCGGCAAGGGCTTTTTTGAAACCGGCATGGCCTGGTTCTGGCCGCGCTGGCGGTTAAAAAGACTCTATACCATTGAGGGCCTGGAATATTTACAGCAGGCGGGGGAAGAGGGTCAGGGCGTGGTTTTTCTCGGCGTGCACTTCACCACGATCGAAGTCGGCGCGGCGTTTTTGAATATCTCCTGGTCCATCGATGGTTTTTACCGCCCACACGAAAATCCGGTCTACGATTTTATCCAGCGTGTGGGTCGGGAACGCCATAACAGTGAAAGCAAAACCATCCCCCGCCAGGATGTACGCGGCATTATCCGCGCGCTACGCGGTGGCAGGGTGATCAATTATATGACCGACCAGGATTATGGTCGCCAGCACAGTGAGTTCGTGCCTTTTTTCGATATCCCCGCCGCCACGGTAACCGCGCCGAGTCATTACGTGCGCACCGGAAAAGCCAGGGCGATACCCTACGTCACGGGTCGCAAGTCGGATGATTCCGGCTACTATATTCGTATCTATCCGCCGCTGGCGATTGGTGCGGGTGACGATATAGACGATGCAAAGCGTATCAACAGTTTTATCGAAGAACGCATCCGCGAAAATCCCGGCCAATACCTTTGGGCCCATCGCCGCTTCAAGACACGGCCCGATGGCGAAAGGGACTTCTATAAGGTCGAGCACATGAAGTGGGCCAGGCGCAAGCAGCGAAGGCGGCATGGAGTTTAGGCGATTTTCACAGCGTTGCTTTGCAAATCAGCTTAAACTTATTGCGGTACCAATAATTAGTTGAGTGTCTGGTCCGACGTCAGTAACATTACGCCCTTGGTTTTTGGCCCCGCCGGAACACCCCCTTAAAAACGCCTCATTCGGAGAAAGCTATGATACACGGCAGCCTGGTTGCGCTGGTTACCCCCATGAAAGCGGATCTGTCGCTGGACTGGAAGGCCCTGCACGACCTGGTGGAATGGCATATCGAACAGGGCACACACGGTATTGTGGCGGTAGGTACCACCGGCGAAAGTGCCACCCTGGAAGTGGAGGAACACCTTGAAGTGATCCGTCGGGTGGTTGACCAGGTCAATGGCCGTATCCCGGTAATCGCCGGCACCGGCGCCAATTCCACCACCGAAGCGGTGGAACTGACCGAAGGCGCGAAGCACGCGAAGGCGGATGCCTGTCTGCTGGTGACGCCCTATTACAACAAACCCTCCCAGGAAGGCTTGTACCTGCACCACAAATACATCGCTGAAAAAGTCGATATTCCCCAGCTTTTGTACAACGTGCCCGGCCGGACAGCTGTTGATATGACGGCGGAAACCGTCGGCCGGCTGGCGAGCATTAAAAATATTATCGGTATCAAGGAGGCCACCGGCAGCATGGAGCGCCTGGCGGACATTCGTGCCCGGGTCGATGATGATTTCATTCTGTTATCCGGCGATGACGCCACCTCGCTGGAATTCCTGTTGAAAGGTGGGCATGGCGAAATTTCGGTCACCGCCAATGTGGCGCCGGCCATGACAGCAAAAATGTGCGAACTGGTGGCGGCCGGTGAGGTCGAAGAGGCGCGGTCGGTGAATAGCCAGCTTATGCCCCTGAACAAAGCGTTGTTCCTCGAAGCCAACCCAATTCCCGTGAAATGGGCGCTGGCCAACATGGGCAGAATAAATGAGGCTATTCGCCTTCCGCTGACACCGCTGGCAGAGCAGTTTCACCCGCAAGTGGTGGCAGCACTGCAGGCCGCTCACATACTTTGACCTGACTTTACGAACTTTTCGAAGTTAAACAATAAGAAATTCATTATGGTATTTGGCTATTTACGCGTTTCCCTCCTGTGTTTATGTGTGGTCATGGGAGGCTGCTCGACTTTCTGGGGTGACGAGGGATTGTTTCGCAACCGGGAAAAAGATTATCAATATGCCGGCACTATCAAACGGATAGACTTGCCCGACGGGATGCGCAGTGCACCCCTGGAACCACTGCTGGTAGTGCCCGCCGTGGATGTGACCGATGAATTCGGCGATCCACTGTCCCTCATTGCTTATGAGGTTCCGCGCCCCAAACCCATCGACGGTGAAAAGGGGGATGTGGGCGTTAAAATCCAGAAACTCGGCGACGAGCGCTGGATATTTCTCAACGCCTCCACCGCCCAGGTCTGGCCCCAGACACGGAGCTTTTTATCGGAATACGAAATTGACGTGGTTCGAAGTATTCCGGAGGAGGGGCTGATTGAAACGGACTGGATCATGTTTAAAAACGACAATGAAACCAAGTCCCGTTACAGGATCACGATTGAAAAAGGTATTCACGCCGAAACCTCCGAGGTTCATGTAACCCACTTTCAGCTCCCCGTTGCGGAAAAGCCGCCGGCGGATTTCACTTGGCCCGAGCAATCCTCCAGCCCGGAAAGGGAGAGTTGGATGATGGATGACCTGGCGGCATCCCTGGCGGCATCGGTGGATAACAGCGCGGCTTCCCTGATGGGACAGAACGTGGGTAACGAGGAAAAAGCACAGTTCGGTTCCGAGGGAAGTGAGCCCGCGCTCAAGCTCAGGCTGCCGTTCGTTCGCGGCTGGGCTTCATTGCTGCACTCGTCAAACCAGGGCGGTTTTGTGCGTTGGGACGAAAACAGCGACCAGCAGGTTATGTATGTCGGTGTGGATTACGAGGCGATCCGTGAAGACGATGAATCCATTCTGGAGTGGCTGGCCTTCTGGCGGGACGACGGCGAAGCCCATGAAGAGAGCAAGTATTCGATGGCGGAGGTGCTGGCCCACCTGGAGAATTCACCGGAAGTGGTGAAGCGATTCGATAAAATGCCGGGCGTTGCCTACGGCGAGCCGCTGAAGGATACCCAGGGTTATTTACTCGTGGTCTCACGTGAGGGGAAATACCTTAGCGTGGTGATACGGGATTATCGCGGCAGAAAGGTTCCCGAGGCACAGGCTAAAAAAATGCTGCGAATTATTCGAAGAAATCTTATATAGTCGCCGTTGTAACGGCGGCAAAAAAACACCAATGATTTACTGCCCGCGGTCGATTGGCGGCGGGTTTCTAACGGGGAAGGCGTCAAGTGAAATTCGCGTCTCTTGGCAGCGGCAGTTCCGGCAATGCGACCTTGATCCGCGACCGCGAAACGCTGCTGATGATCGACTGCGGTTTCGGTATTCGCGAAACCACCAAACGCATGGCGCGCCTTGGTCTCTCACCCGACCAGATCGACGCGTTACTGGTTACCCACGAGCATTCGGACCACATAAAAGGGGTTGCGCCGCTGGCCAGGCGCTTTAATATTCCGGTCTACATGACTCAGGGTACCTGGTTGGCGAGGGACTATGGCCAGATACCCGATTTGCGCATTATTGAAAATTACAGCCCCTTCCAGGTGGGGCGGTTTGATATTACGCCGGTACCGGTGCCACACGATGCACGGGAACCGGCGCAGTTTATTCTGGATTGGCAAAAACTCAAGCTGGGTATATTGACCGACCTGGGAAAAATTACGCCGCATATTTTGCTGGCCTACCGGAACTGCCACGGACTGCTGGTGGAGGCGAATCACGATCTCGATATGTTGCACGCGGGGCCTTATCCGCCGTCGTTGAAGTTTCGGGTTGCCGGCGATTGGGGTCATTTAAACAACGGACAGACGGTGGAATTTCTTGAGTCCGTGGGGCTCGATTCCGTTCAACGGCTGGTGGTTGGCCATATCAGCAGGCAAAATAACTCCCTTGAGCGAGCCCGCGCCGCAATGGAAAGGATTGCCGTCGGCCTGCAGGGGCGAAATATTGAATACGCCTGCCAGGATGAGGGTTTTGACTGGCTGGAGCTAACTTGAATTATCACCCGTTCCGAAAACTCGTGTTTGACCAAAGCATAAGGTACTTCCATGCATAAGAAAGATGAACTTTACACCGGCAAGGCGAAATCGGTTTTTGCCACTGACGATCCCGACAGGCTGGTGTTGTTGTTTCGCAACGACACCTCCGCATTTGATGGCAAAAAAATCGCCCAGTTGGATCGCAAGGGAATGGTGAATAACAAGTTCAACGCGTTCATTATGCGAAAGCTGGAGGAGGCGGGTATTCCCACCCATTTCGAAAAACGGTTGTCCGACCAGGAATCCCTGGTGAAAAAACTGGAGATGATTCCGGTCGAGTGTGTGGTCAGGAATATTGCCGCCGGCTCCATTTGTCGTCGTCTGGGAGTGAAGGAGGGTATCGACCTGAGCCCGCCGACCTTTGAGTTTTTTTTGAAAAACGATGCTCTCGGCGATCCCATGGTCAACGAATTTCATATTCGTTCGTTCGGCTGGGCCACCGGTGAGCAAGTAGCGAAAATGCAGGAGTTGACCTTTAAGGTGAACGATGTGTTAAAGGCATTGTTTCTCCAGGGTAATATGTTGCTGGTGGACCACAAACTGGAGTTCGGCATATACAAAGGCGAGATGGTGCTGGGGGATGAATTTACCCCGGACGGCTGTCGGCTTTGGGATGTCGACACCCGCGAAAAGCTCGATAAGGACCGCTTCCGCCAGGATCTCGGCAATGTCATAGAATCTTATGAACTGGTGGGAAGGCGCCTGGGTTTGAATTTCGACGAATAACACCGCCACCCTTTCCAAAAAGAACTTTTGGTTACACTTGCGTTACCGTTTGTGAGCGGACACTTCTGTAGCACAGGCCATTGTTGTGCCGCGGCATGGAACGTTTTCCACATCGTGTAACCAAACTTCCCAACGTTCATGCATGCATTCCCTGCTGCGGCCATGTTTCAGTGCGTGATTTATAACCTTTTGAAAAATAAAGAATTATCTGCATTGAGCAATTTGCCGGCACCGGGACTTGTCCCGCCTGAACCGGCACCCGGGCCGCGGGTATAAAGAATTATCCCACAGAGTTATCCACAGAAGTTGTGAGTAAGTCGGGGCCTCGGGGCATGTGTTGTATGTTGTGGAATTCCCAGGCGATTGCAGGCTTCCCAGGCGGTTTGATGTGCCATTTTTTGACTTGCAGACGCTTTGCGCGGGGCAGAACGGCCCACCCTGTGGTGGATTGGTTTATACTCAATTGGAGTGAAACTTCTAAGCGCGCTCAGGCGCGGAATATTATTCCAAGCAGAACGTTTAATACAATAATAACGATTTGAATCTTTTGGGAGATATCCTCTGGACGAACGAAGAAAATACGAACGCACTGCCACATCGATCCGCGTGGAGATGACTCATCCAACCTTTGGGACGATCGTGGGATTTACGCGTGACATTTCCGATGGTGGCGCGCAGGTTACTATTGAAAACAGTCCCGCGCCGCCGGTAGGCACAGTGGTAAAAGTGCGATTCAAAAAAATGGTCGGGCCCATTAATGATGAGCCTGTTTCCATGCGGGTAATGCACTCCCAGCGCAACATCATCGGCCTTATGTTTGTTCCGTCGTGACAAAACATCCAGCCGGCTTTTATCAGGAAGATTGGCAGTGTCCGGGCGCCTTTACTTCCACGCCTTTTTGCCGCAGTTGTTGTATTAAAGAGCAGTCCAGTGCCGGATTGTTTGTAAAATCGACATAATCAAGTGCCTGCAGTTGCAGAAGCGGCGCACCATCCTTGATGTTATTTCCCGCGAGATTTACCTGCTTAAGCTGTGAAAGCGAGGCAAGTTCGGCAATTGAAGTCAATTCGTTATTTTCCAGGCCGAGATGTTGAATCCCGTCAAATATTTCTAAACCTTCCAATGAATAAATGGCGCGGTTAGTGCAAAATAACCGAACCAGCTGTTCAGGTTTGGTTAAGTGTTCGTCTGCAATAGTATCGTCAACGCAATCCTGTAAATTACTGTCGGGAAGGCTAAAGCGAGTGAATATGCCGGGAGGTGAATAAACGGTGTTGTCGTTAATCGATACGCTGTAACGGCTGCAGCCGGAGACGATTGCCGTCAGCAGGAGAAATACAGATAACAGGGCCGGATCCAGTTTTGGAAGTAGCCTGTTTTCACGAAAGTCTGTCATTTCTTTCCCCTGGACGTGAACTCTCAAAAAAATTCATTCTAACAGTTACCAGTCCGTTTTCATTAAGTATGGAGAATGTTATGCAAAAAATAATGTTTATGATTTCGTTGTTACTGTTTGTTGCCGGGTGTGCCACCCAGGACGCATATACCGGTGAGAAAAAAACAAGTAGCGCAACAAAAGGAGCCGGTATCGGAGCGGTGACGGGCGCAATCATCGGCGCGGCCACCTCCAGCAAAAAAGACCGCGAAAAAGGCATATTGACCGGTGCTGCGGCGGGCGCCGCCATTGGTGGCGGTGTGGGTTATTACATGGACCAGCAGGAAAAGAAACTGCGTGAACGCCTGGCGGGCACCGGTGTGCAGGTTCGGCGCGAGGGTAATGACCTCTATTTGATTATGCCGGGCAATATCACCTTCGCCACCGGGCGATACGAGATCCGATCCGACTTCTACCCGGTGCTGAATTCCGTTGCCGATGTGCTTAAGGAATTCCAGAAAACCGCGGTCAAGGTGTCCGGCCATACCGATTCCACCGGTTCCGCGCAATTCAATCAGACCCTCAGCGAGCAGCGGGCGGACAGCGTTAAGGATTACCTCGTTAACCGCGGCGTCGCCTCCGGGCGGGTTCACTCCGTGGGTTACGGCTTCCGCTATCCCATTGCGACAAACGATACCGCCGCCGGCCGCGAGCAAAACCGGCGGGTTGAGATCCAACTGGAGCCGCTTGAATAGTCAGCCTCAAGAGAATCACTTATCAAAGCCCGCCAATGCGGGCTTTTTTACGCGTGAATCTGTCGCCTCTCTCTTCATCTTTTTATTAGCCAGCGTGGGTTAATTACCAAAAGTGCTAAAAATGTAGCACCTGAGGCTTGCCGTCAGCGGACTTGAATGCTACATTTTTAGCATAGTGCTAGAAAATTAGCACCCGAATCCAACCCAAGAGGCTGTCATGGCGTCAACCCAGCTAAATGATCTCAGCCGAAGAGAGCGGCAAATAATGGATATCCTTTTTGAAAAGGGAGAGTGCTCCGCACAGGAGGTGCGGGAAAAGTTGCCAGATCCCCCCAGTTATTCCGCCGTCCGCGCCCTTATCGCCCGACTGCTGGAAAAAAAACTGGTGGGTTTCCGCACCGAGGGCGCCAAGTACATTTACCACCCCGCGGTGGCGGAGCAAAAAGTACAGACATCGGCGGTCAACCGTCTGCTGAAAACTTTCTTCAAGGGCTCCAAGCTGAAGGCGGTTAACGCTTTGCTGGATGCGGATGGCGAACAGTTGTCCGCGGCGGAGATTGAAGAGCTGGAACGGAAAATCCAGCGGGTAAAATTGGCCCAGAAAAAATCAGGGAGCGATGGCGACGTATGAATTTGAGCCTGGATATTATCAACAGCATTTTACTCGTTTGCATTAAACCGGCGATTGCACTGGCTGTTGTAATGTTCCTGATCAATCGGATCAACTATCGCGGCGCTGCCACCAACCACTGGATATTGTTGGCGGGTCTGTTCAGCCCACTTCTGCTGGTGATTTTTTTTCTTACGCTGCCGGCGTGGAATCTCCACATTCTGCCATCGTCGGTTGCGTCCCTGTCCGATCTTACCGTTATTGCCGGTTCCCGTGGACCGATGGAAGAGCCAAACCTGATCACACTGGTGATTGTGGCGGTTTATTTCTTCGGGTTTGCGTGGGCTGTCAGTTACCTGATTGCGGGTGTGATATCGATTGCGGTAAAAACCGATGCAAGCCGGCGATTGGACGATGCTGAAGTTGACAGTTTAGTTGCGGAAATATCGCAAAAATACGGAGTTAAGCGAAAGGTTGAACTTTATGTCGATGACTCCATTCATTCGCCTCTGGTGTGGGGCCTGACGGAATCGAAGATCTTACTGCCCGCGAAATTCCGTTACTGGTCGAAGCCTCGCCTGCATCGCGTTCTGGCTCACGAAATGGCGCATATCGCGCGCAACGACTGGTTGATAAAACTTTTGGCACACACTGTGTGTGCCGTGTTCTGGTTTCTGCCGCCGATTTGGATGGTGGCGCGCCGACTGGAGTGGTATGCGGAGCTGGCCTGTGACGATTTGTTGCTAACCCACTATCAGTGCCGGGCGGAGTACGCGGACGATTTATTGCTGTTATCCTCGGAATTTCGTAACGAATATTTCGCGCTGTCGTTTATCAAACGTTCGGAGTTATATAGACGAATCAATGCAGTGCTCGATGGTGGTCGGGTGCGGGTGCAGCCAAATCGCCTTACGCGGCTCGCGATCTTTCTCTGGGCAATTATCCTTTTACTGCCTGTCTCCCTGGCATATCCCGTGGTGAAAATACCGGGCGAAAATCATCACGATTATTATCCTATCGTGCTGAAAAACACAGAAACCGGTTCAGGGGAGGGGAAAAAACTCTTCAGAACCGAAAAGGTCAGGACCATTCCATTGGCGGAGCTCAGGGAAAATTTTTATTTAAAACCCAATCCGATAAAAGCGGAAGAGGTTGTTGTCGATGGAAAGTTCGATCCTGTGATTGTTCCCGGAAGAAGCTATACCGAGTTGGGTGAATTTGAACCTGGCAATGATACCGAGCCGGATTTGCCCACCGTGAAAGTTGAAGGTTACCTGCCCCTGGTAATGAAAACGCCCCGCTACCCGGCGCGTGCGCTCCGAAATAATATTGAGGGAACAGTGATAGTCCAGTTCGACATCAACGAGTGGGGGCGAGTTGTCAATCCCCGTATTGTGCTGTCGCAACCGGGGGAGGTTTTCGATTCCCCGGTACTTAAAGCCATTAAAGAATTTACATTCCGGCCGCTCAGGGTCAACGGTAAAGCAGTTATTACAGAAAACGTCACAGAAACGTTTCGCTTCCACATCGAGGACACAACTGATAAACCCAAAGAGAAACCAAGGTTGGTCACGACGGAACTGGTCCGTAAGGATTAATTCGTCGTGGTTGTTGCCTTTGAATTGAGGAAATCAGTTATGACTACCGAAGTATTGTCCAAGAAGATTGTTCCGCTCTGGGCGCAGGTTATGCCCATGGCTCTATGCGTTACCGTGGGACTTTTTTTGCTGATGCAGCGCCTGATTTCGACTGAATATGTCGAACTTGTCGAACCATCTCCGGTGGTTCTGCCCGATGTTCATTGGGAGGACCCTCCGATTGTTGAGTTTATCGATAAGCGGGCGAAAAAGCCCGAGCCGCCCGAAGTTGAACCACCGGCACCGCCGGAGCCATGGCCCGCCAATCATTCATCAGCTATTGAAATTCCTGAGGTGGCCGTGAACAAACATGTGTCGGTGGGGAGCGGTGGTATTGACTACAGGATGCCGGTTCCACAAGTCATGGTGTCCCCCAAGTATCCGGTCAGCGCCATCAATAGAGGCGTCGAAGGCTATGTTGATGTCAGGTTTGATATTTCGGAAAAAGGCTTGACGGAAAATATCACAATACTTGGCGCCAATCCCGAGGGGGTATTTGAATCCGTTGCACTAAACGCGGTATCACGCTGGCGTTACCTGCCTCAGTTGGACGATGGTAAAGCGGTACCTTTTCACGGTATGACACAACGGCTGAGATTTGAAATAGACAAGGAATAAACGTCAGGCGATCGAATTAGTTGTGCCCTCTTGACGCTCCCCCAGGGGAGCGTTTTTTTACTCGGTCAACGCCAGATCGCTTAAACCGGACCGGGAAATCTGCTCGGCTACTTTTTTGATGTTGGAAATCAGCTCATGGACTTCCTGATTGTATAGCCAAACCTCAACCCGTTGGTTTTTGGCTTTTCCGCTTTCCGAATTGGAGGCCACCGGCATATAAGCGCCGAAACCGATAATGGTTTCAGTGCTGACGCCTTGTTGGTAGAGCGCGGACTTCACCGCTATCGCGCGCATCTGTGACAGTACCAGCGCGCGTGAGCTGCTGTCCTTCTGGTCGCCAAAACCGATCAACTGGATCTTCTTGTCCTGGTTTGCAGGCAGCTTGATAAATTCCGCCAGACGCAAGATATCCTGCTTTGCCTTGTTGTCCAATTCCGCGCTGCCGGAGCGGAAGCGGAAATTAACAGAGAGCCGCTCGGCATGTCTGGCGATTTCTCTGTAACCTTCGGGCGCGCTGGCGGCGGAATTTACGCTCAGGGTAACGGGATTTTGCGAAACAAAACCTATCTGCTGTACGCGCTCCTGACCCGAATCGCCGTGAATGTAGTCGAGAAATTCGATCACGTGAGGATTTTCTTTCTCGGGAGATACATACATAAACAACCGGCGGGCAAGGGGATAGTCTTCCGTGGCCACGTAAAGTGGATAAGGCTTGAGCGGTCGGCTTTCTCCATCGGCCACTGCCAATGTCTTGGCATTTCTTACCGATGCCAGACCAACAAAACCGATACCTGCCGGGTCGCGTGAAACCAGGTCGGAAAGCCCGTCGTTGGATTCGAATCGTCGGGCACTGGCATGCAATTGGTACTGGGGTTCCAACACCAGGCTGTTGAAGGTGTCCCAGGTGCCGGAGTTGTTGTCGCGCGCATAAAGGTTGATCGGCAGGTTGATTCCGTTGATTTCGGACCAGTTGCCGATTTCGCCGGAAAAGATTTTAGCAATGGTGTCGACGGGAAGAGCGTCGATGGGATTCGATTCGTTTACAATAACCGCCAGTCCGTCTATCGCTACCACGTTCTCGGCATTAAAGGAGCGCATATCGCCTTCCCGTGCCAGAGCTGCCACCTCGGCGTCTTTAATCGGTCGCGAGGACATGGCAATATCGGTGCTGTCGTCCAGTAGAGCGCGAAAGCCGGTGCTTGATCCGTGGGCGGCGACATCGACGTAGTACACGGCGCCGCTATCATTAAATCCGGTGACGCGATATTCGTTTTCGATACCGGAGGGATTAAGATTTACTTTAACGGATTCGAGGCCTTTCGCTTCCATATAATCCTTTACCCAAGCCGGCGCCAGTCTTGCACCAACGGTATTGGAACCTTTGATGGAAAAAAGGCGACCGGCCTCGGCGTCCGGGAAAGGGGGCATGGCTGATGGGGAATCAGCGGAGGCGAGGGAAGAAGGAAGAAGTAAACTGAATAACAGACAGAGTAGAACGATGTAACTGCGCATGGAATTCCACCTCATAGACATGGCGCACAAACTAGTTTTGTTTTGTTACGAAAACGTTACAAAGCCGGGTTTTTAGCCTGTGGGACGAAAAATTGTCGTTTATTGTTGTTAGTGAATCCAATGCGCTTGCCGCGCGAGCAAGTGAATTTGCACACGCCCACGGCTTTCAGTTCTGCTTTGAAACTGAAATTCAGGGAACGGAAGATTTCCTGCTTCATTTTGGCGACGACGGTATATCGCTGGTGGATTGCAAACACGAAAAGCCGGTAACAATCAGAGTCGACTTTGTAAAGGGGGCCAACGCGCACCGCCGCCTTTACGGCGGAGGAAAGGGGCAGGCAATTGCCAAGGCGATAGGTTTATCCAAAGGTGTAAAACCATTTGTCCTCGATGCGACCGCCGGGCTCGGCGGCGATGCGTTTGTGCTGGCGACGCTCGGTTGCAAGGTGGAAATGAACGAGCGCAATCCAATTGTCTGGCAACTGCTGTCCGACGGGTTGGAGCGGGCGAGAAATTTCGCCTGTGAACGTGATCCGGAATTGTTGGAAGTCATAAACCGCATGCACCTGGTGCAAACGGATAGCCTTGGCTTGTTGAGGTCAACGAAAAAATACGACGTGGTTTACCTGGACCCTATGTTTCCCGAATCCGGCAAAACGGCGAAAGTAAAAAAGGGTATGCAGGCATTTCATCGCCTGATTGGCAAAGACGAGGATGCGGACAAACTGCTCGAGCCGGCGCTTGGTGTGGCGGAATACCGGGTGGTGGTGAAACGTCCGAGAATTGCCCCGTTTTTGGCGGGGAGAAAACCCGGCCTTCAGTTCGAAGGGAAATCTTCCCGGTTTGATATTTACACCATTAAAAAAATGGCTTGAGTAGATGCTACGAAGGGCCATCAGTTTGTCCGCCTTTATAGCATCACAACTGGAAAAGCTATTTTGAGAAAAAGTGATAAATCCGGCTGATGATCATCCGCACCTGTGCGAGCATGGCCATAATAAATCCCACCGCGCCCAGGCATAAACCAAATAATACCAACAGTTCCTGCCACACCGAGGGTTCGATCGCTATGTTGGCAATATAAATGGCAATCAACCCCACGGCAAAATAAATCGCCCCGTCGCGAAATTGTTTAAAGGTTTTCTCCAGTGGCGAGGTGTAGTGCGCTTTCAACGCTTCAAGATATTTATTTGTCACGTTCGGTCAACCATTTGTCAGCGGCGTCGTTGTCCGCTTCGTTGGCTGCCACCCATTGATTGCCTTCCTTTTTCCAAAACGGCGCCTGGGTTTTCAGAATATCAATGATGTATTCGCATGCTTCGAATGCCTGCTTGCGATGGGTGGAACTGACACCGACAAAAACGATCTGGTCACCGGCCTTCATGCTGCCGACGCGATGGATAATGCAGGTTTGCTGAAGTTGCCAGCGCTGGCACGCGTTGGACTCGATTTTTTGCAGCACGTTTTCCGTCATTCCCGGATAATGTTCGAGATAAAATTCCTCGCCGGAGCGGTTGTCAAACTCGCGCACGCGACCGACAAAGGTGACCACGGCGCCGGTCTCGCCCGCCTGAACGAGCTTTTCGTATTCGCGGCCCGCGTCGAAGTCTTCGGTTTGGATGGAGATCATATCAACCTCCGGTAACGGGAGGGAAAAAAGCGATTTCGTCGCCGTCCTTAAGCGTGTCCATGTTGCTGGCGATAGATTGGTTAACGGCGACTTTAATGTTTTTTGCCTTTAGCGCCGTCCATTTATTATTCGATTGGCAGAGGAAGTCGACGAGATTTGAAACCGTATCGACACTTTCGTCCACGCTGATCTGCTGTTCCCGGTATCCGACCCGTTCCGCGAGGCTGGCAAAGAAAAGCAGTTTAAAATTATTCATCCTGTAAGCGCCAATCACCGGATTTGCCGCCGGTTTTTTCCACCAGGCGTACTTCCGAAATCACAATGCCTTTATCCAGAGCTTTGCACATGTCGTATACCGTTAATGCCGCAACGCTGCATGCGGTCAGCGCTTCCATTTCGACGCCGGTTTTTCCGTCCAGTCGGCATGTCGCGTTGATTTCAATGCGCTGGTTCTGCTCGTCCGCCGCGATATCCACGTCAACCGCGCTGAGCATCAGCGGATGACAAAGCGGAATGAGTTCGCTGCACTTCTTGGCCGCCTGGATACCGGCAATCCGGGCCGTGGCAAACACATCGCCTTTAGCCAGTGTATTGTCTTTCACGGCGGCGAACGTGGCCGCATTCAGCAGAACGTAAGCGCGGGCGGTTGCGCTTCGTTGAGTCACCGTTTTGCCGCCCACGTCCACCATGTGGGCTTCGCCGTGTTCGTTAATATGCGTCAGTTTGTCGCTCATTTAGCTAGCAGCTCCACCAGAATGGTGTGGTAAATATCGCTGAGTTTGTCCAGGTCGTCAGCGGCAACATGTTCGTTGACCTGGTGTATGGTGGCGTTGACCGGCCCCAGTTCCAGCACCTGCGCGCCGGTGGGTGCGATGAAGCGTCCGTCGGATGTTCCACCGGCGGTGGAAAGCGCTGTTTCGAGCCCCGTAACCTGTTTAATGGCGGTGACGGCGGCGTTCACCAATTCACCTTTAGCGGTCAAAAACGGCTCGCCGGATAAATGCCAGCCAAGATCATAGTCCAGACTATGTTTTTGTAAAATCGCTTCCGTTCGCATTTTTAGTTGCTCCGCCGTCACTTCGGTGGAAAAGCGGAAATTAAAAATCACTTTCGCCGTGCCGGGAATGACATTGGTAGCACCGGTGCCACTGTTGATATTGGATATCTGGAAACTGGTGGCCGGGAAAAATTCATTGCCGTTATCCCACACTTCCGCAGCCAGTTCCGTCAGTGTCGGCGCAACTCTGTGAATGGGGTTATCCGCCAGGTGCGGATAGGCCACGTGCCCCTGCGTGCCTTTAACAAGTAGTTCGCCACCGAGCGAACCGCGACGACCGTTTTTGATAACATCGCCGACCTTGGATGTGCTCGACGGTTCTCCCACCAGGCACCAGGTGATTTTTTCATTTTGCTGTTCCAGCCACTCGACCACTTTTACGGTGCCGTTAATGGCAATGCCTTCTTCGTCGCTGGTAATCAAAAAGCCGATGCGGCCATTGTGGTCGGGGTGTTGCGAAATAAATTTTTCGCAGGCGGTGACCATCGCCGCGAGGCTGCCTTTCATATCGGCGGCGCCGCGCCCGTAGAGCAGGCCATTGTCAATGGTTGGTGTGAATGGAGAATGCCGCCAGGCGCTCTCCTCGCCGACAGGCACAACGTCGGTGTGGCCGGCGAAAACAAACAAAGGGCCGCTGTCGCCGCGCGTGGCCCAGAAGTTTTTAACGTCGCCGAAGGGCAGGGGCGTGACGGAAAATCCCAAAGCTGCCAGGCGGTTGATCATCAATTCCTGGCAACCGCCATCTTCCGGCGTGACCGAACGGCATTCAATTAAATCGCAGGCGAGCTGAACGGTCGGGGACATAGGTAACTCTTCTTTAATTATTTGCGTGCAGTTCGTCGTTTAGCACAATGGCGGAGCGATTGGTTTTGCACTCGACGGCGCCGGTAAGCGAGTTGCGACGGAAAAGCAGGTCGGACTTGCCGGCAAGCTCGCGCGCTTTTACTTTCGCCGCTTCGTTATTCTGGTCGTCGAGCACCACGACTTTGGTGCCGGCTGTCACGTACAGGCCGGATTCGATGGTGCAGCGATCGCCGAGCGGGATGCCCAGACCGGCGTTGGCGCCCAGCAGGCACTCCTTACCCACGGAAATAATAATATTGCCACCGCCGGAGAGGGTACCCATGGTCGAGCAACCACCGCCCAGGTCGGAGCCGTCGCCCACCACAACGCCAGCGGAAATACGTCCCTCCACCATACTGGTTCCCAACGTTCCCGCGTTGAAATTGACAAAGCCTTCGTGCATGACAGTGGTGCCCTCACCCAGGTAGGCACCGAGGCGTACCCTGGCGGTATCGGCAATCCGCACACCCTTGGGCACCACGTAATTGGTCATTCTGGGAAACTTGTCGACGCTGTCTATCGATAGCAGTTTGCCATCCAGTCTCGCCTGTAATTGACGCTTCGGCAGTTCTTCCAGGTCGATTGCGCCCATGTTGGTCCAGGCGACATTGGGCAGGCAGGAAAATATGCCGGTCAGGTTGGTTTCGTGTGGTTTTACCAGGCGGTGTGAAAGCAGGTGAAGTTTCAAGTAGGCTTCCGGTACCGAGACGGGGCCATCGTCGGTTTCAAGCAAAACAGCCACCAGGGGGCGCATGCTGCTTTTGATATTGCCCAGCAGCTCCGACAGCGCGTTGTTGCCGGATTCATGGAACGCTTTCTCCAGCGCATCGATATGCGACGTGGTCAGAGGGAGCGCTTCATTCCCGCCCTGGTAGCCGAGAACATCGATAAATGTCTGCGATATTTGCTCGTCGGGTTTAACGAGAGGTTGGGGAAAAAAGACTTCGAGCCATTCCCCTTTGCTGTTCTGGGTGCCGATACCGACGCCGAGGCTGTATAAGCTGGTCATATTATCTTCCCGTTTTTACTCAAACTTTAAATAATTTCTGAAATTCGGTTTCGTTGAATCCTACCATCACTTTTTTACCCGACTCGACCAGCGGGCGTTTGATCAGGGTCGGATTTTCACGGATGACGTCGACACCGTTGCCTTCCGCCAGTTGCGTTTTCTCGGTTTCCGGTAGTTGCTTCCAAGTCGTGCCGCGTTTGTTAATCAGGGTGTCCGCTCCGATCTTTTCCAGCCACTGGAGAACTTTGGCTCGGTCCAGGCCGTCCTTCCTGAAGTCGTGAAAGGTATAACTCACTTTGTGGGAATCGAGCCACCGAAGGGTCTTTTTCACGGTGTCGCAATTCTTTATGCCGTAAATGGTTGTCATATTATTCGAGCAAGGTTTGAAGTTCATCGTAGGGCGGGTGGCGCCCGAAGTGTCGGACCATTGCTTACCCGCCTTACACCACACTAGGATAACAAATTAGGCCGTTGGTCGCACCGTTTGCCGTTTCGACAGCGCTTTACGCCTTTTTTGTTTTCAATGATTTTCTGCGCCGGGGATAACAGGTTCGGCAAATATTGCAGACGGTCCCGTCGCAGCTTCGGGCGGAACAAAATTCGCGGCCATAATAAATAATCTGTAGGTGGAGTTTGTTCCAGCTTTCCCTGGGAAACAGCCGTTTCAAATCCTTTTCTGTCTGGGCCACGTTTTTCCCGTTGGTCAGTCCCCAGCGTTGGGCCAGCCGGTGGATATGAGTGTCCACCGGAAAGGCCGGTTCGCCAAACGCCTGGGACACAACCACGCTTGCGGTTTTGTGACCAACGCCGGGTAATTGTTCCAGTGCCTGCATGTCCCCCGGTACCCGGCCGTTGTATTTGTCCACGAGTATTTGGGAAAGCGTTTTAATGGCTTTGGATTTCTGCGGCGACAGGCCGCAGGGCCGGATAATCTCCTTGATTTTTTCCACCGGTTGGCGGGCCATGTCGAAGGGGTTGTCCGCCAGCTTCCACAGCTCCGGTGTCACCTTGTTGACTCTTTCGTCCGTACATTGCGCGGATAATAAAACCGCGACCAGCAGTGTGTAGGAATCCTTGTGATCCAGTGGAATCGGCGGGTCCGGATACAGGCGCTGCAGTTCCTGCAACACGAAACTGACGCGCTCTTTTTTTGGCAGGTTTTTAACGCTTGAATCGAGCATACTTATTTTAGGGCCTGAACAAAGCGGCTGATGCGGTGCGCTGCTTCCACGCATTCTTCGTAAGGTGCCACCAGCGCAATACGAACACGGTGGCTGCCGGGGTTGCCGCCGGAAGTTTCACGCGCGAGAAAGCTGCCCGGCAGCACCATCACGTTTTCCGCCGCGTACAACGCTTTGGCAAAATCCGTATCGGCGATAGGTGTTTCCGGCCACAAATAAAAGCTCGCATCCGGCATGCCGACCGGAAGAACCTCTTTTAATATGTCGACGACGGCGGCGAATTTTTGGGTATAAACCTTTCGGTTTTCCCGCACATGCTTTTCGTCCTGCCACGCATTAATACTGGCCAACTGCGAGGGCAGGGGCATGGCGCAGCCGTGGTAAGTGCGGTATTGCAGGAATTTGCCGATGATACTTTTATCGCCGGCGACAAAACCCGATCGCAGGCCGGGCAGGTTGGAGCGTTTTGACAGGCTGTGAAAAATCACGCAGCGGGCAAAATCGTCCCGTCCCATTTCGGCGCAGGCCTGGAGGAGCCCGTATGGCGGGTTGGCTTCGTCGAAGTACAATTCGGAGTAACACTCGTCGCTGGCAATAACGAAATCATACTTGTCCGCCAGGGTAATAATCTTCCGGAAGTCCGCCGAAGACATAACCGAACCGGTGGGATTGCCTGGAGAACAGATAAAGGCAAGTTGACAATCCCGCAGGGTGCCGTCGTCGAGGGAATCGAAGTCCGGAATAAAATTATTTTCCCGTGTACAGTTCAGGAATACTGTTTTGGCGCCGGCAAGCAGGGCGGCTCCTTCGTAAATCTGGTAGAACGGGTTGGGCAAAATAACCGTGGGATTTTCTTGCCCGCGGTCGATGCTTGCCTGGGCAAACGCGAACAGGGCTTCGCGTGTGCCGTTGACCGGCAGCACTTGGGTTTCCGGGCATAAACCGCCAGGCTTGAGTTTGAATCGGGTTTCCGCCCAACTGGATATGGCGGCGCGCAGTTCCGGTTGGCCTTTGGTGCTGGGGTAGCTGGCAATTTTGCCCAGGTTTTCCACCAGCGAATCCAGCACGAATTGTGGGGGCGCGTGTTTCGGTTCACCTATCGACAGGGAGATGAAGCTCTTGTCCGCCGGCGGGGTCGCGTCTTGCGTCAAGGCCCGGAGTTTTTCAAACGGATAAGCATGCAATCGCTCGAGATCAGGGTTCATTGTTTATTCTTTTTAACTGGCTAACTCTTTTTCCACGTGACTGTCCAGGCGCAGGCAGATTTCCTTTTGCAGCGCCTGGCAAACAGCGGGGTCGCTTAATGGGTTACCGTCAATGTCGGTGATAAAAAATACGTCTTCCACCCGTTCACCCAGAGTGGAAATTTTTGCGTTCTGCAACTGGATATTAAAATCCATGAATATGCGGCCGATGGTGGCCAGCAGACCGGTTCGGTCGGGGCTGATGACTTCCAGAACGGTGCAGCCACTGACGGTATCGTTGCTGATGCTGGTGCGTGTCGGAATCGAAAACTGTTTCAACTGTCTCGGCGTGCGGCGACGTACGACCTCGCGGTATTCCCTCACCAGGTTCAACTCGTCGAGCAGGGCTTGGCGAATTCGGCGATATCGTTCCGGGTCGTTGCCGATGGGTTGGTGGTTTTCGTCGAGCACGTAAAAGGTATCGATAGTAAAACCGCTTTTGGAATTGTAAACCCGTGCATCCTGAATATTCAGGTTTTGTTGCGAAAGCGCGTTGGCGACGGCGGAGAAAACGTGTTGCGCATTTTTCATGCGAATAAATATCTGGGTCGCGCCTTCGAACTGGAATTGCGTGGTTTCGCGAATCAGAATGATTGTTTCGTTGGGCGGATGTTTGATTATTGCTTCCGTTTGCCAGGCAATGTCCAGGTGGCCCTCGCGGATAAAGTATTCGTCGCTCATATCGGTCCAGACTGCGCGCGCCTGCTCCTCGCTGATACTTTTATCCGCCAGGCGCATGGCCGCCAGCTTTTGGGTTTCGGCCGCGATTTCGCTTTGGTCAATCGGTTTTTCCAGGCCGCGCCGCAACGCCCGCTTGGTTTCCAGGTAGAGTTGACGCAGCAGGCTGGCGCGCCAGGTATTCCACAAGTCCGGGTTGGTGCCGGACATATCGGCCACCGTCAGTGCGTAAAGATAATCGAGCCGTTTCTGGTCGGACACTTCGACGGCAAAATTATGGATGACTTCCGGATCGGAAATATCCTGCTTTTGCGACACGTAGGACATCAGCAGATGCTTTTCCACCAGCCACACAACCAGGCGTGTATCAACGCCGCTGAAGCCGTGCCGCTCGCAAAATTTTGCCGCGTCCACCGCGCCCAGGGTTGAGTGGTCGCCACCGCGGCCCTTGCCGATATCGTGGTACAGCCCGGCGAGATACAGCAGTTCCGGTTTGGCGATGCGCTTCATAATATGCGCGGCAATGGGAAATTGTTTTTCCTCTTCGGGGTAGGTGAAGCGGCGCAGGTTTTTAATCACCAGAATCGTGTGGGCGTCAACGGTATAGCGGTGAAAGAGATCGTACTGCATTTGCCCGATGATTCGTCCGAACTCGGGCAGGTAGCGACCGAGAATACCGTAACGCTTCATGCGTTTTAGTTGTGACACCAGTCCGTATTTCAGGGAAAACAACGCGAGGAACATCTGGTTGTTTTCCGGATTTGTCCGGAAGTTATCGTCGATCAGCCAGCGGCGCTCGCGCATAAGCCGGATAGTGGAGGCGCGCACGCCTTTGATGGAAAGGTCCTGTCCCATCAACAGGAAAATTTCCAGCAGTGCGCTGGGAGTTTCATCGAACACCGAATCGCGCGTCACCTCGATAAACTGGTCGCGCAGTTGAAAGCGGTTGTTGATCGGAACGATTCTGGGCCGCTTTTTATGGTTGATGACTTCGGCGAGATACTGCAGCAGCACATCGTTCAGTTCGCTCAGGGCGATAACGGTTTTGTAGTATTTGTGCATGAACTGTTCGACGGCGAGTCCCTTTTCGGAATCCTGATAGCCGAACATTCTGGCCAGTTCGCGCTGGTATTCAAACAGCAGCCTTTCCTCGGCGCGACCTGCCAGTGTGTGCACGCCGTAGCGCACGCGCCATAAAAACTCCTCACCCTGGCGCAGGATGCCGAATTCGTGTTCGGTAAAAAACCCCCTGCCTTCCAGGTGTTTCAGTTTCGGTACCGCGAAAAACCGCTTGGCGACCCAGTTGATCATCTGGATATCGCGCAACCCGCCCGGCGCGTTTTTGATATTTGGCTCAAGGTTGCATTCGGTGTTGTTGTGCCGTTTGTGCCGTTCCTGTTGCTCTTCCCATTTGGCTTTGAAGAACGCATCCACCGGCCACATATACTCCGGCCCTGTGCGCACCTGGAGTTGATCACGCAGCTCGTCGTTGCCGGCAATCCGGCGGGCTTCGATAACGTTGGTGGCAACGGTGATATCTTTTTTGGCGATGGCGATACACTCTTTCAGCGTGCGCACGCTGCTGCCGACTTCAAGGCCGATATCCCACAGGAAGGTGACGAACGAGCGAATATTGTCGTCGTATTTCTTGCCGGCCCTGTTATCCAGCAGAACCAGGATGTCGATATCGGAGTTGGGGTGCAGCTCACCGCGACCGTAGCCGCCGACGGCTATCAGGGAAATGTCGTCGTCCCAGGCGTGCTGGTGCCAGGCGTAATGCAGGATCAGGTCGATAAAATCCGAGCGCTCGTAAATCAGGTAACGAATATCGTCGCCTTCCAGGAAGCGTTGCTTGAAATGGGCGTTGACGCCGGCGATCGCTTCCTTGAAGACCATGATCCGGGGCTGTTTGCCGGCAAGATCCTCCCGAAACCGCCGCTGATTGAAAAACAGCGGTTGGCAGGGGTATTCGGGAATGTTGAATTCCGCGGCTGGAGGCATATCGGGGCCTGTTAACACTATTTAAAAGGATTCCTCTCGGCGCGCGGTCAGTACCTCGACACCATCGCTGGTGACGGCGAGGGTATGTTCCCACTGGGCGGAAAGCCGACCGTCCTTTGTTTCCACGGTCCAGCCATCGCGCTTGAGTTTGGTGTGGTGCTTGCCGGCATTGATCATCGGTTCAATGGTAAAAGTCATGCCTTCGCGCAGTTCCATGCCGGTGTTTTTGACGCCGTAGTGCAGTACCTGCGGGTCTTCGTGAAAAATCCGGCCAATGCCGTGGCCGCAGTATTCCCGCACCACGGAAAAGTGATTCTTTTCGGCGTGGGCCTGGATTGCGTGGCCGATATCGCCGAGCTTGGTGCCGGGCCGCACCAGCTCTATACCTTTATACAGGCATTCCTGGGTGACCTTGACCAGGCGGTGGGCGTGCGGCGCCACTTCGCCCACCATAAACATCTTGCTGGTGTCACCGTGGAAGCCATCGTGGATAACCGTGATATCGATATTGATGATATCGCCGCTCTTCAATACCTTCTTTTCCGATGGGATGCCATGGCATACAACCTGGTTGACCGAGGTGCAGATGGACTTGGGAAACCCTTTATAGTTGAGCGGCGCCGGAATGGCCTTTTGCTCCCGGGTAATATAGTCGTGGCAGATACGGTCGAGTTCGGCCGTGCTGACGCCGGGTTGGACGTGGCTTTCTATCATTTCCAGCACTTCGGCCGCCAAACGGCCGGCAATGCGCATTTTCTGGATTTCGTCCGCTGTTTTGATGGTAACTGACATAATATCTACTGCTTGGGGTTCGGCTGGTCCATTTTAAATGGCAGGCATTTTAAACTAAATTGGCCTGCTTTGTTGGACTGGCGGTGTGGCGGTTTGTTTTGGTTTCAGTTTCTTCCTATTTTAGGGCATATGTGGTATAAAGCGCGCCCGAGCTGGCGACCATGGGCCGCCAGCCGGTACTTTTAAACCTTTTAACGTCACACATATACCGGCACATCGGTCTGGGTGCTGCTTCGGCCAGATGGCTAATTTAATTTCAGTCATAGGCCAAGCGGTTGATCGGTGGGGTATATGGAGGCCTAACCCAACAGTTCAGGAATTATCTATGCCTACAGTTAGCATGCGCGATATGCTGCAGGCTGGTGTGCATTTCGGCCACCAGACCCGCTATTGGAACCCGAAGATGGGACAGTTTATCTTTGGCGCC
The DNA here is from genome assembly GCA_964451365.1 of uncultured Cellvibrionaceae bacterium. GTDB lineage: Bacteria > Pseudomonadota > Gammaproteobacteria > Pseudomonadales > Cellvibrionaceae > CAYVIB01. The sequence continues at coordinate 31,716 of CAYVIB010000015.1, forward strand.
CGCAACAAGATTCACATCATCAATCTGGAACAGACTGTTCCGGCTTTCAACGACGCCCTGGCCGTGGTCAAGAAAATGGCCAGCCAGAAGAAAAAGATTCTCTTCGTCGGTACCAAGCGTTCGGCCCAGAAGGCTATTAAAGAGCAGGCGGAACGCGCCGGTATGCCCTACGTCAGCAACCGCTGGCTGGGCGGCATGCTCACCAACTACAAAACCATCCGTGCTTCCATCAAGCGATACCGCGATCTGGAAACCCAGAGCAGGGATGGTACGTTTGACAAGCTCACCAAGAAAGAAGCCCTGATGCGCACCCGTATGATGGACAAGCTCGAATCTTCCATCGGCGGTATTAAGGATATGGGCGGCTTGCCGGATGCCATGTTCGTTATCGACGTGGAGCACGAGCGAATCGCTATCCAGGAAGCCAATAAACTGGGCATTCCGGTAATCGGTGTTGTGGATACCAACAGTGACCCCTCCGGTGTGGATTATGTGATTCCCGGCAACGACGACGCCATCCGTGCAATCAAGCTGTACGTAACCGCCGTGGCGGATGCTTGCCTGGAGGGAATTAACGAGTCCAGGAGCGCTCCAAACAAAGACGAATTTGTTGAAGAAGTCGCGGACAACAAGGCTGCGGAAAACAGCTAAACGTCCCATGCGGTGCGCGATTCAGGCGCACCCGCACACAAGCACAAGGTCCGCGCACCGTGGACCCGATCAGGAAAAGGGGGCATGCCCCCTTTTTTAAATCTTCTGACCAGAAAATATTGAGGAACACAAGATGGCAGTTACTGCTTCTTTAGTTAAAGAACTCCGTGAGCGTACAGGTCTGGGAATGATGGAGTGCAAAAAAGCGCTGGTTGAAACGGACGGCGATATCGAACTGGCGATTGAAAACCTGCGCAAGGCGTCCGGCCTGAAAGCGGCGAAAAAAGCCGACAGAACCGCGGCCGAGGGTGTCGTTGCCGCCAAAGTGGCCGACGATGGCAGTTGCGGCGTGGTGGTGGAAGTCAACAGTGAAACCGACTTCGTTGCCCGCGACAGCAGTTTCCTGGCATTTGTTGAAACCGTCACCGAAAAAGCCTACAACGAAAAGGCTGCCGATGTGGCAGCCCTGGTTGATGAAAACCTGGAAAATACCCGCCAGGCACTGGTACAGAAAATCGGCGAGAACATCGGTGTGCGCCGGGTGGCTTTTTGTCAGCCGGAAGGCGGCCTGGTGGGCGCCTATGTTCACTCCAATAACCGCATTGCCGTGCTGGTACAGCTGACCGGCGGCAGTGTTGAACTCGCCCGCGATGTGGCCATGCATGTGGCGGCGGTGAATCCGCAGGTGGTTCGCCCAGAAGATATGCCGGAAGAAGTGGTCAACAAGGAGCGGGAAATCATTAAGGCGCAGCCGGATATGGAAGGTAAACCCGCTGAAATCGTTGAAAAAATGATGATTGGCCGGATCAACAAGTTCCTGAAGGAAAGCAGCCTGTTGGAGCAGCCGTTCGTGAAGGATCCGGAAATTACCGTGGGCAAACTCGTCAAGAACGCCGGTGCGGATGTGGTCTCTTTCGTTCGCTACGAAGTAGGTGAGGGTATCGAACGCAAGCAGGAGGACTTTGCCGCGGAAGTGGCCGCCCAGGTTGCCGCGTCCAAGTCCTGATAAAATCCCGCGCTGCCAGTGGTGCTGGAAGCCTGGTTCTGATCGAAAAGGCGGGATACATCTCCCGCCTTTTTACTGATACACTTTCGCGAATTTTTTTAGCGGACATTTTTTAGGAGATATATATGCCCTCGACTTCTGACCGGAAATATAAACGGATACTGTTAAAGCTCAGCGGTGAGCAGTTAATGGGAGACGAGGGTTTCGGTATCGATCCAAAGGTACTGGACAAAATGGCGCTGGAAATCGGCCAGTTGGTGGGTATTGGTGTTCAGGTGGGTTTGGTTATCGGCGGCGGCAACCTGTTTCGCGGCGCGGCGCTCAACCGCGCCGGCCTGGACCGGGTAACCGGCGATCATATGGGCATGCTGGCGACGGTAATGAATGCGCTGGCGATGCGGGATGCGCTGGAACGCTCCAATATTTCCTCCACGGTAATGTCCGCCATCTCCATGACCGGCGTGACCGACCATTACGACCGGCGCAAGGCAATTCGCCTGCTGGAGAACAACGAAGTGGTGATCTTCTCCGCCGGTACCGGCAACCCGTTTTTTACCACGGATTCAGCCGCCTGCCTGCGCGGTATCGAAGTGGGTGCCGAGCTGGTGCTCAAGGCCACCAAAGTCGATGGGGTTTATACAGCAGACCCGATGAAGGACCCCGACGCGAAGCGTTACGATACGTTGAGTTACGACAAGGTGCTGACGGACAAACTGGGCGTGATGGATCTTACCGCCATCTGTCTGTGCCGCGATCACAAGATGCCGGTGCGGGTATTCAAAATGGACAAGGCGGGAGCCCTGTTGAATATTGTTGTGGGTAAGGAGGAAGGGACACTTATCGAAGAGGCGGTAGACAATGCTGAATGACATTAAAAAAGATGCTCAAAGCCGAATGAGCAAGAGCGTCGAAGTGCTGAACACCAACTTCAACAAAATCCGTACCGGCCGCGCCCATTCGAGCATTCTCGACGGTGTGATGGTGTCCTACTACGGCAACGATACGCCGCTGTCGCAGGTGGCGAATATTTCGGTGCTGGATGCGCGAACCTTGTCCATCAGTCCGTGGGAAAAGAGCATGGTGCCGGAAATCGAAAAAGCCATCATGAAGTCCGACCTGGGCCTGAACCCGGTAACCACCGGTGAACTTATTCGTGTCCCCATGCCGCCGCTGACCGAGGAAACCCGCAAGGGCTACATCAAGCAGGCGAAGAATGAGGCCGAATCGGCACGGGTTTCCATTCGCAATATTCGTCGCGATGTGCTGGCAACGGTGAAAGAATTGTTGAAGGAAAAGGAAATCAGCGAGGATGACGATCGCCGTTTTCACGATGAGATTCAGAAAATCACCGACAAGTATATCGCCGAAGTGGACGGTCACCTGGCTGCGAAAGAAAAGGATTTGATGGAAATTTAATTTCCATTTTCTTCGGCGGGGAATGATCAATGAGCACACACCCTTTGCGACATGTCGCAATCATCATGGATGGCAATAACCGATGGGCGAAAAAGCACGGAAAACAAGGTATTGCCGGGCACAGGGCGGGTGTGGAGCGTATCAGGGATGTTCTTGGTGCCTGCCGGGAACAGGGCGTCAATACGCTGACCCTGTTCGCTTTCAGCAGTGAAAACTGGAAACGTCCGCCGAAGGAAGTCGAAGCTCTGATGGGCCTCTTCCACAGCTATCTTAAAAAAGAAGCCAAAAAGCTTGCGGATGAAAACGTCGCTCTCAAAGTGATCGGCAACCGGCAGCGATTCAGCAAACGCCTCTGCGCGGCCATTGAGGAGGCGGAAACCATTGCCTCCGACGGCGATGCGACATTGGTTATCGCGGCGGATTACGGCGGCTGCTGGGATATTGCCCAGGCGGCGCGGGCGCTGGCGGAACTGGTCGAAGGCGGACAACTGGCCCCGCACACTATTGATGAAGCGCTGTTGGCGCGGCATCTATGCACGCGTGAATTACCTCCCCTCGATTTATTGATCCGCACCGGCGGCGAAATTCGCATCAGCAATTTTCTTCTCTGGCAGGCGGCCTACGCGGAGCTTTACTTCAGTGACCTGCTGTGGCCTGACTTTGATGCGGAAGCCCTGAAGAAGGCGGTCGATGACTACTATTGTCGCCAGCGTCGATTCGGCAAGACCGGTGATCAGCTCGAACGAGAGGTCGTTCGTGCTTAAACAACGAGTTATCACCGCGTTGGCACTGTTGGTGACCTTTGTCGCGGTGCTGTTTTTTTCCCCTTGGTATGTCTTCGCCACGTTTGTCGGCCTGGTGTTTTGCCTGGCGTTGTGGGAGTGGTCGAATCTTGCCGGAATCTCGATTGTTGCGGCCCGCCTGGCTTACATTGCCATGACCATGGTGGTGGGCGTGGCAGTGGCCTGGGGCCTGGATTGGACTTTTGATGTTCCCAAACTGCAGTTGTTCCTCCTGTTCGCCGCGGGTTGGTGGTGTCTTGCCCTGCTCTGGATACAAGGTTATCCCTCCAGCTCCGTGCTCTGGGGTGCGCGCCCAACCCGCCTTCTGATGGGCTGGTTTGTGCTGATTCCCGCCTGGGTAGGCTGCATATACTTGCGGCATACACCGCTCGGCCCCTGGCTGGTGCTGATGCTGGTGCTGATTGTCGCGGCGGCCGATGTGGGCGCCTACTTCTCCGGTCGCCGGTTCGGGCAGCGAAAACTCGCGCCCAACGTGAGTCCGGGAAAATCCTGGGAAGGCGTCTGGGGCGGCCTTTTGTTTTCGCTGGTGGTGGGGGCGCTGTACAACCTCGCGTTCAACGGCCAGGACTGGGCGACCCTGCAGATTGTAGTGGCGCCGGCGGCCCTGGTGTCGGTGGTGGGGGACCTGCTCGAAAGCATGGTCAAGCGCCATCGGGGGGTTAAGGACAGTGGCCATCTGCTCCCCGGCCACGGCGGGGTGTTCGACCGGATCGACGGCCTGGTTGCCGCCGTACCGGTATTTTCGCTCACGATTATCCTGACTAATTGGTCCCTATAGGCGATTGGCGATGCAGCGGGTGACGATTCTAGGTTCCACGGGCTCCATCGGGTTGAGCACCCTCGATGTCATTCGTTCTCACCCGGACCGGTTCCGTGTTCATGCCCTGACGGCGCATTCCCAGGTTGCCGCGTTGGCTCGTCAATGTTATGAATTTAATCCACGTTACGCTGTGATCCGAAACGAAAACCTCGCTGAGCAGTTGAAGCAGGATCTGATTGGCTCTAGTTGCGATACCACCGTACTTTCGGGAGAGGAAGGGGTTGTCCAGGTAGCCGCCGAGGTTGACGTGGATGTGGTGGTGGCGGCGATTGTCGGAGCGGCGGGCCTCTCCCCGACCATGGCAGCGGTATCGGCAGGCAAGCGGGTACTGCTTGCCAATAAGGAATCCCTGGTAATGGCCGGGCGCCTTTTTACCGATATGGCGCGACAGGCCAACGCCATCATCCTGCCGGTCGATAGTGAGCACAACGCAATATTCCAGTGTTTGCCTGGCGGTTACGCCTCACTAAAGGATGTGGGCGTGCGGCGAATCCTGTTGACGGGCTCGGGCGGTCCGTTTCGTGAGCTGCCACCGGAGCGCCTGCACAAGGTAACGCCTGACGAAGCCTGCGCGCATCCAAACTGGTCTATGGGCCGGAAGATTTCCGTGGACTCGTCCACGATGATGAATAAAGGGCTGGAATATATCGAAGCGAGATGGCTGTTCGGTGCCGGCAGCGATGAAATCGAAGTGGTTATCCATCCACAGAGTATCGTTCACTCCATGGTGGAGTATATCGACGGGTCGGTGGTGGCGCAGATGGGTAATCCCGATATGCGCACGCCGATAGCCTATTGCCTGGGGTGGCCTGAACGCATTACCTCCAACGTCGAACCTCTCGATTTTTTCCGGCTCGGTGAACTCTCGTTTTTTGAGCCGGATTACCAGCGATTTCCCTGCCTGAGGCTGGCCGTGGACGCGATGGAGACCGGAGGCACATATCCGGTTGCTCTAAATGCCAGCAATGAAATTGCGGTGGAGAATTTCCTCGCCGGCAACCTGGCCTACCCGAATATCGCGAAGGTTATTTCGGAGGTGCTCGAAAGCTGGGTCTCCTGCGAACCAGATACGTTAAGCGCGGTCATAGATGCAGATTTTCGGGCGCGGGCCCAGGCGCGGGAGATGATCGCGGCGCTTTAGCGATTGGTTTTTAGGCACGGTGGGTGCGACGTGTCGGAAGGACAGGGGAAGGCAAGGAAAATCGACCCAAGTAATTTGTAAAAAAATGTAGATAAATATTTGGTAATTCAGTGGTCACTACTTTAACGACAATCGCCTGGTTCCTGATCGCCATTTGTATTCTGGTGGGGGTGCACGAGTACGGCCACTTTATCGCCGCCCGTCTGTCCGGGGTGAAGGTACTTCGCTTTTCCATCGGTTTCGGCAGCCGTTTATTGGCCTGGAAAGACAAGCACGGCACCGAGTTCGCTCTATCCGCCATTCCACTGGGCGGCTACGTCAAAATGCTCGATGAAAAAGAGGGCGATGTCGCCGAGGAAGACCTGCCCCGGAGCTTTAACCGGCAGCCACCGATCAAGCGAATCATCATTGCCGCCGCGGGTCCCGCCGTTAATTTCTTTCTCGCCTTCCTGCTTTACTGGTTGTTGACCTTCGTGCATGGGTCAGTCGGCCTCGCGCCGATTGTTGGCGAGGTTATCGAAGGTTCGCTGGCTGACCGGGCAGGCCTGGAGCCGGGACAGGAAATTGTTGCCGTGGATGGCGAAAAAACGCCCACCCAACGAGCGGTGACCTTTGCCTTAATCGAGCGTTTAGGTGAAAGTGGTGAGTTGACTCTGGCGGTCAGGTATCCGGATTCCGATATGGTTTATATGTCCCCGGTGGTACTCGACAACTGGCTGCGTGATGCTGAAGAGCCCGACCCCATCGCCGATTTCGGGTTCAGTTTCTGGGCGTCAAAGGCCGATGAAGTTTACATTGCCGGGCTGACTGAAAATTCTCCCGCGTTGCAGGCCGGTTTACAGAAGGGCGACCGGGTTGTGGCGGTGAATGCGGAGAAGCCGGCTTCAATCAACGATTTTATCGAGCGCATCCAAGCTACCGAAGGCGACCGACTGGATATAACGGTTAACCGAAACGGCCGGGAGATACGTGTTCCGGTACAGCCTGTTGCAGCGGAGAAGGCAGCCGATGGGGCGAGCCGGTGGCAAATAGGCGCCGCTATTTCGAATACACCTCCGGACTTTTACACCATTGAAGAGTACAACTTCATTGAAGCGCTTGGCGCCGGTGCCAAGGAGACCTGGGAGACAACGAGTTTTGTCCTGCTGTCAATGAAAAAACTGATTTTGGGGGAAATATCCACTAAAAACTTGAGTGGACCGATAGGCATTGCTAAAGTTGCCGGCGATTCGGGCCGGGCGGGGATGTGGAGTTTCATCAGCTTCCTGGCGATGATCAGTATTTCTCTCGGCGTTATCAATTTGTTACCGATCCCCGTGTTTGACGGCGGACAGATATTGTATTCATTGATAGAGATGATAAAGGGGAGCCCGCTGCCGGAACGCGCCCAGATGATAGGTTATCAATTGGGATTGCTGGTGGTGCTCTTCATGATAATTTTGGCTTCTTATAACGACATTCTGCGCCTTTAGAACCCAAAACCCCTGGTGCCCGCGGGCACTAAAAAAAGCGACCGTTCAATGTGTTTGAACGGGTGGTAATTTACTACAACAAAAAAGAAGAGTTTGATTGAATTCCTTATTTGATATGAAGCGACTTTTGGCTGTTCTCGCGCTGGTTTTGTCATCGGCATCGGCTTTTGCCGTCACTTTTCGGGTTGAGGATATCCGGCTGGAGGGCCTGCAGCGGGTTTCCGCCAGCCCGGTATTTGCCGCCATGCCCGTCAGTGTGGGGGAAGAGATCGACAGCGAGGACGTGAGGGAAATTATTCGGTCCTTGTTCGCAACCGGCTTTTTCACCAACGTTCAGGTGGCGCGTGACGGCAACGTGCTGGTGGTTATTTTACAGGAGCGTCCCGCGATCAAATCGGTGGAGCTGGAAGGTAATAAAGCCATTAAAGATGAGCAGTTGACAGAGGTTTTAACCGATAACGATATTGCCGAGGGTGAAATTCTCCAGCGCCACACACTGCAACAAATCACGCGGGAACTGGAGCGCCAGTATGTCGGTCGCTCTCGATACGGCGCAACGGTCGAAACCAAGATCGAGGAACTGCCCAATAACATGGTGGGCCTCACCATCGAAATCGACGAAGGGAAATCCGCCAGCATCAAACACATCAATATCGTCGGCAATACCGTGTTTACCGATGAAGAACTGCTCGATGCCTTTGAACTCAAAGAGTCGGTGTGGTGGAAATTCTTTTCCAGTGCGGACAACTACGTCAAGGAAACACTTACTGGCGATATAGAAACCCTGGAATCTTTTTATCTGGATCGTGGTTACCTGGATTTTCAGGTATTGTCGAGTCAGGTATCCGTCAGCCCCGACAAGGAATCAGTATTTATCACCCTGAATATTCAAGAGGGCGATATTTACACGATCAAGTCAGTGGACCTGGCGGGCGATCCCATTTTACCGGAAGAGAGGTTGAAAGGGCTGGTGTTGCTGCGCCCGGGCGATCGGTTTTCACAGCGGTTGATGACGGATACGTCGGAATACATCACCTCGCTGTTGGGAAATGCCGGCTATACCAACGCCTCGGTGGAAGGAATACCGGAGAAAAATGAAGAAGAAAATACTGTCGACCTGACTTTCTTCATTGATCCCGGCAGCCGGGTTTATGTAAGGCGCGTGGAATTTCGCGGCAATACCAAGACCAGCGATGAGGTTCTGCGCCGAGAGCTGCGCCAGATTGAAGGCGCATCGGCATCCAACGCGTTGATCGAACAATCAAAGATAAGGATGGAACGGCTCGGCTATTTCAAGGAAGTGACGGTGGAAAAGAAAGACGTTCCCGGCACCGCGGATATGGTCGATGTGGAATATACTGTCGAGGAGCAGCCGTCGGGAAGTATTACCGCAAGTATTGGCTACGCCGAAACCTATGGCCTGACACTGGGTGTAAATGTCCAACAGAGCAACTGGCTTGGTACCGGCAAGCAGGTCAGCTTCGGTATCAACAAGAACCGATTCCAGACCTTGTACAGCTACAGCTATAACGATCCGTATTTCACCCCGGATGGGGTCAGCCGGGGGTTCAACCTGTTCTACCGCACCCGGGATTTCAGTACGATCAATTCGTTTGAATATACCGCTGACGCCTACGGCGGCATGGTCAACTTTGGCTATCCGGTATCGGAAATTTCCCGGGTGGGGGCTGGTTTTGGATTCAATCACCAGGAAATTGACACCGGCGCGTACGCATCAAAGGAAATTCTGACCAGCCCCACATTGGGTGTGGGTATGAACTATATTACCCAGTCCGATTTTGAACGTTATATTCTGAGCGGTGTCGACTCTGAATTTTTGCTGCCGACCTACCTGGTTACCGAAGATGAACTGGTGGAGACCGAGCCCGGCTTCCTGAACAAATACGGTACCAAGTACGACAGCGGCATGGTTAACTTTAACTGGAGCCGGATCACCCTGAACCGCGGTGTTCTTGCGACCCGCGGAACATCCCAACGACTGTCGGTGGAAGCGACGATACCGGGCAGTGATCTCGAATATTACAAGGTCACCTACGATGCGCAGGCATTCAAGCCCCTGGTGGGAGATTTTACCTTGCGTTTTAAAACCACCCTTGGGTATGGTGACGGGTACGGCGAGATGGATCAGTTACCGTTTTTTGAAAACTTTTATGCCGGCGGGTTCGGTTCGGTAAGGGGCTTCCGTCGTTCGTCATTGGGACCGAAAGGAACCCGGCCGGAGCAGTACTATACCAGGGACAATGCCGTAGGAGCCATCTACTCCGGTTGGCAGGACTACAATAGGGATGGCGCCCGTAGCACGAGGGCCTGGGTGGATATCAATGAAAACGGGCAGCAGGATGAAGGTGAATTCGTTAACGAATATGTGGGTTATGGAAATACCTACGTTCTGTGCGAGGACCCGACCTCGCTGAGGCTGAATCCTCCCAGCCAGTCGTCGTACCGGAATTGTCGTGAAGGCAAGCTGATGACTACCACCGGATATACGCAGGATGTTTTCGGCGGAAATATTTTGATGGAATTCAGTACAGAACTGATTTTGCCGATACCGTTTATCGAGGATACTCGTTCGATGCAACTTGCGCTGTTTGTCGATGCGGGCAATGTGTTTTCAAGCGATTGTGGAGCGGAACAACGAAACTGCTCCGACATTGATCTCGACCGGTTGAGTTCTTCCGCCGGGATCGGTTTTACCTGGATTTCTGGCTTTGGCCCGATGACGTTCAGCTATTCAAAAGTGCTGAACGAGAATCCGGGAGACCGCAGGGAGGCGTTCCAGTTTACGATGGGCGCGGGATTTTAACTAAATAGACAAATAGAGAGAGACATTATGCGATTTATTAAATTATTACCGGTGGTTTTTTTGCTGGGTGTTGCGCAGTACTGTTTTGCCGCTGAGAAGGTGGCGGTATTCGACCCGCAGGCGGCACTTGGCAATACCAAAATGGCTCAGGAAAGCGCGAAAAAACTGAACGCCAATCCTGAGTATGCAAAAATGATTGCCCAGTTTGAAAGCCTGAACGCGGACTTGCAACAACTGAACAAGGAAAAGGAAACAAAGGGCATGACCTGGAGCGCCGAGCAGGTCAACGCGCATAACAAGAAGGAGCAATATGTTCTTGCTGACCGTGAGCTTGTTATCAAAAAAATCCAGGCGGAAAACGCGGCCGCTTCACAGCAGGTAATGCAGGAGCTTCAACCGGTCCTGCAAAATGTACTGAAAAAGATCATTGAATCGGAAGGAATAGATATACTGATTCAAAAGCAGGCGGTCGCCTATGCTTCTCCCGATGTTGATATTACGGACAAAATCACGGCTGAACTCGATAAGGCGAAAAAGTAAGGTACGTCGTCTTGTCGTCCCAACTATATAAGCTTGGCTTTTTATCAGAGTTTCTCGATGCAAGTCTTGTCGGAGACAAGGAATACGAGGTACGGGTTCTCGCTTCCCTGGAAAATGCGGATGCCAAAAGTCTCTCATTTATGGCTTCCGCAAAATATTTGCCGCTTCTTGAACGCACTGGCGCCGGTGCGGTGATGCTTCAGGCCGAATACGCGAATGAATTCAAGGGAAACAAATTAATCGTTTCGAACCCCTATCAAAGCTACGCCAGGCTGAGCCGCCTGTTCGATACCCGGCTCCGGCGGAAGGCGGGAATTCACAGCTCGGCCGTTGTGAGCAGTTCCGCGATGGTGAGTCCCTCCGCTTCGGTGGGAGCCAACTGTTTTATTGGCGACGGTGTGGTCATCGGCGAGAATACCGAAGTTTATCCCGGAAGCTACATTGGTGAGGGCTCTCGCATAGGTGATGACTGCTTAATCTATGCGAATGTTTCAATCTATGCGGGCGTTACTATCGGGCACCGGGTCACAATCCACAGTGGCACGGTGATCGGATCAGACGGGTTCGGCTTTGCTCCCAGTAAAGAGGGGTGGATCAAGATACACCAGTTGGGCGGTGTCCTGATAGGCGATGATGTTGAAATTGGTTCGTCGACAACGATCGATCGTGGCGCTTTGACAGATACCGTTATTGAGGCGGGAGTGATTATCGATAACCAGGTGCACCTGGCCCATAACGTCCATGTGGGAAGTGGCACCGCAATAGCAGGTTGTGTCGGCGTGGCGGGCAGCACCCATATCGGTAAAAACTGTACCTTCGGCGGCGCGGTTGCCATTAGCGGTCATTTAACCATTGCCGATAACACGCATTTTAATGGCGGTACAATCGTAACCAAAAGTACTGAACCGGGTGCATATGCCTCTGCCACACCTTTGCAGGAAGTGAAGAAGTGGCGTCGGACGGCGATTCGCTACACGCAATTGGAAGAGTGGGTCAACCGGGTTAAGGCTTTGGAAAAACGTTTGGAAGAATTAGAAAAATCCTAGCAGTAGTTATTAATCAGGGGCATCGTCGTATGATGGATATTTTGGAGATTCGCAAATACCTGCCACACAGGTATCCGTTTTTGTTGATTGATCGTGTGGTCGAGTTGGTGGAAGGTGAATATATTGTTGCCTATAAAAACGTTACCGCGAACGAAGAAATATTCGAGGGACACTTTCCGCACTTCCCGGTTTTTCCAGGCGTGTTGATTATTGAAGCAATGGCGCAGGCCTGCGGCGTTTTGGGGTTTAAAACGGTAAATAAAACGCCGGAGGATGGTTCCATTTACCTCTTTGCCGGAATCGACAATGTACGGTTCAAGCGCCAGGTGGTGCCGGGGGATCGCATTTATATCGAGGCCCGGGTTGTGTCCGAAAAACGTGGGATATGGAAATTTGAGTGTAAAGCCACGGTGGATGACAAGCTGGTTACCGGTGCAACCATTATGTGTGCTGACCGAAAGGTGGGATAAGGATAGGATAGTTGTCAGAGGGAGATGGGCTCCAGAAATGGCAGAATGATTCACCAGTACTGATATTCCTTGATTGCAGGCGGGCTGATAATGAGTGATGTAATGATAGATTCCCGGGCAATAATCGATCCTTCCGCCAAAATTGCCGATGACGTGGTTATCGGTCCCTGGTCTATTGTTGACGCCGGTGTGACGATAGAGGCCGGAACCCGGATCGCGTCTCATGTAATAGTGCGCGGCCCCACTCACATCGGAAAGAACAATAAGATCTACCAGTTTTCATCCGTTGGCGAAGATACGCCGGACCTGAAATACAAGGGTGAAAGAACCCGTCTGGTCATTGGTGACAATAACATTATTCGCGAAGGTGTCACCATTCATCGTGGTACCGTGCAGGACCGTTCCGAAACCACCATTGGCAACGATAATCTGCTCATGGCCTACGTTCATGTCGGTCACGATAGCGTCATAGGTGACCATTGTATTCTGGTAAACAATGCGTCTCTTGCCGGCCATGTGGTTGTTGGCGATTGGGCAATTCTCGGCGGTTATACCCTTGTGCATCAGTTTTGCCACATCGGCGCGCATAGTTTTAGCGGAATGGGCAGCGCAATCGGCAAGGACGTTCCAGCGTTTATGATTGTTGCCGGTGCTCCGGCGGCCGCGCGCAGCATCAATATGGAAGGCCTTAAAAGAAGGGGCTTTTCAAAAGAGGATATCGCCACGCTTGGCCGTGCCTACAAGATTATCTATCGCAAAGGCCTGACTATCGAAAAAGCGATTGAGGAGCTTCACGGGCTGACCGAGAAGTGCGAGCCGGTTCGTGTGCTGATTGATTCATTGACGGCATCCAGTCGGGGAATCGTGCGTTAAATCAAGCACCGTATACTACGCCTGCTGCTTATGAAAAAATTAACAAAGGTTGCAATAGTTGTAGGCGAGGCGTCGGGTGATATCCTCGGCGCCGATCTGATTACTGAAATGAAAAGACGCTTTCCGGACTGCTCTTTTGAGGGAATTGGGGGAGAGCGAATGCTTGCCCAGGGTTTTGTGTCACTTTTCCCCATGGATCGACTCGCTGTAATGGGGCTGGTTGAGCCTTTAAAGCGCCTGCCCGAACTCCTCTCCATACGCCGCCAATTGCGTACCCACTTTACCCAAAATCCCCCCGACGTTTTTATCGGTATTGATGCGCCGGATTTTAACCTCTCACTGGAAAAGGCAATTAAAAAAAACGGAACACCGACGGTGCACTATGTCAGTCCATCCGTGTGGGCCTGGCGGCAGGGACGGATTGGAAAAATCGCCGGCGCGGTGGATTTGATGCTGACATTGTTCCCGTTTGAAACCCAAATTTATCGGGACAATAACATCTCTGTCGCCTGTGTCGGGCATCCGTTGGCGGATGAAATTCCTTTAGTCAATGATGTTGTGGCTGCGCGGGAGCGCCTGGGACTGGAATCTGACAGGAAATACCTGGCGATACTACCGGGAAGCCGGGCGTCGGAGGTTCGATATCTGCTGGATGTGTTTTTGCGCGGCGCGGAACTGGTTTTGCGCGATAATCCGGAATTCAGTATTTTGATTCCTGCCGCCAACGCCAAACGACTGGAGGAAATAGACGATATAGTCGCGTCATACCCAGGGTTGCCGGTAACGGTTTTTTCCGGGCGATCACACGATGTGATGGCGGCATCGGATGTGGTTTTAATTGCGTCCGGCACATCCACGCTGGAGGCGATGCTGTTGAAACGGCCGATGGTGATTGCCTATAAAATGTCGGGCCTTTCCTTTGCCATCCTAAAGCGTATTGTAAAAATTAAATTCGTCGGCTTGCCAAACTTGCTGGCCGGGGACAAAATTGTTACTGAACTGCTTCAGGACGATTTAACTCCGGCAAATATTGCGCGGCAGTTAAATGAGTTGATTACGAACAATACTTCTTTGGATCGGCTGGATAAACTGTATAAGGAGATCCACTTGTCGTTAAAGAAAAGCGCCAGTATTGTCGCGACTGACGCAATAGTGCAACTGCTTAACAAATTGAATGCTAAAGATTAAGAGTCAATGATAAAGATAAAAGCCAGTAAAAAAGGCCCGGGCAGGAAAAGCCCAAGGCTGGTGGCGGGGGTGGACGAAGTCGGTCGCGGCCCGCTGGCGGGCGATGTCGTTGCCGCCGCTGTTATCCTCGGGGACGACCACGGTATTGACGGCTTGGGGGATTCGAAAAAAATTCCCGAAAAGCAACGGAATGCGTTATACGATCATATCCAGTCCCGGGCTGTATGCTGGAGTGTTGCGCGCGCCAGTGTGGCGGAGATTGACGAGCTGAATATTCTCCACGCCAGTATGCTGGCTATGAAAAGAGCTGTGGAAGGACTCTCGCTCCAGCCGGATTTTGTGTACGTGGATGGCAACCGGTTGCCGCCGTGGAGCTACTCTTCCGAGGCGGTGGTGCAGGGGGATGATTTAATTGCCGAAATAAGCGCCGCGTCGATTCTGGCCAAGGTGACTCGCGACCGCGAAATGGCCGATATGGACCTTCTTTATCCGGGCTATGGGTTTTCGCAGCACAAGGGCTACGCAACGCGAGGTCATATGACGGCGTTGATGGAAAGAGGTCCCTGCGAAATACATCGCACGTCCTTTTACCCTGTGAAAACATTCTTTATTCAAAAAACGCTGTTTTAGCTTTTGCAGTCCTTTTGCTTGATACTCGCGGTTAATCGGCCAATCATGTACCCTTGCGGGTATCTGGCATATGTACGGGAAGCCAGCCTGAGCAGATTCTGGTTCCGCTGGCCACGGGAATGTGCAACTTGGTGCAACATTTGGTCGTACCAACAAGGCTGCGATCAGTGATTCCTCCGGTCCGTTGGCCGCCAACGCGGCAACGACTTCATAGATAGTGGTAGGTATTATGCGTCGTTACATTCGTCACCCGTCGGATATTCCGATCTACTACCGCCTGAATGATACGGATGACAAGAGCGAGCATCCGGAAAGGCTCAGGGATGTTAGTAATGGTGGTCTGTGTTTCACGACTGACTCGCCGCTCAATAAGGGTCGATCGATTCGTATCGAAATTCCACTGTCGACACCGCCCTTTGCCGCGGATGGCGTGGTGACCTGGTGTCGTAAGGATGACGGGCGCTACACGGTCGGGGTTGCCTTTGACGAATTGACCAATCTTTTTTCCCTGCGCATGATCGAACAGATATGCCACATCGAGCGCTATCGGGCGGCGGTGTTGAAGCAGGAACAACGGCACCTGACCAGCGAGGAAGCCGCACGGGAGTGGATAGAGAAATTTGCCGCTGACTTCCCCAGCGAGGCCTTACTGGAAAACAGCCATTCCGAATCAGGCAGCGAGTAACTTGTCGTAGCGACGGCTGAGGATTTCGTAGAATTGTTCGCGCAACTGCATGATTGATGATTTCAGTTCGGCAATTTCCTGGTCGCTGATATCTTCCCGTCCCACGTAAACCTGCTTGCGGAACAATGCTATCCTGGCGCCGTACAGGCGAAGCGTTTTCTCCATGGTTTTTTCACCCAGCATGAGCAGCTTAGCTTCGGCATCCGACAGCTTTTCGAACTCCCGTACCAGCTCCGCGTTAATCCTTTCCAGTTCCTGTTTTCTGGCGGGTGGCCAGCGTTTGCCAAAACGGGTGGATTCGATCACCAGCGCGGAATATTTGGCGAAGCAGTGATTGACGTGGCCGACGTTGGCGGAAATCTCCTCCAGCAGAACGATTCGCCGTTGCTCGGGTCTTGCTGCCGTTCCGGATAACATTCCGTTGCGAAACCGCCGGTTGAACCAAAAGCAAACCAGCACCAGCCCCGCGCCGAGAGCGACTTTAAACCCGGTATCAATAATCAGCCAGAACTCGCCAGAAGCCATTGTTTTTATCCTCAGGTCAATAATTTGACGAAATTGGGGTTGGAATAGTCAACAAGTTGCTGGAAGCAAAAGGCAAGCCAAGGCTGTATCAACCTCCGGCCAGCTTTACCGTGTGGCCTTCGTTGCGCAGGTATGCGGCCAGGGTTTCCCGATGGTCCCCCTGGATTTCGATCACGTCGTCCTTTACCGTACCTCCGGTGCCACAGAGCTGTTTAAGCTTTTTGGCAACGGTTTTGATATCCAGCTGATTGGGGTCCAGCCCGGTGACGAGGGTGACGCCCTTGCCCTTGCGACCCTTGGTTTCCCGGAAGATGCGGACTATCCCATCCAGTTGCCTGGCTTTCTTGTCTGCCGCAACTTCTTTTATCCGGCCCTTGTCGGTCGAATACACCAGTCGGCTGCCTTTATCTGCCACGTGACGGATACCTCGAACGATTACGTTATAATTCGCGAATTTCAATAACGCGAACAGTATACTCCCATGCAACAGCGGCAACTAAAGGAAAAACTGCACGAAATCATTTTCGGCACGGAAACCCCCGCCGGAAAACGGTTTGACGAGCTACTTATTATCGCGATTTTGCTCAGCGTTGCCGCGCTGATCATGGAATCAGTCAAGATGGTCGACCGGCGCTATCACGACTATCTGGTGATGGCGGAGTGGACATTTACGATTCTTTTCACCATCGAGTACATCGTCAGGATTTATATCTCACCCAACCGGTGGAAATATATCAGCAGTTTTTACGGCGTTATCGATTTAATTGCTGTACTGCCCAGCTACCTTGGCTTGTTCATTACGGGAGCTAACTATCTGCTGGTGGTCAGGTTGCTGCGTGTTCTGCGGGTATTCCGGGTGTTGAAGCTGGTGAGGTATCTGAGTGAGGCCAATGTATTGATGCGTTCGATCATGTCCTCGCGCCGGAAGATTTTTATCTTCTTTATAGCGGTTCTGGTTCTAGCGACGGTATTTGGATCTCTTATGTACGTTGTGGAAGGGCCGGAGCATGGATTTACCAGTATCCCCAAAAGCATTTACTGGACAATTGTTACTATCACGACGGTGGGTTACGGAGATATTGTTCCGCAAACCATCTTTGGGCAGATCATTGCCACCCTGGCGATGCTGACGGGTTACTCGATTATCGCCGTTCCCACCGGTATTCTCACCGCTGAGCTGACCCAGGAGATAAGTCGCGAACGCCAGTTCCGTCGCTGTGGTGCCTGTGATCGCCATGGCCACGACGCCGATGCGAGCTTCTGTAAGTTTTGTGGTGGAGCGATGGAATAATTGACTGCGTAACGCGTTACGCGTAAGAAGTGTAGATGTTCGCTGTCGCCACTTTGGCAGGGGCGGGTTTGGAAAGAAGGCCTGCTTTTTTTGTTGCCGCGGAGAAGTTCGGGTCATCGTACCAGTGGATCAAGCGAAGCTCGCCGTTGAAATCTTCCACCACGGCGGTACAGGATTCCACCCAGTCACCGGTGTTCAGGTAGCGGATATTTTCAATCTCCTTGTCGGCCGGGTGATGGATATGGCCACAGATCACCCCGTCGTAACCGTGACGTTTTGCTCCGTGGGCCACGGCGCGTTCGTAGTCTTCTATATATTGCCTGGCGCGTTTTAAATGTTGCCTGAGAAACGCCGCGAACGACCAATACCCGTAACCGTACTTTGCCCGCAAGTAGTTGCATGCCCGGTTAACCGTCATCAGCCAGTCGTAACCCACATCACCGATATACTTAAGCCATTTCGTGCAGCGCGTGACGCTTTCGAACTGGTCGCCATGGATCACCAATATTTTTTTGCCCGCCCGGGTGGTGTGCATTTTTCGATTGCAAAGAATAATTCTATCGAACCGGGAGTTGGCGTATTTGCGCAGGAACTCATCGTGGTTGCCGGTGATGTAATATACCGGTGTTCCCTTTTTGGCCAGCTTGAGTACGCGGTGGATAAGGCGATTAAAGCTTTTATGCCAATAGATGCCGGACTTCATTCGCCAGCCGTCAAAGATGTCGCCCACCAGATACAACTGTTCGCAACTGTAATGTTTGAGAAAATTATTGAGATGGGCTGCCTTACAGTCTTTGGTACCAATATGGATATCCGAAATAAAAATAGCCCTGAAATCGCAGTTTTTTTTGTTTTTGCTCTTACCCCGGGGAGAATATTCGGCGGTGGAGCTGTCTCGCCCCGTTTGCCCGTCGAAGGGCGCCTTGGTTTGGATAAGTAGTTCTGCAAAGTCATTAAGCGGCTGCATGCGCGATATTGTTTACAGCGCAGGTGACAATAATATGATAATTTTATGAAAACTTTGTTAATAAAGCCGCCGACCGGAAACGAACAGGTCGGGCGAGCTTCCCGGCGCTGGATAAGCCTCAAAATCAATTGAATCAAAGCAGATTCTGGCCAGCCAAGTTTGGCGCCATGGGGAATTGTTGGTCTATACTTTACGGACGACTCTGATCCGGCAGGGTAGGTGGCGCATGCCAAAAAAGTGGCTCCCCTTTAAAAAGGCGTTTACGCTTCGTCGTGAGTCCCGGTGGATCAAGCGCTTGTTTGACGGAAATTCCCAAAGGTAGTACCCGGCAGGTTATTGTTTGCGGCCGCAGTCTTGCGCACGGCCTTCTCACAATGCAAACTGGCTGGACGCTTTTGATTATTTAACTTTTGACAGACTCAGTTCACGGATAAAATTGGCCTTTATAAGTCATGTCGGCTCACGAAATTCCAAACAACGATCTTACCGGATCATCCCGCTCCGGCACCCCTGCCATGCTCGATAACCGCGAGCTGCAGGATTTATTGGATGCGATGCGTTCGATCATCCTTTACCTGGACCAGTGGGGTATTGTGCAGCACGGCAACCTCGCTGCCAGGCGCTGGAAATCTCTTGAGGAATTGCGCGGCAAGTGCCTGACGGAAATAGAAACCGGTTGGGATGACCCTTTTGAACGACAACGCGAGGTGATGCAGGTCGTCCGCACCGGCAAAGCGATCTGGGGCTCCCGCGAGCGTATGATTGAGCGCGGGATCGAGCGCTGGTTCAGTGCGGATAAAATTCCCATCCGCGATGCCGAGGGCGCTGTTACAGGCGTGATACTGGTACTGACCGACATCAGCGACAATGTGGTTCGGGAGCAGGCTCTGCAGGAAAGCGAGGCGCGTTACCGCGCATTCATTTCCAACAGTGCCGATGCAATATGGCGCTACGACTTATGTCCCCCGGTGGATACCTCGCTGCCGCTGAACGAGCAGATCGATGCAATTGTCAAACGCGCGATTCTGGTGGAGTGTAACGAGCGGCTGGCAAGGTTGTTCGGCGCAAACCACATCGATGAGGTAATCGGCCTGCCTATCCACCGCAACGGTTCCCTGTCAAACAAGAAAGACGTGCACGACTTTGTGACCAATGGCTACCGCCTGGAAAATCGGGAGTTTTCCCGCATCAATCCACGCGGCGAACGGGACTTTGTCCAGATATCCGCCATTGGAATAGTGGAAAACGGTTTTCTGGTTCGGGCTTGGGGTACCAGCCGGGACATTACCGAACAAAAACGTTACCTGGACAGGATGAAATACCTGGCGAACCACGATTCGCTCACCTCCCTGCCGAACCGCAGCCTGCTTTACAAGCGCATTGCCGAATCGCTCAGCAAACGCGACACCCACCAGAAAATGGCGTTGCTGCTGATCGATCTCGATCGATTCAAGGAAATTAACGATACGCTCGGCCATGTTGCCGGCGACAAGGTGCTAAAACAGCTCGGCCCCCGGCTGGAGGCGGAGCTGGGGGATATTCCCGGCATGGTGGCCCGGTTGGGTGGAGATGAATTTGCGGTGTTCCTGCCGCATATTCGCAACGCGCAGCACGCCGTGGTTATCGGCCACCGTTTTCTGGACTCCATTTGCCAGGTTTTCGAGCTGGAAGGGTTCAGAACCGAAATCAGCGCCAGTATCGGCATTTCCATTTGTCCGGACCAGGCGGTGGATGGCAGCGAATTAATGCGATTTGCCGATGTGGCCATGTACCACGCGAAAACCAGCCTGAAAGGAGTGGCAATTTACGATTCCGAATACGACCCGCACTCGCCCAAGCGTTTGGAATTGATGGGCGCGCTTGGAACCGCTATTCGGGAAAACCAGTTGTTGTTGCACTTTCAGCCGAAAATCAATCTCAACACTCACCGGGCATACGGCTTCGAAGCGCTTATCCGCTGGAACCATCCGGAAATCGGTTTTGTCTCGCCGGCGGACTTTGTACCCATCGCCGAGATGTCAAATATGATCTATCCGCTGACCAACTGGGTGATGGAGCATACCATCAAACAGGGTGCCGAGTGGCTTGCGAAGGGGTTTGATATCAGCGTGGCGATGAACCTTTCACCGCGTAACCTGATGGACGATCGTATCGTCAACGACCTCACGGAGATGTTGAAAAGATACGACCTGCCGGGCGAACGGCTGGAAATGGAAATTACCGAAAGCATGATTATGTCGGACCCGGCGCGTGCCAGGCTGGCGTTGGAGCGCATCAATAAACTGGGAGTGCGGCTGTCGGTGGACGACTTTGGAACCGGCTATTCGTCGCTCGCTTATCTCAAGCGGCTGCCGGTGCAAACCCTGAAAATTGACGGTTCCTTTATCCAGGGCATGCTGGAGGACGACCAGGATGAAATTATCGTCAACTCGACCATTAATCTTGCCCACAACCTGGGGCTGGAAGTGGTGGCCGAAGGGGTTGAAACGAAGGATGTCTACAATCGCTTGAAGACCCTGGACTGCGATGGCGCCCAAGGCTACTACATTGCCAGGCCGATGCCGGCGGACAAGGTGGAGGAGTGGTTGAGCACGTCCAAATGGGCAGGGCTGAAACTGGTGACGTCCCGGTAACTTTCTCCGCTTACAGCTTCATTTCCCGTTCCAGCTTCCTCACTTCTTTTAACCGTTGTTCCACCCGGGCCAATTGGAACCGGTCCTCCTGAACCATCTTCAGCGCGTGTGACAACTGGATTTCCGCCTTCTCGAAGATACCGTTGAGCACAAAATATTCCGCCCGCGCCAGGTGAACATCGAGAATATTCCCCGCCAGTCCGTGCACCTCCGCCAGCAGATACCACACGTAGTCGTCTTTCGGCCTGCGCTCCACATGGGCTTTCAGCAATTGTTCGCACTGCTGGTACTTGCCCGCTTTCATTAACACTTCCGCCAGGCGGATATTGAGCGGATGATAGCGAGGGTAGCGTTTTCTTTCGTCCTCCAGAATGGCAATGGCTTCGTCGGTCTGTCCGGCTTCGGAATGGGCTTCCGCCAAGGCGATGATGTAATACAGGTTATTCGGGTTACGCTCCCGGAGTTCGTGCAGGAGCTCTTTTGCCCGGCCGGTTTTGCCCGCCCGTGTATGCGCCAGCGCTAAACCGTATTTGGCGGCTTCCCCCTGCAGGGAGCTTGCCTTGGCCCGATTTTCGAACATTTGCAGGGCGTAGATCGGGTCGTTCTGGTGCAGGAGCTCGACACGCACTTTCATCAGCTGATACTCGAGTTCCAGCGGATCAAGGCGTTTCCTGTACTGCTGGGCCCGCAGCCTGGTGTCGTTGACCCGGGATTCGCTCAACGGGTGGGTAAGCAAAAACTCCGGCGGACGACGCTGGTAGCGGGTGAGCTTCATCATTTCCTCGAACATTTCGGGCATTGCGTAGGGATTCATGCCCGCCCTTACCAGCGTTTCCATCCCGATCCTGTCCGCCTCCTGTTCCATGCTGCGACTGAAACGCAGTTGTGCATCTATACTGGCGGCCTGGGTTGCCGCGATCGCCGCCATGCCGCCATCGCCCTGGGTGGAGGTCGCGATGAGAATGCTGGCCAGCATGGCTGCCATGGTTTTTACTGCATTTTCCTTTTGCTCCTGTACGGTGCGGGCAAAATGGCGCTGGCTAAGGTGGCCCAATTCGTGTGCGACGACCGAAGCAAGCTGTTCTTCGGTATTCGCGTAGAGGAACAGGCCGGTATGTATGCCAACAACGCCGCCCGGTACGGCAAAGGCGTTCAGTGTCGGGTTTTCCACGACCAGCACATCCAGGCGCGGATCCTTAAGATCGCTGTAGGTGGAGAGACGGGTAACGAGTTCTTCCAGGTAAGACTGGAGAAAAGGGTCGCTCGACGTGGGAACCTGGGCGCGATAGGCTCGCATCCACTTTTGCCCCAACTCGTATTCCTGCGATGGTGTTATGATGCCCGCGCCGGGGTCACCGAGCTCGGGCAGGTTCAGGTTTGCGCCGAGCGCGGCACCGCTCATCATGAGCCCAAGAAGCCAGGTGGCGGTGACGCGAATTAAAGCGGGAAAGCGCATGGGCCGGAGCATGAACCGGAGTAAGTGCAGGGACCGAAACGGCTGCTGCATTTGAAGTTCGTGTTTTTCGTTGGAGAGCATACGTATAATGACCATTCTGCGGTACCCGGGCAGGGGCAGCCCGATCCTGTGTACCTTGACTCGCTTGGACGCATTATCCGCGTTATTGTTCCGATGGACAAATAATCAATGATGCATACCTGTCAAATCCACCGTCTACACTATATTTCAGCCGCTTATGAATCCTGATGTTGATAACGCACCGGATCTTGTGATTGATGCCTCCGGCCTTGCCTGTCCCTTGCCTTTACTGAAAGCAAAGCAGGGATTAAATCAACTGGCGCCGGGCCAGGTACTGGAAGTTCGCGCTACCGATCCCGGCTCCGTAAGGGATTTCCACAGCTTTTCGGATATGACAGCTCACACCATAATCCGCTTCGACGAAAAAGACGGCGTATATATTTACGTCATTGAAAAAGGGGGCGACTCGTAACGCATGATTACCGTTTTCCAACGCTGGATAGACCGATACTTTGCCGAAGAAGAGGCGGTGCTTGTTGCCGTGCTGTTTATTTTAGGGGTGGTGGTGGTGGTGACCATGGGAGTGGTGCTCGCTCCCATGATTGCCGCGGTTATCATTGCCTTCCTGATGCAGGGCATGGTGGTCCGGCTGCGCTCCTGGGGTCTGAGCCATTTACTGGCGGTGACCATTACGTTTCTGGTGCTGGTCGGCAGTATTGTGCTAAGTCTGGTTTTCATATTGCCGGTGCTGTGGGCACAGGTAGTCAATCTGTTTGGCGAGGCTCCGCGAATGCTTCGCGAAGGGCAGGACCTTCTACTGCTGTTGCCGCAAAAATATCCCGCGCTGATTACCGAGGATCAGGTGAACGAGCTGATTGCCGCGGTTCGTTCGGACCTGGCGGAGGCGGGACAAACCATACTTTCCTTTTCCGTGGCGCAACTGCCGGTGCTGATTGCGGCGCTGATTTATCTCATCCTGGTGCCGATCCTGGTGTTCTTTTTTCTCAAGGACGGACAAAGCCTGCTGGATTGGTTTGCCAGTATCCTGCCGCGAGAGAGACCGGTGCTGAAAAAAATCTGGCGGGAGATGAATGAACAGATAGCCAACTATGTGCGCGGAAAGGTTATTGAAATTGTCATTGTTGCCGGCGTTTCTTTCATTACCTTCAGCATATTGGGGCTGCGTTATGCACTGTTGTTGGGCATTTCGGTCGGGCTATCGGTGCTGGTACCGTATATTGGCGCGGCGGTGGCAACTTTTCCTGTTGCGCTTATCGCGTTTTTTCAGTGGGGCTGGACCGGCGATTTTTTCTACGTCCTTGCGGCCTATGCTGTTATCCAGGCGCTGGATGGTAATGTGCTGGTACCGCTACTTTTCTCCGAGGCGGTAAAAATGCATCCGGTGGCGATTATCCTGGCGGTGCTGGTATTTGGTGGCCTTTGGGGTTTTTGGGGCGTATTTTTTGCCATTCCGCTGGCAACGCTATGTAAAGCCATAATGAATGCCTGGCCAACCCGCGAGGCAAAGATGGCGGCGGGGCAGGAGGCTCAGCAAATTAATTCGTGAAAACGTGAGCCTGTTTGTTTAACTTGTGAACAAATGCATCAAATAACCCGGTAGATAAAGATAGATGTGCATCTACAACATTGTTTTAGAGCGGAAGGCATCAATATCTTACGGAATGGGCGTGGTTGCTGCAGTGCAGCTAATCTGGTCTCTGGATATGTGTTACTTAAATGTGTAGAATCCCGTCACCCAAAGTAACTGGTACTGCACGAAACGGGGTTACGTTTTTACTTTCGGAGTACTGATCATCTTTTGCGATGGTTAAATTTGTTTTTAATTTACTCGCAATTTGGAATCTCTAGGTACCCAGGTTCCTTAGTCCCATAACTTGCATAACTGATGTAAAAATACGTGCCGACCATTTTTTTAATGGCCGTGACCGGATTTTGGGTTCGCTTTAAAAAAGCGACGTAAACGATCCACCGGCAAAACGGGTGGATTAGCCGAAAAACTGTTTTATCCGCGTTACCCATCGCGTTTTATTCTGGAGGCGTTAATGCTTGAGGATACAGATGCTCTTGAGACCCAGGAGTGGGTGGAAGCTTTAGAATCTGTTGTACGTCATGTTGGTGTGGAAAGGGCCTCCTACATAATGGCACAGTTGGCCGACAAGGCCGCCCGCGTTGGCGTTGATCTGCCATCGGCCATCACCACACCTTATTGCAACACCATTCCCGCCCGCGACGAAAAGAAATTACCCGGTGATTTGCAGCTGGAACGTAAAATCCGTTCCCTGGTGCGCTGGAATGCGTTGGCCATGGTGATGCGCGCCAACGACAACAATGAAGGCCTCGGTGGCCACATCTCATCATTTTCCTCCTCCGCTACACTTTACGAAGTCGGTTTTAATCATTTTTTCCGCGGTGACGACGGTGAGCAGCGTGGTGATCTAATTTATTTCCAGGGGCACATTTCGCCCGGTATTTACGCGCGTTCCTATGTCGAAGGCCGTTTATCCGAAGAGCAACTGGATAATTTTCGACGTGAGGTGGATGGCAATGGTTTGTCGTCCTATCCGCACCCGTGGCTGATGCCGGATTACTGGCAATTCCCCACGGTATCCATGGGCCTTGGTCCTATTCAGGCAATTTATCAAGCACACTTTATGCGCTATATGTCCGCGCGTGGGCTGTGCCCCCGTGGCGACCGCAAAGTCTGGGCTTTTATCGGCGATGGTGAATGCGACGAACCGGAAACGCTCGGCGCTATTTACCTTGCCGGTCGTGAACAGTTGGAAAACCTGGTTTTTGTGATCAACTGTAACCTACAAAGACTGGATGGCCCGGTTCGCGGCAACGGAAAAATAGTCCAGGAACTGGAAGGGGCATTCCGTGGCGCCCACTGGAACGTTATCAAGGTAATGTGGGGAACCGGTTGGGATCGTCTGTTGGAGCGCGACACCACGGGGCTGCTGTTAAAACGTATGAACGAGGTTGTCGACGGTGAGCTACAGAACTATAAAGCCAATGGCGGCGCCTATACACGCAAACATTTTTTCGGAAAATACCCGGAGCTGTTAAAACTCGTCGAGGACATGAGCGATGAAGAAATCTTTGCGCTGAACCGGGGCGGTCACGACGCACAAAAAGTATATGCTGCTTATGCGGAGGCGACAGAACATAAAGGACGTCCAACGGTGATACTTGCACAGACAGTAAAAGGTTATGGTCTGGGCGCCGCGGGTGAATCGGCCAATATCACGCACTCGGTTAAAAAGCTTGATATTGAAAGCCTGAAAAAATTCCGTGACCGGTTCGGGATTCCTATTTCCGACGACGACCTGAAGAGCGTGCCATATTATCGCCCGTCGCCGGACTCCCCCGAAATGAAATATATGCACGAGCGACGCAAAAAACTTAATGGTTATTTGCCCTCGCGCGTGGCGGATTTTGAGCCGCTGAAAATACCGGCTCTGGAAACCTTTAAAGGCTTGCTGAAATCCACAGGCGAGCGCGAAATCTCCACGACCATGGCGTTTGTCCGCTTTTTATCGACACTCGTAAAAGATAAGAATGTGGGCGAGCGCGTTGTGCCGATTGTGCCTGACGAAGCACGCACATTCGGCATGGAAGGCATGTTCCGGCAATTGGGTATTTATTCTTCCGCGGGGCAGAAATACACGCCGCATGATCACGACCAGATCATGTACTACAAGGAAGATAAAAAAGGCCAGATTATGGAGGAAGGGATTAACGAAGCCGGAGCCATGTCCGCCTGGATTTCTGCAGCGACTGCCTACAGCACCTATCGCGTGCCGATGGTGCCGTTCTATGTTTACTACTCAATGTTCGGTTTCCAGCGCGTAGGTGATCTTGCCTGGTTGGCTGGCGATATTCAGGCGCGGGGATTTTTGATCGGCGCCACGTCCGGTCGTACGACGCTTAACGGTGAAGGTTTGCAGCACCAGGACGGCCACAGCCATTTAATGGCCAATACCATTCCCAACTGCCGAAGCTATGATCCCACTTATGCCTACGAGCTGGCTGTTATTATTCGCGACGGCCTGAAGCGGATGTATGAAGACAAGGAAAATTGTTTTTATTACATCACCACGATGAATGAAAACTACCATCATCCCGATATGCCGCTCGACGCCGAAGCGGGCATTATCAAAGGTATTTATAAACTAAAAGACGGTAAAAAAGGAAAAAATGGTCGCGTCCAGTTGATGGGCGCCGGCACGATATTGCGCGAAGTGGAAGCCGCCGCTGAGTTGTTGCGGGAAGACTGGGGTGTTGAGTCGGATATCTGGAGCGTAACCAGCGTTAACGAACTGGCTCGGGAAGGACAGAAAGCCGATCGCTGGAACCGGATGCACCCGGACAAAAAGCCACAAAAGGCGTATCTGACCCAACAGTTGGAGAAAGCAGAGGGGCCGTTTGTTATTTCGACGGATTACATCAAATCCTATTCCGAACAGTTGCGG
This sequence comes from uncultured Cellvibrionaceae bacterium, assembly GCA_964451365.1. Classification (GTDB taxonomy): domain Bacteria; phylum Pseudomonadota; class Gammaproteobacteria; order Pseudomonadales; family Cellvibrionaceae; genus CAYVIB01. Next base: position 58,667 of record CAYVIB010000015.1, read on the forward strand.
TCATATGTTCCCGGCAAATACGTGGTTCTGGGTACCGATGGCTTTGGTCGCAGCGATACCCGCGCAAAACTGCGCGGCTTTTTTGAGGTGGATCGCTATTACGTCACTGTTGCCGCGCTCAAAGCCTTGGCCGATGATGGCAAGTTTGATGTGAAAAATGTTGTTGCGGCAATGAAAAAATACGGCATTGATTCAGAAAAGCCGGACCCGATGACCCGCTAGATTTAGGAGAATTCTGCAGTGGCTAAAGAAACAATTTCAGTGCCTGATATTGGTGGAGCCGAGAATGTCGACGTTATCGAAATCTATGTTTCTCCCGGTGATGTCGTCAATGCCGACGATCCGATTATTGTTCTCGAGTCGGAAAAAGCGTCAATGGATATCCCCACGCCGAAAGGCGGCAAGGTCGTTTCTGTTTTAGTGAAAGAGGGTGATACTGTTTCCGAGGGAGATGCGGTATTGGAACTGGAAACCGATGCCGGCGCATCGCCCGAACCCGAAAAAAAGGACACCGCCAAAGCGGCGGCGCAAACGCAAAAAACTGAGCCCGCGCCGGCAAAAAAATCCTCAGCGGATTTTCCGGTCTCTGTTCCGGATATCGGTGGCGCCGAAGATGTGGATGTGATTGAGGTCTGTGTTGCCGAAGGCGATGAAATTAATGAGGGTGACTCGCTGATCGTTTTGGAAAGTGATAAAGCCTCGATGGATGTGCCGTCTCCGGCCAGCGGGAAAGTAGTGAGTATTTCCGTTAGCGAAGGCGACAAGGTATCCCAGGGAAGTCCTATTCTGGTGCTGTCCTCCTCTGGCGCGCCGGCGGAAGCGGATTCATTAAAAGAAACTGCCAAGACAAATGAATCCGCTGTAAGCGCGGCTTCTGAAACCGAAACTGAAGAACCCGGTGCTGCCAGCGTTATGGATGTAAAGGTACCGGATATCGGTGGTGCCGAAGGCGTTGACGTGATAGAGGTCAGCGTTGCCGAAGGCGATCAGGTGAATGAAGGCGATTCAATTATTGTATTGGAGAGCGATAAAGCATCGATGGAAGTTCCGTCGCCGGCCAGTGGAAAAATTATCAGTATTTCCATTAAGGAAGGCGACAAAGTTTCCGAAGGCGCGAACATCCTGAAACTGGAAGTGGCTGGCGCCAAACCGCAAAAAGCGGAAAAACCGGCCGAGACGAAACAAGCCGCACCGGCGGCAAGTATTCCGTCCAAGCCCTCTGAAGAAAAACCCAAAACCAGCAGTCAACTGCACCCTCAGGAAATTCAAAGCGCGGGCAGCGAAGTGTACGCCGGTCCGGCGGTGCGTCAGTTGGCTCGCCAACTGGGGGTGGATTTGAGCAGGGTCAAGGCGACGGGTCCGCGCGCGCGAATCATCAAGGACGATGTGCGAAATTACGTTAAGGAAATTATGCAGAACAAGTCCGCGGCGCCTGCGGCGTCGGCGGGTGGATCCGGTATTCCCGCCATTCCGGCGGTGGATTTTGCCCAGTTTGGTGAAGTCGAACTGGTTAAAATGAATAAAATTAAGAAACTGACCGCGGCCACCATGTCCCGCAATTGGCTTAATGTTCCGCACGTTACGCAGTTTGATGATGCTGATATTACCGATTTGGAAGAGTTTAGAAAGGGTATCAAGGATGAGGCGGAAAAGGCCGGCGTAAAGTTAACGCCGCTGCCGTTTTTGTTAAAAGCGTGTGCTTCGGCGCTGAAAGCGGAATCCAGTTTTAATGTGTCCCTGCACTCGGATGGCGAGCATATCGTGCAGAAAAAATATATCCATATTGGTATTGCCGTGGATACACCAAATGGTTTGGTGGTGCCGGTTATTCGCGACGTGGATAAAAAAGGTTTGTATGAACTTGCCGCCGAGTCGTCCGCACTTGCGGCAAAAGCGCGGGACGGAAAGCTGATGCCGAAGGAAATGCAGGGCGGATGCTTTACTATTTCCAGTTTGGGGCCGATTGGTGGAACCGGGTTCACGCCGATTGTAAACGCGCCGGAAGTTGCTATTCTTGGTGTGTCGAAAGCGGATATCAAGCCGGTTTGGAACGGGAAAGAGTTTGTTCCAAGGCAGATGTTGCCGTTGTGTTTGTCTTACGATCATCGGGCAATTAACGGTGCGGATGCCGGGCGGTTTTTGACGTACTTGTCGAAGGTGTTGTCCGACGTGCGGCGGATTTTGGTTTAGCCCTTCGGGTTGAGTTGAGCCACTAAGAAAGAAAAAGGAAACGCTCCTGGATATTCTGAAATCGCATGAATACGTCTATTGCTTTAGGGTTTCAGAATATTCCAGAGCGCTTCCTCCGCTGGTCTGAAAATCGTTGCTTCTTAATTTAATTTTTTAAAAAAAGCCCGACGAGTCGGGCTAATGCTCTCAGGAGCGGCACACAGGATTATTGGCTTTATTGATAGGCGGGTTGATCCCCCAAAACCATCACGGTTGTCTCGGCGTTTTCTTCTGGTGCGAACACTTCGATATTGACGCGGCGTTCCAGTGCATAGGCTTCGAGGTTGCCGTCGAAGCTGGCGGATTTGCTTGAGCCGTGGGAGTGGTAAGTGATGCGGTCGCGACTGATTCCTTTTTCTTCCAGCGCTTTTACCACAGAAAGCGCGCGTTCTTCGGAAAGTACGTTGTTGTATTCATCGGTACCGCGCGGGTCGGCGTGGCCGTCGAGACGGACTTTCAGTTCCGGATTGTCCTTTAAATAAGTCGCCAGCGATTTGATTCGTTTGCTGTCCGGCGAGGTGAGGCGGTCTTCGCCCGTGGGGAACAACACCTGGAATTCCAGTTTCGCGGCAACAGCTTTTTTCATTTGTTCCAGCTTTCGTGCTTTTTCCACCAGGTCCTGTTCCAGCAGCGCGATATCCTGTTCGTTTTCTTCCAGTTTGGCTTGGGTGTCCACAAGTGCTTTCCTGTCGTTGGCGTAGGCCGCGGTGATGGCGCCGACAATGGCACCCACGGGGCCGGCAGCGAAGCCACCTACAACGGCGCTTGAAAAAATGGTGGCTTCTTTTATTTTGGTTGCCTTGGTTTCCACTGCATGGGTGGTGTTGATGGAAAACAGGGTGGTGGCTGCGATAGCGGAAGTGAGAATAATCTTTTTCATGGTTGACTCCTGATAATGTTATTTGGGTTGAAAAGTCGGAAGCGTTTTTGCTCGTCCACGTTGATTATTAAAAGGCGGAATTCAGGCAGTCTTGTGAGGCTATTCGGGCGGCCAGCCGATAAAATATGGCGAAATCGGGATTCGTATTGGCTTGATGTGGTATTTGGCAAAATAGTGTATTGTTTGTCGGCCAGCCAAAAAACAGGAGAGGAGAAATGACCATTGTTGAGCTTGAGTCTTCCGGCATGTTGAACGATATAAGTCCGTATACGGTGGGGGACCTGATGTCCCGCGAGGTGTTAACCGTGTACGAGGGATGGTCGGTCAAGCGGCTGGCTGGGTTTTTCGTCAGGCATAATATTGCGGGCGCGCCGGTGGTGGCTTCGGATGATGAACTGGTGGGTGTCGTGTCCCAGTCGGATGTGGTGCGGTTTGAAAGCCGGTCGCCGGCGGACTCGGAAATTGAGCGAATGATCCGCATTTACTGCGGGCCTTACAGCGCCGACCTGACGGCGGAGGACATTGCCCATCTGAAGGAGCGGGCCAGCGAGACCTGCACCGTCAATTCCATTATGACGCCCAAAGTGATTTCAGTGGACCCGCTTTCAAAAGCAATCGATGCCTGTATTTATATGGTTGAAAGCAATCTTCACCGGTTGTTTGTAACAGAAAAAAACAAGCTGGTGGGGGTGATCAGCGCTATGGATTTCCTGCGTAAAATGGTAAAGAAATAAAGAGAGTCGCAGGTTAAAAACAGTTTGATGCGTATCGCTTCAGGAGAGAATCCCGACAAACCGCCTCGTGTAGGCCTGCTGAGATCCAGCGCGGTGGTTGCTTCCATGACAATGATTTCGCGTGTGCTGGGGTTGGCGCGGGATGTGGTTATCGCCAGGTTTATTGGCGCGGATGCCAATGCGGACGCTTTCTTTGTCGCGTTCAAAATCCCCAATTTTCTCCGTCGCTTGTTTGCCGAGGGCGCTTTTGCCCAGGCTTTTGTTCCTGTGCTGTCAGAGTACCGCGCGAAAGGCAGTTATGAGGCTGTGAGGGGGCTGATCGACCGGATTGCGGGCTGTCTCGGACTAACACTTGTTTTGCTGACCGCTTTTGTTGTGGTGGCGTCGCCGGTGTTTACCGCCATCTTCGGCCCGGGGTTTCTGGTGACCAGCCCGGAAAAGTTCTGGTTGACCGCCGATTTGCTGCGTATCACCTTCCCGTACATTCTGTTGATCTCACTGACGGGTTTCGCCGGTTCGATCCTCAACAGCTATGACCGTTTCGCCGTGCCCGCCTTTACGCCGGTGTTGTTGAATGTCTGCATGATTATCGCCGCCGCTTTTGTCTCGCCGATGATGCAGGAGCCGGTTGTGGCTTTGGCCTGGGGTGTACTGGTGGCGGGGGTGGTGCAACTTGCCTTCCAGATTCCATTCCTGGTTCGCCTCGGACTGTTGCCGCACCCGAAGGTTGACTGGGGGGATGAGTCGGTACGCAAGGTGCTTCGGCTGATGGCGCCGGCGATGTTTGGCGTGTCGGTCAGCCAGATTAACCTGTTGCTGGATACCGTGCTGGCCTCATTCCTTCCCAGTGGCAGTATCTCCTGGCTCTACTATTCCGATCGCCTCACCGAGTTGCCTTTGGGCGTGTTTGGGGTGGGCATCGCCACGGTTATCCTGCCCGGCCTTTCCCGGCAGTTTACCCAGGGGCTGGAGAAGTTCAGCCAGACCCTGGACTGGGCGCTGCGGATGATATTTTTAATCGCGATTCCTGCGGCACTGGCGCTGGTGGTTATTGCCGATCAATTGTTGTACGCCCTGTTCCAGTATGGAGAAGCCACCCCCCTGGCTATGGAAATGGCCAGCATGAGCCTGCGCGCCTACGCGGTCGGTTTGACGGCGTTTATGCTGATCAAGGTCCTGGCAAGCGGCTACTTCTCCCGCCAGGATACCCGCACACCTGTCAAAATCGGCATTATCGCGATGGTGTCGAATATGGTGATGAACCTGATATTCGTTTTTCCGCTCCACTTCCTCTGGCAGGTTGGCCACGTCGGTTTGGCGCTGGCGACGTCGCTGTCCGCCTTTGTTAATGCGGGCCTGCTTTACCGGGGCTTGCGCAAGGAAGATGTTTACAAACCCGGCCGAGGCTGGGGGCGCTATGCCATGCAGACCGGTATTGCGAATGCAGCGATGGTTGCGGTATTGGTCGCATTGATTTTTCACCTGCCGGACCCGATAGACCTGACCTGGTTCCAACGCTGCTTCAATGTCGCCATTCTTTTTGCCAGCGGGATTTCGGTATATGGCTTGACGCTGATTATCTGCGGTATTCGTCCCAGGGATTTCCGAGGCCATGCCTGACGGTGGTTGGATGCCCGTATCCGTCAGCTAGGGTATACTTGCCGCTTTGCGTTTTGGGGCCTGTTCATACTTGTTGGACGAAAAAATGGTCTCCAGCAGCGATAACCGAATTAGTGTGAACAAGCCCTAGCACCTGAATATGAAGCAAGTGGAATTTATTAACGGCTTTGGCGGACTAAAACCCAGGCATCGTGGATGCGTGGCGACCATTGGTTCCTTCGACGGGGTCCATCGCGGTCACCAGGCGGTACTGCGCCAGGTAATGGAGAAAGCGAAAGAGCACGACCTTCCTTCGCTGGTGATGGTATTTGAGCCCCAGCCGTACGAGTACTTTTCACGCGAGGCGGCGCCTGCCCGGCTGATGAGGTTGCGGGAAAAGGTGGCGGCCCTTTTCGCCCAGGGGATTGATCGTGTTTTGTGCCTTAAATTTAATCATGCTTTGCGCAGTTTGTCCGCAGTGGACTTTATTGAAAAAATATTGGTCGACGGAATAGGCGTGGAGCACTTGATTATCGGCGACGACTTTCGCTTCGGGTGTGATCGGGCCGGGGATTTTGCCCTTTTAAAAGCGAAAGGAGCGGAATTGGGATTCAGTGTGACGGATACCCGCACCCAACTGGAAACGGGCGAACGCATCAGCAGTACCCGTATCCGCCAGTTGCTGGAACAGGATGATCTGCAAACGGCGGCCAACCTGTTGGGACGTTCCTTTTCGGTTTGTGGGAAAGTGGTACATGGAAACCGACTCGGGCGTACCATCGGGTTTCCCACGCTCAACATTGCCTTGGGGCGGTACCGTTCACCTGTTCACGGCGTTTACGCGGTAAAGGTGGAAATTGAAAAGCAGCTGTTTTTGGGTGCGGCCAACGTAGGGGTAAAGCCATCGGTAGCGGGCCGGAGAAAACCTATTCTCGAGGTATATGTATTTAATTTTTCCCGCGAGATTTATGGCCAATATGTAAAGGTGAGTTTTGAGAAAAAAATTCGCAACGAAATGAAATTTTCCTCCGCTGAGGTGTTAAAGGAACAAATCGCACGAGATGTGTCGGAAATTAAAAACCATTTTTCCGTTAAATGATTTTCCATTTTAAATACGACTTGTTGTTACTATGACCGATTATAAATCGACGCTTAACCTCCCGCAGACCCAGTTCGCGATGAAGGCCAATCTGGCCCAGCGGGAACCGCAAACACTGAAACGCTGGCAGGAGGAAAACCTTTACCAGCAGATTCGCGATGCCCGCGCCGGGCGCGACAAATTTATCCTGCATGATGGTCCGCCCTATGCCAATGGCGAAATTCATATCGGCCACGCAGTTAATAAAATATTGAAAGATATTATCGTCAAAGCGAAAACCTTGAGCGGTTATGACGCGCCTTACGTGCCTGGCTGGGATTGCCACGGCCTGCCCATTGAGCATCAGGTGGAGAAAAAGGTGGGCAGGGCTGGCGTGAAAGTTGATCATGCAACCTTCCGCCAGAAATGCCGCGACTATGCCCGCAAACAGGTGGAAGGGCAAAAGCAGGATTTTATTCGCCTGGGAGTGCTGGGTGAGTGGGACAATCCCTACCTGACGATGGATTTTAAAACTGAAGCGGATATCGTTCGCGCATTGGGGAAAATTGTTGCCAACGGCCATTTGCAGCGAGGCTTTAAGCCGGTTTACTGGAGTGTCGTGGGTGGTTCCGCGCTTGCCGAAGCCGAGGTGGAATATAAGGACAAGGAATCGTTTTCGATCGATGTACTGTTCGAAGTCGCAGACGAAAATGATTTGGCCAGTCGCGTCGACAATCTCGGTGGTGAGGGCAAAGTCTCGGTGGTTATCTGGACAACCACGCCTTGGACCCTGCCTGCCAACCAGGCGGTAAGTGTCAACCCGGAACTTGATTACGTTGTTGTACAGACAGACAACGGCCGACTTGTTCTGGCGGAAGCGTTGTTGGAGTCGGTGGTAAAACGGGCGGAAATCAAAGAAGCCGAAGTCGTCGGGAAAGTGAAAGGGGATAAGCTTGAACATCTTCGGCTAAAACATCCTTTTTACGATAAGGATGTTCCGGTGATTCTGGGAGATCACGTTACTACGGAAGCCGGTACCGGTTGCGTTCACACCGCTCCCGATCATGGCATGGACGACTTTGTCGTTTCCAATAAATACGGTATCGGGACATTAAATTACGTGGACGATCATGGCAATTACCGGCCGAATGTGGAAATATTCGCCGGTGACCATGTATATAAAGTGGATGAAAAAGTGGTTGCATTGCTGCGGGAAAACGGCCGCTTACTGCAACAGGGAAAATTAGTTCACAGCTTCCCTCATTGCTGGCGAACAAAGACACCGTTGATATTCCGCGCGACGCCGCAGTGGTTTATCAGCATGAACCAGAATGGTTTGCTTGAGAGCGTAAAAAAAGCGGTCGATACCGTGCAGTGGATTCCCGACTGGGGTCGGGCGCGTATCGACAGTATGCTGGCGAGCAGTCCCGACTGGTGTATTTCGCGGCAGCGTACCTGGGGTGTGCCGATTACATTGTTTGTCCATAAAGAGTCACAGGAACTTCATCCGCGCACTACCGAGCTGATCGAGCAGGCCGCGCGAAAAATAGAAGAGAAAGGAATTGACGCCTGGTATGACCTGGACGCGCGCGAGCTACTGGGTGACGAGGCGGACAGTTATGAGAAAATTACCGATACGCTCGACGTTTGGTTCGATTCCGGTGTGACCCATTTTTCTGTGTTACAGCAGCGGCCTTATCTGGGTTATCCGGCCAACCTGTATCTGGAAGGTTCCGACCAACATCGCGGGTGGTTTCAGTCGTCGCTCAAGACCGCGATGGCGATAAACAATACACCACCTTACAAGCAGGTGTTAACTCACGGATTTACCGTTGACGCGGAAGGCAAAAAAATGTCGAAATCTGTGGGCAACACAGTGGCCCCACAAAAAGTGATGAACGAATTGGGCGCGGATGTTCTGCGCCTGTGGGTTGCCGCGACCGATTTCAGCGGCGATATGAATGTGTCTGATGAAATCCTCAAGCGCACAGCCGATTCGTACCGGCGTATTCGCAATACCGCCCGCTTCTTTTTATCGAACCTGAGCGGTTTTGATCCGGACGTTCACACAGTACCTTTCGACGAGATGCTGGCGCTCGACAAGTGGGCGGTGGATCGTGCGGCGAGCCTGCAGGAGGACCTCCTGCGCAGTTATGACAAATATCAGTTTCACCAGATATACCAGAAGCTTCACAATTTCTGCGTTATCGACATGGGTGGTTTTTATCTCGATATTATCAAGGACAGGCAGTACACCACGAAGCAAGACAGCAAGGCGAGACGGTCCGCGCAAACAGCGCTTTATTATGTTGTGGAAGCTTTCGTGCGTTGGATAGCGCCGATCCTGTCGTTCACCGCGGATGAACTCTGGCGGGAGATTCCGGGTAAAAAACAGGGTTCGGTATTTGCGGCTGAATGGAAGCAGTTGCCGCGTCAAGCCGATACCGCAATGGATAATACTTATTGGCAGTTTATTGCGCAGGTAAAAACCGCCGTGAATAAAGTGATTGAGGCCAAGCGAAATGCCGGCGAAGTGGGAAGTTCACTGGGAGCGGAAGTCGTCTTGTATTGCGATGAAAGTACCGCGGAAAAGCTTGGCCGCCTGCGGGACGAGTTGCGCTTTGTGCTGATTTGTTCGGCGGTAACATTGCAGCCGTTTGCCGGCAAGGGCGAGAAAACGGATCTTTCCGGCCTGCGTGTTGCTGTAACCAGGTCACCCAATCCCAAATGCATACGCTGCTGGCATCACCGACCGGACGTGGGGGTGAATCAAAACCATCCGGAAATCTGCAGCCGTTGTGTTGAAAACATAGAAGGCGAGGGCGAAGCGCGTGCATTTGCTTAAAACCTTTATGGAGAAAAGGCTGTGGTTGTGGTATGGCGTGGCAGTGTTGGTTATTCTGCTGGATCAATTGACGAAAAATGTCGCGGCGTCCGAATTGATCTACAACCGCCCGGTGGAAATCACTAGCTTTTTTAATTTTACCCTGCGCTACAACACCGGGGCGGCGTTTAGCATGTTCGCCGATGGTGGCGGCTGGCAGCGCTGGTTTCTCGGCGTTTTGGCGGCTGCTGTCAGTATTGGTATCACCATCTGGATTGCACGGCTGGAAAAGAAATACTGGCTGGAAGCACTTGGTCTGGCATTGGTATTGGGCGGGGCTCTGGGAAATCTGTACGACCGCATTTTGCTGGGACACGTTATCGACTTTCTGCACTTCCATTATATGGATCGCTATCATTTTCCGGCTTTTAACCTTGCCGACTCCGCAATTACCTGCGGTGCGGGTTTGCTTATTTTTGACGCACTTTTTTTAAAACGGGAATCAAAAAAGAACCGAGAGGAAAAACGAGCGTAAAAATGGATGATGGACGAGCCACATGAATGATTTTGCGATCGGGCCGGGTCTTGAAGTAACTTTGCACTTTTCCCTGAAGCTTGAGGATGACTCGGTCATCGATTCAAATTTTGATTCCGACCCGGCAACTTTTGTGGTGGGTGACGGGAAGATGTTGTCCGGTTTCGAAAAAGCCCTTTTTGGCTTGCGCGCGGGAGCAAGGGAATCTTTCCTGATTACTCCGGAGCAGGCGTTTGGGCAGCCGAACCCGAAGAATATTCAAGAGATTCGCCGGGACAGGTTTGACAGCAACCTGGAGCTGGCTGAAGGCCTGGTACTGACTTTTGAGGACGCCAGCGGCGGAGAAGTGCCGGGCGTTGTGACTGAATTCGATGAAACAACGGTAACGGTGGATTTTAATCATCCGCTTGCGGGACGGGACATTATTTTCGATGTCGAAATCCTGGAAGTTAAACCGGCCACCATGCATTAGAGATTGAGGAGCCCGTGGAAATAAAACTTGCCAACCCCCGTGGATTTTGCGCCGGCGTGGACCGGGCTATAGACATTGTTAACCGGGCGCTGGATGTTTTCGGCGCGCCTATCTATGTCCGTCACGAGGTGGTGCATAACAAGTTCGTTGTCGAATCCCTGAAAAACCGGGGTGCGATCTTTGTCGACGAACTGGATGCCGTTCCCGATGGTGTGATTGTTATTTTCAGTGCCCACGGCGTAGCCCAGGCAGTGCGCAAGGAGGCCGACCGGCGCGGCCTGAAAGTCTTTGATGCCACCTGTCCCCTGGTCACCAAAGTCCATATGGAAGTTGCCAAGTACAGCCGGGAAGGGCGCGAATGTATCCTTATCGGTCACGAGGGCCACCCGGAGGTCGAAGGCACCATGGGCCAGTACAGCAGTAGCGCCGGCGGAGTGATTTACCTGGTGGAGGACGAAGAGGACGTGCGGAACCTTGAGGTCAAAGACCCCTCGCGGCTCTCCTACGTCACCCAGACCACACTGTCCATGGACGATACCGCCAAGGTGATCGACTGCCTGCGGGAAAAATTCCCCAAAATTACCGGCCCCCGGAAGGACGACATCTGCTATGCCACTCAGAATCGCCAGGATGCGGTCAGGCAATTGGCACTTGAGTGTGATCTGGTTCTCGTTGTGGGTTCCCCCAACAGCTCCAACTCTAACCGCCTGCGTGAACTCGCCGAACGTTGCGGCGCAGCATCCTACCTGATCGATGGCCCCGGCGATATCGATGCCGACTGGTTTTCCGGCCGCAAGCGCGTCGGCATCACAGCCGGTGCCTCGGCGCCTGAAGTTCTGGTAAAGGACGTGATTCAGAGGCTTATCGAATTGGGAGCGCAACCTCCGCTGGAGATGCGGGGAAGGGAAGAGAATATTAGCTTTAGTTTGCCCCGCGAGCTGCGCACTTCATAGTGGCGCTGCTTCAGGGGCTCTCGCGGAGCCGCGAAATCATAAGGCGGCGCATTCCGACTGCTCAATTTTCTCCAGGCGGGTCCTCCCTCCCACGGAAAGCACAAGGGCGTAACCACGTCCCTCCTGCTCCGGGCAGATTTTGATGGTCCCGACCTGAAATGCTCCCTGCTCACCATTGCCAACTTTACGTCCCTCTCCCGTTCCGACAAAGGAAATATATTCTTTTACATGGGTGTTTGCTTTGATGTTCACTCCTTGGAAAGTCGAGCCTTGAGATAAAACCCTTTCGTCACCGTTGACCTGGCCATCGTGGTTTAAATCCTCAAATAATTGCCAACCTTGTTGCCAGTCCCCGTTTGCACGCAAGACTGCCCGACTATTGTGGTGAACAGCGAGGGAGCGGGCGGCTTTAATCGCATCAAGTAGTTCATAAGTTGCGGCTTTGGTACGGGTTTTTTCCAAAATGGCGGAAAACCCCGGAATACCGATGCCTAGGATAAGAAAGGCAATAACTAAAGTGATAAGCAGTTCAAATAATGTAAGGCCGTGTTGGCGCATGATACGTCCCTCCTTGGAGTAATGAAGTGATTAACTAAGGTCATTCGTCTGAACAAGTTCCGTTCATACATCCATGATGACCAGATGTCGAACCATTCGGGAAGTTCCCAAAGGGCTGTGATATCGTCAGAAAATATAACTGGTTAGAAAATTAATGTCTAGAGTTGATGCCATCGATTTGGTTTTACCACCAAAAATAACCAACCTTCCAAAGGCGATGTGATGTTTATACACAAAGGTTTTACGCTTGTTGAGTTGATGATTACCATCGTAGTCATGGCGATTGTGCTGACGTTAGCGGTGCCCAGCTTTACTACCATGATTGTCAATAATCGTTCGATAGCTTTGGGGGAGGACCTGGCTTCCGCCCTTAACTTTGCCCGCTCCGAGGCCGTAAAGCGGGGAAGAATGGTTTCAATATGCGCTAGCAACGATGGCGCGAATTGTGCCGGAGACTGGACTGACGGCTATATTGCATTTGTCGATTCGGCCGCGAGTGAGACAACGACTCCTCCCGTGGTGGGAACCGTATTGCGTGTCTGGGATCGTCCCGCACAAGGCGCGGCCATAAGCGCGCAGCGAGACGGAAGTGATATTGATTTTATCCGCTTTACGGGTATGGGCACACTCGCGCGCATTGATGATCACAGTGTTCAGCTTGACGCCGAAGTCGATAAATGTACGGGCGATGCAGGCCGCAGAATAACAATTGGCCTTTCCGGCATGGTGGGAATAGCCAAAAATGACTGCCCCTAGTAAAAAAATTCAGGTTAACGAGGTTATTCATGATTAATTCCATGATCGGCAAACAGCGCGGCGTTGGTCTGATTGAAATTTTGGTAACGGTACTTCTCCTGTCAACGTCATTACTCGCCCTGGCGGCACTGCAAACACGTTCCCTGCAGTTTAACCAGGGAGCTTACTTTAGATCGCAAGCAAACATTCTCGCGTATGACATTTTGGATCGCATACGCCTTAACAGGGACAACATAACCAGCTACGACATTACCGAAACCGGCACGCCGCCAGCGGCAGGCTCATCCGTTGCCGCGACGGATTTAAATGAGTGGCGAACGAGTGTGGAATCCAACCTGCCTGGCGGCAAAAGCGCAATTGCGTGCAATGCAAATTCTATATGCACTGTAACGATCAGTTGGGATGAGCTCAATAATTCGGGTGAGGAGTCGGAAGATGTTTCCAGTTTTAGCTATTCGGCAAAAATTTAAGGAGCTCAGGTAATGCACAAGCAGGCAGGCTTATCCCTTATTGAACTAATGATCTCCATCACATTGGGTTTGATATTAATGACCGGCGTTGTACAGGTTTTCTTGTCGAGTAAAACGACTTTCACTACACAGCAAGCGATGTCGCGTGTGCAGGAGACAGGGAGATTGGCGATAGAGTTTATTTCGCGCGATATTCGCATGGCCGCATATTATGGTTGCGTGCGGCCAGAGAGCGTGATTAACGGCGATCTGTCCAAGGGAGGGCTGCATGAGAACTTCGGCGAGGGTATACGGGGTTACGATGAGGCGGATGATTTGCCAAATGGTAAGGAAAATGATTTAGGTGGTATGACTTTGCTGCCAGACACCCATACGGCCAACATCGTTGCGGTGCGATCAGCCAATCAGGTGGGCATGCCGATCACAAAGGCTAACGACTCCAGTAGTTTGTACGCTTATACACATGAAACGACAAAGGTTGGAAATTGTGTCGGCGACATATGCGTTTCCTCAGTTTTAGTTGCAGCAGATTGTACAAAAGCACGTGTTTTTGAGGTCAGTAATGTTGACGTGGACAGCAATGAACTAACGGTATCTCATGCCGATACATGGGGTGGCGGAATATTCCCCCTGGAAAATTTTACAACTGGTGAGATTATGCCAATGAACACCATTGTTTATTTTTTGGCTGAAGGAACAAGCGGTCAACCAGTTTTGTGGCAAAGAACAAACGTGGGCGATCCGGTTGAGTTACTGGAAGGTGTGGAGCATATGCGAATCACATATGCAACTAGCGACAATACAGCTTATCGACTCGCATCGGAATTGGCGGCTGGTGATTGGGGGAATGTTAATTCCGTCCGCGTAGAGTTAGTGGCTCGCAGTCTGGAAAACAATGTATTGGAAGAGCCACAGCCATATACGTTCGCCGGAGTTCCGATAACACCACCGGCAGGTGATCGATTTTTGCGCCAGGTTTTCAGTACGACCATTGGTATTCGTAGTCGTGCCGTTTTGAATTAAAAGGTGAATTCCATGCATTCGAGAAACGTGAAATTTCAAAATCCGGGTAACCAGCGGCAACAGGGCGCGGTATTGGTTATCGGATTGATAATGGTGTTGCTGATTACCATCGTCGGCCTTTCCGCTGTTCGCAGTAGCGGGTTGCAAGAAAGCATGGCCGGCAATATGCGCGATCGAAATATCGCGTTTCAGGCAGCTGAATCCGCGTTGCGGGAGGCGGAGGAGATACTCGACCCCACCAATGTAAGTTTGCCTGCCTTTGATGGAACAGTGGATGGTCTTCGATTGGATTTAAATGCCACGCCAGAGAATTCGGTACGCTATTTTACGTCGGCCGATTGGGGTGCGGTGGCGAAAGCAATTGACGATCCCTTGCCCGGCGTTGTAAGCCAGCCAGTTTATCTGATCGAAGAGCTGATAGTGGATATTGGGTCGGGTGCGGCTGCCGAAGGTAGCGCAATTGATATCGGGGGGATGCAGACCACGGGTGATGCGACACCTTATCGCGTGAGCAGTCGTGGTCTTGGCGCTACCACCGATACCGAAGTTATTTTGCAATCAACTTACAAACGTCGTTTTCAGTAAGGGAGAATTGGTTATGGTTATACAAAAATTTGTATGGGCCGCAAAAAATGTGGTTGGCCGGTTTATCCCTAAGCGACTTGTTTTGAGCGTGTTTACAGGGTTAGTTACAGCGATTGTCACCCACACCGTGCACGCAGTGCCGGCGCAATACCCTTTGTTTCTGGCCAATCCGGTCACACCTATAATGATGCTTAATATGTCGAATGACCATCAGCTCTACTTTAAGCTCTATGATGATTATTCGAATATAACGGACGAGGAAGGCGGCGAGCCAGATGAGGAGGGTGAAGCTGATACAACGTATGTGCACAAATATAGCTACTACGGATATTTTGATAGCGATAAATGTTATACCTATAACACTACAACCGATCGCTTTGAGCCAAGTGAGTGGGCAGGCGATGATGGGTATTGTTCAGGAAAATGGAGCGGTAACTTTCTGAATTGGGCCACTATGACACGGATGGATGCAGTGCGAAAAATTTTATATGGGGGTCTTCGATCTACAGATACTGAAGGGGTTACTGTACTTGAGCGGGCTTTTTTGCCGCACGATGCTCACTCTTTCGCAAAATTCTACGATGGTGACGATATAGCGAAACTTACTCCGTTTACCGCCGCTCAGGCGCCAGCCTTGCAAGGAAATACTGAAGCGACCGGAATAACTATTTGTAATACCACCAATGGAGGTAGCTCTCAATCCCAGGATGTCACCTCCGCCCCCTTGTTGCGTATCGCCAAAGGAAACTATACGTTGTGGGCCAGTAATGAACGTTGGCAGTGTCGCTGGGATAGTGAAATATCATGGGGAGATAAAAATGCAGACAGGGGGGAAAATGGTAATGACAGCAATTTATCTAATATTTACGCATATAGTAAAAGCCCTCCGAATGAACACAAATTGGGTTCAGGTTCTGCTGCTGGCGAGTTTAATGCCCGCATTCAAGTTTGTGTTGATGGTATGTTGGAATCCAATTGTACTGCTTACCCTAACGAAAACTATAAGCCAACTGGCTTATTACAGAAATATGGTGAGGCCTCTAATGGTAGCGCCGCAAAAATTAATTTTGGTTTAATGACAGGGTCTTATGGGAAAAATAAGTCCGGAGGCGTGTTACGCAAAGTCATCGGGACTATGAATAATGAGATTAACGTTACCACAAATGGAACTTTTATAGACGACGATGACGTTCCAGGTGTAATAAGTACTTTGAATAAGCTTCGAATATATGGATATAGGTATGGAAATGGTAACGGCGTTTACCATCGAAATTCTAATTCTTATGACAGCTTGGGAAGTGATGGATGCTTATGGAGCAACACCACTTTCAGCAACAACCATTGTACAAACTGGGGTAATCCACAGGCTGAAATTTATTTGGAGTCGTTACGATATTTGGCTGGTAAAACAGTCAATCCGAGCTTTAATGTGGATGATTCCAATCGAATTTCGGATCTTTTGACAGCAGATTGGGGGAGTGCTCCTGTCAGTTCGGATAACTGGTGCGCACCTTTAAATGTTGTGCAGTTTAATGCGTCTACTACTTCCTATGATGGCGATGATCTGTCGTCGTTTTCGGATATTGCGGGTGTGGGTACGCTTAGTAGTTGGACCGATAATATCGGAGATCATGAAGAGTTAAGTGGTGATTTTTTTGTCGGGTCGACTGGCGCTGGTAGCGATGAGCTTTGTACCGCAAAGTCGGTTACCAGTCTTGCTGCTGTTCGGGGAACATGTCCAGATGCACCTCGGCTGGAAGGCAGCTATCATCTGGCTGGACTTGCCTATTATGCGCGCCAAAATGACATTATGTCCGCAGTGCAAGGTAAGCAGACCGTTAGGACATATGGCGTAGCTCTGGCACCGGCGTTACCAAAAGCGACTATACCTGTTCCAAATAATCCATCTCAGCAGATCACCATCATTCCAGCTTGTCGAAACACGTCTCCGACTCCGGATGGTAACTGTGCAATAGTTGATTTTAAAATAGTTTCGCAAACATTTTCATCGACGGTCAATAGCGGGATTCTATATGTTAACTGGGAGGATAGTGAACAGGGCGGTGATTACGATCAGGATATGTGGGGTACCATTGAGTATGAGGTAACCTCATCTGGCGAGGTCACTATTACAACGGATGTTGTTTTTGAAAGTACGCCATTTGTATTGGGGTTCGGATATATAATTGATGGGACGACTGAAGAAGGTTTTTATGTCCATTCTGGTGTAAGCGGTTTCGATGACGGTGATTGCGATAGCTGTAATGTAGGTGATGGTCCGACATCCAAGGAATTTGAAGTGGGTACATCTTCCGCGTCATTTTTAGAGCCGCCTCTATATTATGCATCTAAATGGGGTGGCTATTCTGACGAATTCGTTAGAGAAGAGTTGGGTGAACCTGATCAGTATACCGATGCGGAATTGACTGCATTAATTAAAGGAAGGGATATTTCCGACACATATTATTTCGTAACGGATCCCCGAAAGCTGGAAGAATCTTTGGATACCGCATTCAGAAGTGTAGCCGCAGCCAATGGCTCTGCATCTTCCGTCGCAACTAACTCAACCCGTCTTTCGGAAGGCGCTTTTGTTTATCAGGCGCAGTTTAACAGTGAGAACTGGAGCGGAACGCTGAACAGTTATGAATTCAATAGCAATGGTGAACTGGGATCGCTAGCGAGCCATTCTACTGATGGTGCCAGTATGCATTCGCAAGTTTCCGGTCGTACAAATGTGTACACGTCGATTGGCGGATCTACGACATTATTTAATTGGGGAAATCTATTTGAAGAACCGGAAGAGGAATTGTTCTACCTGGACGGCGATACAGCTGCAGATGCGCAAAAACGAGTGGAATGGATATTAGGCTCCAAAGCTGCCGAAGACGATGCTACTGGATTAAGGGAAAGAGGCGACCTACCAGACGAAAGAAACATTTTGGGCGATATTGTTAATTCCAGCCCTGCCTACTCAGGAGCGTGGGATTTCCGTTATCATTTGCTACCTACCGCTCAAGGAGGAGGGGATGCCTACAGAACCTACGTGAAAGATGTAAAAAAATCGCGTACCCCTTTACTTTTTGTGGGAGCTAACGACGGCATGGTGCACGCGTTTAACGCTGAAACCCTGGACGATCAATACTCGTACATTCCCAATATGGTATTTTCGAAATTGGCTGCGCTGACCGTACCTGATTATGGAAAAGGTTCAAATGCGCACCAGTTTTTAGTTGACGGACCAATAACGGTAGGAGATGTATATATAGGCAGCAGCTGGAAAACTATAATTGTCGGTACATTAGGTGCGGGCGGGCGCGGAGTATACGCCTTGGATGTAACTAATCCCTCTCAGCCTTCAATGCTGTTCGAATTGGATGAAAACGATTACCCACAGCTTGGTTATGTGATGGGTAAACCATTAATTGTTCCTCTAACAAATGGCAGGTGGGCCGCTGTTTTTGGGAACGGCGATTCGAGTGGAACGACATCACAGCTTTTTGTAGTTGATATAGAAAGTCCCTATTCTGCGAATACACGCATTTATGACACTGTCTCTGGAACAGGATTATCCGCGCCTGCTATATTGCCAAACGCTATCGGTCAGGCAACCGTTGCCTATGCTGGAGATTTAAATGGCAACCTATGGAAATTTGACCTCACAGGTTCATCATTCAGCTTGGTTTTTAAAGCAGAAGATAGTGGTGAAAACCCACAGCCCATTACCGCCGCACCGACTTTGGGGATAAACGCTTCAAAGGATGACGGCGTCATCATGGTTTATTTTGGGACGGGTAAATACTATGATGTTGGCGACAATATAGTTTCCGATACCCCTGTCCATAGCTTCTATGCGGTTGCCGATATTGGAGAAGAAGTAACTCGGGGTACGATGTATCCCAAGACTTTGACTACTAATACATTGTCTCCGTTTTCGACATCCACGCGAATTGTAAATCAGGATGAAGCTGGGGAGGGCCCGGATTGGAGTGTGCATAATGGGTGGTATTTGGATTTCACCGATACCGACGCAGAGCGAGTGACAACAAAAGCAATTTTGTTGGCCGACAAACTAATCTTCCCTACGTTGATTCCTTCTAGCGCGTCCTGTGAATATGGTGGTCGAAGCTGGCTAATGGAGGTGGTGGCAGTTGGCGATAAATTTGTAGGGCAAAAAGTCCTTGAAAATATCATACCGAATGATTTTCTTGTTCTGGGGGATATTGGATTCGGGGTGACACCAGGCGGCGGCGCAATTGTTGGTAGCGGTACAGATGCTACACTATTTAATGAAGATGCCAATCCACCCCTTTCGGCGGCGGGTCGTCAGTCCTGGCGTCAACTGCGGTAAATTGGGATGCAAACTATGAAAGCGACAAAAACAAAATCAGGTTTTACGCTCATTGAAGTTCTTATGGTTGTGGCGATCATAGGCATTATTGCCGCGATCGCTTACCCCTCCTATATGGATTCCGTACGCAAAAGTAATCGATCGGACGCGCAAACGGAAATGATGGACCTCGCTCAGCGGCTCCAACGTTGCTACACAGCACATGCAAGTTTTAACGATGCAGCGAATTGTGCGGTTTTCACTGACATCGACGATGATGGATATGTCACACGTGAACGCTTTTATAGAATTACTTTTGTTCCAGGCACGGTGTCCGCGACTACATATACTCTGACGGCAACTGCTATCGCCGGCCCGCCGATGGGCGATACAGCTTGTGACACAGAGATGACGCTCGCGCACACAGGGGCCAGAGCCCCCGAAGCTTGTTGGTAATGCTCATTTGGTATGTAGAGACTCAGTCTAAGCATTCCTTTTGAATTGGCTAACGGAACAGCCAATCTGGGATAGAGATAAACTACTCATCATCCAACCCAAGCTTCTTAAGCCGATACCGCAGCGATCTAAAGCTGATTCCCAGCTTTTTCGCTGCCAATGTTTTATTCCAGCGCGCCTGTTCCAGCGTATCGCAAATAATCTCTTTCTCCACTTCAAACAGGTAATCATCTATGGACGCGTGGTTGAGGCTTGCCTGATAGTGCCCCGTGCCACTGCCGGGTTCGCGCCGTTGATCCACGTTTTTCACCACATCCAGCTGTAAATCGTTTTCGGCGATCTGGTTACCGTCGCAGAGGGTAAAAGCGCGCTCGAGTATATTTTCCAGCTCGCGGATATTCCCAGGGTAAGCATATTCCTGCAGCGCTTTTAGCGCCTCGCGGCTTAAAGTGGGTTTGTCGAGCTCGTGGCTTTCCGAGATACGCGTCAGAATGTTTTCTATAAGCACTGGCAGGTCTTCAAGCCGTTTTCGCAGCGGTGGAACGGACAGTTGAATGACATTCAGGCGATAAAACAGATCCTGGCGGAAGCTGCCTTTGGCAACGAGCTCTTCCAGGTTTTTATGAGTGGCGGAAAGTATGCGGACATCCGTTTTAACTTCCGTTTGTGAACCCACTGGCCGAACCGCTTTTTCCTGAATTGCCCGCAACAGTTTAACCTGCATATCAATCGGCAGGTCTGCCACTTCGTCGAGAAAGAGCGTGCCCCCTTCCGCAGCCTGGAAGAGTCCCTGTTTGTCCTGCATGGCACCGGTAAAGGAGCCTTTCTTATGGCCGAAGAACTCGCTTTCCATTAGTTCGCTTGGAATGGCGCCGCAGTTGACTGGCACGAAGGCCCGATCACGGCGTGGACCGATTTCGTGAATGGAGCGTGCGGCCAACTCCTTGCCGCTGCCTGATTCGCCAGAGATGTATACCGGTGCCTGTGATCGGGCCAGCTTTTGAATGCTCGCAATCAGTTTTTGAATGGCCGGTGATTCACCGACAATTCTTGTTTTGTTGATGTTGCTATCCGTGGGAATTTCGCTGGAGGCAATGGCCACGGAAACCAATTTGCGTAAGTTTCCAAGATCGACGGGCTTGTTGACAAAGTCAAAAGCTCCGGCCTTCATGGCTTCAACGGCAGTATCCATATTCCCATGGGCGGTAATAACCGCAACCGGGATATTCGGGTGCTTAAGTTGAATATACTTTACCAGATCAATACCGTTGCCATCCGGCAGCTTCATATCGGTCAGGCACAGGTTATAAACATTTTCCTCCAACAGCTGTTTGGCTTTTGACACGCTCGCCGCGGTATCCGATTCGATATCCATTCTCCCCAGGGTAATACTCAACAGCTCGGTGATATCCGGTTCGTCATCAATGATCAGTGCTTTTGGGTTGGCCATTGCTAGATTGTTCTCTGGTTGTGGGAAAAATTTATTCTAAAACAGCTTTTATTGTCGTCGGTGCGCTTGTAAAACAGCAATGCCTGGTTAATCTCACACAGCTCTTTGGAAATATAAAGTCCTAAACCGGACCCCTTACTGTCAGTGGTATAAAAAGGGTCGAACACTTGATTGATACTATCGTCATCTATCCCCGGCCCATTGTCGATGACTTCGATGAACGGAGAATCATTGTTGTTACTAAAACCTGCCCTGATTTGAATCGACGGCTTTCCCGTTGCCATTTCGCTGTAGCGTATTCCATTGTCGCACAAATTGGTGAGTACCTGGCTAAGGTGTGTAGGGTCACATTGTACCTGGACTTCTTCCTTAAAGAGGTTCAAGTTGACTTCGCTTTTTTTGGCGGCTTTAAAATCGGTGATAAACTTGGGTAGCCACTCGGACAGTGCGAGCTTTTGCGGTTTGGGTTCTTTTCTGCGGGAAAGAACGAGCGTATTTTCGATAATCTGGTTTACCCGAACTGACTGCTGTTGAATAATTTCGGTAAGCCTGACATCCGCATTCGTGATGCTGTCGGATTCCGACAGGAGTTGAGCGGCATGAGAAATGGCACCCAATGGATTGCGCACTTCATGGGCGATGCTTGCAGTCAGGCGCCCCAGGGAAGCCAGCTTTAGTTGCTGTGCTTGTTGTGCCAGCGCTCTGTAATCCTCCATATAAAGAATGGTACGGCTTTCTTCCGCGGTATCGAGAACGGCGAAATTAATTTTTATTTCCTGTCCCGCGCGTAGGTGGTGGTGTCGGGTAACCCCGGTTGCCGGGTTAACCCGCCACTCGTCCAGAATCTGTTCCAGGTTGGAAAATTCGGACAACGGCCTGTGCAGATAATTATCCTCCGGTGGCAGATCGAGCATTTGCAAAGCGGAGGAATTGATAAGTTCTATTTTGTTTTGCTCGTCGATAACAATAATGCCGGTGCGCATCCGGGTGACGATATGCCTGGCCAGTTCATGCAGGTTTTTCGCATATTGCGCCTGTAGCTCCGCCTTTTCATCACTGGTACGGATTTTTTCCGTCAGGTAATGAAACGCAATGGTGGTGCCGAAAACAAGTATTCCCAGGGAGCCGGCGGCAAACATGGACTTCGCCAGGTCCGATTTGGCGGTAGTGATATAAATAGATTCGCCGATAATAAACAAGCTGATAAGGGCGGCGAAGGCAAGCGCGAGCTGGCCGCGTAAGAAAATACTCGCCATGGCGGTGCAAACAAGCAACAGGTAACCCAACCCGCTGTCCGGGCCGCCGCTGGCGTGGATCAGCAGCAGTAATGCGGCGAGATCGATGACCAGCAGGAATGTGATACGGTTGAGCGAGTACTGTAACTGCTGCGGCTTGAAAACAAAGAGTGAGCCAAGGCTGATTCCGGTATAAAACAGCGAAGTCCATTTAAACAACGCTGGCGAATGGCTGCCCAGCACTGTATTGGCGATCTCGGTAGTGAACATCAGGTACAATAACAGCCCGAGTAACAGGCGGTATACCAGATACACCTTGAGAATATCCGGGTTGTGGCGATGGCGCTGGTGGCGGTTAAAAATCACGCAAGGTTCCTGAATGGTTATTATCTGGCCGGATCGGCTACAGAGGCGAGCAACCGGGAATTGCTTCGGCAAAACATCAGTTATGTAATTTTATTTGCCGATATTGGAGTATAGAAAATATATGTCAATACTGAAAATTGTCATGGCCCAGATCAACCCGATTGTGGGTGACATAGACGGCAATACCGATAAAATTATCCAGTTTGTGAAACAGGCCGAAAGCCAATTTAAGGCGGATATTGTGGTGTTTCCCGAACTGACGATTACCGGTTACCCGCCGGAAGACCTGTTATTGCGTTCCAGTATTGAGAGACGGGTCGCCCGCGCTTTGAAAAAGCTATGTTGCAGCGATTTCCAAAGCGCGGTCGTCATCGGCTATCCAAAGCCGCAAAATAACAAGCTTTATAACATGGCCGGTGTTATCCATGGCAATTGTGTCATCTATGAGTATGCCAAACAGTGCCTGCCCAATTATCAGGTGTTTGACGAAAAGCGGTATTTTACTCCGGGGGATAAAGCTGGGCTGTTTTTGCTCAACGGGTGCCCGATCGGGATCTCCATTTGCGAGGATATTTGGGAAGAGGGTCCGCTGCTACAGTTAAAAAATACCGATGTCAAGCTGCTGTTAAATCTGAATGGCTCACCTTTTCATTCTGAAAAACAGTGCGAAAGAGAGGCGCTGATACAGTGTCGCGCGCTCGATTTCGGTAGACCGATTGTGTATGTGAACCAAGTCGGGGGGCAGGATGAGCTGGTTTTTGATGGCGGTTCCTTTGCCGTGAACGGAAGTGGTGACCTGATTGCCAGGGCACCACTGTTTGAAGAATCTCTCTCACCCGTTGAATACACCATTGACGATGGCTCCATAGCCACCTCCCAACCGCTGCTGGAGCACCCGGTCAATCCGCTGGTTAATATATACCATGCGCTGGTATTGGGTGTGCGGGATTATGTCAATAAAAATCGCTTCAAGGGTGTGTTGCTCGGTTTGTCAGGCGGCATTGACTCGGCGCTGACCCTGGCGGTGGCGGTGGACGCCCTTGGACCGGAGCGGGTCGAGGCGGTGATGATGCCCTTCAAGTACACCTCGGAAATGAGTCGTAATGATGCGAAGGAGGAGGCCCTGCGGCTGGGGGTTCACTATCGGGTGATTGGTATTGAAGGCATCTATAACGAGTTCATGACCGCGCTGGCTTCCAGCTTTGAAGGCACCAGCCGTGATACGACAGAGGAAAATATCCAGGCCAGGGCGAGGGGAGTGCTGTTGATGGCCCTGTCGAACAAGCTTGGCTACCTGGTTTTGACTACCGGTAACAAAAGTGAAATGGCAGTGGGCTATGCCACTTTATATGGGGATATGGCGGGTGGTCTCGATGTGCTTAAAGATGTTCCTAAAACCACGGTTTTTGCCTTGGCGAAGTACCGCAATTCCATTGCGGAGGTGATTCCTCCGTCGGTCATCAGCCGACCGCCATCGGCGGAGCTGGCGCCGGACCAGAAGGACGAGGACTCCCTGCCGTCGTACGAGGTACTGGACAAGATCCTGGAGCTTTATGTCGAGCAGGATACGAGCGCGGGGGATATCATCTCGCTCGGTTTCGACGAAGCGGTGGTCAAGCGCGTGTTGAGAATGGTGGATATTAATGAATACAAACGGCGCCAGGCACCTGTCGGCATCCGCATAAGCCGGAGGGCCTTTGGCCGGGACCGCCGCTATCCCATCACCAACGGATGGCGGATTGGCGATTAGCCCTTCGGTGGCTCCGGCGCGTCGCGATTAAAGAACGGGTCGTAGAGCTCACGGGTATCGAAATTAAGTGACGGCTTTTTATCAAACAGGCCGAGGGTCACATAGCTTACCCAGGATTTCTTTTGTTCCGTACTGTATTCGTAATCGAATGTGCCGTCGTCATTCAGCGCTGGGTGGTCGGGAAAGTTCTTTGCCAGGACCCGTGCGGCGTTTTCCGAATGATCGGTCATACCCAGCAGAAAGTAAGCTTGCGCCATAACGGCCAGGCCGTCCGGTACGGCAGGGGTAGTCTGGAAATTTTCCACCACGTAGCGGCCGCGGTTGGCCGCGGCGAGATAAGCACCACGTTTAAAGTAGTAATTGGCTACGTGAATCTCATAACGGGCCAGCATATTGCGCAGGTACAGCATGCGCATGCGGGCGTCCGGCGCATACAGGCTGTCGGGATACCGATTTAACAGTTGTGAGAAGTAATCAAAGGCCTCCCGCGCCGTGCCGGGGTCCCGCTTGGTAACATCGGTAGCGAGAAAGGAAAACAGGCCGGTGTCGTTATAGAAGCTCGATACGCCGCGCATGTAGTAGGCATAATCCACATTGCGATGTTGCGGATGAAGCCGGATAAAACGATCGGCGGCGGCAATTACCAGTTCATAATCCCGGTTGCGGAAGTAGGCATAGATCAGTTCCAGTTGCCCCTGCTCTGCGTAATTGCCGAAGGGATAGTGTTCCTCAAGCGCTTCCAGATAGGAAATGGCACCTTCCCAATTTGATCTGTCCAAGGCCTTCTGCGCGGTCTGATACAACTGCTGTTCCGAACTTTGCGCCAGTTTTTCTTCTTTACTGGCACAGGCGGTAAGCACCAGCATGGCCAAAGCGGTAATTATTAATTTTTTGCTTAACATCAGTAAACTCTAAAGTCTTGATAACTTGCCACTTGACAACTTGCCCAGTAGTCCGACCTTGGGCCTGGTGGCCGACCTGGTGCGCCCGGCATGGTGCGAGGGGCGACAGTGTAATTCAGCGCGCCGCCCGAGTACAGTCGCTGGATTCACACAAGTCCGGTCATCGGCGTTGTCAGATACCGGCCTGGCTCGTTACACTGCGGCGCCTATTGCCATTAAGTCCATCGTTACGATTATTAAAATGATGCCCGAAAATACTTACACGGCAGCCGTCCCCCTCGAAATGGCGGGTAAGCGGTTGGATCAGGTTGCAGCGGAATTGTTCCCCGCCTATTCGCGTTCGCGTATTCAGAACTGGATCAAATCCGGAAACCTGCTCGTTAACGGTCTGCCCTTTAAACCCCATAGCAAGGTGGCGGGTGGCGAACTGTTGGAAATGCAGGTGGAATTGGAAGAGCAGGGCGCCTGGCAGGCTGAAGACATTCCGATAGTTGTGGTCCATGAAGACCAGGACATATTGGTAATCAACAAACAACCCGGCCTGGTGGTTCACCCCGCGGCGGGTAACTGGAGTGGAACCCTCCTCAACGCATTGATTCACCACGATGCTTTCCTGAAGTCGGTGCCCCGGGCGGGCATTGTCCACCGTTTGGACAAAGATACCTCGGGGCTTATGGTGGTGGCGAAAACCGTGGAGGCTCAAAACAACCTGGTAAATCAGCTTCAGTCACGTTCGGTGACGCGCGAGTACAGGGCTTTCGTCTACGGCCGCCCCGACGCTACCGGCTGCGTGGACGCGCCAATCGGCCGCCATCCAACCGTGCGGACACGTATGGCCGTGGTGGCAAAGGGGGGAAAGGAGGCCGTTACCCGTTACGATGTCCTGGACAGCCGCGATAAGATCAGTTACTTGCGGCTTAAACTGGAAACGGGCCGAACCCACCAGATTCGGGTCCACATGACCCACATCGGGCACCCGCTCATCGGGGATGAGGTCTACCAAAACAAAGCGCTTCTTCGCAAAGCGGGCCAGAATCCCGCGCTGGAACCTTTTGTCCGGTTTCCCCGGCAGGCGCTGCACGCCTATGGCTTAGCGTTGTGTCATCCCCGTAGCGGCGCGGAAATGGGCTGGACTGCCCCGTTGCCTTCTGACATGCAGGCTTTACTGGAAAGACTTGATCAGTGGGAGCCGGAGAGATGAGTTTTTTTTCGCCGCGCTGGCCCGTGCCGCGCAACGTAAAGTCGCTGGTTACCACCCGTGCCGGCGGCTACAGCCGAGGCCTGTACAGTAGCTTCAACCTTGCTGCGCATGTGGGCGACCTGCCCGAGCGTGTGGAAGCGAACCGACAGTACCTGCTGGAGCATATCGGGCACCCGGTCTCCTGGATCCGCCAGGTACACGGCTGTGACGTGGCCACCCTGGAAAGTAGTGTGGCAACCGCCGGTGCCGGCGGGTGTGAGGCTGATGCCGTGACCACTCGATCAGCGGGCTTGGTTTGTGCGGTGCTGACGGCGGACTGTCTGCCGCTGCTGATATGCGATCGCGGCGGCTCCCAGGTTGCAGCCGTACATGCCGGCTGGCGCGGTTTGGCCGCGGGCGTTATCACCAGGGCGGTAAATGAATTTGCCTCGCCTGCGGGGGATTTGATGGTGTATCTGGGGCCGGCAATTTCCCAATTGCATTTCCAGGTGGGTGAAGACGTAGTCGAGGCGTTTCTGGAGAGCGAAAAGGAAAGGAAGTATGCCGAGCCGGTGAAACTGTCATTCAAGGATGACCCGCAGGAGGTGAAAAAATATCGGGCGGATCTCTATCGCCTGGCTAAATCCGAGCTCAATGGACTGGGGGTTAAATCTGTTTTTGGAGGCGACCGTTGCACATATACGCAGAGCGACAAATTCTATTCGTACAGGCGCGACGGCACCACAGGTAGAATGGCCAGCCTGATATGGCTGGCCGGTTAATCTTATACCTGCTCTTCAGAGGAGTATTCAACAACTTCCCTGGACCACTTCTGCATAAGCATCCTGAAATCGCGATAATTGGTGACCCGGTTGGCCCGCTCCAGCACCAGTCCGGGAGATTCGCGGGTCTCCCGGTGATCGACAAATTTCGCCACTGCATCGCCGGTGTCGGCGTCGACGAGGAGCAAATTGAATGTCGCGTTACCGGCTCGGTAAACGTAGGTCCTGGTTAATCCGGGGCTGCGTTCGGGGCCGAAAATATTCAGGTTTTCCAGTACCGGTCGCAGAATCAAATCCGCTTCGCTTTTGTCTTCCACCACCCGGTACCTTTCGGATTTCGCATAAGCCTTTTTCAATTGTTCCTGCAGCAACGCACCATATTTTTCGCGGATTCCGGATTTATAACTGTCACTTACATCCGTGCGGTGTTCCCGTTCCCAGTGATCGCTGAAACTGACTTCACCCGGTTCCACGAACACTTTGCGATACGCGGCGAAATTTGCTCCCTCGGCCAGATAAACTTTGTCAAAGAACCGGCTGGACGCTTCAACCATTGGCGTGGTGATAATGTTGGTTTCGGTTTTTGGGGTGGCGATAACGGCGCTGGACAATGTGGTGCAAGCAGCGGCAATCAACGCAAAAATTGTCATCCTGATTCCCGGGGTTTTGCCACCCTTTTGTTGAAAAGGTGCAAATGACGTTTTCATGGTTTTACTCCTCTGGGGACCTGGTATTTATGAATTTACAACTGTAACTATGGGTATACTCTGCACGGGCATTGAAACGTAAATTCTAGCTTTACGTGCTGTTTATGTCTGGTAATACTTTGTAACCCGGCCGCGTACGGTATTCGGTAAAACAGTCGTGTCCTCGCCCACATATAGACCTATAAACGGGAAACTAATTCCTGGTCCGCTTTGGGTATAGCGCAGGCCAGCATCTTGTTTTCATCATAAACAACCCCATTTGTCCATTTATTAGTAACGTGTGACTTTCGGAAGGTACATATGCGAATAGACCGCTTCACAAACCAGTTGCAGATTGCGCTTTCTGATGCCCAGTCTCTGGCCGTGGGCAGGGACCACAGCCAGGTTGAACCGGTGCACCTGTTGCAGGCGCTGCTGGATCAACAAGGCGGCGCTGTGAGGCCTTTGTTGTCGCACGCCGGATTCGATGTGGCCGGGCTGCGCAACGAGTTGACAAAAACGCTGGCGGACCTGCCGACGGTGCGTAGTCCCACCGGTGACGTTCATATGTCCCAGGAAATGGTTCGGCTGCTGAACCTGGCGGATAAACAGGCGCAGAGCCGTGGGGACAAATTTATTTCTTCCGAAAGCTTTCTCCAGGCAGCGATGGAGGATGGCGGCAATTCCGTCGGAAAACTATTGAATAAGTTCGGTACCAGGGAAAATCTCAGGGAGGCCGTTGATAAGGTACGCGGTGGCGAGACGGTGGACGACGCGGATGCCGAAAGCAGTCGCCAGGCGCTGGAAAAATACACCGTCGACCTCACCGCCCGGGCCGAGGCCGGCAAGCTCGATCCTGTCATCGGCCGCGATGACGAAATTCGCCGGACCATCCAGGTATTGCAGCGTCGCACCAAGAACAACCCTGTATTGATTGGCGAACCGGGGGTGGGTAAAACTGCCATCGTCGAAGGCCTGGCACAACGCATTGTCAACGGCGAGGTGCCGGAGGGCTTGAAACATAAACGCCTGTTGTCCCTCGATCTGGGTTCGCTGTTGGCGGGCGCCAAATTTCGGGGCGATTTCGAGGAACGCCTTAAGGCAGTGCTGAATGAACTGGCCAAACAGGAAGGCAAAATCATTCTGTTTGTTGATGAGCTGCACACCATGGTGGGCGCGGGCAAGGCGGAAGGCGCCATGGACGCGGGTAACATGCTTAAGCCGGCCTTGGCGCGTGGCGAGCTTCACTGCGTTGGCGCAACCACACTGGACGAATACCGCCAGTACGTGGAAAAGGATGCGGCGCTGGAAAGGCGTTTCCAGAAGGTGCTGGTAAGTGAACCCAGCGAGGAAGACACCATCGCCATCCTGCGTGGATTAAAAGAACGCTATGAAGTCCACCACGGCGTGACCATCACCGACTCGGCCATTATCTCGGCCGCCAAACTCTCGCAACGCTATATCACCGACCGGCAGTTGCCGGACAAGGCCATCGACTTGATCGACGAGGCGGCGAGCCGTATCCGCATGGAAATCGACTCCAAGCCGGAGCAGATGGATAAACTCGAAAGACGCCTGATCCAGTTGAAAATCGAACGCGAGGCGGTGAAGAAGGATGACGACGAAGCATCCAGAAAGCGCCTGGAAAAAATCGATGCCCAGATTAGCAAGATTGAAAAAGCGTATGCTGACCTGGATGAAATCTGGAAGGCTGAGAAAGCCTCTTTGCATGGCACGCAAGGCGTAAAAAGCAAGATAGAGCAGGCACGGGTGGATCTGGATGCTGCTCGCCGCGCCGGCGATCTGGCGCGTATGTCGGAGATCCAGTACGGCATTATTCCGGCGCTGGAAAAACAACTGCAGTCGGCCAGCCAGGCGGATACACAGGAGATGAAACTCCTGCGCAATAAAGTCACCGAGGAGGAAATTGCCGAGGTGGTTTCCAAATGGACCGGTATCCCCGTCTCGAAAATGCTCGAGGGCGAGCGCGATAAGCTGTTGCGCATGGAAGAGGCTCTCCACAAGCGTGTGATAGGTCAGGACGAAGCGGTGGTGGCCATCTCCAATGCTGTCCGCCGCTCACGCGCGGGCCTGGCGGACCCCAACCGGCCGAACGGTTCTTTCCTGTTCCTGGGGCCCACCGGTGTGGGTAAAACCGAGTTATGCAAGGCGCTGGCGGATTTCCTGTTCGACAGCCAGGATGCGATGGTGCGGATCGATATGTCCGAATTTATGGAAAAACATTCCGTCGCGCGGCTGATCGGTGCGCCGCCCGGCTACGTGGGGTACGAGGAGGGCGGTTACCTGACGGAAGCAGTCAGGAGAAAGCCCTATTCATTGGTGTTGCTGGATGAAATTGAAAAGGCCCATCCGGACGTGTTCAATATCCTGTTACAGGTGCTTGAGGATGGCCGCCTGACCGATGGCCACGGCCGCACCGTGGATTTTCGCAATACAGTGGTGGTCATGACGTCCAACCTCGGTTCCGACCGGATTCAGGAAATCGCCCAGAACAAGGCCTTTGACACCATCAGCTTCGACGGTACCGGCGATGAGGAGGAACTCAACCGGCACAAGTATGTGGCGATGAAGGAAGCCGTAATGGACGTGGTGGCAGGGCATTTCCGCCCCGAGTTCATCAACCGGATCGACGAGGCGGTGGTATTCCATCCACTGGCCCGATCACAGGTGCGCGGTATTGCGGACATCCAGTTGGGACTGCTGCGCAAGCGTCTGGCGGACAGGGATCTGAAGCTGGCGTTGTCCGATGAGGTGATGGACAAGATTTGTGAAGCCGGTTTCGATCCGGTTTACGGTGCCCGACCGCTCAAGCGGGCCATTCAACACCTGCTGGAGAACCCTTTGGCACAGGAAGTTCTGGCGGGCAGATTTTCACCCGGCCAGACTATTACCGCGGCCCTGGCCGAAGACGATACCGGCGAAAGAATCAGGTTCAAAGTGGCGTAAATAAAAAAGCCACCGGTAAGGTGGCTTTTTATGGGCGTTTATAAAACCTCATTATTCACAGCTATCGGCAATCACCTTTTTGGTCACTTCCACTTCCCTGGCAATCTCTTCTTCGGACAGGTACTTCACAGAGCCGTCTGCCTGAGTCATTCGAATGCGACCGGGTTTGCTCAGGGCCGTCAGCCGTTCCCGCTCCTGTGCGCAGCGCTCGTTTTTGGCGGCAACCTGCTCGGGGGTCAGTTTTGCTGGAGGCGGGCTCGCGGTGGAATTATTGGTTGTTGTTGTCGCGCCTGCCGGTGGGGCGGCATCCTGGCTGGAACTGGTGGCAACACCGCCATATGTTTTTACCAGTTCTGCTTCAACCCCCTTGGGGGGAGTGGCGCCGTAGTGTATAACACCGTCCTCTCCAATCCATTTGTAATATTCCGCAGCCTGGACTGAAGCGGCAATAACACAGGTAAGCAGCACTAAGCTGCTCCCAACAGATTTCATCTTACGCATGATACTCATATTTTTATTTCCGCCTCTTTAGGCCTTTAGTCTTAATAAAAACGCTCTATGAGTGCGTTTTTTGGTACTTTTGAATCGAAGTATATACAAAAATCGGCAACATTGGATGGTACAGCGCTCATTTTGGATTTAATCCCTCCTTTCGCTGGCGATCAATCGATCAATAAAGGCGTTATCCGCCGCGTTGACTATTTGACGGGAGGGCTCGGCCTCAAACCAGTCAATTACCCTCTTGATACCTTCGGCAAAGGGAATGGTCGCCCGGAAGTCCGGCACAAAGCGTTTGATCTTGCTGTTGTCGAAGATAACGCTGGTGGCCTTGTCCCCCAGCAGCGAACCCACATATTCCTCGGGGTCGAAACGGCAGATTTTGTCGGTCGTTACATGCACGATTTCCGCCTCGGCCCCCACCGCGGCAGCCAACTGCTGGTGTATCTGGTTCCAGGTGAGCAGTTCGTCGGATGTAATGTGAAAAGCCTCGCCTATGGCCTTTTCGTTGCCGATTAGCCCGTTGAACCCCTTGGCGAAATCCTCGGCGTGTGTTACCACCCAAAGCGACGAGCCGTCGCCGTGAACCACAATCGGCAGGCCTTTTTTTATTCGGTCGACGGTGGTGTAGTCGGTCCAGCCGCCGATGGGAATGGGAATAACGTTGGAGTAGGTATGGGAAGGCCTGACAATCGTTGCCGGAAAGCCGCTGTCCCGGAACGCCTGCAGCAACAGATCCTCGCAGGTAATTTTGTCACGGGAGTATTGCCAGAATGGGTTGGAGAGCGGCGTTTGCTCGGTGATGACGGGATTTTGTAAAGGCGTCTGGTAACACGAGGCGGAGCTGATAAAAATATACTGTCGCGTGTGGTGCGAGAACAAGGCCAGGTCCCGTTTGACCTGCTCGGGAGTGAAGGCAATCCAGTTCACCACGCAGTCCCATTCATGCCCCGCTAAAGCCTGTCGGGCGTGGTTTGGGTTGTTAATATCGCAGGTGATGGTTTTGACACCATTGAGGCTGGATAAGGTTTTGCCGCGATTGATGTGCCAGAGTTCAATGCCATTGTCCAACGCCCGGCGGCTGGAGGCGGTACTGATGTTTCCGGTACCGCCAATATAAAGTACTTTCATCAGGCCTTTTCTCCCAGAAAAAACACAACTATTTTTAATCAGTATGCGCGATCCGGGGTTCAGGGACAGTGAAACCTGCCGGATATTCCGGCTTGGCCTTGACATCGGCGTTTGACTTGAGAGAATGCACTACATCGCCCGATGGCTTGCAGAGCGCTTCGATCAAGCTCGAACCCCGGCTCTGCCAGGTGGACCAACCGTCCTCCAAACCATCCCTGCGCGAGGGGGCAACACCCACGCCCTTCCGGTCAGACGTATTTGAGCGCCCACATCGCCATAAAGTCCAGTTAAACCGGTTTGGTAAAAACCGGTTAATATCGACCGGATATTCTCAACCAACCGAAACCGGACTGCTCGCCCTGACCGAAGGGTGAGCCGTTTTTGTTTGCGGTGTTGTTTACGCTATTGTGCGAGCGACCGGCAACGGTCGCCCGGGTTTAATTTATATTGCAGAGGCAACTCTTTGCCAAGAATTAAAGAGGAAATGAACGTGGAGAAACTCTCCGGCGGAGACATGTTGATACGGGCCCTGGCCGATGAGGGAGTTGAATGTATATTCGGCTACCCGGGCGGTGCTGCCCTCCATATTTACGACGCTGTTTTCCGACAGAAAAAAGTTAAACACATACTCGTGCGTCACGAACAGGCCGCCACCCACGCGGCCGACGGTTATGCACGTTCCACCGGTAAAGTCGGCGTGGTGCTGGTGACTTCCGGTCCCGGCGCGACCAACGCCATTACCGGTATCGCCACCGCTTATATGGATTCGATCCCCATGGTGGTGATTTCCGGCCAGGTGGTATCCGATAAAATCGGCGAGGATGCCTTCCAGGAAACCGACATGGTGGGAATTTCGCGCCCCATCGTCAAACACAGCTTCCTGGTCAAGGATCAGCGCGATATCCCGACCATTGTCAAAAAGGCGTTTTATATCGCCGCCACCGGTAGACCCGGACCTGTGGTCATCGATGTGCCCAAGGACATCACCAATCCGGTGGACAAGTTCGAATACGAATATCCCGAAACGGTCAAGATCCGTTCCTATACGCCGACGCTGAAAGGGCACACCGGGCAGATAAAAAAAGCGGTGCAGCTACTGCTGTCCGCCCGCCGGCCGGTCATTTATGCCGGCGGTGGCGTTGTACAGGGCAATGCTTCGGCGCAGCTGACCGAATTGGCAAAAACGCTGAATGCTCCGGTGACCAACACGCTGATGGGCCTGGGTGCGTTTCCCGGTTCGGACAAGCAGTTCCTGGGAATGCTGGGCATGCACGGCACGGTCGAAGCCAATACCGCCATGCATCACGCCGATGTGATTCTGGCGGCAGGTGCGCGTTTTGACGACCGCGTTACCAACACGCCCAGCAAGTTTTGCCCATCGGCAAAAATTATCCATATCGATATCGATCCCGCCTCCATATCCAAAACCGTGGTGGCGGATGTTCCGATCGTCGGGCCCGTCGAAAGCGTTCTTGACGAAATGCTCGAACTGATTAAAGGCACTGACGAGCGACTGGACACCAACGCTCTGGCGGAATGGTGGAAACAGATCGAAGAGTGGCGCAAACGCTACAGTATTCTGGCTACACCGCGTTACGAAACCTCCGGCATGATCAAGCCGCAGGAAGTGGTGCGCGCGCTGTACGAAGTGACCGGGGGCCAGGCTTTCGTTACATCCGATGTGGGCCAACACCAGATGTTCAGCGCCCAATACTACCTGTTCGACAAGCCGCGTCACTGGATCAATTCCGGCGGTTTGGGCACGATGGGCTTTGGCCTGCCGGCGGCGATGGGGGTGCAGTTCGCACATCGCGATGCGACGGTGGCCTGTGTCACCGGAGAAGGCAGTATCCAGATGTGTATCCAGGAGCTTTCCACCTGCACGCAATATCACCTGCCGATCAAGATTATCTGCATCAACAACCAGGCCCTGGGTATGGTTAAGCAGTGGCAGGATATGCAGTACGACAGCCGCTATTCCGAAAGCCTTTACGAAAATTCGTTGCCGGATTTTATCAAGCTGATGGAAGCCTACGGTCACGTCGGCATGAAGGTCACCGCGCGCGAAGAACTCCAAGCCAAAATGGAAGAATGTTTCGCCATGAAAGACAAGACCGTGTTTATGGATATTTATGTCGATCCTTCCGAGCATGTATATCCAATGCAGGTTGCACCCAACGGCTCCATGCGGGATATGTGGTTAAGCAAGACGGAGCGCACCTAAGATGAGAAGAATAATTTCAGTTCTGATGGAAAACGAACCGGGTGCGCTGTCCCGGGTGGTAGGGCTTTTTTCCCAACGCGGCTATAACATTGAAACGCTAACAGTAGCGCCGACAGAGGACGAAACCCTGTCGCGCCTGACGCTGACCACGATCGGTGATGAGCATAAAATTGAGCAGATTACCAAGCACCTGAATCGCCTGGTGGATGTGGTCAAGTTGGTGGATTTGACCGAGGGTGCGCATATCGAGCGCGAGCTTATGCTTATCAAGGTTCGCGCTACGGGTGCGCAACGCGCGGAAGTGAAGCGCTGCGTCGATATCTTTCGCGGCCAGATAGTCGATGTCACCGCGTCGGTTTACACCATCCAGATCACTGGTGCCAGCGACAAGCTCGATGCGTTTTTTCATGCGGTCGGCGAGGCCTCCATTCTGGAAGTGGTGCGTTCCGGGGTTTCCGGAATTGCACGCGGAGAAAAAGTACTGAGCCTCTGATCCGCTCACAACCAAGCGTTTTGCTTTTGGAGTGCAAGCAAAAGGTTGCGACATATCGTTATATACGGATTTTTGCAAATGCCGGCGTCAAATCGCCGGCGGTTCTTCCTGTTTACTGGTAGTCTGATAAAAAAGGGCTTTCCGCCTTTTTTCGGGAATTGCCAAATTGATGAGCCTCTTTCCCGATCGACGCTTTGAACAGGAAGACATAGATGAATACAACCGGCAGATGGATTTTGAAT
Source organism: uncultured Cellvibrionaceae bacterium (assembly GCA_964451365.1). Taxonomy (GTDB): domain Bacteria; phylum Pseudomonadota; class Gammaproteobacteria; order Pseudomonadales; family Cellvibrionaceae; genus CAYVIB01. The sequence goes on from CAYVIB010000015.1 coordinate 94,052, forward strand.
ACGAAAAAATTCGCGATTTTCTTATTCTTCACCATCACGCCACCAGGCGAAAGGATTCCGAATTTTGGAATGTGTGCAGGACGATGAAGGTGCCGGAATCACTTAAGCGGAAAATAGCGCTGTTTGAAAGCAGCGGTCGGATTTTCCGGGAAGCGGATGAGTTATTTAACGAAACCAGTTGGCTTGAAGTTTTTCACGGGCAGGGAGTTAAAACGCGAGGTTACCACCCTCTGGTGGATATGCTGTCGGAAGCGGAGATTGCACACCGCCTGCAGGAAATCAAAAAGGTTATCGATGCATCCGTTGATTACATGCCGACCCAGAAGGAATTTATTGCCCGTTGCTGTGTCGCCCCTCGGGGGCGGGGTCTATATCTGTGACCAAAAGGCTTCCACGATGGGGCTTTTCAGTCGTCGCTCCAGTACGCAAACACCGACTTCATAGGGTTCAAGTTCCGGTTGATGGGAAAAAACTTTCACGTTGTTTTTGAGCGGGCTGTTTTCCATCACTATTTTGGGGACCAGTCCGATACCGAACCCCAGGCTTACCATGCTGACAATTGCCTCGTTACCCGAAACCTGCGCGTATACATTCGGGGAAATGTTCTGTTTGCGAAACCACTGATTCAGCCTTTCCCTTGCCAACCCTTTTTCCGAAACAATCATTGGAATCCTCGACCAAAAAGTATCCGGCTCCCGGGAGGCTATCTTTTTAAAGTCATTATCTTTTTTGGGCGCGATAAACACCAAAGGCGTTTGGGCAAAGGTTTTGAAATTTACACCATTTGGCATACTGTCTGGCATGGCGGCAATGGCGATATCCTCCTCGCCTGAGACAACCCGTTCTATCGCCAGGGCTGGGTCCCCTGTGTGCAGCTTTATTTCTATTCCGGGGTGACGTTGTCTAAAGTCTGTAAGGATATCGTACAAGAAGCTGTAACTGGCCGTGACCGAACAGTAGATGCTTACTTCGCCTTGTAGCAGGTGTGCCCCCCGTTGCATGGCATCGCGCGCGGTGTCCCATTGCTGGACAATCTGGCGCGCAAACTCCAGCAGTTGTCGGCCTTGAGAGGTGAGTAATACCGTTCGATTATCGCGGTCAAACAAACGGGTATTAAGCTGTTGCTCCAGTTGCTGAATACTGCGACTCAAAGTGGAGGGGCTTATGTTGCATTGCTCGCTGGCCCGATGGAAGTTGAGGGATTCGGCCAGGGTAAGAAAGAGTCTGAGTTTTTCGATTTCCACGTGAATGTTCCGTAAATGGCAATGTTATATTGCAAATATATCATTTTACGTAACAAGCCGAATCCACTAAAATCCCCGCCGTTCTAAAAATTTGACTTCCAGAGGTGCGTTATGCAGGTTTATTACGACAAAGACTGCGATCTTTCGATTATCCAAAGCAAAAAAGTCGCGATTATTGGTTATGGCTCCCAGGGGCACGCGCATGCCAATAATCTCAAGGACTCCGGTGTGGATGTCACCGTGGCGTTGCGCCCCGGGTCGGTGTCGGCAAAAAAAGCGGAAGCTGCCGGCCTGGCGGTAAAAAGCGTACCGGAAGCCGTTGCCGCGGCGGATGTCGTGATGATCCTGACGCCGGACGAATTCCAGTCAAAACTATATAAAGAAGAGGTAGAGCCAAACCTGAAGCAGGGTGCCACCCTGGCATTCGCGCATGGTTTTGCCATTCATTACAATCAGGTTGTTCCCCGCGCGGATCTGGATGTCATCATGGTAGCGCCGAAAGCACCGGGGCACACAGTGCGGTCGGAGTTTGTTAAAGGCGGTGGTATTCCGGACCTTATCGCCATTTTCCAGGATGCCTCCGGCAACGCAAAGCAATTGGCGTTGTCTTATGCCTGTGGCGTGGGCGGTGGGCGCACCGGTATCATCGAAACCACCTTTAAGGATGAAACGGAAACCGACCTGTTCGGCGAACAAGCCGTCCTTTGCGGAGGCTGTGTGGAGCTGGTTAAAATGGGGTTCGAAACGCTGGTTGAGGCGGGTTATGCGCCGGAGATGGCTTACTTCGAGTGCCTGCACGAGCTAAAGCTGATTGTCGACCTGATGTATGAAGGCGGCATCGCCAACATGAACTACTCCATCTCCAACAATGCCGAGTACGGTGAATATGTTATCGGGCCGAAGGTGATAAACGAGCAGTCGCGCGAGGCGATGCGCCAGGCGCTGAAGGATATCCAGAATGGTGAATACGCCAAGAAGTTTATCTCGGAAGGCGCCACCAACTATCCGTCAATGACCGCCTATAGAAGGAATAACGCGGCTCACCCTGTCGAACAGGTTGGTGCTAAACTGCGGGCCATGATGCCCTGGATCGAGTCGAATAAGATTATCGACAAAACCAAAAACTGAGATGGCGTACCTGCTACAGCTTTAATCAAGGACGCGGCTACGGCCGCGTTTTTCATATTGCGGTAGTGATATTTGGATCAGAGAAATGACTAAAGAGCAAAGTGACAAACCGAAGGCAAATGAAGATCTCTCCCTGGAGCTGCCAGAGGGGCTTCCTGTGGATGAGCATATAGAGGAAGTGTCGGAAAACGGTAAACGGGTTCAGCGCAAGGGAGTTTATCTGCTGCCTAACCTTGTCACCACCGGTGCATTGTTTGGAGGGTTCTTCGCCATTATCTCGGCGATGAATGGAAATTTCGCGCAAGCGGCATTGGCGATATTTGCCGCCCAAATCCTCGATGGCTTCGACGGGCGGGTGGCCCGCATGACAAATACCCAAAGCGCTTTTGGTACCGAATTTGATAGCTTATCGGATATGGTCTCTTTCGGTCTGGCTCCGGCTGTGGTTATGTTCAGTTGGGGGCTCGAACCGTTGGGCAAATATGGCTGGGCCGCGGCTTTTGTTTTTGTCACCTGTGCCGCGTTGCGGCTGGCCCGCTTCAACACCCAATCCGGGAAAACGGACAACCGTTACTTTGTGGGGCTGGCGAGTCCGCCTGCAGCCACGTTGATGGCATCGGGCGTCTGGTTGGGTAGCGGCCTTGAAGTGACGATTGAGATTTCAATAGTCGCGGCCATCATAACTGCGTTCGTTGGGTTACTAATGGTGTCCAACCTGAAGTACCAGAGCTTTAAAGGCCTTGATGCGAACCGACGGGTACCTTTTGTGGCGATGTTTATAACGGTACTGGTATTTATCCTGGTAATGATGGATTTCCGGATACTCTTTCTCCTGGCTTTCATCTACGCCATGTCTGGCCCGGTTATGTGGGTTTGGGACCGGGTGGCGAATTATCGTAAGGCTCAAGTGCCGGAGCAGGGTGAGCAGGATAAAGTCGACTGATGCCGGCTAAAAATAAGGCGGCTTTCGGTTATAAAACCTGGCGCCTGAACCATTATCTTTTTACCAAAAATAATGGTTGACCACCTGCGGATGGATCGGCATAATGCGCGCCTCTTGGCTGGGAGGGCCGGTAAGAATCTCCGAAATAAGCTGTAAAAACAGCCTGTTTGGATGAAGCTGGAGGGAACCAGATCAAGGGAATTAAAGTCTGTTCGAAAGGATGCAAAAAAAGTTTTACAAATCGGCAAAAGAGTAGTTGCAAGCTGGTTTGAAGTGCGTATAATGCGCATCCCGCGACCGGGCACATAGGCAGGTCGCAAGCTCTTTAACAAGAAGATCAAGCAATGCGTGTGGGCGCTTGAGGGTTGGTGAAGGCA
>CAYVIB010000016.1:0-96860 GCA_964451365.1 uncultured Cellvibrionaceae bacterium
TTCGGTGGATGTTGCAGAGAATACTACGACCGTAGGTAATTTTGCAGCCACCGATACTGAGTCTGATACCGTTACCTACAGCTTAAGTGGTGCAGATGCCGCCTTGTTTACCATGGACAGCAGTGGCAATTTGTCTTTCCTGGTGGCACCAGACTACGAAACTAATGCTGGTCCGTTCAATGTCACGGTTACTGCCACCGATGATGGTGAAGGTGCGCTTAGCAGCTCTCAAGATATTACTGTCAGTGTAACCAACGTTGTTGAAAACACGGCTCCGGTTTTGGGTGCGGATGCCTCGGTGGATGTGGCAGAGAATTCGACGGCGGTAGGCAACTTTGCGGCTACCGATACTGAAGGGGACAATATTACTTACAGTTTAAGCGGCACCGATGCGGCGCTGTTCAGCATTGATGCAGCAGGTAATTTGAGCTTTGCCTCTGTTCCGGACTTTGAGTCTACCCCCGGCCCGTTTGATGTAACAGTGACAGCAACTGACGATGGAGAGGGAGTTTTAAGTAGTTCACAAAATATTACCGTTAGTGTCGTCAATGTGAACGAACCTGCATTGATTGATTTGGATGCGAATAACTCTTCTGCTTCCGGGAATAACTTTCAGGCTAACTATATAGAAGGAGGCACGGCTGTACGTGTTGCGGATTCGGATATTTCCATCTCCGATATTGACAGCACTCAACTTCAAAGTGCAACTGTTAGGATTACCAACGTTGAGGCGGGGGATTTGCTAAGTGCCGGAACTTTACCAACCGGCATTTCCGCATCGGCCTATAATCCCGCAACCGGCACAATTACATTGAGCGGTACGGCTTCGCTTGCCGCATACCAAACAGCTATTCGCGCAATTCAATTCAGTAACGATGGTTCGGCCAGTGGTTCATCGCGAAATATAGAAGTGAGTGTGAACGATGGATTCGACAGCAGTAATGTCGCAACGACCACTGTTAACATGGTGCTGGTGCCAACTGTTTCGATCACTGATGTTTCCGTGCAGGAACCTGCATCCGGGACAACAACGCTGATATTTACCATTTCCGTCGATCAGGCGCTTGCCAGCGATCTGACCTTCAATTACAACACGGCCGATGTCAGTGCAACGGCGGGAACGGATTACGTTAGTGTTGGCAGTGCCGGAACAATCGTCGCCGGATCGACCTCCACTACGATTGTAGTTACAGTAAACGGCGACGCAAATAATTTTGAGGGTGACGAAACATTTACCGTCAACCTTTCCGGCTTCAATCAAACCGTTAATTTCCCGTTAGGAGCCCACACCATTACAGACGGTGTCCAGGGTATCGGAACTATCGGCGCAAATAACGGCGCACCCGATGCGGCTAATGACAGCTTTATTACTTCGGAAGATACACTGCTGGTTACTGGTGATGTTTTCAGTAATGACAGCATGGTGGACAATGCGGATTACGCGTCACATGACGTGACATCCACACAGGGTGGTACAGTAACTTACAATGGTGACGGAACCTTTACCTACACGCCTGCGAGTGGTTTTAGCGGTACCGATACATTTACTTATTCCGTTATCGATGATGATGGCGAGGCGGATACTGCTACAGTGACTGTGGAAGTCACCAGTGTTCCCGTGAATCCTCCTGTTGTCACATTGGTTCCGGATACCGTTTATACAGAAAATGGTTCACCGAAAAGTTTGTTGTCGGGAATTTCTTTGTCGGATATCGACAGCACAACACTGTCTTCTGTTGTTGTCCGGGTCGATGGTTATATCGCATCACAAGATGCCCTGGATTATCTAACCGCAGGCACCAGCGTTAACGCCAGCATAGCGGCAAGTGGAAATACCTGGGAACTTACTCTAACCAATGGTGCGGATATCAATGAATACCTGTCCGTGCTCGGCAGCCTGACTTATCACAACGCCTCGGAAAACCCGAGTACCGCCAACAGGACCATTACCGTTGAAGCCTACGATCAGGATTATAACAACCTGTTCGACAGCGATTCCGGAACAATAACAGTTATTGCTGAAAACGATGCGCCGACGGTAATGGATAGCAATACTTTTTACGTCAGCAATTCCGTCAACAACAGCCTTAACATCAACGCGCCGTTTGACGTCGATACCGATGATGCAACATTGGTGATCACCGTTACCGGCTTGCCGACTTCCGTCGGCACTGTCACTCTGGCAGATGGAACAGCTGTGAATATCGGTGATACCCTGACGCTGGCCCAGCTCGCCGGTTTGCAACTGGACGCCGGTGCCGTTGAAGGTGCGGATACGTTTACTTACACCGTTTTTGATGGCGAACTGACAACGGTTGGAACAACAACCATTAATGTCGGTGATTCCGAACCCGATACCAATACGGTTTATGAAAGTGCGCTGGGTAATGGCACTGGCATCGATGCGGGATCGATTGTAGCAACAGGCAATCTGTTCAGTAACGATGCCGCCGCGGATGGAAGCACAACGCTGGAGAGCATCGAATACGGCTCATCAACTCACGAACCGGAATCGGGAGTGATTACCATTACAACCGCTCTGGGAACGCTGACTGTATACGCGGACGATTCGACACCCGGATTCAATGCTGGCGATTACGAATATGTTCTCAATTCGGCGGATGCCTCCGGCGCGGATATCGATGAGGTGTTCACCTACAACTTTACCAGCGGGGTTTCGATCCAGGATACGCTGACTGTTACCGTGGTGGACGACCAGCCGGTTGCCAATAATCTTGTCGAGGATATTCCGGAGTCGGAAGAGCAGGTGTTTAATCTGGTCTTTACGCTCGACATTTCCACCAGCATGAATGCCGAAGTGGGTTCCACCGGGCAGAGCCGTCTTGATCTTGCCAAACAGGCACTGGCGGCGTTAGCGCGTGAGTACTTTGATCAATCGACCCAAGTCAATCTAACCGTGTTGCTTTTTGCCAATGGCGCACACGTTTTAGGTACCTACGATAACTTTACCGATGCGCAAATGGCGATTGGCGGTGTGACGGATAACAGGCAAACCAGTTACTCCAATGATCTCGGATCGAGTACCTTAAGCGACTGGACCAGCTACAACGATGCTTTAGCGCTGATTGAGCGGGAACTGAGGGCGGACGTGGCGAGCCAGAATCCGGCGGACGATGTGCAGAATATTTCCTACTTCTTGTCCGATGGTGCGGTAACTATTGATGGAAGTCCTATTGGTAATGGTTTTGACAATTTTGTCAATTCCAATTCCATAGATTCATATTCAGTGGGAATCGGCACGGGTTTGCCAGACGATTTAGGTGATTTGAACTTTATTCACAATATTGATTCGCTGGGGCAGGGTAATGGCCATGTAGACGATGCGCTTATCGTATCCGACGTGTCATTGCTCGAGTCGGAGTTGTTAAGTACTGTGCCCACCGCTTTTGGTGGCAATATCACTGTTGACGGCAATATTTCCAACGTCGAATTCGGCGCGGATGACGGTTATGTTTCGTCGATCAGTATCGAGCTGGGAGGAACGCTTTATACTTTTACCTATGACGGCTCGTCGGTAACAGTTCCCGGCGCTTTAACCAATCTGGATGTGGATGGCTCCAAACTCACTTTCAATAGTGATGACGGGTTTGAATTTGGGACGTTTACATTCGACTTTTCAGATGGCAGTTATTTGTTTATTGCTCCCAATGGCGCGGCCGGCTCAATATTTAATTTCGATTTCACCGTCTTGGATGAGGATGGAGATAACGCATCTGCCACAGCGACAATCAATATTGTCGACGATCGGCCGGATGCCAGGGACGATCTGCATACTGTTGAAGCATTCGAAACCGCGCAAGGTAACGTCGTAACCGGTATAGGAACGGATGGCGGGCCAAAATTAGGCACCGGCTTTACCGAGTTTGCTTCCCAGGGCGGTGGTGTCGATAAGGTGGTTGACAACGCAACGGTTTCAGAATTTACCTTCCGCGGTGAAACCATCTCTCTTGATCTGTCGCCAGTTCTACAAGTTACCGGAAGTTCAGCGGATATTTCTCCTCGATCTTTATCAGTGGTCAATGCGTCTGATTTTAGTATAACTGCAACTCGTGGCGGAGCTCCGGCTACTCTTGGATATAACACGGGTGGTGACGATGCTGGAGTGGGTGTTCAAGGATTAGGTCAGGGAGACGAAATTGAAACGGGTGAAGTTTTGATCGTTGCCTGGGATAGTGCGGTCCTTCCAAATGGAGTTCAAAATCTTGTATTGGACTTGGTTAACTTTGGAGGCAACGGTGGGAACATAGATGTTGTTCAGATAGCTATTTATGATATCAATGGCGTTGAAATGACCGACAGCCCATTTAGCCAGAACGGCAATAATGATACGCTCGACCTGTCTGCATTTAATGGAGTAGGTAGTATAGAAATTACCTCAACAAATGGAAACGGTTTTACCTTAAATAACATCGCTTATGACCCAGTGCTGTCTACTCCAGTGGAAACAGGTGGCACCAATGGTAGTAACTTAAGCTGGACCTACCAAGTTGATTTTGATCTTGATGGTAATCAAGTAAACCAGGCAACTGTAGCAGATTCCAATGACGGCTCTATCTTCATCATGCGTAGTAATGGCTACTATGAATATACGCCCGAAGCGTTAGTTATCCCGCCAGGTACTCCGGTTTCTGAGAGTTTTGCTGATGGAAGTGCGGATCAAGGTATTACACCCAGCACCACAGATAATGGCAGTCCGGTTATTACCTTTAATCCCGCTACTGATCATGACGGTATTGTAAGTATGGGAGTGGATAGCAATGGTGATTGGTATTCAGACAGCGCTGATCGAGGGGATAACATTATTTTAACTTTCGACTCCAGTCTCTACCCATATGGAGTTCAGGAAATTGAGTTGGAGTTTGGTTATCACTTTGGAGATGGTTCGGCTATTTTTTACAACGATCAAGGAGAAGTGATAGATACTATTGAACTGGCTCAAAGCGATGTCCAACGTTTTGGTGGGATTAGCGGTGTACGAAGCGTGGAAATTGCTACCGGTGGTACCGGTTCAAATGGAGATTATAGTATTAGGCAGATCAACTTTGAAATTTCTCCAAATTTAACTGCGCTGTCAAATACAAACGAACCCATTACTGTCGACTACGTCCTAACCGATTCCGACGGCCAATCCGACACCGCTCAACTGGCCATCCACACCAGCGACAACCAAATCACCGGCACGATCGGCGCCGACAGCATCTCCGGTGGCGCACTTAACGACGCCATCTTCGGCGACGACGGCGATGATATTCTCGCCGGCGGCACCGGTCACGACACCATTTCCGGTGGCGCGGGCATCGATATTATTTCCGGTAACACCGACAGCGATTACCTGAGCGGCGGTGACGGTAATGACGAACTCTACGGTGGTGCCGAAAACGATCATTTGGCCGGCGACGCCGGAAATGATTTGCTTGACGGCGGATTGGGTGACGATATCGCCCTGGGCGGTGACGGCAACGACATGATTTTCGGTGGCGCCGGTAACGACCGTCTCGAAGGCGGCGCCGCCGACGATTCCATCTATGGTGGCGCAGGTAATGACATTCTGTCCGGCGACGATGGCGACGATATTATTTTTGGCGGCACCGGCGATGACACGCTCACCGGTGGCGACAATATCGACACCTTTGTCTGGCAGGTTACCGATCCGGGTTCCACCGATACCATCACCGATTTCGAAACAGGTCTCTATGGCGATGTGCTGGACTTTTCGGATTTGCTGCAGGGAGAAAGTGCCGATGGCGCGTCCCTGGATGCTTACTTCGCCATCAGTTCCGACGGTACGGACACAAGCTTGCAGGTTGACATCGACGGTGACGGCAGCGGCACTGATATGACGGTTATCCTGCAGGGTGTCGATTTGACCCTTCTGGGCTCAGAACAACAGATTTTGCAGCAACTGCTGGACGACGGAAACCTGATGACGGATTAGGCATCTCCAAGCCCGGAACCGTTTCGTGTTATCATTTTCAACGTTTTTGTCCGTTCGCACGGGCAAAGGCGTTCGCCACTCAATTCATAAGCTTTACTCGATCCGGTTCAATGAAGTCACATCTATTAATAAGCCTGTTCAGGTTCATCCCGCTGTTTGTTGTTTTTATTTTGGGCATTACACACGCCACTTATTCCCTGGCCGAAACAAAACTTGAGCTGGCCGGCGAATTAATCCAAGGCGCTTTGGTGCACGGCCGGGTTTCGCCGGGTGTGGCGGTCGAGGTGTTGGGGCGCGATGTATTTGTCAATCCGCAAGGCGAGTTCGTTTTCGGGCTTGGGCGCGATATGCCTGCCGAGTTGGTTGTTACCACGATAAATTCAAACGGCGAAGCGGAGAAACACACATTCGCCGTTAAGCAGCGCGAATACAATATTCAACGAATAGAAGGCGTGGAACAAAAATACGTGGAACCGCCGGAAGAGGTGCTCGAGCGAATTAAACGGGAAAATGCCAGTGTGTGGCGCGCGCGCCAAACCCTGCGTGAGGAAAAGGATTTTGCCGGCGGATTTATCTGGCCGGCCAAAGGGCCGGTAACCGGTGTTTACGGCAGCCAGCGTGTTTATAATGGCGTGCCCAAGCGTCCGCATTTCGGTCTTGATATTGCTGGTCCCATCGGCGAAAAAGTAATGGCGCCAGCGCCGGGTGTTGTCACCCTGGTTAATGACGACATGTATTACTCCGGCGGTACCTTGCTCGTGGATCATGGGCAGGGTATCTCCTCCACTTTTATTCATCTGAGCAAAATCCATGTCAAAGAGGGAGAAAGGGTGGAGCGGGGCCAGCTGATTGCTGAAATCGGCGCCTCCGGCAGGGTGACAGGACCTCACCTGGACTGGCGGGTAAACTGGTTTGACGAACGCCTGGATCCAGCGCTTTTATTGCCCCCCAAGGCCGGGGCTCACTAGAGACAGAGGGCAATGGCCGGTGTAACATGCCACCCTTTAATTTGTTTTGGATTGATCCTCAACTGATTTAAGGCCAACACTACATGATTGATCAAAAACTGCTCAGCATCCTGGTGTGCCCGGTTAGCAAGGCGCCGCTGCAATATGATCCTGAAAAACAGGAACTTATTTGCGTTGCCAGCGGCCTCGCTTATCCCGTCCGGGACGGCATTCCTGTGATGCTGGAGAACGAGGCGCGCCAGATCAGTCTGGAAGAAAAGGAACACTACACCAGAAAGTAAATGTTCTATTTCTAAACGACAAGTTGTTCAACTTTTCCAGGTCAATGGGAGTTTAAGGAGCGAGCATGACAGATTCCATTTTCGGCAAAATTATCAGCGGAGAAATTCCGGCCGACATACTGTACGAGGATGAAGATTGCATCTGCATTAAGGATAAATACCCCAAGGCGCCCACCCATCTGTTGGTGATTCCGCGCAAGGCGATTCCAAAACTTGCGGACGCGGAACCGGCCGATCAGGCTTTGTTGGGGCACTTGATGCTTAAGGTGGGGGATATCGCCCGGGCGGCCGGTGTCCAGGATGCGTTCCGGGTCGTCATTAATAACGGTGAAGATGCGGGGCAAACCATATTCCACTTGCATATCCATATCCTGGCCAACAAGAAGTTTGACGAAGACTCTCTCACGGAAATGTAAGGCCCGTAGTAAAGCTGTACCATCGTCGATTTAAATTATTGCAGAGTGATTGATTATCCGTATGAAGAGCGCTGAAATTCGCGATGCCTTTTTGAAGTTTTTCGAAAGCAAAGGGCACGCTGTTGTAGAAAGTAGTTCCCTGATTCCGGGAAACGATCCGACCCTGCTGTTTACCAACGCGGGGATGGTGCAGTTTAAGGATGTTTTTTTGGGCGGTGAAAAACGTCCCTACACCCGCGCCGCGAGTTCCCAGCGTTGCGTGCGCGCCGGTGGCAAGCACAACGACCTGGAAAATGTCGGCTACACAGCCCGCCACCATACCTTTTTTGAAATGCTGGGCAACTTCAGTTTTGGTGACTACTTCAAGCGCGATGCCATTAAATTCGCCTGGGAATTCCTGACCAAGGTGCTGGAACTGCCACCGGAGCGGCTATGGGTCACGGTGCACATCTCCGATGACGAAGCGGCGGATATCTGGATCAAGCAGATCGGTGTCGATCCCAAGCGCTTTTCCCGTCTGGACGAAGACAACTTCTGGCAAATGGGCGATACCGGCCCCTGTGGCCCAAGTTCGGAAATATTCTACGATCACGGCGAGGATGTGCCCGGTGGGCCGCCGGGAAGCGAAAACGACGACCTGGATCGCTATATTGAAATCTGGAACCTGGTGTTCATGCAGTACGAGAGGTATCCCGATGGCAAACTGGTTCCTTTGCCCAAGCCTTCAGTGGATACCGGCATGGGGCTGGAGCGTATCGCGGCGGTCATGCAGAACGTTCACAGCAACTACGAAATCGACCTGTTCCAGGCCCTGCTGAAAGCCGCGGCGAAAGTGACCAACGTGAAGGACCTGGAGGAGAAATCCCTGCGGGTTATCGCCGACCATATCCGCTCCTGTGCCTTTTTGATTTCCGATGGTGTTCTGCCGTCCAATGAGGGGCGGGGCTATGTGCTGCGCCGTATTATTCGCCGGGCCATCCGCCACGGCAACAAGCTCGGCCAGTCGCAACCGTTCTTCTATAAACTGGTAAGCGCGCTGGCGGAGCAGATGGGAGACGCTTATCCGGAACTGCGTAAAAACCAGGCCAATATCGAGCGGGCGCTGCTGGCCGAGGAAGAGCAATTTGCCAAAACACTGGAGCACGGCATGGCAGTGCTAAATGAGCGCCTGGCCGGTCTCACGGACAATGTTATCCCGGGCGAAGTGGTATTTACCTTGTATGACACCTACGGCTTCCCGGTGGATTTGACTAACGATATTGCCCGCGAACGGGATCTGACTCTCGATATGGACGGTTACGCTCAGCTTATGGAGCAGCAGAAATCCCGCGCCCGGGCGGCCGGTACATTTAAGGTGGACTATTCTCAAAGCCTGGACCTGGACAGCGATACCAAATTTGTCGGCTATGAAACGCTTTCCGTTTTCGGGAAAATTGTCGGAATGGTCAGGGACGGCGAGAAAACCGAAAAGCTACGTGAAGGCGATGAAGGCGTCGTGGTCCTGGACAACACACCGTTTTATGGTGAATCGGGTGGTCAGGTTGGCGACACTGGTTATCTGCGCGAGGGCGACAATACTTTCGAAGTTCGGGACTGCCAAAAACACGGCGCCAATCATCTGCATATCGGCAAGGTGATCAGCGGCGAGTTCCGGATGGGCGATGTCGTCGATGCTTCGGTGGATCATACCGTCCGCCACGCCACCGCGCTCAATCACTCAGCCACTCATTTGCTGCATGCAGCCCTCAGAAATATTCTCGGCACCCATGTCACCCAAAAAGGTTCACTGGTGGATTCGGAGCGATTGCGATTCGACTTCTCCCACTTCGAGCCGGTCAGCAGTGAAGACCTGCGCCGTATAGAAAATATGGTCAATGACCAGATCCTGCACAATGCGGCTGTGCATATCGAGCTTTGTGACATGGAAACCGCCAAGGCCAAGGGCGCCATGGCCCTGTTTGGCGAAAAATACGGCGACGAGGTGAGAGTGCTGACCATGGGCACTGATGCTTTCTCGGTCGAATTATGCGGCGGCACCCATGTCGACCGGACCGGCGATATCGGCCTGATGAAAATTACCTCTGAAACCGGAATTGCATCCGGCGTTCGGCGTATCGAAGCGGTAACAGGCAGGAAGGCGCTGGAATTGTTCGACCACACCCAGCAGGTTCTCGCTGGCGCCGCCAGGGTGCTTAAAACCGCGCCGCACAATGTGCTCGACAAACTTGATCAGCTGCTAACCGCCAACCGCTCCCTGGAAAAGGAACTGGCGGCACTGAAAGGTCGCCTGGCATCCTCGTCCGCCGGGGATTGGATAAGCGATGCCGGTGAAATAAATGGAATAAAAGTGCTTGCTAAAACGTTGGACGGCGTGGATGCCAAATCCCTGCGCGACCTGATTGACCAACTGAAGAATAAATTGGGTACCTCCGCCGTCATCCTGGCCGCGGTCAACGAAGGCAAAGTCGCCCTGGCCGCCGGTGTCAGCGCCGATGCCACCTCCCGGATCAAAGCCGGGGACATGGTCAAACACGTCGCTGAACAAATTGGCGGTAAAGGTGGTGGCCGGCCGGATATGGCGCAGGGTGGGGGTTCCGATACCGAAGCCTTGCCACAGGCGATGGACAGCGTGCTGCCCTGGGTGGAAAAGCTGTTGGGAACCTAAAAAGCGAATGATAACAATTATTTATTTTGCCGCCAGACAGTTAACTTTTGCTGAAATTTAGTGTTTAATTGCCCACTTTTTTGCGGGTAAGGTCTGGTCTGTGATTTCTTCGGTAGTGGATAAATGAGTCTATTTGTACAGAAGTATGGCGGAACCTCTGTCGGCACAACGGATCGTATAAAAGCTGTTGCAGATAAGGTCTTGTCCTTCAAGAATCAGGGACATTCAGTTGTGGTAGTGGTCTCCGCAATGAGCGGGGAAACCAACCGGCTGATCTCGCTCGCCAAGGAAATGCAGGCGGTTCCTGATCCCCGGGAACTGGATGTACTGGTATCCACCGGCGAGCAGGTCACAATTGCCCTGTTGTGCATGGCGCTGAAAGAAAAGGGGTGCGATGCGCGGTCCTACACCGGCGGGCAGGTAAAAATTTTAACCGACGACGCCCACACCAAGGCGCGAATCCAGGAAATCGACGTCGAGAAGATGAAAGCCGACCTCGATGCCGGGCGCGTGGTAGTGGTTGCCGGTTTCCAGGGCGTGGATGAGACCGGCAATATCACCACCTTGGGACGCGGTGGTTCCGACACCACCGGCGTGGCGCTGGCCGCCGCCCTCAGGGCGGATGAGTGCCAGATATATACCGACGTTGACGGTGTTTATACGACCGATCCGCGAGTGGTGGACGGAGCACGTCGGCTGGATAAGATTACATTCGAAGAAATGCTGGAAATGGCCAGCCTTGGCTCCAAAGTGCTTCAGATCCGGTCGGTGGAGTTCGCCGGAAAATACAATGTCCCTTTGCGTGTACTGTCGAGCTTTGAGGATGGGCCGGGCACGCTGATAACAATAGATGAGGAAAGCGCAAATATGGAACAACCTGTTGTTTCCGGAATCGCTTTTAACCGCGATGAAGCCAAAGTGTCCGTATTGGGTATTCCGGATGCGCCGGGTGTGGCGTCCAAATTATTGGCTCCGATAGGGGATGCCAATATAGAAATCGACGTGATTGTCCAGAACGTGGCGGCGAATGACACCAATGACCTGACTTTCACCGTGCATCGGAACGATGTGAAAAAAGCGACCCAGATCCTGGAAGGCGTAGTCAAGGAATTGGGCGCGCGCGAAATTGTCACAGATGACAAAATCGTAAAAGTATCCATTGTGGGCGTGGGTATGAGATCCCACGCCGGCGTGGCCGCAACCATGTTCCGGACATTGGCGGCTGACGGTATCAATATTCAGATGATTACGACGTCCGAGATCAAGATTTCGGTGATTATTGACGAAAAGTACCTAGAGTTGGCCGTACGGCGACTCCATTCAGCATTTGGTCTGGATAAAAAACAGGATTAACCTGAATATTACCTGCCATGTGCGATATTCAGGTTAAATATTCGAGCGACAAATCATTTTTTGTAGTAAATTTAGTATCTTGGAATTGACTATAAGAAATGGTCTCGATGTTGGCGGGTTAGTGCATACAGTCCGTGCTAAGAACTCAATGAGGAATTAGCAGTTAACAATACAAGAAAAGGGCTGGTTAAGATAACCAACAGTGGCTGCCAACCCAAAAAAACTGCCGCTGTATAACACAGGATGATCGGAAGGAGAGTATAAATGTTAATTTTAACTCGTCGTATTGGCGAAACACTTATGGTGGGTGACGACGTTACAGTCACAGTTTTGGGTGTCAAAGGCAACCAGGTTCGCATTGGCGTCAATGCTCCCAAAGAAATCGCAGTTCACCGCGAAGAGATATACCAGCGCATACAGCGTGAGAAACAGGATCAAGGCGAAACCGGGAATAGCTAACTTCGCATTCATAGCGTACTTCACTAAAACCGAAACTAAAGAGGCTGATTTAATTATCAGTCCCTTTGGTTTCTGTTTTTTTGTGTCCGTTATTTTTGTGCTGTGGGGTATTCATCGATGGTTGTTAACACAAATCGATCGACTAACCCTTTGATTTTTGATGGGTTATTGCTATTATGCGTGCCCTCGCCGCAGCGCCGTCAAATCGGGTGATGCGGCAGCCAAAAATATCTGGAGAGGTGGCCGAGTGGCCGAAGGCGCTCCCCTGCTAAGGGAGTATACCTTAACCGGTATCGAGGGTTCGAATCCCTCCCTCTCCGCCATATAAAAAAGGCTCCCAATCGGGAGCCTTTTTTATATGGCGGAGAGGGAGGGCAAGAGAACCCTAGCGGTTCGACAAATTTGCCGGGAGCAAATTTGGGCGCCGTCGCAGAGACGGCGGTCCGCAGGACCGAGCCCTATGGATGGGGCGAGTCAATCCTGACCGGCCAGACAAAACGTAATTTATCTGAGAAGCTTCCCAATCGGGAGCCTTTTTTGTTGCTGCAGGAGGAGTAAGCGCTACAGTGCTGGAGCGTCATCTTCGCGTAGCGGAGGTCCAGGGGGGGTAGGAGGTGATGGCTGGTTATCATGCTGGATGTCCGCTGCGCGAACATGACGGACGCAAAAGGAAAGGCTGGTGAAAGCCGGCATTCAGGGGTTCTGGTGTGGGAAAAACGCGCCGGCGAAGCCGGACTTTTTGCCTGCTCGGTGGGATTATCGCTGTGCTGTCCTGCACAGCGCCCTCCGGGCGACCTAAAGGTCGGGCTAATTTGCTCGACCGCCATGGATGGTGGAAATGCAGATAATGCAGGAGCTGTTATCTGCCAGGCAAATTAGTGACTCGCCCCGTCCATGGGGCTCGGTCCTGCGGACCGGCCTTTCTGCGACGGCGTCCAAAAACGCTCCCGGCGTTTTTGTCGAACCTGGAGAGGTTCGTTCACCGCTCGATTGCGCCATATAAAGAAGGCCCCCTTACGGGAGCCTTCTTTATATGGATATGGCGCACTCGAGAGGATTCGAACCTCTGACCGCTCGGTTCGTAGCCGAGTACTCTATCCAGCTGAGCTACGAGTGCGTGAAAAATGACTTAACGGCGTGGAAACAGGGTATGCCGTCAAGGGCGCGTATGTTATTCAGTTGCATGCGGGGAGTCAAGAAAATACCGAAGTAAAATTTATTGGGATTTGACTTGTCTCCCCGGAAAATACAGACTTCCACCTGTTTCATCACGCAGCCCCCGACAGGAGACGCCATTGAAAAGCACGACCTCAAAGTTACACGAGAATAAAAACATTGCCCTGATCGCACACGATAATAAAAAGCAGGAGCTCTGCCTGTGGGCGCTGAAGAACAAGGAGGAATTGATCAAGCACAAGCTTTATGCCACGGGAACCACGGGGTATCGGCTTGAACAGACGACCGGCCTGAATATCAACAAAATGGTGAGCGGTCCTCTTGGTGGTGATCAGCAAATCGGCGCCAAGATTTCCGAAGGGCAGGTGGACGTGTTGATCTTCTTTTGGGATCCCTTTGAACCGCTGCCTCACGACCCCGACGTCAAAGCACTGCTTCGAATTGCTGCCGTATGGAATATTCCGGTTGCGTGTAATTCGGCGTCGGCTGATTTTATTATTTCATCCCCTCTGATCAGTAACAGCTACGAAAGGCAAATCCCCGACTACCAGTCCTATATCGACGAGCGGCGGGAAACACCGTAACGACCGGCCCCGGCGTATTCGCTCCACCCAAAGAGACAGCTCAACAGGTAAAGGAATTTATTGATGAAAATCCAGATGACGCATTTTAGTTGCCGACTAAGTAATCTGTTATTGCCGTTGCTGATATTTTGCTCGTGGGCGGTTCACGCCGACTACTCCCAAATCACCAAAGATAAATCCGGCGCCGTCGCCTCCGTGCACCCCATCGCCACCCAAGCGGGGATCGATGCGTTTGAAAAGGGCGGCAATGCCATCGACGCGGCGGTGGCGGTCGCCTATACCCTCGGTGTGGTGGACAACCACAATTCCGGTATTGGCGGCGGGTGTTTTATCGTTATCCATTGGGCCGACGGAAAGGTTGAAGCGATCGACGGCCGGGAAATGGCGCCGGCGAAAGCCGACACGGAGATGTTCATGGTTGACGGGAAAGTTGTGCCCGCGTTGAGTCGCACGGGTGCGCTGGCAATAGGTATTCCCGGCTCGGTGGCGGCGCTGGATTACATCCAGGCAAAAGGTGGCAAGCTGAAACCTGCTGATGTGATTTTGCCAGCGGCCGAGGTGGCGGAAAAAGGCTTCCGGATTGATAAAAATTATGCCGGCCGGATTGCGTGGTTGAAGGATACGATCGCGGAATTTCCGGCCACCGCGGAAGTACTGCTGAAAAAGAACGGCAAGCCTCTGGAGGCGGGTGATACCCTGGTGCAAAAGGATCTGGCGCAAACCTACAGGAAAATTGCCAAGGACGGACCAAATTATTTTTACACCGGTGAATTTGCGAAAAAAGTCGACACATGGATGAAGGAAAATAACGGTCGCGTGCGTTATAAGGATTTCAAAAATTATCAACTGAAAACCCGCGAGCCTGTTGTATCGCAATTTGAAGGCTACACGCTTTACGGTTTTCCACCGCCCAGTTCCGGTGGCGTGCATGTGGCGCAGATCCTGAATATTCTGGACCGGTTCGAACTCAAAAAACTGTCGGACAGCGAGCGCTATCACCTGTTAATCGAAGCGATGAAGCTCGCCTTTGCCGATCGCGCCTTCTGGTTGGGCGATCCCGATTTTGTCAATGTGCCGCGCGGCCTGATTGCACCCGAATACGCTGAGTCACTGGCAAAAAAAATCAGCCTGGAAAAGGCGACGGAAGTGCCGAACTACAATACGCCGCCAGGCAGCAAGGAAGATTTTTTCAACAAACACACCACCCATATTTCCACCGCGGATAAGGATGGCAATTGGGTGGCGATCACTACCACGCTCAATACCAGTTTCGGCAGCAAGGTAACGATTCCGAAAACCGGCGTGCTGATGAATAACCAGATGGATGATTTTTCCATTAAACCGCGCGTACCTAACGCTTTTGGTTTGGTCGGCGCCGATGCGAACAGCGTCGAGCCGAAAAAGCGCCCTTTATCCAGCATGAGTCCCACCTTGGTGATGAAGGACGGTAAGCCGGTGATGTCACTTGGGGCGGCCGGCGGCCCGACCATTATTACCCAGGTGGTACAGAACCTGGTGAACTACCTGGCGCTGGGAATGCCGCTCGAACAGTCCCTGGCGGCACCGCGTGTACACCACCAGTGGAAACCGGAAACGGCATTTGTGGAAGATACATTGCCGAAAGCGTTGTCGAAAGCGTTGGAAAAGATGGGGCATCAACTGCATGCCCGCGGTTACTTTGGTACCAGTCAGGCAATCGCGCTGGAAAATGGGGAGTTCATTGCCGTGAGTGAACCCAGAATCAGGCAGCGTAATGAGTAAGCTCCTCGCTTGATATTTTGGCCGCGCGAACCAGTGCTTCGGTAATGACTCGGTCATCGCGCGATTTTTTGATCGTGTCGAATAGCGCCCGGGCTTCCGGATACTGCAGCTTCAGATAAAAAAGCCACTGCTTTAGCCGGTTGCCCAGGTATTTTTTCGGGTAATTGCGTTTGGTCACCTGGTGGAAAACAAGCAGGTGCCGGGCAACCTGGTCCCAATCCATTGGACAATACTTTTCTCCTTTGTCACGGGCTTTAATTTGGAGCGCCAGATCCGGTCGCGCCAGCATGCCACGGCCCAGCATAATGTCAGCACAACCGCTTTTTTCCCGGCAGAGCAAGTAGTCTTCCACTCGCCAGATCTCGCCGTTGGCGATGACCGGAATGGACGTTTCCCCGCGAATTTCACCGATGCATTCCCAGTAAGCAGGTGGCCTGTAACCATCCGCCTTCGAGCGCGCGTGCACCACAAGCTCCGATGCGCCCGCCCTGGCGATGGCGCGGGCATTGGCGAGGTAGGGGCTTCGATCTTCGTAGCCCAAACGAATTTTTGCCGTAACGGGGATGGAGGCGGGTACGGCGGCACGCGCGCTGCCAACGATTTCTTCCAGCAGCCCGGGCTCGTTGAGCAGGCAGGCCCCTCCGCGATGGCGGTTGACTGTTTTGGCCGGGCAGCCGAAGTTAAGATCGATTCCCACCGCCCCCAACCGCGCGGCCCTTTCAGCGTTTATCGCCAGACTGGCGGCGTTACTGCCAAGCAACTGTACCCGCACCGGGCTTCCTGCCGGTGTTTTGCCACCGTTTTCCAATTCGGGGCAGTAACGAA
This sequence comes from uncultured Cellvibrionaceae bacterium, assembly GCA_964451365.1. Lineage (GTDB taxonomy): Bacteria > Pseudomonadota > Gammaproteobacteria > Pseudomonadales > Cellvibrionaceae > CAYVIB01. The sequence goes on from CAYVIB010000016.1 coordinate 16,445, forward strand.
AAAACACCTTTTTTGGCAGCAGGTGGTCAGTCACCCGGACAAATTCAGTCACGCAGATATCGATACCGCCGATGGAGGTCAGCAGTGCACGCATGTGATGATCAATTACACCTTCCATGGGGGCAAGAAAAATTCGCATTCAGTAATAATCTGTCGAAAGTTCAAATCGGGCCGCGAGTCTATCAGGGGATAGCGGGCAATAATACCCGTCTGGTGATAGTTGCCGTCGCCGCCCAAAAAACGGCCTCTCCGGTCAAACTTTAGTATGGAAGACGCCAAAAATTCCCGTGTTTCACTTGCTCAAGTGGTGAATAATTCTTTATCTTATGCGCCCGGCCGGGAAGCCCGTACAATCGGTATCCGGTTGATCAAATGCTAAAAGTCCAAAAACCATAGTTTTACCGGTCAGGAACGACCACCTTATACGTACTGGGGAGGCAATTCGTGCAGCAAACATTGTTACAGCAAGGCCTTGACCTGACGCTTTACGGCATGGGAACAGTGTTTGTTTTCCTGACTCTCCTGGTGGTTTGTACCATGGCCATGTCGGTGGTTGTGGAAAAATATTTCCGTGAACCCCAGCCGGACGTGGCTAACGCTCCTGGTCGTCCTGGTTCCGGTCGTTCTATTGGCGCCGATGAAGTAAGTCCCAAACTCGTTGCGGTTATCCAGGCCGCTATTCACGAGCATCGGGCCAAAACCCACAAATAATCAAAAATCAAGAAACCTTGGATAACCGGCTTTGCCCGGTTTTTCACATGGCGGATGTAAAAGGCGGCAAGGCATGAGCAATACGAAAAATCCCCTGGGCATAACCGATGTCGTCTTGCGCGATGCTCACCAGTCACTGTTTGCCACCCGCATGCGCCTCGACGATATGTTGCCCATCGCCGGAAAGCTGGACAAGGTGGGTTTCTGGTCACTCGAATCCTGGGGTGGTGCCACCTTCGATGCCTGCATTCGTTATTTGGGCGAAGATCCCTGGGACCGGATACGGGAGCTGAAAAAGGCTATGCCTAATACCCGGCAACAGATGCTGTTTCGCGGCCAGAACATTCTCGGTTACCGCCATTACGCCGACGATGTGGTGGAAAAATTTGTCGAACGGGCGGCGAAAAACGGGGTGGACGTATTCCGCGTATTTGACGCGATGAACGATATGCGCAACCTGGAAACCGCCCTGAAGGCGGTAAAGAAAGTGGGCAGGCACGCACAGGGCACCATCTCCTACACAATTAGTCCGGTACACGGCATTGAGAAATGGGTGGAGCAGGGCAAGCGGATAGAAGACATGGGAGCCGACTCCATCGCCATTAAGGATATGGCCGGTTTACTGAAACCCTACGACGGTTACGAACTGGTAAAACGACTAAAGGAAGCCTGCAATATTCCCATCCATATGCAATGCCACGCCACCACCGGCCTGGCCCACGCCACCATCCTTAAATGCGTGGAAGCGGGTATCGACAATGTGGATACCGCCATTTCATCCATGTCCATGACTTACGGTCACAGTCCCACTGAAACCCTGGTTGCCACGTTGCAGGGCACCGAGCGGGACACAGGCCTGGATTTAAATCTGCTTGAGGAAATCGCCCATTATTTTCGCGGCGTGCGGAAAAAGTACGCCAGGTTCGAAGGATCGCTCAAAGGTGTCGATGGCCGTATTTTGTTGGCCCAGGTGCCTGGCGGTATGCTGACCAATATGGAAAGCCAGCTGAAGGAGCAGGGCGCCGAGGATAAATTCGATGAAGTGCTGGAGGAAATCCCCCGCGTGCGCGAAGACCTGGGTTACATCCCGCTGGTGACGCCGACCTCCCAGATTGTCGGTAGCCAGGCGGTATTGAATGTGTTGCACGGCGAGCGCTATGCGAGTATTTCCAGGGAAACCCAGGGCGTGCTCAAAGGCCAATACGGCGCCACCCCGGCACCGGTCAACCCGGAACTTCAGGCGCGGGTGCTCGACGACGGCGAAAAACCGATTACCTGCCGACCGGCGGACTTGCTGGAGCCGGAACTGGACCACCTGAAGCAGGAGCTGAAGAAAGTCGCTTCGGAGCGCAGGATCAGGCTGGCTGCCGGGGAAAATGAAATCGACGATGTGCTGACCTACGCGCTGTTTCCGCAGATCGGGCTCAAATTTCTGGAGAATCGCGACAACCCCGACGCCTTCGAGCCGGCGCCGACCGGCAGGGAAAGCAACCCGGTTTACGCTGAAAGCGGCGATGAGGTTTACACCGTTGCTGTCGAGGGCAAGAAGTACACGGTAACCGTCAGCAATGGTGGAGAGCTGACCGGTATTCTTCCACTAAGCGGCGCGGGAACACCCTCGCCGACGGCCACCCGCGATATAAGCGGCGCCGAGCCGGTAAAAGCCCCGCTCGCGGGTAATATTTTCCGCGTAATGGTGTCGCCGGGCCAGAATGTGGAAGAAGGGGATACCCTGCTGGTGTTGGAAGCCATGAAAATGGAAACCCAGGTGAGCGCCCCCCGGGCGGGCATCATTGGCAATATCAATGTGAAAGAAGGCGATGTCGTGGCGGTTGGCGATATCGTTCTGACCATCGCCTGAGCCGGTAAGGGGTAAACAACAATGGAAAACTTGTTTGGCCTCTGGCAGGACTCCGGCCTTTATCAGGCGCAGGGCGGTCAGCTGATTATGATCGTGATTTGCCTGGTTCTTCTGTTTCTCGCCATTCGCAAAGGGTTTGAACCCCTGCTGCTTGTTCCCATCGGCTTTGGCGGCCTTCTTGCCAATATCCCTGGCGCCGGCCTGGCCATGTCGGCGGTGGAAAACGCCATTGCCGCCGCCGATCCGACCGTACTGGGCCAACTGGCGCAGGTTTTCGGACTTTCCGCCTGGGAAACCACGCGGGACCTGGTGCACGCATATGAGTTGTCCGGCCCCGCGGCGCATCTGGCCGCCCATCACATTGCGCTGGACGCGGGCTACACCAACGGCATGCTCTATAACTTCTATTCGGTCGCGATCGCCAGCGGCGCGGCACCGCTCATTATTTTTATGGGCGTGGGCGCGATGACGGATTTCGGGCCGCTGCTGGCCAACCCGAAAACCCTGTTCCTGGGCGCGGCCGCGCAGTTCGGTATTTTTGCCACCGTGTTGGGCGCGGTTGGGCTGTCGGTGGCGGGCGTTATGGATTTCAGCATCGCCGATGCCGCCGCTATCGGCATCATTGGCGGGGCCGATGGTCCCACGGCAATCTATGTTGCCAGTAAACTGGCGCCGGACCTGTTGGGGGCGATTGCCGTGGCGGCATATTCCTACATGGCGCTGGTGCCTCTGATCCAGCCGCCGATTATGAAACTGCTGACGACAAAAGAAGAGCGCGGAATTGTAATGACGCAGTTGAGGACCGTGAGCAAACGGGAAAAAATCACCTTCCCGATCATTCTGCTGGTGCTGGTGGCCCTGTTCCTGCCCGATGCGGCACCGCTGTTGGGAATGTTCTGTTTCGGCAACCTGATCCGCGAGTGCGGCGTGGTGGATCGGCTCTCGGATGTGGCGCAGAACGCACTGATCAATATCACCACGATTTTTCTCGGCCTGTCGGTGGGCTCAAAGCTGGCGGCGGACAAGTTTCTCGACCCCAAAACCCTCGGCATTCTGATCCTCGGGATTATCGCCTTCGGCATTGGCACCGCCTCCGGTGTATTAATGGCGAAACTGATGAACCTGGTCAGTAAGCATAAGATCAATCCGCTGATCGGATCGGCGGGGGTCTCCGCGGTGCCGATGGCGGCGAGGGTTTCCAACAAACTTGGGCTGGAAGCCAACAAACAGAACTTCCTGCTGATGCATGCGATGGGTCCGAACGTGGCCGGGGTTATTGGTTCGGCGGTAGCGGCGGGGCTAATGATTTCGATGGTCTCTTCAATGGTCCAGGGCGGGTAAGAAAAGCGCCGCCCGCCATCAATCGCCGGATATCGCGAACGGGATGTACTCCGATAAAAATACCGGCTAAAGTTTTCATCAAAAGGCCGGCATATAGTAGAATGCCGCCTCCTTTCGAGCCATTGCCATCATTAGTCCAGAATCGAACAACTTTCTGAAGCAAATAACGGAGTCAACCATGTTTAGGCGTACAAAAATTGTTGCCACTCTCGGGCCTGCAACCGATGAACCCGGAATATTGGAAAAATTGATAGTGGCAGGTGTCAATGTTGTACGCATGAACTTCTCCCATGGCAGTCCCGAGGATCACCTGCAAAGAGCCAATGCGGTGCGGGAGTTGGCTTCCAAACACGGCCGCTACGTGGCGGTGCTCGGCGACCTGCAGGGGCCCAAAATTCGCGTGGCCCGCTTTGCCGAGGGGCCGGTTTATCTCGAAGTGGGTGATAAGTTCGCCCTGGATGCATCCTTGGAGCGCGATGCCGGCAACCAGCGGGAAGTGGGTATCGACTATAAGGAGCTGCCAAACGATGTCAATCCGGGAGACATGCTATTGCTGGACGACGGACGTATCGTGCTCAAAGTCGAGAATGTGGAGGAAACGCGCATCAATACCGTGGTCACCGTGGCCGGTAAATTGTCGAATAACAAGGGCATTAACCGCATGGGTGGTGGCCTGACGGCGCCGGCACTTACCGAAAAGGATATCGAAGATATCAAAACCGCCGTGACCATTGGCGTGGATTACCTGGCGGTCTCCTTCCCCCGTAGCGCGGATGACATGAACTATGCCCGCAGCCTGGTGAAGGAAGCCGGTGGCAATATTTATATGGTAGCGAAAATCGAACGCGCCGAGGCGGTATCGGATAACAAGGTCCTGGACGATATCATCCTTGCTTCGGACGCTGTGATGGTGGCGCGCGGTGACCTGGGTGTGGAAATTGGTGATGCGCAGCTGATTGGTGTGCAAAAGCATATTATCGAGCGGGCGCGCGCTTTGAACCGCTGCGTTATTACCGCCACCCAGATGATGGAAACCATGATCAGCAGCCCACTGCCCACCCGGGCGGAAGTGTTTGACGTGGCCAACGCGGTACTGGATGGCACTGACGCGGTAATGCTGTCAGCAGAAACCGCGGCCGGTAAATTCCCGGTGCAAACGGTGGAGGCCATGGTCCGGGTGATTCTGGGAGCGGAAAGGCATCCCCAGGCGGAAACCCGGCCCGTTCGGCCGGATGGCGACTACAGCGCGATTGACGAATCGATTGCCCTGGCCACCATGTATACGGCTAACCAGTTAAAAGGGGTGCGGTGTATTGTCTGCTTGACCGAGTCCGGTTCCACCCCGCTGCTGATGTCGCGCTTCGGTGCTCGTCTGCCGATTTTCGCGTTCTCCAGGGGCGAGACAACCCTACGTCGCGCAGCCTTGTTCCGCGGTGTAAAACCCGTTCTGTTCGATATCACCAGCATTCCGCCGGCTGAAGTTAACAAACATGCTATTGATGTGTTGCGAAACCTGGAAATTGTTACGGATGGAGATCTGGTGATTCTCTCCAAGGGTGACACCAATGTGCATGGTGGCACCAATACCATGAAGATAATGCAGGTCGGCCAGGAGATTATGTAGGGCGGACGAGCCTATCCGCCAAAAGATGCCTTAGCTCTCGTGCTTGATGGAGGTGGTGGACCGGGACATGCCTTTGGACTGGATCTGCCGCATGACTTTTTGCATGTAAGCGTAATAATCGTCGGTCAGGGTTCTGGACGTATCACGTCGCTCCCGCGACTTGCGTCGCTTCCTGTGGTAAAGATCCAGCGGAATATCTTTGCACGGGTCCTCGTCCTCGCGCCGGTCGCGGCCTTTTCGGCGATTGACAAATACTATTCTCGTGTCCATTAGTCGTACACTCTTACTGCATGGATTAGGATGGCTCAAGCGGGCCACTGACACTATCAGTCTAGTCCCTGGCGGACCTTTTGCCATAGTTCCAGGTACACAAAATGAGTATTCAGCAACAAATAGAAGGCAAGCTAAATGCCAGTTTCAGCCCTGATTATCTCCAGGTAATCAACGAAAGCGGAAATCATAACGTACCGCCCGGATCGGAATCGCATTTTAAAGTGATTATGGTGGCCGGTGCGTTTAACAGCCTCAACCGGGTCAAACGCCATCAGGCAGTTTATAAAGTTCTCGCCGATGAGTTGGCGGGCGGAGTTCATGCCCTGGCCTTGCATCTGTATACCGGGGATGAATGGCAGGAAGAGGGGGGCGCACCCGAATCGCCGCAGTGCCTTGGCGGCAAAAAGTCTTAACAAACCTAAGGATATTGAATCCCCCGGCAACCGCGATTAAAATGCCGCCGGTTTGCCTTAACTGTCGTTCTCGCCATGTCACAACAAGTCATTATCGCCCTGTATAAATTTGTCTCCCTGCCGGACTTTCATGAGATCCGCGAGCCACTGTTGGAATTTTGTATTGAACACCGGATCAAGGGGACATTACTGCTAGCCAAGGAAGGTATTAACGGCACCGTCTCCGGTCCTCTTGATGGGGTGAATGCACTGCTGGATTATCTTAAAAACGCGGCTATTTTTGCCGGGCGATTCAGCGATATCGAGTACAAGGAAGCCCGCGACGACGGGCAGCCGTTTTACCGCATGAAGGTCAAGCTGAAAAAAGAAATTGTCACTATGGGGGTTGAGGATATCGACCCCACTTCCATTGTCGGCACCTATGTCGAGCCGGAAGACTGGAACGACCTTATCGGCGACCCGGAAGTCACCTTGATCGATACGCGTAATTATTACGAATACGGTATCGGTACTTTCGAAAACGCCATCAACCCCAACACGACAACATTCCGTGAACTACCGGCCTACGTAAAAGAAAACCTCGATCCCAAAAAGCATAAAAAAATTGCCATGTTCTGCACCGGCGGAATTCGTTGTGAAAAGTCTACCGCCTATATGAAGCAGCAGGGGTTCGAAGAGGTTTACCATTTGAAAGGCGGGATCCTTAAATACCTCGAAACCGTGCCGAAAGAAAAAAGTACCTGGCGCGGCGAATGTTTTGTTTTCGATAACCGGGTATCGGTTAACCACGATCTGGAAAAAGGCATATATGACCAGTGCCACGGCTGCCGTCATCCAATAACGGAAGAAGAAAAACAGTCGGAAAAATACCTGGAAGGTATTGCCTGCCCGCGTTGTTACGATGAGCAAACACCGGAACAGCGCGCTCGCTTCGCCGAGCGGCAAAAGCAAATCCAATTGGCCAAAAAACGCAATCAAGTTCATATCGGTGCGTCACCACCCGCGCGGCAACAACGAACTCATCAATAATTAGAACTTATCTCGTAATTGAGAAAACTCCATAATTCAAAAATACCCTTTTACTTTATCTTCACCGAAGTTATAAAGCTTTACGTGAAGTTGTTGCGATTACGTTGACTTACTTTCCACTGTTGCTGGGCTAAACTGCAAGTTGACTAAAAACGGGTGTTGTATTTATGAAGGTGGTTTATATCTTTGCGCTGTGCCTGACAGCGTTCCTTTTGGTTCATTGCACCGTTGCGCCGCAAGATCTGTCCGACAAACCTTATCCCGTTGTTACCCTGCCGCCGGATGCCGACCCCGAGCATGAAAACTGGAAGGGTATCGATCTTGCTCCCAAACCACCGGTTAAACCGGTGCCAGCGAACGAGCAGGCAAAAACTTTTCTGTTGCCACCGGGGTACAGTATTGCCCCCGTTCTGACCGAGCCACAAATAGAACAGCCCGGCGCGATTACATTCGATGGCAATGGCCGGATGTACGTTCTCGAATTGCGTTCCTACATGTTGACCATCGATGCCGACGGCGAACTTGAACCCGTGAGCGGTATATCCCGTTGGGAGGATCTGGATGGTGATGGCGTTTACGAAACCGGCGGTATGTTTGTCGATAAGCTGGTGTTCCCCCGCTTCGTCCTGCCGATGGGACCCAACAGTATTCTCACCATGGAGTCGAACGCCGACAAGGTCTTTCTTTACACTGATACCGACAACGATGGCAAGGCGGATAAAAAGGAATTATTCACTGACAACTTCGGTCGCTCAGGTAATGTCGAGCATCAGCAGGCGTTTTTGTACTGGGGAATGGACAACTGGTTATACAGCACTGTCAACGCGTTTCGGGTGCGTAAAGTTGGCAATCGGGTTTTGCGGGAACCAACTGGCTCAAACAAGGCGCAATGGGGAATTACCCAGGACGACGACGGTAAATTGTGGTTCCAGGGTGGGGCGTCCGGCTTGCCATCCTATTTCCAGTTTCCCATTCACTACGGCGATTACGTTGTGGAAAACGAATTTGCCGAGGGCTTCGAAATTCCCTGGGGCGCGCCGATTAAAATTGCCGATATGCAGGCTGGTATGGACCATGTGCGCCAGCCCGACGGGTCGTTGAATCGCGTCACCGGCGCGGCTGGAAACGATGTATTTCGCGGGCACCGGTTAGCGGATGAACTGGTGGGGCAATATTTTTATGGTGAACCGGTTGCACGCATTGTGCGCCAGATAAATCCCGTGGTAATCGAAGGGTTGACCCGACTGGAAAATGTTTACCAGGATCAGAAATCGGAATTCCTGCGGTCCACCGACCCGCTTTTCCGGCCGGTGGATATCGCCACCGCCCCCGATGGCACGATGTATATTGTCGATATGTATCACGGCATTATTCAGGAAGGCCAGTGGGTGCAGCCGGGTTCTTACCTTCGAACCAAAATCCAGCAATACCAGTTGGATAAAGTGATCAGTCTCGGCCGCATCTGGCGAATTACACGCGACGGTGTAGAGCGGGACAAAACCCGGCCGCGCATGTACGAGGAGTTGACGGCGGAATTGGTGAATCACCTGAGCCATCCCAACGGCTGGTGGCGGGATATGGCCCAGCAGGTTATTGTGCAGCGGCAGGATAAGTCCATCGTTCCGGTGCTGCGCAAAATGGCGCGCGGCGACAAAAACATATTGGCCCGCTTTCACGCCCTGTGGTCGCTGGAAGGTTTGGGTGAGTTGGACGCATCGTTGGTGCGTGAATTGATGAACGATCCCGAGCCCCGAATTCGAATACAAGCAATGCATGCGAGTGAAACCTTGTATAAGGCGGGAGAAACATCACTCGGCCAGGATTATTTACGTTTGGCGACAAACGATGAGAACACCCAGGTGGTGATGCGCGCGCTGATGACCGCTAATGTTTTAAAAGTCCCCGGTACCAATGAAGTCGTAAACAAGGTGTTGGCGTCGGATAAAGCAGCCGGCGTGCAGCTGGTGGGCAATCAAATATTGGAACCGCCACTGGTGCAGGGATTTTTTGCGCGCAATAAGCGTCACTATAATGAACAAGGGCAGGCGCTTATGGAAAAGGGACTGGAAATTTATACCGGGCTTTGTTCCACCTGCCACGGTGCCAACGGTGCCGGCTTGGCGTTGCGTCCGGGAGAGTTGATGGCACCTTCTTTCGTCAATTCAAGTCGCGTAAAGATGCACGGGGATTATGTGATAAAGGTGCTCCTGCATGGTTTAAGCGGTGAAATCGACGGGGAACATTACGGTGAAGGTTTGATGGTGCCGATGGCGGAAAACGATGACTATTGGGTTGCGGCCGCGGCTTCGTTTATCCGTGAAAATTTTGAAAACGAGGCCGGACTTGTCAGCGTCGAGAATGTGGCGCGGGTGCGCCGGCAAACCGCCGGTCGCGATAAACCCTATCGCTTTGGGGAACTGGTTGCTTCCATTCCCAAAATACTGGAACCACAGTCGGACTGGCGGGTAACTGCAAGCCACAGTGTACCTACCCGGGTGGGCGGTACCGCGGAGCCGGTTGGCGCTTTCAGTTTTGAAGGCTGGACTACCGGAGAGGCACAGGATAAGGGGATGTGGTTCCAGGTGGCGCTGCCGGATGAAAAAATAATTACCGAGATAAAATTTGAGTCGCCCGAAATTCGCCGCGGCTGGGGAAAGGATGCGCCACCGCCTCTTCAAACTCACCCACGGAGTTATGTTGTACAAGTGTCGTCGGACAACAAACAGTGGTCTGCTCCCGTTGCCGAGGGAGAAGGGAGTCCGCCGGTAACACGCATTCAGTTCGAACCGGTCAAAACCCGCTACATCCGGATTTTACAAACCGGCGGGAAAAACAGTGAAAGTGAACCCTGGACGATGCGCAAATTCACGCTGTATGGTTACTAGGTTTTCTCTCCTTGGGGTGATTCGTGCGACCGGTGGCGCGCAGTTCGCCCGTTGCGGGCTTTCAATTCGGTCGCATGTGCCATAAACGTTTGTTAACAGGTTAAGTTCTGGATTATTGCCCTGCAATATTTTAAAGTTTTGCCACAGCGAGGTTAAAGGGAACAGCGGCCATCTAATTGATTATCGGCGGGAGAGGGTACAGGAACGTATGTTTGCGGATGATCATCACAAGCGTTCGGAAGTTGATTTTGAGCGCATTTCCATTCTTTATCGCCACGCACCGACAACCCTTGCCGGTGTGCTGGTCGCTTTCGCCACTTTGCTGCTGGTCATATGGGATTCCCTGTCGCCGGATCTTCTTTTGCTTTGGAGTGGACTGGTCATGCTGAGTCTGCTGCCGCGCATTTTGCTAATGTACGGCTATCACCGGGAGTTGCGAAACGGTGAGCCGGAACTGGTGGATTCCCGCCGGTGGGAGAAACTCTGGGCCGCCGCCACCGCCTTTCTCGCGGTGGCGCTTGTCAGTCTGGCTTATTTTCCTTTTCAATCCAACGAACTGCTTTGCATACTGTTTATCGCCATGATGCTGTTGGGGATGGATGCCGGCAGTATAATTTCATCCAATACCTCTTTCCTCACAGTGATGGTCTTTTTCAACCTGACGTGCCTGCCGTTTATTGTGCGATGTTTTTTACAGGGAGAGTACTACTACAACGTCCTTGGCGGATTCTTCAGTATTTTTTATCTGGTATTTTACCGGTTCGCGCACTTGTCAAATCAAACCATTACCAGAAGCATTGAGCTGCAGTACGAAAACAAACTGCTCTCCCTGAAAGACAGCCTTACCGGGTTGTGGAACAGGAGAAGTCTGCACCCCTACGTGGATCAGCTGATAAGGCAGAAAAAGCGAAACCAGGAAACGTTTAGTGTCGTGTTGCTGGATGTGGACCATTTCAAACAAATCAACGACACGCATGGCCATTGTGTGGGTGATGAAGTGCTCAGGCAGGTCGCCACATGCATTACCCATTGCTCCCGCGAGGGGGATTTGGTTATCCGTTATGGTGGTGAAGAATTTCTCGTCATTATGCCGTCATCTGATATCGATATTGCGGCCTCGGTAGCCGAGCGAATACTCAGGTCGGTGAAGTCAGTTTGTAACATCACTGTAAGCGCGGGTGTCGCCGCTTATACCTCCCAGCAGGATTTTGATGAGTTGATAAGGGAAGCTGATCGCGCGATGTATATTGCCAAAAACGACGGCAGAAACAGGGTTGTAACAGTTGAACGAAAGGCGGACCAACTGGCTTTTGAAACCATGGAACCGTAGGGCGGGTAAGCTATGGCCCGACACTTCGGGCTCAGATGCAGGTTCGAATGGCAAGTCGTTAAGCGAAAATACTTCATACTGGTGCCACCGACTTTACCACTGCGATTCCTGGCAAAACCGGCTTGGGGAAGTGCCGCTGTTAGGTTTTACTTCGGCTGCGCATCAAACTGCTGGCCGCTAATCGATTCGCTCTCTCGCCCCATCAAAAACAGATAGCGGTTCACCAGCTCTTCCGGCGCGGTCACGCCGGCGGGGTTTTCCGCAGGGTAGGCCGTTGCCCGCATTTTGGTTCGCGTGGCACCGGGATTGATGGAGTTAACCCGAACCCTGCCGCCGCTTTCCAGTTCGTCCGCCAATACCTGCATCAGGTTTTCCGTCGCCGCCTTGGAAACGGCGTAGGCGCCCCAGTAAGCCCGGCCTTTAATACCCACCGACGAACCGGTAAAAACAATGCTGGCGTTGTCGGCTTTCTGCAACAGCGGCAGCAGGGCCTTGGTCATCATGAAAGGTGCGGTGATATTAACCTGTAATACTTTTTGCCAGGCTTCCACCGAATAGTTACCGATCGGTGTTCGCGGCCCCAGTTCGCTGGCGTTGTGCAAAATACCGTGCAGTTGGGAAAATTCTTTTTCCAGCGTTTCCGCCATCATGGTGAAGTCGTGCTCGATCGCGCCTTCTAAATTAATGGGATAAATCGCCGCCGTGGGATAACCCCTGGCTTCGATTTCGTCATAAACATTTTCCAGTTTGCTTTGCGTGCGTCCCAGCAGAATGACAGTGGCACCGTGGGCAGCGAATGCCAGCGCCACCGCTCTGCCGATACCGTCACCGGCACCGGTAACAACAATGTTGCAGTCTTTCAATAAATCGGCGGGAGCCTGGTATTGGGTGATGTCTTGCGATGTAACCATGTGTGCCCTTTAAAGATATTCTTTGATAACCGGCCATAATTGTTCGCCGGTTTCAACCGTGTGCGTTGCGCCCCAGGTGCGATGATCGTCGCCGCTGTCGATGTAGCCGTACCCGACGGCGATTGTCGTCATACCCGCCCGTATACCGCATTCGATATCCCGGGCATGATCGCCCACGTATATCGCCTCGGCAACGTCACATTGTGACAACTGGCACGCAAGAAAAAGAGAATCTGGCGCGGGCTTCCTTTCTTTAACATGATCGGGGCAGAGAGTGGCCACCGGCTCACTGGCAAACGAAAAATGCCCGAGCAAAGGTTCCGTATACGTCCAGGGTTTGTTGGTGACGATGCCCCAGGCGATATTATTATTTGCCAGCTCCGCAATCAGGGGTTCAATGCCGGGAAAAGGCCGTGTATGCGATGCAAGATCGGTAAGGTAATAATCGAGAAACTTTTGCCGAAGGCGGGGGAAGCCTTCGTTCTCCACGGTAATGTTAAAGCCCAGCCGCACCAGCGCGGCGGCGCCATTGGAGACGTGGCCGCGGATTTCATCCAGTGGCAGCGGACTTCGCCCTTCGCTTTCCAGCAGGGCATTGAGCGCGTTGCCCATATCCGTTGCCGTATCCAGCAAAGTGCCGTCGAGATCAAAAAAAACAGCGCGTAAGGTCATAGAACTAAAGTGGCTTTAAACTAAAGGGGCTTTCTGGCGTACACCAGGTAATTCACATCGACATCGCGTGGATTGAGGCGGAATTTTTTGGTGATCGGGTTGTACGTCATTCCGGTTATATCCATTGCTTCCAAACCGGCTTGGCGCAGCCAGGCGGCCAGTTCGCTCGGGCAGATAAATTTTTTGTAATCGTGTGTTCCCCTGGGTAGCAGCTTTAGCAGGTACTCCGCGCCGAGCACCGCGAGCACATAGGCTTTTGGATTGCGGTTAATTGTCGAGAAAAATAAATCCCCGCCCGGTTTTACCAATCGGGCGCAGGCCTGGATTGTGCTGGCGGGGTCGGGGACATGTTCAAGCATTTCCAGGCAGGTAACCACATCGAACTCGCCGGCATGCTTCCCGGCAAAATCCTCCGCGGTGGATTTGACATAATCAATCTGAACGCCGCTCTCCAGCGCGTGAAGCTTTGCCACTTCCAGCGGCGTTTCCGCCATATCGATACCGGTGACTCGGGCACTGCGCAGCGCCATCGCCTCGCACAAAATGCCGCCGCCGCAGCCGACATCCAGCAGTTTTTTCTCCGCCACGTTCGCATGCCCGTCAATGTAATTGGCCCGCAGTGGATTGATATCGTGCAGCGGTTTGAACTCACCGTTTAAATCCCACCACTTATTGGCGATGCGATCGAATTTGTCGATTTCGCTTTGGTCGAGATTCGGATTTTCTATTTCCACGGAATCGGTTGTCATAGTCACTGTGGTTGCCGTCACCGTATTAATTTGTTTTGCCAGTAACGGGCAAGTTCAAAGAATTCAGAAGTATTGTAGTTGACCAGTGCGTGGTTTTTTACCACCGTTCGGCCGTCAACCCAGACGTGGGATACCCGCCGGCCGACGTTGGTGTAAACCAATTGGCTGATCACATCATACATGGGCATGTAGGAAATATCATTCAGGTCAATGGCAATAAAATCCGCCAGCTTGCCTTTTTCCAGCGAACCGATTTTTTCATCTAGCCCCATCGCCCGCGCGCCGTTAATGGTGGCCATTTCCAGTGCCGTCACCGCGTTGACGGCGGTGGCGCTGTCGGCGACATTTTTGCCGATCAGCGCGGCGGTCTGCGCTTCGCTGAACAGGTCGAGATCGTTATTGCTGGCGGCGCCATCGGTGCCCAGGCAGACGTTGATGTTGTTGTCGAGCAGTTTCTGCACCGGGCAATTGCCGCTGGCCAGCTTTAAATTGGAGTGCGGGCAGTGAACCACGCTGGCCCCCGCCTGGGTCAGGCAGTCGATGTCCTCCTCGCTGACCTGGGTCATATGCACACACTGCGTGGAGGGCCCGAGTACCCCCAGGTCCGCCAGCCGCGCCAGCGGGCGCAGGCCGAATTCCTTTTGCGACCCCGCCACCTCGTGCGCGGTTTCGTGCACATGAATATGAATCGGCGTCTGTAGCTCGTTGGCGTAAACCGCGATTTTTTTCAGCGGCGCGTCGGATACCGTATAGGGCGCGTGGGGACCGAAACCAATGGTAATCAGCTCGATTGAGCGGTAACTGTCGTGCAGCGCCAGGCCCTTGTGAATATATTCATCGGCGCTGGCGGCCCAGGTGGTGGGAAAATCGAACACCGGAAAATTAACCTGCGCGCGCATGCCCATTTCAAAGGCGGTTGCGGCCACTTCGTCGGGATAAAAATACATATCGGAGAAACAGGTAGTGCCGGAGAGCAGCATTTCGGCGATAGCCAACGTGGTGCCGTCGCGCACGAATTTTTCCCCCACCCACTTTTTTTCCGCCGGCCAGATGTGGTCGTTGAGCCAGTTCATCAGCGGCCTGTCGTCCGCAAGCCCCCGCATCAACACCATCGCGGCGTGGCCGTGGCTATTGATCAGGCCGGGCAGCAACACCTGGCCGGGCAGGTCCAGGGTATTGACCGGCGCAAACCGGTTGACCAGGTCAACGGTGGGGCAGATATCGATAATCCTGCCCTTGTCGACTATCAGTGAACAGTCGGTGAAAACCCTGTGCCTCGGGACGATGGGGATAATCCAGGAAGCGGAAACAGCGAGTTCCACCTCTTGTAAATTGCTCATAATCTAACCGGTTTTTGTTTGGCTGGCAGATGTGTGGACGCATGGTGACCGATGTTTCCACACAAATCGGAAGGCGTGCAGTATAACTGCTTTTTCGCCTTGCGATACAGGCCGGCCCAGTGGCTATTTCGTGGCGCTTTCGTACCTACATGACTGATTTTGTGGTATTATTTCGCGCTTTGGTTTCGGGGGTGGAGCAGCGTTGATGAGCCGGTGCTCAATGACGTGAATACACGGATTTCAGAACAAATAAGCCGATCATATCCCGCTAACGAAGCAGAAGTTCCCTGACTGCACTGCCAACCCGCAACCTGGCGAACCAGGCCGGGCAGGGCGCGTTTGAGTCGTAAACCGAGAAAAATAAATTCAGTCCGTGATCCTGGGGACAGCAAGCCAATAGGTAATGTAGATACATGGGTGATATAGCTAAAGAAATCCTGCCGGTAAATATTGAAGACGAACTGAAGCAGTCCTACCTGGATTACGCGATGAGCGTAATCGTCGGCCGGGCGCTGCCGGATGTGCGCGATGGACTCAAACCGGTACACCGACGGGTACTGTTCGCCATGAGCGAACTGAACAACGACTGGAACAAGGCGTACAAAAAATCCGCCCGTGTCGTTGGTGATGTAATCGGTAAATACCACCCCCACGGCGACTCCGCCGTTTACGATACGATTGTAAGAATGGCCCAGCCGTTTTCCCTGCGCTATATGCTGGTGGACGGCCAGGGCAACTTCGGCTCCATCGACGGCGATGGCGCGGCTGCCATGCGGTATACCGAAATTCGCATGGCCAAGATTGCCCACGACCTGCTGGCCGACCTGGACAAGGAAACCGTCGACTTTGTTGCCAACTACGACGGCACCGAGCAGATTCCCGCCGTTCTGCCGACCCGGGTGCCCAACCTGCTGATAAACGGTTCTTCCGGTATCGCGGTGGGCATGGCGACGAATATCCCGCCCCACAATTTGAGGGAAGTGATTAAGGGCTGTATCGCCATGATCGACAACCCGATGATCAGTGTCGACGAACTGATTGAAATTATTCCTGGGCCCGACTTCCCTACAGGCGGCATTATCAACGGCCGCGCCGGCATCCTCCAGGCGTACCGCACAGGCCGGGGCCGAATATACGTGCGTGCCAAGGCCGAGGTGGAAACCAATGAAAAGACCGGCCGCGAAACCATCATCATTAACGAAATTCCCTACCAGGTGAATAAGGCCCGGTTGATCGAGAAGATCGCCGAACTGGTGAAGGAGAAGAAAGTCGAGGGTATTTCCGAAATTCGCGATGAGTCGGACAAGGACGGCCTGCGGATTGTTATTGAAATACGGCGCGGTGATATGGGCGATGTCGTGCTCAACAACCTCTACGCGCAAACGCAACTGCAAAATGTCTTCGGCATCAATATTGTCGCATTGGTGGAAGATCAGCCCAAGCTGCTGAACCTGCACCAGTTGTTGGATCACTTTATCCGTCACCGTCGCGAGGTGGTAACCCGTCGCACCGTTTACCTGTTGCGCAAGGCGCGTGAGCGCGGCCATGTGCTGGAAGGCCTGGCGGTGGCCATTGCCAACATCGATGAGCTGATTGCGCTGATCAAGGCATCGGCCACGCCGGCGGATGCCCGTGACGCGATGCTGGCGCGCGGCTGGCCGATCAGCGACGTGAGGGAGTTCCTCGAACGGGCCGGCTCCGACGCCAGTCGTCCCGACGATTTGGGCAGGGAATATGGCCTGCGGGACAACGGTGAATACTACCTGTCTCCCGCCCAGGTGGCCGCCATTCTCGAATTGCGTCTGCACCGCCTCACTGGCATGGAGCACGATAAACTGCTGGCGGAGTACGAGGAAAAGCTGATCCAGATCAGCGAATACCTGGAAATCCTCGGCAACAGTGAACGCCTGATGCAGGTGATCCGCGAGGAGCTGGAAGAAATTGAAAAGGAATACGGCGATGAGCGCCGCACCGACATCCAGCACTCACAGCAGGACCTGACGGTGGAAGACCTGATCAGCGAGGAAGACCGCGTAGTCACCATCTCCCATGGCGGTTACGCCAAGAGCCAGCCGCTGGATGCCTACCAGGCCCAGAAGCGCGGTGGCATGGGCAAGGCCGCCACCTCGGTGAAGGACGAGGATTTCGTCGAACACCTGCTGATCGCCAGTACCCACGACTATATTCTGTGCTTTACCAGTGTCGGCAAAGTGTTCTGGCTCAAGGTCTACCAGATTCCGGTGGCCGGCCGCCAGTCCCGAGGCCGACCGGTGGTAAACCTCCTGCCGCTGGAAGAGGGTGAGCGCATCACCTCCATCCTGCCGGTGCGCGAATTCGATGACGACCACTTTATTTTTATGGCCACTGCCCAGGGCACGGTGAAGAAGACACCGCTGTCGCAATTTGCCCGCCCGCGTAGCGTCGGTCTGCGGGCCATCGAACTGGTGGAAGGAGACCATCTTGTGGGCACCGCCATCACCGATGGCAAAAAGGATATTATCCTCTTGTCCTCCAGCGGCAAGGCCGCGCGTTTCACCGAGGAGGAAGTGCGGTCTATGGGCCGTATCTCGCGTGGCGTCAGGGGTATAAGATTGCCGGAAGGCCATTCCATTATTGGTATGGTGGTGCCGGAAGAAAGCGGCAAAGTGCTGACTGTGAGTGAAAACGGCTACGGCAAGCGCACCGAGGTCTCCGACTTCCCGAGAAAAGGGCGCGGCTCGCAAGGTGTGATCGCCATGGCCACCTCTGAGCGCAACGGCGCCCTGGTGGGCGCGGTGCAGGTGTTCGACGGCGAGGAAATTATGCTGATTTCCAACCAGGGCACCCTGGTCAGGACTCGGGTGGACGAAGTCTCGTTGCTCGGCCGCAACACCCAGGGCGTGCGCCTGATCAAGGTTAAACCGGGCGAGCACATCGTCGGTGTCGAACGCATAGAAGAGGCGATGGAAGAAGACGCAGAGGGTGAATCCGGGGATGAATCGTAGGAGCACCCCTTGCGGGTGCCCCGGCGGGGGTGAACCCCGCCCCTACAGGTTAGCCTGAAAGGCAAATAATTTGCAGGTTGGGATTCATTTCATTCAATCCCAATCTGCAACGATGGGTGCGGAACAAACTGGTAGTAAGGTTTAAACGGTGACTGACGAAGAAGATAAAGACAAAAAAAACGGTACCGCTGTTGACGAACAACAACAGCTCACCGACCTGCGCAACAAAATCGACCGGATCGACCAGCAGATAGGCGACCTGATCAGCGAACGCGCCCGTTGCGCACTGGAAGTTGCCAATATCAAAAAACAGTTTTCCGACACCACCGATCCCCGTTTTTATCGCCCCGAGCGCGAGGCGCAGGTGTTGCGCAAGGCGATGGAGCGCAACAAGGGCCCGTTGAAAAATGAAGAATTCGCGCGCCTGTTCCGCGAAATTATGTCCGCCTGCCTGGCCCTGGAAAGGCCGATCAAAGTGGCCTATCTCGGTCCGGAAGGCACTTATACGCAGGAGGCAGCGATCAAACATTTCGGTCAATCCGCCGTGACGATGCCACTGGCCGCCATCGACGAAGTGTTTCGCGAAGTCGCATCGGGAGCAACGCAGTACGGCGTGGTGCCGGTGGAAAATTCCACTGGTGGTGTGGTGACTCATACGCTGGACAGTTTTATTAACAGCAGTGTCAAAATTTGCGGCGAGGTGGTGTTGCGAATTCACCACAATTTGCTGGTGTCGGATGTCACTCACGTCGACAACATCACCCGGATCTATTCCCACGCGCAGTCGCTGGCGCAGTGTCGCAAGTGGCTCGACGCGTACTACCCGCGCGCTGAACGTGTTGCCGTCAGCAGCAATGCCGAAGCGGCCAAGCGCATTAAAGGCGAATGGAATTCGGCGGCCATTGCCGGGGAAGTGGCGGCAAAAATTTATGGCCTGAAAATTCAACATGAAAGAATTGAAGACCAGCCGGATAACTCCACCCGTTTCCTGATTATCGGCAATGACGATGTCGGTGGCAGTGGTGATGACAAAACTTCTATCGTGGTATCGATGAAAAACGAGCCGGGCGCGTTGCACAACCTGCTCGAACCATTTCATCGTTTCAGCATTGACCTGACCCGGGTTGAATCCCGGCCATCACTGACCGGCCCCTGGAACTATGTGTTTTTTATTGATTTTCAGGGTCATAAATCAGACGAAATTGTCAAAAAAGCACTGGCGGAAGTCGTCGCTCGCGCGGCGGAGTTGAAAATTCTCGGCTCATACCCCAAAGGCGTGTTGTAAACCGTTCTACAAATTTATGATTCTTGTAGGTTGGGACGGGCCGCGCAGGATGAGTGATCCCGACAAATAGTGCCGAGAATGTGATATTGGGATTCACAGACTCATCCCAACCTGCCGTGCTATGTGCAAGAACAGAATCTGTAGGGGCGGACCCATGTGTCCGCCTTTATATTGCAGTGGCGGGGCCGGAGGGCAGACACGCGGGTCTGCCCCTACGGTCAAGTCGTGTTAAGGAAGGTAAAGTGGCAGAAAATATCGTGTGGCACGACCGGGCTGTCACCAAACAAATGCACATTGAGCGTTTGGGACAAAAGCCCTGTTTATTATGGTTTACCGGCCTGAGTGGTTCCGGCAAATCCACTTTGGCGAATGCCCTGGAACTGGCGTTATACAAACGGGGAATTTCAACCTATTTGCTGGATGGTGACAACGTCCGGCACGGCCTGAACAAGGATCTCGGTTTTTCCGATGAGGACCGGGTGGAAAACATTCGTCGTATCGGTGAGGTATCGCGATTGCTTGTCGACGCAGGGCTGATTGTGTTAAGTGCATTTATATCGCCGTTTCGGTCGGATCGCGAAATGGTTCGGCATCTGCTGGGTAAAGATGAATTTATTGAAATTTATATGTCCACGCCGCTGCCGGTATGCGAGGAGCGCGATCCAAAGGGTTTGTATAAAAAAGCCAGAAGGGGCGAGATTAAACATTTTACCGGCATCGATTCGCCCTACGAAGCGCCGGAACATCCGGAAATATCCATCAACTCCGCTGAGTGCAGTGTCGAGCAGAGTGCGGAAAACGTTATTTCCTTTTTGCAACAAAAAGGCATTATCAAATAAACCCGTGCAGTATGACTTCATCAAGCAATCAACAAATTAAATTAAATAAAGTCGTCGTTATCGGCCTGGGGTTGATTGGCGGAAGCCTGGCGGCGGCTTTAAAGAAAAGAAAGCAATGCAATGAGGTGATCGGCGTAGCGCGCCGGGAAGAGACCTGCGGTAAAGCAATGGCCGCGGGCATCGTCGATCGCGCTTTTGTTTCTCTTTCTGAAATTGCGAAGGAGTTGCGGGGCGGGGATGTTATTTTTATCTCCGTTCCCACCCTGTCGATAAGGCCCATCCTGCAGGACGTTAAGCGATACATATCGCCGACGGTTACTGTTACCGATGGCGCCAGCGTTAAAGGCAGCGTTCGCGCCGATATTCTTTCTGTTTTTGGTGAAGAGCCGGAAAACATCGTACCGGGTCACCCGATTGCCGGTTCGGAAAAGAGTGGCGTGGACGCGGCGGACGCATTGCTGTATGAAGACCACCGGGTTATCGTTACCCCGCTGACGGCCAACTCCCCCGCGCATATCGCGCGGGTTCGAACGCTTTGGCAAAGCGTCGGTGCGTCAGTGCTGGAAATGGATATCGATGATCACGATGCGGTGCTGGCGGCCACCAGCCATTTGCCGCACGCCATTGCGTTTTCCCTGGTGGATACGCTGGCCAATGACAGTAAGAACGAAAATATTTTTCGTTACGCCGCCGGCGGTTTTCGCGATTTCACCCGTATTGCGTCGAGTGACGCCATCATGTGGCGAGACGTTATGCTGGCCAACAAAACGTCCGTGCTGAACGCCATCGATTTGTTTTCCACCAACCTGGGGCGACTGCGCGCCGCCATCGCGGCGGAGGACGCCCAGGCAATCACCGGTGTATTTACGCGCGCGAAAGCCGCGCGGGATCGCTTTACAAAAATGTTGTCACATCAGGCTTATAGCAAAACTATGCAAAATCAAAAAGAGCAGTACCTTGTTTATCAAGTGGCTCCGGGCGGGAGCGTGTCGGGCACCATTCGCGTACCGGGAGATAAATCCATTTCGCACCGTTCGATTATGCTCGGTTCGCTGGCGGAAGGCGTGACAGAAATTTCCGGTTTTCTCGAGGGCGAGGATGCGCTGGCGACCATTCAGTGTTTTCGCGATATGGGCGTGGTTATCGAAGGCCCCAACAATGGTGAAGTGAAAATTTACGGCGTTGGCCTGCACGGTTTGAGTGAACCGCATGGTCCGCTGTATTTTGGTAATTCCGGCACCTCCATGCGTTTGCTGGCGGGTATCCTGGCAGGCCAGAAATTTGATAGTGAATTGACCGGCGATGATTCGCTGACAAACCGGCCAATGAACCGCATTGCCCAGCCGCTCCGGCAAATGGGCGCGATCATCGACACCGCCGCCGAAGGCAAGCCGCCGTTGAAAATTTCCGGTGGCGCAAAATTAAAAGGTATCCACTACGATATGCCCATGGCGAGCGCGCAGGTTAAATCGTGCCTGTTGCTGGCCGGCCTGTATGCCGAAGACGAAACCAACGTGACTGAGCCGGCGCCGACCCGCGATCACACCGAGCGCATGCTGAAAGGTTTTGGTTATCCGGTGGAGCGCAATGGCGGCACCGCGACCGTTGCACCGGGCGGCAAGTTAACCGCTTCCAGAATCGATATTCCCGCGGATATTTCCTCGGCAACATTTTTTATGGTGGCCGCCGCCATCGCACCGGGTTCCGATATTACACTGACCCATGTGGGCATCAACCCGACGCGCATCGGTGTGATCAACATTCTCAATTTGATGGGCGCCGATATTTCCCTGGGCAATGAGCGTGAAGTGGGCGGCGAACCGGTGGCCGATATTCGCGTGAAGTATGCGCCGCTTAAAGGCATTGAGATTCCGGAAGACCAGGTACCTTTGGCGATCGACGAATTTCCGGCGCTTTTGGTTGCGGCGGCCTGCGCTGAAGGCAAGACTGTACTCACCGGTGCGGAAGAGCTGCGGGTGAAGGAAACAGATCGTATTCAGGCGATGGCTGTCGGTTTAACCACGCTGGGCATCCAGTGCGAACCCACGCCCGACGGTATCGTCGTACAAGGTGGACAGTTGGGCGGCGGCGAGGTGGAAAGTTTCCACGATCACCGCATCGCCATGGCATTCACCATCGCCGCGTTGCGTGCTTCCGCGCCGATCACGGTGAATAACTGCGCAAACGTCGCCACCTCATTTCCCAATTTCGCGGAACTGGCCAAATCCGTGGGAATAAGCTTAGAGCTTATTCGTACTTAGGTTTAAAGGGTCTGTTTTGTATAATCGCGCGCAAGTACTGGAGCCAGGAATAACCCATGTCAAATGAATATAAATTGACACACCTGAAACAACTGGAAGCGGAAAGTATTCATATTATCCGCGAAGTGGCCGCCGAGTTCGACAAGCCGGTCATGCTGTATTCCATCGGCAAGGATTCCGCCGTCATGATGCACCTGGCGATGAAGGCTTTCGCCCCCGGCAAGCCGCCGTTTCCATTGATGCACGTGGATACCACCTGGAAGTTCAAGGAAATGATCCAGTTTCGTGACAAGCGAATCAAGGATCTGGGTTGGGACCTGATCGTGCATATCAATGAAGAAGGGGTAAAAATGGGAATCAACCCCTTCGACCACGGTAGCGCAAAGCACACCGATATTATGAAAACCCAGTCCCTGAAACAGGCGTTGACCAAGTACGGTTTTGACGCCGCGTTTGGTGGTGCGCGCCGGGATGAGGAAAAGTCCCGCGCGAAAGAGCGGGTATATTCCTTCCGCGACAAACACCACCGCTGGGACCCGAAAAACCAGCGGCCGGAATTGTGGAACCTGTATAACGGCCGGGTTGACAAGGGCGAAAGCATTCGCGTTTTTCCGCTATCCAATTGGACCGAACTGGATATCTGGCAATACATCCATCTGGAAAATATTCCCATCGTGCCGCTGTACTTTGCCGCGAAGCGCCCGGTTGTCGAGCGCGATGGTGTATTGATTATGGTGGACGACAACAGAATGCCAATCAAACCGGACGAGGAAATTCTGCAGAAAATGGTGCGTTTCCGGACTCTCGGCTGTTATCCGTTAACGGGTGCCGTCGAATCCTCGGCAACGACATTGCCGGAAATTATCCAGGAAATGCTGCTGACCAAAACCTCCGAACGCCAGGGCAGGGTTATCGACCACGACAGCGCTGGCTCGATGGAGAAGAAAAAGCAGGAAGGTTATTTCTAATTTTTAAATGTGGCGGGTGGCGCCCGTCGTAGATTGTTGCAGGGGCGGGCTTTACGCCCGCCCGTAAAAATATCGGAGAGAACAAATGTCTCACCAGTCGGACCTAATCGAAACAGACATCGACGCTTACCTGGCGCAACACGAGCAAAAAGAACTGCTGCGCTTTTTAACCTGCGGCAGCGTGGACGACGGCAAATCCACATTAATTGGCCGCCTGCTGCACGACTCCAAGATGATCTATGAAGATCAACTGGAAGCCATTAAATCCGACACCGCCAAGCACGGCACCACCGGCGAAAAACTTGACCTGGCATTGCTGGTGGACGGCTTGCAGGCCGAGCGGGAGCAGGGCATTACCATCGACGTGGCCTACCGCTATTTTTCCACATCAAAGCGCAAGTTTATTATTGCCGACACACCCGGCCACGAACAATACACCCGCAACATGGCCACCGGGGCATCCACCTGTGACCTTGCAGTAATCCTGATCGACGCCCGCCATGGCGTAATGACGCAGACCCGCCGACACTCTTATATTGCTTCGCTGCTGGGTATCAAGCACGTTATTGTTGCGATCAATAAAATGGATCTGGTGGATTTTTCCGAGGAGCGTTTTAACAGCATCAAGCAGGATTACCTGAAACTGGCGGAGTCGCTCAACGATATCGAATTGTATTTCGTGCCGATTTCCGCGTTGGATGGCGACAACGTTGTCACCCGAAGCGAAAAAACGCTCTGGTACGCCGGGCAGACACTGATGGAAATTCTGGAAAATGTGGAAATCACCGGCGATAAAAATTTTACCGATTTCCGCTTTCCCATTCAGTACGTCAATCGCCCGAACCTGAACTTCCGTGGTTTTTGCGGCACGGTTGCCTCCGGTATTGTAAAAGTGGGAGATAAAATCAAAGTTCTGCCGTCGGGTAAAATGAGTAAGGTCAAAGCCATTGTCACCTACGATGGTGATCTTGAACAGGCATTTGTCGACCAGGCGGTCACCCTAACGCTGGAGGATGAAATTGATATCAGCCGTGGCGATATGATAGTCCAAGCCGATGCCGATGTGGAATTTTCCAACCATTTAAAAGCGCATCTGGTGTGGATGTCGGAAGCGGAAATGAAACCGGGCAAACAATATCTGTTCAAGTTTGCCAGCAAGGTCACGCCCGGCTTGGTCAGCAAAATCGACTATCGCGTGGATGTAAATACATTCGAACATTCCGATATCGATATTATGCAATTAAACGATATTGCCGCGGTGGATGTGAGCCTGGAACAAAATGTTGTGACGGACCCATACGAAAGAAATCGCGCGACGGGTGCGTTTATCGTCATTGACCGGCTGACGAATATCACTGTCGGTGCTGGCATGGTGGACAGCGTACTCACCCGGCAGGAATTGAGCCGAAGCGATTACTCCGCGTTTGAAATCGAACTGAACGCGCTGATTCGCAAGCATTTCCCGCACTGGGAAGCCAAAGACATTAGTTTCTTATAGTCTTTCGTAGGAGTAAACGAAGTGCCACCCGCCATTTTGCCAAGCGCAAAGAAATGGCGGGTGGTACCCGAAGTGTCGGACCATCGCTTACCCGCCCTACGAAATGTCGCACACACTTTGTGGGAAATGTCTCACACACTTTTAAGCCATCTCCTACTTTTTTCCTCCTTCGTGCTTTGTAAAGTATGCACCGTGCTTGAACGCAAGCACTTTTAAACCAAAACCGATAGGAGATAGAAAAATGACAACAGGAGTACTTAAGTCAGCAACCTCAAGCAAAAAAATCAGCGGTGTGGTAAAGGCATTTGCGGCCATGTGCATGCTCAGCATGGTTGTCGCGGTACCGAATGCCCTGGCGGCGGATAAAAAAGCTTCGGCGAAAAAGGAAGTCGCTGTACAACAGGTTGCGGCCAAAGTCAGCATCAACAAAGCGGATGTGGATGCGCTGGCGAGCTTAACCGGTGTTGGGCTCGCGAAGGCGGAAGCGATCATCGCTTATCGCAAGGCGCGCGGGGGATTTAAGTCCATTGAGCAATTGGCTGAAGTAAAAGGTATTGGCGAGGCCACCATAGCCAAAAACCGCAGTCGCCTGACGCTCTAAAGTGGTAGAATAGCCAGCGCTCAGGCTGGCTAATAAATTTACAAAAAAGCCCGGCCAAGTGCCGGGCTTTTTGTTTTTAATGTTTTCTGTTAAAAAAGCTTTCTGTTAAAAAAGGCTTTCTGTTAGAAAAGGTGGCTTCTTGTCGACAACTCATCAACCACAACCGCGAATAATCGTTGCCCTCGATTACGATCGTCACGATTCCTGCATGGCACTGGCAAAACAACTGGACCCAAAATTGTGCCGGCTAAAAATAGGCAAGGAGCTGTTTACCTCCATCGGGCCCAAAATAGTTGAGGATGTGCAGGCGCTCGGGTTTGATGTTTTTCTCGATCTCAAATTTCACGATATTCCCAACACCGTGGGTAAAGCGGTGAAAGCGGCGGCCGATCTCGGCGTGTGGATGGCTAATGTCCACGCCGGTGGTGGCCGGCAGATGATGGAAAACGCGCGCGAACAGCTTGCATCGTTCAAATCACCGCCATTACTGATTGCGGTGACGGTACTGACCAGTATGGATCAGGCGACTCTGAATTCCGTGGGTGTGCCGACGCCGCCGGTGGAGCAGGTGAAACTACTCGCCCGATTGGCCACCGACGCGGGCCTGGATGGCGTTGTCTGCTCCGCCCAGGAAGTGGAAATGCTCAAACGGGAATGTGGTGACGACTTCCTCTGCGTCACCCCGGGCATTCGACCGGCGCAAAGCGCGGCGGATGACCAGAAAAGAATCGTCACCCCTGCACAGGCGGTAAAAAATGGCAGCGACTACATAGTGATTGGCCGACCCATTACCCAGGCCCCGGATCCCGCCGCCGCATGCCGACAGATCGCGCAGGAAATTGCGGAGCTGGAACAATGAACGAGACTCTACCTGTAATCACTATTGATGGCCCAAGCGGTTCGGGGAAGGGCACTATTGCCCGGCTGGTTGCCACCAAAACCGGCTTTACTCTACTCGACAGTGGTGCACTGTACCGGCTGACCGCCCTGGCAGCCAAAAACAGTTCAGTCGATTTTGATGATGAAGACGCGGTGGCGGACCAGGCGGGCAATCTCGACGTCGTTTTCGACGTAACCAACGGCGCAACCCTTTTGGCCGGGAAGGATGTTACGTCGGATATCCGGCGGGAAGAGATCGGCATGCACGCCTCCAAAGTTGCCGCTTATCCCAAGGTGCGCGCGGCACTGCTGCAACGGCAGCGTGACTTTTTGCAGGCGCCCGGCCTGGTGGCGGACGGTCGCGATATGGGCACGGTGGTTTTCCCTCGGGCGACACTGAAAGTATTCCTGACCGCCAGCGCGGAAGAGCGGGCCCGCCGCCGGCTGGAACAGCTTAGGTTTTCGGGTCAGCGGGTAAGCGACGGGGATTACCAGAAAATCCTGGCGGATATTGAGGCGCGCGACTTGAAAGACACCAACCGCGCGGTTTCCCCCTTGATTCCGGCGGCGGATGCGATCATTCTGGACAGCACCAGTCTAACGATACCGGAAGTGTTTAATCAGGTGATGTCCCACTTTCGGGAACGCACGGGAAGGGAGATTCAATAGTGTTTCGCGGAATCCTGAATTTCTTCAAGTCCATTCTGATGTTCTGCTGGCTCTTGGCGGTGCTGGTTTTGGGGGCGTGGATTGCGCTGACCAACAACGAGCCGTTATCGCTGAACGTTTTTGGCTTGCAGCTGCCGGAGTTTAACGCCGGCGTGTATATGTGCGCGGTACTGATGGTGGGCGTGCTTTTAGGCTACGTTACGCATTACGTGGTCACCCA
This sequence comes from uncultured Cellvibrionaceae bacterium, assembly GCA_964451365.1. Taxonomy (GTDB): domain Bacteria; phylum Pseudomonadota; class Gammaproteobacteria; order Pseudomonadales; family Cellvibrionaceae; genus CAYVIB01. The sequence continues at coordinate 43,788 of CAYVIB010000016.1, forward strand.
GCGAAAAATGCTTGCCCGCAAACGCGCGCTGTCGAAAGCAAACCGGGAAGTGGCCCGGCTGCAAAACGAACGCATTAAAGGGGTTTGATCGCCCGAGGAGAATACTTGAATTTTACCGACCTGCTGATATTCGCGCTGCTTGCCCTGGCGGTGGCGGCCGGTTATTGGCTGGGGCGGTCGGGCCGACTTCGCGGGTTGCCATCATCATCTCCACTTTCCTGGCCGCAACAGCGCTATTATGAAGGCCTGACCCAACTGCTCAACGACCAGCCCGACGCGGCGATCGATACCTTTATTTCCGCCCTGGATGTTAACAATGACACACTGGAGACCCATCTCGCCCTGGCCAGTCTGCTGCGCCGGCGCGGTGAAGTGGCCAGGGCAATACGTGTTCACCAGAATCTGCTTGCGCGGCCCAGCCTCAGCCGGGCGCAACACCAACTGGCGCAACTGGAACTCGGCATTGATTACTTGCGCTCGGGCCTGCTCGACCGGGCGGAATCCCTGTTCAAGGAACTGGTTGAAGTATACGACCTGGAAAAAAACGTGCGCAAAAAAGCGCTCGAGCACCTGCTCGAAGTCTACCAGGACACCAAGGAGTGGCTTGCCGCCATCGATGTTGCGGATCGACTGACCACGCGAAAATTTTCCCCCACCGCCGACAGTTGGCGGGAACTGCAGGCCCAGTACAGTTGCGAGCTGGCCCAGGAGGCCATCGAAAAGCAGGACTGGCTCGCCGCCAGGCGCTGCCTGAATTCGGCCCTGCGCTACGACAAGAAATGTGTGCGGGCCAACCTGCTTGTGGCTCGCCTGGAAATGATCCACGGGTCCTATCCCTCGGCAATCGTTGCCCTGCGCAGAGTCCCCCAGCAAAACGAAAAGTTTTCTCCCGAAATCCTTGGGCCGATTTACGAATGCTATAAAAAGCAGGATAGCCCAAGGGAGCTGCTGAACGAACTGCGCGAATTGTATTACTCGAAAAAGGACCTGCTGACGCTCCAGTACCTGACGAAAACTGTGGAAGTCTGCGAGGGAGGCGACGCCGCCATTGCGCTATTGATGGAAGAGTTGCGCTACTACCCGAAAATGGAAGTGGCCGCGGAATTGTTGAAGCTGGTCACCGACGAGCGCGGCCCCAACAGCCTGCGAAATTACGTGAAGGTAAAAGCCCTGCTGGAAAAGCTGACGGAGACCCGGCAGGTCTACCAGTGCGAAAACTGCGGTTTCAGCGGAGAACAGCTCCACTGGCTGTGCCCCAGTTGCAAGCACTGGGTGACCATCAGTTTGCAGCCGCATTTAAGTAATATTGCGCCAAACCCGGAGAAGTTGGAGAGTTTGGGGTAAGGCTCGGTCAATAGATGTCATTTCGAGTATCCGGGTGATCTGTAAAAGAAGGGCAGATGCTTCAGGGCGTTCCGGTTTCTCTTACGTACGTCATGTTCGCGTAGCGGACATCCAGGAGGTAGGTCGGGTAAGCGCTAGCGCCACCCGACATCTTCCCTTCGCCGAAGAACCTCCGGCGGGCGCTTTGCTTGTCCGCCCTACAACCAACCTTCTTCAACCCTTGATTTATCTTGCTTATCCCCCACCTTTCTGTTAGCCTCGCGAGCCTCGAAAAGGGGTCTCTTTCACAGCCTTCGGGTTACTGTGTCGAATGTCCCTTTAACAGGTGTTTTTGCATGTTTTCCCGCCAGAAGTGAACGTGCAAAAGCGCACTTTTAACTACCCCGTGCACTGGCAACACGGCAGGCGAATCTGGGCCACGCGAATAACGCTGGTTTGGACAAGCTTCTTTTATATAGGTATGACTCAATGAGCGAAAGTTTCGCAGAACTGTTTGAAGAAAGTTTAAAAACCGTCGATATGGAACCCGGTACCATCGTCACCGGCGTCGTTATCGACATCGACCAGGACTGGGTAACCGTCCACGCTGGTCTGAAATCCGAAGGCGTTATTCCCGCCGCACAATTCCTGAATGAAAAAGGCGAATTAAACCTCAGCATTGGCGACGAAGTGCAGGTTGCACTGGAAACCGTCGAAGATGGCTTTGGGGAAACCCGTCTTTCCCGCGAAAAAGCCAAACGCGCTGAATCCTGGAAAATTTTGGAAGCCGCCAACGAAGCCGACGAAGTGATCATGGGTGTCATCAATGGCAAGGTAAAAGGTGGTTTCACCGTTGACGTTGCCGGTATCCGTGCCTTCCTGCCCGGTTCCCTGGTGGACGTCCGCCCGGTGCGCGAGACCACTCACCTGGAAGGTAAAGAGCTTGAATTCAAAGTGATCAAGCTGGACCAAAAACGCAACAACGTGGTTGTTTCCCGCCGCGCGGTGATGGAGCAATCCAACGTCGAAGAACGCGAAGAACTGCTGGCCAACCTGCAAGAGGGCATGGCGGTCAAGGGTATCGTGAAGAACCTGACCGACTACGGTGCCTTCGTCGATCTGGGTGGCGTGGATGGCCTGCTGCACATCACCGACATGGCCTGGAAGCGCATCAAGCATCCGGGTGAAATCGTCAACATCGGCGATGAAATTGAAGTAAAAGTGCTGAAGTTCGACCGCGAGCGCAACCGCGTCTCCCTTGGCCTGAAGCAACTGGGCGAAGACCCCTGGGCCGCGATCAAGGATCGTTACCCCGAAGGTTCCAAGGTCAAGGCGAAAATCACCAACCTTACCGACTACGGCTGCTTTGCCGAAATCGAAGAGGGTGTGGAAGGCTTGGTGCACGTCTCCGAAATGGACTGGACCAACAAAAACATCCACCCGTCCAAGGTTGTAAACCTGGGCGACGAAGTGGAAGTGATGATCCTGGACATCGACGAAGAGCGCCGCCGTATCTCCCTGGGTATCAAGCAGTGCCAGGAAAATCCGTGGGATGCCTTCTCCGCGCAATACGCCAAGGGCGACAAAATTACCGGCAAAATCAAATCCATTACTGATTTCGGTATCTTCATCGGCCTGGACGGCGGCATTGACGGCCTGGTTCACCTGTCCGACATCTCCTGGAACGAGCCCGGCGAAGAAGCTGTGCGGAAGTTCAAGAAGGGCGACGAGCTGGAAACCGTGGTATTGGCCATCGACCCCGAGCGCGAGCGTATCTCCCTGGGTATCAAGCAGCTTGAGCAGGACCCGTTCTCCGCCTACGTGACCGAGAATGACAAAGGCGCTATCGTGAAGGGCACCGTTAAATCAATTGAAGCCAAGGAAGCGGTTATTGTTCTGGCTGAAGACGTGGAAGGCACCCTGAAAGCGTCCGAAATCAGCCGTGACAAAGTGGAAGACGCCCGCAACGCGCTGAAGGAAGGTGACGAGGTGGAAGCCAAAATCACCAACATCGACCGCAAGAACCGTACACTCATCCTGAGCATTAAAGCCAAGGATGCCGACGACGAAAAAGCGGCGATCAAGGAACACAGCGCCAAGCAGGCCGAGCATGCAGCCCCGGCCACCATCGGCGACCTGATCAAGGCGCAGATCGAAAGCCAGGACAAGCAATAAGCCCCGGCTTTTATCAAACCTCCTAAAAGCGGCCCCAGTGGCCGTTTTTTTTACGTCTTCTCACCGGCCCGTAGTCGGGTAAGCGATGGTCCGACACTTCGGGCACCACCCGCCGTATTCCCATCAAGCAGCCAATATGTTAGCCTCCATTAGCAGCGTTAAACATTGTTAAACAATGGTGAATATATGTTAGGTATAAGATTGGATGAGCAGTTGGAGCGACGACTAAATGCCCTCGCCGAAAAAACACACCGATCCAAAAGCTATATTGCCAAAGAGGCGTTAAAACGGTATCTGGAGCAGGAGGAAATTAACGAACACGAGAAGCAATTGGCTTTTTCCCGATGGGAGCGCTATCAGGAGACCGGTGATACAATCAGTCATGATCAGGTAGTCGATTGGCTGGATACCTGGGGTTCGGACGAGGAGAAACCGTGCCCTGTGAAATAGCCTGGTTGCCAGACGCCGTAAAGGATTTGGCGCGATTAAGGGATTTTATTCAGGAGAAGAATCCCGCTGCGGCATTTCGGGCTGCGGAAAAAATAAAAGAAGCGACAGTGGTGTTATCGGAAAACCCGGAAGCAGGAAAACCTGTCGAAGGAGCTTTACCTTTTAGAGACCTTTTTATCCCATTTGGAATTGGCAACTACATATTGCGCTACCGCCAGGATGGCAGCCGGATATTTATAGTCCGCATTCGACATAGCAGGGAGGAAAATTTCCTGTAGGCCGGGTAAGCGATGGTCCGACACTTCGGGCGCCACCCGCCAATTTCCACCATATTATTGATTTAATTGGATTTTTCTCTTTTATCCGCGACAAAAGTATTGTATAACAACGACTTGCAACAAAAAGGTCGTATGGAATCTGTGTAACGCCGGTAACACAATGATAACTCCCGCCTTTTGGTCTATTATCAAGGATGTTTAGCGCGTTACACCGCAGAAGTGGATAACTATGACAAAATCCGAGCTAATCGAGCGCATCGCCGAAAAACAAGACCAGTTATCGGCAAAGGACATTGAGCTGGCGGTAAAGCTCGTTATTGAATATATGTCCCAATGCCTGGCAACGGGCAATCGCATAGAAATCCGGGGTTTTGGCAGCTTTTCCCTGCATTACCGGGCTCCCCGGACTGGAAGAAACCCAAAAACCGGCGAATCCGTCACCCTCGACGGGAAATATGTGCCACACTTTAAACCGGGTAAGGAAATGCGGGACAGGGTAAACGAAAGCCTGCAAAACGAATAATTAACAAAAATAATAATAAAAAAGGCCAATTAGGCAGCCGATAAATTGCTTCCGAACGCCTCACACAAGTATTCCGATACATTTTTAAACAGATTCTGATGTGAGAGAGCGCTTATAATGCCGCGCTTTCAGTGCATACATAAGAGTTATAACATTGTGCCGTGACTACAGTGGTTCTTGAAGACATCCAGGCAAGTCAGTGAGTGACGTTATTCCAATAATTTTGTCCGGAGGGGATGGGTCCCGTTTGTGGCCAAAATCGCGTAAGGCGTACCCCAAGCAGCTGCACAAGCTCTATGGTGAATACACGATGCTGCAACACACGGCGAACCGTGTGAGGCAGTATGATCACCTGATCGTGGTGTGCAATGAAGAGCAGCGTTTTATGGTTGCTCAGCAACTTGCCGAAGTGCGTGATGTAAAAGCGGACATACTGTTGGAACCCGCCAGCCGCAACACCGCACCGGCCATCGCCGCGGCAGCTTTATTTGCGAAACAAAAATATGGTGCAACCAAACTTCTGGTGTTACCTGCTGACCACCTGATCAAGGATTACGCTGCATTTGATTTGTCGGTGAAGATCGGGATGGGCCGCGCTGACAAAGGCTGGCTTGTCACTTTTGGTGTGGTACCGCAACAACCAGAGACGGGTTTTGGCTACATACAAATGGAAAAAGTGGAGGACCAGGGCGGCTCCCGTGTCGTTAAATTTGTGGAAAAGCCGGACCAAAAAACAGCCGAAACCTACCTGGAAGATGGCGGCTACCTGTGGAACAGCGGCATGTTTACTCTGCCGGTTGATGTGCTGTTTGATGAACTGGAAAGGCTAAACGCCGATTGGTTGAATTATTGCTGGCAATCGGTCGTTAATGCCACCAGGGATCTGGATTTCATCCGTCTGGAGCGGGAAAGCTTCGAAAAGTGCAGGAACATTTCCATTGACTATGCCTTGATGGAGCAAACGGAAAAGGCCTGGGTTGTCCCCTTGGATGCTGGTTGGAGCGACCTGGGAAGCTGGGAGGCATTGTGGGAGGCCAGTGAGAAAGATGGAAACGGCAATGCCCGGTTCGGCGATGCTTTTATAAAAGAATGCAGCAATTCCTACGTCCATTCGGAAAGCAGACTGGTTACCGCTGTTGGTATGGAAGATGTCGTTATCGTCGATTCGGCGGATGCGCTGTTGGTGGCGAATAAAAGCCAGACCCAAAACGTAAAAGATATTGTTGAATGGCTAAAAGCCAATCATCGCTCAGAGCACCAGAACCACCGGCAACTCTACAAGCCATGGGGTAGTGTGGACGTTATTGATAAAGGGGAAGGGTACCAGGTAAACCGCATAGAAGTTGATCCTGGCGCCAGTTTATCCCTGCAAATGCACCAGCATAGGGCGGAACACTGGGTGGTGTTAAAGGGAATGGCGAAAGTGGAGCATGATGGCAACAGTTTGTTAGTTGGCGAAAACGAGTCTATATATATAACGCGTCGCGTAAAGCATCGTTTATCGAACCCCGGCAAAGAGCCCCTGGTGATAATCGAGGTTCAAACGGGCGATTACCTGGATGAAGAGGACATAGTGCGATTTAGCTAGACTGTTATCTGGCTATTCGAAGCCAAAGCGTGATGTGGCTGTCTTTCCAGTGGCGCCTACAGGGAGGTTGTGATGCGGCAGATCCGAAGGTACATAGGCTGGCACCAACCGGCCAGAGGTCCGACGTTTCGGATGTCAAAGCCGAACAACTGGAATCCAGGTGTCCATTGTCGTCATTCCGGCGGCGCCTACACGGATGTGGGTGGTAGAGCATTGCAGGGGCCGAAGCCGAGGCTCGGAATCCGGAAGTAAGGCTGAAATTAAGGTGTCAGGCTAGGCACCAGCTAAAGCCAAAAAGCTAAAAAAATCAGGCACTTTATTAACATTTTTATAACAAATGCGTCGCGTAATAAGCTATACTCGCGGCCGCCGAAATATAGACTTGGAACACGGAAAAACAGAACTGGAGCACGTGAATGGAACTGGGATTTGGAATACTGGCGGTATCTTTTGTAGTGGCGTTCGCCGTAGTCAGGATGTTAAAACCCATAGCGTATTTAGTCGATCTGGTGGACAAACCAGGTGGCCGCAAACACCATGAAGGGGTTATCCCGCTCATTGGAGGAATCGCGATTTACTCCAGTGTCTGCATCACCACGTTCCTTTTTATTGATCAGCCGATTTTTATCCGGCTTTTCCTTCTCGCTGGTGGGCTCATAGTTTTTATGGGAAGCGTGGATGATCGTTATGAGTTAAGTGCTCGGTTTCGGCTTATAGGCCAATTTCTTGTGTCTTGTATATTTGTGTATGGCCTGGATGTTCACATAGAAAGTTTTGGGAATCTCTTTGGTTTTGGCGATCTTAATCCCGGCTGGCTTGGTTATCCTCTGGCAGTGTTGTCGCTTATGGGAGTGGTTAACGCCATGAATATGCTGGATGGGATGGATGGCTTAGTTGGGTCTATATCCATGGTTAGCGTTATCGGGCTTGTCGGTTTATTTGGATCCAACGGAGATGCCACATTCCAGTTGCTATGTTTGGCTTTTATTGGCGCTACTAGTGCATTTCTCATATTTAACATTTGGGGAAGCCCAGTTCGATCATTCAATAAAGTATTTATGGGGGATGCCGGTAGCATGTTTTTAGGGCTTTCACTTGGCGTGCTGCTCATTGAGGGGTCTCAAAAAGAAATTGGAGCTTTTTCTCCAGTAGTGGCTTTATGGTTTGTGTTGCTGCCTATGACTGACATGTTCACCATTATGTACCGTCGGATAAAAAGGGGCCGTTCTCCTATGGATCCTGATAGGACCCATATTCATCACATAATTATGAGAGCCGGATTTTCTGGTAAGCAAACCTTGTACATGATGGTTCTTATGCAAGCAATCTTTGTTGCCGTTGGTATCAGCATGATGAAGTATGGTTTACCTGATTGGTTTTCCTTTTTGTTGGCTTTGGTTTTCATTGTGATATATCAGATGTTAATGAAAAGGTCTTGGAGGTTTATTCGCTGGACGCGAAGACGTTTCGCATAAAGCGGTATTGGGTGGAATATTCTTTACTAATAAGATTCGTGCCGTAGCGAAGTAGCCAAGTTGGCTTACATGTTTTGATATCAATTATCTGCTTTAGCGAATTCTATACAGCTACCGTTCATAATTACCTTTGCTTAAAAAGCGCAACCTAAAATGCCGACAAAAGATTCAACGAGCGACTTTCCACCGCAAAATCAATTGCCTCCTCAGTATTATCAGCTATATTCTGTTAGACCCCCTGTTCAGGATGAAATTGATTTGCGTGAGCTTTGGCAGGTTGTTTGGCAAGGTAAATGGATAATTATTGCGATAACTTTTTTGTTTGCATTGGGAGCGGTGATTCTCTCTCTTTCTCTACCTAATTTATATCAGTCAAAAACTTTGCTCGCGCCTTCAGAGGAAGCTCAAGGGGGGGGGTTATCGGGAATGGCGGGCAAGCTTGGTGGATTGGCGTCTTTGGCGGGCATTAATCTGGGCAATTCTGGCGGTCAAAATAAAGTAGATATAGCCATAGAAGTACTCAAATCTCGCCAATTTGTTTCAGATTTTATTAATAAGTATGATTTATTACCTGCATTGATGGCTGTCGATGGCTGGGACCGCAGTACAGGTGAAGTGCGTTATGATCCTGATATTTATGACAAGGATAAAAAGCAGTGGGTTAGAGAGGTAAAGCCCCCAAAAAAAGCAGAGCCTTCGAGTTGGGAAGCCTATGAGGAGTTTAAAAACGTTTTGGCGGTATCCAAGGATGAAAAAACGGGCTTTGTCACGATTGCAGTTGAACATTACTCGCCAGTTGTCGCACAGCGGTGGACGCAGTTGCTGGTGAAGGAAATTAACGAGGTGGTCAGAAAAAAAGATGTTGATGAGGCACAGAGAAGTATAAGCTATCTCCAGGAGAAGATGTCGCAAGTACCTCTGGCTGAGATGCGAAATGTTTTTTATCAGCTCATTGAGGAACAAACCAAAACTATCATGCTTGCTGAGGTGCGAGATGAGTATATTTTCTCCACCATTGACCCACCCGTTGTGCCGGAAGAAAAGGCTAAGCCAAAAAGGGCTCTTATTTGTATTCTCGGTACCTTGATTGGTGGGATGCTGGCCATTATGGCTGTTTTTATTCGGCACTTTATATGTGAGGGGCGCAGTCGAACTGACGTTTAGTTTGAGACGCGACAGCCTTGTGCATTCCGAATGCGTGGTCGAGAAATTGAAGTCTTCTAAGTAGTCAAAGTGCTTAGAGTTGCTATAGTAGTTAACGCAGTATGTGTTGAGCGGATCGACTAAGCTTGGGGTTTTCACAAATAAGTTAATTGCCACAAAAATTCATGGCATTAACAAAACCGTTGATCGCTAAACATCGCAGTTAGCGATACACATTGTTTCATTAAATGAACGCTACCTGAGCATCTGCTTTTAGCTACAGATTCAAAGATCGTTTATTTTTAATCTGATATTGTTCCAGTGCTCCTGCTCGACAGATATGCTATCTGACTCCTTTTGGTCCTAATCGAGTGCCATTCATTACAGGCTTCTAAAAGTACTTGAACCAGTATTTTTAACTCATTACTATGTGTTCATCTTGTGAACATTTCTTTGTATGGCTTGTTGTTGACGTATATTTGGAATAACTGGTCGTAAGAATGCAATGGGGTCAATTGCTAGATATTTTAACTGTACATAGAAGCAGGATAAGGAGATATGTAAGTTGTAATAGTATGTTGAGGGCGGTGGCTTTATTGCAACTGATTATTGTTCACCTGGTTTTGATAAGTAGCTGATCGACACGATATTATGTTGACTGATGAATACCGCTATAAGATCCTAAAGGCATTAGAGGCTAACCCGTGCGTAAGCCAGCGCGACCTAGTAAAGCAGCTTGATATTAGTTTAGGTAAAGTAAATTACTGCCTGAAGATGCTCATGGATGTAGGCGCACTAAAAGCGGAAGGTTACAGGTCGTGTAGGCGTGGCTGTGCCTATACTGTTACAGCGAAAGGTATTCGAGAAAGAGCTGAAGCTGCTGCACGACTTCTTGCGAGCAGATTATCTGAATATGAAGCGCTAGCTTCAGAAATTGAATCTCTAAAAAGTGAGGTAAGCTTGTCCCGATAATTAGCTGTGTTGAAACTAATTTCGATGTATGTACTAGATTGGTGTTGCGAGAAGGTCTGTGTATGACAATGGACAATAAACGTTGGAAATTTTTTTATGAAATCAATTTATAGGCGATTTCTCAGGTTATTTTTAAGGTTTGTATCCCGTCTTGGTATCTCTAATTCTTGCGATAATCTTCTTAGAGTTTCTCGTCATGATAAAGTGAAGAAGCATGTGGTAATCTCTGCAAATACCTCTTGGTACCTCTATAATTTCCGCAGAGGAACGATAAGCAATTTAATAAGTAGCGGTAATTCAGTCACGGCTGTATCTCCCGCTGATGAATATACTGATAGCCTCCTCAGGCTTGGCTGCTCTCACCTAAACATCTACATTGATCGTAGTGGACTTAATCCTATTCATGAAATAAGAACAATCTATTCATACTTTTTGGTATATAGAAAGCTTTCCCCCGATGTCGTTCTTAATTTTACACCTAAAGTAAATATTTACAGTACAGCTGTTGCAAAACTATTTGGTATAAAAGTAGTAAACAATATTGCTGGACTAGGGACATTGTTCATTGACGAAAAGATGGGATCAAAAATCGCCACGCTACTCTACCGTGCCACTCAGCCTTTAGCGGACTACATATTCTTCCAAAATAACGATGATTTAGAATTTTTTAAAAGTATGAATATCATCTCGAAATCTAACCGTTATGAAAGGCTGCCTGGTTCAGGAGTTGACTTAAAATATTTTTCGATTGCGGAGGCGCCAAATGATGAGCCCGTCCGATTTATTCTGGTGGCGAGAATGATAAAAGAGAAGGGCGTTTATTTTTTTGTCGATGCAGCGAAGAAGGTTAAAATCCGCTATCCACTAACTCAATTTTATCTTCTGGGACCGATTGACGATTTATCATCGAGCGGTATCGATCGACATGTTATAGAGCAATGGGAATCGGAAGGAATTGTTAGTTATTTGGGCGTTACTGACGACGTGCGCGAAGTAGTTTGTCGTATGGATTGTTGTGTTCTCCCTTCCTACTATCGAGAGGGCGTGCCTAAGTCATTGTTAGAGGCTGCTGCGATGGGAAAGCCGATTATAACCACAGATAACGTAGGCTGTAGAGAGGCGGTTGTTGATGGCAAGAGTGGATTCATTGTTGATCCTCGAAATGTCGATGCTTTGGTTTCTGCTATGTACTCAATTATAGAGCTTGGACATGAAGGAAGACTTAAAATGGGTAGGTGTGCAAGAGAATATATTGAAGGTGTGTTTGATGAGCGCCGAGTAATAGATAGGTATCTACATGTTGTGGAGCACGTATATACATCATGATTGGTAGAGGCGTAAGTTTTCATAGGCACTTTGTCGTAGCTGCCAGCTTTTTTTGTTTGATTTTCTCCTTTCGTGTCCCCGTGCTTCACAATTCTGCTGTTCTTGTTGGGATTGTATTCTTACCTTACTGTGTTTTGCATATAAAGCGTAGCTGGATAAAATCAATGCTCTCCTATCCAGGAGTTATAATGCTAGTTTTTATGTATGCCGTTTTGGCTATGTTGATATTAATTTATGGAATATTGCATGGAACTTACGATTTTTCTAGACTGGATTCCGTAGCATCAAACTTGGTTACGTTGTCCTGCGTGATTTTTTTTTCATCATATTTTTATAACATTTTTCGTAATGAAACAGAATCTAATTCATTACTTATTTTTAGTCGCTATATCTATTACAGCTTTTCAATACAAGCTATGGTAATAACTGCGAGCCTTCTTTCCCCTGCGATCCTAGGTCTGGTACAGCGTTTTCAGATCTCATCCGATGTGGACCGAGCATTGAAATATGAAGGTGTGCGAGGTCTTGCGTTAGCTGGTGGGCAATTCTTTCCATTGTCATCCGCATTTGCAATAGCACAAATATTTTGTGCTTATTATTTAATTAAAAAACCAAAGATGAGCATGTTAAACGTTTTATTCATGGCTGTAATAGGGCTCGCAGGCTTAACGGCTGGTAGAACATCGATTATTGGAACTTTTGTCGCGATCACATTATTTATTTATGCAGGATTGTTGAACGGGCACCTTAAGAAATTAGTAAAATATTTGGTTGTTTCATTTGTCTTTTTCTTGTGTGGGATTGTTGTAATAGCACATTCAAAATACAGTGATTTAATTTTTAATACATTCTTGCCTTTTGCGTTTGAATATATATATACATACTTGGATACAGGGAGTGCAAATATAGAATCTACGTCTGTGCTATCAGAGATGTATTGGAGAATACCCGTCGCGGAATTTCTCCTTGGCTACGGGCGTTACATAAATTCCGATGGAAGTACGTTCATGTATACTGATGGCGGTTATATGAGAAATTTACTTTTTTTTGGGCTGTTTGGGACTTTTTATTTGGTAGTGTCTCAATTGATTATATTGAGCATGCTTTGGCGAAACCAAGACGAACATTTAGCAAAGGTAGTCCTTATATGTCTAGTATGTATGCTTTATTTGCTTCATATCAAAGGAGACGTCTTGCTTCACTTGGTGACAATTCAAACAATAATTTCATTATTGCTGATAGCAGTTTTATGTAGAAATTGTTCAGTCTTAACAGAAAGACGAGGAATTCTGTGCTCTCAAGTATTGTTAATTTAGCGGGCAGTCAGCTTGCGCAGATCGGATTCAGGTTTGTTGGTTTTTTCTTGGTCGCGGCTTCTTTGTCTGCTGAGTATATAGGTTACTACACTTTCGCTCTGGCAGTTTCTGCATTTCTAATTAATGTTGTTTCACTTGGTGGGTATAATCTGCTTATGCAGCGAATTGCTGAATGCCAGACGCCTGTGTCTAAGCTTCTTATGCAGGAGTTCCGGCTTTATTTCTATGCGATAGTCGTAGTCTTCCCGACGGCGGCAGTTGGTATCTACATCTATGGTTCAAAAATTCCTTTTTTTGAAGTATTTGTTATTTTGATCGTAGATGTTTTTCAGAGTGGAATTCTATTTATATCTACCGCAGTTTTTACTGCTACTGGAAAGATACGAGAATTGCGGAATCTGCGGATTGTATATTCGCTTACATTTCTTTTTTCCGGGATAATTTTTTTCGTTTTTTTCGAAATGTTTTATCAGTGGGTTATTGTATTTTCACTATTGGCTTTAATAAATTCTCTCATTGGTTTTAAATATTTGTTGTTGCAGTATCCGTTTGTGGCTAACCAGCGCGATTTCGAACCAATTTTGGATCGAATAGATGTGGGAAAATGGTATTTTGCTTCTTCAACAGCTAGAGCTATGGTGCCGCTCATGGATAAGTTAGTCTTCTCAATTTTTGGCGACTATCACTCCTTAGGGTTATATGCGGTTTCCGAAAGAATAAATATAGCTTTGATGGCGCCAGCTACAGCGGTAAACGCTATTTTGGAGCCACGATTCTTTCGTTTGAGAAATAGCTATTCACAAGCTATTAAGCTTTGGATTAAAAATATATTTGTTGGCTTTGCCTATTCATCGGTTGTTTGTGTTTTGATTCTTCTCTGTATTCCTATGGTGAAGATAACGTTTCCACAAGCAGCACCGTACCTAGACGTCTTGAAGATTGCGATTTTCCTGTTGGTATCACAGTCACTCTATTATCCCTCCCTTAATTTTCTTAACGGTGTTGGCCGTCAGAAACTGCGAATAATGTTTATCATTCTTGGAGTATTATTTTTTTTTGGTTTTGTGTTTTTTCTTCCAGATAATGTAAAAGTTGTTTCTCGTATAATTGTTTCTGTTTTTTTTTCACAATTTATTATTTTTATATTAACAGCTTGTTTTATTGTAAAGGTATATCATGATTCGAGAAGAGCATCTTCGAGAGAGTAAGCTATTGACGGAGGAAAGGGTGTCAGCAAGACACCTTTTAACAAGAACGCGTTTCGATATGGGGGCTAAGCTTAGTTTGGGATCCTTACTTGTAAAATCGATTGATGTAAAGTCGACTTTGCAGTGTAATACCTACCGTGCGTTCTTGTCTCCAATTACAAGAGGAAAAATGAGCGAGCTTGGATCTAAAAAAGTTGGTGTGGAAGACTATTTGCGTTCGTTTGGTGATTTGGTTAATTCGATTAAGGAAAACGGGTTTTATGAGGATGGATTTTCCATTCCAAGATCTGAAAATGGGGATATAGTAAACGGAGCGCATCGTGTTGCTATTTGTGCTTTGCTGTTTCCGAATTTTTTAGTTCCTACAGTAAAACTAAAAGAAGAATCTCTAGATTATAGCGCAACCTATTTTGGCGACGCAGGAATTGCTGAGCCATATCTCGATAACGCGGCGTTGAGTCTGGTAGAGAATCTTGATGATGTATATATTGCCTGTATTTGGCCGTCATCAGGTGAAAAAGCTATTGATATTGAAGATTTTTTGAGAGATAGATCGTTTTATAGGAAGACTGTTAAGTTAACCGAGCTCGGAAAGAAGAATTTGATGTTACATTTGTATCCAAATGAAGGTTGGATTGGAACTCCAAAGGATGCATTTCGGGGACTGAATAATAAGATCCAGCCTTGTTTTGGTAATAAAGGAGAAGTAACATTTATTTTTTTTAGGGAATCTAGCCTGGAGAATGTTATAGCCATAAAGGAACTTGTGCGAGAAATGGTGGGTATTGGAAAGCATAGTGTTCACATTACTGATACTCGGCAAGAGGCGCTCATGCTTTCTAGAACGTTACTCTCATATGGTGGATTAAAAGTATTAAATAATGCGAAACCATGGAAGTTTCCAATATACTATTCTAGTCTCAAAGGCATAGCTTTAAGTTCTGGATCTTCTGGGTTGGATTATGCTTTGACCGGAAGTGCATTGATGGGGCTTTTGGGTGAGCGCCCGCCGTCAGATATTGATTATATATCTCATGATATTCTTGAATATAATATCAAAAATACAGAGGGACTGTTGGCGCTCTCACGTCACGATTCAGAGTTGCGCCTTTATCCTGATAAGGTAGATAGACTACTAGTGGATGGTTATAACTATTTTTACTTTATGAATGTGAAATTTCTATCTGCGAATATAATTTACCAGATTAAGAAATCTAGATATGAGCGTAAAGATAAAGAGGATTTGATATCGCTAGAAAGGTTTATTGAGGACAAAATACCAATTTACGATATTTTTCTATGCGTTGTAAGAAGGGGGTATTCTAGATTTAGGTGGAGTATTATAAGTATGTTAAAAGCAGTAGGTCTTTTCAAGCTTGTATATAAGCTCTATAGGAAAATGTTGAGATGACGCAGAAAGTAAGTATTATTTTACCTGTTTATAATGCTGCCCGTTACCTCCCTGAATGTATAGAATCATTAATTAAACAAACGTATGAAGAATTTGAATTAATAATTATAAATGATGGTTCCACGGATTCATCAGGTGATGTCATTGAACATTATCGTATGCAAGATGCGCGAATTAAAGTGTATGCGTGGCAGAACCGAGGGCTTATTGCATCTCTTAATAAAGCGATATCTGTCAGTGAGGGAGCTTATATAGTGAGAATGGATGCGGATGATATCGCACATGAAGATCGGTTAGCTAAACAAATTTCATATATGGAAAATAATCCAAAGTGCGATGTTTTGGGTACTTCGGCAATAAAGATAGATATGTTTGGAAAAGTTATTGGTCGAATAAGCGTTCCTGTTGGAGGAAAGGATGTGGCGGCACATTTGATGATTAACTCGCCTGTTATTCACCCTTCTGTAGTATTCCGACGATTATCGGTCGATAAGTATTTATACAATGAGTTCGATCAACTAGCGGAAGATTATGGCCTTTGGCTCCGCTTGTATAATGGTGAGAATATACATAATCTGCAAGAAGCATTGCTTTATTACCGCATACATCCTGATAGCATCTCGGTAAAGCGCAAAAGAGAGCAATATTTAATGGCAGCACAATTGAGAAAAAAATATATCCTAGATAAATATATCCTTTGCGACTGCTGTATGAGAGAGGTAAATATTTTTTTGGATCTTAATGCCAGTTTTTCTATGGCAATGTTTGTTGTGTTAAGGATAAAAGTTAAGCACTGGAAACATATCAGCATGAAGTACTGCTTTCGTTGGATTTGGTCTGCTCTTAAGCTTAGGAAGCTATCAAGGTGATACTGATGCATAGTGGTCGAAAGAAATTTAAGAGTTTAAGGTGCTTGATAGTGGCGTTGGTTTTTTTTATCTCAATGCTGCCGGCGTTTATTAGACGTTTGATGTATCAATTGTCGGCATCGATGCCGACAATTGTTGGCGTTGGAGTGAGATATGTTTTTTTAAAAAGCTTATGCCCAACCGTCGGTGATAATGTTTATATTGGAAGGTGGGTTGTTATCAAGGGGTTTGATAATCTTTGCATCGGCAGTGATGTAAGTATCCATGAGTTCTGTTATGTAGACGCATCTGGCGGAATATTTTTAGGAAATTCAGTTTCTATGGCGCATGGTTCTTCGTTAATTAGCTTTGAGCACACGTGGGAAGATATTTCAGTTCCAATAAAATATAACCCAATCGTTTATAAACAGATTAATATCGGTAATGATGTTTGGATTGGTTGTGGCGTACGCATATTGGCGGGATCGGTGGTGGAAGATCGTTCCGTTATCGGCGCGGGAAGTGTGGTTAAGGGAACGCTAACGTCTAACGGAGTATATGTTGGCAGCCCAGCAAAGCTTATAAAGAAATTCTGAGTTTAAAGGTGCGAAATGAAAGCTTTATTCTGTCATGATCATATGTTCTCCAAGTTCGGGGGTAACTTCTATTCGCCGGGGAAGCTTGATTATCAAAAGCTGTCTTATTACTGCAAGTTTTTTAGTAAGGTGATGGTGGTAAGCAGGTCGAGAGACGTTTCGGTAATTTCAAAATCACTACAAATTGCGACAGGGGATGGAGTTGAGGTTAAGTCGTTGCCGAATATTGCGTCAATCCATGGATTATTATATATAGCATCTATACGCCGTGCTTTGAAATCGATGATCTCGAATACGGATGCGGTTATTGTTCGCATTCCAAGTGAAATTGGCCTAATGGCTGAATCGTTAGCAAGAGAAGTGGGTAAGCCTGTTCTATGTGAAGTTGTGGCAAGCGCATATGATTGCCTGTGGAATAGAGGAGATATTGCCGCAAAGTTATATGCACCTGTTCTGGAGCGAAGAATGAGAAAGGCTTGTTATCGCGCAAGATACATAACTTATGTAACCGAGTCGTACCTTCAGGGTTTGTATCCTACACGTGGCGTATCAGCGGGATTATCTGATGTAGATATTACGTCAGTCGGAACTAGTCGCAGCTTCCCAAGTCGAAAAAAATATAGTGTGAGCGTGATCGGGAACCCAGATTTAAAATTGAAAGGAATCAGAGTTGCCGTTAAAGCGTTAAAAATCGTTCGATCAAAGGGGTACGATGTTATTTTGCGAGTACTAGGTGGGAAGGGGGAAGGTTATGTGGCCCAATATGGCAGTTTGCCTGATTGGGTTGTTTTCGACGGTATTGTCGTTGGGTCAGAAAATGTTATTAATTGGTTGGATAGAGCGGATGTTTATGTTCAGCCGAGTCTAACAGAGGGGATGCCTCGATCACTCTTAGAAGCAATGAGCAGGGGGATACCATGCTTAGGATCTAGGGTTGGCGGCATAACTGAATTACTGCCCCAAAATGCTAGTTTTCGTGCAGGGGATCATGTGGGTATGGCTGAATGTTTGGTCAGATTGTTATCAGATAAGCAACTTTATATAAAGTCATCTGAGCATTCAATTAATACCGCTACTCCATACCTGAGAAATCAACTGGGCATCCGTCGGGATAGTTTTTATCAACAGTTTCGGAATTATTGTAACACATTTTAAATTTAAAGGACTCTGAATTTGAAAAGTAAGCGCTAAAAAAAATAAGAAAAAAGATAAAGGACACCCATAAAATTGCATGGGCGCTTTATGATGAATGGCGTTTTGTTAAGTGCCGGTTACCCAGTCATAAACGTTCCCGCGAAACGCCAGTTGGAATTCAACGAATTAATGTTAAATTTTTATAGTCCCGGCGATGAATCTGAAATGAACATCTGGTAATCCCCCCATTTTTATGCGTTCATGTGTGGATCCACGGCTTGAAAAAATAATGGTGTAGTGATGACAAAGCGTAAGCGCCAATCCAACCGTGTGCGTATTTTTAGGGTAAGACCAAGTATCATAATAGCGCTTTATTGCTGTTGCAGGGGGCATCAATTAAAAACCAGCCGGATAACTCCGGCTGGTTTTAGCGCGGGCCACGTCTCGCGGCTGCCCATTCAGGACATCACCTAAAAAGAGAAAAGGGGTTCAGCATCAGCAGCGGTTAAAACAAGAATTAAAGCTGGATAAATTCCCGGAAGCGCCGTTAATGGCATTTGATGGTAGTGGCCACACGGATATTCATCAGGCATTGCCTTTCACGAAGGAAGACTATTTTGACTTGGTGGATAAGACAGGCCGCATGATTCGCGAGGGAAGGCGGGGATTTATTACTGAATCTGTGCCGACGATTATATCGCGTTTTGGCATTGAGCCGGATAAGTGGATTAATCACATAAAACAGTTTGGGCGTAGCTACGGTGAAGGCATTGGATCGCCGGAGAAATTAAAAGCCTATGCATTAATTTTTGACAGGCACTGTGGAAAAGGGGTGAGTTGTTCGAGGGACGTTTACTTGCTCAATTCGCGATAGAATAAGTTTTGGGTTTTGTTATTATCGCGTCGCTTCTATTTTGCTGGTGCGATTTTAACCTTTTGTGCGTTCAGTGAGTTGAAAATCAGTCCGGCAGTAAGATATTTGAAAATGGGTGGTGATTTTTCCAACGATAACTTTGAAAATCCCGCTGGTCTGTCGAAAGTATCCTTCCCTGATTCAAATAATTCGCCGCTATTACAAGCGATGCGTCGGCAAGGTCCATTGGAAGGTCTGAATATTTTTCCATTAGATTTTGCAATTCAGGGACGTGTTGCTGTTGGATCTCAAATACCCGCACATTTTGTTGAATTTGTTGTAAAAATAGTAGTTGTGCGTGATTGCTCAAGCGGTTAAGCAGTAGATGGCATGTTTCTGTTATTACTGGCCAGGTTGTAATTAAGTCCTCATTCAGTTGGAGGGTAACGTCGAGTGCTCTTTGGTGCCAGCGGTCTTTTTTATTGGCGAGCGCAAGCCAATATCCGGTGTCACTGAGTATCATGTTTAGCGTTTAAGTCTTGAAGGCTGTATTGTTTATAGTTGCTGGCCAGGTCTTCAGGCCCTTCCGCGCAGCCAACGAAACCACTCGTAACGAGGGATTGAATTTTTTTTTCCGCTTGCAAATGGCTCTTTTCATACATGATGTCAATGGCTTCCTTTACCACGTCCGAAATGCTTAACTTCAACTGCTTGCGCAACTGTTCAAGCTTTTCGCTGTGTTCTTTATCTAAACGAGCGTTGATGCGCATAGTTACCTCCGACTTTGGCTGTAAAGTAGCATGTATGACAGTGTCATGCAATGGTAACGATGGCGCCTTATATCCTTATATTGGCTCCATCGTTAGTGGGAGATCAAGCGATTGGGGAGCCTTCAACAATGATTACGCCGTGAAGTGGCCAAAAAAAAAGGCCACTGATCTCTCAGCAGCCTTTTACATTTGGCTCCGCCTGCTGGGCTCGAACCAGCGACCCAATGATTAACAGTCATTTGCTCTACCGACTGAGCTAAGGCGGAATTGGGGGTTGGGCAGTTGCCCAAAAGAGCGCGTATGTTAAACGTGTGCTCTTTGTGTGTCAACCCTGACAAAAGCGATATAACTCTTTGTTTTTTCTTGAATAATTTCTCTCCCGGGCTCAACGCTGAATTGGTAGGACCAGGCGGATTTGAACCGCCGACCTCTACCATGTCAAGGTAGCGCTCTAACCAACTGAGCTATGGTCCTGTTCCTGCTCGGCCTGCGAGGGCGGGTAGTTTAATGACATTGGCTGGAGGCTGCAAGGGGTGTTTTTGAGTAGATGATGCGTCTCTTTTTTGTAGAAAAAACGATCATGCTGGTAGGCTCTGTAAGCAGATTTGGCACATGATCCCAAATTGATTTTGGACATCCGGGACTTTACGGGTTATTTCGGAGGCACAAGAATAGTCGTTTATTTCTCGGATATTTAAATGGCCAGGATATGCAATATAATTTTGACCCTGTCAAAGCCCAAATTAACCTCAAAAGTATGGGGTGACTTTTGAACAGGCAATTGGAGTGTTCAGAGATTCAATGGCACTAACTATTTTCGATGAAGAGAATTCCAGTGGCGATGAAGATCGCTGGATCACACTGGGCCAAGCCAATGGCCAGCACTATCTGGTCGTGGTACATACATATCGTGAACAAAACGAGGATACGGTAACAGTCCGGCTTATTTCTGCCAGACAGGCTACTAAACCTGAGATTAAGCAATACGAAGGGTGAGCATTATGCGTGATGAGTATGATTTTTCCAAAGGTGAACGAGGTAAGTTTTTTAAGCCTGACGCCAAATTTAATGTGCCTATTTATCTGGAATCCGATGTATTGGGTTATTTTGCGGCCAAGGCTCAGGCAAAGGGAGTTGAGCTGAATACTATGGTTAATGACTTACTGAAAAAGGATATTGCGCTGATTGAAGGGGTTAAGTAAGAAGTATAGGTTTTCCTTAGTTGAGTTGACAGCTGTCTTGATGTAGGGGGCCGCCACTTGTGGCTATTGGATGCCAACCAGTGATCCGATATGACTGTGAGAGCGGTCAGATTGAGGAGCCAACCTTACCAGTAAATTTCCCCTCCAGTGGTTATTGGAATTAGCATCCCAACCTGCAGGGTATGGCACTATTGTAGAGCCGCGTCTGTGGTATTCTTCCAATCTTTTAAAATCCTGTGTTTGGAGCTAAGACCTTGGCCGAGAAGCCATTTTTCACCGTTTTTGTACCTACCTATAACCGTGGCTATATCATTGAGCGAACGTTGCGCAGTTGTGAGCAATCCAGCTTCAGGGATTTTGAGGTGGTGCTGGTGGATGACGGGTCAACAGATAACACGCAGGAGGTTTTGGAGCGGCTTAAGCCTACGCTTAATTACAATTTGCGCTGCTTTCAACAGAAGAATGGAGGGAAGCATACTGCGCATAATCATGCAGTCTCCGTCGCGGAGGGTTTTCTGTTTCTGACATTGGATTCGGACGATGAGCTGCTTCCGGAGGCGCTGGAAAATCTGCATCGGGTCTGGCACGGGATTCCGGAGGATCAGCGGCGTGAGTTTGTCAGTGTCGAGGGGCTTTGCTATGAAGAGGGAAAGCTTACCTCGTCCTATCCTGGTGATTTCGTGGATTCGGATTATCTCCGCAGCCGCCAATTGTTTAAAACGAAGGGAGAAAAGCGCAGCGCTTATCGGGTGGAGGTGCTGAAGGAGTTTCCTTTTACCGTGTTTCCCGGAGAGCGATATTGCCGGCCCGGCCTGATCGAAATGCGCATGGCGCACAAGTACAAAACCCGGTTTGCCAATATTCCGTTGATTAAGGTGGGGCATGAAGCGGATGGGATTTGTGCGAATCGACGCAAGGTCACCATCCGGGCTCCGCTGGCTTACCGACAGTACTTTCTGGAGGAGATTCGGGATCATTATCCCTTTACACCCAAAAAAACGTTGAAAAGCTTCTACAAGCGCTATTCCCGCCATTCCTTTAACAGCGGCTATGGTATTTTTGTCCAGTACAGGGAAGTGCCCAACAAGTGGTACTGGCTGGCCGGCTTGCCGGATGCCTTGGCGGGTTCTATTAGCGACAAGGTTTGGAAACTTCGCAACGAGCGAAAGAGTCGGGCTTCATGAGGCTTGCCGTACTGCTTTCGTTTTCCGGTGCCGGCGGCGTGGAGAAAATGGTGATGAACCTGGTGCGGGAATTCGTTAAAAAGCCGGATCTTTCAGTAGACCTGGTTCTTATTCGCGCCCAGGGGCCGCACCTATCCAATGTTCCCGAGAATGTGAATGTGGTTAAGCTCAAAGCCCGGCATACGTTGACGGCAATTCCGGAACTTGTGGGATACCTGAAGAAGGCCAGGCCGGATGCGATGTTGGTGGCTAAGGATAGGGCGGGCAGGGCGGCTGTTATTGCTCGGGGGCTTAGCGGTGTTTCCACGCGAATTTGTGTCCGGTTGGGCACCAATCTGTCGACAGCGCTGGAGCATCGTTCTGCCTTGAGTGGTTGGTTGCGAAAGGCGCCGATGCGCTATATCTATCCTAGGATCGACAAAATCATCGCTGTTTCCGAGGGGGTCAGGGCGGATACGTTGCACATTACCGGTGTGGATGAAAACCGGGTATGCGTGATTCGCAACCCGGTGGTTACGCCGGAGTTTATTCTAAAGCGGGAGGAGTCTGATTTTCCGCCGCATCCCTGGCTTAGCCAGAAGGATTGCCCTGTTATTATGGGGGCCGGTCGGCTGAGTGTTCAGAAGGATTTTGATGCTTTGATT
Source organism: uncultured Cellvibrionaceae bacterium (assembly GCA_964451365.1). Classification (GTDB taxonomy): domain Bacteria; phylum Pseudomonadota; class Gammaproteobacteria; order Pseudomonadales; family Cellvibrionaceae; genus CAYVIB01. Next base: position 66,207 of record CAYVIB010000016.1, read on the forward strand.
AAGGCGTCTAAAAGGGTGTTGGAGGTCAGGTCGGCAAGGCTGATTATTGTTGGCGAAGGTGGAAAGCGAAGGGAGCTTGAGAGCCTGATTCGTGAGCTGGGATTGGAAGATTCAGTGTTGTTGCCGGGGTTTCAGGCGGATCTTTATCGTTGGCTGAAGTATGCTGATGTTTTTGTGCTTTCGTCACGGTGGGAGGGGTCGCCGAATGTTTTGACGGAGGCGCTGGCCTTGGGTATTCCTTCCGTAGCTACGCGTTGTCCCAGCGGGCCGGATGAGGTGTTGCAGAATGGGCTTTATGGGCCGCTGGTTCCGGTTGGGGATGATGAGTTGATGGCGACGGGGATTTTATCAGTATTGGAACGGCCGCATCCGCCGGAGTTTTTGATGAAGGCGGTGGAGGAGTATCGGTCGGATGTCAGTGCGGAACGGTATTTGGGGGTTTTGTTGGGGGGACCCCCTCCCGGCCTCCCCCTTGAGAAGGGGGAGGAGTGGACCCCCTCCCGGCCTCCCCCTTGAAAAGGGGGAGGAGTGGGGTGGGGTTGAAGGTTACTACTTCAAAATGAATTGCGGTCACATAGGTTTCTTTAATGTTGTTATCCCATAAATATAAATTCCTTTTTGTCCACATCGCCAAAACCGGTGGCACCAGTGTGCGGGCCGCGCTTAATTCCCTGCGCTGGCGGGACCCAATGTATTACCTGGTGTGGCCGGCGCATAAAGTAAGTGGTTTAACCGGTCATAAGCTTGGGCTTAAATTTCCGCGGCATTGCCACATTATTGCAGCCAAGGAGATGCTGCCGGCGGAGTATTTTGATTCGCTTTTTAAATTTGCTTTTGTCAGAAACCCCTGGGATCTGCAGGTGAGTTCGTTTCATCATATTCAGCGCGAACGGCCGCAGTTTATGAATGGCATTTCGGATTTCAATGAATTTATGCGCTGGAAGTTTAATCCGGAGCGGCCTTATCAGTATCACATTGATACGTCTTTGTCGTTGCAGTCGGATTATCTGGTGGATTTGCATGGCAACAGCCAGATGGATTTTATCGGGCGATATGAGAATCTTGAGGAAGATTTTGATCGGGTTTGTGAGCGGATTAAGGTCAAGTTGGCGTTGCCGCATAAGCGTAAAGCCAAGGACAGGAGCAAGGATTATCGGAGCTATTATGCCGATGATACGGCGGAGCTTGTTGCCCGGCATTTCAAGCGGGATATTGACATGCTGGAATACAGTTTTGAATAAGTTTGCAGTGTAGGGGTAATCCTTGCGGTTACCCGGGCAGCCGCGAGGGCTGCCCTACGTAAACCACAATATGAGACGGGAGCGGTTAGAAAGCGGCGAGCGCGGCTATACCCACGGCGGCTTGATACATAATTGTTGTCACGCTTCCCCACACGGTGAGTTTATCCACTTTGTCGGTATCCAGCGGTACGATAATGGTATCTCCCGGGTCGATTGATTTTGACCGGGAGGAGAACCAGGCAGATCGGGAAGGTAGTACCACCTGCCCATTGGCTTTCACAATATAGATGCGCTTTTTATCTGCATTTTGTTTTGTCCCGCCGGAGCGGTCGATATAGTCGTAGGCATTGAATCTTTCATCAAAAAAGTGCGAAGTGGGGTACTGCACTTCACCGACCACTGTAACAGATGGTTTGTAGCGCGGCACAGTGAGTACATCGCCATCAATCAACTGAAAATCATGTTTTCCCGCATTGTTAATAATGGCGGGCAGGTCAATAACCATTCGGCCCAGCGGCTTCACGCTTTCTATATTGCTTAGAATTCTTTCCGCCTCTTGTTCATCGACTTCTGTGTTTACAATATCGCTGGCTTGCAGACTGACGGCGGCAATATCGCTTTCAATTTGTTCGCGCAATGCTTCCAGCCTTTCCTGTTCGAGTAGGCGAAGGTCTTCGCGCGAAAACACCGCACCCTCGGGATAGGCATGAGGGGTTAGTCCTCCTGCACGATGCAATACATCCATTAATGTTTCGCCAGGTAAAATATAATAAGTACCGGGGTGCAGTACTTCACCTACCAGGCTGACAGACTCCTTTTGCTTCCACAGCGGAATTTGTTTAACCCTGAGCGTATCGCCCGCAACCATCAAGGGATCGTCCTGTTGCAGGTTTAGTTCAAGGTGCATCACCAACGTTTCGCGGGTTTCATCGACGTCGTATCGGGTAATTTCAGCGTCCGTTCCCAACGCGCCCTCAGTAAATCCACCGGCTAATTTAACCAGTTGATGGGCGGTCATATCGCGGGCGAGTGGATATTGACCAGGAAAGCGTACACTGCCGGTCACATCAATTACCTGCTGCCGCTCTTCCATATTGGCCTGGGTTTTAAGCTGGTTGATCAGCGGCCACAGCCAGAATGTGCGATCAGTTTCATAATCGAAAATAATGATCGTGTCGCGGGACTCCAGCCGGGGATCACCCTCTCCGCCGGGATTGTCGAACGCAGCCTTGGGTGAAAAGACCTCGACAACAATTTCGCGTGTTTCCTTTTTCTCTCGTTGTATCAGACCGATATCGATATCCGGGTTGGCAAGTAGCGAATCCACGTTGGGCACGATATCGGTAAAGTGCATATCTTCCCGCCAGGCAAAGCCGCCGGGGCGTTTGACGTGGCCTTCGAGTTTAACGATATCGCGCATCGTATCGAGGGTGGAAAAAATCTGGATGACATCGGCGTCCTGCAAGGGAAAGCTTCTACCGGTGTTGGTGGACAAATCCAGATTAACCAGGGTTTTTTCACCGGAGCTGGTGATTCGTTCAATGCGGGAAGCGGGCATATAAGCGGTTGGCAACAATCCGCCGGCCAGACTCAGCGCTTCGCTCACCTGCTTTTCGTTTTTCAGTTCATATACGGCCGGGCGCTTTACCTGGCCGGAAACGCCGACGGTTTTGCCAATGGGCGGAATAAAAATAACATCGCCGGGCAGCAGCCGGGCATCCTTGCTCGTGTCGCCGTGAAGCAGCAGATCATATAGGTCCAGTTCTGTAACGATTTCGCCGCGGCGTTTGAGCTGGATTTTTCGCAACGAGCCGATTTTGGTAATACCGCCGCTGGCAAAGATGGCGTTGGTCATGGTGGAAAGCGAACCAACCACGTACGAACCGGGAATCAACGCCTCGCCCAGCACAAACACACGAATGGTGCGCAGAGGCCCCATGGTGGTTGATGCTTTAATGCCAATCATTTGCTGATTGACCACTTCATCAATTTTTTCATTGGCCTGACTGAATGTCATGCCTGCCAGTGTAATCGGCCCGATATTTGGGAATTGAATTTGCCCTTCACGATTAATGGTAAGGGTGTGTGTAGTGTTTTCTTTTCCGTACAGTTGGATAACCAGTGTGTCGCCGGTGCCCAATACGTAATTGGCGGGAATGGGAATGTCGGCGGCGGGCATAAAAGCTTCAGCACCGTAATTAAAAATGTCGTAACCGAAAAGTTGCAGCTCTTCGCCCATTCTCTCCGGCAAGCCAAACTCTTCCAGGGTGGGTTGATCCGTGCCGATAGTGGCGGTTCTTTCTATACCGGACGCTTCATAAAGGGGGCTTCGACGTCCCGTTTGCGGACCGGCGGGATAGGGGGGCTGTCCTGGATAAGCTTGTTGTCCGGGGTACGGCGGTTGTCCCGGAGAACCACGCTGACCCGGCTGCGGCTGTCCCTGATAAACACGCTGCCCCGGTTGTTGCCCGGGGTATGTTTGGCTGGGATAACCTTGTTGTCCGGGATAGCCCTGTTGCCCGGGATATGTTTGGCTAGGATAACCTTGCTGTCCGGGATAGCCCTGTTGTGTGGGATAGCCTTGCTGATCCGGATAATAATTTTGTTGATTGTTTAACGGTACTCGGCGACCCGACACCTCTCTTTCATAGCTATCCGGAACCTGCGAACCCTGGTTTAGCAGGTGTTCATAGTCCTTCAAATTAATTCCCATCGAGCGGGCCAGCGCTTCCTGCTGGGCGGGAGACATGCGCTTGAACTGTTCTATTTGTTCCTTGGAAGGCATTTGTGCCGACACGGTAAGGGAAGCGGCGAGTAAAAAAAGCACGGCCAGCGAGGACGCAATGGATGAAAAATTCAAGTGCATTACTGTTTTCCGAATCATTTTCTTAGAGGTTATTTATCAATTTAACTTACGGGAGCACCAGGGTCAGGCCGAGTCGGCCGCCACTGTCCACCTCGGTTCCGAGTACGCTCATAGGCTCTTCGTAATGAAATGCCGACACGCTGGCGAGAATGTGTTTTGTTAAAGGGAAAATATATTCAATATCAAAATATTTCTGATCGATTATATTTGGTCCGTATGCGCTGCCGCCCACGCCCTCGGGACCGTGAATGTCACTGCTGTCCCGGTTTAATTTCATTTTTGCCGCCGTCCAGTTCAACTGGTGGCCGTTAGAGAAAAAATGAAAACCATTCAGGGCCTGCATTTGTGAATCATTGTCCGTGGTATGCCCGATAGGCAGTCCGCGATACCGGTAACCGTCCTGGTAGATAGGGTGCTCATAAATAACGTTGCTTTTTCCCATATCAATGGCATGGGTGGCGGTATCGCTTCGTTCAAACGCAATACGGCTATGCATAACGCTGTTGGCCCAGGCAATTTCCCCGCCGGTAATTTTTATATCCTGGAAGGGCAGGTAATGCTCTTCGTCCTCGCCAATATTTTGCTTATACAGCGCGAATTGAATGCCTTTAAGGCTGAAATTATAGCGTAGATCCCAGCCTCCCATTTGGTTGCCAGGCTCATTGGACATGTCTGCATCTATTCCGTCCTTACCTCGGCTGTCATTGCCAATCAGCATGTTCCAGAATGATCGGAGGTCTTCCGGCCTGTCGGGCCGACCATCCTTACCATCCCCACCCCACTGGGCAGTGCGGCTCAAACCCACTTCCAGCGAATTAAAAGGCTTAAACGAAACCCTCGCCCCCAAAAGTTTTGCGTTGGGCACATAACGATCCTCCTCCAACTGATTGGCAAAGGTCGTCAATTGCCAGGGCCCCAGGTACTTCAATACCGGCCAGTCAAACGCTTGCGAAGTCTTCCGCTGCAGAAATACGCCCGGAGTCGGCCGCGCGTTATGGGAAAGAATCAGGCTGGACTGCCACCCCGGCCCCCAGAACCGGTCGATAGCGCCGACACCAACCACCCAGTTGCCCAGCGTGCCGGCCAGGTAACTGCCGTCGAGCCGGGTTGAGTTTCCGTTTAACGGATCGGAAACATAACTGCCTTCGATATTAAAAGCCAGGTGATCAGAGAGAAAGGTGGCGGAAGCTCGCGCCTCCTCTTTTTCCCGCGTATCGGAGGCGAATTCCGTGATCGGGGAAATCGAGTTGGCGCCGTAGAGGGATACTTCCAGTTTTGCCCCGTTCATGGCCCGGTCCATTCGGTGCCTTAAATAGCGGAAAGACCACAGCTCGGCGTCGCTCAGCTCTTCGTAATCGATTTCTTCCATATAACGCCGCACATCGGCCCACATCAGCGGCCAGGCAGTGATGGGAATGGGCAGCTTACCCGCATCCGCCAGCACTTGAATATGGTGGCGGGTGCGTTCGTCGCCGGGGTTGATCCAGGGGTCGGCAAGTGCATTGCCGGCGAATACGGAAACAACGGCAATAATTAAAAGTTGCGGGCAGGCGCGAACGGCAAGTTCCAGGTACTTGAATTTTGATTGGTTATTCATCGATCCCCGAAGAAGCGCGCACTCGAATATGGCGCGAATGTATAACATTTATTGTCTAGCCCATGCGTGGGGCGTTAAAACCAAGCAGCCGGAATAAGCATGGATTACGAGCTAATTGGAAGCTGCATCTTAAGGTTTTATTAGCCGCAGTCAATGTTAAGAAATGTATTTGACTGGAGTGGCCGCACATTTATCCCTGCCAAGGGTGCGATTTAATTTCAAAAAACCTATAATCGCTGACCAGTTTCTCATTGTACCCAGAGGGTGGTTAAGTGAGACGACATCTACCGCTGTCAGTTCCCAGGCATAACCGGCATGTACAAGTAAGTACATAATGTGAGCACGGGCGGCTGGCGGATTTGCTGTAGAGCCGCCTCCGAATCATCCAAAACTCACGTAGCCTTTGGTAGGGGCTACCACTGATAAGGATTGAAAATGCCTGTCATTACACTCCCCGACGGTTCCCGGCGACAGTACTCCAACCCCGTTTCCGTAATGGATGTGGCTGCTGATATCGGCCCCGGCCTGGCAAAAGCCACCATAGCCGGCATGATCAACGGCCAGCCGGCCGACGCAAGCGACCTGATTGAGCAGGATGCAGAGCTGACCATCGTCACAACGCGCGATGAATTCGGGCTCGAAGTCCTGCGCCACTCCTGCGCCCACCTGCTGGGTCACGCCATCAAGCAGCTCTGGCCGGACGCCAAAATGGCCATCGGCCCGGTGATTGAAAACGGCTTTTATTATGACGTCGATCTGGACCATTCGCTGACCGACGAAGACTTGGCCGAATTGGAAAAGCGCATGCTGGAACTGGCCAAAACCGATTATCAGGTGGTGAAAAAGAAGGTCAGTTGGCACGAGGCGGTGGAAGTCTTCAAGGGGCGCGACGAGCCCTACAAGCTGGAAATCCTGGCGGAGGATATTCCCAAAAGCGATCGACCGGGCCTGTATCACCACGAGGAATATATTGACATGTGCCGCGGGCCCCACGTGCCCAACATGTCCTTCTGCCATCATTTCAAACTGATGAAAACCTCCGGCGCCTACTGGCGGGGCGATTCCAACAATAAAATGCTGCAGCGAATTTACGGCACCGCCTGGGCCAATAAAAAAGACTTAAAGGCGTATCTGCAGCGTCTGGAAGAGGCGGAAAAGCGCGATCACCGCAAGCTGGCGAAGAAGTTTGACCTCTTCCACCTGCAGGAGGAAGCGCCGGGCATGGTGTTCTGGCACCCGAAAGGCTGGGCCATTTACACCGAAATCGAGAGCTATATGCGCAAGGTTCAGCGCGATAACGGTTACCGCGAGATTAAAACACCCCAGGTGGTGGATCGTTCCCTGTGGGAAAGGTCCGGCCACTGGGACAAGTTCCGCGACAACATGTTTACTGTGGAATCCGAGGCGCGCGACTACGCCGTTAAACCCATGAACTGTCCCTGTCACGTGCAGGTGTTCAATCAAGGGCTCAAGAGTTACCGCGATCTGCCGCTACGGTTGGCGGAATTCGGCTCCTGCCATCGCAACGAGGCTTCCGGTACACTTCAGGGCCTGATGCGCGTGCGCGGCTTTGTGCAGGACGACGCCCACATATTCTGCGGCGAGGAGATGATTCAGCCGGAAGTGTCGGCATTTACTGACCTGCTATTCGAGGTCTACAAGGACTTTGGCTTTAATGAGGTGTTGATTCGGCTCTCCACCCGCCCGGAACAGCGCGTGGGCACTGACGAGGACTGGGACCGGGCGGAGCAGGCTCTTGCCGATGCGCTGAACGCCAAAAGCCTGGAGTGGAAGCTCCTGCCGGGCGAGGGCGCGTTTTATGGCCCAAAAATTGAATTCTCACTCAAGGACTGTATTGGCCGGGTCTGGCAGTGCGGCACTATTCAGGTGGATTTTTCCATGCCGGGGCGGCTGGACGCCCAGTACGTGGCTGAGGATGGCTCCCGCAAAGTGCCGGTGATGCTTCACCGCGCCATTCTGGGTTCATTCGAACGGTTTATCGGAATTCTTATCGAACAATATGAGGGCGCTTTCCCCGCGTGGCTGGCGCCGGAGCAGGCCGTTATTCTGAATATTACGGACAATCAGGCCGAATATGCCCGAAAAGTTGAGAAGTCCCTTAAAAACAAAGGCTTCCGGGTGATTTCTGACTTGAGAAATGAAAAGATCGGCTTTAAAATCCGCGAGCACACCATTCAGAAGGTTCCGTACCTGCTCGTAGTGGGTGATCAAGAGGTTGAAAACAATACCGTTGCCGTGCGCGCGCGGGGCGGTGAAGATCTCGGGGCCCTTTCCGTTGATGAATTCGCGAATCTCCTGGAAGAACAAATCGCCAGGCGGGGTCGCGTTTCACCCTAGGTTAAAGAGACGTAGGGAAAGAGGCTTGTATTGATTTACAGGCACCGGCACCGGGGAACCGAAAACTTACAGAGGAGAGGTTGACTATTAATAATCGTGATAATGCCAAAGGGCGTTCCAAAAAAGCGGCAATCAATGACCAGATTGAGGCCAAGGAGGTACGGCTGATCGCGGCCGACGGTGAGCAGGTAGGCATTGTGTCTATCGACGAAGCGCTCGCCAAGGCGCAGGCGGACAATTTGGACCTGGTGGAGATTGCGCCGGACGCCGAGCCTGTGGTTTGCAAAATCATGGATTATGGAAAGCACCTCTTTGAGGCCAAAAAGGCCAAAGCGGCTTCCAAGAAGAAGCAAAAGCAGCAACAGATCAAGGAGATGAAGTTCCGCCCCGGTACCGACGAGGGCGACTACAAGATCAAGCTGCGCAACATTACCCGCTTCCTGGAGCACGGGGACAAAGCCAAAATCTCCCTGCGCTACCGGGGCCGCGAACTAGCCCACCAGGAACTGGGGATGGAAATGATGAAGCGGATCGAAACCGATTTGGCGGAAATGGGCGTGGTGGAGCAATATCCGAAAATGGAAGGCCGCCAGTTGATCATGGTGGTTGCGCCGAAAAAGAAAAAGTAACTGACTTGTGATTTCGTATCCGGACAACGCTTTCGTTTCTGGACATGTTCCGTAGGGGCACTCCTCGCGGGTGCCCAGCGGCAATCACCCAGGCAAAAAGAATTAACCTATTTTGAGCCGCGAGCATTAAGCACGAAGCTCAAAACCAACGAGTGGCCGGGCTCTTTAGCTGCCTGGGTCACTCCAAAGTAAAACCGGGAGCGACAGCTCTCATTTATGGAGAAGTCACCATGCCGAAAGCTAAAGTACACAGTGGAGCAGCCAAGCGGTTCAAAAAAACCGCCGCCGGCTATAAACACAAGCGGGCCTTTAAAAGCCACATCCTCACCAAAATGACCACCAAACGTAAGCGTCACCTGCGCGGCACCAGCATTTTGAATCCTGCTGACAAGGCGTCCGTTGACCGTATGTTGCGCGCCAAGTAATTGGCCGGTTCCCACACTATTTTGAGAGGATAAAGTTATGGCCCGTGTAAAACGTGGAGTAGTGGCGCGCCGCAGTCACAAAAAAGTTCTGAAAGCAGCAAAAGGGTATTACGGAGCGCGCTCGCGCGTGTTTCGTGTCGCCAAGCAAGCCGTTATCAAAGCCGGACAATACGCCTATCGCGATCGTCGCAATAAAAAGCGTAACTTCCGTGCGTTGTGGATCACGCGTATCAACGCGCAATCCCGGGCGGAAGGTCTGACCTACAGCCGCCTGATTGCAGGTTTGAAAAAAGCGAATATCACGCTGGATCGTCGTGTGCTGGCGGATATCGCCATTCACGACAAAGCGGCTTTTGCAAACATAGTAGCCAAGGCTAAAGATGCCTTAGCCGCTTGATCGAGTGTAACTGAGCCTTCGGCTCAAACATTCGAAACTTATCAAGAGGGAAGGGCCCGGGCACTTCCCTTTTTTTTGCATGAATTACTTCATCAATGCGAATCTCTACAAAAGTTAACCAAGAGTATTGAATGGAAAATTTAAGTAGCCTGACCGACGACGCGCTCGACCTGATTGAAAAAGCACAGGATCTTTCATCGCTGGATCAGGTTCGGGTGGATTATCTCGGCAAAAAAGGCCGGATTACTTCGCTGCTGAAATCGCTTGGCAATCTGTCAGCGGAAGAAAGGCCGGCTGCCGGAGCGAAAATCAACGAAGCCAAATCGCGCGTGCAGGAACAGATAAACCTGCGCAAAACCGCGCTGGAAAACGCTGCGGTACAACAAAAGCTGGCGGCGGAAATCATTGACGTTACACTGGCGGGTCGCAGGGCCGAACGCGGGGGACTGCATCCCATTACCCGCACCCTGAGACGTATCGAGTCGATATTCACTTCAGTTGGTTATGAAGTTGCAGAGGGACCGGAAATCGAGGATGACTTTCACAATTTCGAAGCGCTGAACATTCCGGCCCATCACCCGGCCCGCGCAATGCACGATACCTTCTATGTTGATGCTAGCCATGTACTGCGCACCCACACCTCGCCGGTTCAGGTACGAATCATGCAGGCACAAGAGCCGCCTGTGCGGGTCATCTGCCCCGGGCGGGTTTACCGATGTGATTCCGATATAACGCATACACCGATGTTTCACCAGGTTGAAGGACTCGTGGTTGACACTGATATCAGTTTTGCCGACCTCAAAGGCACGGTCGACCAGTTTCTGAAATCTTTTTTCGAAGCGGATGTGGCAGTGCGCTTCCGCCCGTCCTATTTCCCGTTTACTGAACCTTCCGCCGAGATGGATATTCAATGCACCAGTTGCGGTGGCGAGGGGTGCCGTGTGTGCAAGCACACCGGTTGGCTGGAAGTCGGGGGCTGTGGAATGGTGCACCCCAACGTATTCGAAGCCTGCGGTGTGGACAATAAAAAATATTCCGGTTTTGCCTTTGGTATGGGGGTCGAGCGCCTGGCGATGCTGCGCTACGGTGTTAACGATTTGCGGATGTTTTTCGAAAACGACCTGAATTTTCTCAAACAATTTTAAGGGCATAACATGAAAGTTTCTATTTTTGGTACAGGGTATGTAGGCTTGGTCACCGGTTCGTGCCTGGCGCACTCCGGTCACAATGTCACCTGTGTGGATATTGACGAGGACAAGGTCAAGCGCCTGACCGCCGGCGAAATTCCGATTTTCGAACCGGGGCTGGAAGGGGTTGTAAAGCAATCCGTCAAGGAAGGCCGTCTGCATTTCACCACCAGCGCCAAGGAAGCCGTCGACCACGCGGAAGTGATCTTTATTGCCGTCGGCACGCCGCCGGATGAAGATGGTGCGGCGGACCTGCGTTACGTATTGCAGGTTGCCCAATCCGTAGGCGAGCATATGCAGGAATATCGCCTGGTGGTAAATAAATCGACAGTGCCCGTGGGCAGCGCGGATAAGGTAAAGGCGAAGATTGCCGAAACGTTAAAAACCCGTGGTGCGGATATTCCCTACGACGTCGCGTCCAACCCGGAATTTTTGAAAGAGGGTGCGGCGGTTTCGGATTTTATGAAGCCCGACCGCATTGTGGTGGGTGCGGAATCCGAACGCGTTAAAAAACTGATGCGCGAGCTTTATGCGCCGTTTAACCGCAATCACGAAAAACTGATGTTTATGGACGTGCGTTCGGCGGAGCTGACCAAGTACGCCGCCAACGCGATGCTGGCGACAAAAATCAGTTTTATGAATGAATTGTCGCGTATCTCGGAAAAACTCGGCGCAGATATCGAACTGGTGCGCCGCGGCATCGGCTCCGACCCCCGTATCGGTTACAGCTTTATTTATCCCGGCTGCGGTTACGGTGGTTCCTGTTTTCCAAAAGATGTTAAGGCGCTGGTGCGCACCGCCAATTCCATCGACGAACCGGCGGAATTGCTTACCGCGGTGGAGAGTGTGAACGATTCGCAAAAACTGGTGCTGGTAAACAAACTCAGGGAACACTTCTCGGGCGATCTAAAAGGCAAAACCATCGCCATTTGGGGGCTCGCGTTCAAACCCAACACGGACGACATGCGCGAAGCACCGAGCCGCGTTGTAATGGAACATTTGTGGGATGCGGGTGCGAAAGTACAGGCTTATGACCCGGAAGCCATCAAGGAAACCAAGCGTATTTACGGTGACCGTGACGACTTGCGTTTGACCAATAATGAATATGAAGCGCTCAATGGCGCGGACGCCCTGGTGGTATGTACCGAGTGGTCCGCCTTCCGCTCGCCGGATTGGGCGAAAGCCGCAACACTGCTGAAAAACAAGGTGGTGTTCGATGGTCGCAACCTTTACGAACCGGACCTGATGGCGGAAAAAGGTTACACTCACTACGCCATAGGCCGCCAAGTCATCAAAGTTTAACTATGTAGGGGCGCCCCTCGCGGGTGCCCGGGCGGGGGCAAGCCCCGCCCCTACGAATTACATTGTAGGGCGGGTAAGCGCAGTGCCACCCGCCACTGATTCTGCAGAAAAAACGGCGGGTGGCGCTTTGCTTATCCGCCCTACGGGGAAGCGAAATAAAAAATGAAATTCAGCGAATCCTGGCTGAGAGAATGGGTTAATCCGGACATCAGCACACAACAACTGGTTGACGAACTGACCATGGCCGGTCTGGAGGTGGATGCCGTTGAACCGGTAGCCGGCAAATTCAGCAAGGTTGTGGTGGGCGAAATCGTTTCCGTGCAACAACATCCGGATGCGGACAAGCTGCGAGTGTGTAGAGTTGCCGGTTCGCCAGAGGGAGAGTTGCAGGTGGTCTGCGGCGCGCCCAACGCGCGGCCGGGAATTAAGGTGCCATTTGCCCTCGTGGGCGCGGAACTGCCTCCCGGTGAGGACGGCAAAAAATTCTCCATCAAAAAATCCAAACTGCGCGGCGTGGAATCCTTCGGCATGCTCTGCGCCCAGACCGAACTGCAGGCGGGTGACGACGATTCCGGCTTGTGGGAATTACCTCCCGACGCGCCCACGGGCGAAGATTTGGGCCGGTATCTCGGCCTCAATGACAATATTATCGATGTCGACCTCACTCCGAATCGCAGTGACTGTTTGAGCATCAAAGGGCTGGCCCGGGAAGTGGGTGTGCTGAATCGCATCGCTGTCAATGCTCCGGCTATCGAACTTGTCGCGTCAAAAAGCGCTGATACCTTTCCGGTTGAATTGAAAGCGGGTGATGCGTGCCCGCGTTACGTCGGACGCGTTATCAAAAACATCGATATCTCCAGACCGAGTCCGCTGTGGCTGCAGGAAAAACTTCGCCGCAGTGGCCTGCGTTCGAAAGATGCGGTGGTGGATATCACCAACTACATCCTGCTGGAACTCGGTCAGCCAATGCACGCATTTGACCTGGCGAAGCTGAATAAGGGTATTCACGTTCGCCTTGCAAATCAGGGAGAAAAGTTGACCCTGCTGGACGACCAGGAAATGGAATTGAACAACGATACACTGGTGATCGCCGACCAGTCTGGCGCGATCGCGATGGCCGGCATTATGGGTGGCAAATCCACGGCGGTATCGGGTAAGACAATGGATATCTTCCTTGAAAGCGCCTTCTTCAGCCCGCTTGCGATTGCCGGGCGGGCGCGTTCCTACGGCCTACACACGGATTCTTCCCACCGCTTTGAGCGGGGTGTCGATTACGAAGGTGCCCAGGCGGCAGTGGAAAGAGCGACCCGCCTGCTGCTCGATATTGTTGGCGGGGAACCGGGACCGACGGTGGTCGTGGAAGATAAGTCAAAACTTCCTGGAAGAAAATCGGTTTCGCTGTCGAAGGCCCGAATTGAAAAAGGTCTGGGTTTCGCCATTCCCGGCGCGGATGTGGAAGATATTCTTTTGCGCCTGGGCCTCGTAGTTGAGTCGCAAAACAATGACGGTTGGACCTTTTCGGTACCGAGTTATCGTTTCGATATTGCGATCGAAGCGGACCTGCTCGAAGAGCTGGCGCGAATCTACGGTTATAACCGTTTGCCCAATACCGATCTGGTGATGTCCATCGTGCTGCCACAAAAGAGCGAGAAAAAAGTGTCGGTACAGTCGCTGGCGGATCACATGGTTTCCCGCGATTACCAGGAGGCAGTCACCTACAGTTTTATCGATCCAAAAATTCATTCTGTATTCGAGCCGGAATTGAAGGGCGTTGAACTGCTGAACCCCATCAGTGCCGATATGAGCGTAATGAGAACCAGCCTGGTGCCGGGACTGGTGCAGACGCTTCGATACAACGTCAATCGCCAAGCGCAACGCGTGCGCGTATTTGAAGTCGGCATGATATTTATTCCCGATGGGGAGGAGCTGGTTCAGAGGCAATCCATTGCCGGGCTGGTGTTTGGCCGTCGCGACGATGTGGCCTGGAACGCGGACAAGCGGGAAGTGGACTTCTACGATATCAAGGGCGACCTGGAATCGTTGTTTGACTTAACCGGTCAGCAGGTGGCGTTCGAGGCGGGTGAGCAGCACGCGATGCACCCCGGCCAGACGGCGAGGGTGTGTGTCGATGGCCAGGACGCGGGTTTTATCGGCAGTCTTCATCCGCAGGTTTTGCAGCAACTGGACATCGGCAGGTCCGTGTTTGTGTTCGAAATTCAGTTGTCGGCGTTGATTCCGGCTTCGGTCCCGAAATTCAGCCCCCTGTCGAAATTTCCGGAAGTTAGCCGGGATTTGGCTATAGTTGTTGACAAAACCGTCAAAGTTGCCGACCTGGAAGCGGAAATTGCAGCAAATGCAGGAGATTACCTGAAGAACTTAAAGGTGTTTGACGTTTATAGCGGTGAAGGTATTGATCCACAAAGAAAAAGTGTTGCTTTTAGCTTGACGTATCAACATCCTTCGCGCACTCTTAATGAGGAAGAAATCAGTGCTTCCGAAGCTTGCATCCTCAAGCAACTGGAAGTGGAATTTAATGCCAGACTCAGGTGAAACCATGTCGGAATCGCTGACCAAAGCGGACTTAGCAGAGAAGCTGTATGAGGAGCTGGGTTTTAACAAGCGGGAGGCAAAAGAGCTTGTTGAGCTGTTCTTTGAAGAGATCCGTAATTCCCTCGAAGCCAATGAGCAGGTCAAATTGTCAGGTTTTGGCAATTTTGATTTGCGCGATAAAAAACAGAGACCGGGAAGAAATCCCAAAACCGGAGAAGAAATTCCTATCACCGCCCGAAGAGTGGTAACATTTCGTCCGGGGCAGAAACTGAAGGCTCGAGTAGAAGCTTATGCTGGAACCAAGTCATAACGACGAACTTCCTGTTATTCCCGGCAAGCGCTACTTCACCATCGGTGAGGTCAGCGAGCTTTGCGCGGTCAAGCCACACGTGCTGCGTTACTGGGAGCAGGAATTTCCGCAGTTAAAACCGGTCAAGCGCCGGGGAAACCGTCGCTACTATCAGAGGCAGGATGTCTTGACAATCCGCCAGATACGCTCATTGCTGTACGACCAGGGCTTCACCATTGGCGGTGCCCGCCAGCAAATGAACGGGGATGCGGGCAAACCCGAGCAGATCCATCTGGACAGCCTGGTTAAACAGATGATCAGGGAGTTGGAAGAGGTTCTTTCCCTGCTGAAAACCTGATTTCAGCTTTATTTCCCCTTGCATTCCACGTATCAATCCGTATGATTGCTGCCTCTTTCAGGCAGCAAGTGTTGGGATTCATTTCATTCATCCCAACCTCCGGCCACGGGCCGGATTACAGCGTCAATAGAATTCGGAGTGTAGCGCAGCCTGGTAGCGCACCACACTGGGGGTGTGGTGGTCGTCGGTTCAAATCCGGCCACTCCGACCATTTCTTTCCTTCCAAATTAATCTGACTGACTTGTCTGCCTGCGGCGGGTGACGCCGTGCTTACCCGACGCTGCATGGCATCCCATTCCCTGGCATAAATCCACCAAAAACCAATTGCGTGCCAATTGTACAAAAAGGTCAAAAAATCATCTCAAAATTGAGAACTCCATCATCCGAACCCCGAATTCATGCTTTATTATTAATTGCATTCGCTAACTTATCATTCGGAGGAATGAATGGACGACAGAAACTGGTTGCTCAACTGGCAGGCTATCCGCCACGCAAAAGAGTGTATTGCTATCGTTAAAGACGAGCTCAATATTAAACTGAAGCTTTCCCACCCTCAGTTTATTCGGCTTTTACACGAATATACCGAAGCAACCGATTCGGAAATGCTGCGAGCATCGTTTGAAAAACTGATTGCCTACGCCGACTATGATCTGGAGCTGGACAAAAATAAAGCCGTTGCGGCGGAGAATGTTGTATCCATGCCCTTGAAGTCCAGCGTTAAGAAGTTAAAAGCGGCTGCGGAAGAGGATGTCATGGCAGACGGTAAGCGCGATGGGAAAAAGATCTATCGCGGACAACCGATTTAAACCCTTCTACTCCCACTCTCTTTGAAAAGGCAGCGTAAGCTGCCTTTTTATTGGCATGCGTTTTCGGGCAGGGAGGAAATCCACTCCCTGATCAAGGCGACCCCTTCCGTATCGACAACATTGCTACCGATGGGGGGCATCTGCAGGGCGTCGTTTCGAAGGTTCATCCGCGCAAGCAGAACAGATCGATCCGCGTCGCCGGGTGCCAGCCTGCGGGCGGTTGCTATTCCCATATTCCCGTTTTGTGGTTCTACATCGCAGATATTCATGTCGGCCAGGGAAGTTGAGTTCCGCAGATCCATATCGAGGTTGATGTTTCCTCCCGGGCGATGGCACTGGGAGCAGTTGGTGTGGAGATAGGCACGCGCTCTCGCTTCCAGCGGACTCGCCGCGTCATATGGATTGGCGAGCGCAATATCCTGAGGTGACTCGTTTAGCACGCCGATACTCTCAAGCGTCGTCAGTTGGTTTGCCGTTATGCCGGTCTGCGGATAAGTGAAGGGCTTGTTAACCTGCGCGGTTTCAGGGCCCAGGGCGCGACCAGCCGCTTCTGTATGACACTCCATGCACTGGTTGCCGCTGGGATAGATCCAGTTCTGGCCGTCTATATTGACCACGGCACCGCCACGTACAAGAGACGCGTCGTTACCGGTGGTGTTCCAGGCATAGGTATAGCCCGCCCAGGTGCCGTCATTGTGGTGTTTGAACAGACGGGTTTCGATAAGTCGGTCATTCAGCCAGAAAGACTTCATTAACACGCTGCCGACCGGTAACTGCCAGTCCTGCTGTTCGTCGATGGAAACTTGCTGGCCCTCCGGCAGCGCCAGCCAACGTTGCTTTACCGCGCCATCGGACCAGAACCCCGCGTTGATATCGTAGGGAATCAGGCCGCTTGCAGGTTGGGTCGGATCTTCCGGATCGACACAGCCGGTTTCCGAAAGCAGTAATGGAACCTGTGGTCCCGATGTCGGTGTTCCGGCGATAATCCGATAGATACTGCCTCCGTAGGTCAGCACGTACAGCTCGCCGAACTGATCCTCGGCAAACGAGGCGGTGTTAAAACCGGTATCCTCAAGCAATTTTTCAATCGCCCAGCCGCCGTTGCCGTCGGCCGCGAGGGCATAGATAGGACCGGTGCGGTAGTCGCTGAACAGGTACTTGCCTACCAGTGCGGGGATGTTCGATCCCCGGTAAACATAGCCGCCGGTGATTGACTGGAGTTCCGGTTGCGCCACTTCGGCTACAGGATCGATCAGTCCGCTGGTGATGCACCCGGTGGTGGGTTCGTGGCAGTGCGCTCCTTCGCGAATGTCCCAGCCGTAGTTGCCGCCCTGCTGGATTATATTCACTTCTTCCCATTCGTCCTGGCCCACATCGGCCAGCCAGAGGTCGCCGGTCGCCCGGTCGAAGGACCAGCGCCAGGGATTGCGTAGTCCCCAGGCGTAAATTTCCGGGCAGGCGGCGGTTCTGTCCGTCATGGCGGAGTCAGAGTTGCACAATGCCGTTTCGCTGGCGAACGGGTTTTCCGGTGGGATACTGTAGGGCGAGCCGGAATCGATATTTAGCCTGAGAATACTGCCCCAGATATTACTCGTATCCTGCGCGCGTTCGTGAGGATCGTGTCCGCTACCACCATCACCAATACTCAGGTACAACATTCCCTCCTCGTCAAAACCCAACTGCCCACCGAAATGGTTTTCAAACGGGTGAGTAAAGGATATCAACACTTCGGCGGAACCCGGGTCCAGCGTGGCTCCATCGTCGCCGGAAGTGTAACGGACAAGCTGGTTGACACAACATCCACCGCCGGGTTCGGACCCTTGGTAATAAAGGAAGACTTCCCCGTTGGTGTTGAAGTCCGGGTGAAAGGCCATGGCCAACAGGCCAGACTCACTGGCGGAAGAATCCACCCGGTCGGTAAGGTCGGCAAATTCAGATACGGTAGTCACCGAACTGCTGTTGTCGAATGCCAGTATTCGTCCGCTCTTTTCCAGAATAAACCAGCGGCTGTTGTCACCCGGGGCTTGCAGTAGCGCCACCGGAGAGATGAAAGACAGCGCCGGAAATACTCTCTCGACGTCGATCGAAGAAGTTTCGTCGGGAGCATCGCCGGCCAGGCAGGTGGCATTGACCGGGCGTGCTTCGAGGCCGCTGACTCCCGGAGAGACCGGCGGATTTACTGTAACGGTTACCGTGTCTGTTGCTGTGGCCTGCTGATTGTCGGTAACGGTTAACTGAAAAATGTATTGTGTGGTGGTCGTAACCTGGGGGGCGGTAAATTGCGCGACGGCTGTATTGGCATTGGTTAATTCGATGGCTTCGCCGCTCGTCTGCTGCCAGAGATAACCGGTAATTTCTCCATCCGGGTCACTGCTGGCGGAGCCGTCCAGGTTTACCGCGCTGCCCGCCAACACAGATTGATTGTCGCCGGCGTCTGCCAGTGGATTCTGGTTTCCTCCGGGAGTAGGGGTAACGCCGGGTGTTGGGGTTATTGTTGGTGTAGGGCTTACTGTTGGAGTCGGCGTGGGCGTCGCTACTGGTGAAGGGCTTGGCGTGGGGGAAGGTGTATTGTCTGAATTATCCGAACCGCCGCCGCAGGCAGTTATCAATAAACAGAAGAAAATCGTCAACGCCGCATTGAATATACGCATTTTGCCCCCGCCCGTAGTTTTCCATACATACAGATACTAATTACTTCTTTCGCTTTCGACTACGGCAGCAGCAGGAGATTCCAGGAATGTTTTTTATCTTTTGCGACGGTCGACACCCGTCCCGTGAAAGTAAACAAGTTTCCCTCCCTGCCAGCCTCCGATGACCAGGCAGAGAAAGCCTGCAAGGGACAGGGCAAATGCTTTGCCGTTTCCACCGTTTCCCGTTGGTAAAAGGGGAGATTCGACACGAAAAAAATAGCTGAGCAGATAAATGCTCCAGGCGCTGAGCATTAATGTCATGTGGAACTGTGCCGTTCTCTGGATAGCGGAATTATCAATCTTTAAATAATCGATAACGCCAGCCACCATCGCCGGAAGGGCGGCGATAAGGCCTGCTAAAAGAATAAACTCCGCGGAAAGCGGGACATCGACAAACCGCGTTGTGACATCCACCCGCATTGCGACATCCACCAATGTCGCGAGGCTAAAACATCCGATTGGCAGGTGCACCAGGGCAGGGTGCAGGGGGTGAGCCATTTACCCTCCAAAAGCCGTGGCGAGAACTAAAAGAAAACCGGTAACCGCAACGCCGGCATGTACGAAGACGATGGGTTTTGGAGGAATTTTGCTTCGCAAGTGGAAAGAGGCCAGAAAGAATCCGCCCAGTGCCGCCACCACAAGTGTGGCTGTAGCAACAATCAATAGTCGGGTCGCACTGCCTTCGTAAAGGGTCAATCCGAGCAATGCCAGCGCTGTCGCTCCAAACAGGGCATGCAGTAGTGATAAAACCCAAGGAGCGAATTGTGCTTTGAGTACGCGAGAGGCCAGGAGCAAGCCAGTCACGGCAGCGAAAATCAAAATGAGAACAGCATAGACAATCATGGTTTATTTCCCAATTTAATTGGTTTTCTTGTTACCCAACAGAGACTATAGATAAATTTATTAATATATACAATATAAATATGTTATAAATAATTAAATTAATTTTGTTAATGCCATTTTTTATGTCCAAATATGATTAAATGGCTTTTTTGATTTTCCCAGGTTCCGGAACGCTTATGTCTGCATTGGAAACCTTTGGCGACCGCCAACAACAGCTTCTGAGGCATCTGCTGTATAGCGAAGCCGGCTCTACGGTGGATGAGCTTTCCAGGGCATTATCGATCTCGCGAAATGCAGTGAATCAGCATATCGCCAGCCTGGAAGGCAGTGGGTTTATCTCATCGACCACCCAGGCCCAGGCACGGGGCAGGCCGAGCAATCTGTATTCCCTTACTTTAAAAGGGCGGGAGCTGTTCCCGCGCCATTACGACCTGTTTTCCAGCATGTTGTTACGGGTCGTCCGGCATAATATGGGTGACGAAAAATTTCGCCGGACGCTGGATGAGTTGGGAGAAGAGTTGGCGACCGGATTTCGGCACCGGGTGCAGTCGAAGCAGGGACGACTCGCACAACTGAAGGAGATCGCCCGAATACTGCACGAACTCGGCTACGAGGCCCGATTTTCTGAAAACGGGGAAGACAGCGCGGGGAACAGTTCGCCCGAGATTATCGCCAGCAACTGCGTCTATCACAAACTTGCCGAGGAAAACCCGGACGTCTGCCAGCTTGACCTGAGCCTAATGTCCCGGCTGCTGGGTGAAAAGATTGAGCACAGGGAGTGCATGGTCAGAGGCGGCACCCGCTGTCGTTTTGGCATCTGCGCCGGAACAAAAAAATAACTCACTTAGGCAGGCTTTCCGACAAGGCTTCCAAGGTCCTGCCGTTGGTTTCCGGCATCATCCTGATAACGTAAAACAACTGCAAAACCATCATGCCGGCGAAGAAGGTAAAGATACTTTCCGGCTGAAACCGGCTGAGCATATAGGGCATGACCAGGGTCAGCAGCGCGGCGAAACCCAATGGGTACCGCAGCCGATCGCCTGTCCCTTGGCTCTTACCCGGTTGGGAAAAACCTCGGCGATAAATACCCAAATCACAGGAACTTGAATAGTGATGACAGCACCGCCATAAACGAGCCTCAGTTTCAATGGAGTTGAAGTTGTCGTAGTCGTTTATAACTTCCGGGTCTATACTCATCCATAAAGATGCCGGGTTGGCTTCTTCGGGGTTCGTCTCTTTTGCGGTAGGGACGGCGATCAAACAAAATCGACACCGCCGCATTACTTGGCGGCAGGTTAAAAATAAAAAATTACAGGGAGGGCGTCATGGTCTGTAGAGTCTGTAATATTCTGTATACGCTGTTTTATTCTCTTTTTTACGCACTGAAAAAGTTCTTCACTGCAATCAAGGATAAACTGGTTTCGATATTCCCGTTCCTTGGCAAGATAAAACGTTGTCACTGCGTGGATGCGGTTGCATACGTTATTTTGTTCCTGATCATGGTTTTCATTTCGGGAAAAACCTACCAGCACATGGACCAGCACGAGCACCGGGGTGCGATCGAGGTGACCGAGTCGGAGTTTCATGACGGTCATGGCGTGCCCGTGTATCTCGACCAAGGCTGGGCAGAGTCGGACAGCCTTTGGTTTTACAACACCACCCAGGGCTCCGGTCTGTTACCTTACGACTTCTTCCTCGTGCTGGAGCAAAAAGATTCCACGGAGCTGTTCCGCTCGGTGGCCAACATCGACAAATATCGATACCTGCCGCAGCAAAAAACGTTTTTCAACCCCGATGCCCTGCCGGTGGGTTTCGTGAAGGATACCTACCAGGGTAAGGACTACGTGGGATATACCTGCGCAGCCTGCCATACGGGGCAGGTTAACTATAAAGGCAAAGCCATTCGTATCGATGGCGGTCCTTCCATGGCGGACATGCCGGGATTCCTGTACGCGATGGAAGCGGCGATGGTCCAGACGCAGGACGAGCCGGAAAAACGCGAGCGCTTTGTAAAGGCAGTGCTGGAACTGGGAAGTTACGATTCGGAAAAGGAAGTGCTTGCCGATCTGGAAACCTGGACCCGCACGATTCGGCAATATAACTTCGTCAACCATTCGGACTTGGAATATGGTTACGCCCGGCTGGATGCTTTCGGCCGGATTTACAATCGTGTTCTCGAGCACATCATTAATAAAAAGCAGGCAAGGAATGTCTTGATGCGTGTGGTCGACGACAAGGGCAACTGGCTGCTTACCAAGGAACAGGTGGATCTGGTTCTGGAAGATGCCGATGAAACCATTATCGGCAATGCGCGCTTTGCCAAGGTGATCGAGCGGCTGATGTCCACCGAACCGGGTTATCCCGGGCTGGCGGTCGAGCAGATCAAATATGTGCGGGACGCCATCTTCAATACGCCCAACGCGCCCGTCAGTTATCCCTTCCTGTGGGATGTCACCCATTCCGATTATGTGCAGTGGAACGGTATCGCCAACAATGCCGGGGCGGGGCCGCTGGGGCGCAACGCGGGCGAGGTGGTTGGGGTGTTCGGTATTCTCGACTGGGAAGCGAAAGAGCCGGGATTCTTTACCAGTATTCCAGCGCTGGTGTCCGGGCAAAAACGCGGGGCGATTGAAATCGATTTTAAGTCCTCGATTGACCTGGTGAACCTTGAGCGCCTGGAGGATCACCTGAAGAGCCTTAAATCACCGGTCTGGCCCGAGGATATTCTCGGCAGGATCGATCGCAAAAAAGCGGCTCGAGGTGAACTGATTTATGCCCGTTACTGCCAGTCCTGCCATCAAATTATCGACCGCAACAACTGGGACAGACTGATTGTTGCCAGAATGTCCTCGCTGGAAAATATCGGTACCGATCCCGCGATGGCGGAAAACAGTGTCAATTACCTCGGTAATCCCGGCAACTTTGCCAGCACCTATCAAAAAGAAACGGTCGGCACGCTGATCGCGGGAGATCCGGCGCCGGTTGCGCAGATCCTTACCGCGGCCACCAAGGGTGTGGTGGCCACGCCGGACGCCGATAAAAACGTTATCCGCCGTACCCTGGACTGGCTGTATGTGTTGGGTATGTCCTTCTTCGACAACGATATAAAACCGAGCGTTAAAGCCGGCAACTACGATCCTGATACCACCGCCAAACCTTATCGGTCGCTGCTTGCGTACAAGGCCCGGTCGCTCAATGGCATTTGGGCAACCGCGCCGTACCTGCATAACGGTTCGGTACCCACGCTTTATGATCTGTTGCTGCCGGTTAAACGGAAGGACGATCCTGAAGACGGGGAATACCGGCCCAACGAATTCATGGTGGGTAGCCGTGAGTTCGATCCGGTAAAAGTGGGTTTCGTTACCGAAGGTTACGACGGCTTCCTTTTTAAAACCGGTAAGCGCGGCAACTTCAACACCGGGCACGAGTACGCCGCCGGCAAGACGGCACAGCTCAACGGGGAGGTATTACCGGCACTGAATTATGACGACCGAATGGATTTGCTGGAATTTCTGAAAACACTATAGAAAATGGCGTCTATACTTGTTTTTAAGCGCCTAAGATGTTGAGTCTGTCACATAATTGCCAGGTTCTCTCACGGCGTTAAATCCATAAATCCGGCAGTTGTCCTGAAGCAGCGGGTATGGGATTCACCCGCTGTTGCTAATGACGGATAGCAAAGCCAAGGGATTTGTCATGATTAAACGCCGCAACGTCCTCAGTGCCTTATCCCTGCTTTTTGTTCTTTTGTCGATCCTGGGTTTCATTCTTTTCGCATCAAGACCGATTCAACAAAAATACTCCCGCTACAGCGTCCCCGAAAACGTTATTACCCTCGAACAAAACTGGACTGACGATATCCGACAGCAGGTAAATTTTACCAGTTTCGGTTCGCGGCTGATGCTTTACGACTGGTTTATGAACCTTGAGCTGGCGGATAACACGCTTCTACTAAGTGATGATAGGGTGCTGGAGAAGTTGGGTTTTATTCCGCAGGAGCCGGCGGAAAATAATCCGGACGGGCTGCCGGCGGGATTTTCGCGCGACAGGTCGGGCGATGGCGAGATTTGGGTGGGGCTTACCTGCGCCGCTTGCCACGCGGGCCTACTCAAATACAAAAGCAAAATTATTCATATCGACGGTGGACCGGGCCTGCTGGATTTTGATTCGTTTGAAAAAATGGTTTCCGGCTCATTAAAGTCGACGTTGGCGGATGCGAACAAGTTTGAGCGTTTTTCAAAACGTTTAGGGTACGAGACAGAAGAAGAACAAAACCAGTTAAAAGATGATCTTAAGGCGCGCGTGGCCTTCTTTGATCTTCGAAACGGGGCGAACGAAACCGACGTACCCTCCGGCTATGGCCGGCTCGATGCCTTCGGGCAAATATTCAATGCCGTCGCCGTGGAGGCGCTGGGGCTGCCGGATAACGGTCACCCGCCGGACGCGCCCGTGAGTATTCCGGTGTTGTGGGATGCCTCCCATCTCGACCTGGTGCAATGGAATGCCTCCGCCATCAATACGGAACCGGGGCCACTCGCGCAAAACGCCACAACCGCGCTTGCGGTATACGGCGAGATGGATTTAACGGGAGATGACAGCTTGGGTTATGCCTCGTCCATCCACTTCAGGAACCTGGGATATATCCAGAGTCAATTTTATAAACTGCAATCTCCGGTCTGGCCGGAGGAGATATTGGGTAAACCGGATAAGGAAAAGGTCGCGCAGGGTGAAAAAATATATCGACAGCGCTGTTTGTCCTGTCACGAATTGATTGACAGGAGCGATCCTGAACGAAAATTAAGAGCGGGCGTGATTCCCTTGGCTGAGGTGGGAACGGATCCGAAGATGGCGACAAACTTCACCCAGTCCCGTTCCAGGACCGGCATGCTCCAAGGCAGCAAATCCGGCGTGTTGTTCGGGGAAGCATTTGGCGAGTCCGCCCAGACCATTGAGCTGGTGCTGAATGCGGTGGCCGGTTCGATGCTGGATCAATTATTGGCGACCATTTCCGCCGTCATTAACGAGTCGCGGGACGTGTACGATGCGGAAATGGATTTTACCCGCAGCGCTTACAAGGCCCGATCATTAAACGGCATCTGGGCCTCGGCGCCTTACCTGCACAATGGGTCCGTGCCGACGTTGTACGATTTACTGCTCCCGGCCGAACGGCGGCCTGAAACCTTTTATGTAGGCAGCCGCGAACTGGATGTTGTTAAAGTGGGTTTGCGAAGCGATCAAACAGAAAACGCTTCGCTGTTCGATACGGCGCTGACGGGGAATTCCAACGCCGGGCATGAATTTGGCTCCGCGTTATCGGACAGTGAACGCTGGGCGCTGGTCGAATTTTTAAAAACACTTTAAACGCAGGGCAGGTAAGCGATGGTTCGACACTTCGGGCGCCACCCGCCTTTTCTCCACTTATTCGGCGTTTTGCTAGCCCGTCCCACGGGCTATTCTTCGTTTGCGCACCCCACGCGTGAACAACAACAGGCTGGCGGCCAGAATCAACCCAAGCAGACCGATATTACCTCCGCCGCTGCCGCCACCGCCGGTATTGCCAGGCGGGTTCCCACCTCCCTGACCGCTGTCGATTGGCGTGGATGCCGTGCCACTGTCCTTGACGGTAAATGTCGCCATGGAATGTTCTCCCAGTGTCGCACCCACCGGGCTGTGGATTTCCACCTGCATGGTTTGATCGTTATCCACGTCCGTATCCCGCACCAATGGTATAGCCACCGTTTTGGCTTCCGCGTCACCGTCTTTCCAGGTCAATGTGCCACTGCTTGCCTCAAACGCCTCACCTTCGTTTTCAGACAGGGTGCGGTAGCTGACGGATGCTTCGCCTTTAACACTTCCACTGCGACTAATCGTGATAAATGCGGTGCCGGTTTGTTCCCGGACTTCTCCGGACGTGGCCAGTAAATTCAGTTCCGTACCAAGGGATGGGTCGGACAGATACACATGGGTAATATTGGGCGTCGCCAATACCGCACCCCCGGTGGGGCTGGTAAGGCGGATCGCCAGCCGTTCAATGTTTTCAACTTCGCTGTCGTTTACCAATTGAAGATTGGCTGTTTTTGAGCCCGTATCGCCGTCTGCCCAGTTAAAAGTGGCGGTGTCCAGGCCGACGTCGCTGCCGTCCGCGGTGAGATAGAGCAACTCTAGCGTTACCGAAACCGCGTCGGCGCCACCACCAGTGCGATTAACTTGAATATTCAGTGATTCACCCTCCACACCGGAATAATTTGCGCTGGAAAAGGCAAGACCACCATTGGCGCTCTGCCGGGAGTTGTCCTCGAGAACATACAGGCCGGAATTGATATCGCTGGCGATCAAGGTCCCGCTGGGCAGGAAAGGGTAGATACCCCAGGCGCCGAAAAAGCCGGAATCCGCGCTGCTGGGCATTGTGTCGAACCGCGCTATGCGGGTGGGGGATGTGGGATCGCTTATGTCCAGGACCGTCAAGCCCTCGGCGTAGTTGGAAACATAGTAGCGGTTACCGCGCACAAAGCCGTTGTGGTCGATGGCGCGGTTGGGACCGACCCAACTGCCAATCTGCCGCGGACTGGTGAGATCACTCATATCGAAAACGCGCACCGTGGTGTTGATTCCTCTGCCGCTTTCGTCGAGTTCGTCGTGGACCAGCAGATACCGACCGTCTTCGGTCCACCAGCCGGAATGGACATAGGTCGCATTCGCGTAGGTAAACGAACTCAATACGTCCGGGCTGTCAGGATTGGAGATGTCCCAGATGTCGACCGACTCTTCGTTGAAATCCGCCAGCACCTTGCAGCTTGCCAACGCATTGGCGGCACATTGCGTATCCTTGCGCGAGTCGGTTATCGAGATGGAAGCGGCATCGTGCATATAACCGGAGCTGGACAACGACAGCAGGGCCGGCGATTCCGGGTTGCTCAGCGTATACAACCGATAACGTCCTCCGCCCAGGTTGGCCCCCGCGACCGTTAGCACCGGTTCGTCGCCGGGTAGCGCAACGCCAAACGTGTAGTCCACATTTGCGATGTAGACGTTATGGGCGCTTTTGTGATCCGATGTGTGAGGTATCCGTTCGATACTGTTGGGCAACTGGCTCAGGTCGAAAATGGCAAGATCCATCTGCGCTTCGGTGGAGATATAGGCGTAGGCGCGCCAGCGTCCCGCGTCGGCATCGTAAACCTGATGCACCTTTATATCACGCCAGGTGGACGGCAAGCCGGAATGGATTCCCACCACAAAAGGATTGGCTGGCTCGGTCACATCGACAAACGCGGCGCCGTCACTCAAGCCGATAATGGCGTACTCCCGATGAGTATTGAGGTCGACGAAACCCCAGATGTCGGACGCCGCGACGGAGACGTCATCCAGTTCGGAAAAGGACAGGTGGGAGTGCAGGTTGATATTCTGGCAGGGAAACTGGCCGGCGCTGCCGCTTGCGCAATCAGTTTGGCCGTGACTTTTTCGAACCGCAAAAAGCTGCTTGGACAGCGCCCGCATGCCTGCCTTTTCCTCCCCGCTGACTCCCTTGGTGTCGGCGATAACCCGAAAGCCAGCCTGCTGGAAGAATTCCCTGTATTCGGGCGGAACGCCGATAAGCGTGGAGACATTATTGGCGGTGTCCTGAACTTTGAAATCGCTGAGTGGGTCCATACCCCCTTTAAGCCTGCCCAGGGCGCCGATAAGAGTATGCAGTTCCCCGGTGCCGGACACGGGATAATCTCCGGCCGCGGCCACAATCCAGTCCCCCTTGCCGGCCTGTGCAATAGCGTGGGTCAGGGTCCGGCAGGGCCGGAAAACGTTGAGGCAATCGCCCCGGTCGGCGCCCTCGCCGGATACGTAGCGGAGCCTGGAATCATCCGCGGCCGCCCCGGCGCTCAAGGTCATCAGAAGCGCCGTTGCCAGGCCCAGGCATACCCGCAAAGGGGTGAAAACAGGGCGATGGTCTCTTTTATACTGATTCATGCGATGATCTCTGTTCCAAGCCGGGTGATAATTGCCTGATGATGTTACTTTGAATGCTGCCGCTACGGTAGGTGCGTCCAGAGGAGGCTCGCCAGAAACCTTCGGCAACATGGATGGAAATCATTCTATTGCGGCCCTATGTGATGAGTTCATATTTAGTAAAGGTTATTGAGATTGTATATCAGCTTTCAATATGCGAATTTGAGAACTGTGTCGACGGTTGCGGTTTTGCTGCTGACCTGCCTGATAGCTGCCTGTGGTGAAAAACCTACGAATCTTCGGGTGGAGTTTGTCGCCGATGAACTGCCGCGCAATATCAAAATCAACGACCTGCGTTTTTATCTCCACGATATTTACCTGCTCGATAACGGAGGAAATAAAACCGCCCTGGCAATAGACGGGCAACCCGTTGTATTGGTGGATTTGACTCCGAATTCAAAAAACAATGCCGTCGCGGGAAAAGCTCCGGCCCAAACATTCAACGGTATTGAATTCAAGCTGGGCGTGCCGTTTGATTTGAACCATTCAGACCCGCTTACCGCCAAACCGCCTTTAAATGACAGCACGCTTTTCTGGACGTGGCAACAAGGTTACAAATTTTTACGTTTTGATTTTGCAAACGGCGCTGAAGGTTATGCCTTCCACCTGGGTAGCACCGGTTGTGAATCGGCGTCCGCTTTACGCCCACCCGAAGCGCCCTGCGCGCAACCCAATGTGGTAACAGTCCGGTTAACCGGATTCGATCCGGCCCAACGGGCCGTAAAAGTGAATTTGAACTGGATTGCGCGGTTGTTGGAGCAGGGCGACGGTGGAAGCTGCACGGGTAGTTATTCGGCGGATACCGCATGTACCAAAATTGTTGATGGCCTGGGGCTGGACGTGGGTACCGGCCGCTGTATCAATGACTGTGTCGCGCAGAAATTATTTCACTGGTCGTTATGATTTTTCGGCTTAAACTTTTTCCCTTCCTGTTTGCAGTACTGCTGCTTTTCGGCTGTGGCCAGGCAGAGGATTATCAATGGGGTTTACCGCCGGCGTTTCCCGAGCCGGTAGTGCCGGGAAATAACCCGATGACGGAAGAAAAAGTGGAACTGGGCCGTTACCTTTTTTATGACACTCGCCTGTCCGCTAACCAGACCCAATCCTGTGCCAGCTGTCATCAACAACAGCACGCATTTGCCGGGGGGCGCCCCACCGCCGTGGGCTCGACCGGCGAAAACCACCGGCGCAATACCTTAACGCTGACCAATATCGCCTGGAACTCCACCTTTACCTGGGCGCACAGTTCGCTCGCCAGTATCGAGCGGCAAATACTGATTCCGATGTTCGGGGAGTCACCGGTGGAAATGGGCTTGGCCGGGAACGAGCAGGAAGTATTGCGACGCCTGCAAAATGATCCGCTTTACCAGGATTTATTTGAAAAAGCTTTTGGCAGCGCCGAACAAATTAACTGGCGGAATGTTGTCGATGCGCTCGCCTGTTTTGTACGATCGATGGTTTCATTTAATTCTCCGTTTGACCGGTACGCCTATTTCAAGGAGGACAGCGCGTTATCCGCTTCCGCGTTGCGGGGTTTGGATTTGTTTATGTCGGAACGGCTCGAATGCCGTCATTGCCACGGTGGTTTTAATTTCACCGAAGCGTCCAGTCACGCCGCGTCCGGACTTCTGCCGTTTCACAATATTGGTCTATATTATGTAACAGAAAACCTGCCCGATACGTTTGATCAGGGACTTTTTGAAGTTACCGGCAAAGAGGAAGATAAAGGCCGGTTCAGAACGCCGACGTTGCGCAATATTGAATACACGGCGCCCTACATGCACGACGGCAGTATTGCCACGCTGGAAGAGGTGATTCAGTTTTATGCCGACGGTGGCAGAATTATTGCCGAAGGAGAATTAAAAGGGGATGGTCGTATGCACCCTAATAAGGATATGTTTATCAAAGGCTTTGTGTTAACAGAAAATGAAAAGCGGGATCTGCTGGTATTTTTGAAATCCTTAAGTGATCCGGGTTTTATCGACAATAAAAAATATTCCAATCCCTTTCTGGAAAAAAAGTGATGGCTTTCTGTCAGGGGAACCCGCCATCCAGGCAACGGCCGCAAGAGCGGCGCTGTTTATCTCACACGTTCATAACGATTTTTGCCACCGGATCGTTCCAGTCATACAGCGCCGCCGAAAGCCCGCCCTTGCCGTGAATGCCGGACTTACATGCACAAATCCTTCACCATGTTTATCCGGTGAAAAAGCCATGCCGCCGCATCGCGGACCTCGAATATTAACGCACGATTCGTCATTGGTTTCGCTGCCCTCGTCAGTGAATGGTGAACGTCGAGTGAATTGCTGCAACTGTTCGGTGTGTTATAAATCGGTCCCGTTTAATACCGGGAGTGGGGTTAGTTTGCGGGGAGAGTTCAGGCGCTGCTTAACGCGGATTTAAATATCTGTCACGCTTTCATAGCAATGTGATATCTGGATGAAAGTCGTGTCAGGGAGGAATTTTTTGTCGACCGGCGCTTTTTAACTTGCAAAATCGCCGTTTATGGACTTGATGGACGCGCAGCTTATAGTCATATAGACTTTATTGGTCGGGGCGCCCCTCCACAACTTTCCCCTCCAGGCAATTTTTAATTAGCAGTAACCAGACAACAGGTCCGAGGATAGCTGTAAGATGACATTTACTCGCAAATTTGTATCTTTATTACCCAAAATTCTCACCGCAACCGCACTCTATGTAGGGATTTCAGCGGGGGCGTCCGCCCGGGAAGCACTGGCGGTCAATGATCAGGAGTATCTCGAAACGCATGGGCTGAATGTCCTTGTCTTCAGCAACTGGTACAACGGTTTTTTCAGCGATTCCAAAATGAGTGGGGTGGAATTTATTCACCACGGTGTGCGCACCGCCACCAACGGCGACGTACGTTTGAATCCCACACCGGAGCAGTGGGACCCGATTCCCGAATTCGTCGAGCGAAAAGTCGATAAGCAAAGTGACACCATTGAGGCTTTCCTGCGCTATCCCGATCACAAGTTTGAATATTCCATCAAGGCAACGCCGAAAAAGAATGGCTTTGTGTTGACGGTGAATCTGAAGGAGCCGCTGCCCGACGCGCTGGCGGGGCGCGCGGGTTTCAACTTTGAGTTTTTACCTTCCG
>CAYVIB010000017.1:0-89569 GCA_964451365.1 uncultured Cellvibrionaceae bacterium
TTGTCCCCGTTAGAGAGTGTGCGTCAAATCGGGGTAGGTTTAGCTTGACCCCTTTCGTCTGTGGATGTCCAACCTTCACCGCCGTCGAGTTTCGAGCATTAATATTCCTCTGATAGGGTGATGTTCATCCTCGCAGAGCTGGCGATAAGACAAGGACAAAGCACTCGGAATGCCATTTGTGTAGCTGATCGAATCGATCTCGAAGTCGCCTGAAATTTGGTTGCACCCACGACCGGCACCGGATATTTCCAAGCCTGCTTGTGCTCCTTCATGGAAGGGATATCGACTGACTATTTTGTAATGCTTACTTTCGAGACGTTCGCCCTCGGGAGCTGCTATAGAAAACGACCAGCTTTCGCCTTCCAATTCCATTTGGAGGACGAGTTGGTTTTCAGTCAAAGTCTCGATACTTATCTCTTCGGTGCCGGTGGTGAAGATATAATTCTTACCGTCGGATATGTATTCGCCGGGTTTGCCCAAGATCGCAATAGTGGCGAATGCGATTTCAATCGAGTCGCTTGCAACGGTTGAAGCGTCGTATGGGAATGCTTCTTGTAGTAGCTGTAAATCAGC
The DNA here is from genome assembly GCA_964451365.1 of uncultured Cellvibrionaceae bacterium. Taxonomy (GTDB): domain Bacteria; phylum Pseudomonadota; class Gammaproteobacteria; order Pseudomonadales; family Cellvibrionaceae; genus CAYVIB01. The sequence goes on from CAYVIB010000017.1 coordinate 574, forward strand.
TGTTGTAGCCGAACCCCAAATTCTATCGACGATTATACGCGTGTCACTTTGCGTCCTACGAAGAGAATAGTTCTGTTCGAAGTCTGCGAAAGACACGGCGGCTTGGGTTCGAGCATCTAGCCTTGGGGACTGTATGGAACGGATGATCTGCTCAAGTGGTACAGCGCTCTTTGATGGCCACTGCTGCGCACTTAGGACAAGACGCCGCGCGAGAGGGCCGATGTTATACGGAAGACTGGGGTCGAGGGGGTGGGTGACACTGCGAACGGTGCCTCCCGGCTGCACCGAGAAAACAACCGGGTTGTCACCTCTAAATTGATTCATAACCTTTAATATTGCGGAAACGTCCTTTAGATTTTGTTTGGCCGTATCCGATAAAAGCGGTACAGTGGTGAAATCCACCGCAGTTCCTTCATAGCACGCGTCGATCAGTACGGTGTAGGGGAGGCCAAGTTCTATCAATTTATCATTCAGATCTCCCACATAAATGAGCTGATTGGCCATGGCTTCTACGTCAAAGGAATTCAAAGTGTTAGGGAACTCTACATTCCCCGGCTGAAGAAAGTAGTTCCAGGCAATTCCCTCCCCAAAGCCATGCCCCACGTAATAAACAATGAGATATTCATTCTGTTCTGGTGTATTGATTTTTCGTTTAAGAGAACCCAGCACTTTGAAAACATCATCTTTGCTGACGATTCGGCGCTCATCAGAGCGTAGCCAGGTAGATGAAGCCAAGCCAAAGTGCTTATCGAGTAGAGAATTCACCACCATTGCAGACACATGGGCTCCCCTGAAATCTACTATGGTTTCAGAATTACTCAGGTCGTCGTTCATTGATCGATCAATATAATGACCATTGCTGATTAGGAGTAAGTGAATCTTGTCGAATTGTGCACCTGTTGCCCATGCTGGCCAATATCCGAAATGGATACATATAAATAATACGAAGGGCCTAAGGCTTGGATACATCAACCACCTCGTCTATATGGGTTTTGCTCATGGAAACTATTCGTTCAATACGCAATTTGATCTTGTTAGCCGAGATGCGACCATTCTCTAAATCCCGAAAATCGTCTTTCAATTTAACCAATTCAGACTTAACTGATTCGTTTTCGACCAAGATTAGTAAACCCCAATAAGCCTGTGAAAATGATTTTAGAGATTCTGGCGATATCTTTTTATCGATGTCAATTTCTGCTGCGATACCACCAAGTGTGGTCGCCAACGCCTTATAACTTTCTCGGCGTTCATCCCAGAGCTTACGCTGGTACTCGACTTGAGAACGCATATCGATAAGAGCTTGTTCTTTTTCGATCGATGCGTTCAGGCCGTGGATGTAGATCACCACGCCTGATATGACGCTAAGCCCAGCAATAATTGTGCTGGCTAAGCTTATCCTAAATTTCAGGAATTCCGCTCGTTCCATGGCTTGGCCCTCAAGGAATATGAACCATGATGATGTCCATTGTAGCAATATGCTTGGACCCATCCTTGCGAATAACCAACTCTTCCTCTTCCAAACCTAAATCATTTTCTTTCATCGAGTAAATTAATCGATATTTCTGTCCATCATAAGAGATAAAGTTATCGATGCCATCGTCCTCAATACTAAAGGAGTATCGATTAACTTGAACTTCTGAATTTATGCACGAGCGCGTAGTAATAGTACCATCTACATTAAATATATACTGAAGACCCTTTGTGCATTTACTTGCGGCCCCCAAACTGATATCAAATGCCTCCACTTGCCATGTTTTTTCAGATTTCCCGGCAAGTCTATCAATAATTGTATCGGCTCTAGCATTTAGAGAAACTCCTACTATTACAGCTACAGCGAATATAGAAATAGTTTTAATGAAAAATTTAATTAACATATCTCCTCAGCGGATTGTATGAAAGTTTGAGGTATATATACCTTTTAAGGCTAACGTCTTAATATATGTCTTCATGACGTGTTTAAAGACTTCGCCCTAACGTATATCCACAGTAAGCAGATAAGATCTCTCCGTAAATCAGGTGCTTAAAAGCCCACCCGGAGCAAAAAAGGGTCAAGTACCATGGCTGCTTTGTAACTACTTTGTAAACTCCCCGTATTACTTTTCCGTAATAATAAAGCTGCCCCATTTCAACCCGTTGCATCTGGTATGAGAAAGCAGCCGCACTGCAGCAAGTCGACAGCAGTCGTTGTTACCGGTGAGGAACGTTGATCGCGAGGATTCGATGGCCATCTTGGCACCTTTTCATCATTATTTTTCTTAAATATAACGACCGATTAAAAATCAGCCGATCCTTAGAGAATAAGCCACAACCCGAGAAATGCAAAATCCCACAAGGATTCAGGCGCCAGAACTTGTCGGTGTAATGGGGGGCGAGCTAGATCCGTAGCCCCCGTTACTCGATCAGCTTGCTATTTAACAGGCAAAGCACCATTGCTTCCCCAGTCAGCCCAGGAGCCATCATACAAAACCAAATCATCGTAACCAGCAATAACCGCAGCCAGCAAAATAATACATGCTGTAATTCCCGAACCGCAGGAAAATACGAGTCGTTTGCTTTTTCGACCTACCAGCTTTGAGAAAATGTCAGATAGCTGCTCAGGCGTTTTAAAGCAGTACCCATCCAACACCTCCGGGAAAGGCAGGCTTACGGAGTTGGGGATATGGCCGCTACGGACACCGTCCCTGGGCTCTGGAGCCAAACCCAAAAATCTTTCTTTTGATCGCGCATCAAGTACGCTTAACTGCTCATTATTTAAGTGTTCATTTATGTAGTTTGATTCGCAGACTAGTTGTGGCTGAAACAACGCTTTAAAGTTACCCACTTGAGGCTTAGTGCTGGAAATATTGGGCACCACTTTTCTGTTTTCAGCCAGCCACTTCGGTAGCCCACCATCAAGAACAAACGCATTTTTAAAGCCCATGGCTTGAAATATCCACCAGGCTCGCGGGGCTGAATAAACTCCCTGATTATCATAAAACACTACGATGCTATCCGGATTTACCCCCAGCTTCCGCGCTTCTTCGGTGAATTGTTCTTCGGTGGGAAAGGCATGTATTTGTGCGGAATTTAGATCGCACAAATTACTTTCTAAATCAAGCCGCTTGCTATTAGGCAAAAAGAGTGGCGTTTCGTACTCAATGGCCTTTATTCCAACAACTTTACTCATACTTACATCAACAAGGATAAGTTGTTCGGAATCTATATTGGCGTCGAGCCAGCTTGTTGTAACGAGAGGGAACTCCATTTTTTCTCCAGTGAGTAATTTCTGTTGCCAGGCACGTATTGTAAAGGTTGAATATTCCACGCTATAGCTGTATATTCAACCAGTTGCCGTTTATGCCTGCGCAATCCGTACAAAAAACAGGTTCCTCACCCCTGTAGGTGCCTGATGCGGTAACCCACTGTCGGGCCTGGCATTCACATTTAAAAGCTAACCAGGTGGGGAATAATCCGGCCAGCCTAATATAGCGAATAAGGATAGGTCACCACAGGGAGGAATACCCTTGAAAACAGAGCAAATACGTTACCTGACAGACACTTTTGAATCGCATGCGCAGCGCACCGACTCCGGCGTCGAATACTGGCTGGCGCGCGACATTCAGCACCTGCTGGGTTACACCGAATGGCGTAATTTCAACAGCACAGCCATTTCCAAGGCAAAAACCGCCTGTGAAATATCCGGCCACGCGATTGGAGACCATTTTGTTGGCGTCAACAAAATGGTCGAACTGGGCTCCGGCAGCCAGCGCGAAATCGACGACATTATGCTCACCCGCTATGCCTGCTATCTGATCGCCCAGAACGGCGATCCTCGCAAGCCGGAAATCGCCTTCGCCCAAACTTACTTCGCGGTGCAGACCCGCCATGCCGAACTGATAGAACAGCGCCTGCTGGAAGCCGAGCGGGTATCCGCCCGCAGAAAACTCTCCTCTACCGAAAAAGAACTCTCCGCCGTTATCTACGAACAAACCGGTGACGATCGCAATTTCGGGTTAATTCGCAGCAAGGGAGACCAAGCTTTATTCGGCAAAACTACCCAGGAAATGAAAGCCCACTGGAAAGTGCCGGATAGCCGCCCTCTGGCGGACTTCGCGCCCACCATCGTGCTCAAGGCAAAGGATTTCGCTACCGAAATTACTATATTCAACGCCCGGGAGCATCGCATGGACTGTGAGCAGGACATCTCCAGCGAGCACATCACCAACAACGAGGCCGTGCGCAAGACATTGCTGGAGCGGGGCATTCGCCCGGAAGTACTGCCACCGGCAGAAGATGTTAAAAAGGTCGAGCGCCGCCTTGCCTCCGAGGAAAAGAAAACCCCACAAACCGAAAGCATTGGACTCCGAGTAAACAGCACTCAAATTTGCTCAGACACTCGTTGTAACGGTTGAAAGCTCGGCTTGATTGTCGCGGTAGATGCATTACAATGCGCATCAGTACGCGCAGTCTTATGCGCAAACCCTAAGTTATTGATTTTAGGTGATTTATGCGTAATTTATTTGATGAAAATGCACCCAAAAAGGCAACCAACTTGAGTTTAAACAGCGACTTGCTGGCTAAAAGTCGTGCTATGAACATTAACCTCTCCGCGACCTTGGAACAAGCGCTTGAGCAGAAGTTGGTAGAAGCAGAGGCGCGGAAATGGGCCGAGGAAAATAAGCAGGCAATCGCTTCATATAATAGTTTCGTGGAGGAGAACGGGTGTTTTGGCGATGAATTTCGGGAGTTTTGATGGCACAGTTTGACGTTTATAAAAACCCCAGCAAAACCAGCAATAAACTTTTTCCTTACCTTGTGGATATCCAAAGCCCGTACATTGCAGAGTTGGCAACCCGCATAGTGATCCCGCTTGGGCTTGCTTCCTATTTCGGAAACGCTGCAATGAAAAATCTAACACCTGAATTTAATTTTGAAGGAGAAAAATTGCTTTTGCTCACACCCCAAATTTCTTCAATACCTGCAAAGCAATTAAAAGCCCCTGTCGGTTCTTTAATCCATTTTCGAGAGCAAATTACTAACGCGATTGATTTTGCTATTTTAAGCACCTAACGCTTTTCATCAGTGGCAAATCACGCAGAGCAGAGCTTATGACGCAAATTGCTCAGACACCCGTTGTAATATTCGAGCGTCGCAGTTGACGCGCTTACTAACCAAGGCGACGGACCTTATCTTGTTCCTAGCCCTTGGCTCTATTGCGCTCTATTTTTTTAGCCTTTCTCGAACCGCCGGCCCAATCAACTCAATCTTGTCCGTCCATATATAACCGGAAAAATCCTCCGGCACCAACGCCAAATCTTCCAGCGTGTCGATAGTCCGCGCACCATCGGCATTATCATCCATGAAAACTTCAGCGAGTTCGGGCATCATGCCGGTCCGTTTGTCGCGCAGCGGGAAGGTGGGCCAGGACCATTGTTCTTTTCTTCAAGGCGTTATTCCTTTTGCGCGTGTTATTGCCAGACAAATTGTAGCTACCTTAGCCGGCAATGTTAGTCAGCAATCTCATCATAGCCACGACCGAGAAACTGCACAAAACAAAACCCGTGGCCAAAAGGGTCAGCCATAAGCGCTAACTTGCCCCATTTCTGCGTCGCGATCGGCTTCTCAAGCCGTGCGCCTGCTTGAACGGTTTTTTTAACAGCGTTTTCAATATCCTCAACAATAAAATCCAGATGGACCGGCGTCCAGTGGCGATCGTAGCTCCGAACCTGTGAAGTCGTCTCCGCCGAGGGTGTGTCTGCGTCCTTGGCCAGCAGATAGATGGGTGCGGGGCCTCCGAGCATTTCCACTCCAAAGGCACCGAAGCGACGGCCAATGCGCAATCCAAAGGCAGTGTTATAGAAGCGAATGGCCGCTTCGAGGTCATCTACATCGATGTTTATGAGAAAGTCCATTTGTATCCGTCTGTGTTAATCCCGGACCTGGATGCCCGGATATGAACTCTTTACTTATACGACTTAAGCGCAGTGGCCGTAATATTGGCTTGCTTTGCCGCATCCAGTATTGCTACGTACGTTTCTACTGATGACGCCTCATGGGCATTAACGAGAAGTGATATCCCTTCCGGGTTTTCCGCCAGTTTCTGTGTTAGCACCGAGCGTATGGCTTTCTCGTTAATAACACGGTTATCAAAAATAACGTTGTTGTTGGCGTCAACGGTAAACAGTGTTGAGGGAATTTCAGAGTGACCAGTATTCCTTTCCGGTAGTAAATTGGTTTCCAAGCCTTTCTCTTTTATAAAGCTTGTCGTAACAATAAAAAATATCAGAAGAATAAATACCACATCCAACATGGGCGTGAGATCAACGTCGCTGGAGAGTTCCTGGGTGGCTGCTTGGTTTTTCATGATATGTCCTCTTTCGGTTGTAGTTATGCTCAACACTTTCGAGAAAAACGCGCAAAGAGATAGGACTTGAATACCACTGCATATACAGTCTGGCCGATAGCCGCCATGGTAGGTCGGTTCGGCGGTGGCTCTCCAGAAACCTTCGGCAACATGGATGTTGTCCGTAGAGCCCCCAGGGATGGGTTTACGGCGAGTTTCTGGAGAGCCACCGCCGGATCGACCGAATTTGCTGGCACGATCCTTATAAAAGGCGGCTTAAAAAGATCACTCGACAGGCTTCTCTACCCATTCAATTCCCTGATCCTTAAACCTTATTCTTAATATAGTTCTTGCCAGCTCGCGGGTCTACCGGATGGCTACCTCCATATCCGTTTTGGGTTCATGAAAATCAGAAAAAATCCGGCGCCATGGTCAAATGCTGTGAGCTGGACAATCTGATAAAGATGAAAGCAACAAACCCAATAATGCCCAACACTGCAAGTGCCGCATATATGCCCAACTTCCCAATAGCGTGTTTCCCCTGCGCTTCAAGCATGACCATCTCCTCCTCAGTAAGAGGCTGTGCAACATGATGCTCGCTGTTAATTAACAAAGCTTCGGCATCCTGAACCTGGTGATCCAATACAACCCACACACCCACTTTTATAGGCCCGGTGACGGCTGGCCCCAGATGATTGGCATGCTTGCCGGAGATATGGGTTAAAACACCCGCGGACCTCAGTCTTTCTGAAAGGCTTTCCGCATCAATTAAGCTGTCGAATTCTTTAAGTAAAATCATGCTAGAGAATTTATACCATCCATTTTGAGTCCAGACTGTTGAATTCACGTTGGATTATTATTTGTGCGAATTCTATGCAAAATTACCCCTGAGCCTTTGCAAAGTCAATGTTTAAAAGTGTCGCTGGCAGATGAGGGACAGTGACGTCATGTCCATTACAATCAGATTACACTTGCTCTGTAACGGGAACCTGAAGCAACGGTTCTTCACGGACAATAAAGGCGCCTTCCAGTCCCCCTTTTGCTACAATCCCCACCCATGGATGTTTCAGACCTTCTCAATGATCTCAACGAAGCCCAGCGCGAGGCCGTCAGCGCGCCGGCCGGCAACCAACTCATTCTGGCCGGGGCCGGCAGCGGCAAAACCCGCGTGCTGGTGCATCGCATCGCCTGGTTGACCCGCGTCGAGGGCGTTTCCCCTCACCAGGTTCTGGCGGTGACCTTTACCAACAAGGCCGCCCGCGAGATGAAAGACCGCCTCTCGGTGTTGCTGGGGGATGTGGTGGGCCACGGTGGCATTCGCAATATGTGGGTGGGCACCTTTCATGGCATCGCCCACCGCCTGCTCAAGGCCCACTGGCAGGAGGCGAACCTGCCGCAGAGTTTCCAGATTCTCGACAGCGACGACCAGTTGCGGGTAATCAAGCGCGTTTACCAGGCGCTGAACCTGGACGAGGGCCGCTGGCCGTGGCGGCAGGCACAATGGTTTATCAACGGCCAGAAAGATGAGGGCGTGCGCGCCCAGTATGTGCAGGAGGGGCACGATCCCTTCCTGATTACCATGAAGATGGTCTATTCCGCTTACGAAGAAGCCTGCGAGCGCGGCGGGCTGGTGGATTTTGCCGAGCTGTTGCTGCGCTCCCACGAACTGTGGCTGAAAAAGCCCGATTTGCTGAAACACTACCAGCAGCGTTTCCGCTTTTTGCTGGTGGACGAATTCCAGGATACCAATGCCGTGCAGTACGCCTGGCTGCGGGTGCTGGCCGGTAAAACCGGGCTGGTGACGGCGGTCGGGGACGACGACCAGTCCATCTACGGCTGGCGCGGTGCCCGCATCGAAAACATCCAGCAGTTCGAGAAGGATTTCGACAGCGTGCAGGTGACCCGGCTGGAGCAGAATTACCGCTCCACAGCTAATATTCTCAACGCCGCCAACGCGGTTATCGCCAATAACTCCCAGCGCCTGGGCAAGTCCCTGTGGACCGCCGGCGTTGAGGGCGAGCCCATTGATTTGTACTCCGCCTTTAATGAGCAGGACGAGGCGCGCTATATCGTCGAGCGCATCCGGGACTGGATCGACAAGGGCAACAAGACCGGCGAAGCGGCTATTCTCTATCGTTCCAACGCCCAGTCGCGGGTGCTGGAAGAGGCCTTTATCCGCGAGGGCCTGCCGTACCGCATTTATGGCGGCCAGCGGTTCTACGAGCGGCTGGAAATCAAGAATGCACTCGCCTACCTGCGCCTGATTTTGAACCGGCAGGATGACGCGGCCTTCGAGCGCGTGATCAATACCCCCACGCGCGGCATCGGCGAGAAAACCATCGATACTATTCGGGTGCTGGCGCGCGAACAGGGGCATTCGCTGTACGAATCGATGCAGGCGGCCATCAATAATTCTGTGTTCACCGCCCGCGCCACCAATGCCCTGAAAACATTCGTCGCGTTGATCGATGACCTGGAAGCGGCGATTGCGGGCATGGACCTGGGGGAACAGGTGGAGCATGTGGTGCGCCAGTCCGGCCTGCTGGATTTTCACCAGAAGGAAAAAGGCGAGCGCGGCCAGGCGCGGGTGGAAAACCTCGAGGAACTGGTCAACGCCTGCCGCCTGTTTGAGCCGGAAGACGGGGGGATTCCCCCGCTGCAGGAATTCCTCGACACCGCCGCCCTGGATGCCGGCGATCAACAGGCGGACGATTATGAAGACGCGGTGCAGATGATGACCCTGCACAGCGCCAAGGGCCTGGAATTTCCACTGGTGTTCCTGGCGGGGGTGGAGGAGAATCTGTTTCCCCACAAGATGTCCGTCGAGGACCCGGAGCGGCTGGAAGAGGAACGGCGGCTTTGCTACGTGGGCATTACCCGCGCAATGGAAAAACTGGTGATCAGCTATGCCGAGTGCCGGCGCCTGCACGGCAGTGAAAACTTCAACGCGCTGTCTCGTTTTGTGCGGGAAATTCCGCGGGAGTTTATCCAGGAGGTGCGAATTAATGCCACCATCAGCCGGCCTGCCAGTTATTCCCAATCGTCAAGTATTCATACGATGGAAAACGGCGCGCTGATGGAGCAGTACCCCGGCTTTAGTCTGGGCCAGCAGGTGTTGCACCCGGTGTTTGGCGAAGGAGTGATATTGCAGTTCGAGGGGCGCGGGCCGAACGCCTGCGTGCAGGTGAATTTTTCCAATGAAGGCGTGAAGCGTTTGGTTTTGCAGTATGCCAAATTGCAGGTAATTTAGAGAATGGCGGGTGGCGCCCGAAGCGCGGGACCATCGTTTACCCCCCACAATGCAGGAAAAAATAATTATTAAATGAGAAACACATGAACGCCCGTTATTCCCCCTGGTGGATGCCCACCGCAATTATTGTCCTGCTCGCGCTGGTGGCTTTGCTTTTTGCCCTGCTGGTATTAAAAACCGCGAATACGGTGACCGGCGGTGAAGCATCAAATATTATTTCCGATCAAAAAGTTTACCACTGGAAAATGGTAACCACCTGGCCGAAAAATTTCCCCGGCCTCGGGCTTGCGCCGGAAAACTTTTCCCGCTGGGTGGACGAGATGAGCAATGGCCGCCTGAAAATCCAGGTGCACGGCGCCAACGAAATTGTGCCGGCGCTGGGTGTGTTCGACGCGGTGTCCTCCGGCAGCGTGCAGATGGGCCACGGCGCGGCGTATTACTGGAAAGGCAAAATTCCCGCCGCGCCGTTTTTTACCGCCGTTCCCTTCGGTATGAACGCACAGGAGTTCAACGGCTGGTTGCATTACGGTGGTGGTTTGGAATTGTGGCGCGAAGTTTACGCGCCGTTTAATTTGATTCCCTTCGCCGCCGGCAATACCGGGGTGCAAATGGGCGGTTGGTTTAACCGGGAAATCAATTCCATCGAGGATTTAAAGGGCCTGAAAATGCGCATCCCTGGCTTGGGAGGTGAAGTCTTTTCCCGCGCCGGTGGCACGGCGGTGAATATTCCCGGCGGGGAGCTTTATACCTCCCTGCAGTCCGGTGTAATCGACGCAACCGAATGGGTAAGCCCTTACAACGATCTGGCGTTCGGTTTCCAGCAGATTGCCAAATATTACTATTATCCCGGCTGGCAGGAACCCGGTCCCGCTCTGGAAATTATCATCAATAAAGATGCCTACAATTCCCTGCCAGCGGACCTGCAAAAAATAATTGAAGTGGCGGCGCGCGCGGTCAACCAGGATATGCTGGACGAATACACTGCGCGCAATAATGATGCGCTGAATGAACTGGTGGACAAACACGGCGTGGATATTCGGCAGTTTCCGGACGATGTATTGGCGACATTGAAAAAACTTTCCTTTGAAGTGTATGAGGAAACCGCCAAAAACGATCCCGTATTCGCCAAGGTTTACAAGTCCTATAAAACCTATATGGACGATATCAGGGATTATCACGAGCTGAGCGAGGAAGCGTACTACCGCACCAGGTAGCAACTCCAGGTAACTAGTGTGGTGTAACGAATAGTATGCACATATCAGTGCCCTCCAGATTGGCTGCGGCAAGGCGCGGCATGCAGCGAATATCGAGAATATTTGCAAATGCCGCAACACAGCGGCGGCCAATCTGGAGGGCACCCTTCGGGCGAGCCTCCAAGCGGCCCTCCGCCGTGTCGCTTATATGGATGTAGGTGAGGGCCGATAGCAGGAGCGGAAGGCTTGCACTTGCTTGACATATGCCCAATATGCCTGCGCAAGTGCGCCTTGCGGAGCACCGCTTGGCAACTCGCTGATATGCGCATACTATTTGTTACACCACACTAGTCCAAGTGCTGTAAATAATAATGTATAAAATCAAAAAGAGTTTTCCCCGTTGCTTTGCGCTCGGGCTTGTCGGTCTGGCGGTAACAGGGGCACAAACTTTTGCCGATACCGGCAGGGAGAAAGTCAACTATTTCGATCTTCCGGGCCAGTCGCTGCAAACCGGACTGATCGAGTTTGCCTTGCAGGCAAATGTTACGGTTATTACCGATAACAACCTGATAAAAAACTACCGTTCCGGTTTTGTTGTGGGGCCCAATACCGTTGATAACGCCCTGTCCGGCTTGCTGTCCGGCACACCGTTTGAATATCGCTACCAGCCGGAGACGGGCGCCTACGTTATCCAGCCGAAAAAGACAGAAATTGTTACTGAATTTCCAGCGGTGGAGCAGCCGGAAACCATTGAGGAATTGGTGGTGGTGGGCGCAAGTTACCCATTTCGCTATCACACGGTTAGTAACTCCCACCTTCACGGCAATATGTCGTATTTTGATTCCTCGCGTTTTATTAACGTGATTCCCGAAACATTGATACGGGACCAGGAATCCACCGACCTCGGCGATGTGCTTAAATATGCCAGCAGTATCACGCCGGGCGACGGCATTACCGACAGCAATGATGATATTTATATTCGCGGTTTCCGTCGTCACGCCATTTACGTCGACGGCTTTCGGTTGAGCGATACCACCGGCGTTAAAATGTTGCCGGCAAACGTCGAACGGGTGGAGATTTTAAAAGGTCCGTCAACTTTGTTGTACGGCCAGGCGGAACCGGGCGGCATGGTGAACGTGGTGCGAAAAAAACCGGAAGGGCTCTCCTTTTTTCACTCCCGGTTCGGCGCGGGCAGCGATGGCCAGCGGTTTGTGAACCTGGATCTGAATGGCCAGGCGCCGGTCGATACCGATATCAATTACCGTGTGATACTCGCCGACGAAGCGCGGGATGAGGCGGCGGAGATATCGGACATCCACAGGCAATTAATTGCCACCTCGGCTTCCTGGCAATGGAGCCCGAACACTATCGTGGATTTGGGCTACGAATATCAAAAAGCGGAGCAGGTTTGGGATCGCAATTTTGCGGTGTTTCGTCCTGTTGAGGGCGTTTTCGACGGTGCAATGCTGGACGATATTGCCAAACAGGCGCGCGACGGTTTCGACACCGAGTTCAAACTTTTCAGTGCCGAGTTGAATCATTATATTGGCGCGGACTGGCGGTTACAGGCTAAATATTTCTGGCACGACGAGCATCGCACCGGTGTTCGCACTACCGGCGACACGCTGCTTAAAACCGATGTGTTTTATAAAAACAATAACTGGGGAAACGATTACCTGCTGCTGATTCCAGGCGGCCAGATCGCGCTGCCGATTTTACTCGATCCGCGTCCCTCCGGCGTGTTTTATTCCATCGGCAATATTCGCGGTATTTACGACGAGGAAGCCTTTGAAACCCAGAATAATGCGGCGATAAACCTGGAGGGTTCTTTCAGCACCGGTGATCTGATCCACCACATCACCATGGGAGCGGATTGGCACCGGCAGGATCTTTACAAGGCCTATACGGTGGAAGTACGCAATCCGTTTCCGTTGCAAACCTGGTCTGAAGCTGATTTCGGGCTGGCGCTGCTTGATATTACTGAAACAATTTTTGACCCCGACCGGCCGCTGGGGGATCTCGAACTGGTGGATTACCACCTGCTCTACGATGACTACGGTATTTACGTTCAGGATAATATTGAACTGAACGAGCAGTGGGTATTATCCGCCGGTGGTCGCTACACCAAAACCGAGGGAGAGTTTACCGATTTTGCTGATGGCGTTTTTACGCCGCTGCGAACCTATAATGATTTTTCCTCCCAGCTTGGATTGGTGTACAAGCCCGGCGATTCACATTCCATTTACGCAAGTTACAGCGAAGCGTTGCGGGCGAACTATCATATCGACGATATCGGCCCGCGCGCGGCGGAGCCGGAACTGTCGAATCAAATTGAGCTGGGGGTGAAAACCCTGTTGCTGGATGGAAAACTGTTGGCGAATTTTGCCGTGTTTGCAATCAACAAAAAAAATATAGTTGATATCAATGTTATCGAAGGTATCCGAACGTCAATGCGGGGACACGAACAGCAAAATGCGGGCTTCGACCTCGACTTTACCTGGCAGGTTCGACCCGGCTTTGACGTGATCGGCGCGTTTTCCATGATCGATCCCGAAATTGTGTCCGGAGAAAACGAGGGCAACCAACCGGCGCTGGCGGCGGAGCAGACCGCCAGTTTTTTTGCCCGCTATCAATTTAAAAACGGCTTCGAGATTAACGGCGGCTATAAATATGTAAGCAACCGGCTCGCCGACGACGAAAACGATTACTGGTTGGGCGAATACGCGCTGGTGGATCTCGGGCTTTCCTACCGATTTGATGTTATCGCGTCACAACCGGTGCTGGCGCTGGCGGTTAAAAACGCACTCGACGAACAATACTATACCGCCATTCTGGATGGCGTTCGGATGAATGAATCACCAGGGAGATCTTTTGTCGCAACACTTCGGATCGAACTGTAAATGAAAAATACACATCCGCTGGCGTCGCTGTTTCAAAAGCATCAACCGGAGCTGTTACGCCTGATCATGCAACGGTTCAAACGCGTTGATCACGAGGCCGAGGATATTGTGCAGGATGCCTTTCACAATATTCTGCGCACGGACAGTATCGGCAACCTGGAAAATCCCAAAGCATATTTGTATCAAACCGCCAGCAACCTGGCACTCAACCGTATTCGCAAGCACCAGACGCACAACCAGTATGTCGCCGGTATCGATACCGATGAAGGAGAGAAAGGCGATGAACTGACGCCGGAGCGCTCTTTCTCCGCCAGCCGGGATTTGCAGCGTGTTGAACACGCAATTGGGAAGCTGCCGGAAAAATACCGGCGTACCTTCCTGCTCAGTCGTGTGCAGGATAAAACCTACAGGGAAATCAGCGAGCTGCTGAATATCTCGGAAAGCACGGTGGAAAAGCATATTATTAAGACCTTGAAATTCCTGCGGGACGAATTGGGCGGGGAGGCGGATGTATGAGCAGCAGAGGCGTAAATGCAATGCAGGCGGAAGATGTCGCGATCCGATGGCTGGCGAAGCTGAATTCACCGGGGCTGACCCAGGCGGAGCAGGATGAATTTTTCGCCTGGATGAATGCCTCGCCGCTCAACCAGGCGGCCTATATTAAAGCTGAAGAGCTTTGGGAGCGCGGCGCGGTATTGGAGCGCGCGCGGGAGCCGGCCGCGCGGTCATTCTGGCAATTCCAGGCGTGGCAGGGCTGGGCGGTGGCCTGCTCGCTGTTGCTGGTGTCGGGGCTGATTTTTTTCACCACCGGCAGTCAAATTGAAACCTATCAAACCTTGGTGGGCGAACAGCGTGAGATTTTGCTGGACGATGGCAGCCGTATTACCCTGAACACCGACAGCCGTATCGACGTTTATTACACCCGGCAGAAGCGCACCGTCACCCTGCACCAGGGGGAGGCGTTTTTCGATGTAAAGGATAACAGGGAGCGTCCATTCGAGGTTGTCACTGAATTCGGGCTGGTGCGTGTGGTTGGTACGCGCTTTTCCGTCCACCAACAGCAGGCCGATACCGTGGTGACCGTCGTGGATGGGCGCGTCGCCCTGATGGCCGATTCCACCCCGGAAGCGAAAGTCGAACCCGATGTTGTGCTGCAGGCCAACCAGCGCGCCGGCATCCATATGGCCGCCGCCGGCGGTAAACCGGAACAGCTCGATGCGAAGGCTGCGCTGGCCTGGCGGGAGAAACAATTGATCTTTCGGGGCAAGCCTTTGAGTGAGGTTATCGTCGACCTGGATCGTTACCTTCCGGAAACGATTGCTCTGGACTCAAGCAGTAACGGCGACAGGGAAATTACCGCGGTTATTCAACTGGCCGATACGCAAATGACCCTTAAGGCACTCGAAGCGGCGCTCGGTTTAAAAGCCGAGGCGGATCCGTCCGGCAACGTTATTACTCTTTCCACTGCGCCTGCCGCCCCCTCCCGGCCCACCCCTTGAAACGCTCCGCCACACCCCGGGTTCCCTTGGCCGCAGCCTACTGCAGATTTTCCCACTTTAATTCCAACAATTTTGGAGGGGATCCCGTTCTCGTGTGTCTTTATCCCTGACAGAAGGCATGTTTAAACCCCTTTCTATCAGATAGCCCGGAGAACAGGTGGTTTGGCAAAGGGCATCCTGGCGGTTGCCCAAACAGGGAAAGGGAACGAGTGCAAAAGCCAAACCATTTCAGGAGATTCTTCTGTGCTATCCGATTCGTAATGGAAGCTGGAGAGGGCTCAATCTACAAGCCAGGGAATTCTGTCACCGTTCCCCAAATAAAAAAGGAAAACAAAAATGTTAAAGAAAGTCTGCTTCCCGTTTGCTTTTGCTACCGCTGTATTACTTTTCACGGGCTGTACCAGCGTCAAACATATTCCATTGTCCCAGGATACCTCCGCTTCACTTAAAGGTTCGAGCATGGCGGCAACGCAATATCCCATGCCCGACTTCAGTGCAATGACCGCCGGCAAGGCGACGCTGGGTCTAATCGGTGCGGCCGCCATGATTTCCGCTGGAAACGAGATTGTACGGGAAAATAATATTCCCGATCCTGCCTTTGGTATTACCGAAGGGCTGGTGGAAAGACTTAAGGCTTCGCGCAGTATTGAATTTGTCGATATGCCGGATATCGTCGCGAAGAAGGATGATATTAAAGCGCTGATTGCCGCCTATCCAGGTGTGGATTATCTCCTGGATGTAAAAACCTTTAACTGGATGTTCGGTTACTATCCCACCGACTGGACTCACTACCGGGTTATCTACAATGCCCGCATGCGGTTAATCGACACCAAGGCAGGTAAAGTTATTGCCGAAACGCTATGCCGTACTACTCAGGGAGATGACAACAACCCACCGACGCGCGAGCAGCTTCTGGAAAATAACGCGGGCCTTTTGAAAAGTTACCTTACCAATGGCGCGAACCAGTGCGTCGACGTGCTGGCACGGGATGTCCTGATGTTGTAACACTCCGCACGCATCGGCAAGACGGCGGGTGGCGCCCGAAGTGTCGGACCATCGCTTACCCGCCCTGTGCAATACCGGAACGAACAGGTGAAATAGCGTAAACTATAAGGCATCCGTGGATGATGTTACGAGGTGCCGCTTTTGTCCGAATCTTCGTCAGTCAACGATCAACGCGCGCTGTTGCGGAAAAAACTATACGCCGATGAAGATACCTGCGTTGAAACTCTTCTCGCCGATTCAAACCTGGACCCGGATATTCGTCGCCAAGCGCTGAACACCGGGCGCGAGTTGGTATACAAATGTCGCGAACAAAGCGATCACCAGGAAACGCTGGATGCCTTTCTCCAGGAGTTTGGCCTGTCAAACAGGGAGGGCGTGGCGCTGATGTGCCTGGCGGAATCCCTGTTGCGTGTGACGGATGCGGATACCGCCGACGAACTTATCGCCGAAAAACTTACCGCCGGCGAGTGGGTAAAACACCTGGGCCATTCCGAATCCCTTTTTGTCAACGCTTCCACCTGGGGCCTGATGCTTTCCGGCACGGTAATTACCTTGGACCGGGAAACCCGGGAGCAGCCGGCTTCGTGGATCAAAAAGCTGGTTCATCGCGCGGGCGAGCCGGTAATACGGCGGGCGGTACTGCACGCAATGCGCATTATGGGTGGCCAGTACATACTCGGCCGCAATATCGAAGAGGCGCGCAAGCGCGGACCGAAAATCAATCGCAAGGGAACACGGTTTTCCTTCGATATGCTTGGCGAAGGTGCGCGCACAAAAGTGCAGGTACACCGTTATCGCGAAGCTTACCTTCATGCCATTCAGAGTATCGGCAAGGCGAACGACAGCGAACCGGTGGAAGAAACCAATGGCATTTCCATCAAACTTTCAGCGTTGCACCCCCGTTACGAAATCAATCAACGCCCAAGAGTAATGGCGGAACTGTTGCCGGTATTGCTTGAACTTGCGCAGCAGGCGCGGCAATTCAATATTGGCCTGGCGATTGATGCGGAGGAAGTTGAACGTCTCGATATTTCGCTGGATTTATTCGAGGCCCTGGCGCGCGAACCGTCGCTGCAAAATTGGGACGGCCTGGGCTTGGTTGTTCAGGCTTACCAAAAGCGGGCGCCTTACGTTATCGATTGGCTGACAACGCTGGCCCGTGAAACCGGACGCAGGTTCATGGTGCGCCTGGTCAAGGGCGCATACTGGGATCGCGAAATTAAACGCGCGCAGGAATTAGGGGTGGAGGATTACCCGGTTTTTACCCGCAAGGCGAACACCGACTTAAGTTACTATTGTTGCGCCGGAAAATTATTGAGCGCAAGCGATGTAATTTACCCGCAGTTTGCCACCCACAACGCCTACACCATCGGACAGATTCTGGCGTTGGCAAAAGACCAACCGTTCGAACTTCAACGCCTTCATGGCATGGGTCATCTGTTGTACGAACAGTTGGCAAAAATACATCCGGATATTCCGGTTCGGGTCTACGCGCCGGTGGGCGCGCATAAAGACCTGCTGCCTTACCTTGTGCGGCGTTTGCTGGAAAACGGTGCCAACAGCTCCTTCGTCAATCGTTTTATGAGTCGCGAAACACCGGTCGAGAAACTGATAGAAGATCTACACGATCGCATCGGCGAGCTGGATTCGTATCGCCATCCGGCGCTGGGAAAACCGGTCGCGCTTTTTGAAGCCGCCGATCCGCCGCGAAAAAATTCGCCCGGAATGGATTTGACTGACCCTGTTTCCGCCACTCAAATACTGGAACAACTCCGGCAAAAAAAGATTGAAAATTATTCTTTGGGTCCGGTTGTAAACGGTGAGCTGATTGCCGGAGAAATACCTGTAGTCAGTTCGGCGGATTGTGGTTTGAAAGTTGGTGCCAGCTACGATGCCACTATTGAACAGATAGAAAAAGCCATCGATATCGCCAACCAGGCACAACCGGAATGGAATGCAGTGGGAGGCGAAAACCGCGCCTCAATTATCGAAAATATTGCAACGACACTGGAACGTGAAACACCGACACTCCTTTATTTAATCAGTCACGAAGCCGGCCGCACACTGCCGGACGCGGTAAGCGAAATTCGCGAGGCAATCGATTTTTGCTATTACTATGCCGCGATTGCACGCCGCCAGTTCGGAAAACCGCGGATACTGATGGGACCGACCGGCGAGCATAACGAGCTGAGCCTTTGTGGGCGCGGTGTGTTTGCCTGCATCAGCCCATGGAATTTCCCGCTGGCGATTTTTACCGGGCAGATAGTTGCCGCGCTTGCAGCGGGAAACAGTGTGGTCGCCAAGCCGGCGGAGCAGACGCCGTTGATAGCGTCATACGTCACGCGGCTTATGCATCGTGCCGGCATACCGAAAAATATTTTGCACCTTGTTACCGGCGATGGCGCGACGGTGGGTAAAATTCTTCTCAGCGATTCGCGCCTTGCCGGCGTCGCTTTTACCGGCTCCACCGAGACGGCAAAAATTATCGACCGCCAGTTGTCGCAACGCGAAGGGCCGATCATTCCGTTTATTGCCGAAACCGGCGGCATCAATGCCATGATTGTCGATTCCACCGCATTGCCTGAGCAGGTTGTCGACGATGTGATTACCTCCGCCTTTAAAAGCGCCGGCCAGCGTTGTTCCGCATTGAGAGTACTTTATTTGCAGGAGGAAAATGCCGACCAGATTATGGACCTGTTAAAAGGCGCTTGCGATGAATTGACAGTGGGCTTTCCGTGGCAGCTGGAATGCGATATCGGACCGGTTATCGACAGGGAGGCGCTACAAAATCTGCGCGGGCATATCGAGCAATTGGATCGGCAGGGCAAATTAATTTATCGCTATCAAAAGAATATACCGGAGAATGGAATCTTTATCGGCCCTCATATTGCGGAACTGAAAAATATTTCCGAGCTGTCGGGGGAGGTTTTTGGCCCCGTGTTGCATGTCATTCGTTTTTCCTCCAAGTCGCTGCCGCAAATAATTCGCGATATCGATAACACTGGCTATGGCCTGACGCTGGGTATCCACAGCCGAATCGAAAAACGCGCCGAGGAAATATTCCGCCAGACGCGCGTAGGCAATACTTATGTTAACCGAAATATGATTGGCGCGGTGGTGGGAGTGAATCCCTTCGGCGGTGTCGGTCTGTCGGGAACAGGACCGAAAGCCGGAGGCCCGCATTACCTGCTTCGGTTTGCCACCGAACGAACCCGGACGGTGAATACCACGGCTACCGGTGGTAATACGGAGTTATTTCAGAATATTCAATAACAGGGAAACTGTAATAACGTCGAAGTTCGTCATGTAAGATACCTGTGGGAAGGCCAGGAAGTGGTCATCTTCGCGTAGCGGAGATCCAGGAGGTAGCGGCAAGCTTTCCTGGATGTCCGCTACGCGAACAGGACGCCAGCAGGAAGAGTGGATGGCTGTTGATAGGGAAATTATTCAGGATGATAGTGGGTGGCCGCCGGGGTGACGACATTCTGGTGACCCCATTCCTTTCCTTAAGGGCACTTGTCTATACATGAATTTTTTCCGGATACCGCCGGAAGAATGTATACTGCTTCAAAAATCCGATGGCGCATTGGGGCAATATATAAGTCCGCGCACCGGCGGATTAAATCGAATCTACATTGGGAGTAATTATGCCGATAAGAAAATGGGTGCTGCAGGCCTGTATCGCACTGCCAGTACTATTTTTACTGTTTGCATCGATACAGTACTTTAAGGGAAAGCCGCTGGAGTACTCACTGGAATTCGGCGCTTTCTGGAGTGCGGTCAGTATTACGATATTTTTTGCCAGTCGCGTCTATTACTTCAAGAAAGGCATGGCTTGCAAAGTCTGTAACGATGTCCCAAACGAAGAAAACTCCTGAGGAAGAAAACTCCAGAGAAAGGAACACGAATCGCGCCGGCTGTCCGCCGGCAACCGGCACGAATAAATTATTACTGTTGCTTTCGCGATTCTTCCCTGATCGCTTTGAACTCACTGCCTCCCGTCCATTGCGGCCAGGAATTTTCCATACTCAATTGATAGCCCACATCAAAGTACAACTGCAAATCCTGCGCGGCGCCGCGTAAGTTCCAGTCCGGATTCCATTCGTCGGAGGGTTTGTGGTAATGCTCACGCGTATATTCCTCTTTTTTCTCCCGGCCCCAGTCGGCGCCAAATTCCAGATTTTCGATACCGGACTTCGCGTACATGGCCGGAATACCAATTTTCGCCAAACTGAAATGATCGGAGCGGTAGTACAAACCCTTCTCCGGTGAATCCTCGGGTACCAGTTTGCGGTCCTGCTTTTCGGCCGCCGTGGCGAGGTATTCATCCAGTTCGCTGTTGCCGTAGCCGATCACCGTTACGTCCCCGGTGGGACCGAAAATATTCAGTGAATCCATATTCAGGGCGGCCACCGTCTTTTCCGGTGGGAACACCGGATGCTCGGCGTAATATTTTGAACCCAGCAGGCCGGACTCCTCGCTGGTAGTGGCCAGGAATAATATGGAGCGCTTGGGTGGCGGGGAGGCTTTCATAAAGCTTTCCGCCAGGCCCAGCAGACCGGCAATGCCTGTGGCGTTGTCGACGGCGCCGTTATAAATATTGTCCCCTTCCATGTCGGGGTTCTTGCCCAGGTGATCCCAATGGGCGGTGTAGATAATGGCTTCGCGCGGCGATTCCGTGCCGGGGATCAGCGCCAGCACATTGCGGGACTGGGAATGACGAATGGTGGCCTGTAGTTGAATGTCTGCCTTGAGGTTGAGCGGAACCGGTTTGAAACCGCGCGTTGCGGCGGAAACGACGGCCTGGTTGTAGTCGAGACCGGCCAGGGTAAACAAGGTGCGCGCGGCCCCGCTGGTGATCCAGGCCTCAATATTGCACCTGGACAGGTTTCGGTCTTTTGATGTGAGGGTTACCTGTGTGCCCGACCAGGAGCCGGTGACGACTTCCCAGGGATAACCGGCGGCGCCGGTTTCGTGGATGATAATGGCCCCGGCCGCGCCCTGCCGGGCCGCCTCTTCATATTTATAGGTCCAGCGGCCGTAGTAGGTCATGGTGGTGCCGTTGAACAGGCTTTTATCCTGCGTGGCGTAGCCGGGATCGTTGACCAGCATCACCACGGTTTTGTCCTTTACGTCCAGGCCTTCGTAATCATTCCAGTTGTATTCCGGTGCAACGATGCCGTAACCCACAAAAACCAGGTCGCTGTTCGTGACACCGGTTTTTTCCACCTGTTGTTGCGTGCTCGCTATCATCTGTTCGCCGTATTTAAGCGCGAGGTTGGCATCATCGTTGGCAATATGTAGCGCCGTATCCGGTGAAACGGTGATCTGGGTAACCGGCACCTGCTGAACCCATTGGTTATTGTTGCCGGGCCGGGTGCCGAGCGCGGCGAACTGGTCGCGCAGGTAGTTGACGGTTTTCTCCTCTCCGGGAGTTGCAGGCGCCCGGCCCTCGAATTCATCCGAGCTGAGCACGGGCACATGAGTACGCAAGGTATTTTCGAACAGCGCAAGTTGTCCGTCCGGCATACCGGCGGCTTCCGCGATCGTTTCATTCACCGGCTCCGTTTGATCCTTGCTTTCGCAACCGGTAACGACAAGAAAAAAAATTGCACTCAAAAGGGCGAACAAACAGTTTTTCATCGTGCGTTCCTTTTCTGGAGAGTTTTCATTTATCCGAAAGCGGGTCGAAAAGAAGTTTAAGCGCTATTAAAACCAGGACGCCGCCGAAAATCCGGTTGAGGATAACCTCGCGCCGCTTGAACAGCGCCAGCACCGTTGGTAGCGAAATGGCAATCGCCACCAGGAAATACCAGCCGGCATCGATGGCCATTGCGGTAAACACCATAATGGATTTTTCGCTCCAGGTGAACGCCGGCCGCAAAAACTGGCTGAACAGCGCGGTGAAGAACAACAGGACCTTTGGATTAAGGAAAGCAATTAAAAAGCCATCGCGCGCACTGCCCCACAACGATGAAGAAGCGCGGGGCAGTTGTTCGAAAGACACATCGGTGGAGCCGCCTTTGCCGCGCAACAGCTGTACGGCAATATAGAGCAGGAAGGCGACGCCCGCCCAGCGAAGCGCGAGTAACAGCCATGACGACTGTACCGCAAACCCCAGCCCCGCAACAGTGATTGCCGCGTAAATGCCGATCCCCACGCCGTGTGCCAGCCCGGCAACAATACCGCCGAAGCGGCCATTCTTTACCGTTTGCCGCACCACGACCACAAAACTGGGGCCGGGGGATATTGCGCCCAGGCCGCAGACGGTTACAATCATCAACCATTCAGAAAATTCCATTGTTCCCTTACATTTGGAGTGAGTTTAGAACCGCGTGAATCTTGCCGGGTCCAATGTTACTGATGTGTTCCTGTAAGCGATAGAATATTTTTGGTAGTGGAAAGAGGTTGATCAGCATGGTGGCCAACGATACAGAGTGGCAGAGGCATTCCGACGAATGGGTAAAGCAAACCGACGAATCCCGCAAACGCAAAGAAGCGCGCGAAAAGAGAAAGCAGGAGGCTGATAAATCCAAAGCCGTCAACGCGGAAAACGCCGGGGCAAATGACGTATTGAAGTAGGTCGGTAATCAGCTGGCAGGTGTTTCCGCGTTTCGGGTTTTTACAAACAAATGGACATTCGATGAGCCGGGACTGACCTGCTCTTCCCGCAGTTCGATATAACTCAGTGATTTAACCAACCGCCCCAGCTTTTCATAACCGTAATTGCGCGGATCGAATGAAGGGTTGTTCTTGTTGATATAGTCTCCCACGCCCGCCAGCGGTGCCCAGCCGTCTTCTTTCGATACCGCATTGATGGCGGAAGTGACGATATTTTTAAGCACTTTGTTGACTGACTCATCCTTGCGTTTACCGCGCCCGCGGTTTTTTGCCGTGGGCTGTTTATTGAGAATTTCCGTATAAACGAATTTATCGCAGGCGGAAACAAAAGGCTCCGGTGTTTTTTCTTCACCGAAGCCGTAGACGGTTAATCCCGATTCCCGGATGCGGGTGGCGAGGCGAGTAAAGTCGCTGTCCGATGACACCAGGCAGAAACCGTCCAGGTAGCCTTCGTGCAAAAGATCCATGGCGTCGATAATCAGGGCGGAATCCGTTGCGTTTTTTCCGGTGGTGTAACTGAATTGCTGGACCGGTTGAATCGCATATTTGTGCAGGTGTTCCTTCCAGCCTCGCAGGTGTGTGGTAGTCCAGTCCCCGTAGGCGCGCTTGACGCTGGCGATTCCGAATTTGGCCACCTCCGCAAGTAACTCGGCGGCAAGAGATGCCTGCGCGTTATCCGCATCAATCAGTACCGCCAGCTTTTTGCTTTCGTTATCGGGCATATACACCGTCCTCTATTGACTTCTTTTCCACCTTTGGACAGACAGTTGCGGGAATTTGATCCCGCGTGTGCGGGATAAGATTGGGAGCCTTGCATCTACAGGTCGGTCCGTCGGTCCGGCTTCCCCATGCAGCGAAAAGTGGTTTGAGACTTTACCAGGGCTTGCCTAATCCCTGGAAACGAGGCTGGCGCCATCGGCAACAGGCACGTCTTTAAGTTCGTAGGGGTCCACTCCTTCGAGACAACCGATATTGATAGCGCACATGTAAGGGTTTGATGGCAGCAGGTGGTGAGTGCTTATGCCGCATATCGAACAGAAGTAGTGCCGGGCCACCATGGTGTTAAACTGGTAGCCGCCGAGCTTGTCCCTGCCACGGATTATTCTTACTCTTTCCAGCGGTACATTGGCAACAATAGTGCCTTTTCTTCTGCATAAAGAACAGTTACAGCGGCGAACTTCCTCAAGCCCATTGGGCAGCTCCACTTCAAGCTCGATTGCTCCACAATGGCAGGTCGCTGTATGTACCGGCTTAATTTCCATACCTTGCTCCTGTCGCCCCTCATCAATTATCTAAAATGTGCTGTAGTTTACATTAATATCGCAAACTTCTCCGAAAGTCCAAAACATTTTTTAAATCCCGTGGCGTTAGTTTTAATTGAAAATTAATTCCACATAATTTTATTAGCCTGCCGGGCGAATCGTGCAAATTGTTAAGTGCCTGCCACAATTTTTTACATTTCGCCGCACCGCGATTAAAAGGTTTTTGGGCAAGATATATTTTTGCAAGTCTGCTGCAAGGAAATTGCATGGTCTTTGACAGGGCGATGAAATGGGGCCGCTGTTGCGCGGAAAATTCACCCTGTGAAAAACAGGTGAACAGGGGGAGGGAGGGCGCAAATGCCCTCCGATGGATCAATCGTCCTTGGGCACCGGCCGGGTGCGACCGGAGTCATCGATTGCCACGTAAACAAATTCGCCTTCTGTAACTTTTTGCTGCGCGTTTTTATCGTACTGCTTGACCCAGACTTCGATTAAAACCTTTATTGATGAGCGTCCGATTTCCAGCACTTCGCAGTAGCAGCCAACGGCGGAACCGACCGGAACAGGTCTGAGAAAAGCCATGCTGCCAACCGCGACGGTGGTTACCCGGCCGCGGGCAATTTCGCGGGCGGCGATGGCGCCCGCCAGATCCATTTGCGACATCAGCCAGCCGCCAAACACATCGCCGTTGGAATTGGTATCTTTGGGCAATGCGAGAGTCTGTAAAACCAACTCGCCATTGGGTAAGGGTTCTTCATCGATATTGGGCATACTTTTTCCTTTTACTGCGTTGACACAGGAAAAAATAACTCTGTTAACACATTGTTATTTTTTGAAAGTGTTATTTTGGGTTGATCAGTTCAGGCAGCCAGGTTGCCAGGCCGGGCCACATGGCCAGCGCCGCCAACAGAGCCAATTGGAGCACAATAAACGGCACAACGCCACGATAAATCGCCGTGGTTCTCAGGGACTCAGGCGCAACACCGCGCAGATAAAAAAGTGCGAAACCGAATGGTGGCGTCAGGAAGGACGTCTGCAGGTTAATGGCGATCATAATGCCCAGCCAGATGGGGTCGAGACCCATCGCCAGCAGGGCGGGGCCCACTAACGGCACCACTACAAAAGTGATTTCGATAAAATCCAGGATAAAGCCCAGGATAAAGATCACCGCCATTACCACCAGCACCGCCATAAAGGCGCCGCCGGGTAGCTGGTCGAAAAAGGACTCGATCAGGTGCTCTCCGCCGAACCCGCGAAACACCAGCGAAAAAAGCGACGCACCCAGCAGGATGGCAAACACCATCGCTGTGATTTTGGTGGTGGACTGGACCACCCCGGCCAGTTGGTTCCAGCCGAGTTGCTTTTTAGCCAGTGCCAGCAAAGTTGCAGCCAGGGCGCCAACGCCGGATGCCTCGGTGGGAGTTGCGTTGCCTGTCACAATGGAACCCAATACCAGCAGTATCAGCAGGATGGGCGGCAGGATGCTTCTGATTATCTCGCCCGCCGGAACCGATTCCTCGTCTTTTACCGACGGCGCCAGCTGTGGCCGGATCAGGCCGGTTGTCAGCAGATACAGAGCGTAAACCACGACCAGGATCAAGCCCGGAACAATGGCGCCCATAAAAAGGTCGCCCACGGACACCGGCGCCGCATTGAATATGCCTTGCTTTAGCTGCGCCTGTTGGTAAGCGCTCGACAGCACATCACCCAGCAGCACCAGCGCAATGGAAGGTGGAATGATCTGCCCGAGAGTGCCGGTGGCGCAGATGGTGCCTGCCGCCAGGCTGGGAGCGTAACCACGCTTGAGCATGGTGGGCAGGGACATCAGCCCCATGGTGACCACGGTTGCGCCCACGATGCCGGTGCTGGCTGCCATCAACATGCCGACGATCACCACGGAAACACCCAGGCCGGCGGGCAGGCGACCGCAGGCGTGGGCCATGTTTTCCAGCAGCTCTTCCGCCACCTTGGAGCGCTCGAGCATGACACCCATAAAAATGAACAGCGGCACGGCAATCAGCGTCGTATTGGTCATGATGCCGAACACCCGGTCCGGGTAGGCCAGCAGCAAATTCGCCTCGAACACACCCAGCAGAATGCCGAGGCCGGCGAACAGCAGGGAGACCCCGGCCAGGGTAAAGGCCACCGGGTAACCCGCCATCAGGGCGAGACAGACTACGAGAAACATCAGCAGGGGCAACAGTTCAATCATACGTCGTCCGCCGAAGGCTGGCGCCAGGTCAGCGCCAGCAGGTTGCGGAGTGTTTCGGCCAATCCCTGCAGGGCGAGCAAGCAGGCCGCCAGCGGGATCAGCGACTTGAGGGCATATACCGCCGCCAGGCCGCCGGCGTCACTGGACATCTCGTTGATCTCCCAGGAGCGGGTAACAAAGTCCCAGCTGATGAAAACCAGGAAAAAGGAAAAAGGAAGCAGGAACAATATGGAGCCAAGCGCGTTGACCCAGGCCTGGTTGGTGTTATTCATGCGGCGATAAAATACGTCCACCCGCACGTGCCCCTCTTCCCTGAGTGTAAATGCCAGACACAACATGAAAATGGCGGCGTGCAGGTAAGTCACCAGTTCCTGGGCGGCCACCGAGCCTATGTTGAAGGCGGCCCGCAGGAAAACCACCGCCGACACCACGATCACCATTACGGCCACGAGCCAGGAGACGCACCGCCCGATCCAGCTATTGAGCGAATCAATGGACCGGCAGACAAGCGCGGGGAGGGTTGTGGTTTGGCTTACAGACATTAACAGGCGCTTTTGGCTTTTATTCTATTTGCGTCGAAGGGCGGGATTATAAACGCCCGCGCCCGCGATTTCTGCCCCTGTTTACCTCCGGGCCGGATTTTTATAAAACTGTAACAAATATGTCATATTCCACTCCTAAACTGCGCGGGTGAAGAGGGGCGCCTGAGCAAATTCCAGCGGATCGAGGTCAACACTAGACCTACTCCTTTGATCAGGACCACAAAATTTGAGTTCGAGGCCATTTTTGGAGGTGATTGTGAAGAAACTGTTAGTTGGCTTTATGCTGTCGGCGTCCGTGCTGACTCTGCCGGCCGCGTATGCGCAAACGCGGGATACCATCAGCGTCGTGGGATCATCCACGGTATTCCCGTTTTCCAAAGTGGCCGCCGAGCGTTTTGGCAGGGGCAGCAAATTCAAGGCACCCAAGATCGAGTCCACCGGTACCGGTGGCGGCTTCAAGGAATTCTGTAAGGGCCTGGGCGTGGGCACTGCCGACATTACCAACGCCTCGCGCCGGATCAAGGAATCCGAGTTTGAAATGTGCAAGCAAAACGGCGTGAAGGACATTGTTGAAGTACTGATTGGCTACGACGGCATTGTGATTGCCAACTCCCGGGAAGCCAAACAACTGGATATCACCCTCAAGGATATTTACCTGGCGCTGGCCAAGCAGGTGCCCAACCCCGACGGCAGCAAAACCCTGGTTGAAAACCCCTACCGGACCTGGGCTGATGTGAACCCCAAACTGCCGAAAAACAAAATCTCCGTTCTTGGTCCTCCCCCCACTTCCGGCACCCGCGATGCATTCGTCGAACTGGCGATGGAAGGTGGCTGTAGCGAAATCGACTGGATCAAGGAACTGAAGAAAACCGACAAGCAACGTTTTAAGCAAATCTGCCACATCATGCGCGAAGACGGCGCTTACATTGACGCCGGCGAGAATGACAACCTGATCGTGCAGAAGCTGGACGCCAGCCCCAAAACACTGGGTATTTTCGGTTTCAGCTTCCTGGACCAGAACTCTGACAAGGTTCAGCCTTCGCTGATCAGCGGCGTGGAACCGACCTTTGAATCCATCGCTGACGGTACATACCCGGTTGCGCGTCCGCTGTACTTCTATGTGAAGAAGGCGCATGTGGGTGAGATTCCCGGCATTAAGGAATACCTGGCGGAATTTACCAGCGGGCGGGCCTGGGGCGAGTTCGGTTATCTGTCCGAGAAAGGCATGATTCCACTGAGCGAGGAAAAGCGTAAGCAGATCGGAAACCAGGTGGAAAACCTGGAAACGCTCAAGAGCCTTTAAGGCAACGAAAGCCTTTGACTTGGCGTTAGTATGAATATAATGGCCGCCGCACCATGACAGGGGGGGCGGCAGTCTTTAAAATGACGCAACCTTAATAATCCTGTCACCGTCAACCCGGCACACTGGCCGGGTTTTGTTATGTTTTGGGGGCCACTACAAGCGTATCGACGCTTGGATCAGCAATTATGGATACATCCGTACTACTCGTTTTAATTACCATTTTGCTGGGTGGAGTCTATCTGCTGGGCCGCAATCGCTCGCTTGCCCTGGCATCCGGTATCGGCGGTGCCCGCGGCCTCAATTCCCTGCCGTTCTACTACGGCGCGCTGACGGTACTGTGGGCGGGTGTGCCCACGCTTATTCTGTTTGGCGCCTGGGTTATTTTCGATTCGCAGATCCAACAGTACATTGTTATCCAGCAACTGCCGGAGGAAATACGCAACGGCAGCGAGGCGCAGCTCGAGCTGGCATTGAACCAGATCTATAACGTGGCCTACGGCCAGAACATGGGTGAAGCGTCGGATTTCGTGATCGAGGCGGCCAATACCTTGCTGCGCCTCGAAACCCTCGGCGGCTGGATGTTGAGCGGCGTCGTTTTTCTTTCCATCGCCATAGGCGGCGCCGTGGTGTGGATGCGCATCCACCCGCAAATGAAGGCGCGCCTGTACGTCGAAAACTGGTTTCGCCTGGCGCTGGCGAGCTGTTCGGTGATAGCGATTCTGACCACGTTGGGCATCGTGCTGTCGGTGCTGTTCGAAGCAATCCGCTTTTTCGACACCGTGCCAATCACGGAATTTCTGTTCGGCCTGCAGTGGAGTCCCCAGACGGCGATCCGCGAAGGCCAGGTGGCCGGCTCCAGCAGTTTCGGCGCGGTTCCCATTTTTCTCGGCACCTTGTTGATCGCTTTTATTGCCATGCTGGTGGCGTTGCCTACCGGTTTGATGTCCGCCATCTATCTTGCCGACTACGCCCCGGGGCGGGTGCGCAATGTGGTCAAACCGCTGCTGGAAATCCTGGCCGGTATCCCCACCGTGGTGTACGGCTTTTTTGCCGCCCTGACGGTGGCGCCGTTTGTGCGCGACCTCGCCGTCAGCATGGGCCTGAACGATTACATGACCGTCACTTCCGAAAGTGCCCTGGCCGTGGGCCTGGTGATGGGCATCATGATTATTCCCTTTGTGTCCTCTCTCTCCGACGATGTGATTAATGCCGTGCCCCAATCGCTGCGCGACGGAGCGCTGGCCCTGGGAGCCACCAAGTCGGAAGTGGTCAAGCAGGTGGTACTGCCGGCGGCGTTGCCGGGCATCGTCGGCGGCTTTTTACTGGCGGTGTCGCGCGCGATCGGGGAAACCATGATCGTGGTGATGGCGGCGGGTCTGGCTGCCAAGCTGACGGTCAATCCACTGGATTCGGTCACAACCGTTACAGTTCAAATCGTCACCCTGCTGGTGGGCGACCAGGAGTTTGACAGCCCCAAAACCCTGGCGGCCTTTGCCCTGGGGCTGGTGCTGTTTGTCGTCACGCTGGCGCTCAACTACATCGCCCTGCATGTCGTTAAAAAATATCGCGAACAATATGAATAATTCCGTGAACAGCGAACCCACTACTTCAAAAACCGCGGAACTGGTCCAGCGAAGCCTGAAGAAACGATATCGTGCCGAAACCCGTTTTCGAATTTACGGCATTGCCTCCATCTGCATTGGTTTGCTGGCACTCGCGACCCTGTTTTTCAAGATCGTCAGCGAAGGCTACACCGCCTTTACCCAGACATACGTGCAACTGGAAGTGAGTTTCGACCCGGATATGCTGGAGGTCAGCGACGCCCGGGATCCCCGGCAACTGGCGGTGGCGAACTATGACGGCATTATCCGGCAGGCGCTGCGTGAGCGCTTCCCGCAGACCAGGACCAGAAGTGACATCCGCAAACTGGACAGCATGATCAGTGTCGGCGCCAGCTATCACCTGCAGGAGTTGCTGACGGAAAACCCGGAACTGCTGGGCACCGAAGCCAAACTATGGCTGTTGGCCGATGACGATATCGATACCTACATCAAAAGCCGTGACAACAGGGAGCCCTTCCTTGGCCGCCTGAATGACAAACAGGTGGAATGGGTCGAGGATTTGATTGCCGCCGGCCAGGTGGACCGTAAATTCAACACCATTTTTTTTACCTCCGGGGATTCGTCCGAGCCGGAGTTGGCCGGCATCCTCGGCGCGATCACGGGCAGCGCGCTCACCCTGCTGGTGACCCTGGTGCTGTCTTTCCCCATTGGCGTGGCGGCGGCGATCTACCTGGAGGAATATGCCGGGCGCAATCGTTTTACCGACTTTATCGAGGTCAACATCAACAACCTGGCGGCGGTGCCATCGGTGATTTTCGGTCTGCTGGGTCTGGCGATTTTCCTTAATTTCTTTCATATGCCGCGTTCCGTCCCGCTGGTGGGCGGCCTGGTGCTGACGCTGATGACCCTGCCCACGATCATTATTACCAGTCGCGCGGCGATCAAGGCGGTTCCCCCTTCCATCCGCGAGGCGGCGCTGGGCATGGGGGCATCAAAAATGCAAACCATACTTCACCACGTATTACCCCTGGCCATGCCCGGTATGTTGACCGGGGCCATTATCGGTATGGCGCAGGCGCTCGGTGAAACAGCGCCCCTGCTGATGATCGGCATGGTGGCCTTTATCGTGGATGTACCCACCGGTGTTACGGACCCCGCAACCGTGTTGCCGGTACAAATTTTCCTGTGGGCCGATAGCCCTGAAAGAGCGTTTGTCGAGCGCACTTCCGCTGCTATTATGGTGCTGCTCGCTTTCCTGATTGCCATGAACAGCCTGGCAATTTCGTTGCGAAAGCGGTTGGAGCGCCGCTGGTAAACAATGAGGTGGCGTTATGCCAGTGTTAGATTCCGTGAAAGAACTCAATCCAAAACTACAAGATGCCGCAACTATGAAAGAAGCCAACCTGGAGGCCGTGCAGCCTGGTGCAACGGTGAAGACGGTGGGCCAGCCGTATGTAAACAACGCAAAGTTCGCGGTGCGCGGCGTGAACGTTTTTTACGGTGAAAAGCAGGCGGTGTTTGATGTCGGCCTGGATATCGGCAAAAACGAAGTGATTGCCATGATTGGTCCGTCCGGCTGCGGCAAATCCACCTTCCTGCGCTGCCTCAACCGTATGAACGATACCATCGAAGGTTGCCGGGTGGAGGGCAAGATCGAGCTGGACGGCAGCGATATCTACGAGGGCAAGCTGGATGTGGTGCCGCTGCGCGCGCGGGTGGGCATGGTATTTCAGAAACCCAACCCCTTCCCCAAAACCATTTATGAAAACGTCGCCTATGGACCGAAGCTGCACGGCCTGGCCAGCCGGCGGGTGGATATGGACGAGATCGTGGAAACCAGCCTGCGCCGGGCGGGTCTATGGGATGAGGTTAAAGATCGATTGCACCAGCCCGGCACGGGTCTCTCGGGCGGCCAGCAACAGCGCCTGTGTATAGCTCGCACCATAGCGGTGAGTCCGGAAGTAATTCTCATGGATGAGCCGTGCTCCGCACTTGATCCGATCGCAACTGCTAAAATTGAAGAATTAATCGCTGAATTGAGTGAAAATTTCACGATCGCCATCGTGACCCATTCCATGCAGCAGGCCGCGCGCGTATCGCGTCGCACCGCCTATTTCCATATGGGTAAGTTAATGGAAGTCAACGATACCCAGAAGGTGTTCACCAACCCGGACCATGAATTGACGGAAGCCTATATCACCGGTCGTTTCGGGTAACTTTGAGGTAAGTGACATGGATACTTTACATTTGGATCAACACATCTCCAATCAATTCAATGTTGATCTGGAAAAGCTCCGCACGGAATTCCTGGAAATGGGCGGGCTGGTCGAGGATCAACTGGCAGATGCGATTCGCGCGATAGAAACCGCCGATGGGGCGCTGGCGGAAAAAGTCCTGGAAACGGAAAAGGAAGTCGACAAACGGGAAATCAAACTCGATGCCGAGTGCACCATGATCCTCGCCCGTCGCCAGCCGGCGGCGTCCGATTTGCGCCTGGTGTTGATGGTGACCAAGGCCACTCGCGACCTGGAGCGAATGGGTGACGAAGCCTCCAAGATCGCTAAAATGGCCCTGCTGCTCAATGATGAGGGTGAGTCGCCGCGCGGCTATGTGGAGCTGCGGCACCTGGCCAGCCAGGTGGCCAAGCTGGTGAATATTTCCCTCGACGCATTCGCCCGCTTCGATGTTTATGCCGCGATCAAAGTGGTGCGGGAAGACAAGGATATCGATATCGAATACCAGTCTTCCCTGCGTGAACTGATCACTTACATGATGGAAGATCCGCGGGCGATCAAGCGCGTGATGAATATTATGTGGGCGTTAAGGGCGCTTGAGCGCATAGGTGACCACGCGCGCAATATTGCTGAACATGTTATCTATCTTGTTCATGGCATGGATGTCCGCCACATCTCCCCCAGCGAAATCGAGCGCCAGCTCGAGTCGAAGCTCTAAACACATCAGGAACTGCTGGTTCATTTTCGGTGCGGCGGCCGCAACGGCGGCCCGCCGTTGAAGCCGTTCGCATAAAATGGCGTCAAAATTCCCTTCTTTTTCAATGATTTAGTGTACCTTGCCACCGCTTCTGAAAAAGGACATAAACACGAGCCTGTCATGTTTCTGTCATATTTCATAAATATTATTGCCATCTGATTTAAACATTTCGGACATAAAGCTGAAATATTTTTACATAAACCGTATGGCACAAAAATTTTTTAAAGTCTTTATTGGGGGATCTACACAATGAACAAGAAATGGTTATCGGCAGTGATGGTGGCAAGTCTGGCCGCGCCCGCGACGGCGGAAATGGAATGGTATGGTAAAGCCAATGTGTCTTTTCAGGCGGTGGACGAGAATGAAGAAAGTTTTACTGAAGTGGTTAGCAATGCCTCGCGTATTGGTGTAAAGGGGGAGGAGGTTATAAACGATTCGCTGGAAGCGATTTACCAGCTTGAATACGAGGCGGCGGTAGATGATGGGCAAGGTTCGGATGATCAGACGTTCAGCCAGCGCAATATCTTTGTCGGGTTAAAGAGCGCCTATGGCACGGTGATTATGGGCCACTACGATACGCCGTTTAAGGTTGCGCAAAACAAAGTGGATCTGTTCAATGACATGGAAGGTGATATCCGGAACCTGATTACCGTTAACGACAACCGCGAATCCGATCAGGTCAATTACACCACACCGTCATCGCTCGGTCCGGTTACGGTGTCAGTCTCCCACATTTCCAGCGAAGATGAAGAGGTGGACGACGGTATCTCCGCCGCGGTGGCATTTGAGCTGAACGGACTGTATCTGGCGGCGGCAATTGACCAGGATGTGGAGGCAATTGACCAGGATGTGGAGGCAATTGACCAGGATGTGGAGGCAATGGGCACGGACGCAGTGCGAGCGGTGGCCCAATATTCCTTCAACAACTTCCAGTTGGGCGGGCTTTACGAAACCTACGATGACGGTTTCGATACCTATGACGGATTTATGGTATCCGGACAGTACACCTTGGACAAATGGGCCCTGAAGGTCCAGTTTGGTCAATCCGATATCGATGAAGAAGGTGGTGAGAGCCTCAGCCTGGGAGCGGACTACAAGTTATCCGGCAGCACCAAAGTCTTCGGCTATTTCACCGGTATCGAATCCGATCTGGGCACGGAAGCGGATTATCTCGGTGTCGGTATCGAACATAAATTCTAGGGCCTGTTAACACGCATTCGGTTGTCGCTGTTGTGCCTAACAAGCATCCATGTAGGCGACGACGAGTGGCGGCTTTTAGGCACAACCCGAAGGGCTGGGGCCCCTGCTTTTAAAACAAAAGGTCCGCCCGGCGGCGTTATCAGTCGCTTATGTAGAATGACTACACTACGCTCCTTCTGTCCGGGCGGCGCTTGCCGGACGAAAAAATGGCCTCCAGCAGCGATAACCGAATTCGTGTTAACAGGCCCTAAGTCACAGCCGCGCCAGCCGTATTGCAAAAGCGGATGCGGATCCGCTTTTGTCCCACCGTAAAACCATCTTCTTTAATGGCATTTGTCGTGGCACAATATTGCGACGCACCATTTTTTACCCGGACTGGATCAAAAAGTAACCAAGAGAGATTGGTGTGCCGCCTGCTTTCAGGCGGAATAAAATAAGCTAAACTACACAAGCGGCTCCATGACATTAATTACAACGATAAAGAACATCATGAGAAGAATTAAACCGGGCAATCTGATACTGATAGCACTCACCAGCCTGTTGCTGATCGCTTGCGAAGGCGGATTAAAAAGTATGAGCAACCAGGAACTCGCCGCGAAAAACGATGAATGCGTGCGTGGAAATCCCACTTCGCCGGGCAGGGTTACCGCCTGCGAAAATATTAAAAAGGAGTGTGCGCGCCGGCGCGAGGAAGGAAATTTCGCCTGCTAAAATCCCACGAAGAAGGGTAGTATGCCCTTCTTCGTAACTCCGCTGACGCTATTGGGCGGCAGCACCCAAATCCGTTAACTGTTGTTTGGCCGCCTGTCCAATCTCGCCCCTGTCCCGCGACGCAAATTTAAAATGGTTGATTGCCGCCTGCCGGTTACCCGCGTTCAGTTCGAGTTCGCCCAGGTGATAGGCCGCAACGGTGGTCGCCAGCAACTGCGAACTTTTTTCCAGATCGGCTTTGGCGGCACTGGCCTGGCCCAGCTTTTTCTCCGTCAGCCCCCTGCCGAGGTAGGCCATGAAGTACTCCGGGTTCTTGTTTACAGCGGTTGTGAACGACTTTAGTGCGTCATTATTCTGATTTTTTGCCAGCAGCAGCTGCCCTTTGGTGATGTGAAAAAGCGCTTCCCGCGGTTGTTTTTTAATGGCCTCGTTCACCAGGTTTAGCGCGGAGTCGAAATTGTTTTCCCCGGCGGCCGCCATCGCGTTCTCATGCGCGTCATAGGCGGCTTTATCCGCTACCAGTTGCGCGATAGCTTTTTGATAGGCCGCTTTGTTTCTGGCGCCGGAAGGCAGGTTCTGAACCCGCTGCCGGTTTTTTTGTACACGCTCCTGCGAGGGAGGATGGCTGGCGAACAGGTTACTGAAAAAATCGCTTTGCCGCCCTTGCGATAACTCCACAAATTTCTGCTGCAGCTCCACCGCCGCCTGCGGCTCGTAGCCCGCGGCCACCATAAAATCAATGCCATACCGATCCGCCTGCAGCTCATCGTCGCGACTGTAGCGCGCCTGGAAGGCCTGGGCCCCAAGGACGGCGCCGGTGCTGATCAGGTCGCCGTAGTCGCTACCACTCGCCGCGACACCGGTAACGGCAACTCCGAGATTGAGCAACTGGCCACGCATCATCTGGTTGGCACCATGCTCCGCGGCGGCGTGTGTCACTTCATGGCCGAGCACCGCCGCCAGTTGCGCTTCGTCTTCAAGGTAAACAAGCAGGCCGCGATTGATTGCAATTTTTCCGCCGGGCAAGGCCCATGCGTTTGGGACGCTATTGTTTAAAACGACAAATTCATACGGCAGTTTGGTCGGGCTCTGCGCCGCAACCTTTTGTCCCACCCGGCTGACATACAAGTTCAGCTCGGGATCCACCACATAACGTCCGCCCTGCTGTTGCTGCGAGGGAGAGTATTGCTCGTTGCCTATGGCGATTTGCTGTGAGAGTGGCATGGTGAGCTGCGTTTTCCCGGTCACCGGGTTGGTGGCGCAGCCCCCGGTTATCAGCGCTAGAAAAATCAGCAGGACAAATAATAAATTTTGTTTCATTCTTTTCTTCCTTTTCGTTTTGCCAAATTGGCATAATACCCGAAGATTACCCGCGGTTCTGAACCGTGCATTTATAATAACGTCAAACCCATATGGTGATCGAGCTATGACTGTGGATACATTAGACGTCATTGAATTATTTGCCGGAACCCGTTCCGACGGAATGCCGGTGGTGGAGCGTTTGCCAGTGCAGGCGCTGGAAGACGACAGGTACAAGTTGCTAAAATCCCCGGCCTTTATAAAAGGCATTGCGCGCGGCGATACCATTCGGCTTGAACACGATGAACGCTCGTTTTCGCTGGTAAAGCGTTCCGGCAATATCAGTATAAAAGTTATCGCTAAAAACGGCGCGCTAACCGAACTGGCCGAAGATCTCACACCAAGGTTGGAGAAGTTGGGCGGCCAGCTGGATTTCGAAAACCAGCGCATGCTTGTCTACACCATCCATGTCAGTTGTGGTTTCAAAAATATCGAAAATATTTTAAATGAGCATGTTGGTGAAGAGACCGACAGTATCTGGTATTACGGCAACGTGTACGACCCCAACGACGGCGTTACGCCGCTTAATTGGTGGAACGAAATTCTCAAGCCGCAGTAACGCCGCATCACAAGTATTAGTGATGCGGTACTGCTTTTCTTTTTATTAATTTTTTGTTACAGAAGTTAAGTCCAACTCGCGGCCAATGACATCGACAGAGCAGCTTCTGCGT
This sequence comes from uncultured Cellvibrionaceae bacterium, assembly GCA_964451365.1. Taxonomy (GTDB): domain Bacteria; phylum Pseudomonadota; class Gammaproteobacteria; order Pseudomonadales; family Cellvibrionaceae; genus CAYVIB01. Next base: position 37,177 of record CAYVIB010000017.1, read on the forward strand.
CTTTCCTACATCAGCACGGTGGATAACGACGAACGCGAATATTTCGTTTTCCTGCCGCGCGGTTACGCGGACCAGCCACAAAAAAAGTGGCCGGTGATAATGTTCCTGCACGGCAACGGAGAGCGGGGCAATGGCAGGAGTGAGCTGGATTACGTCCTGTCTCACGGGCCGTTGCATGAAGCGTGGATTTATAAAAAGAATTTGCCTTTTATTATCATTTCGCCGCAACTGCATATGTTTGGCATGGACCGACGCGGTATCGGGTACATCAATAACCGCAGTCGCGACAATATTCCGCAAAGGCTTGAGGAGGGTGTTCCTGAGCGAAGAAATCCGCAGCCTCCGAGAGGACGAATGACTGGCGTGCCCGAGTCGAAAAAAATGAAAAAGACACCTCACCTGCTGCCGGACGGCTGGGAACAGGTGGAAGTGGATTTGTTGGGTATGATCGCAACCGTGCGGGAAAAATTCAGTGCCGATCCAGACCGTCTCTACCTCACCGGAATCAGTTACGGCGGTTTCGGCACCTGGTATATGGCGAGCAAACATCCCCGTTTATTTGCAGCGATTGCACCGGTTTGCGGTTGGGGTCATCCGGACCTGGTAGTGCCTGTCGCCGAACACCGGATACCGGTGTGGGCATTCGCCGGCGGGCGGGATGAAACAATCCGGATTGAGCACTTCTATGCGGGGCTGAACAAGCTGGAGGAATTGGGCCACCGGGAGGTGCGCTTTACCAACCACGAAGATATGGCCCACGATGTATGGCGCCGCGTGTACCGTGGAGATGATATTTATAACTGGCTGCTTGAGCACTCACTGGCGGCGCGTGCCAATTGAACCAGAACCACAAGCGGCGCCAGTGTGCTTTCGGGATTAAGCCAGTCAGTCCAGTTCGTGCCAGAACCGGTCGGAACGAGGAAGAAAATAATTATCGTAATCCAGCGACACTACCACGCGCCCGGATCTGCCGACAATCTCACTTCTGGGAACAAAGCCAATGACTCGGGAATCCGCGCTGTTGTCGCGGTTGTCTCCCAATACCAGATAATGTTCCCCGGGCACCGCCACGGGCTCGAAATTGGAATAGGCGGTGGCGCCCCGGTTCCTGACGGCATGGGTTGCACCCGGCAGGTGCTCCAGTTTGTCGGTGGCCTGTGCGGATATGGATACATCCGAGTAATTCACGGGTTCGCCGTTGATAATCAGCTTGTTGTCCCGCATCGCAACCACATCACCCGGCACGCCAACCACCCGTTTTACAAGGCGTTTGTCGGAGACTTTTGAATCAAAAACGATGATATCGCCGCGCTGTGGATCGCCGAATTCAATCAGCGAAACATGGGTGAACGGAATGCGCAGGTCATAGGCCAGTTTATCCACCAGAATCCGGTCGCCGATGTGGATGGTGGGTTGCATTGAACCGGTTGGCACGTCGTTCCAATCCGCCACCGCGCTGCGAAACAGCACCATCAGGACGACAAACAGAATAAAGCCGCGATTTTCTTTAACGAGTTTTTTTACCTTTGCCTGCATGAATATAATCTCCTGAATAATAACTGCTTCTACTATTTATCACTTTCTTGTCTCGCGTCCCGCTATGCTCCCGAACTTCAGGCTACCTTGTGAATCATGACAAAGTAGAACGATGCCTGAAACACTGTAAAAGAAGGATAGGAGTGCCGCCCAACGGAGTGCCGCCCAACGGAGATCCTGAAAAAAATCTCCGGCCAATCCGGGGTTTCCGGCCCAGTTTTTCTAAAGACTTGCATGTCACTTTGGGAGTTCCCGCGGTACGGTGCTTTCACAATGTTTACACTTTCCTTGTCGTTTTTGGTAGCAAAATAAGTCTATCTTCTTTTATGCGTATCACCAAGCGAGGGCTATTGCGATGAAACCGATCATTCACTTCCTGGCGGTCTTGACCTTTGCGGCAGGCGTGCCTTTCGCCATTGCGGCGGACCTGGAAACCAGGAACTATTCCGTTGGCAAATTCAGCGAGATTGAGAATCACACACCGGGGTCAATCGAGCTGATACAGGGCCCGGAAACGAGCGTCGTCGCCGAAACCGAACCGGAAATGTTTGAACATCTGGAGGTTAACATCAAGGGGGACAAGCTGATTCTTTCCGTTAAAAAGGAAAGAAAATCGTTCTTTTCCTGGAGTAACCCGTTTAACGATGATCCACTTCACTTTACCATCACCACGCCTTCAATCAACGTTATCGAACTTAACGCATCCGGCAATTTAAAGTCGGATACTATCAAAACCGAAGCACTGAAGCTGTCCATTCACGGTTCGGGCAATGCGAATATCAAGCAAATAGAGTCGGGCGACCTGGGGCTGGGTATCTACGGTTCCGGAAAAATAGTGCTGGGCGACGTGAAGGTGTCATCCACGGAATCGGGAATCCATGGCTCGGGCGATATCAGCCTGGAAAACCTGGAATCGGATTCCGGCAGGTTTTCCATTCATGGCAGCGGCAACTTTCACGTCGGGAAGCTGAAAGCCGATCGCCTGGATACCAGTATCCATGGTTCAGGCAATATGATATTGCCCAATGTAAATGTTAAGGATATTGAAGGCTCCATCCATGGCAGCGGCAATGTCAGGTTCGGCGGCAGGGCGGATACGCTGAATATCCGAACCCATGGTTCGGGCAATGTATCAACCGACGGGTTTTATGCGGATAAAATCGTAATTAAATAGTCGCCTCCGGGCACCCGTTGCGGTGCCCGTATAAGCTCCTGTTCGCCTCTCGATAATCCTTTCCCGATCAATTACCCAATGGTCGTCGCCAAAGAGGAGTTGGTGGATCATTAAAAAGAACGTCCACGCGTTCAACCTTTTGAAAGAAATAAAAACAATTTGAGTTTTTTTGTAAATATTGCAGTTCAATTACGTTGCTATCGTGCTCAATGGCGAATATGCCCGTGTACGGACGGACACCTAATTCAAGCTGGTCATTTCGTTGCTGATACCGGCGGCGCTGGCCCATCCATACATGCCGCCGGGCATTTTCACCAGTGTGAAGTCGCCAAAACGACCCAGCGCGGGCAGCTGCTCGCCAGTGTTGAACTGGCCGATGATCGGCGCGTCCTTTTTCGGTCGCGAAGTCACCAGCGAATCCCGTTCCAGCAGCAGGGCCGACTCGACCGGTACATCCGTGAGGCGGCGTGCGACAAATCCGGGCCGGCCGTTGCCAGCGGTGATGCGAAGCCAGTTACCGGCCACCGCATCCACCTTTACCAGATCCCCCCGCTCAAGTGAGCCGATGACTTTGTTGCCGATTGATGGGCCGGCACGCATATTCAAACGGCTGGCGGTGACCGACAGCCAGCGCGGGGCAAGCGCCACATCGTGCGTGACAAACACTGACGCGTCCTTGCTGGAACCCACCAGCGGCAGCGGATCGACTGCTCCCGTCCAGCGCTTGTAAATTCCGAAGTGCAGATGGGGATCGGTGGTGCGGGCGTTGCCGGTATTTCCCATTGTGCCCAGCAACTGGCCCCGGCCGACCTTGTCACCTTCGTTCACCACGACGGAATCCAGGTGCGCGTAATAAAATGCATACTTGCCATTGCGCACCCACACCTGGCGTCCGCCGATGGGAGTGTCCGCCACCCGCGTAACCCGCCCCTCGGTGGCCGCAATTACCGGTGTGCCGCGCGGGGCGAATATATCGATTCCCTCGTGACGGCGCTTGCCGGCATCGCGGTCCGCGCCGAAAAAACTCCAGATCGCATTGTCGCGGTCGGTATCGACGGGAAAACCGAAACGGAAAGGCGAGGTAATGGCGATATCAACCAGGCCGGCGGCTGTGCGGGAGGGATGCACGCGCACCAGGTAATTCCCGTCCTCTTTCGCATCCAGAGTCACCGCCCGTTGGCCAGAGGCCATACTGGCTACCCGCTCGGGGGTATCTTCTCCTTTCTGCTGCCGGAAAATATCCACGAATACTTCCGCGCGGGTATTGGTGGAGGGAATAATTTCGACTCTTAACAACTGTTCCTTATGCAGCGTCACGCCAAAAGTCACCGGTTGCAGGTGTTCGTCTTCCAGCAGTCGTCGCTCGGTGTACGGTAGCGAAACCGGTAGAGGAGTCTGTAACGTTGCGGTTGCCTCCGCCGCCCAGCGCCGGGCGCTTGAGTCCAGATCCTCCCGGATCAGCGCGGCCAGGTAGGCGCCATGAGGTGAAGGCTGCAACACTTCCCTCGTGCACGAGGGCAATAGTAAGGCGAGGAGCAATATGAAGACTGGGGCTCTCATAGAGTTCCTTGATGATGTTAGGTTGGAGTTGGCAAGCGGAAGTTTTAAGCAATAGCCGTTCCTATCCCGCTTCGGAGGTTTGCCGGCAAAAAATTGCGACAGGGTTCCCGCTTGCGGACGTCCTTGTTGAATCAGGCGAAAGGTCCGGGCGTTGATGACCGTCGTGCTAAAGACAAAGCGCGCCTGTTCTGACAAAATTGCCGGGGCTGTTCACCCGGCGGATAAACAGATCCTCCCGATCAATAGCCATCGCCCGTGAAATACCGGCACAGATGTGCAAATCTGCCGGTATTTCACGGACTCGCGCCGCACCGCTATTAAACCGGCTTTGGTTATGTTGACTTACAAATACAAAAAAAGCTGGAACGAAATAAAAAAGAGGAAAGGTATGTCGCTGATTGAGGGCTGTGGCCGCTATGAGTATAAGGTATACATGGCCGACACGGATTATGGCCAGGTGGCCTACTTTGCAAACTATTTAAAATATGCGGAAATGGCTAAAACCGATTTTTTTGACGAAATTGGTTTCGATGAGGTTGCATGGGATAGCAGTGAAGCGACTGGCTTTATGATCAGTAGTTGCAATGCGGAATATAAAAAACCGTTAACCTATAAAGATATCGCGTCCGTTGCAGTGTCGATCAAGGAAATTGGAAAGGCGCAAATGGTATTGGAAGCCGTGGTTTCAAACAAAGCCACGGATGCGATTTCCGCCAGGGTGACAATGCAAATGGTTTGCGTGGACACCAAAAATTTCCGGCCAAAGCGCATTCCCGACCAACTGCTTGATGTTTTGCAAAGTGCCTGTCAGTAAATTGCGAATTTTTCTCCTTCTCGGTTATTTCGTTCTCTGCACCTGGAGTTCGTTTTCCGACGCTTCCCGCGCCGGGGACATTCCCGTCATTGATCTTTCGTCGGCGGACTTGAACAAGAGTCTCCACAAGCTCGACGGAGACTGGTTGTTCTACTGGGAAAAATTCATCGAGCCATCGGGTGCCGTGGAGCCCGGATTTTCGCGAATCGAAGTACCGAACGGGTGGGAGAAAAACTATCCCACCTACGGCTTCGCTTCCTATCGCGTAAGGGTGAAGCTTCCGAAAGATCATCCTCCGGAGCTGGCCCTTAAAATCCGAAGGGTAAAAATGGCCCACCGGCTTTTTATCAACGGCAGGCTTGTGGCGGAAAAAGGGATAGCAGGCAAATCGCCGGATCACTACCGGACGGAGCATGTACCCTATATCGCATACTTTGAGGTTGCAAAGGATACGGATACACTGGATATCGTGCTGCATGTATCCAATTTCAATTATATCCGGTCTGGAATTACCCAGAGCCTGATGCTGGGAACGCCCTTCAATGCCCACGAAGCCAGGGAGCACAAACTTTTCCAGTCTGCTTTTGTAAGCGGCGCTTTTTTTATTATTGCGCTTTATAACCTCACCTTTTTCTTTAATCGGCGAAAGGAAAAGCTGGTACTTTACTTTGCATTATTCTGCATGGCAATTTCGTTGAGAATGCTGGTGACGGATGAAAAATATCTGCTCGAACTGGCGCCGTGGATTTCCCTTGACCGAATGCTGTCCCTGGAGCTGCTATCGGTTTATTTTGCCTTGCCGATGTTGCATATCTTTGTGAGCCATCTGTTTGAGCAGGATTTTTATATAACAAGCAGATTCAACCAGAGCAGGCAAATAAGAATTTTAAGAAAAATTTCGTACTCCGTACTGATATTCCTGATATTGGTTTGGCTGGCTACACCCCTACCCGTGCACGCTCGCCTGGTCGTGCCGTTCGAAATATATGTATTCCTGATGTTGTTGCATATATTGATTATCGCCGTGCGGGTAAGTATTAAAAGGCGGAGGGGTGCTTTTCTTTTTTCACTGGGTTTTATTGTGTTGTTTGCTACCGGCGTGAATGACATTCTGCATGAACGGGGAATAGTGAGCACGGCATTTTTCTTCTATATCGGTGCCTTAACCTTTGTGTTTGCCCAAGCATCCCTGTTGTCTTCGAGGGTGGCAGGCGCGTTTAACGAGATAGAGGGTTTCAACCTGACGCTGGAGCAAAAAGTAAAAGAGCGTACACAGGAAATAAACAAAATTGCCGAGGAGAACAGAAGGTTAAGTAAATCGATTACTGAAGTGCTGGAGGAGGAAAGAAGAAACATTGCCAAGGAGATGCACGATGGCGTCAACGGCATGATCATGGGCGCCAAGCTGAATACGCTGGCGATCTGCCAGCGCTTGAAAAAAGGGTCGTCTGGGGCGCCGGTGGAAAAAGCCAAGAACGACCTGGAAAAACTGGTCGAAAGGCTGGACGATATTTACAACAAGGCAAGGCAGGTTGTTAAGAGACTTCGCCCGGAAGCGATAGATGCCCTGGGCCTGCAGCGTGCGATAGAAGCACTGCTGGACGACTACAACCACTCGATGAGCGACTGCAGGATAGATTATTTTATTGCTGAAACCGTAAATAAACTTCCCGAGAATGTCCGCATCTGCATGTACAGGATTCTCCAGGAATCGCTGACCAATATCGTTAAACACGCCCGCGCCACCTCAATCAGTATCCGGATGACCACGAACGAAAACAAGGTTGTTTTAAATGTGCGGGATAACGGTGTTGGCTTCAAATCCGGGCACGCCGACGGCATCGGATTGATCTCCATGAGAGAGCGTGCTCTCTATGTCGGTGGGGAATTTAAAATCCATTCGACACAGGGTGAAGGCACAGCCATCACTGTCACGGTTCCTTATCTGGATGGCGGAGCGGACGAACGAGCAATCTCCGATCAGTCGATAAGTTGATGCTTCATCGCCAGGCGGGTAAATTCGGCGGGCCGTTCAATATTCAGTTTTTCCTTGCACTTGGCAAATTCGGCAGCGACCGTTCTGGGGCTTAGCGACAACAATTCGGCTATTTCACCATGGGTTAATCCTTTGGCCGCTTCCACAAATACATTAAGTTCCCGCACCGTGAGTTGTTCCAGCGGGGAAGATTCCCGCTTTTTGCTGACGTAGGACTTTGCGAGCATCTGGGCAATATCAGCGGGTATATAAGAATTTCCCTTGCTGACTTCAACCAGGGCTTCATGAAGTATCTCCGGACTGACGTTTTTTTTCAGGAAGGCGCTGGCTCCGGCATCGAAAGCGGATTTAACAATTCTTTCGTCATCGTACTGGCTGAAAAAGATAATTTTCACCCCGGGGTTTTTTTTCAGGTAACTTTCGGCAAAGTGAATACCCGTGCTGTCATCGCCGAACATGATGTCCAGCATGATGACATCGGGAGTTGTGGCTTCGATAGCTTGTTCCAGCTGTTTCAGGTGCTGGACTTTGCCAACAATTTCGATGTCGCTGTAACCTTCCAATGCCCCCTGTACCCCTTCAGCGAGGTAAATGTGGTCATCCGCTATAAGAATTTTGATTGTCATTATTTTGCAGCCCCTTCTAAAGCAAAGCCGTTGAAACTTGCGACATTATGGCAGATAAACAGGTATTTTGCGTGCAATATTCTTGCATGCATTATGTAGTCGTTGTTAGGATTACCTGCAAATATTGTAGCTGAAGATGTTGAGCTTCAAGGCGAGAAATCAAGAATAGTACCAGACTTTAATATCAATTAAAGGAATAAGGTGATAACCGACGCCTGATTCATGGCATTTGGGGAAGTTATGAATTTGAGTGCTTCTGCCGAAGGGACTCGGCATCCATTATAAGGCCGCCTCGCGGCCACCTTGCGAAGACTTGCCGAAACACCTGCGTTAGTAACCGAAGGGAGCACCTTCGGGAAGATGGAGCCTGGGAGTGGGATGTTTTGAGGTACCGGTCAAAGACCGCAGCCCATATCCACAGGTGAGTGAAGTGTCGAAAAGTTATTTTTTCGACAAGCAGTGGGAGAGGACATCATGAACAAGCATGCTGAAAAACAGCATTTCCTATATGAGTTAAATCGACTGCATCGGGAGTGTATGGTAAAGGGCCAGTATCTGACCAATGTCATTTCCGGTGACGTAGCAGCCACTTTTGATGTAATCGATATATGCGCGGACGCGTTTCTTCGGTTGACGCAGATATCCGATATTTTTATCAAAATTGCGAGTGATGTTAACCGCGAATATAACGAAGGCGAGCTTGAATATATTCGGGAAATGAAATTACAGGTTATTCGCTACGAATCCACCGCTCGCAAGCACTGGAATGAAATTCGTCAATGGGATATCAGGAAAAAATTCCCCGAGTTTCAAAAGCCGGAAGCTGACCGGGTTGCATCATTTTAGTACGGGTTGCGCATTGGACGAAGTTACCTCTTTGTCGGTACATGCCTCGCAGTCCGGTTTGCCTTCCGATTATAGATGAAGTTTTTATGGCACAGCCTGGCTGTGTGCTTCCGGATGGTCGGCAGGAGAATCAATAATTCCCATATTGCGTATCCTGGGAATGAATAATCCGGTAATCGCAATGGCGGCAACGGTGAGACCGGTTCCGATCATCAGGCGGGAAACCGAACTTAACTCCACAATATATCCGCTCAACGTCGCCGATACCGGAATCAGGCCGAGCACGGCGAACATCAAAACACTCATTACGCGACCCATATATTCGTCCGGTGTGCGTTGCTGGAACCAGGTGGTGCCGGCGGTCATTACGACGCCGCCGGATATTCCCATCAGCAAAATAAAAAGCCCGGCCAGGTAAATATTGTCGCTGACGCCCAGCATGGCAAGGCAGAGGCCGATGGTGCTATCGGAAACCAGAACCACCGCTCCGAGTATCCTGGGGCCAGGGTTGAATAACATGGCCAAACCCGCCCCCAGGACAGTTCCCAATCCTGTCATTGCGTACAGTGACCCGTATTCCGCTTCCGAAAGCAGTAACTTTACTTTTGCCAGAACGGGTAAACCCGCCGTGATGGGACCGTGAACAAAAAAAGAAATTAACACAATATAAGTCAGCACCAGGCGTATGCCTTCGTCCCGCCAGCAGAATTTGAGTCCCCCGGCAATCAGGCGGATAACCGATTGGTCCACAGGTTTCGGTGGCGTCGAACGGATGGTTCGGAATAACAAAAGCGCCACCAGTATAGCCGCGGCATCGACAAAAAATGCGAGGGAAATACCCCTTAAGCTGGCCTCGGCTTCCGACTGTCCTCCCAGCCACATCAGCCAGCCTGCCAGCACCGGGCCGACCACCTGCGCCAGGTAGAGTGTGCCGATAACGATACCGTTGGCGTGACCGAGGTGCTCCGGCGCGACGATTGACGGCAGCATCGACTGGGCCGCGGGCATACCAATGGCGCCCAGGCAGCCGAGAAAAAAGGCATAAAAATAAACCAGCCACAGCGGAACAATATTGAAGTAAACAAAGACAGCCAGCGACGCCATAAACAGGGAAAGCAGCAGGCGGCTCAAGACGATGGTTTTGCGGGGTGAAATCCTGTCGACAATGGCGCCGCCAAATAAAATAAACAAGCCCTGAGGCAATGCGACCACCGCCAGCACGGTTGCCATTAAAACGGCGTTGTTGTCGGTAATGGAAAGTACCAGCCAGGGCAGCGCGACAATGGTGAAAAAATTTCCCGTCTGAGCGATCGCGCTGCTCAGCCAGTGTATTTTGAAGTTTCTGTTGCTGAATAAGGCTTTCAAAAAAACTCCGGTGCGGTTACCAATCCCATATATTTTCCTGGTATATATTCGTTGTCCCCGTGAAAATCTGGCGGCTTAACGGAAACCTTTGATTTTTCACCATATTCGCTTTAACGAGAATGGCAGCACATCCTTGTGCTGCACTATTAACCCGACATCCTTAAATGCCGGGTATTAATTACCGGTTAACTCGCCATACCAGCTTGCGGAAATCGCTGGCCAGATTCCCACAACGGCGTATTCCTCCAGAGGCAAAATAATTTCATCGCGCTCCTCGGGAGTCCATACCCGTCCCTGTGCCTGATGGCAAACCTGACACGTCGGCAGGTTTCGACCCCACTTGGTTTTCGCCATCATAAAAGGAATCGGGTCGTCTTCGGGATCTTCGTTTTGGTATTTCCCGACGATGGCATCCACGTTATCCACGCGGTGCTGCCAGGCATCCTGGCCGAAATACCAGATGTCGAATCCGTCCTGTACGTAAGCCAGGTCCAGCCAGATTCTGGCAACGTCCGGTAAGCCGGCTTTCATAAAGAAGTCGGAATAGCCGGTCATCACGGCGCCGGGGTTGAAGGAAAAGCGCGGACGGATTCCGCAGGTGCGCTGTTCCGGTTTGGCGAGGCATTCAGTGAAGGCGGCGTTCCAGGCGGCCATACCTTCTTCGAACGTGGTCCCGTTTTCAAAAAAGGAGTAGCCGAGGGTAAATGAATGAAAGGGCTTCTGGCGCAGGAACCATTCCCGGTGCTCATCGTTCAGGGCTTCTTCAACGATGGGATCGCCATGCAGCGCCGCCAGCCACTGACGGCTGATCATGGACAGCCCGCCAACAATGGTCGCCATGCGAAACCGCGTGTAGTTTTCCGGATCAGCGGCCCAGGCCTCCTCGGCCTTGCGAGCCAGGTCCATGGTGCGCAGGGAAAAATACGAGGCGGTTATCATGTTATTCAACACAACGGGATCGTTATAGCGCTCCTCGCCGGATATCCACGAATGGGTGGCCATAATATAGAAGGACGTAAATACATTGTCCGGATTGGACAGGTAATCGCTCAGGAGGAGGTTGCTCGCGTGATAGCGATTGTGTTCGTTGTAGTTAAATGCGTCGATAAAATAACGGTGAGCAAACAAACCTTCCGTCACGTCCACATCGTTTTGCGGATGAATATACTTATTCAGTTTGCGTTCCACTTTTTGAATGGCCCGGTTCACCCAGCGATTGTCGCGCTCGTACTCCTGTACGCGGTACAGGAAATAAAGCCCGATAACGGTGCTTTTCAACGCGCGACCATCGTAACGGTATCCGCTTAAAAGGGATTTTTGCAGATTGAACAGCGCGAGAATTTTGGCGATATGAACGTTGTCCGGGTTTTCCAGGTAGATTCGCAACAGGTTTCTTTCATACATGGATATCATCGGGTACGAGGTGTGCGGCAATTCCGTCTGGTAGTCCGAAATGGGATCATACGTGCCGGGCTCATAGCGCTGGCCGATAACGGTATCTTCATTCCTGGGCCACAAGTTTAGAACATTGGTCCACGCTTCCCGAAGTTCGTGTTTTTTGATTCCCCATTTGTGCGAGTGTAACTGGGTAAATTTACCCGATTTACCCGGCCACAAATGGTCGGAATGCGCGTTGCCCCCATGGGCGAGGGAAAAATTACATAAAGATGCAAAAACAATAGCCGCCCCACCTATAAATGTGGTGCATTTTTTAATGGACATAAAACCCCCTTGATTCATTTTTATGTTTCTTGAGTTTTTGTATGTGAATCCCGACGGAATTCACAGTACCGATACCGCGATAAATCTAAATCTACTGCTAATTCGAAGCTTCCCCTACACTTTTAACATCCACCATCGTCGGCGCGCTGGACAGTGAGGCATCTATTGACGAAACAATCTCCCTCAAAACCTGATCAAATCGTGTTGCCAGCTGCAATATGGTTTTATGGTCATAAATCGCAGCGCTGTAATCCCAATAGATATGAACCACACCATTGACCTCGTTCACGGAAATCAGCAGATACCAGGGAGTCTGGTTATCCGGGTTGATCCAGCTGTAACCTTCCAGCTCCCTTACACCCAGTTTGTCGTTTCGCAGAGGATTGCCCGCGTAATTGATCCATATTTTGGGGCGGGGTAACGAACGCATTTCTGTTTGTACGGTGGCGTCCTCATGGTAGGCCGTCAGCAGTTCCAGATTGGCCCCGCCATTTGGCAGATTTTCAACCTGGTTACTTACTTCTGTAACCAGTTGAATCGAACTGCACTTTTCCGGCCGATTTAGATAAATAACGTTCTGCATTGACAGCCAGCCAATGGTTCTGGACAGATCGATTTCCTCGTTGTTGGAAAGGAATCCGCGGCCATTGTCCACGGAGCCAAAAGCAACGGTTGAGTAATCCTTCCACTCGGACATCGTCACCAGGAAAGCCGACAGAAGAACGTCAAAACTTTTGATATTCCGGGTTTTTGGAAGTGTGCGCATCACTTTGCCACTTAACTCCCCACGAAGCTCTGACTCATAGCGAACGTGTGTGCGCATCACCCGCCTATTCAGATTCCCGGGGTGATCGACGGGCACCGAGCAGGCACTATCGAGAGAAAGTGACTTCCAGTAAACAATTTCCTGCCGGAATTCATCGGAGCTTGCCAGGCAACTCAGTGCGGCAACCCAATCTCTCACTGGTGTGGTTTGCGGGGGCAGGTTTATGGATTTACCTTCCATCAGTTGCCGATACGCAGACAGAACATCCTCCGTCAGGATATGGATCGAATAACCGTCCAATGCCGAATGGTGCAGAGTGAACAGCACAACCATTTTGCTCTCGTCACCGAAATGAACAATGGTGACTTTTACCAGTGGATCGCTTTCCAGTTTATGAGCCTGCGAGTTCTGCTCCGCATAATCTTTTAACTTGGAGAGCAATTCCTTTTTATTTTTGATCGCCCGCCAGTCCAGCTCGACCACCGCCTGATATTCCTGGTGTACAACAAGTCTCTGTATCCAGCCATTGTCGGTTTGGTAGAGGCGGGCGCGAAGCGAATCGTGCTGTGAGCAAACATGATTTACCGCCTGACTCAGTTTTTCGATATCGTAAGGCGTATTTGTTTCAAAATAGTGATTGGTAATCATCCACTGGGGGTGGATTTTCACCCAGGATAAAAAGTTCTTCTGTTCCGCGGTCAGGGGAACCTCGCCGATAAACACTTCGTCTCCAGCACCCTGTTGTCCGGTTTCCGTGTTTGAAAAATCGAGCTGCAAAAGGTAGGCAACTATTTTTCTCACGCTGGGGTTTTTCATTATCAGGCTGGTGGGCAACGTTTGTTTCACCAGATTCTGGATTCCGTTTTTTAATTCCATGGCCATCAATGAGTTGACACCGTAGTCAAAAATATTGCCGTCCACATCGATGGCCTCCGCCGAATCCAGTCCCAAAACCGCGGCCAGGGTTTTGCTGACATTTTTCACCAGCATGGACTCCCTGACGTCGGAAGAGGCTTTCAAAAACGAATGCAGGAAATCCTGCTGTTTCGTATCGCTCTTGATTTTAATCAGGTGTTTTAGCAGGGTTTTCTTTTCCGGCTGGGGATACTGCCGGCCGATCAGGCTCCAGTCAATATCGAAAACACCCGCCTGAACAACGCGGTGCGTGAGCAAATCCGCCATGCCGGCAAGGCCCTGGTTTGTCGACAGCGGAAACATGCCCGCCTGTTTCATCCGTTGCCGGTCGCGATCATCAAGATTTGCCGCCATGCCGGCATCGGCCCATGGTCCCCAGTTAATTGTCAATGCGGGCAAACCGCGTGTGCGACGGTAAAAGGCCAGCGCATCCATAAAGGCATTGGCGTAAGCGTAATTGCTTTGTCCGGCCCAGCCGATGACAGACGCGATAGAGGAAAAACAGACGAACAGGTCCAATGAAAGATGACGCGTCGCGAGATGTAAATTCCACGCACCTTTTATTTTGGGTGCCAGGACCTTGCGGATTTTTTCCTCCGTTTGCTGCACGATAACGCCGTCGTCAAGTACGCCGGCGGAGTGGATAATCCCGCCCAACGGAGGCAGGGATGATTGAATACGCGCAATCACTTTCTCCACATCGGCGCAATGGGTGACGTCCGCCTGCATGACGTTCACGGAAATATCGAAAGACCGGACCTGTTCAATTTTTTTGAGCGCTTCTTCATTTGGCTCGCGACGACCGATGAGCACAATTGATTTAGCGCCGTTTTCCGCCAGCCAGTCCATTATCTGCAGTCCCAGTCCGCCCAGTCCGCCGGTAACCAGATAGCTTCGGTTCGATTCGATATAGGCCTCCGAGAGACCTTCGACTCCCACGGATGGCGTCACCGAATAATCCAGGGTCAGCCATTCGTTATGTTCAGCGGCCTGCGAATATTGCCTTGCGTACTCTTCCGCGCTGACACAACGCGGCTCCATCGCCGCCAGCAAGTCGCAATCCAAATCGTCAAGATTGGGTTTGAAGCCGCCGTAGATCCGCCGAACAATGGCGTCCAGGAAACTTCCAACCGAAATAATATGCTGCGAGTAACTTCCGCGTTTTGCCGTGGAAGTTTGCGAGGCTGAACGATTGTTGTTGGAAGCAAAAGTCACCAGATGGCCAAAGTCGCCCACAAGGCTTTCCGCTTCACCCGGCATTTCGCCGTGCCAGCTGCCCACAACCGCGTCGAATCCACCGGCTGGCATCGCCTTTTTAATTTCCCGCATATACGCGTAGTCGTTACAGCGGATTGTGTTTGGGTATCCCATTGAAGTGAATCGCGCGAGCGCTTCTTCATTCGCGACGGTGACTACAACCTGAATTCCGAGTTTCCTGGCTATGCCGAGCGCGGCGTAACCAAATGGCGAATCGGCCTGGTGCAGAAGCATGGTGCTGCCCGGCCGCAGGTTCAGACGTTGTTCAAAAAGGTTTGTGACGAGCAAATGCGGTGCAACGTACAGCGCGGTATTTGCGGAGCCCGGGTGACCCGGCAGTGGAATCAGGTGGTTTTCATCCACGTAATAGTGTGAGCGGGGTAATTCAGTGGAAAAATAAATAGCAATATCTTCTTCTTTAAACCTGTTTGCGAGCGCACCTGTCTTCGCCACGCATCCAACAACAACGTTACAGGCCAAATCCTTGCTGTTGCCGCTGTCGTTGCTACGCGGCAGTATTGCGCTGTACGCACTTTGGAAAAAAACTTCGTTATCTTTAGGTTCCCGTGATTCAAGTAGTTGAAAATCCCAGTTGCCTCCCGGATTATCCTGTAAAACCCTGAACGCTTTGCCCGTCGCAAAGCGATAGGGTTTGTGGGTATAGTGCTTGAAGCGCTGATTGCCCAGGCGCTCGAGGCGGTGAATAAAACGCCCGGTGCCCCGGTAGGCGATTTCCTCTTCGTCGCTGTCGGATAAAACTTCCGAGACCAGCAGCGGAATGCTTTGCGAATCCCCGTCCGCAGGTAAATCCACCAATGAAATTTTCAGCTCCGGATGCTCATTGGCCAGCACACGACCAAAACCCCACAGACCCGCGCCGGGGAGATGAGTGCTGTCTGACTCGGGTAGCACCATCTGGGTACCACGGCTGACTAAAAATACCTTTTGTGAAAGCTGGAACTCAACACCCGCCAGCGCGCGCGTGAAGTTAACCGCCGAAACGGCGTTGTTTTCACAGACGGCTCCAAGCGCTTCCGCTGAAATGTTCTCTGTCCCGGGGCCGGAGTCGTGCAGAAAGACCACGCCTTTCGAAAGACCTGCATGTTCGCGAAAGACCTGTTCCATATCCTCGATACTGCCGGCCCGGATCATGTAATGATTATCCGAATATTTTTTACAGGCTTCGCCAAATTGTACGACACACACCTTCTGTTTTTTTATTTCGAGTTCCGCTTTGACCGCCCGCCACAATTCATCTCCATCCGCCAGTAAAATCCAGAGCCCGTTGTCGCCGGCTTTTACTTCATCAAGCGGTTGTTCCATCCATTCAAAATCGTAGGTGAGAATCTTGCTGCTGGCGTCACCTGCTTGCTTGCGCTGGATTGCCAGCACCTCAATGCCGAACACCTCCACCAGAATATTTCCCTCTTCGTCGCACAACGTAATATTGCCCAGCACTCGTGTGGCGCTGGCTTCGAGGGTTTCGTAGTAGCTGTAGCATTTTCCGTGGGGTTTGCGGTAGTAGCAAATAGCGTCGATACCGGCTGGCAGGTATCCCAGGTCCACGGTTGCGAAAAAAGTCTGGAACGCGAGGTCCAGTATGACGGGGTGGAGAAAATAATCTTTTTGCTCGTCCAGAACCTGTTGGGAAAGATTGATTTCCGCCAAAGCCTTGTCATTATTGACGTAAATAAAATCTATCCCTTTAAAGGTGTTTTCATATTCCAGGCCGAGCGTGCGGCAGTGCCCGTAAAATTCCTCCCGGTGCCTGCGATCGGGCATGGAATTTAAAATAGCGCTTAAATCCAGCGGTTTTTCCGGGGCGGGCTTTTTCTTGTCGGCGATTTTTCCGCTGGCGTGTTTTATCCATTCTGTTCCCGAACTGTCAGGAGCATTAATGGAAAATTCTTCGCTGGTGGGGTCGAAGCTGCTCTCTATTACCCGCAGATTGCTGTCGTTCAGATAAAGCGCCTGGTGGAAATTGATATTTTCCAAAACGAGACAACCGGAATGCCCGGATTCCTCATCCAGCGTACTACGCGAGGAGGCTATCGAAAGCCCCATTTCGACGTAGGCCGCGCCGGGATAAACAATGTCGTTACCGACTTTGTGGTCGCGTAGGTAAGGAAATTCGTTCAGGTCTAACTGGTGTTGCCAAAGCCAATGACCGGAACCGAGCTTGCCGCCCAGAAGGGGAAACCGGGCTGCTTCGAACGCGCCGAGAAAGCCGGTGTTTTTCAATCGTGCCTGGCGGACTTCTTCCGCCTCGCACCAGTAGGACGACCTCTGCCAGGCGTAGTTCGGCAGCGCTTCGACCTTGCCTTTTTCCGGATACAGCGCGTCCCACGGAGAAAGTACATTGTTTATGTGCAGCAGGGCGATGGTTTCGCAAAGATTATTCACCGCGTCCTGCTCCCGTCTCAGCGTGGGAATAATCGCCGGTTGCGACTCCCGGGATGCAAGTGTGCTTTTAATTGAGGATACCAATGCCGCGTGAGGCGCAATTTCGATAAAAGTCCCTGCACCGCAATCGGCGATATTTTCGATGGCGCCTTTAAAATTGACCGGTTCCCGCACATTGTGAAACCAGTACTCGGCCGACCAGTCACCTTCCCGGGTTTCACTCGCGCTGACAGTGGAAAAAAGCCTTATCCTTGGTTTTTGCGGGCGGATATTTTGCAGGCAGTCCAGCAGTGCCGGTTTCAGTTGATCCATCACGGGACTGTGGTAGGGAACGTTTACTTTCAGGAAGCGGGCGAAAATGCCACTCTCGTCCAGTTTGTTCGCAATTTCCTCCAGTACTGCCGCATCGCCGGACAAGGTAATGGCGTCTTCGCTGTTGATCGCGCCGATGGAGACCTTATCTTCCTTTCCGGATAAATAAGCCGGGAGTTCGCTTACCGGCAGGCCAACCGCGAGCATTTTGCCCATGCCCTCGGTGGTGTGCTGCAAACGACTTCGATGGTAGATTACCTGGATGGCATCGTCGAAACTCAATGCGCCGGCAATGTACGAGGCGGCGACTTCACCGGCGCTGTGACCGACCACAAAGTCCGGGAAAATGCCCCACGACTGAAGCAGTTCCGCCAGCGCCACCTGGGTGGCAAATATGACCGGTTGCGCGATGTGCGTGGAGTGAATCGAGTCTTTGTCGCCGGAGTTAAAAATATTATTCACCAGCGACCAGCCCGTAAGTGGAGCCAGTGCCTTGTCGCACAGATCCAACGCCTGCTTAAATACTGGCTCGCTGTCATACAGCTCGCGGCCAACACCGGCCCACTGCGTACCCATGCCGGAAAATACAAAACATATTTTGTCGCTGGCGTTTGTTTGTTCAACGCCAGACCAGACGTTAGGCAGAATTTTTCCTTCCCGCCACGAAGTCAGCGAATCGATAAATTCGCTTACCGTAGCCGCCGCCGCGACCAATCGATGTTTATAGTGGTCCCGTCGCAATGATGCTGTGTAGCAAATGTCGTGCAGAAGATCGTCGGGAGAACCGGAATTCCTTTCCGCCACTTCCCGAAAAAAAGCAATATAGGAGTCCGCCATGTCGGCGAGCGCCTTTTCGGATTTCGCGCTGATCGGAAGCAGCTTCCTGCCGTTGTTAACAACCGGTGCCTGGGTTCGCGCCTTAACCTCAACGGCAGGTGCCTGTTCAATAATCACGTTCGAGTTGGTGCCGCCGAACCCAAAGGAATTCACCAGTGCCCGGCGGGGTTTGCCTTTTGTATCGGGCCACGGCATTGCCCGCTCCGCAATCCGAAGGCGAAGTTGTTGTAAGTCGATGGCGGGATTAACCCTTTTTAAATGCAGGTTCCCCGGAATTGTCCCTTCGTTGATGGCAAGTACGGTTTTCATCAGCCCCGCCATTCCGGCGGCGGATTCCATATGCCCGACGTTGCTTTTGACCGAGCCGATGACGCAGGGCTCGCCCTCTCGATCCTTTAGCAGGGACCCCAATGCATTAACTTCTATTGGATCACCCACCGCTGTGCCGGTACCGTGTGCCTCGGCATATTGAATATCTTTTGGAGAAATACCCGCTTTTTGAAAAGATTTTGCCAGTAATTTTTTTTGCGACTCGCCGTTTGGTACGGTAATACCCAGCGTCTGCCCGTCCTGGTTTACCGCGCTTGCTTTAATTACAGCCAATACGGGATCGCCCTGTTCCATAGCGTCGCGCAGCGGCTTAACTATCACCAGGCCGGCACCCTCGCTTCGCACATAGCCGTTGGCGCTTTCATCGAAACTTTTGCAGTAACCATCCGGGGAAAGCATCGACGCGGCGCAGATGGACATGGTTAATTCCGGACGCAACAGAATATTTACACCGCCCGCGATCGCCATATCGCTGTCGCCATTTAATATTGCTTTACACGCTAAATCCAGCGCGACAAGCGAGGAGGAACAGGCAGTATCGAGCGTGACACTGGGCCCGATTAGATCGAATAAGTAGGAAATTCGATTGGCCGTTAATGTCATTGAGGGCCCTGTTGCTGTATGGCTTGTCATGTTCTTATGCGCGTTGGAATCGAGCAGCAATTGCTCGTAGTCGTGCATAAACTGCCCGATATAGACTGCGGTATTGCTGCCCCTGACAGTGCTGGGTTTTATTCCGGCGTTCTCCAGCGCTTCCTGGGTAATCTCAAGTAACCAGCGGTGTTGTGGATCAATATGCGGGGCTTCCTTCGGTGAAATTCCGAAAAACAACGGATCAAACTGATCAATCTGGTTAACAAAACCACCGCGTTTTACGTACATGCGGTTCGGTTTGGTTTTGTCGGGGTCGTAGTAGGAATGAATGTCCCAGCGCTCTGGTGGAATGTCGATAATGCCATTTCCACCTTCCAACAAAAATTGCAGAAATTGCTTTGGTGAACTGACGTTGCCGGGATAGCGGCACGCCATGCCTACGATCGCGATATCCGGACTGTCGCAACGCGCGAAAGATTCTGTTTTCAATGTAGCCCCCGATAAAATCTTGGATATTCAACAAATGTTGTCGCTAAAAATTCCTTTCTCGCTTGCCCGGAATTCAATAAAAGACGCCAGAGCAAGTAAAACGGAATGCCAACTTGGTTATGTAATGTTTAATTTAGATGGCGAAAATGGATAGAGCGCCAAAGTTTTATGGTTTTGCTTTCATTATGAAAAATATGTGCTACGCGCCAGCGCAGCGAATATACACAAAAAAATATGTACGTTTGAAGTAATTAATGAAAAATGCGCAACGAATGTCGCGCAAAATATTTTATGGTCGCTAAATTATTTGTTGTAGTTGATCGTGACGCCATATCTAGAATGCGTTTGGTGTTCTTTTAAACACGGAAAGTTTTTTTGATTGCAAATAATTTGCAGAACGGATGAAGCTGCTTCGCAAATAAAAATTTTCCTGCTGAAAAATTAAACTAATCGTCTTACTTTCCACCTTCTCTTAAGGGGGTGGACATCCAGCGCGATCGTACACGACGTGAGCTTGCGGGCCTTCAATAGCCCCGGTACAGTCAGGGATATTTACTGGCGCGAGCGGTTTTTGCCGGTGACTTGTTCGCTGAGACTTCGGTTTTGAACAGCTTCGCTAAATGCTCCTGCGTCGCTTGCAAGCTCGAAGGTTTCTGAAGGGCCCTCCGGTAGGCGAACTTACCACCGTGATTTTAAGCAAAATTGACATAAGGAAGTGTTATTCGCCCCAGACGTCGACCTGATTCAACTGCATGGAGTTAAATTGGCATATGTTGATACAATGTCGTCGCCCACCCTCCAGGGTTAAAAGCATTTTCTAAAGCCTTTGCAGGTATAGATGCTGACACATGTTTTCTCTATCTAAAAAAACGAGGAAGAGACGATGCGGCCTACAGCGGAAGAAGTGGAAGCCGGTCAAGCGGTTTATTCTAAACGCACACTGTCAATATACGATGTTGTTGTTCTTGGCTTTTCCAACAGTTACATCTGGAAATGTCCATCCACCCGGCTTGAAGCTCACTACAATATGCATATTTCCGCCAATCATTTGGATATCGGTGTCGGCACTGGATATTTTCTCGATCGGTGCAGGTTTCCCACGGATACGCCTCGCGTTGCGTTAATGGATCTTAATACCGAATCGTTGGGATTCGCCGCCAATCGGATAAGTCGATTCAATCCCGAGGGCTACCAACAGAATGTTCTCGAGCCTGTTGCTGCTTCCATCGCGCCGTTCGACTCGATTGGTCTGAATTATCTTTTTCACTGTCTGCCGGGGCCGATAGCTGAAAAGGCGATAGTGTTTGATCATATAAAGCCGCTTCTGAATCCCGGTGCGCGAATTTTTGGCTCGACCATTCTTCAGGGTGACGTATCCAGAAGCTGGGCGGCCAAACGTCTGATGGCGTTCTACAACAAGAAAGGCATTTTTTCGAATACACGGGATAACCTCGATGACCTGAAGGTTGCACTGGAGCAACGTTTTGACAATGTTGTGGTGGATATCATTGGCTGCGTTGCCGTATTTTCCGCAGTGGCCCGATGATTATTCGTCTGCTGCGACAAGGAGTGCGCCGCTGTTGTCGCGGTACTACCTGGAGAACAGGGAGCATTTTCACCCTTGGGAGCCTCACGGTTCCATTACCTGTTACTCGCTAGGTGCATGGGAGGGTCGGGTGCGCGACCGGTTGCTTGAACAGGAGAATAATCGGCAGGTGGGAGAATCATTCTTATCTCGTTGATCAATCCCAACCAGCATTAATTTTTTTATTTTTAATAAGGAGCATAAAATGAAATACGGTTTAATAATCTTGCTGTTTGTCAGTGTGTTCGCCCAATCAGAAGAGTGCAATAACTCCTGCAAGGAGAAGTTGATTAACAGTTATTTCGAATTGATTGGCGATGTTTTCAAGAAAGGGTCAACCGAAGCGGATATAAATAAATTGTTCGAGTTATTTGACCCGAATGTCAAGTACCAGCATTTTGAGTACGGAGCGGATTTTAATCACGCCGATTGGAAGGAAGCGTTTATCGGCAACCTTAAACGCGGTGCATATAGTAAGGGACAGGATGAAGAAATAAAGGTACTTTCCTATATCCACGGCAAGTCGCACAGCGCGGTGGCTTACGCGTACGGCCGGCAGGGCTCCGATGGCTGGATTCCCGAGAACGAGGAAAAGTTGCTTGCGCTGTTCGGCTTTGAAAAGGGCAAGATAGTGTTGGTGAAAGAATATTGGTAGGCGTGATTTGCTGAACAAATGGTTGGTTTTATTTGTACTCGTTTTTTCATTTGACGTGACCGCTTCGGATATTCCCTCCAGTAAGCGGTCGGAGCAGGCAATCGAATCCGTTAAGGCCGAGCTGACCGAAAGCCTGGAACGGAAAGGCCTGAAATATGGCGCGCCCATCTTTATTCGCATTTTCAAGGCCAGTTCAAAATTGGAAGTGTGGATTGAAAATAACCAGGGAAAATTCGAACTTTTCAGGGAATACGGCATTTGCAGTTATTCCGGTGACCTCGGTCCCAAAACAAGGGAGGGCGACCTGCAGGCGCCGGAAGGTTTTTATTTTGTCGGCCCTGGCGGTCTCAATCCATTCAGTGCCTATCATTTGTCCTTCAATCTCGGCTATCCCAATGCCTACGATAGAACACACGGCCGAACCGGGAGCGCATTGATGGTGCATGGCAAATGTATTTCCATCGGTTGCTACGCTATGACGGACAGGATTATCAATGAAATCTATGCCTTGGCTCACGCCGCGTTTGAATCAGGTCAACTTTTCTTTCGAGTTCATATTTTTCCCTTTAAACTGGAGGAGGAAAACCTGGCGCGGTACCGGGAACATCATTGGTATTCCTTCTGGCAAAATCTGAAAACCGGATACGACTGGTTTAATACCCACAAGACGCCGCCAAACGTCCTCGTGAAAAACCGGCAATATCATTTCGAGTTGATTTAACGATAGCGGCATGCGCGGCGGAACCTATGCAAAACCCTTATAAAACACCCGAGTCGGACGTCACTCCCGAAGGAAAACAGAAGACCTACAGCTACAGGCTTTTCAAGGTTACCGGTATCGGTGTTGCAACATTTTTTGGCACCGCTCTGGCCGGCGGATACCTGATTTATCGTAATTATAAAAATCTGGGCAATGACGCGGCGGCAAAAAAAGTTATGCTGCTGTCGGTGGTAGCCACCGCAGCCTTGTTCGGCGTTTCTTTAATTATTCCGGAAGGTGTGGCCGGACCTAATGTCGGGCTAACCATAGCGCAGGTCGTGGTAATGACCCAACTGGCAAAAAAATGGTTTGAAGATGATTTGCTGGATCACGAGGTGAATGGCGGCACGCTGGCATCCAACTGGCTGGCGTTTGGCATTTCGCTGCTTGTGTTTCTGTTATTGTTGTTGCTGGTTGTCGCGGTTGTAGTGGGTGGATCCTTTTTCGGGCTGTGGAAATTATAATTTCTGCGCACGTCAGCTTCTGTTCAGTGTCGGTAGGGAATTTCGATGGAAATTAAAATTGCGTTGGTCGGGGATTTTAGCGAAGACGTTACCGCTCATCGCGCTATAAATGCATCTTTGGCGGAGGCCGGGGAAAAGGTGGGGTTGAATGTGACGGGTGAATGGATACCCACCGATCAACTTGAGCCAAAACACCTTGCGAGATACCGCGGGATCTGGTGCGTGCCCGCCAGTCCTTACAAGAATACGGATGGAGCACTGTCGGCCATCCGCCATGCGCGGGAATGTCAAAAACCTTTCCTGGGAACTTGCGGCGGTTATCAACACGCCGCGCTGGAATATGCCCGTCATGTACTGGATTATCCACAGGCCGATAACACGGAAACCCATCCGAACTGCGAAATGCCGCTGATATCCGGTTTAACCTGTCGCCTGGTGGAACAGACTGACAAGGTGTTTATACAATCCGGTACCAAACTTGCCGCCATTTATCGAACAGGGGAAGCTGACGAGGAGTACCATTGCAGCTACGGGATCGCCAAGGATTACCTGGGCATATTTACGGGTGGACCAATGATTTTTTCCGCGCGGGACGGTGACGGTGAGCCGAAGGCACTGGAACTGCAAAATCATCCCTTTTTTATAGGCACGGCTTTTCAACCGGAACGGAAAGCGCTCACTGGCGGGTTGCATCCTGTTGTGGAAGCTTTTTTCCGCGCGTGCTTATAAAAGTGAACTGATTTCAGGCTTAACTTTTACAGCCAACCCTTCTGCCGTGCAATGCGCGCCGCGTCGATACGGTTGGTCGCGTTTAGTTTGGATATGGCTTCGGACAGATAATTGCGCACGGTACCTTCCGACAGGAACAGCGCTTCCGCAATCTCCGAGGTTTTCTTGCCGGCGCCGGCAAGCCGCAAAGCCTTGCGTTCCTTGTCGCTCAACGGATCGCGATCATCCAGCGCGGCAATGGCCAGTTCCGGATCAATAAACTTTTTGCCCTCCGCCACTTTGCGCAAAGCTGATGCCAGTTGTTCCGAAGGTGCGTCCTTCAATAAAAACCCGGCAACGCCGGAAGCGATGGCTCGCTTGATATAGCCGGCGCGGCCAAAGGTAGTGACGATGACTGTTTTTAAATGGGGAAACTGCGTTGCCACTTCCTCGGCCAGTTCAATGCCCGTCATTTCCGGCATTTCGATGTCCGTCAGTAGTATATCAACGTCGAGATCCCGCAGTTTTTTCAACGCCACGCGACCGTTTTCCGCCTGGTCGACCACCTTGATTCCCTCTTCAAGATTCAGCAATGCACACAGTGCACCGCGTACCATTCCCTGGTCTTCCACCAAGAATACTTTAATCACTGAAGGCATTCTCCACCTATCGTTATCGTTAGGCACATGCCACGGTTGGTGGTGATAACCGCCTCACCGTTGAGTTCCGCCAGGCGCTCGTCAATACCGTTCAAACCGTTGCCTTTTACCACTTTTTCCACCGAACCGTTGTCGCAGATCCGGAACCGGAATTCCCCGCCTTCCACATGGGTGGAAAGCGTTACGGAGGTGCCGTCGCTGTGTCGCAGAATATTGGTCACCGCTTCGGTAATAATCAGCAGCAATGCTGTTTCCGCTTTGGCATTCAGGCGTGAAAAATTGCAATCCGCGTTCACATCCATGCCTTTGTCGCGCAACCGGTTCAACAGGGATTCCAGTTGCTGGTCCAAGGTTCTGGCTTTGTAGCCGGTAATCGCCTGGCGCACTTCAAACAACGCGGTGCTGGCGATTTGCGACACTTCGCGGATTTCTTTTAACGCGCCGGGCATATCATTTATATTTCCCAGTTTTTCCGCCAGTTGGGATTTTAATGCAATGGAGGAAAGCGTGTGTCCCAGCACATCGTGAAGGTCGCGTGCAATGCGCTCGCGTTCCGCCACGGTGGCCAGCTGTTCAATTTGTTGTTGTGATTTGCGCTCCTTTTCCGCGTGCATCATCGTTTCCCTGTGGATAATCCCGAAGAGGGTAAGGCCGACTATTTGCACGATGCCCGGTACCAGATAAAAGTTTTTCATCAGGTCAAAACTGTAGGCGGCAATAAAAAGAAAGCCGATAACGCCACAGGCACTAATAAACGCCTTAAATCGGCTGGTGACATAAAGCCCGATAAAAAAAGCCGCATACCCGTTAAAGACGTTGGTGCCCTGGTTAAACCCCGCGGCGACGGTTGCCGCAACCACGATCAGCCAGGCGATCATAATCGCCCGCATGCCGCCCGAGTGCATGCACCAGATCGTCAGCCCCATCATCAATATGTAAAGCAGTAGATTGGCCGCGAACACGCCCAGTGTTAGCGGTATAAACGTCAGCGGAAAGAAAAAGAAAGCGGTAAAAATCAGCCAGGCATAACGCCATTGCCAATTCACATATTCCGGTTGGCAGTCCTGGGCAAGGCCGTTGACGCCGAGCAAATCGGCGGCTTCGCGGGATCGGTCACTCATGTTCAAATACCTGGATCAATGTTTATTGCCTCCGGAGGTTTCATGTTCGTATTGCTAGCCCCGGATGTTTCATCAAATGCGCGTTCACAAGGCCTCGGAGCAAGTCAGCATTCGGCAAGCGTGAACGGTGACAAAATGTCACCGAACTCTAATCCACTCCAGCCCATACCGTTTGTATGTTCGGCCAGTTCAGGAGCGTTTGGTGAAATATCCGGGCTAAGCAAGGGCGTAACCGATATCCACTTTGTTGAGAGTGGCCTGATCCGCGAAAACACTGACATTTAGGCTAAACAGTACAATGACGACAAGCGTTACGGCAAAACTGATTTTATTCATGGCGCTACTCCATCGATGCAGGATCCAGTTTCGCCTTTCACCGGTCTGTTTATAATAGATGCTTGTCACCTGTTTGAGTGACAAATGTCATGAGTTTGGTCTATGGTGTCATTTGTAGTTAAATAGCCGCTGATTTACCGACACCAGGCACAACAGACACATGCTTATTGTTATATCACCGGCCAAAAACCTCGATTACGAAACCCCACCCGCTACCAAAAAAAACACCAAACCGGCCCTGTTGGGCGAGGCGGAAATTCTTGCGACTCAACTCAAAGAACTGCCGCCCCACGATATTTCCAGACTGATGGGTATCAGCGACAAGCTGGGCGTGCTCAACTACGACCGCTACCAGGCGTGGAAACCACCATTTTCCGCCGGCAATGCGCGCCAGGCGGTACTGGCTTTCAACGGCGATGTCTACGCGGGGCTGAATGCCGGCAGCTTCAGCGAGGAGGATTTTGCCTTTGCCCAGGATCACCTGCGGATATTGTCCGGTCTTTATGGCGTGTTGCGGCCGCTGGACCTGATACAGCCGTACCGCCTGGAGATGGGAACCCGGCTCCCCAATGAGCGGGGGCGCGATCTCTATCAATTCTGGGGCGATAAAATTACCACCGCGCTGAACAAGCAGTTGCGCAAGCTTAAGACGAATATGCTGGTGAATCTCGCTTCCGGCGAATATTTTAAATCCGTTCATCCCGCCTCGCTGGACGCGGAAATTATCACGCCTGTGTTTAAGGACTGGAAAAACGGGCAGTACAAAATTATCAGTTTTTACGCCAAAAAGGCGCGCGGCCTGATGAGCGCATTCATCATCAAAAACCGGATTGTCGATCGAAAAAAGCTTGTAGCCTTCAACAGTGAGGGCTACCAATTTAACAAGGCGATGTCGAAGGGTAATGAGTTGGTATTTACCAGAAAGATTTAGGGCCTGTTAACACTAATTCGGTTATCGCTGCTGGAGGCCATTTTTTCGTCCAGCAAGCGGTACGCCGCCCGGACAGAAGGAGCGTAGTGTAGTCATTCTACATAAGCGACTGATAACGCCGCCGGGCGGACCTTTTGTTTTAAAAACAGGGGCCCCAGCCCTTCGGGTTGTGCCTAAAAAGCCGCCACTCGTCGTTGCTCGTCGCTCATTTGGAATGACCAAACCACACTCCTCGCGCCTAGATTGGCGGCTTTTTAGGCACAACAGCGACAACCGAATTAGTGTTAACAGGCCCTAGGAGGAGATGATGGAAAAGCCTTTTTCCCAAGCGTGTGAAAACAATAAGCATCCCATTCTTGACGTGTTGCAGTGCGTGTTCTCGAACCGCAAAAAAGTTTTGGAAATAGGCAGCGGTACCGGGCAGCATGCCGTGTTTTTCGCTCCCCACCTGCCGCACCTGCAGTGGCAGCCGACGGATGTGGAGGCAAATCTCGCCGGGATAAAGTTGTGGCTCGACCAATGTCCGGCGCCCAACCTGCTGTCGTTACGCTGCCTGGATATGCGCGACGACAACTGGCCGGTGGCGGATTTCGACGCGGTGTTTTCCGCGAATACCGCCCATATAATGCCGTGGGACCTGACCGCGAAAATGATCACCGAGGTGGGGCGAAGACTGCCGGCGCAGGGGGTTTTCGCGCTGTACGGCCCGTTCAATTACAACGGCACGTATACCAGCGAAAGCAACGCCCGGTTTGACGAATGGCTGAAGTCGGTTAATCCAACCCAGGGTATCCGGCATTTTGAGGACGTAAACGAAACCGCCAGCGCTGCGGGCCTGACGCTGTTCGATGACAATGCCATGCCGGCCAATAATCGTTTGCTGGTCTGGCGGAAGGAATAGTCGTTCGAGCATTACCGAAGAGAGTGCCGGGATTCACTTCGTTCCACCCCGGCCTACGGTCTTGTCTCGCCTTGTTTCTTCGAATTCCAGCCGAGGGATGCGTAGTAAAGTGAAAGCGCCTCCAACTGCGAGTCCGATAAGGTTTTGATCACGCTGTGCATGATGCGGTGATACGGCGTGCCTCCCCGGTCTTCCGTTTTGAACAGCGATAACTGCAACCGGAGATAGTCCGCATACTGGCCGGCGAGATCGGGAAAATGGGGGTTGCGCGGGTGGCTCACGGGGCCGTGACAGTGCCGGCACGTAGGCACGCCTTTTTTCGGCTCGCCGTGGCTGGCGAGTTTCTCTCCCCGCCCGATGGCGTCCGGGTCTTCAGCGGGTTTTGCCGGGTCCGCGTGGTTCATACCCGCGTAATACCGGGCCAGCTCGCGCATGATGTCCTTGTCCAGGCCGGCCGCAATCGGCTGCATTATGCCGCTGTGCCTTTCGCCGCTGGCAAAGGCCCGTAGGCTCGCCAGCAGGTAGGCTTCTTTTTGCCCCGCCAGTTTGGGAAAGGCGCCCAGGTTGCGACCCAGGCCTTTTTCGCCATGGCAGCGGGCGCAGTTTTTTATCACCGCGCCCA
Organism: uncultured Cellvibrionaceae bacterium; assembly: GCA_964451365.1. Lineage (GTDB taxonomy): Bacteria > Pseudomonadota > Gammaproteobacteria > Pseudomonadales > Cellvibrionaceae > CAYVIB01. The sequence goes on from CAYVIB010000017.1 coordinate 65,461, forward strand.
AGGGCTCACTCACGGGACGCAAATGGTCGGGGTTTACGCCGCCGGTCGGCATATTCCCGGAACCGTAGGTCAGTTCCCGATAATCCGCCGGGCTCAGCTCTGGCAGAGTTTTCAGGAAGGCCACCATCGCCCACACTTCATCGTCACGCTTCCGGCTTGGCCAGGCAGGCATGGCGGTGTACTTGACGCCGTGTTTGACGATCCAGAAAAGCTGTTCCGGGGTCCACTTCTCTATCTTTGATGGCAGAAACGGCGGTTCCGGCGTTATGTTGCGAACAACCAGCGACCGCGATTGGCCCGGCGCGCCGTGACAGGGTGCGCAGCCGGTGGCGTAGTGGCCGGCGCCTTTCAGGATCAGCGCCGGGCCCTCCAGTTCCGGTTGTTTAACCGTTAACGCGCGGATTTGCACCGCGTTGCGCATGGCAAAATGCAGGAACCATCGGGTAACAGGCCAATGACCTTCGCTGGCGGCAATGGGTGCCAGACCCAGCCAGGCAAACAAAAAGCCACCGCCCGCCAACAGGCTGATCACCAGTATCAGGCGCAGCAGTTGTTGCTTCCAGCTCCCGGCGACCAGGGGGCTGAGGATGGAACCGGCAGTGCGAAAGGGCTTACTCCACCACATGGCGCCCGTCCCGAGAATCCGGCCTGTTGTCGCCAAGCAACCTCGCCAGCAGCACCAGCGCACCGATCAGGTAGGTGGTGCCGCCGAATACCAGCATGATTATGCCGCCGAGCTGCTGGTCCCGCAGGACGGAAAGCCCTATCGCATTCGGGTCGGCGTGAGCAAAAAGAGGACGTTCCGCCAGCGCCAGCAGTACGCCCAGCAGCGCCATGTGCATGGAAGTCACCAGCAAACCGGTAATACCGGCGGCGGCACGATTGCGCCTGTCCCTCACCGAACCGCCGAAAGCCGACAACCACAGCAGCAGGCCCACGGCCAGGTAACTTGCCTGTTCGCCAATCATCATGAAGGTTGAGTGCCGCGCGGCGTGGTGCAGTGCCGGTGTATGCCAGGCCCAGACCACGACAAACTCCAGCGCCGATGCCGGCAGTGGCGAGAAAATTCCCGGCGCGCGGCGAACCGGGTCCAGCGAACCACCCGCTATGCCCATGGCCAGCCAGGGTGCAAGCACCGCCACCACCAGCATGTGCAATAACATATGGGCGGCGAAAGAATTCCTGGCCAGTTCAGGCAGCGGCCCCAGCCACAGCAAGGCAAGCGATAGCAGCGCGATTACCAGCGTCACATGGTTCATCGGCAGCTCTCGATAAAGACTACTGTCAGCGCAATATAAATAATTGCCACTGCGCTCAACCCGCACAGCAGTACCGTGGCCAGCCCGAGGAAGCGGTGCCGGTCGCCGGGGATATCAAAGTCATGCGGTACTGTACCTGTGCCAAAACTGGCCTGGCGGAACCCGCGCCAGAGGGTCAGTCCCACGCCCGCGAGCGCCAGCAATGTGAAAATGACGATAGCCGTCCGGGCACCGCCAAGGGAGCCGGAACGCCCCGCCACTTTGGCGCACCACACGGCGGCGGTGACGTAGGACAGGACAAAATGCACTGCCCAGATCGTCGGGCCGAAGGTGAGCAGCCAGAGGGTTTCGCGCCGCTCGGGCGGCGCGTTGGTGGCTTCGTTTTTCAGTCGTTCCCGTTCCTCGGCGCGCTCCCTCTCTTCGTTCCATTCCGTCATTGGAATAGTGTCCCCACAGTGGACATCCAGGAAAATACTCTTCGTAGCACCCGAAACCTCTGGATCTCCGCTGCGCGAAGATGACGATATTCTGAATTTTTCATATAAATCCACCTTCAACCGTTAACCAACATAGGTGACGCGTTTTTGGTATGAACCACCTTTTGTTCCGGACACTAATGGAGTGACGCCGGAAAACCCGCGATAACCGCTACCGTCACCACGGTGGTTATCGCCATAAAATGCCAGTAAAGCGCCACGTTCTGGATATCGATGTCGTACTCGGCCGTCATGCGCCCGGCCCAGCGGCGGGCCAGGCAGTAAAGCTGCATGATCACGCCGATGCCCAGGTGGAGCGTGGTCCACAGTACCAGTACCCATACTGTCGCCGGGTAGGAGTGGCGGGTCGGGTCGAGTCCGGAAAAATACGGCCCCGCCAGCAGCGCGAGGATGCCCGCCACCGCTAACAGTGTTGCCAGGACCATGCCGGCATACCAGGCGGGAACGTTATTCCGCTTGTTCCATCGCCTGGCCAGCAGCGTCAGCATCCAACTGCCGAGAACCAGCGCCGTGCTCAGCACGGGCCAAAATGCTCCCGGCCCGGCGGCGGCGGGGTCGGGCGGGAAATCCTCGCTCACGGTCCAGAAAAAGAAGTAGCCGAACACCAGGCTGGCAAAGGCGCTCATGTCGCCGATCATAGTGATAAACATTGCCCACCAGCCCACGGAAGAGGGGCCGGAGGCATAGAGCGGCAGAGTCAGGCCGAGGCCCACGTCCTTGCGCGGCTTTTCCGGAATCATGGCGGTGCCGGTCCACAGCCACGCAAGGATCGTCACCAGCGCCAGCCCGGCGCTGACACCGGCGGCCAGGTACCACTTGTAGGTGGCGAAAATAAAGGCGCCGCCGGTAAATACCGCTGCCCACAATGTCAGGAAAGTGGGACCGGGTACCCGCAGGCACTGGATCGGCTGGGCATCAATATTGGTGGTGATCAACGTTTCCCGTTTGCCTTCCTCCGCATCCGGCAAGTAAAACCGGCCCTTGTCCACATCGTCGATAAAGTTGGGTTGGTCCCACAGAGGATAGCGTCCGCGAATGATCGGAATCGAGCGCACCCCCCAGGGTTTGGAGGGCATTTCCGCCAGCCACTCAAGCGTGCCGGCGCCCCAGGGATTGCGCTTGCAATAGGGTTGTTTTTTCTTCGGCCGCACCACTTCCAAGACCAGCACCACCACACCGGTGGCAAGAATAAAGGCGCCGATGGATGAGGTGAGATTGAGGGCGTCAAAACCCATGCCTTCGGGATAGGTGAACACCCGCCGGGGCATGCCCAGCAGGCCGGTGAAGTGCATCGGCAGGAAGGTAATATTGAAGCCGATAAACATCAGCCAGAAGGCGAGGTAACCCGCCTTGTCGGCCAGTCTTTTGCCCGTGGCCATTGGGTAAAAGTAGTAAAGGCCCGCCGCCACCGGAAACAGCACGCCGCCGATCAACACGTAATGCAGGTGGGCCACCACAAAATAAGTATCGTGGGCCTGGAAGTCGAAGGGAGCGATGGCCACCATCACCCCTGTGAGCCCGCCCAGCACGAAAATCGCCAGCGCGCCGGTAACAAACAGCATCGGCACCGACCTTACAAACCTGCCCGCCAGCGCGGTGGCGAGAAAGCAGAAAATCTGCACCCCGGTGGGAATCGCCACCGCCTCCGACGCGGCGGAGAAAAAGCCCAGTGACACCGCCGGCATACCCGTGGTGTACATATGGTGCACCCACAGGCCGAAGCTGATAAACCCGGTACCCACCGCCGCCAGCACAATCCAGCTGTAACCGACGATGGGTCGCCGGGCGAAGGTGGGCACGATCATCGCCACCAGTGCAATCGCCGGCAGGAAGATGATGTACACCTCCGGGTGGCCGAAGATCCAGAACAGGTGCTGCCAGAGCAGGGGGTCGCCACCCCGGCTGGGATCGAAGAAGGGCCAGTCGAAGGCGCGCTCCATCTCGAACAGCAGGTCGCCGGCGATCAGTGGCGGAAAGGCAAACAGGATCATGCCCGCCACCACCAGGATGTACCACGAGTACAACGGAATCAGGTTGATTCGCATACCGGGCGGCCGGGTTTTCAGGACACCCACAATAAGCTCCACCGCCGCCGCCAGCGATGCCACCTCGATAAACGACAGTCCCAGCAGCCAGATATCCGCGCCGATGCCCTCCTGGTAGGAGGTGGTCAGCGGCGGGTACATAAACCAGCCGCCCTGTGGTGCCACGCCGAAGAAGATCGAGCCGCAGACAAAGGTGCCGCCGATCAGGAAACTCCAGAAGCCATAGGCGGAAAGGCGGGGGAAGGGAAGGTCCCGCGCGCCCAGCATCTGCGGCAGGATCATGATGGAAAAGGCTTCGAAGATGGGCACCCCGAACAGGAACATCATCACCGAGCCGTGCAGGGTGAATACCTGGTTGTAGGTTTCGGCGGACAGGAAATCATTCTCCGGCACTGCCAACTGGGTGCGCATCAGCAGCGCCAGCACACCGGCGAACAGGAAGAAAACAAAGGAGGCGGCGGTGTACCAAACGCCCACTTCGGAATTGTTCACCGCCGACCAATAGCGCCACCCCTTGGGTGTCTCCCACGGTTTTGCCAGCCGTTCGGCCTGTTCGCGCAGGGCAATTTCGCCCTCCGGATCGGCAGCAGTCACTGCAGTCCCTCCAGGTAGGCCGCCATCGCGGTGAGCTGGCGCTCGGGCAGCATCGAAAATTCCGGCATATAAACGTCCGGCTTGATGGTGTCGGTGTGGCCGATCCAGCGGGCAAAGGCTTCCGGTGTGTTGTCGAGGATACCGGCGCCCAGGCTCAGGCGGCTGCCGACGTGAGTGAGGTCCGGCCCCAGGTCGCCGTCGGCGGATGTACCGCGAATTCTGTGGCAGGCGCCGCAGCCATTGGCCAAAAATAGTTGCTTCCCCTCACGCGCCAACGCGTCCCGGGGAGGCTCGGCGGGAGAAGCCTGGTGCTGGAGCCAGGCCTGAAACACCTCGGGCTCCACCACCTTGACCATAAAGTTCATCAGCGCGTGAGACGTGCCGCAGTATTCGGCGCAAGCGCCGCGATAGACGCCGGTTTTGATTGGCTCCAACACCAGGCGGGTGACGCGGCCCGGAATCATATCCACCTTGCCGCCGAGGGAGGGAATCCAGAAGGAATGGATCACGTCGGGGCTGGACAGCCGGAATTCGGCTTTTTTGCCCACCGGCAGGCGTATCTCATTGGCCAGCGGCACCACCGCACCGTCTTCGGTCTGGTAGTGAACCCGCCACCACCACTGTTCGCCGGAGACTGAGATGGAGAGATCGGCGTCCACCGGCTCGCGCAGGGAGGCCAGTAATGACAGGCCAAAAACCAACAGGCTGGCCAGCACCACCGTGGGCAGTGCGACACCGCCACCGATAATCAGCCAGCGGGCGATTTTGGGATCCTGGGGTTCCCGGTTGGCGTGGGTGACGTAAACCGCGAGGCCGATAACCACCACCCAGACGACAATTCCCACACCGGACATCCACCAGAACAGCTCGGCAATCCGGTGGGCTTCGGTGCCTGCTGGCGCCAGCGCTGACTGTTGGCCGCCGCACCCGCCGGGAAGCAGGAACGCAAGCGCACAGCCATACCGGTATCGCCACAGCCACAGGCGGTGGATCGGGAAGGTAATGCGTGTCCGGGTCGTGAGAGGTTCTCGCTCAGGTAAATACACCGGCAATGGCACAGTCCTTTATGGCAGCGGAAGTCGGTTGTCGACGGTATGCACATTCGGGACCGCTGGCGCAGCGGCCGGTTTACGGGCTTTGCGGTATGCCAAAGCCTTTTCCTGGGTCGGGGGTTGTGTAAAGGTGACAATGGCTTGAAAAGTTTGGTGGGAGAATTTCTTTTACCGGCTAAACCCCCTCCCGGCCTCCCCCTTGAAATGGGGGAGGAGCTTTAACTCCCTCCCATTTTCAAGGGGAGGGTTGGGGTGAGGTTATTTGCGGAGCCGTCCATCCGCGGAAAGACCTAACGCCTGGCAGCCACCGCCATATCCAAAAACAACCGCTGCAAATAATGTTTGCTCTCTGCCGTCAGGCAGCGAAACTCCTCAACGTCCAGCTTTTTCTGTTCCATCAGTCGTTTGAGCGCTGCCTCATCTATTTCCAGTTGAATCCGCTGGTTGGACGCCATTGAAATACCTCGATGTGAGGGGATCACGGAAGTGTCTTGTACATACTAACGATAATAATTATCATTTGCAATAAATTACAGTACACTTCCGGAGATGCCATGAAATCAAATTCCCCCTGCGAGGCTTCCCAACCGGCTTTCCATTACCTGTGCCCGCGGCACCAGGCCTCGATTGCCGTCGATTACATCAGTGCGGTTACCCTGTGGCGGGATGCCATGGGTAAAGGCCGGGCAGCGTACCAGTCGGGCAGCATGCAACGGGCGCGGCTGCTGTTCGGGGCCGCTTTTGAAACCGTGGTGGTGCGCATGCGCCAGCGGGATGCGATGGGCAGGGACCTTACGATTATTGAATTAGTGGAAGCGGGGCGGCTATTAGCCCGGGTGCTTTGCGATTTGCGGGATTTTGAGGAGGCGGAGCAGGTATTGTCGCTCACCCACAGCAGTCTGTTGGTGGGGCTGGAAAGAGCGCGACCGAACGGTATACCGCTGGATGAATACCTGGATCTGGTGGAGGAATTTCTCGCTCGCCTGACCGCTGTTATGACCCGTTGCGGCAAGGGCGATGGCGCCCGCGTGCGTGCGCTGCTGACCTGGCGGGTAATTGAAAACCAGCGGGCGGGACTGGTGCATTGACCACCGGGTTAGCGCTGCTTGCGTGAACGCCGGTTCCTGAAGGCAAGAATTTGATAAACGCAGACAATGCCGAGGGCGATTAACGTGCCGATGAATTCCCGCGCAATTTCGATGTAGGGTTTATCGGGGCTCATATCCTGGATCAGGGATTCCTCCCGAACATGGCCGAGGTATTCGAAAGCGCCCTGGGTGGAAAAAACCAACGTCGCCACGCAGTAGGCAATGCAGGCCCAATTGAACAGCGGGTATTGCCGGTTAAGCAGCGCCAATGCCGGAACCATGGCACAGCAGCTGTACAGCCCGACCCAGTACACCGGGTCGGGGTCATTCAACTGGACCAGGGCCATCCAGCCAAGCAGCAGGAAGACGCCGGTATGACCGAGTTTGCCGATGACAATCTTGCTCACGCGCCAATGCCCGGTTTAAGCGAAAGCGAGGTTTTCATCCTCCACCGCCAATTCTTCTTTTTCTCCACCCAGGTCCTTGGCAATCAACATGTAAACGGACGGAATCACGAACAGGGTGAAAAGGGTACCGATGGTCATCCCGCCCACCAATACCAGGCCGATGGAATTACGCGCCTCGGCGCCGGCGCCAGTCACCAGTACCAGAGGAAAGTGGCCGGCCACGGTGGCGGCGGTGGTCATCAGCACCGGTCGCAGGCGGGTCAGGGCCGCTTCCTTGATGGCCGCCAGTTTGTTCAGCCCGTGCTCCTGCATTTTATTGGCGAATTCCACCACCAGGATACCGTTCTTGGAAACCAGGCCGATCAGTGTCACCAGGCCCACCTGGGAATAGATGTTCAAGGTGGTGGTCCAGCCGTCGGTCCAGTAGCTCATGTTGGGGTTGGGCATTTTCAGGAAGGTGAAAATCAACGCGCCGAACATGGCCAGCGGCACCGAGCCCGCCAGGATTACCAGCGGGTCCCGAAAGCTGTTGAACTGCGCTGCCAGTACCAGGAAGATCAGCACCACCGCCAGCGTAAAGGCGGGCAGGAATTTGTTGCCCTCGCGCCGCAGCTGCCGCGATTCACCGGTGTAATCAACCATATAGTTTTGCGGCAGGATTTCCGCGGCTTTTTCCTCCAAAACCTTAAGCGCGTCGTCCAGCGGTTGGACGGGCACGCCGCTGAGCGTGACGGCATTCAACTGCTGGAACCGGTTGAGGGAGCGGGGCACCGTTTCCTGCTCGATATGGGCAATGGTGCTGACCGGAATCAGGTCCCCTTCGGGCCCGGTGATATAAAGGTCCTCGAGCTGTCCCGGATTGAGCCGTTCCACCCGCTTGGCCTGCGGAATCACCCGGTAGCTGCGGCCGGAAATATTGAATCGATTGACATAAGCACCGCCCAGCATCACGCCGATATCGGCGCCCACCTGCTGCATGTTCAGGCCCAGGTCGGCCACTTTTTTGCGGTCGATTATCAGCTCCGCCTGGGGCAGGTCCACCTTGGTATCGATCGCCGGTGGAAAGGCGAACATGCCGCTTTGCATCGCCGTCATTTGCAGTTGTTCGGCAAAGCCGAGAATTTCGTCCGGCTCGGCGGTGGATGCGATAACAAACTCCACTGGCATGCTGCCGCCGCCCGGCAGCGCCGGCGGCATAATCGGGAACAAGTTAATTCCGGTAATCTGGGCTAGTTTCTGGCTCACTTCCGGCATGATCTCGCCAATGGCTCTTTCCCGTTCGTCCCATTCCTCCACCACCATGCCGGCAAAGCCGCCGGAGGGGAAAGTGAGCTGGAAGGTGAACTCTGTTTCGGGGACGCTCATAAACGCTTCATTGGCGGCGGTCGAGTAAACGGTGGCCTGGTCGAGGGACGAATTCGAGGATGCCTCGACGATGCCGAATATCACCCCCTGGTCCTCTATCGGGGCCAACTCCTTGGGAGAGAACATGAACAGCGGGATGGCCAGTAAACTGATAACCGCCCACACAACGTAAACCGCCGGACGGTTGGCCAGGGATTTTTCCAGCAACACCTTGTAACGCGCGCGGACGCGGTCGAAGACGTGGGCGACCTTGCCAGCGAAACCGTGCTCTTCCATGCCTTCCTTGAGCAGGCGGGACGACATCATTGGTGACAGCGTCAGCGCGACAATGCCTGAAATAGTAACCGCCCCGGCGAGAGTGAATGCAAACTCGCGGAACAGTGAGCCGGTCAGCCCGCCCTGCAGGCCGATGGGCAGGTACACCGCCACCAGGGTAATAGTCATTGAGATCACCGGGCCGACCAGTTCACGCGCACCCAGGATGGCTGCCTTCATCGGCGCCTGGCCTTCGCTGATATGGCGCTCGACGTTTTCCACCATCACGATGGCGTCGTCCACCACCAGGCCCACCGACAACACGACGGCCAGCAGGGTTAGCAGGTTCAGGCTGAAGCCGAACATCTGCATCAGGAACACCGCCCCGATCAGCGACAGCGGAATGGCGATTATCGGAATCACCACCGAGCGGATTGACCCCAAAAACAGGAAGATAATGATCACCACGATCAACAGGGTTTCGCTGAGGGTGCTGATAACCTCCTTGATTGAGGCCTCGATATATTCCGTGGCGTCGTAGGCAATCAATGCCTCCATTCCCCTCGGCAGGGATTCCTGGATGCTGGCCATTTCCTCACGTACCAGCGTCATTACGTCCAGGGTGTTGGCGTTGGGCAGTGGCCAAATGCCCATAAACACGGCGTCCTTGCCGGAGTACCGCACCTCGGTATCGTAGGTTTCGGAGCCGAGTTCAACATCCGCCACATCCTTCAGGCGCACAATGGCGCCGTTTTCCGAGCGCAGCACCAGCTCCCGGAATTCATCCACTGTATGCAGGTCTGTATTGGCGGACAGGTTAACCTGGATCATCGCCCCCTTGGTCTGGCCCAGCGCCGCCAGGTAATTATTGGTGGACAGCGCCTGGCGCACCTGTGTCGGCGTGATATTGTGGGCGGCCATCAGGTCCGGCTTCAGCCAGATACGCATGGCGAACGGTCGGCCGCCGAGAATTTCCGCGCGCTGCACACCCTCCAGGGCGGCCAACCGGGGCTGTATCACTCTTGCAAGGTAATCCGTCACCTGGTTGTCGTCGAGAATTTCCGAACCGAAGCTTAAATAGGCGGCGGCGAACTGGCTGTCCGCGGATTCCACATTGATTACCGGTACCTCCGCTTCCGGCGGCAGGTCGCCCCGCACCTGGTTGACCTTGGAGGTGATTTCCGACAGCGCTTTGATAGGGTCGTAATTCAATTCCAGTAACACACGAATGGTCGAGACCCCTTGCGTGCTGGATGAAGAAATATAGTCAATACCGTCCGCGCCGGAAATCGCCCGCTCCAGCGGCGTGGTAATGAAACCTCTCACCAGCTCCGCATTGGCGCCGATATAGGCGGTAGTGACGGTAATGGCGGCGTTGTCGTTGCGGGGAAACTGCCGGACGGTAACTGAATTAATGGCCTGCAAGCCGGCAATAACAATAATGAGGTTGACAACGATCGCCAGAACCGGGCGGCGAACAAAAATATCCGTGAATGATGATTTCATCTGTCTGCTTTCTTGCTAATGGTTGGTCCTGTGGCCCTTTTTATGGGTGCCTGGTTATGGTGCCTGGATTTGGATAGGGGCGGACACGCGGGTTCGCCCCTACAGCCGGGTTCCGGGAAAAAATATCAGGAATCGTTTGGCTGCGGATTCAAACTGAATTCCGGTCGTGTTTCGTTGTTGATTGCGATGGGAGCACCGTTGCGCAGTTTAAAAACACCCGCGCTGACCACCGTCGCGCCCGGCTCCACGCCGGCCTCGATTTGAACGTAGTCGCCCCGGGTTCTGCCCAGGCGGACAAACTGCTGCGAAGCGACCAGCTTTTTCTCGCCGGTGTCCGGGTCCTGCTGTTCCTCGACAATAAAAACCGAGTCGCCGTAAGTGGCGTAAGCCACCGCCGTTACCGGCACGGCGATCACGTTATTCTCCGCCGGCAGTACCACCTCGACCTTGGCAAACATGCCGGGCAACAATTCCTTGTTCTTGTTATCGAGCGTGGCCTGCAGGCGCACATTGCGCGTGGACGAGTCCACTTCCGGGTTGATTGCCGTCAGCTTGCCGGTAAAGACCTTGCCCGGCACCGCGTCCGATGTCAGGCGCACTTCAAGTCCCGGTTTCAGTTTCGGCAATTCCTTTTGTGGCAGATAGAAGTTGGCGAAAATGGGATCGAACTGCTGAAGCGAAACAATGGGAGCGCCGCTGTTTAGATCCTGCCCCAGATTCACCAGGCGAATACCCAGGTGTCCGTCAAACGGCGCGACAATGGTTTTTTTGGCGATGGTGGTGCGAATCGTATCGGCCTGGGCGACGGCTTCCTTGTAACGGGCTTCGGCGGTATCGAATTCCAGTTTCGATGTTACCTTCTTGTTGAAAAGCTCGGTGGCGCGTTCGAGATTGCTTTTGGTTAATGCAACACTGGCTTCGGCGGCGCGTAATTGCGCTTTTTCCGAGGAGATATCCTGTTGCACCAAAAGTTCTCCGGCCTTGACTGTACTGCCGGCGTCAAAATGAATGCTGGCAACACGACCGGGTACTTCGGCGGTAATGGTGACACCCTGCACCGCTTCGAGAGAACTCACCGAGGGCAGGGTAATTTCCCAATGCTGGGTTTCCACCGGTGAACTGGATACGACAGTGGGGGGTAGCACCATGCTTTCCCCGGCTTTCATCAGGGTCATAAACTGCAGGGCCTTCGTACCGCCCAGCAGACCGACAACGGCCAACAGGCCAAAAATAGTAAAGAGGATGTTCTTCTTCATAAGTCCTTTCTTTATGTAACAGAAAACAGCGGTATAAAAACGATATGGAAAATAACTTCGACGGACTGTGACATCTTGTCATGTCATTGTCCGCCGCCTGCAAAATTCAGGCGCGGATGCGCGTATACTGAATTTTGCGGGCTCGCATGACCGGGTTGTCGTCGTCGGCAAATCCTTGTGCTGCAGCTAAACCGGCAATATTCATCGCCGGATCAATACTGCCTTCCCAGCGTCCATCCCCGTTTGATTTCCAGCGAAAAACACGACACAACCTCTGTGGAATCTAAAAAATGCGGATGATGGTAAATTTGCGATGACAATTGCGGAACACTCTCCCCCTACGGCAGGGGGAAAAAGGCTGCGACATCGTATAACAAAGTCATGTGAAATTAAACGGAAAATCTAACGCAAAAAGTCGAACCTTTCTGTAATTTCTTGTATGAATGGAAGGCATTAAAATTTTTTAATTCCTTTTTTGCCTTAACAATCAATAAGAAATGCGATTCTCTTTTCCGTGCCGGGAACAAAAAAACGAATTTTGCAAAAAAATGACAACCGTTATCATTAAGACGGATTTGTTCCACGAATTAACCTGCTCAGCAGCTTGTCCAACTGATCGGCAAAAGTCTTGCGATCACCCTGCCCGAGAGGCGCGGGGCCACCGGTATTAACACCGCTGGAACGAAGGGATTCCATGAAATCGCGCATATTCAGTCGCGAGCGGATGTTGTCCTCGGTGTAACGTTCGCCGCGTGGACTGAGCACAAGTGCTCCCTTGGCGATTGCTTCCGCCGCCAGGGGAATATCGGCGGTAATAACCAGATCTCCCGCACCTAGCCGCCGGACGATCTCGTTATCGGCAATATCGAACCCGGAAGGAACCTGCAAAAACTGAATATGCCGTGACGACGGGATCTTTATTGGCTGGTTGGCTACCAGTGTCATCGCAGTACCGGTTCTTTCGGCAGCGCGAAAAAGAATTTCCTTGATCGTCACCGGACAGGCATCGGCGTCCACCCATATTTTCATTTCGCCACCACAGCCCTAAACATCCTGGCCACTAAACACCCTGACCACTAAGCATTCTCATCCTTGGGGCCCACCCAAACCAGGGGATTGTGAGCGACCTCCCAAAGGTGGCCATCCGGATCCTTAAAATAACCGGAGTAACCGCCCCAGAAAACCTTTTGTCCCGGTTTTGTCAGGGTTGCGCCGGCGGCAACCGCCTCTTCCAAAACCCGGTCCACCTCGGCTTCCGACGCGACATTGTGTGCGAGGGTAAACCCGCCAAAGCCGCTGCCTTCCGCCGGCACCATGGCATCTTCCGCCAGTGACTCGCGGGAATAAAGGCCCAGCCAGGTTCCGTTGAGAGTAAAAAAAGCAACCGAAGGGGGTGATTCCATTAGCGGGAATCCGAGGCCGTCGCGATAAAACCGGACGGACTTTTCCAGATCTTTCACGCCGAGCGTAACAAGGCTAATTCTCGGTTTCATTACGCGCTTCTCCTGTGTTTTTTCATCTAGGCGGACCTGCCATCATAGTGGTTGATGGCGACTTTGGATGAGTCGAAGTTTTCCAGGCAACGCGTGTTAACCGCCACCATCTCATTGCCTTTCTCATCGGCGCCGAAACTCAGCGGGGCACAGCCGCAACGCGGGCAGAATGTGTGTTTGATGATCTCCTTGTTGAAGGTATAAGTCGTCATTTCGTTGGCTGAGTCTTTCAGCGTAAGCCGGTCCCGAGGAGCGAACCACAGCAGGTAGCCGCGCTTGCTGCAAATTGAACAGTTACACTCCACGACCGAATCGATATCACCTTCAACTTCGAAAGAAATATTTCCGCAGTGACAGCCGCCCTGGTGTTTCATATAAACTCCCGTTGCTCAAAAATGATGTATGAAGTGGATGATGAAGAATTATTACCTGGCTTTCACCACCACTGTGCCTGCCAGCTTGTCGTGCCAGCCCTGTTTGCGCTGATCGAACGCAACCCAGATAAACCCCAGAAGCAAGGGTATAGTCGATAAATAATACGCAAAATAGCGGCCGACCAATTGACCCGTTGAGGGCTTTTCACCGGTATTGGCGTCCACAATCTTGAGGTGCAGCGCCATTTTGCCGGGGGTGGCCGACTTGTACACCCAAAATAAAATCACCGCGACCGCGGGGAAAACATAATTGAGTAAAAAGCTCCACAGTCCCGGGGTGGTACCTCCGCCGGTCCAAAAAGAGGTTCCGTAAACCAGGCTTAGCACCGGAACGAGAACCATCAACATCAAAAGCGTATCAATTAAAGATGCCACAAGTCGTATCCAGAAACCGCCGTATTTGCTGGTGTCGCGCTCTGTTTTGTTCATATTTTCGGTACCGGGCTTATTTTATGTAATTGCTTATTACATCAAAAGAGGTGTTTGTCTTTATACCTTATTTGAGTGAGTTATTGCAGAATACAGCCCGCCACATCGGCACGCGCGATCTTTCCGCCTTGATTTCCTTCAGGTCCGTCCGAACGACAGGCCAGCCAGACCTGAATTCTAACCGGGACCTCCTGACGGCTTCTGTCATGATAGATTCATCCCGGCAACAGGGGGTTGAGGAGCCGGTCGTGGAACGGGCCGCCTGCCGGTGCCGCTCCGTATTCGTTGGTCGGGTCAATAACATTTGCCGCGCCTGGTTTCCCAATTGGCGGCGATGGATAGCGAATCGGACAGGCGCATAATCGACAATTTTGCAGGTCTAATAATGGCCGGTAGGGTGGGTAAGCAGCGCCACCCATCTTGTCCTGCTTATTTCGCTTTTTTCGGCACATCCAACACCGCCTTTAAAGCCGGTTTTGCTTGTTTGCTTCTATCGAAGAGCAGGGTGTAGTTCATCCGGTTGGGAATGGGATAGCCATTTTTCCACGACATATCATCATGCACGCCCCACAGCGTTACCCGGTCGATCTTGTCCCGCTTGCGGTAAAAAATACTGAACAATTCGGCGTAGCGGTCGGTGAGTTGTTGTTGCACGTCTTTCGGCAGCCCGTTCTTGTAAGGATCGAGAAATTCCTCGAACTCCTCCAGTTGAAATTGCTCATGCATCATGCCGGTGCCGATGATCTGTCCCTCCTTCGTCAGCGGCAGTACATCCACATCCAGCTCGGTAATCATGACCTTGACACCCAGCGCGGCGTAAGCATCGATGGCGTCTTCAATATATTTGTTTTTCGGAAAATTCAGTCCCCAATGGCCCTGAATGCCAATGCCATCAATTCGAATGCCTTCCTTCTGCAACATCTTTACCATGCGAACAATGCCGTCCCGTTTTGCGGGTCGCCAGGCGTTAAAGTCGTTGTAGTAGAGTTCCGCGTTGGGCGCGTATTCGCTGGCGAACTTGAACGCGTGCTTTACCAACTCGTCGCCACTGCCCACACCTCGTACCCAGGTAGTGGGGCGATACGATCCATCGTTATCGATTACTTCGTTGACGACATCCCACGCGTGAACGCGGCCGGCATACCGGCCAGCCACGGTTTTGATATGTTCGCGCATCCGTTCGATCTGCGCCTCGGGGGTGTTGGGATTGCCTTTTTCATCCTTGAAAAACCATTCCGGCGTCTGGTTGTGCCACACCAGGGTATGGCCGACGATAAACATATCGTGCTTTTCCCCGAATTCCACAAAGGCGTCCGCCGGGCCAAAGTTATACACGCCGGGCTCGGGATTAATGGGGCCTGCCTTCATCACATTCTCCGCGGTAATGGTGTTGAAGTGCTTAACCACGATATCCGCCGAGGCCTTGTCTTCGCCGCTCACGATCGCTTCATTCAGTGCCGTGCCCGTTAAAAAAGCCTCTTTATAGACATCTTTCAACACCGCCGGTGGCTTGGCCGCAACGGCGGGATTGACAAGAAAGAAAAGGATGGGAGCAAATAGCAGGATCGGATTTTTCATTGGTTCTGTTCCTGGCTGAAAGTCATGATGACAAGAAGCGGGCAGGATAAACGCCTTTTTTGGCAATGTCCAACCGGAAGCGGGTGGACGGCCGATTGTGAAAATAATCTCGATGCCTGATTTTTTGAGTATTTTTATATGGAGCGCTCCTCCTATTTAGGGAGGAGGCCGGGAGGGGATTAAGCCTGCAATTTAAAAACCAGATTACTTTTAACCCCCTCCCACTCATTGCGAATAATACTGAATATAACGGAGTCCCTTACCCGGCCATCGGGCATAATCCGATGACTACGCAGAATACCTTCCTGCTTGGCGCCCAGCCTGAGAATTGCGTTGCGGGAACGTTCGTTCAGGTAATCCGTCAGGAATTCAACCCGGTTAAGTTCCAGCGTATCGAATGCGTGGGTCAGCATTAACAATTTGGCTTCCGTGTTGACGCGGGTACGTTGGTATGATTTGGCCAAAAAAGTAAATCCGATTTCAACGCGTTTATCCTCGGGACTGGCTCGCATAAAGCGCGTTGACCCGGCCACCTTATTGGTTGCCTTGTCGATAGTGGCGAACGCCAGGGTGTCTCCCTGGCCGTATCCAAACTCGGCGCCCTCCAGAAAGTTATCGATATTGTCCGGGTGCGGTACCAGGGTGAAGAACAATTTCCACAACTCGCCGTCACGAATTGCCGCTGCCAATCCGTCCCTGTGGCTGGTGCCTAACGGCTCCAGGCGAACGTGTCGGCCTTCGAGAGTGACTTTATCCAAATCCATATCTGTTCCTTCGCTTGATTTTTTTCAGGGAGAGGGAGTTTAGCGCAGAATATTCAGCTCACGAAACGGCTGGCTATGAATTGCTCCCTGTCAAAGCTAAAGCGCGCCGGAAATCAACCCCAATGAAATTATTACCAGAAGAACGGCCACACTGACTCTTATCGCGTTAATAGTTACCTTGCGCAACAGGCGTGCGCCCAGATAGGCTCCGGCGAATGCCGCCAGTGACGCGGTGATTACAAGCGTCCAGTCCACCGCCCGGGGTCGGGAAAGAATGTCCCAACCGTAAATACCCATGCGTGAAACATCGACCATCACGGCAACCACGATACCGGTGGCGACAAACTCCTCTTTTGTCAGCCCGGCTTTCAATAAAAACATGCTGCGGAATGCGCCCTGGTGTCCGGACAGTCCGCCAAAAAACCCGCTGAGAACACCGCCGACAGGAAGGTATTTTCTATCCAGAGATAGTGACGCAAGGCGGGGAAATAGTTCGATGGCCACGAAGCACAGAATCAGCACGCCGATTATCAGCTTTATTGGCGAGACCTGGAGCTGCCTGCCGAAGATGACATAATCAAATAACGGTGGAATGTCTGATAGCCAGGTAAGCAAAAAAGCCCCGGGAAAAGCGGCGATAATCGCGGGCACACCGAAGTACAACAACACCTGACGGTGGGCCTGACGGCCGAGCAGGGCCAGTTTGAAAAGATTATTGGCAAGATGGACGACCGCGGTGATGGCAATGGCAACGTCGAGCGGAAAGAACAATGCCACCACCGGCATCAGAAAAGTGCCGAGGCCGAAACCGGAAAACAGGGTGAGCGCTGATGTCACCAGGGCGGCAATCGACACGACAAGAAATTCCATGGTTTTTCCCGGCAATGGATTGATAAAACTATATTAGTCTTTTTTTGTTTTGGCATTAAATGACAGCGATTGTTCTTTCCAAATTTCCTAACAGCCTGCCAGTCGCATTAATTGGTAGGTAATACCTTCCTCCGTTTTTGCTTCGCCATCTTCAACAAAACCAAAGTGTCGATAGACAGGTACGGCCATTGTGGAAGAGCGAACCCAGAACCCGGTTTTATTTCCCTCCCGCAGGCATTCCTGTTTGGTATGTTCCCATAATGCACGGGCGACCCCGCGCTTTTGCGCCGTTGGTCGCACGAAAAGTTGATCGACTTTCCCCCGGTCACGAATAGTGATAAAGCCGGCAATGCTCGTTTCCAGCTTCAGATAAAAACATTTGTACCGGCTATCCCGCAGGCGGTTGGTTGTCGATGCAACGGTGTTGGACGACAGAAAGCGCCGCCAGCCGGCATCGCTAAAATCAACTTCTTTATACGGCGTAACGGCTTCCATAGCGATGTTTGACAGGATCGGTGCATCCTTGGGAGTAGCGGGTGAAACAGTCATGGTTTCTGGCAGAGTTGCGCGATCGTCCATATCAGGTCTTTCCCGCCACGAGTAAAATAGCGGACACGGGCAAATAAACGGGTGCGACTAAAATAGCCGCAACGGTTTTATCGTGCCAGGGTCGGGCGTTCCGGATAGTGGGGAAGGTCATCGGTAATATCATTCCATTCGGCTTTCGAATCCACAAAGATATGGGCTATGGGACCTTTGGCAAGCGGTGTATCCAGGGTGCCAAGGCGAACCGCCATTATGGGAGGGCTTTTTCTCTCGCTCAATATCGGGCTGCCGCAATTGCCGCAGAATGTCCGCGCAACGCCGGTCTCTTCGCTGACATAGCGTTTCAGCACATCCTGCCCCGAAACAAGCCGGAATTGGTTGGGCGAAATTCTTGCGTTTGATGCAAAGGCGGAACCGCCCGCCTTCCTGCAACGCTTGCAATGGCAGTAGTAACCATCGCCAATTTCGCCGTCGATTTCATAGGATATGGCACCGCAAAGGCAGCTTCCACTATACATAAACATTTTCTCCTCTTGATAGAAGGATGAAACAGGTAGCAGGGCTGATAATTCTGCCTGGTAAAACTTACTCTTTTGTTGTGTCGCTTTCGGATCGGGCTTTGTCGCACGATGTGTTGTCGCTAAGGAGAATATCCCCCGGTTCGACATCTCCTGGCTTGCCGTCAGGTATATATAAGTGGACCGTATCCCCTTTGGCGGCCTTGCCCTCGAATTCTTCCGGCTTGATGTTTGATACCTCGAGGATTCTGGTATCGGTTTCAAGAACGATTTCTCCGTTCCTCTTCACTTTGTATATGTCATTGTTCGCGATGCAACCGCTGGTTACCAACCCTGAAACTGAAATGCCCTTTAAAATAAAACCCTTCAGCTCATCCACTTTTTCCACCGTCATTTCGAAACTCTTTGGGGCGGTATCGCAGCCCACGACCAGGGTTGCTACAAATAATAGGCTTGTAAACGTCTTTATTCTCATTGTGTACCTCTATTTCTGTGTGGAAGTTTTCTATTGGATCTCTGTGGATACTTCGCCAGTGGGCGGCTTCGTGTCGCTGTATTTCCAGAAACCGGCAAACCAGCCGGATCTGTTTTGCTGGTCCTGGAATCAAAATATCTTAACAAAAAAAAGGCCCTGGTTTAACTCACGGCGGGGTATTATCGCCCGCGTCTTTCCTTAACAGGACAACAGAGCCGCTATGAGGCGGCAGCCATTGACGGTATTTAAGTTCACGGACAACTGAATAGCCCCGCATGCTTCCGAAAGCCACTATAAACGTGTTTTCGTCGACCCACCACCAACTCCTGTCGGGTTTCGGTTGATATTTCGGATCGTACAGATGCAAGCCGTTGAACTCAAAACCTCCGTCGATGTCTTCTACGCCGACTTGTTCGTTTTTCAGCAAATCTTCCAATATCACCCAGCGGGCTCGATTCCACGACAGATAATCCCGCGTAGCAAAAACTGAAAAGATAAAAAACAAACCGATAAGCGTTGACGCAGCGATGGGAAGTAACTTTTCACCGGCCCCGCGAGGTCGATCCTGATCGTCTGCAAATAAACTTACAATACCCGCGGCAAGCAGTGGTACTACCGGGGCCAGATAACGATCGAAAAATCCCTGTATCAGAATCGGAAACAGGTAAATCAATACACTTCCCAGCAGGAAAATGGAAACAGCCTGCTTGCTGTTAATTCTGCCCGGCCACAACTTTGGAACCAACCTGATTACTGTCATGCCTGGGAGAGTGATCAGTAATGCTCCCCCAAGCAGGCTAAGCCCGGTGATGGCGAGCCAGATACCGGTAGGCAGCGTGGCTACGTGGGGAGCGTGAAAGAAAAAAGTATCAGGTAGCGTCAATGGACCAACTCCGGCACTGATTATAATATTCCCGGCCAGTGGCATTAGCGATTGAGGTTGGTGCCATAGAACAAGACCAAGTAGCACCACTGCAATTAAAGCAGATATTAGCTTTCGGCGAATTGCAGGTCCTCCCCGACGGTTGAACCAGACAATTCCAACAGTAAAAACCAGAACGGGCAGCAAAAACCATCCCAGATAAAGCAAGGTGATAAAAACGTTTTGAAAGAGGTACGATAATGTTTCCGGATTCGTCAGAGCATTAATCAGCGCGTCTTTTTGCATATTATAAAGTAGCGGTAGCCGGTCGGTTGCCGCCAGCCATTTCTCAAAAACAAGTAATCCACCTATACTGGCGACAGCCGGAACAAGGGCGCGGACCATGGTTTTGCCGGTAAAACCTTTTGTCAGGATAAAAGAAAACGCAAAGGCCAGGGGAACAGCAATACCGAGCTGCCTGTTTAAGGTGGCTGCCAGAACCAATATTGAGCCAACCAGTAAGTCAACATTGGAATCGCTTCTAAGGCATCGTGCCAGGAAAACAGTCGCGAGAATGAGGATGGCCGTAAAAGGAACATCCGTCATAAATGTATTTGATAACACATAGTAGATTGGATTGAAGGCCACGGTAAGGGCAATGACTACCGCCATCCATCTTGTTCCCTTTAACTCCCTGATCAAGATATAAGATCCGAGAATACCTGCCAGCGACATCGTAATAGTGGAGAACCGGAGAGCATCGAATGAAAAACCGCCTGGAATGCAAAAGATGGAGCCCCACAAAACGTGGGTTATAAGCGGCATTGATGTCCACCCGGTCGGGCGAAAATCACCGGATTCAAGAAAGTGCTTAACGGTCAGGCCAAATGACCAGTCGTCGTTGAGAGGAAAATCCCCGAAGGGATTAACAATAACGAGACTGATGAGCCAGACCGAAGCGATGAAAAACAGATCGGCCTTCGTATAAATATTGCCATGTACATTGGCGGTTATTATTTTTTTCACCCCTTTAACTCCTGTTTTATGTACTTTTAATCGTCTCCGTTTACTGAGTAGATCTCAGCGCATATCTTGTGCGTGAGCGATACTGCTTCATTCTCTTTACAGGAAACGTTATCCGCCGGGCACCGGGTTCACGACTACGTCGAACAACT
The DNA here is from genome assembly GCA_964451365.1 of uncultured Cellvibrionaceae bacterium. Classification (GTDB taxonomy): domain Bacteria; phylum Pseudomonadota; class Gammaproteobacteria; order Pseudomonadales; family Cellvibrionaceae; genus CAYVIB01. The sequence continues at coordinate 85,929 of CAYVIB010000017.1, forward strand.
TTATCCAGGTTACGCCTGAGCCGCCCATTATTTCATTGCCGAGTTCCAGATCCGAGACGTAAAGCTCCGCCGTTATGATCTCCCGCTTTATCGCGTACGTTAACAGCTTCAATAGGTCTATGCTTGCCTTCATTGAATTTTGTGTGGATCTAAAGGTTAGGTAGACCCACCGATTCTCGTTCAAACCCGAGACGTCCTTCCAATTTCGGTCTACCCACACTTCCCATCTGGCGTCGTCGATTTGGACTTCAGACAACTTCTTGCCCGCGGGGTCAAAGTGACCGCTTGTGGAGTAAGTCCAAACCATTACTTCGGCCGCTATTAGTGACGGGTCTGGCTCGTCTCCCTGAATGGCGCTGTTGGTAAGCCACATTGAGGCCGCAAGATTGTGGTTACCATCAGTCACGGTCTCTGCGTCGAAAGCAATTTCCAGTGCCTGCAACGATGAGATCTTTGCAGGAAACCTGTCGTCGAAGCCCGGTTTGGGTGCCCAGGGAGAAGTGCCTACTTTTACCTGGGGATAGGCATAGATGACCTGTTTCCCTTGCGGCCAACTCCAGGACCACCCATATTGGACGACTCCATCGACCTCCCTTGATTCCAGGCATTGAACCGCGTTGCCACCATCGTCAGCCTGTTGGTTCCACACATTGTTGTATAAAACACCATACTCTATCGCTATGGATTGATAATCCTCACATCCTAAAACCGTGGATTCCGGCTTTACCCATGATGATGGTTTCGAATCGTTGCGCCCACATGACGCTAGCGCAAATACAGCAATTAGTATTAATGCTCGTACTTTTTTAGGTGCCGCGTGAATTATCATGGAGGTAAGATTCTCTAACAATATTTTTCAGAACATCCAGGTCAATGTCAGAAAGCCGCGTTATATGAAGGCAACCGCCACTGAAATTGTGCTTATCCAGATTTTTATACAACGCTCCACGCCCGGGAAATCCCGAAGCGGTGCCGGCATTGTGTGAAAATGGCCGTGGGCGTACGGGTTTGTTATGGGTTATACAGCCCGCTAACTTCTCCCGCGACAAGCAGGATAAATAATATTGCATGGACTTCATCATGAGCTTTCCATGACGCGCTGTTGCTGGATCACCCAACCGAGCCCATCGCTTACCAAAAAGGAAGCGGGTAAACAGCGCTCCGTTGCGAATACTGTTGTTCAGGAAGAGCGTCGGCTTTTCCAGTTCCTCGTATACGTCAGGACGGTTTTCCCTAAGAAGCCTGTGCATCTTGGCACATAGGTAAAACCAGAATCCCGTCGACACTCCTACCAATATGAAGAGCGCTAGAAATAGTTTCATTTGTTCCTGGTCCAAGGTCAACTGCTCAGGATGTTCGTGACTTTGTCGATAGCTCCGGATTAATCATATCAACAAGCGGTACTAGCGTTGCATGGAGCTCAGAACTAGAATGCTTGCAATAACCGGCGGGTAATCGCGCGTCATTTGCGCACATTGAGTTGCAGATTGACAAACTAAAACGCAAAAGAGCAATTGAAAATAAAAAAATTTGACATTCTAAATCCTTATTTATTGATTTTTCGCATAACACCGCCAACACGCGCAGCTTTGTAGTGGAGGCGAAGCCGCAACGGAAAAGCTGTCGCCGTACTTGGCTTTTTTAGACGCCTTGGCTGGACTGCGGAAGTGGATAGATTTCCATGATTCGAATTAGACCGTGATTAAGGGTGAAGCGATGACCAACGTGTTCATCGGCTATAACAGTCCCAGTCATGTCACGAACGACCTGATGCACATCTACTAGGATTCGATCGGCGTTCTCCGGGTAAAAAGCGATCGGCTCCACGTGCGGATTGATCTCGCTCCATTGCTCTGCCCAGTAAGCGCGAACCTCTTCAGGCCCTTGTACGAAACCGCCTTTGAACGCCCGCGGCCAAGCCACGTCTGGAGTCATTAGGGAGAGGGCAGCATCAATATCCCGCGCGTTGAAGGCCGCGTAAGCTGCGCGAAGCAACTCGATTTGTGGTGAAGGTTGGTGTGACATAAGTAATCTCCTGAGGATTCCGAGTAGCGCTTAACGCTTTGCTAATTTGCGTTTTGGTTATAGTGGAGTTTTATGCAAAATGGTCAAAGGACGTGCATAAAACAGAGTGAAGACCAAAACGTCAGTTGAGCAACTTATAGCTATGTATTTTAATTGCATTGAATCTTTCCCTTTTTCCAAGGATGCGCGATTGGCATCCCGCTGCCTGTCCAAGCCGCCCCATCATTCGCTCCCTCGTCGCCCTTTAGAACTACAAACCCTTTTTCACATAGTTCATTGGCTCTTTGTTCCCAATATTTATCTACTGTTGCGGCAGAAGTGGTTCCATTACCTTGGTACTCCACAATATAAACTCCATCGCCCAGATCCGTATCTCTATAACCGCCAGTCCATGAGTATTTGTGGTAACCCGTTGCGCACGAAGCGGAAGCAAAACAAAAAATTATAATTAACAAAGTTTTCATTAAAAGGTTTTCCTGAGCAATTGATGCTAATGATTGGCTAAAACGCGGAGGCGTGATAGCGCCGGAGTCGTTTTGAGTCATTTGTTAGGATTATAATTGCTTATCAGTATTCCTAGGCTCCAAGTTGACTTCTGGAAGGCCAACCTCTTGTCGCTTTTTTATAGCTTCTCTAATCAATTCTGGACCAGAAGGTCCTTTATATGTGCCCCCACAATCATTTGGGCCAACATCCCAAACATAGTAAATACGATGGTTCCAATATTTATCCCATTCCTCTCTTGAATAAGGCTTAGTCAGCGCGCCATCTGGCGGTTCTTTAGAAAGCTCGCGAGAAATAGCCTCTTCCATTCCCGAACTAAGATCCGCCAACATAAACTGGCAGAAATCATCTTGCCCCTTAAGAATATTCAATGTACTACACCCAGCACAGAATACCGTAATAAAAAATATGCTTCTCATAACTCTAACAACCTTATTGGGCATGCCCTTTTTCCATTGCGTCTTTGTGACTTAACAATAGTTCCGCTATTTTTCTGGCATCACCATCATACTTACCCAAACCCATACTGTTTACTTGGATATCTATCAGTTGATCTGTGATTCGATTTAGATCTCCAGCTTCGAGCTCCCGAACCCGCTCCCTTTAAACCGGAATACCAAAGAAAAGATATACCTGAAATAATTAGCCATAATAAAATATGAATTGGTGAATACAAAAAAATATCCAAGAACAAACCAAATATGCCGCTGCCCGCATATATGCCAATTCCAATAGCTAGGATCATCCATACAATGAATATACAGAGCAAGAATATGTTTTTCTTATATTTGCGGCCATTTTTAACGCCAAGGACACAAATAGCAATCAAAAAAACACTAGCTGCACACATCAGCAATATTATGAATATCGCTACAGGGGAGCTGTGTCCGCCTGTCGGATCAAACATTTAAATTCCCTCGGTTTAACGCTTACCTAACGCTTACAGCAGGGGTGCGACGTCAGGAGCGTCCCTTGCCTGCACTTGTTGAACGAAGCCGCTACGCGGCAAAGTCAGTTTCTCATTAATTAAAAGATAATTCCCCTACGTGCTTTATCCCGAAGCACGACAACTAGAGGAATTACTTTTATGCACAAAGCACAGCAAACCCGAT
>CAYVIB010000017.1:89669-95167 GCA_964451365.1 uncultured Cellvibrionaceae bacterium
CAGATGGGTCACGAGTGCCCCAAGACCACCGCGCTGTACACGCAGCTATCCACCTACACCCAGAACGATACCGATAAACGCATTAATGGCCTGCTCGCCAAATTGCGTGTGAACTGGGGGGAATAAAATGACGGTACAAGAGATTGCTCATCGTTACTGCGCCCGCTTTATTGAACGCTATGGTGCTACGTTAACCCCTGCTCAATGGTCCGCGCTCAACGCCATGCAAGGTTGTCGTCAGGGGCAATATGGCGAATTGGCCTGGGCCTGTACCGGCTGTGAGCGCCCGACTTACTCGTTGCGTTCTTGTGGTCACCGCAGTTGTAATCAGTGCCAGCATCACAGCACCGAGCAATGGTTGAAACGGCAGGAGCAAAAGCTGCTGCCGGTGAGCTATTACATGGCGACCTTCACCTTGCCCTGGCAATTGCGGGGGCTTGCGATGGCGCACCCGCAAACCGTTTACACGATGCTGATGCGCGTGGCCACCCAGACCTTGCAGCGCTTTGCCCTAAACGATTCATCCCTGCGCGGTGAGCTCGGTCTGTGCGCGGTGCTGCACACCCACACCCGCCGCCTGGATTATCACCCGCATGTTCATGTCGTTATCCCCGGCGGTGCCATTCATAAAACCCGACGCGAATGGCGCAGGCTTAAAGGGACGTACCTGTTCAACGGCAAGGCACTGGCCAAAGCCTTTCGAGGCGCCTTTCTGCGCGCCTTGAGCGAGGCCGGCATTAGCGCGCCGCCCACGCCGAAACAGTGGGTGGTGCAATGCCAGAAAGTCGGCACAGGCCTGCAAGCGCTGCGTTATCTTTCCCGTTACCTGTATCGCGGCGTTATCAGTAACAAAAACCTGATCGCGGATGACGGTGACAACATCACCTTTCGATACCGTGAAAGCAAAACCAATACATGGCAGAACCGCACCGTGAGCGGTGAAGAGTTTATCCGCCTGCTGCTCCAGCAATGCTTGCCAAAGGCTTTCGGCGTGCTCGCGACTATGGGTTCCTGCACGGCAATGCGAAATCGACCAAGCGGCTTTTGCAGTGGGTTCTGCGCGTGGTGTTACCGCCACGGGATACCCAAGTGAAACGGAAAATCACCGTAACATGTCCTCATTGCCGAAAGCCCATGCATTGCGTTGGTTTTATTAAATGCCGCCCACAGGAATAACAAACGGGCCATACGACCCAATCGCAATTCACTCAGAAAAAGGAGGGAAAGGCGTTTAATTAAAATTCCGATTTTTTAAAAATTACTTCCCGGGGTGAGGCTTCCGCTCGCCCCGAAAAAAGCGGGATGGTGAACTTCCCGCTTCAAACCACAACTTCAGACTATTTATTTGCTATAAAGGAAGAAGCTCCGGGCTTATTCAACAATGGGATATGTTGCGGCTCAGCCGCGCAACATATCCGTACTTGTTAGCTGGTTTTTTCTATGGTTGCTTGTCAAAAACTTTAACGCCGGAAGGTATTTGATACCAATCTTGTTTTTCGCTTACCCAGACGTGAATCGTAGGATTGATAATGCTTGTATCTGATAGGTTGCTAGGCTTGAGCTTCAGTTTATCTGGCTCATTTGGATCAAAATGATATATCCTGTTTCCACAGGTAGGGCAAAACTTTGCTCCACTAGTATTGCCACTGTCCGCAACCCGACTCCAGCTCTTCATTTCACCTTGAAATTTAACGCTATTCGTTTTCACCATAGCAGTTATACTAAATGCGCTGGTTGACAATTTTTGACACTCCTTACAGTGGCAAGCAGCAACGAACAGCGGTGGTTCAAGCAACTCATACTTTACGTTTCCGCATTGGCACGAACCTGTAATTGGGTATTCTGTTTTACTCAAAAGATTCTCCTAATGATGATGGACAGTTAACGCGGCAGTCAGGTTGACTGCCTTGTTAGCTTTGTGTACCATTTTGTGTAAACATTTGTGTACCAAGAGGTGTAACCATGGCTACAAACCTTTCAATTGACACCGAATTACTGAATGAAGCCCTTATAATTAGTGGGCTTCCTACAAAAAAAGATACTGTAAATCAAGCGCTTATGGAGTTTGTACAACGCCGCAAACAGCGTGAAATTACTTCTCTGTTTGGCAGCCTACCCCAAGATGCCGATTATGACTACAAAAAGGGACGCACATGAGCGGAGTACTAGTAGATACTTGCGTTTGGTCCCTGGCCTTACGTGGCAGCACGCCCAAAGAAACCTCCATAGCGGCACAGCTAACCCAGATAATAGATGACAACCAGGTTAAGATTATTGGACCAATTCGCCAAGAGTTGCTCTCGGGATATTCCGATAAAAACAAGTACGACAAATTAAGACAAAAGCTCCAGTATTTCCCCAATGAGCCAGTGTTAGACGCTGACTATGAATGTGCTGCTGAGTATTCCAATTTTTGCCGTGCGAAAGGCGTTCAAGGTTCCCATACCGACTTTCTAATTTGTGCCGTTGTTGTGCGCCTTAAATTTAATATTTTTACTACCGATAAAGATTTCACAAACTACGCAAAACATTTGCGGATAAAATTACTCGAGAGAAGCTAACGTTGCGTTCACCGGCTCGTCCGGTGAAACGTCTTGTTAGCACTCTACGCACGCAATGCTTTAAGAACGGCTTTGGGTTCTTTAGCAACCACATTCAAAAGAACCAAAGCGGGCCCATGGGGAGTTCGATCTCCACGTTCCCAATGCCGAAGCGTGCTGACGCTTATACCGAAAGCGGAAGCGAATTCACTTTGCGACATACCAACTTGTGCACGAACGGCTTTTACATCCAATGGACTGAATTCATGTATTACAGCTTTGCCAACTTTGCCTTCAGAAAACTCAATAGCCTCGTCTAAGCCTTGCTTAATACTTGAAAAAGCGTTACTCATTTTTACCACCATACTGCTTTAGCAATAGACCAGTTAGTTTGCTCAATGTGTTCCGGTCGGCTTTAGAAAGGTTGGGCTTTTCACCTTTACCAAAAACCGTGAGAAGGAAAAGCGGCATGTTTTCGTTGTGGTAGTAATAAATTACCCTTACACCGCCGCTTTTGCCTTTACCTTGTGCTGACCATCTTAGCTTCCTGATACCGCCTGTTCCTTGCATTAGGTCACCTGACTGAGGATGGGCTGCCAAGTAATTGATAATACTAGCCTTTTCATCTCCCGCTAGTACGGGCTGGGCCTTGCGTTATAAATTCAGGAAGTTCCACTATCGTCTGCATGGGATGCAGTGTAATCCATTGGATTATAGTTCGTCAATGGTGGGATTGTAGTGCTAACGCGAAGCTCAGCCGTGCGCTTTAGCGCATCGGCTGGAGTGTATTGTTAACGTTTAAATATCAATGATTCACCATTTCCTGAAGCTATTGAATAAACTTAAGTTCGTTAACACTTTCGCCATCACCCCACCGACCACAGTCCCCAGTGCCGGAGATTTTCACTGTTTTCCCTGATGCTGCGGCGGCCAGGAGCATAGAGTATTGCATTTTACCGGTTTCTGAATTTTCATCTTTTATTATCCAGTAGTTCTTTGTTGCACAACTAGGACTACTATTTTTAGACCCGTTTACCTCAAAATAGATAAGCCCATCGGAGGCTCTTACTAAGACGTAGGATACAGTTCCAGTTTCACTGCCGGCAGACGCTAGAACGGGAGCGAGCAAAAGCATTGAAAGAGCCAATTTTATCTTCATTTATATCTCCATAAAAAAATTTAGAACAATATGAGTAGTCTTTAACGTCGCAATTTGGCGCAACCGAAGCGACAGCGTAGGTTGTCGCACAAGATTGCCTTGTTAGCCACCTGTTTTCTCTGAGAGAATATTATCATATTTCTTTTGTTGATTTTTAACGCGGTCCTCAATCACTTGGAAAAAGTCGCGAGGATAGGGTTCTCCAAAATATATAGGATCTTTGTCTCGTATTCCCGCAGCCCGAATCGATCTATAGACATCTATATGACGCATATACGCTAAGAGAGCTTTTTCGAGATCTTTGTCATCTCTGACAAAGTGCATTCCTGACTCTATAAGTGAAATGATTTCGAGGTGATTTGGCAATATGACATCCGTCTCAATTTGATGCGCGACTCTCTGTTTCTCGGAATCATCACTATTTCGATGGAGAATTTTTCCCCAGATAATATTGTCTCGCTGAAGTCGCAGGTAAATCGGCCAGAGGAACTCACGAAGTCTTGTTTCGACTTCTTCAACTCTGATTCTCCATAGATCCAACTCAATCGATTTCCTTTTCTCTGCGAACTTATCCCATAAGATTTTTACCATAAAACCAGCTGATGCAGCAATAATGGAAAATATTGTTTCGTTCATGATGATTTTCTCTGGCTAACGCCAAAATCAGCCGCGCGTTTTTTGCGTCGACTGCATTTTTTGTTAGAGCTTTTTTCTTCGGAGATTAGTTTGGCCCATACGGTTCTGCCTTTCTCCTTTTTTAGCTCATCAAGTGTTTTTCGATTTCTATTTTTTTCTGGGGTTTTCATCTCTTCTCTTCCTTTCTTCCGGGGTGGCAAGCTCTTTCAGCTCATCGTCTGTGAGATATGGGGTATCTGGATCGGATATAGACTGCTCCATGATCTCTTTTTCCGAGGTATTTTTGAAGCGCTCAATATCCGTCTTGCTTTTCATCTTTTTGAGTTCTTCAAGGGTATAGGTTTTACTCATATAATTTTCCTTGCATGAAATGTTCTGGTTTCATACTCCCGTCTCTCTTTTTGGCTAGCCTTCCTTACGGATATAATTCTGACAACTTCTTGCCCGTCTTCCTGTACTCGCTCAGTGTAGACAACGAGAAGTATGCCGAAACTTACTGCCCAATCGTCTGGATTCTCTTTTCGCCATAGTCACGTCGAAGATCTAATCGTTCTTGCCTCATTGGATCACTCCAAACCATGGCTGCATCGATGAAATCAATACCTCTCTCTCTGAGGGTTCTTTCTCTCTTGTCGTCATCCCAATCGAAAATCATATTAATTTCTCCTTAGTTAAAGTATTTGCTCTAACGCCGCGCTAAACGGCCGTAACGGAGGTCTAGGCCACGCAGTGGCCAATGTTTGAGCGCCTTGTTATGTGCTTACCTCTCAAGGTTGTACTTAATCAATGACTTTACGAACAGGTAGCTGAGTACTGCTGCCATGAGCGTGATACCCGCAAGATGGCCATACGATGCCTCGCCAAAGAAGGTTAAGCCATGCTTGCCGTCATAGACTGACCCATGTAGCAAATAGCTATACCACCATTTCACTGCCACAAAATCGATAGCTACAGCCATAGCAGTAATCCAACCGTGCTCTTTCAGATACTTCATGAGTCATTCACATAACGTTGCCAACACGGGCCGAGCGACAGCGAGGTCCAACCCATGCGCTTTTGCATGGGTGAGCGTGGTTGGCCTTGTTAAATTTTGGACTAACCATCAATCCTAATCATTGACGGCACTGTTCCATAGTCTGTAACTCCACATTCGTGACCATCTG
>CAYVIB010000018.1:0-94841 GCA_964451365.1 uncultured Cellvibrionaceae bacterium
GGGCGGCGTACCGCTTGCCGGACGAAAAAATGGCCTCCAGCAGCGATAACCGAATTAGTGTTAACAGGCCCTAATCAAAGGTTCTCCGGGCCTTTAAATCGCCACCAGCTTTCCAGTATCAATTTGGCCGCCAGGGAATCAACGGGATCTTCGCTGAAATTCCCGTGGTGGCCCATTTCAAACGCGAGTTCCTTCGCTTCCCGCGTCGATAGTCTCTCGTCCATCAGTTGCACCGGCAGGCGGAAGCGCCCGTGAATCCGGTTGGCGAATTTTTTCGCGCGCGTGGTCAGGTGGTTTTCCGAACTGTCCATATTCAAAGGCAATCCGACAACAACCAGGTCCGGCTGCCACTCCTGGAGCAGTCGTTCGATCTGGTTCCAGTCAGGGATACCGTCTCTGGCTTTTAAGGTTGGCAGCGAGGAAGCGGAACAGGTAACGGACTGGCCCACAGCCACACCGATTTTTTTGGTGCCGAAATCAAAGGCCATAACGGTTCGGGCGGCAGGTGTTGTCGAAGGCGGTTTCAACGGGTCAGGCATGCCCCGCGGTGGCGGAAATCAGGTTGAGGTCAACGCCCAGATGTTTGGATGCGGCGGCCCAACGCTCCTCGATCGGCACATCAAACATAATGCTGGTGTCCGCCGGGAGTGTCAGCCAGCTGTTGGCTGAAATTTCTTCTTCCAGTTGCCCCGCGCCCCAGCCGGCATAACCGAGGGCAAACTGAGCCTCTTTCGGCCCAAGGTTATTGGCAATGGCTACCACGATGTCGCGGGACGCGGTCAGATTGACCTCGGGGGTGATCTGCATGGTGGACTCCCATTGGCCCTTCTCCCGGTGCAGAACAAATCCGCGCTGGATGTTCACCGGGCCCCCCGCCAACACCGGATTGTTTCCCCGGCCGGCAACATCCTCGAGCTCGAGTTGCTCGAAAACTTCGGACAAGGTGATATTCAGCGGCTGGTTAATGACGATACCCATTGCGCCGTGTTCACTGTGGTCGCAAATATAGGTGACGGACCGGGAAAAAAGCGGATCCGTAAGCCCGGGCATGGCAATCAGGAAGTGATCGCGCAGGCTTGCGGAGGGATCAAACGAGGTTTTTTTCACAGTCGCCATAACAGTTAGTATGAAGGCGCTAGCGTAGAAAACAAGCGATCGTGAAGATATTTTTTTTGCGCTAACCAAACCCTATCGCGAGGTGCTGAGGCCGGATATTTCGAAGCGCCAGGTGCGGATAATTTCCAGCTTGTCGGTATTCTTGCGAATCTCCGGCGGAAACCGGGCGAAAGGCGAAGCCAGCTTAACGATCTGGATCGCGGAATTGTCCAGGATGGGGTGGCCCGATGACTGCAGGATTTCGATTTTATCCACGGTACCTTCTGGCAGGATTAACACCGATAACCTGAGGTTACCGAAAATGCCATTCCGGAGCGCTGTCTCCGGAAAATTCTCGTTGCCGATTTTTTCAATCTTTTGGGTCCACTGGTTCAGGTATTCAGCGTCATAAGAGGCTTTGGTGGAGACGGATGTCAGGCGCCGGATTCGCGGCTGTTTGGCCAGGTCCTGCTTGAGCCGGTCCAGCTTGGCCTTCAGGCTGGCGATCTCCGGGTTCATCACCGGCGCCTCGACCAGTTCCCCTTCCTGCGCCTTGCTGGTGGTTTCCCGGTTGGGGTCCTCCACCTTCTGGATCTCCCGTTGCTGATCACTCTGCGTGTTCACCAGCTGCCTGCTGCTGGTATTTTCGGTGGAGGCTTTCCTGGTCGGGACCGGATTCACTTCACGGATATACAGGTCGTTGATTTCCGCCGGCGTCTGGGTGGTGAGTTCCCTGACGGTATCGGCGGTGCCGCTGGCCTGCTGGTCGAACTGGGCGAGAAAATCGGCTTTTTCCGGTTCGGTTTTGGACTTGTGGGTGGCGAGGGTGATATTGAGTGTCGGCGCGATTTTCTGGCCGCTGTCGATCTTGAAGGACACTCCGAAAATCAACAGCGCGTGCAGCGCCAGGGCGAGAAAAAGGGTAAAGCTCAGGCGATCGCCGCTGCCGACTTCGGGTTCCACTGCTGTTGCTGACATGCGTTCCGCCAGTTGTTGCTCAAAAATAATTACTGCTACCCGCCGCAACGGGCTTCTATTACCTGGATCAGTTTTTCGCCGATGCGGGTGTCATAAGCTTTGTCTATCTCTCTGACACACGTTGGGCTGGTGACGTTAATTTCGGTGAGGTAATCGCCAATAATGTCCAGACCTACAAATAGTAGACCCTTTTCCTTCAGTGTTGGTGCGACCTGATCCACTATCCAGCGATCCCGGTCAGAAAGAGGTTGGGCAACACCCTTGCCGCCAGCCGCGAGATTACCCCGTGTTTCGCCCTTCGCCGGAATTCTCGCCAGGGCATAGGGTATAGCCTCGCCATTGACCACCAGCACCCGTTTATCCCCATTAGTAATTTCCGGGATAAACTTCTGCACCATAATATAGCTGGTGCCGAATTCAGTCAGAGTCTCCAGGATTACCGAGACATTGGGGTCGCCTGCCTTGCAACGGAATATGCTGCTTCCTCCCATGCCGTGCAGGGGTTTAAAAATCACGTCCCCGTGTTCGACATAAAACTGCTTCAACTGTTTCACGTCCCGGCAGACAAGCAGGGGAGGACAGCACTGCGGGAACTGGGTGGCAAAAACCTTTTCATTGCAGTCGCGCAGGCTTTGGGGCTTGTTGACCACGAGGCAACCCTTTCTTTCCGCCGCTTCAAGAATATAAGTAGCATATATATACTGGTTGTCGAACGGTGGGTCCTTTCGCATCAGGATTGCGTCCAGCTCTCCCAAAGCCACGGGTTGCGGGGGTTCAAGATCAAACCAGTGGTTTTCGTCGGGGTAAACTTTTAATACTTTGGCGCTCGCCCGACCTTCGCCCTGGTCGAGATAAAGATCACCCATTTCCATGTAAAACAGCGAATGGCCACGGGCCTGAGCTGCCAGCAGTAACGCAAGGGTAGTATCTTTGTAGTATGTAATGTCCCCGATGGGATCCATGACGACACCAATTTTCAATGGTTTAGGCACCTTACACCCCTTTTTTTTTGTGAAAGAAGTTGGCGAAACACGAAAACATGGACGATTATAAAGGGACCCTACAAAAAAATCCTAGCGCAAAAAGTGCTTGGAAACGAAGACGCAAATCTCACAGATTTCTATCTCTTTCAAGCATTTATAGATTAAACTGAAAAACTGTGTTAAAAGTTAACGCATCCGCAAAGTGGTATGGAAAGACCTCTTAGAAGGGCTATTATCACTAATAACGAAAGAAGCAAGGTCATCTTATGGACGTAAATCTAGAACATTTGAAGGTGATGGTCATAGACGACAGCAAGACCATCCGCCGGACAGCGGAAACGCTGTTGAAGAAAGTGGGCTGTACCGTGGTTACCGCGACGGACGGTTTCGACGCGCTGGCTAAAATTGCGGATACTCGCCCGGACATTATATTCGTGGACATTATGATGCCGCGGCTGGACGGCTACCAGACGTGTGCCCTGATTAAAAACAACAGTGAGTTCAAATCGACGCCGGTGATTATGTTGTCCAGTAAAGATGGCCTGTTTGACAAGGCCAAGGGCCGCATAGTGGGTTCCGACCAGTATTTAACCAAACCCTTTAGCAAAGGGGAGTTAATAGGCGCGATCGAAGCGCATGTGAAGGTGGCGCGCGCGAGTTAAGGGCTCCAGGCGCTGTTTCATAAACAATAAAATCCAGAGATTCTGAGGGAAGTATGGCCAAAGTATTAATTGTTGACGATTCACCCACTGAAACCTACAAACTCACCAGCATGCTGGAAAAAAACGGGCATACCGTTATCACAGCCGAAAACGGTGAGGAAGGTGTAGCCAAGGCGAAAGCCGAACTGCCCCAACTGGTGTTGATGGATATTGTCATGCCCGGCCTGAATGGCTTCCAGGCGACCCGCCAACTGAGCAAAGCGCCTGAAACGGCCAATATTCCCGTCATTATTGTCACCACCAAAGACCAGGAAACCGACCGGGTCTGGGGAATGCGCCAGGGAGCGAAGGCCTACCTGACCAAGCCCATCGATGAGAAAGAGTTGCTGGCGACGATTGCCCGGGTGGGTGTTTAAGTACATAGCGAATAACAATATCTAAACTTATGAGTGAACAGGCTGCGTATCAGGCACTGGCTGATCTGGCCGCACTGAGTCGACGTGCGGCAAAGGGGCTGCCTGCCCAGGTGGACAGCGTTCAGAAGTGGAGTGGTATCGGGTTTTCCCTGCTCGGGCACAAGTTCGTAACCCCCATGGGGCAGGTATCGGAGTTGATGGAGGTTCCGGCGTCGACGCGACTTCCCGGTGTGCAATCCTGGGTTATCGGCCTTTCCAACGTGCGGGGCCGATTGTTGCCGTTGTTCGATCTGCCGCATTTTTTAAACGGCCATATGAGCGGCCAAAAGAAAAGCCATCGGGTGCTGGTTCTGGAAACCGACGCCCTCTATAGCGGAATCGTGGTTGATAGCGCGTACGGCATGCAACATTTTAACGCGGACAGTTTTGCCGAATATGAAGGTGAACTGCCAGCGGGACTGGAGCCCTATGTAGAGGGCTCTTACAGAGATTCTTCAGGCGAGCAGTGGTCGGTATTCAACTTTGCCAGGCTCGCCGAGGATGCGAGGTTTATCAACGCTGCGCTGGTTTGATACAGGTAGTAGCCCGTCCTTCGGGTTTTTGTTCAGTGCACAGGGTGGATAAAACATTTTAGTAACACACGGTGATGTTGTTTATCACCCCAAAATAGGTGAGCAGCTTTAGGCACCTTCCGCAGGTGTTGTTGAGCGTTACACATACAGTCGCTTGGGAGCGTAGTATGAAAACTGATTCTATTGGCCTGATGAATCGGGTAAAAGCCAATCCATTTCTGGCAGCGCTGGTGCTGGCCCTGATCGGATCGCTGGTCCTGATCGGGGTTATCGTATACAAATTGTTTACCGGTGCCGAGCGCGACCAGAACTACCTGCAATTGGTAAGTGACCTGCGTGCATCGTCCTACCAGTTGACGGCCCTTTCCCGGGACGCCACCGCGGGTGATGAAGAGGCATTCGGAAAGCTGCAGGGGGTAATTACCAACATGGACAACAGCTGGCAACAGCTGCGCGCCAGCGATACTCAATCCCGCACTGTACTGGCTTCGCAGATTACCGCTTTTGACAGCGTTTGGCAGCGGGTTCGGCAAAATGCCCAGATCATCAACCAGAACAAGGATGCGATCGTTTTCGTGCACGAAGTGGCGCGCCGGCTGAACGAATCGCTGCCCGAACTGCAGGCCGAGCACAACAATATCGTTGACATCCTGATTGAAAACGATGCTCCGGCGGACCAGGTTTCGGTGGCCCAATCCCAGTCCTGGCGGGCTGAGCGTATCGGTCGTAATGTGGACAAAATGCTGGTGGGCGGCGGCGACGCGAGTAAAGCGGCAGATCAGTTTAACCTCGACGCCAACCTGTTCGGTAAAGTTCTTGAGGGGATGAAGACCGGCGACCTGACCATGAGCATTTCCCGCGTGACCGATTCCCAGGCAGCGGCCAGCCTGGACGAGGTTACCGAGTTGTTCGAATTCGTAAGTGGTTCGGTGCGCGAGATCTTCGAAGCCTCTCCGGCACTGTTCGACTCCCGCCAGGCGACTACCGCCATTCTGGATGACAGCCCACAACTTCTCGGCGCCCTGTCCGACCTGTCGGACGGTATCAACCAGCTCCCATCGACGCGCAGCGCCAATAACACCACCCTGATGGCCGTGGCCGGCTTCGCCGTATTGCTTGGTCTGATGATTTTCTGGCAATTGAACCAGTTGACCGCCAGACGCCTGAAAGAGACAGCGGAAACCAACGAGCGAAACCAGAACGCGATTTTGCGACTGCTGGACGAACTGGCCGACCTGGCGGATGGTGACCTGACCACCACCGCAACCGTAACCGAGGATTTCACGGGCGCGATCGCGGACTCTATCAACTACACCATCGACCAGCTTCGGGTCCTGGTATCGCGTATTAACGAGACATCCGAACGGGTTGCCGCGGCATCCCGCGAAACCCAACAGACAGCGTTGCACCTGGCCGAAGCTTCCGAGCACCAGGCGCAGGAAATTGCCGGGGCATCCGCCGCGGTAAACGAGATGGCGGTCACTATTGACCAGGTATCCGCCAACGCTGCCGAATCCGCCGGCGTTGCGGAGCGATCGGTATCGATCGCGAAAAACGGCGCGAAAGTGGTACAGAACACCATCAACGGCATGGATACCATCCGCGAACAGATTCAGGACACGTCAAAACGTATCAAGCGGCTGGGTGAATCATCCCAGGAGATCGGTGACATCGTAAGCTTGATTAACGACATTGCCGACCAAACGAACATTCTGGCTCTTAACGCGGCGATCCAGGCCTCCATGGCCGGTGACGCGGGCCGCGGCTTCGCGGTGGTTGCGGACGAGGTTCAGCGACTGGCGGAACGTTCCGCGACAGCGACCAAGCAGATCGAGGCGCTGGTAAAAACCATTCAGAACGACACCAACGAGGCGGTAATCTCGATGGAACAAACCACCTCCGAGGTGGTGCGCGGAGCGCGCCTGGCACAGGACGCGGGTGTGGCGCTGGAAGAGATCGAGACGGTATCGGCCAACCTGGCGGAATTGATTCAGAACATCTCCAACGCGGCGCGCCAGCAGGCATCGTCCGCAGGCCACATCTCCAACACGATGAATGTTATTCAGGAGATCACTTCACAAACCTCCGCCGGTACCAATGCCACGGCGAAAGCGATCGGAAACCTGTCCGAGATGGCCAACGCGCTGCGTGAGTCAGTCACGGGCTTTAAACTGCCGGATGAAATTGATATCGACGAATCTGTCTCCAGCAGCGCCAGGGGTTACGATTCCAGCCACCACAGCTATGAGTCCGATGGCTTTGATATGGATTCCGATTCCGATGACTCTGATGATGATGTTATCGATCTGTCGCTTGACGATGCGCTGTCGGACGATGATGCCCCGATTCTGACAAACATTGAGGACACCAAGGGTCGGCCGCGTGGTGCCCGAGCTTAATTGGCCGTTCCAGTGTTGATAATTGGTTGATCCCATGATTTGGTCATTGCAGGCAGCGCCGGACCTTACCGACAAGCAATTTGATCAATGGAGCAAATTGCTTGAAGAGCGCGCCGGTATCTGCCTGAGCGATCAACAGCGCGTTTTCCTGCAGACCCAGGTGTCGATGAGAATGCGCGAGTTGGGCCAGAACGACTACTCCCAGTATTACAACCGGGTGGTGGACGGCGTGGCCGGCATGATGGAATGGTCGATGCTGATCGATCGACTGGTGGTGAAGGAAACCAGTTTTTTTCGCCACAAGCCGTCCATTGATTACGTTCGCAATTATCTGCAGGAACGCATAAACAACAATAAACTGGACGGCTCATTCGAAGTCTGGAGCGTGGGTTGTTCCTCCGGTGAGGAGCCTTATACCCTGTCAATGGTGATCAACGACACATTTGATCTGGCGAGGCTCGACCCGTATTACGGCGTAATCGCCACGGATATCAGTCGGGCGGCATTGACCATTGCGCGCAATGGTATTTACCCGCAACGCAAAGTGGAGATGATCGATCCTCATTTTCGCCAGCGGTATTTCAAACAGCTGGAGAATGGCCGTTACCGGATCAAGCCTGACCTGAAGTCGCGTATCTGTTTCAATCATGCCAATGTGCTCAACATAAACGAGATGCCGACTTCCGATCTCGATGTTGTTTTTTGCCAGAACATGCTGATTTATTTTCGTCGCTGGTTACGTCACGAAGTGATGAATGCATTTGTCAGCCGGCTCAAGCCCGGCGGTATTCTGGTAATCGGCCTTGGCGAAGTGGTTGACTGGACGCATCCTGATGTCAACCGGGTTGTCGTCGACCAGGTCCAGGCTTATGTACGGCGTTAACCGGAAAAATACAGGACTCCGCTATGGGAGATAAACGAAATTTCGCAGTGCTCGAATGGGTTATCGGAGAGATAAACGATACCCTGAATGAAGCACGCAACGCACTGGAAGCGTACGTGGAAAATCCCAAGGATTCCACGCGCATGCGGTTCTGTCTCACGCACATACATCAGGTGCACGGCAGTTTGCAGATGGTGGAATTCCACGGCGCATCGCTGCTGGCGGAGGAAATGGAACAGCTTGCGCAGGCTATCGTCAACAACAATATTTCCAACGCTCCCGAAGCGCACGAAGTGTTGATGCGCTCGTTGCTGCAGCTGCCAACCTATCTTGAACATGTAAAACTTCAAAAAGAGGACCATCCTGGTGTGGTGCTGCCGCTGCTCAACGATTTGCGGGCGGTAAGAAAGCAAAGCTATTTAAGCGAAACCAACCTGTTTTCGCCGGACCTGTCCGCGGCGAACAAGCCTTCGGGCGAACGTCATCCCATCACCCAGGATAGTGCCAAGCTTGCGCAAATCCTGAAAAAACTGCGGGAGATGTATCAGTTTTCCGCCGCCAGTGTTTTACGCGGCATCAAGGTGGATGAAAACTTCGTCTATCTCGAAAAAGTCTGCACGCGCCTGGAAGTATTGACACGCGGTACGGCATGTCATCCCATTTGGGAGATTTCTTCCGCTTTGATCGACGGCCTGCGCCGCGACGACATCGAGTTGAGTGTCGCGGTTCGTGGCCTGCTTCGCTACCTGGCGCGGGAACTGAGAATACTTGGGGAAAAATCCCCTGCGTCACTCAACACGGCGCCCAATGAGGCGCTGCTGAAAAACCTGCTGTATTACATCGCCCGGGCCGACGAGGGAAGCAAGCGAATCGCGTTTGTCAGCAAAAAATATAAATTGTCCGATGCCCTTCTTGCCGGCTCCAGCAAGGGCTCGGGCGAAGAAGGCATCGCCATACCCGATCCCGAAGCAATTCGTTCGGTGGTGGTTGCGCTGCAGGATGAGCTCAACACGGTCAAACATATTCTCGACCTGTCCATGACCGGCCAGAGTTCACCGGAAGATTTCAAACAGATTCTGCCGGTGGTAAAGCGCGTGGGCGATACGCTGGCGGTGCTGGGTATCGGGGACCTGCGTAAGCAGGTGATCGAGCAGGCAAGTGCGCTTGAACAAATGTGCCAGCAAAACAGCATTGATGAAAACGATCTGATGCAGGTGGCGAGTAAAATTATTGAAGTGGAACATCGTCTCGAGGCGATTTCCAAAGTGGCTGGCAAGCACAGGGATCTTTCTTCGGTCAACGAACGGGAAATTGAAATCGATCAAGCCAAGCGCACGGTGTTGAAAGAATGTAAACACGGCCTGGAAAAAACCAAGGAAGCCATCGTCGAATATATTTCCTCCAAATGGAATCCGGTTCACCTGCAAAGTATCGATGCGTTGTTGACGGATATTCGCGGTGGGTTGGAAATGGTGCCGTTGTCGCGTCCAGCGTCGATACTTGAATCGTGCAACCGCTTTATTCAGGAAAACCTGCTGGCTTCCGACACCCAGCCAAGCTTTAAAACCCTCGACACGCTGGCGGACGCTATCGCGAGTGTGGAATATTTTATCGAGCGCATTTCCGATGACCTCGACGAGGATGCGGAGTCCCTGCTGGATATCGCCGAGGAGAGTGTGGCGCAATTGGGTTATGGCGTAGCGGGCGCCCGACCTGCTCCCGTTCGTCCGGCGCCGGAAATGTTGCAACCGGTACCCGAAGCGCCGGCGGCGAGTAAGGCCGAGTTTGTGTCACCTACGTTGGAAGTCCGGGACCAGGTAGAAGAGAATTTTGCCGAAGAGGACGTCGTCAAAGAGGTCGCTGCCGACGAGCCCTTCTCATTCGAAACCGAAAGTGAAGAAGAACCTCTGGTCGCGGAACAGAATGACCTGGGCGAAACAGCTGAAGCCTTCGACGCTGGAGAGGAAACTGCCGAAGCCCAGGCGGAGCATTCCGCCGCGCAAGAACCCGCCGTGGAGAAACCCGCCACAACCGTGTCACTGGATATGATCTCGGTTGATGACGACGATGATGAATCGGAAAGTGATATCGACGATGAAATCATTGAAATATTTATCGAGGAAGCCGGCGAGGTTCTGGAAACGCTCGGGGAATATTTCCCGAAATGGAAAGCCGATCCGAAAGATAATGATTCGCTGGTGATCGTCCGGCGTGCTTTCCACACCCTCAAAGGCAGCGGCCGCATGGTGGAAGCGCTGGATATCGGCGAACTGGCATGGTCGGTTGAAAACATGCTCAACCGGGTAATTGACAAGACGGTCAACTACCAGCCGGCCCATGCGCACCTGATCATTCACGTGCTCAATCTGTTGCCGATCCTGATCAAGGCTTTCGAAACCCGCAAAGCCAATCCGCGGAAGGAATTAACCGAGCAGTACCGCCTGTGGGGTCATGAATTATCCGAAGGCACCATTCCGCCGCAATTGATCGAAGAGCCGGTGTTGGGTGCACTGGTGGCGGCTGCCGGGGAAACCGCGGTCGCCGAAGATGCAAGTGCCGTTGAAGAAGTGACAACTGCCGAGGACACCGAACAATCCGCACCGGAGTACGACGCCGTTGCCGGAGAAGATGAAGAATCCGTAGAGGAAATTTCCCTGTCCCTGCCGGTGGAAGAAGGCAGCGAGGAAGAGGAAATTACTTTTGAGGCGGTGGGTGGCGATTTCTCCGTGGAAGACACAGAGGAAGATGAAGACCTCGTGCTATGGGAGATTTTTTCTTCCGAAGCCAAGGCGCACCTGCTTACCCTGCAAGGTTTTATCAACGACATGGAAGAAGCAGCTCCCTTATATTCGCCGCCAACGGACGAACTGCAACGCGCGCTGCACACCCTGAAAGGCAGTGCGAAGATGGCTCAGGTTACACCGATAGCGCGCATGGCGGAGCCGCTGGAAGGCTTCACCAAGGAAATGATTTCCTACCAGGTTCCGATTACCGCCGACATTCTGCAACTGATCAAGGACACCGTTACCTACACCAACGAAGGGCTTGATTCGATTGACTCCGGCCGCGCGGTGGAAATACCCAAGCTCGAACAGTTCCTCGCGCGCACGGCGGAACTGCGGGATTTAGCGGTGGGCCACCTGATTCGCCTCAAAGAGATGGAGAAGCAGGGCGGTAACCAGGTTGATCCGCGCCTGCTGTCCATCTTCATGGCCGAGGAAATGAAGTTGCTGCTGGACGCCGACATGCTGCTGGATCGCTGGCGCTCCGACGGGCATAACGATCAAATTCCGGACCTGATTACTGAACTTACCACCCTGGAAGCCGGCGCCCAGCAGGCCAACCTGCCGGATATGGCGAAGTTAAGCCTGCAACTGCGCAGCGCGCACGAAGCCGCGCTGGCTGGCAGGTTGAGCTGCGACGACGATTTCTTTGAAGTCCTGACCGATGGTCACAACAATCTGTTGGACATGGTGGACGCCGTGGCCGCGGGCCAGAATGTGGTGCCGCCAAGTGAAACCGTGAGCGCGGCGCTGGAATACATTATTGCCGGTGCCGAACCGCTTGCGGACCAACAGCCTCAAGCCAAGGACTTCAGCGTCGAGTCGAGCACGTTTGAGCTTGGCGATTATTCCGAACCGGTCAGCTTTGATAACCCGGAAGAAAACGTTGCGGAAAACAGCGCGGATTCCGTTGACGAAATCGTGTTTGAAAGTGACGGCTTTGAGCGTGGTGGTTTTGAAGGTGCCAGTTTCGAAAGTGCTAATTTCGAAGGTGACAGCCTTGAAAATAACAGCTTCGAAAGTGACAGCCTCGAAAGTGACAATACCACGCCCGCTGAAACCACCGGCGCGGATAATGATTGGGATACGGGCCTCTGGCAGGTTACCGGCGAAGATGAAGCTGAATCGATTGAGCTGCAGGAACCGGTGGAAGAACCTGGCGAAGCGGAAGATCATTACTTTGACTTCTCCGGCGAGCAGTCGGAGCCCGAGTCGGGAGCCGGCGAAGAACTTGTTTTTGATGATTTGCCGGAGCAGGCGCTGGGCGAAGAAACCCTGGAGGCGGAAGAGCAATCCGAAGCCCTTGTCGAGGACGATTTCAGTTTCGCCGATGCATCCGCGCCCGATATAGAAATGTCGTTTGACACCCCCGAGCCCGAGGCAGAAAGCCCTGCCGGTGATGTGGGAAACGCTTCCGAGACCAGTGAAAAATCTCAACCGGAATCGCCGGTTGAAGCCGGTGATAGCGGCGGCGAGGGAATTCCCGGGTTGCTCGACACCATTGATGTCAACGATGAGGATTTTGATGAGGATATTCTCGATGTCTTCCTTGAAGAAGCGGAAGAGCTGATTGAGCAACTGGATGAAGCCGTGCATGCCTGGGAATTGGACTGGTCCAACATGGAGAGTGTCGAACAGATCAAGCGTGCGCTTCACACGCTCAAGGGCGGTGCTCGCCTGGCGGGCATGACCAACCTGGGTGAATTGACCCACGAATACGAAAGTTACCTGATTAGCGCGGATATTTCCCTGGTCGACGAAGCCTTCTTTGCCCGCATTCACGAGTACCAGGACAAGGTTCTGCGCGGTGTGCGCGCCATCCAGCGCTTTATTAGCGGTGGTGGCGAAAGCGCCCTGGCGACGGAGGATATTACTGTGCAGACGCCGGAATCCCCGGCTGTCACCCATGCGGAAACTCCCATAGGCGAGGTGGCCCCGGCGGCGGAAGAGCAACCGATTCCGTCGTCCAGGCCGCAAGCCGCGTCCAGCAATGTGCTGCCCTTCGCGCCCAAGCCGAAGGAATCACTGCCCGCGCTTGCCGATGATGATGACGGCGGCTTTGCCGCACCCATGATCAAAACGGGCGGCGGTGGCCGAGGTGCCGTTGCCCTCAAGAAAACCGGCGGTCCGCAGGAGGTCATCAAGGTATCGGCCGACCTGCTGGAAGAATTGGTTAACCTGGCGGGTGAGACCTCCATCAGCCGTGGCCGGCTCGAGCAGCAGATTACCGATTTCGGCGGCGCCCTGATGGAAATCGATATGACCATCGCCCGTCTGCAGGAGCAGTTGCGCCGGCTGGATATTGAAACCGAAGCCCAGGTCCTGTTCCGGCAGGAGCAGATCGAGCAGAGCGACAAGGACTTCGACCCGCTGGAAATGGACCGCTATTCCCACCTGCAGCAACTGTCGCGGTCGCTGATCGAATCGGCGTCGGACCTGGCGGACCTGCGCGCGACCCTGACCGAAAAGGTGCGCGATACCGAAACCCTGCTGCTGCAGCAATCCCGAATCAACTCCACCCTGCAGGAAGGCCTGATGCGTTCGCGCATGGTGCCGTTCTCCCGCATGGTGCCGCGCCTGCGCCGTATTGTCCGGCAAGTGGCGTCCGAGCTGGGCAAGAAAGTCAGCTTTGAGCTGGACAACGTGGAAGGCGAACTGGATCGTTCGGTACTGGAACGTATGGTGGCCCCGCTGGAGCACATGCTGCGTAACGCGGTCGACCACGGTATTGAAAAACCCGACGATCGCATGGCCGCCGGCAAGCCGGAAACGGGTCGTATCGTCCTGAGTCTCGGCCGCGAAGGCGGTGACGTTATCCTGCGCCTGGTGGACGACGGTCGAGGTATCGACCTGAAGCGGGTGCGGGCCAAGGCTATCGAGCGCGGCCTGATGGCCGCCGAGGCAGAATTGAGTGACCGTGACATCATGCAGTTTATTCTACACGCCGGTTTCAGTACCGCCGAAAGTGTCACCCAGATCTCCGGTCGCGGTGTCGGCATGGACGTGGTGAGCGCCGAGATTAAACAATTGGGTGGTTCCGTATCCATCAACTCCAGATGGGGCCAGGGAACTGAGTTCTTTGTTCGCCTGCCATTTACCGTGTCCGTGAACCGGGCGTTGATGGTTGTGCTGGGCAACGATTACTACGCGGTGCCGCTCAACACCATCGAAGGTATCGTGCGCGTCAGTCCGTTTGAACTGGAACACTACTACACCGATCCCGATTCCCGCTTCGAATACGCGGGCGAACGCTATCAGGTGCGTTACCTGGGCAATATGTTGAACAGCGACCTGGTGCCCCGGCTCGAAGGCCAGTCACTGCCGCTGCCGGTCATCCTGGTTCGCTCCGCCGAACACACAATGGCACTGCAGGTGGATGCGCTGCTGGGCAGCCGCGAGATCGTGGTGAAAAGCCTGGGACAACAGTTCAGTCTGGTGCAGGGTTTGTCCGGCGCCACCGTAATGGGTGACGGTAGCGTGGTGGTGATCCTTGATTCGCACGCCCTGGTGCGGAAGGAAGTGGCGCTGGCGAGTTCGCAGATTCCGCTTATGGCCACCAGTGGCCTGCCGGAACCGGAAGAAGACGATACCGTGCCCACCATCATGGTGGTGGACGACTCGGTAACGGTGCGCAAGGTAACCAGCCGTTTCCTGGAGCGGGAAGGTTTTGAGGTGATTACCGCCAAAGACGGCGTTGATGCCTTGCAGGTGCTGCAGGACCGCGTTCCCGACCTGATGCTGCTGGATATCGAAATGCCCCGCATGGACGGGTTTGAAGTGGCCAAGAACGTTCGCGGCTCACGTCGCTGGAAGGGTATTCCCATCATCATGATCACCTCCAGGACCGGCGATAAGCACAAGGATCACGCCCTCAGCCTTGGCGTTGACAAGTACATGGGCAAACCGTATCAGGAAGACGCCCTGCTCGAGAGCATCAACGAGCTTCTGGTAAAACACAAGAAGGGCAGGTAACAGCCGTGGCTCTGCAGGCTCTCAACATAGGTGTTCTGGCCGATAACGCCGCGCATCTGAGAGATCTTAATGAACTGGTATGCGGTGCCGGCCATAACGTTGTGGCCTCTTTCCAGGTCAGTCCCGACAAACTGGATCACTTGCCCGATGTGGATGCCTGGGTGGTACGGCTCGACCTGCAGTCGGACCTGGCGATGCAATTTGTGGAGAAGCTGGACAGCCTGGAAGTCACCATCATCTATGATGATTGCGAGGACCTCGCCGCCGGTGATAAAGCGGATCGAACCAAGCGCTTCAACAGTAAAATCAATATGTGCACCGGTCAGCGCGCCAGCTCGCCATTAAACCAGAGCCGGGCGAAGGAGGTGTGGGTATTGGCGGCCTCCGCCGGTGGTCCGGAAGCCGTTACCGCCTTTTTAAAACAGCTACCGGATATATTGAAGAATATTGCTTTTTTCTATGTCCAGCACATCGATACCACCATTACCTCCACGTTGCAGAAAGCCATTGTACGTAACACGTCATGGCAGGTATTCACCACCGACAAAGCACATTTCGTCTCCGAGGGTTGCATCTATATCGTCTCTCCCAGCCATGGCCTGGAGCTGAGCGATTCCGGCCTGGTGACGCCGGTGGAGCAACCCTGGAGCGGCCCCTACAAACCATCGATTGACCAGGTAATGGCGAAAGTGGCGAGAGTTTACGGCGCGCACTCCGGAGCAATAATTTTTTCCGGCATGGGCGATGACGGTGCCAAAAGCTGTCGTTACCTGAAGCATTCCGGTGGGCAGATATGGGCGCAGTCGCCGCAAAGCGCCACGGTGGATTCCATGCCTTTCAGCGCGCTGAAAACCGGCTTCGTTACCTTCCAGGGAACGCCGGAGGAGCTGGCGAAAAATTTTGTTCTGTCGCGAAATGTTCACGCGGAAACCGACGTGACACAGCGGCAGGCAGAGACGAGACAAGAAACGAGAGAAGTAAAAATATGAGCGAAAATCAGGTTGCGGTTATGTCGCAAGGCGGTGATATTCCCTGCTTGTTGATCCCGTTGATCAACCAGACACTCCTGGTGCCCACCGTAACAGTGGCGGAAATGGCGCCGGTGCAACCCATCACCAAAGTGGAGGGCGCGCCCGACTGGCTTTACGGCATGTACCGCTGGCGCGAATTGGAAATTCCCCTGATCGCTTATGAAGTGCTCAACGGCGGCGAACCTTTACCGCTGAACACCAGTGGTCGAATTGCCGTGTTCAATAATACCGGTGTCAATGACGGCCTGCATTTTATCGCTATTGCGGCCCAGGGTATCCCGCGCATGGCGCGAGTAAGTGAGAGCGATATCAACGAGGACCCGGACCAGGCCCGGGGACCGGTGGATTTAATGGCTGTCAAAGTCGGTATGGAAGAACTCATCATTCCTAACGTCAGCGCACTGGAAACGGCTTATATCGACCTGGGTCTATAAACCGGGATTGAATTTCCCGGGACTTCCTCTCATACGATTTCCGGTTAAACCGGCGGCCATATTTGCGGTCTACTCCCAACGATCACATTTTTTTGGTTTCTCGTGAATAACGCCATCATCAAAAACCGGGGGGCAAAAGGGCTTCCGCTGCATTACCTCGCCTGGGTCGCGGCCCTGATGCCGTTTGTTACCACCCACGTCAGCTATCTGCTGGCGGCATCCTTCGGTCACCTGGACTGGTGCCTGCCCTATGGGCTTGACTGTTATTCCATCAGTGCCACCGGTCGAACGCTACCGGAAAAAATCTGGTTCAAGTTCGGCATGATCCCAGCCGCCCTGGTAACAATGATACTGTGGTGGAGTGCTGCCGACTGGCGCCAGCAAACGGCCAACACCGCGTATAAAAAATCTCTCGCCACCATGCGGGTAGTCGGTTTGATCGCGGCGCTGTTTTTGATTTTGTACACCATTGCATTGGGCGAGGAGGGACGCATGTACCGCAACATCCGGCGCACCGGGGTGATACTGGCATTTTCCCTGACTTTTATTTCCCAGCTGTTACTGACACGACTGATTGGCGAACTGGCGGAAATTCGGGATGATTCCCACCTCCGCCTTTGGCACCGGAGACTGATGACGATTATCGTTGTCCTGTTGGCGACCGGCTTGCTGAGCGTAGTCTTGACTTACGCCCTCGGGGACACCTATCACCGGATGGAAAATGGTTTCGAATGGACAATGGCGCTTATGCTGAATGCCTATTTTGTCGGCCTGGCCATGATGTGGTCGGGTGAAAAAGCGGTATTAAAAATAGTTTTGGACGAAACTGGAAAACGTTAATTGCGGTTACCCGGGGAGGGCAACCGCGAGGGCTGCCCCTGCATAATCGATCATATGAAGAAGCAAGTTTTTTTAGTGCAGTGGCACGCCTTTTTCGCCAAACAGAATAACAATATCGCTTTCGTTAAAGGAATAAAACCGGCCGCAAAACTGGCAATCCACCTGAATGACTTTTCTTTCATTCAACAACTGAAAGGCTTCGCCCTTCCCCAGTGAGGCGAGGGCGTTGGCGCTTCTTTCACGGGTGCAACTGCACTGAAAAATAATTTCCCTGCCGGCAAACAAACGGCAGTTCATTTCGTTGAACAAACGATACAAAACAACATCGTGGTCCAGCTCATACAGTTCCCCCTGTGTAACGGTATCGGCGAGTTGCACGACCGTTTGCCATTGGTCCTGCCGGGTTTCCGCATCTGTTACCTTTTGCGCGGGCAAACCCTGCAGCAGGATTCCACCGGCGGTTTCCGTATCCGAAAAAATCCAGAAGCGTGTGGGCAATTGCTCTGATTGCATAAAATAGCTGGTCAGGCATTCAGCCAGCGAGTTGCCCTCCAGCGGCACGATGCCCTGATAGCGCTCTCCTTTTTTCGGGTCCATCGTCAGCGTTAACACACCGTTGCCGATAATTTCCTTTAAATTGGAAGTGTCTACATCCATCGCTTCCAGTCGCAGTGCGGCGTCACCACTTGCTTTTACAATCCCCCTCAAATGACCATCGTGCGTTGTCTCCGCCATGATCAACGGGATAGGGCCATCACCTCGCGCCTGAAGCGTCAGTATGCCGTCGAATTTCAACGTTTCACTCAACAAGGTCACGGCGACAAAAAATTCACCCAGCAGGCGTTTTTGTTGCGGCGTCAGTGTTTGATGTTCGATTGCCTGTTGAAAGCTTTCGCGAAGCGTCACAATTTCTCCGCGAATATCAGAGTCGTCAAAAATAAAACGGTGAGTAGTGTCAAAATCAGTCATAAATCGAATTCGCGTTTAAAGCGATGAATTTGTCTTCGTTGTTTGCCGGTAGGTTTGGCGCCTGGTCCGGCTATTCCTGTTCCCATGGCTTTTCGTTGTTCCGCTTTGAGTGCGCGCCTGGCAATGCTTTGTTCGGTTTCGGAATAAAGGCGGGACGCTTCCGGTGCGCCGCGTCGTTGTTCCGAAAGAGCGATTA
Source organism: uncultured Cellvibrionaceae bacterium (assembly GCA_964451365.1). Lineage (GTDB taxonomy): Bacteria > Pseudomonadota > Gammaproteobacteria > Pseudomonadales > Cellvibrionaceae > CAYVIB01. Next base: position 18,214 of record CAYVIB010000018.1, read on the forward strand.
CCTGAACCTCGCGTTCATCCCATCCCTGCCGCAGGGTGATTATCATGCCGACTTCAATTTCCTTGCTGGCCTTAACGCGCTGGCCATCGATATGTACTTTGCCGCCGTCGATAGCCTGCTTGGCGAGACTGCGGGTTTTAAAAAACCTCGCGGCCCACAACCACTTGTCAATACGGACTTTGGTTAACGGTGTGGTGGTGGCAGTGTCACTTGAATACATTGGTGAAAATCTTACTCGGGCATGATTTCATCGAAGTGGCAGATGTCGGTAAACAGTTCCGACTTTACCGGTGGCTTCTGGCTGTCCGGTTGGTTAATGCACACCAGGTGTTTAATTCCATAATCCTGCGCGCTTTTAAGTACCCGTACGGTATCGTCGATAAAAACAGTACGCTCCGGATCGAATTTTTCCACCTCCTGCAAGAGATGCCAGAAGCGCGCGTCTTCTTTGGGAGTGTTGAAATCGTGGGACGAGATGACAATATCCAGAAGCTTGTCAATTTTCGTAACTTCGAGCTTGATATCCAGTCCCTTTCGATGGGAATTGGTGATCAACACCAGCTTTTTGCCCAGCTTTTTCAGCCTTTGCAGGAAAACTTCCGCATAGGGGCGAACCTGGATTTTATGTAGAACCTCCCTTTTCAGTTCGGGAATATCCATCTGAACGAGTTCCGACCAATGATCCAGGCAATACCACTGCAGCGTGCCCTCCCGCGAATTGATCATCTTGTTCAGCGTGGTGGTGGCTGTCGCCAGGTCAACGCAATGTGCTTCGGCATAGCGTTGCGGCAGGTGGGTCAACCAGAAAAAATTATCGAAATGCAGATCGAGCAGGGTTCCGTCCATATCCAGCAGGACGGTATCAATCATATGCCAGTTAATCATTGCTGATATAATAATTAATTCATCAAAAGAAAAGAATGCTTATGCCTCAAAAACCCGAAATAATAGCGCGAAAACTGGTTGCCAGTAGCCGGTTGTTTCGTGTCGAGGAAATGAAACTGCGGTTCAGTAATGGTGTCGAGCGGACTTACGAGCGGCTGCTTGGCGGAAAATGCCCCGCGGTCATAATTATTCCCGTGTTGGACAACGATACCGTCATTCTGATCCGTGAGTACGGCGGCGGTATTGACGGTTACGAGCTTGCGTTGCCGAAGGGCCGGGTTGAGCCGGAGGAAGATTTCCTGGACGCCGCCAACCGGGAATTAAAGGAAGAAATTGGTTATGGTGCGCGGAAACTGGAGCCGTTCAAGCTGATGACCCAGTCGCCCAATTACATGCAGCACAAAACCCAGATTGTGATTGCGCGTGATCTTTATCCGGAACGCGCCGAAGGCGATGAACCGGAACCGCTGGATGTGGTGGAAGTAAAAATCAGTGAACTCGAAGAATGGATTATGCGCGAAGACCTGACCGAGGCGCGCTCGATTGCGGCCCTGCTGATGTATAAAAACTTCAGGGCGCAATCCGGGGAGGATTAATGCAACAACAAATTGATCAGTCGCTGCTCGATGATGTGCTCGAGTTGTGCCGGCAGGCCGGCCGCGAAATCCTGAAAGTGTACAACCAGGCCGAGGCGCTGGAGGTGACCAGCAAGGCGGATTCCTCCCCGGTTACCGAAGCGGACCTGGCTGCCCACCGGGTTTTATGCCAAGGTCTCGAAAAAATGCTCGACGCGGTTCCCGTATTGTCCGAAGAGGGAGATCCGGTTTCTTACGAGCAACGCCGGCGGTGGCAGCGCTACTGGATTATCGACCCCCTGGACGGCACCAAGGAATTTATTAGCCGCAACGGCGAGTTCACGGTCAACGTGGCTCTGGTGGAATACGGGGAGCCCGTACTGGGTGTGGTTTATGTGCCGATACTCGATTTAGCCTACCTGGGCTTGAAAAGCGCGGGGGCCTGGAAACAGAATTCGGCGGGACGCCAGCCAATCAGGACAAGAAAACTCGGCCGTGAAACGATAGCGGTGGTTGCCAGCCGGCGCCACGGCGCCGAGGCGGTTGAGCGGCTACTGGCAAAACTGGAAAAGGCGTTTGGCAGGGTGGAAACCCGCGGTATGGGCAGCTCGTTGAAGCTTTGCCTGGTGGCCGAGGGGAGTGCGGATCTTTATCCGCGCCTGGCACCCACATCGGAATGGGACACCGCCGCCGCCCAGGCGGTAGTGGAAGCGGCCGGCGGGCGGGTAATAACGGACACTCTGGAGCCAATGCGATACAACACCAAGGAAAATATCCTCAATCCGTTCTTTTACGTGGTGGGTGATGTGGAGCATGACTGGAAGGAAATTTTGACGACATAAGCGCCACACCTATACGGAATGAGCATTAGAGGGATAATTTTTATGAAAAAAACGTGACGCCTTAAATCAACTCTTATCCGATTTTTGCCAACCGCGCAAGTATCTTTTGTGTATGATTATCTATTCTCTTACGTTGACTCTTTTGAGATAGCCCTTATCTCATCAGCGTGAATATTAAAAGCTTCACCGGCACCATCTGAGGGAATGGAAGTCAAAGGCAAGGTGAGCCCGAAGAAGCATCACAATAAGGAACTTTACTCTAGGTCTACGACGGAACTGGTCTGTAACAGACAGGTCTTTTAAGTTTGATATAGTCCAAGAGCACTCGGATCATAATGAAAAGTGAAGTAACTTGAAGAAACCAGGAGCGTGGATTATGAGCCAGGCACAACACGTAGGTCAGTCAGTAGCAAGTTATTCCGATACTTCACATGCCCGAAAGCAGTTGATTCGGGAAATTAGCTGTCTCGAAAGACAATTGCAGCGAATGAAACAACGAGACAACGTATTGGATGCGACGACAGAGCGTACTTACGCGGAAATGATATATAGCCGTAAGGAAATGCTAAGCGCGTTGCCGTTTGAATAACCTGCAACTGAGCAAAGCAGACCAAGTTAACATCTCCCCCAACACATGTTAACTGAAAAAAGCCCCGTCTCCCCCGGGGCTTTTTTTGTGGACCAGATATGCTGCATCGCAAAAATTAATTTTTTGCCGCGCTGCAATATCCTAATATGCGTTTGCTTTTTTACAAACCGGAAGCTATTTTGGCGTCCAGGTGACCACAATAAAAAAGCAAGGATCTTAATCAATGAGTCAGTCAGACTATCAGTATCGGGAGCGTGTTATCGAGGGTATGCCCGACAAAGAACTCAAACCTGGTACAGGCCGCATCAGCGGTTACACATCCTGCTTTTTGGGTGTTATGAGCTTCCTGGCCGTACTTTGCTATCACTTCCCCGAGCATCTCACCACCGCGGAACTGAGAGCGTCCTACGACGCTGATTCACTGCGCCTGGTTTTGCGCGCTGCCATCTGGGTCTCCCTCGGTTTTGGCCTGCTGACTTTTATTTTGGCCAGGGAGCGAAAGCTTGGAGCGGTAGGCATACTTTTTACACTTGCGGCGCTGGCTATTGGTGGCTATTCGGTGGAAGCCGAATCCGTTCGCGCCACCCGGCTTGCATTCGGCCTGGACTGGCTGATTCTCGCTTTTGTTGTCTCTGCGGTGGTGTTTATCTTTCTTGAAAAGGTGTTTCCAAAGTACCGGGAGCAGATCATCTTCCGCCCCGAGTGGCGACTGGATTTTCTCTATTTCTGCTTCAACCATTTAATTTTTACCGTGGTGCTGCTGGTGGCCAATTACTTTGTCACCACCTTTTTTTCCTGGGCCGTCAGTGAAAGTCTGCAGACTTTTGTTCAAAGCCTGCCGGTGGTTTTACAAGTCGTGATTCTGATTTTGTGCGCGGACTTTGTTCTGTATTGGTCCCACCGCATCTTTCACGAAAATCCCCGCTTGTGGAAAATTCATGCGGTACATCATTCGGTGGAGCATATGGATTGGATGGCGGGCTCGAGAAATCACGTGATCCAGACATTCATCGACCGGTCACTGGCGCTGGTGCCGCTTTATTTGATCGGCGCCGACAAACAGGCACTGGATATTTATGTCGGCTTTGCGGCTTTTCAGGCGGTGTTTGTCCATGCCAACATCGGTATTCCATTCGGGCCATTGAAATATATTATTTGCACGCCTCAATACCACCACTGGCACCACAGCTCGGAAAAGCCCGCCATTGACACCAATTACGCGGTTCATACACCGTTGTATGACAAGCTTTTTGGTACCTATCATATGCCGGCCGATCACTGGCCGGCTGAATACGGTACAACCAAAAGGTTGCCGCGCACCTTCTTCAAGCAGTTGATTTATCCATTTGTCAAATAGACGCGACCGCCGCGTTTAGTTGACCTCTCTCGCTTGATGCACAGAAGGGGTGACTCTTTTTTACGGTTGCCCTGATCATGCCCTTTTTTCCCTTGTGAAAGTTTTGCAAGCCGTTGTAAACCAGCGTGGCCCGCGCCTCCCCCATTATTATCTTTCCGTCACTTCCCGCCCGCGAAACAAGCCCTAAAGTCCCATTGTTCCCTGCCGATAAAGCTGGCACGCATAGTGCGTACGGCCAGGCAAAAGTCATTTAATTCAATGGTCGAATAAACCTGATCGAGAAACACCAGTATGTACAACAATAGTCTTTATAGCGGGAACGTGATCGACATCGAGGCCTCCGGGCTTCACTCGGGCAGTTACCCCATCGAAGTGGGAATTGTGATGTCAAACGGACAAACCTACGAGGCCCTGATCCAGCCGTTCAATAGTTGGACCCACTGGGACGGGGACGCGGAAGCACTGCACGGCATTTCCCGTGAAACGCTCAGGCAGGAAGGGCGCAGCGCTTTCGAGGTGTGCGAGGAAATCAACCGCCTCTGCGCGGGAAAAACATTGTATAGCGATTGCTGGGTTCATGATTCGTCCTGGCTGCAAAAGCTATTTGCTTACACCAATATTATGCCGAAATTCCAGTGCCGCTCGATCGAAACCATATTAACCGAAGAGGTCCTGATCAACTGGCATTTTTATAAAGAGGAGTATGCCCGTTGCGCGCAAATAAATCCTCACCGGGCACTGAATGACGCCATCGTCATTGCTGAAACACTTGAGCGCCTTGTCGTCGACCAGCCGTTCCCCGGTGCAGAAATAAATGGTGAGGATATGGAACGCTACGGTAGCCGCCAGGTGGCGTAAAAAATACGAACGACGAAAGAGGCAATGCGAATTACTTATCGGGCTATCCTTCACTTGATTCGTTTATTGGCATGGCAAATTCGGCCGGTTTTATTTTTCTTCCATACCGGTTGGCGTAAACGCGGGTAAACTCGGACCCGAAAAGCAGAATCAGGCCGGAATAGGTCACCCAAAGCATAATCAGCACAACACTGCCGGCGGCGCCATAAGTTGAGGCCGGGTCGCTGTGGGCGAAGTAAAACCCCAGCGCGAACTTGGCAACCACAAACAAAGCAGACGTCAAAACCGCGCCCGCCCAAACATCACGCCAGCGTATTTCAGCGTCCGGAAGAAATTTAAAAATGGAAGCAAACAATATTGTAACAATGGAAAATGAGACAACGAGATCAAGGAGGCGGAAAATCACAGCCAGGGCGTCGGAAAGACGCGCGGAAACCCAGTCGCTCAGCACGCTGATGGAGGTGGAAAGGATAAGCGAGACGAGCAACAGAAATCCAACAGCCAAAATCAGGCCGAAGGAGAAAATACGGTCCAACAGAAACTGCAAGTACCATCGGTGTCGGGGCTGTGGTTTCACTTCCCACATAATATTCATGGTGTACTGAAGCTGGCTAAATACACCGGTAGCACCGAACAAAATTGTCAGGATGCTGATAATCGAGGAGAGATTGGTTCCTTCCTGTCGGTGCGCGCTGGTAATCATGGATTGGACGTAGCCGGCGGTTTCCCGGCCAATCAAAGTTTCTACCTGGGAGGTGATTTCATTCGCCACTTCCTCGCGACCGAAAAAATAACCCGCCAGGTTGATCACTATCACCAGCAGGCCCGGAAGTGAAAAAATGGTGTAGTAGGAAATAACAGCGCTGTTACGAAAGGGATCCCTCCCCGCCCATTGAACCGAGGTCTCCTTTAAAAGGAAACCAAAGTTCTTCAGCGCGGCAAGTCCCTTTGCCGGAACCAAGCCAATATCAAAACTGTTTCTGCCCACCTGTAACACCGTAAATCTCGCCGGTGATATAACTCGCATCGTCAGACGCGAGGAAAACATAAAGTGGCGCCAGCTCGGCTGGTTGTGCCGGGCGCTTCAGCAGGGTGTTGCTGCCGAATTTAATGGTTTTTTCTTTTGGCATGCTGGTGGGGATCAGAGGCGTCCATACCGGCCCCGGCGCAACCGCATTCACCCTGACGCCGTGCTCGATGGCTTCCTGGGCAAGCGAAATGGTGAAGTTGGCAATCGCCGCCTTGGTTGCCGCATAGGGGGCAAGATACGCACCGGGCGAAAATGCCTGAATGGAACTGGTGTTAATAATCGATCCGCCGGCGGGTAAATGTTTCAGCGCGGCGCGCGAGAAAAAAAAGAACGATTCGATATTGGTTTTAAACGCATCATCCAGTTCCTTGTCCGGAATCGCATCCAGCGACTCGTATGTTTGCTGGAATGCGGCGTTATTGACCAGAATGTCCAGGTGGCCGAGTCTGCTGACGGTTTCCTCCACCACCCGTTCACACTGCTCCCTGCTTTTCTGGTCAATTTTGAATGAAGCGACTTGCCGTCCCGCTTCTTTCACGAGCCGCTCGGTTTCGCGCGCGTCCTCATCCTCTTCGAGATAACTGAAGGCGATATTGGCGCCTTCCCGTGCATAGGCGAGCGCCACGGCGCGGCCTATGCCGCTGTCGCCGCCGGTAATCAGCGCCACCAGGTCCCGCAGTTTGCCATGGCCCTGGTAGCTGTCCTCGCCGTGAATCGGCCGGGGTTTCATCTTTTGCTCGGTACCGGGGATTTCCTGTTGCTGTTCCGGAAATTCCGGAGTCGGGTATTTTTTCCGGGGATCGGTAAGAACTGCGGAAGTTGATGTAGCCACGTTTGGTTACCTCGATTCGGTTGGTTTGCGCGAAAATGGCAGGTTGGATTACGTCCAAGCTCAATTAAGAACAATGGAGCAATAACTATTCCTGAAAGGAGAGGCATGGTTGACTTACCCTGAATCGGATAAAAATTCCCGGAAATGTAAAAATTCATCCCGTTGCGCAACTAATATAAAAAATACAGTTTGTCCGGGCGGGGTCCCGAAATTGCCTGGCGGGGAGAAAAATGACCGAAGTTGATTTGCCGAAACCGTTAAACCCGATGCATCACCCGCGTATCTGGAACGAGTCCTGCCGATGAAGGATTTTCAACAGCTACTGGAAAAAAACCAGGCGCGATTGTACCGGATTGCCCGAAGTTACAGCGACGGTCGGGATTTCGACGACATCCTGCAGGAAATTTATCTTCAGCTGTGGCGAAGCAGCGGAAATTTTCGCGGCGACGCGACGGCGGATACCTGGATTTTTCGCGTTGCGCTGAACACCGCGATGAGCTGGTCCCGAAAGCGCCGGGCCGAGCAGAGAAAAACAAAGGCGGTTCAATCCGCCCACTCTTCAACATGTCAGACCGAGCCAAATGAACAGGCCCGGCTACTGGAGGATTTTCTCAACTCGCTCAACGGCACCAACCGGGCAACGCTGTTGATGTATCTGGAAGGCATGGATTACACGGAAATTGCCGGCGTTCTCGGATGCCCGCCGCAATCGGCCGCTACCCGCCTGTCCAGGCTGAAAACGTATTTTGAAAAGCGCTACCTGGAGGGCCGCTGATGCATTGGAACGATTTGCGGAATCATTGGCAGTTCCATCCCCTAACACCTGGCGGGGAGGAAAGCGACATGCGGGCGATACTGCACCGCGCCCGTAAGCGCGAAAGAAATATCAAGCTCAGGATTATCATTCGCGACGCACTGGAAACCGTGGTGGCGATTTTGATTGCTCCTGCGATGGCGTTCCTCGCCTGGAAAGCGCTGTCCAACGGAGTGTGGGTGGCCGGCATTTCCGCTGCGCTGTTGGCGCTTTGGGCGATTTTTGTTCCAGTTCGCCTATGGCAGGCGCGGCGACGCCGGGTTGAGGAGAACCCGGATCAACCCGTGGTGGACTTTTTGTATGCGGAGCGTGGGATGTGTGAACGACAAGCGAAGATGCTGGAAGCCGTATTGATCTGGTATCTCGGGCCTGCCTGGATCGGTTGCGTGGGAGTTTATGCAGGCCTGCGTGGCCACCATATAAGCACCTATATGTATGTGATGGCGATCACGGCACTATACGCCCTGATATATGTGGGAAACAGGGTTGCGGCGAAGACGGTGTTTCGCAAGCGGATCAATGAAATCGATGAAGAGTTGTCGGCCCTGCGAAATAGCGAAAACAGTGTAAGCCAGTTGTAAAACAAACCGGCGGGGGAACATGTTATCCTGTGGGCGAAGTTTAGCAGTAATGGTTTTTTCTCATGCAAATCCTTTGTGATACCCACACTCACACCGTCGCCAGCACGCACGCTTACAGCACGGTTCACGATTACTGGCAGGTGGCGGCCGAGCGCGGAGTCAAATTGTTCGCCGTTACCGATCACGCGCCCACCATGCCTGACGGGCCGCACTTCTGGCACTTCGGCAATATGAAGGTGCTCCCCAGAATCGCTAACGACATCGCCATGTTGCGCGGCATCGAAGCCAATATTCTGCCGGATTTAAGCGGTGTTGATATTTCTTCCACGCTTAACGATTATCTCGATATCGCCATCGCCAGTTTCCACGAGCCGGTATTTTCGCCGGTGGACAGAAATACACATACCAGGGCGGCCATCGCCGCATTTGAATCCGGATTTATTCAAGTTTTCGGCCATCCGGGCAACCCGAGCTTTCCCGTCCACGAAGAGGAAATTGTGCGTGCGGCGAAGGATAATAATGTGGTGATTGAAATTAATAACAGTTCCCTTACCCATTCGAGGGCGGGTAGTGAGCCAAACTGCATTCGCTTTCTCGAATTGATTGATAAGCTCGACTGGAAAGTGGTGTTTGCCAGCGATTCACACAGCGCGTTTCATCTGGGTGTTGTCGATCAATGCATTGTCAAGGCGCGGGAAGTGGGTTTTCCTTCCGAGCGAGTGCTGTCCGTAACGCCGAAAAGGCTACTGGATTTTCTGGCGGAACACGATAAGCCGGTGGTGGGCGAGTTGAGCGAGTGGGCGGAGAATATTCCTACCTGACGACTATCACCTGCTTGCCAGGACGCCAGTCGTGAACACGTCCGCAAGCCGGCACTGGTGAAATCGCCGGGCTACGCCGGTAACGGGTTTTCCGTTTGCCGTGCTTGTTCCGCCGGTTTCTTCGATCCTTCAACGCCCGGCGAGATAACTTCGAGCGCATCCGGTAAAACCTCGAAAACTGCCGGGGTGTGAGTCACCGGTTCGCCATCGGCATCTATTTCCATCGACTTGCGGGTTTTAATTTCAATTCTGCGTCCCGTTGCGCAAAATGTTCTTTGGGTCAAGCGTTGCTTGCCGTTGCGCAACAGCGGCGACAGCAAAAGCAGCGACCAAAAACTTTGCGGTTTCAGACTGTAAAGACACAAAAGTCCGTCATTGATACTGGCATTTTCGTCGATAATGTTACCGCCGCCGTAATAACGGCCGTTGCCCACGGCGATATGCATCGACTTTAATTTATAGCGCTTGCCATCGATTGTTACCGCTGCGCGAAACACCTGCTTGCGCTGCATGGCGTTGAACAGCGCTTTAAGGTAACTCAACACGCCCCACCGTTTTTTAATTTCCGGTGTAAGTTCGTGAGTCACTTTTACACCCAGTCCGATGTTGGCCGCATTAAAAAAATAGCGCCCGTTAACCACGGCCAGATCAATTTTATGTCTGCGGTTGACGGCAATGGAGCGGCAGGCCCCGGAAATATCCGTCGGCAGTTCCAGTGAGCGCGCCAGGTCGTTGGCCGTGCCCAGGGGAAGAATGGCGAATGGCAGCTTGTAGCGATAAAGTGTTTCGGCCGCTGAGCTCACGGTGCCATCGCCGCCCGCCAGAATAACCAGGTCAATCCGCTGTCGATGCATCGTGATAAGTTCGCCCGTTTCCTTTGAGCCGTGGGATTTCACCTTTATAAGCCTGATACCGTTTTCTTCCAGCAGGGAAAGGCAATCGCTGAACTCCGCGTCGCCACCGCGCCGGCTTCTCGGATTGATAATGACCAGGGCGGTAAACTGAACTGACGGCATATGTTTTATATCGATGAGGTGTGGATTTTTTGGTGGAAGGATTCAAGCACGCCGTACATGCCGAACGCAAATAGTCCGGCAACAGCGACCGCAATGTTGATAAGCCAAGTGCCGACAATTAAATAAATAACGCCTCGAGTCGCGTAACCCGTGTTGGTAAACCATTTAAAATTTTCTTTCACCGCAATTTTATTCATTGCGTTCGCCTCGCCTCTGCCTAACGTTCGGCTGTTGAATCATCCGGCTGATTTTCAACCTTTCCACGGCTTTGCAACCAGCGCGCCAACAGCCAGCACAACAGCGCCCAGCCGGTGCCTGCCGTCCAGCCGGCCAAAACATCGGTCGGCCAGTGAACACCCAGGTAAACCCGGCTCAGGCCAACCGCAAAAATTGTAATAATTGCAAAGTTCAAAATAAAAATTTTGATCCGGCGGCGTGAATGGATGCGTGCCAGTAGCGCAGCTATCGTCAAGTAAACACTGGATGAGTGCATGGAGTGGCCGCTGGGAAAACTGGCGGTATACACGGCTGTTTCGTGTGGGACGATCTCGGGTCTGGCCCTGTCGATCAACTCTTTTAATCCGGAACTTAATGCAATGGCACCCAGTGCGACAACTAACACCAGCAACGCAAAACGTTTTTTTTCCATCAACAATAAATAACCCGTCGCCGCCGCGGTAAACCACAGCAGTACCGGAATGCTTCCCAGCGCGGTGAAATCGCGTGCGGTTTCCTCCAGCCAGCCCGGCCCCAGGGGGTCGCTGGTGTCGGCACCGTTGCGCATGGAAAGTAAAAGCGTGCGATCGAATTCATGGGGTGCGCCGGCCCGTGCGTAGTCGGCAAGCTCGACAAAACCCCACGCAATCGCCGCTAAAATAAATGAAACAAAAATGATTAAAAATTCTGTTTTCGATAATTTGTTCAATATGTTGATCCTCTGTGGCGCGAAATTATGCGGCACGGGGAATTCCGCCGTAATTCGTTGCCAGCTTTTTTGAAGCCTTTTGGGCAAAGTTTGTTCCAGCCAAACGTATTTGCCAAAAATATCGCGACGCCGCTGAATGCCAGTAGACATTGGTAAGGCGGGTAATTAAGCTTGTCCGCCGGACTATAAGAAAAGAATGGGCGCCGGATCAGGTGCGCCCGTCTTTTTAATCACGTTTGCGAAAACACACAATGGGGGAAATATGAAAAGTATACGGAAACGCCCTGCCCCGGCATCGGTTTGGGCAGGCTTAACGGCACTTGTCGCAGGCGTATTCGCCTCGGCAGGTTATGCGCAAGTCAACGGGCCAACCGGCAGTTGTGGCTATACGGTCAGTAGCGGTACCTATAGTGTCTGGCCGGGTGGTTATCAGGCCTGGGTTGATGTCAAAAACGTCTCTGGTGAAACCGCGACTGATTTTGAAGTGCTGGTTGATATTGGTGACGCCACTATTACCGGCGGCCATCTGGCGGAATACGAGCAGGTGGAGGACGGTTATCTGGTCAGCGCGCCCTCCTGGCTGCAGTACCAGAAAATCCGACCGGGCAAGCGCTACCGTTTCCAGTTCAATGCCGGTTCCGAATACGACGGTGTCGAGCCCTACCTGATTTCCATTAACGGCGTACCCTGCGATCTGGAAGCGCCGGAAGTGACGCTAAGCGCTGGCGAGAAATTTTTTGTTACTGAAAATACACTGACTCTCACCGCCAATGCGAGTGACAATGTCGCGGTTCGCCGTGTGGTCTTCGAAAGAAATGGCGACGTGGTGGGCGAGGACTCCGAAGCGCCGTTTGAGCTGGAAGTGGATGTTACCGAGGCGCTCAATGGCTTTCACCTCTACACCGCCACGGCTTATGACCCCAGTGGCAACGCCGCCGCTTCCGCGCCGGAACGTGTATTCGTGGCCATTGACAACAAGTTTCTTGGTACCGCGCCCGGCGGCCCGGAAGATTATGAGCACCTGCTGACCTACTTCAACCAGTTGACACCGGAGAACGCCGGCAAGTGGGGAAGCGTGGAAGCTGAGCGCGATGTGATGACCTGGGAAGCGCTCGATATCGCCTACAACTTTGCCCGCGAGAACGGCATTCCATTCAAGTTCCACACCTTGCTGTGGGGCCAGCAGCAGCCTGGCTGGATAGAGGAGCTGCCCGCCGGGGAACAGCTGGCTGAAATCGAGGAATGGATGGCCGCCGTCGCGGCGCGCTACCCGGACCTGGAAATGATCGAAGTGATCAACGAGCCATTGCACGCGCCGCCGCCCTACCTAGAAGCACTGGGCGGTGCCGGTGAGACCGGTTGGGACTGGGTAATTACCGGGTTTGAACTGGCGCGCGAGTATTTCCCCGAGTCGCAATTGATTCTCAACGATTACCAGATTCTGCACCTGCCTCAATTTACCCAGGACTATCTGGAAATAATCACGGTGTTGCAGGAGCGCGACCTGATCGACGCCATCGGCCTGCAGGCGCACTTTCTTGAACGAGCAGATGTACCCGTGGTGGCGGCGAACCTGGATACGCTGGCGGCAACCGGCCTGCCGATTTATATCTCCGAATTCGATCTGAACTTCGAAAACGACGCCCGCCACGCGAATGTGTTTCGGGACCTGTTTACCGTGTTCTGGGAAAACCCGGCGGTGGCCGGCATTACCCATTGGGGTCACCTGCAGGGCAGTATCTGGCGAACCAATGCCTACTTGATTCGCAGTGACGGCAGCACCCGGCCCGCGCTGGACTGGGTCGTGTGTTACCTGGGCGGCAGTACCGACTGCAGCGTGCCGGAATACATTCCCGAGGGCTGGCAGGGCGACGAATACGGCGTGACGCTGGAAGCCGAGGAGTATGACAATGGCGACGGCGTGGTGGCGTTGGGCGGCGTCGTGGCTTATACCGACGACGGCGACTGGATTTCCTACTCCGACGTCGAGTTCCAGGAAACCTGGGACACCTTCTGGGTGACCTACGCCAAAGGCAACACGGAAGTGGGAACAATTTCAGTCCATCTGGGCAGCCTGGAAAGCGATCCTGTCGTTACCGTTGAATTGCCGCCCACCGCCGGCTGGGGCAGTCCGAACACCATCGAAGTCACCTGGCCGATCGTAGTTGGTACCCAGGATGTCTTTATCCGGTTCAACAATATCAGCGGTGTGGCCAACCTCGATAGCGTCCGTTTCGGCACCCCGCGTCCGACCTCCAATATCAACCTGGTGGTGGACGGCGGCTTCGAGGATTCCGCCATCAGCGGCTGGCAGTCCTGGAACGGCTCCACCCTGGCCTTGACCACCGGTGAAGTCTTCGCCGGTAACCAGAGCCTGCTGGTGACCGACCGCCCCAACACCAACCAGTACGCCGTTTACAGCCTTACCAGCGTGGTCAGCCCCGGTACCACCTACGCGGTGAGCGCCCAGGCCCTGCACACGGGGACGGAAGCCGACACCCTGCGTCTGGCGGCCAAGGTGGAGTGTACGGCCGAGACCGCGCCCGAGGGCCACAACACCTACCCCTGGTTGCAAAACCTCAGCAATGTGCCTTCCGGTGAGTGGACCCAACTGTCGGCCAACCTGGTGATTCCGGATTGCGATATCGTCGATGTGGCCATCTTCTTCGAGGGCACTTCCGTCGGTGTGGATGTGTACCTGGACGAAGTGGCCGTGGTGCCGCCCGGCGAGAACCTGGTGGCCAACGGCGGCTTCGAATCCGGGGTTGCCGGCTGGTCCGCCTGGAATGGTTCGACCCTCAGCGCCTCCGGCGACCAGGCCTTCAGTGGCAGCCAGAGCCTGTACGCCACCAACCGGCCGGACACCGCGCAATACGCGGTTTACAACCTGACCGGCGCAGTCAGTGCCGGCAATACTTATTCGGTGAGCGCCCAGGCCCTGCACACGGGGGCGGAAGCCGACACCCTGCGTCTGGCGGCCAAGGTGGAATGCACGGCCGAGACCGCGCCCGAGGGTCACAATACCTATCCGTGGTTGCGGAACACCAGTGGCGTGGCGCCGCTGGAGTGGACGCAGCTTGCCGCCGACCTGGTCATTCCGGATTGTGATATCGTGGACGTGGCGATATTTTTCGAGGGAACGTCGGCCGGCGTGGATGTTTATATCGATGACGTTGCGGTGCTGCCGAACTGATTTGTAAACAAATAGTTTTTCTCTTTCAAGACCAGCCCTTTAGCGAGGGCTGGTTTTTTAATGCCTAAGTTTTTTAGTTAGAGACGATCGATGTAAGACAATTTAACAGCATAGTCTTCGCGCAATATTTCGTATTGATAACAAAAAAGAATTCCTTTTCCTGCACCGATCGTGCTCTGAACCTGGAATTAAAGTCGGTCAAAATGATATTCGCCAACAGGAACTGCATACGCCGGAGGAGACTTACTGGTCCGCTCCACCATTAAAAGCCTGGAAAAAGTTATTCCCGCTGATACAGCTTATTCGCATTCATCGCTCTATTATTGTCAACCTTAACAGCATAGAACGAAGAGCCTGCCATCCGGCAGCGGCAAGGTGGTGTTAAAGAGCGGGGACAGTGTTCCCATCAGCAAGCGATATTTAACCGGGCTGCACGGTCAACAGCCCAATATGCTGAACTAGTTTTAGCTTTTCCTTTCGCTCTTCCACATTCCAGAGTTCCACCGGTCCCGTCCCAATCGCTGAACCTCTTCCGCTCTGTGCCATACTTGTAGAGCGCGACTAAATAAAATGGTTAAAGGCTCTCACTAATCCCGGAACAGGGACATTTATCCCATCCAAACGTAAATTTCTCCTGGCCTGCGCTAAGATTCATCCATAGTTCTTAATCGAGACGTATCCGATGTTTGACCAAAATATACACCCCCCGGGCCTGACCCGTAGGGGCCTGTTGAAAGCCCTTACCGCCACTTGCGCCGGACTGCTGGCTCCCAATGCCCTGTCCGGTATTTTTTCCGCTCCGGCGGAAGGCGCCGGGGGCAAAACCTTCTCCGATACGCAGTTGGCCGTGCTCAGGCATATGGCCAACGTTATTCTTCCGGCGTCGGATACGCCGGGGGCCGGGGATGCCGGCTGCCATTACTATATTGACGACCAACTGGCCCGCTGCCGGGAACCGGAAGAGGCAAGGAAATTTAACCGGCAGTTTGACCGCGTGGAAAACCTGATCCAAAAGCACTGGCATAAAAATTACGCCGAATTGTCGGCAAAGCGGCAGGAAGAGATCATGCGCGCGCTTTCCACCGGCCAGGCCCCCTTTACGCCCGGCGATGTGGAATTTTTTGCCAACCTCAGAAGCCTGGTAATTCTCGGCTATTACACCTCGGAAGTTGGCGGTTCGAAAGAGCTTGTTTATCTGCCGGTTCCCGGAGGATACGACGGCGACTTTAAGCTCAGCGCCAACAATAACCGCGCTTTCTCTCCCTTTGTTTATTGAGTAGTTGAAAATGATTGACCCGTTTTTGATTAACGAAACTTCGCAAAAATTCGATGCGATTGTTGTTGGCTCTGGCATTACCGGAGGATGGGCGGCCAAGGAACTGTGCGAGAAGGGACTCAAGGTGCTGCTGGTGGAGCGCGGAAGGCCGGTGAAACACCAGAAGGATTATGTGGGCGAGGGAAAGCCGCCGTGGGAATTCGAGCACCGGGGTGCGGTGGAACAGCGCCTGGTGGATGACCAGTATTATGTGCAGCGAAAATGTTATGCATTTAACGAAGCGACGAAACATTTTTTTGGCAACGACCGCGACCTGCCGTACACCACCGCCGAAGGCACCCGGTTTGACTGGATTCGCGGCAACCAGCTCGGCGGCAAATCCATTACCTGGCACCGGCAGAGTTTCCGGATGAGCGAGCTGGACTTCGAGGAAAACCGGCGCGATGGCCACGGTGTGGACTGGCCTATCCGGTACAAGGATCTGGCTCCCTGGTATTCCCATGTGGAAAAATTTATCGGGGTCTCCGGCGGCAAGGACAATGTCGCCACGCTGCCGGACGGGGATTTTCTTCCGCCATTTGAATTGAATGCGGTGGAGCGCCATGCGAAAAAGCTGATCGAGAAAAAATTTCCCGACCGCAAGTTTGTGCAGGGGCGTTGCGCGCATTTAAGCCAGCCCACGCAGTTTTTTCTCGACCAGGGGCGCTACCAATGCCAGGCGAGAAACCAGTGCCAGCGCGGTTGTTCTTTCGGCGCGTATTTTTCCACGCTCAGCTCCACACTGCCGGCGGCGATTAAAACCAACAATCTTTCCATTGCCTGCCACAGTGTCGTTCACAGCCTGATATACGACGATAAAACCAATCGGGTTACCGGCGTGAATGTTATCGACGAGGAAACCATGGCGACGCGGGAGTACCGTGCGAACATGGTATTCCTCTGCGCATCGACGCTGGGCACAACGCAGATCATGCTCAATTCCAAATCCGCTGCTTTCCCGACAGGAATGGCCAACTCGTCCGGCGCGCTGGGGCATTACCTGATGGACCACATCTATAACGCCAGCGCGCACGGCCAGGTGGACGGATTTGAAGATGACTATTACAAGGGCAATCGTCCCACGGGTCCGATCGTCCCGCGTTACCGCAACCTGAAAAAGCAAACGGAAAAATATTTGCGCGGTTATTTCCTGCGCGCGGGTGCGATGCGGTTGAGTGTTACTCACGCGCTGGGTTCGACCGATTACGGCGCCGATCTTAAACAACGCCTGCGGAAACCGGGGCCCTGGGGGTTCTGGTGGGGGGGCTCCGGCGAGATGTTGCCGCGCTATGAAAACAAGGTAACGCTGCACCCGGAAAAAACGGACAAGTGGGGCATTCCGCAGTTGCTGATCGACTGCAAGTGGTCGGACAACGATTATGCGATGATGGAAGCCATGGCGGACGATTGTGTTGAAATGCTTGAAACCATCGGTGCAAAAAATATAACCCGAAATATCACTGATGCGCCGCCGGGACTGACAATCCACGAGATGGGCACCGCCCGCATGGGACGGGACCCCAAAACTTCTGTATTGAACGGCTACAATCAAAGCCACGATGTTCCCAACCTGTTTGTCACCGATGGGGCCTGCATGGCG
Organism: uncultured Cellvibrionaceae bacterium; assembly: GCA_964451365.1. GTDB lineage: Bacteria > Pseudomonadota > Gammaproteobacteria > Pseudomonadales > Cellvibrionaceae > CAYVIB01. The sequence continues at coordinate 35,447 of CAYVIB010000018.1, forward strand.
TCGTCAGCGCACCAGAATCCGTCATTGACTTATATGGCGTTAACCGCCAGGGCGGCCAATTACGCGGTGGAGCAATACAAAAATAAAAAAATTTAGGAGCTGCCGTTTTTTTAACGGCGGTCCCGGCCATTTTTATAATTAAGAATAAGGTCTGCCTGGAATGGTACTTCCTTAAGCTTTTTTTGCTTAAAAAAATCATGGTAGGTCGGTCCGGCGGGGGTTCTCCAGAAACCTTCGGCAACATGGATGTTGTCCGTAGAGCCCCCAGGACGGGTTTACGGCGCGTTTCTGGAGAACCCCCGCCGGATCGACCGGCTTCGTTGGCACGGCATATAAAAGAATTTTCGCTTAAGGAAGTACCATTCAGGTCTGCCTGAATTACCGAAGAGCGACTCAAACCTGCCTGGTCTGCGCCAACCAGTCTGCCAGGCCGATGGTAAACAGCGTGGTGGCATCGGTGGGAGGCATGGGGCGCGCAATAAAGTAACCCTGGCCGCAGTCGCATCCATAGGACTGCAGCGTTTGCAATTGTTGCTGCGTTTCGATGCCTTCGGCCACCACGGACATGCCGAGGTTGTGAGCGAGCGTTATGGTGGAGCGGATAATTTCGCTGGTACTGTTTCTCCCGTTGGTTTCGGTAAGCGCATTCACGAAGGAGCGGTCAATTTTCAGCACCTGTACCGGCAGTTTATCCAGATAGCTTAATGAAGAATAACCGGTGCCAAAGTCATCGATTGCCAGTTTGATGCCGCGCTCGCGCAAGCCCTCCAAAACATTTTCCGTGGTATCGGTGTGGCCCATTAATGCGGTTTCCGTTATCTCGAATTCAATGAGGCCTGGTTCAACTCCGGTGGCCCGGAAAATGTCATCGACCCTGTCGAGAAAATCGATACGCTCCAGTTGTACCGGCGACAGGTTTACCGCGATAGTCGGCAGATTGGCAGAGCCCACGCTTTCCCGCCATTGCCGCAGCTGAAGGCAGGCTTGTTCCAGTACCCAAAGGCCGATATCGAAAATTGAACCCGATGCTTCCGCCAGGGGAATAAAGTTATCCGGCGGAACCCAGCCGCGTTCCGGGTGCTGCCACCGCAGCAGTGTTTCGAAACGCACGATCCGGTTCGATTTCAGCAGGATAATAGGCTGGTAAACCACGCTGAACTGCTGTCGTGAAAGCGCCAGCCTTAGATCGGATTCCAGGGCGGACAAATCCAGCGTTTGCTGCAGGATTTCTTCATCGAATTCCTGATAAAGCCCGCGTCCGCGGTCCTTGGCACGTTGCATGGCAATGTTGGTATCGCGCAAAACCTGGGCGGGATCGTCATAGCGCTTGTCCGCGATCAAAAAACCCACGCTGACGCTGAAAGCCAGAAGCATCTGATCGATTACCCGTGGTTCATTGAAACCGGCAACAATGTTGTCGGCCAGTTCGATGACTTGTTCACGACTCGATAAATGTTCGACTATAACAACAAACTCGTCGCTTCCGATACGCGTAACCTCGGCTACGCCGGTGCAGAGTTCCTGTAGTTTTTGTGCCGTGGCAATTAAAAGTTTGTCGCCTGTTTGGTGGCCGTAAGTATCGTTTATTTTCCGAAAACGGTCGCCGCCAATAAACAGTACCGCGAAAGGTTCATCTGTTGTTGCCGATCGATACAACAGCTTTTTCAGCGTTTGGAGCAGCCAGGCCCGGTTGTAAAGTCCTGTAAGCGCATCGTGATAAGCGATATAGGTAACTTTGGCCTCCGACTCCTTGCGTTCTTCAATTTCGACGGAAAGGTCGTGGGTGCGTTGCGCGACACGTTGTTCAAGTTCAGCGTTAAACTGTTGAATGGCGCGATTGGCCGCCACAAGCTTTTCGGTTTGTTCATTCACGAGCACTTTAAGTTGCCGCCGTTGTTTATCGTTCAGGTAAAGCCGCCAAACACTGAACCCATAAATTATCGCGCCGAGCAATGCGCAGTAAACAGCATAGGCCCACCAGGTTTGCCACCAGGCTGGAAGAATCGTGACCGGCAATTCCCTGGCGCCACCGGTCCAGACGCCATCGTTGTTCGAGGCTACTACTTGCAGGAGGTAATCGCCCGCCGGCAGGTTGTTGTATTGCACACTTCTCACATCGCTGCCAACGCTGAACCAATCTTCGTTCAGGCCCTTCAGGCGATAGCGGTATTGGTTCTGTGAAGGGGAAACCAGGTTTGTTGCGGTAAAACCGATGTGAATATGTTTGGTCCGGCTTGGAAGCGTCAGTCTTTCGAGAAAGCGGATGTTCGGGGGTACCTTGGAGGTGTCGGTGTACGGCTTGTTATTGATGGTTAAACTGGTGAAATGAATCTGCGGCGCGTATTCATTGCGTGGAATGGCAAGCGGATTGAAAGAGCTGAACCCGTTGATGCTGCCCACATAAATAGTGCCGTCGCGGGTTTGCAGATGGCTGAGGCGGTTGAACTGGGCACCGGCGAGCCCGTCACTTTCCCTGAATACCTCCACTTCTTTGTCAATCGGATCAAAGCGGGCGAGACCGTTGCGCGTGGCCAGCCATAAATAACCTTCGCGGTCCTGTTCAATACCCACCACATGATTATCGGGCAGTCCATCATTCGCGGTGAAGCGCGATACGTCGCTCGTCTTTGGATTAAGCCTGAGCAAACCGCGGGTCGTGGCCAGCCATAACAAGCCTTCCCTGCTCATGTGAATATCAATCACGCCATCGTCCGGCTCCAGCGTGGGCCCTTTTGCAATGCCGGTGTCCGGTGAAAACAATTCGATTCCAAGGTAGCCGCCAACCCAGTAGTTACCGTCAGGCGTCGGCAAAATGTCGGTGATGTAATGGTTGCGAAGGCCGGTTTCACTGTTGGCTGCAAATGTCTCGAACGTCTTTGTTCTTGTGTCGTATATTTGCAGCCCGGTGCCGGCAATTCCCATTACCAGGCGGTCCTGTTCATCTATGACCAGGCGAACAACATGATTGCCCGCGAGAGTCTGCCCGTCCTTCACTTCCGGGTCGGGAAGGATGCGCGTTACCTCACCGGTCTTCGGGTCCAACCGGTTTAAACCGCCGGCCCATGTGCCCAGCCAGAGAAACCCTTGCGAATCCTCCGCAATATCCAGAATCGAATCCGAACTCAGGCTGTTGCTGTTGCCGGGGTCATGGCGGAAATGGGTGAAACGGTAGGTATTGGGATCAAACCGGTCCAAGCCGCCCCCGTCCGTGGCAATCCAGATAAAACCCCCGGCGTCTTCATGCATGGCCAGCACATTATTGAAAATCAGTGAATTGTCTGTGTCGAAGCTGTGCTGGAACGATTTGAACTTCTGCAAATGTTCGCTGATTCGGTAGGTGCCGTGAAAAGGTGTGGCAAACCAAAGCGTGCCTTCGGCGTCTTCGTGAATATCATTGATACGAGCAAGTGGGAACCGGTAGGGGTCGTTCGCGGATGCGGGGTAGTGTTGAAATTTATCGGCTTTCGGCGAATACCGATAGACACCGTGTTTATCGGTACCAATCCACAGACGCCCATAATTGTCCTTGTGAAGGGCTGAGAAATTATTAGCGGAAAAGGCAGGATCGTTGTAATCGGCCTGCACTCGTTGCGCGGAGCGTGTGGCGGGATCTACGATAAAAAGCCCGTTTGCGGTAGCGAGCCAGATCTTGCCTTCGCTGTCTTCTTCCATGCCGAAGATAAGGTTGGAGGCATTCTTTTTGGAAAAGGCGAAATAGGTTTCACTGGAATGTGTCGTCAGGTTAAAAGACAACAGGCCCCGGTTGCTCGCAAGCCAGAGGTGACGGGTATCGCTGTGTGGTTTAATTAAAAAAACAGATGCGGGACTGGCGGTATTTTCCAGAAATGTATGGGAGACGTTTCCCGTGTCCGGATCAAAACGGCGCAGGCCGAAACCGTCACCGCCGAGCCACAATGCCCCGTCATTGTCCTCATGGATGGCATAAATGGATTGGTAATCGCTGACGGGATAACGCGTGAAATCCTCGGTTTCCGGATGATAGCGGTGAAGCACGTTGCCGGCGACCCAAAGGGTACCGTCCGAGTGCAGGTGCAGGGCTCGAACGGTGTCGGATGCCAGGCTCCTCGGGTTGTCCTTTTTATTGATGAAGGTTTTCAACCCGTAGCCGTCGTAACGCTGGAGTCCGTTGCTCGTTGCCAACCACAAATAGCCCGCGCGATCGCGCAGTGTTTTCCAGGTATAGTCCTGCCGGTAATTGTCCTGCAGATGCAGAGGGTACACCCGGATCGAGCTGTCCGCGCCAGCCAGGGCGCTTAGTAGCAATAACACTAAAATAACGGCAAATCGGCTGGTCATAATTTTGCTTCGTGCTCCACCCGGTTTCTGCCGCTTTGTTTGGCTCGGTAAAGAGCGGTGTCCGCCCGTTTGAGCGCGCTGGAAAAATCTTCGTTTTCCGCAATGACGGCAACACCAATACTCACGCTGATGTGCAGGTTGCTGTCTCCGTTAAAAGTGCAGTGCAATGCAAGCTGGCGCAGTTTCTCCGCGAAAATGTGCAGGTTGTCCGCCGATCGAGCCCGGGAAATCACAATAAATTCCTCTCCCCCCAGGCGGGCTAAAATATCGTCCTCGCGCAGGTTTATGGTCAGTAGTGATGCGAAGGTTTTTAGAACCTTGTCGCCCTTGTCGTGACCGTAGCGGTCATTGAGGCGCTTGAAGTGATCGATATCCAATAGCAATATGCAAAGCCCGGCCAGGGTGTCCCACTGTCGCTGAAACGCTTCAATATGGGTGAGCAGGCCGGCGCGGTTATAAATGCCCGTGAGGGGATCTGTGTTGGCGACAGATTCCAGATGCCGGTTTTCTTCTTCCAGCGCCCTCTGTTTCTCCTCAAGTTTTTTGATTGCCTGGCGATTGCGCTTTGCGGTCCGGTAAAGCTGAAAAAAACGCACAACGCCTTCAATCAGGAATAGCGTCATCCAAAACAGAAGTGCTGACACCAACAGCGTTTCTGTTTTAACCCATTGGCCCACCAGGGCTATGCGGTCAATGCGCACCTCGTGTACACCGGGTTCGACCAGGTCCACGCCAACGACTGTGATCGCGTCGAATTCGGGAAGCATTCGCTGTCGGTGAACTTTTCGTTCGAGCAACCACCAGCGCGATACGGAAAATTCATCCAGGTCGACCACTATCGGTTCTTTGGTCTCTGCTATGGACACACTCATGGACATCACCTTTGAGCTATTGGCGTCCTCGGATTGGGTATAGCTTGGGTTGCTCTGCCGTAGGAATATTCGCAGGCGGGATGCCGGGCCGTGATAATTCAGGTCCAGTTCCAGCGCGTCATAAGCCGAGAAATCGATACCGCTGGTGTTTGCCGGATTGAGGGTTGTCCACCACCCGCAACCATAGGCGTTGGTTTCCCGGTAGTCGCATATCCAATGGTTGGCCTCTTTGCCAAGCCACCACGCTGATTTGCCGTGGCGCGGGTCCGCGACGCCATAAAGTTCCGGTACATGTTGTTCGGATGGTACTAATTGCAGGCGCTTCTCCGGCAGGAAGTAGAGGGCGATAAAAATCGCCACCGTCAACACCAAACCGGTCACTGTGATTCGGCGATACTGCCGCGCGAATTTTCCGTCAGTGTTCCCTGGATGCATATTTCACTGTGTTCCTGGTTTTTTTGGCTTCGTAAAGCGCCTTGTCGGCGCGCCTGAATAACGTATCGAAATCTTCGCCGGCCCTTGATTGGGCGACTCCAATGCTTACAGTAACCTCCAGTTGCCGGTCGAATTTGAAAGGGTGACTTGATACGCGCTGGCGCAGCTTTTCCGCGATCGTCACGAGTTTTTCCCGCGATACCTGATCGACGATCAGAAGGAACTCCTCGCCCCCCCAGCGCACAAAAATATCTTCCGCGCGGGTGGTGGAAATCATCAAAGCCGAAATATCCCGCAATACCGCGTCTCCGGCGGCATGGCCGTGGGCGTCGTTCAGGGCTTTGAAGTGATCGATATCGAACATCATCAAGCCGACGCCGGCGGGTAGCTGGGGCATTCCGTACTGCTGCCCCAGGCGCTGGGCCAGTCCGTTGCGGTTGAGTGCCCCGGTCAGCGGATCGGTGCGGGCGCGGTTTTTAAGCTGCGCCTTCTCCGCTTCCAGTTGCCGGGCGCCGCCGGCCAGGTCTTCGAGTTGTTCCCGCTCGTTTTGGCAGGCTGTACGCAGCCGGTAGTACCGAATGCCGCCTTCAAGCAATAAAAAGCCGGCCCACAGGATGACCATCGTTAACAGGTAAGTCTCGGTGTCGATGCGTTCGCCAATCAGTTTAATTTCATCCACGCGCATCCGATGCACGCCGTGATCATCGATATCCACGGACACCTGGGTAATGTCGCTGAAGTCTGGCCCGGCAAACTCCCTGGGCGGGTTCGCTTTGATGGTCCACCATTCCTCCACGCTGAATTCCCGGAGATTGACGAAGACGGGGCCCGCTCGCAAATCCTCCGTACTTAAAAACGTGGACATGGGCTTCGGGTCTTTTCCCAGCGCAAGTAACGCCGGATCTGAGTTAATCAGGTTCAAACGGATATAAGGCGAACGGCCTTCGTAATGGATTTGCACAGTCAGGCCGTCATAGCCGCTGGCATCCACACTGGCAAATGATTCCGGCTCGACAGCGCAAGGCCCGGTTCCGGGGACACGGCAGTTCCGCCCGTTCTCCGAACTCCAGCCGTCGCCGTCGGGATCGCTCCTGACAGTCTTGCATACAGGGGCATTCGAGTTGTCGGTCGCGCCGCTTATCACGATACAACTTTTTTCGTGTTCCCAGCCCCAGCCGTCACCGTCCGGATCGCTGGCCGCGCTTGAACACATCGGGTGCCCGGTGGCGGCGTAACCTGTTTCCTCGATGACAACGCACGTTTTTCCATTTTCCCAACCCCAGCCATCCCTTTCCGGATCGGAAAACGCATTCGCGCAACGGGCGAAACTGTTGGGTTGGAAACATCCCCTCTGGCGGGGCGGATTGCCCCATTTCACCGAGAAGCCGCAGGGGATGGAGCCGCGGTGTATCGGGTACTCGCATCGCATAGCGTTGGCTGTTTCATCCAGCCATGTTGCCCGCGGCTGGCCTTGGGGGTGGGGTGGGCCGTATAAACCCTTTTCCGTGGTCTCGGATGGATGCAACACCAGGACTTTAGGCGGAATAAGCGGTTTCGCCCCGATCGCCAGCACCGTAAGTAGCGCCATGAAGAATCTGATGCCGGTGAACAAATTGGACATACTACCTTATAGATATTTGTTCGATCGCATATAGCGCTATTCGCTAAAGCATTGGTTTTCGGAACTCGTATACAAAAATAAAGTATAGATCAGACTTTTGCAGGAGGGGCTTTGGAGCGGGAGGTTTGCCAAAGGCAAGATAAAGTGATTGCGGACCCTGATTAAATTGCTTTTTGTCGGGGTGCGTTGTAAATGGCAACGGCGAATGCTCGTTTTGGAGTGCCCGCTCATTAACTTCGGTTCCGGCCTTTGTTGGCCGCGTTCCACAACGCTCCCGAACTTCAGGCTATCCACGGCCATCGGGAAGCCTTGCGAAGGCAAATCATACGACCGGAATACGAATGTGTACCGTGACTTTAAGTGGTGCTACTAAGCGTCCCTGCAGGGGAGTAACGCTTTACCTAAACTCTATCTTCGGCAGCTCGATTGTAAAATCCTCTACCTTTTCCCCGGAATAAAATTTCATCATGGTCTCAATCACCTGCGGCGAAGTCATAAATAAATTGTGCCCGCCCCGGTGCACCGTGACAAAGGCGGAACTCTTAAACCCGTCTGCCAGCTCGCGATGACTTTCGATAAATGTTCTGCCATCCAGATCGCCTGAAAAAAACAGTGTCGGTATTTCGGATACCGGGTTTTTCCTGAATTCCTCTCCCAGGTCCTTCACGCCGAGCGTTTGGTTGATGTCCGGAAATGGCAGGTTGTGCGCCCGCCACAAAAGGCTGGTTTTCGCCTCCCGCTTTACCCGTTGCCATCGCTTTTCGGAAATTCCGGAGGCGGCATCCATCGCGACGCTCATTGGGTTAAAGGTCCACATATTTGTCCTGTAGTCCAAAAAATAAGGACCTATAATGGAAAACTCCTTGTTTTTTAGCAGAGTGTAAAAACCGGGAAGTTCGGCGATTAACTCCGGGTCACGCGTTAGTGCCCCGGCCGTCAAAATCTGTATTTCCATATCGCCAATGCCGACTTTCACCGGCTTTCCGGTTTTAGGGTTGGTAACTTCGATTGTTCGTGGCTTTTGCCTGTATTCATCGATAACCTCTGCCATAAGTTGCTCGAGAGCGGGATATTTTTTTCCAGCTTCGTCGTCACCGGCAATTTCGTCGGCAATCCGGCGCAGTTGCGCGTCTGCCCGGCCTGGCAGTTTAATGGTCTGGTCCGGGCCTTCCGCGCTTGCCAGCACCATGCGGCCGATGGAATCCGGAAAAAGCTTTGCCATTGCAAAAGCCAGGTGAGTGCCGTAGGAAATCGCCCAGATATCAATTTTTTCGGTGCTCAGCGCGATGCGTAACGCTTCCAGGTCGTGAGCGCTTTCCACGGTGTTGTATCCGTTCAGGTCGATGCCGGCCTGGCGCCATTGCCTGCCGCAGAACGCCATGGCGTTGTGCATATTGCGCCAGAATACTTCCCGGGTAAGCGGCTGCTCCAAGGCGATGCCCGGCTCATAATTGCAGTCCTGCAAGTCGTTGCGCGAAAGACCGGTGCCGCGTTGGTCGAATACAATCACGTCGGCAAGTTCTGTCAGCTTGACGAATAGCGGGAAGCGCGCGTGCCGTGCAGTCCATGTTCCCGATCCGCCCGGGCCTCCAGCCAGATAGACGATCGGGTTGCCGGGGTTGGCCGCGGTGCCGGGCAATTTCACAAAGCCGAGCTTTATTTGTTTTTTGTTGTCAGCCTGCCGGTTTTCAGGCACCGTGATATAAGCCAGCTCACCCTTGGCCACCTGCGACTGCGGGCCGTGAATCTCGTAAGGCTGCCACTGCAAGGAGGCGGCGTTGCTCGAACATAGCCATAAAATAATTGGTATAAGCGCGAAACGTAATGTCATGACCTTTTCCTTCAGGGTAAAGAGCCAGGGCATGATAAAAATGCATCACGGCAAAGAGAGGAAGAAATTCACCAACTGCTCAAATACAACACGAACAACCTTTGCCGCACCTGGGGGTGCGATTAATATAAAAAAGCAAAATATCCAGTGAGGCAAGCGATGAAATTTTGGCGACTTCTTACGCTTAAGGTAATTTTTATACTTGCCCTTCCGGTGTTCAGCCAGCCTATGGTCATTGATGAAATGGAAATTCTCCGTTCGCCCATCCACTTCGGTTGTGTTAAAGCACATACTGAAACCGGAAATTGGCAGTCTATCTCTCTCCATCGCCTCCCCCAGGACCAACGGTTTTGCCTGCGCAAGGCGATTGAAATCAATCCGGTGGAGTTGACGGATGTAACCGCCGTGATGATTTCTATCCTGGGGTCCAGCCGCCTTTACTGGGACGGAGAGTTGATAGCGGAAAATGGCGTGGTGGGAAGCCATCAACAGTCGGAGGTTCCGGGTGAAATTTATTATGTTGCTCCGATACCGGCGGAGTTGATAAGCCCGGGCAAACATCAGCTGATGATCGATGTGTCGAATTTCCATATCAGCGAACAAATGTCTTCCGTTTTTTACTATCTTGCCGTGGGGGATTACGCTTCGGCGGTGGCATATCCCCTGAAGCAATCGGCGCCGGCTGTGCTTTTTATCGGAGGACTGCTGGTAATCGGACTGCTGTTCCAAATCTTTTTCTGGCTCTACCAGCGGCGAATTCTTTATCAGGTGTTCAGCCTTCTGTGTTTCTCATCAATGCTGTTACTGCTGGCGGAAAAATGGCGCTCGCTGTTCGGCTACAGCTACGATTGGCACACGGTGCGGATGCACTGGATTACCCTGTTCACCTACATCACTTGTTTTATTCTGCCTGCCTTCTATCTGGTATATTATCAAACCAGAAAGCTGGCAGTTTGGCTGCCGGCTATTGCCGTTTTCCTGGTTCCGCCGTTGTTTGTGCCAGGCTATGACGGCAAAAGTGCGATGCTGTTTCTTTTCTCCCTGCTTATTGCGCTTGCTCTCAATTTGCGGATGTTGACGCAAAAGGCACCGGGAGCCGGTTTGAACAGTTTTATAATTGTTGCCGTATTAGCCCTTCGCATTTTCTTTCCCTATACCTTCCTTGAAGACAGGTTTGCGGTAACATCATTTGCCATTGTACTCGTAGTGCTTGCCTCGCTTATCCAGGAAATGAAAGCTAACCGAATTCAAGCGCTGGCGACTGCGCGCTATGAGGTGGAGCTGTTAAAGCGCAACCTGCAGCCGCACTTTTTGATGAACAGCTTAATGCTCGTGATCGAATGGATCGAGCAAAAACCTTATGCCGCGGCCGGCTTTGTTCAGGCGCTGGCGGAGGAACTGCGCATGCTCGTGAAATTCTCCGGCGAGAGGACCATTCCACTGGCGGAAGAAATTGCGCTGTGCCGACGGCACCTGGAAATTATGGGATACCGGTACAACACCCGCTACGAACTAATTACAAACGGTCAACTGGAAGGTATTGCGGTTCCGCCCGCTGTTCTGCATACCCAGATAGAAAATGCTTTTTCACATAATTACCTTCAGGATGGTTCCACGTTTGAGTTCACTATTACACGCCGGAAGGATAAAGTAGCATTGGTTTTCTGTTCACCGTTTAACGAAAATTCCAAAAGAGAAGGCTTGGGTCTGGGGGAGCGTTACATTCGCACGCGACTGGCTGAAGTATTCGGTCGTGATTCCCGCTATGAAAGCAAAATGGAAAACAATTGTTGGTTGAGCACTATTGAATTCAGGACTGGCTGATGCACGTGGTGGTTGTTGAAGACGAGCCGGTTATCGCCGAGAGACTGCGACGCCAGGTAAATGAAATTTTGGGTCGGCGGCTCGACAAGCTAAAGCAATTCAATAATCTGGACGATGCGCGGGATTATCTCGCCGGGCAGGTAATCGACGTGCTGTTCCTGGATTTGAATCTGCGAGGTGAAAGCGGTTTTGATTTGCTTAAAACAATTACCGCCGCCAGCTTTCATACCATCATCGTTTCGGCCTGCACGGATGAGGCCGTGACAGCATTCGAATTCGGTGTGCTGGATTTTGTTGCCAAACCTTTTACGCAAGCGAGACTGGAGCAGGCGATAAACCGATTGCTGGACGTCAATCTACGGCAGGACTATGGCGTGCGCTATTTGAGCGTGAAGCAAGCCGGAATAATCAAGTTGGTTGAAGTCAGTCACATTGATTATATCGTTGCGGCGGGCCATTACAGTGAGCTGGTGACGGGAGAAAAAACGTATCTATATGACAAGGCTGTTGAAAAATTACTGGCAATTCTGCCGCCGAATTTTGAGCGTATTCACCGTTCGTACATTGCGAATATGAATAAGGCCGGTCTTTTAATCGCCGAAGCGGGAAGTCGATATTACCTGGAACTTGGGGACGGAAGGCGGCTTCCAGTCGGCAGGAGTCGTTTCAAGCGAATTAAAAACCGGTTTGGTATTTCGTAGGGGCGGGGTTTGCGCCCGGGCGCCCCTACGGGATGTCGCCATTGACCTGCTTGAGCAAGGTGCCGGACGAAATGGTTGCATCCACATCCTGTATCTGGTTGATCAGCGCCAACTGGTCGAGGGAAATATTTGACGGTACTGTTTGCGCAAATTCCCTGAAGCTCATCGCTCGAGGCAGACTGACAATTTCAATGGTCGGGGCCTTGATGTTCAGTATCGAGGAATCCCGAACCGGGGAAAAGCTACGGATGATGTTGTTGAACAGATCCCTGTACTGGGCGAGCGCCTGCGCGGTGGTGTAGGTGACCAGCTGCAATGTCTGGCCACCGTGGTCAAAATAGGCGACGTTCCCCGCCACGCTGCCCTCCTGGCTCTGCGCCTGAAACTGCGCAACAACAGCCTGCACACCATTGACGTTAATCTGTTCGCCGGTGGAGGCCTGGACTCCCTCCTGGGTGGAAAAGTTCTGTAACGCCCGGGCTGCGCCCTGTTCGCCGGCCAGGGTCAACTGGAAAGCCGCGTCCTGGGATTCACTTGCGCCAATTACCGCGCGGGCAAGATTCTGCCGCTGCCACCCCTGCGGAATATCAAGCTTGAACGCCAGTTCAGGATGATAAAACGTATTGTCACGAAAAAAACCGTTGCGTGGGTTTTCCCCATACGCGAGTCCCTCGATCTTTCCGAGGAATTCGGAGCGGCCAACGGTGGAGTCGAATTGGTCCTCGGGCATATTGCGAATTCGCTTTTCGATGGCCTCCACCCGTTCCTGCGGTGCCGGGTGGGTTGCCAGCCAGCTGGGAATCGCACTTTGTCCCGCCAGTTCCCCTGCGCGTTGCAACGACGAAAATACATCGGCCATTTCATTTACGTCATAACCCTCTGCGCGCGCGTAGCGAAAACCGAGTTCGTCCGCCTGGCGTTCCGCATCACGGCCGTATTTCAGCATCAACAGGTTCAGGCCGGTACCGGCGAGATCGCTATAGGGGCGAATTTCGGGAACCAGGATCGTTCCGAGTCCCAGGCCCAGTTGCGTCAATTGCGCCCGGCTAAGCTGGGCAACGGAATGGCGGGCGGTAATGTGACCGATCTCGTGCCCGAGTACGGAGGCCAGTTCGGCTTCGGAATCCATTAGCGTAAGTATGCCGCGCGTGACAAAAATCGGTCCGCCGGGTAAGGCGAACGCATTCGGTGTTGGATCGTCCACCACGTCGAATGACCAGGGCAGATCCGGTCGTTCCGAATCCGCCGCCAGTTCCCGGCCGATTCGGTCGACATACGCCTGCAGTTCAGGGTCGTCCACCATTGCCATGGATTGCCGGACCTGCTCGGCATTTTGCCGGCCCAGTTCAATTTCCTGTGATTCGGAAATCAGTGCCAGTTGTGGTTCGCCGGTCACTGGGTTTCTTGAACAGCTACCCAACAGCAACAACATCAAACAACACGTCATCCATGTGAATGGATTAAGTCGTATTGCGAAAAAGCTTCGCTTATTCATTCTTTTTCCTCCAGGCCGAGCACCCGGGCGGGTCTGTCCGGCAACGCTATTTTGTCCTTCCGATAACATCGGCTTCCATCAAGTTATCGCCACTCATGCTCCCCTTTTGGGAACCTGCTGGTCATTCGCCGCCGACGCGGAGAGACCAAAACCGAAGGCAACTGAAACGGCAACCGTTGCTTGCAGCCATCCCCGCCGTTTTCCGTGCGCGTTCCTGGTTTTAAACAACATCATGGCAAATCTTCCTGATCTGGTTTGCGTAGGTTTTACCCAACTATTCAAGACCTATGCAAGCTGCACACCAATGGCATGAAATTCCATCTGTCGGGAGGGAAAGCGATCGGCGCGGATTCAGTATTTGAAAAAGAGGTTTGCATTGAAAATATTCCACTGGCTTGCAAAATATCCAATGTATTTTGGTCGGACCTCATTTCGGTTATTGGTAGGTAGCCGAAAGAATCAAAAGCACTGAACCAGCGGAGTGTTACGATGACTTTGATAAAACGGCGCGCAAATTTATGCGGGCCGCCATTTCCGGCACGGCCTTCTGGCTCGAAGCCTGGTTTTCCAGGCAGCTGTGTGTGCAGCGAGCGCAGCGGCTGGTCGCCTTCGCTGTTATGATTAGCCTATGTCGCCCACCACTTCACCTGAAAATGAGCCGGCCGAAACCCTGATTTCCGAAATAGAAATTGAGCGGGCGGTGGCGCGTGGGGCGCATAATTATTTTGAAGCGTGCCGGCGAGATATTCCCGGTTTTGTCGATCGTCATTTTCGTTATCCCGGTGTAATTGCAACCAACCGTGTGGCGCTTGGGTGGGATATAGCGCGCGCGCCCCTTAATCTCCTGTGGGCACCTGTTTATGCGACAGTCAGCATTATTAAATTCCTGGCAAGATCCGGGCGGGGACAAAAATACTCTGATTTTCTCGCTGGTATCCCTGCCGGATTCACCACGCGGGTGCAACGCCACATTGCAAGTTTGATAAAGCAGGAACTTCTCCAGTACGGGCAGGCGGGAAAATCACTGAACGATTATATCGTCCAGTCCCTGGAAGAGGTTTATCAATGCCGCACCAAAACCGGAATCGATCACCAGCGGTTTCAAACCCTGATCGCACCGATACTGGCGGATTCCCTTATCCAGTACCAGGTAACGCGTACAGCGGCCGCGGATATCGGCAACGCCCTTTCCTGCACGGTTCTCGGTGCCTTCGCGTTTAAAAAATTCACCCCGGGCGGAATAGGCGTGGCACTCGTGCTGGCGTCCATGCTTGCTGAAACCCTGGCCGCGCGGGACTTTATTTTGGCGAGGCGTTGGGCAGGTTGTATTACAGCTGGTTTCCGCCACAGCCGTCGTTTGCTTTGTCCGCGGGTTCAATTTTATCGGTTATGATGCTGCTTGCCGCCGTGGCTGCACTGTCGGGGATAATGACCGACCCGGTCCAGGCCCGCATGGGGCTACACCAACGACGCCTGCGAAAAATGCTGGATCACCTGGAGCGGGATTTTATCAACCGGACCCGCAATGGTTTTCGACCCAAAGACCAGTTCGTTGCCCGTATTCTGGATGCCTTTGATATGATCAGGTCGGGGTTGGTCTAAACATTTCATTGTCATGAATGGCAAGAAAAATTACACCGTACCGGAATCACTAATTGTAAACAAAGACATGGCAAAATCTTCCTTGTTACTCCAACAGCGCGCCACACGCCTGGGATTTTTTATAGCCGGCTTTGCTATTGCGGCCTGGGCCCCGTTGGTGCCCTACGCAAAAGCGCGCGCGAATTTAAGTGAAGATACACTCGGTCTTCTGCTTCTCTGCCTCGGGATTGGCTCCATTATCGCCATGCCGGTTGGCAGCGCCTGTGCCGTGCGCTTTGGCTGTCGCCGTGTGTTTTTTATTTCGACCCTTCTCCTGTGCCTGGCATTGCCGCCCCTGGCTGCCGTTTCAGGTTTCGCCGGACTTGCGCTGGCATTGTTTGTTTTCGGAGCGGGCCTGGGTTCGCTGGATTGTGTGATGAATATGCAGGCAATTGTTGTGGAGCGTTTGAATGACCGGCCATTGATGTCCGGCTTTCACGCGCAGTTCAGTCTTGGTGGTATTGCCGGAGCGTTGGGTGTGAGCGCGATTTTAAGCATCGGCGTTTCCCCCGTGGTTGCCTTATTTGGTGTTGTTGCCCTTATCGTGGCGGTAATGGCAGTGGCAATGCCGCATATGCTCGTCAAAGTACACGAGGGTACGGGTAAACTTTTCGCTTTCCCCCACGGAATCGTTGTCCTTTTCGGGGCGATATGTTTTGCCTCGTTTCTGGCCGAGGGTGCAATACTGGACTGGAGTGCAGTTTTCCTTACCGAGGTTCAAGAAATGCAAACTTCTATGGCGGGGCTGGGCTACGCGGCGTTTGCCGCGGCCATGACGACCGGTCGCTTGACCGGCGACGCCCTGGTTCATAAATTCCGCTACCGGGCAATGTTGGCAGCGGGTGCCGCCTGCGCCGCGACAGGGCTTACCGTGGCCTCGCTGTCATCCTGGTGGTTGATGGCCTTGTTTGGCTATGCCCTGGTGGGTTTCGGCTGCGCTAACATCGTTCCGATTATGTATTCTCTCGTAGGTCGACAGAACGTGATGTCGCAAAGTGCCGCTGTCGCTGCTATTACCACCATGGGATACGCCGGCATGCTTGTTGGGCCGGCACTTATCGGTTTTGTTGCCGAGCTTGCCGGCCTGCCGGTTTCGTTTATGATCGTTGCGTTGATGCTGTTTGCAGTGTCGATAGTCGCAATTGTATTGAAACGTTTTTTCTATCATTAAAAAGGGCGCCGAAGCGCCCTTCCAGTTGCAAACACGCACTAAAAATTAAAATGTAATAGTGCCGCTTACCGATACCATCGAAAGATCATCCACCTCGTCCACATCAAACGTTTCATACTCGGCCCGTACGGAGAATGACGTCAGGTAAACCTTTGCGCCCACGCCCCAGCTGTTGGTGGATTCGGAATCGTCGAAGCTAAAATCCCCCAGGTCGGCATCCACTTCGACATCGGAATACCCCAGTTTGGCGAAAACGCCGATCAGCCCGAAGTTCAAACCCGCCACGCCGTAGACGTTGAAGGCGGTGGCATCGGTTTCGACCGCGCCGCCGGCGGTCTCAAAGGTGCCGAAATCCCGGTAATCCGCTTCCACCGCAAGATCAATTAGTGGCACCAAACCAAAATTGTAGCCGGCCAAAATTTTGTATCCAGTGGCCTCCTCATCAAAATCAACGTCCTGGATATCGATTTCAACCTTGGATTGGCCAATACCGCCACCGATATAGACACCGCTATCGGAACCGGCCCAGGAAGCAGTTGCGGTTAATAACAAGGGAAGTGAGATAAATAACTTTTTCATACGCTAATCCTTTTACTTAAAGTGAGAAGTTTAAATCGATCGGCGATAGCCTTTCTTGTCGTACATCTTCTTGCTCAATTCGACCCGTCCGTGTCGTAGTTATTGTTGGCCCGGTATTATGCGTTTTCGGAACCGCGCCTATCAAGCCCGGGGGTTTGCCGATGTGGGTTTTTGCCGGCTGGATCGCAATCCCCCTTTATCGGCTTTACCCTTATTTCTTGCCAATTGTTTTCACAATGTAGCGTGCCCGGGTCGGATTGTGAAAGATTATGACATCGCATCGATTGCGCAGGTTTTGAACAATAGCTTTTGCTACTATTCTCATGAAGCACAAAAGAACGAACACGGAAATCGCCTATGTTGAAGAAATTTTTCCTGCCCGGTGGAATACTGCTAGCCGGGACACTTGCCATTGTGGTGCTGGTCGTCGCCAAACCGAAACCGGAAGCCAGTCCGCCCGCGGACGAGCCCGCGCATGTCAAAGTGGCGGTGGCGCGGGCCAACCCGCAAACCGTTGCGCTGGCGGTTAACGCTCACGGAACCGTCTCGCCCAAACGCGAAATTGATCTGGTGGCCCAGGTGTCCGGGCAGATTGTAAAAGTCGAGCCCGCGTTTGTGGACGGCGGTTTCTTCTCCCGTTCGGAGGTGTTGATTCAAATCGACGATCGGGATTACCAGGTTGCCCTGTTGAATGCCCAGGCCCGGCTGGCGGAGGCCGAGCGGTTACTGGCGGAGGAAGAAGGCCGAAGTCTGCAGGCCAAGCGCGAATGGCGCGACCTGGGAAACCGGAACGCGAATGAACTGTTCCTGCGAAAGCCTCAACTGGCAGCGGCGCGGGCGCAGCTGGCTTCCGCCAGGGGAGACGTTGAAATGGCGGAGCTGAACCTTGAGCGAACCCTGATTCATGTACCGTTCGATGGTCGGGTGAAACAGGTTCACGCCGATCTCGGCCAGTTCGTTTCAGTCGGCACGCGACTGGCCACGGTGTATGACTCCACCGTGGTGGAAGTGCGTGTTCCCCTGACGGAAAAGCAGGCCGGGCTGATCGACCTTCCCCTGACCCGTTCACAGGATGCGGGCCTTGCCGCGGAAGCGGAACCTTTCCCTGAAGTAACCATTAAAGGCAGTGTCGCCGGCAGGAATCACCAGTGGCGGGGACATCTCACCCGCACGGACGCGTTTGTGGATGCCGGCTCGCGTATGTATTACGCCGTTGTCGAAGTGGCCGAACCGTTTGCCGAGGTTCCCCTGTTGCCGGGCCTGTTTGTCGAGGCGATTATCGCCGGCAAGGAATTAAATAATGTGGCAGTGTTGCCGAGGTCGGCCCTGTATGAATTGGATCGGATACTGATTGTTGACAACGAAAACAAAACCGTCAGCCGCACCGTGGAGGTGCTGCGCAAGTCGGATACGCATGTATGGGTACGGGCTGATTTTGCGGAAAACATGTTTATATCCACGGAAAAACAATCGCTGACGCCGACAGGAACCATTGTCGATCCGATAGTTGCTTCGAACAGCAATACGGATTTGGCAGCAGCTGCTCCGGTGAAGGAGTAGAAAAATGAAAGGGCTGATCAAGTGGTTTGTCGACAATCCCATCGCTGCCAACTTGCTGATGATTGCCATGCTCATCGGCGGATTCTCCAGCTATGGTGTCATAAAAAAAGAAACTTTTCCCACGTATGAAGGCAATCGCATAAACGTTGCAATGGCCTGGCCTGGCGCGGCCGCCAGCGAGGTCGAACAACAGATTGTTGTACGCATAGAGGAAGCGATTGCGGATTTGCCGGGTATTTTCCAGATTACGTCTGAATCGCGCCAGGGTTTTGGCAGAGTCAATATCGAAGTGACCGAAGGCTTCGATGTGCGTGAGCTGCTTAACGACATCAAAGGCCGGGTGGATGCGATCAACACCTTTCCTGTCTCCGCTGAACGCCCCGTTATCCAACAGGATATTTACCGTGAATTTCTGATGTGGATGGCTATCTACGGTGATGTTGACCGTCGGGTTTTAAAAGATCTGGCGTATCGGATACGCGATGAAATGACGGTGCTCGAAGGCATATCGGAGGTTGTCATCTCCGGGCTGAGGGAGGATGAAGTCGGTATCGAAGTATCGGAGGAAATGCTTCGCCGTTACAACCTAAGCTTCAATGAAGTAGCCAGCGCCATTCGCCAGACCTCAGTCAATGTTCCCGCCGGCACCATCAAGTCCAGTAACGGCGACATTCAAATTCAAACCCGCGCACAGGCTTTTAACGAAGAGGATTTTTCCAAGGTTGTGGTTCGCAGCCATCCCGACGGCGGCCAATTACGGCTAAGCGATATTGCGGTTATCAAGGACGGTTTTTCCGAGCAGTATGTCGACTTCACCATGAACGGCAAACCCGGTGTGAACATGGAAGTGAAGATGAGCGACGACCCGCTTTTGTTTGAAGGCACAAAAAATGCGCGTGAGTATGTTGAAAACCTGCGTCCGCTGCTGCCCGAAGGCGTGGAACTGAAAATTAATTTTGAAGCGAAAGATATTTTTGACAGCCGCTTTAGCCTGCTCAAGGACAACGCGCTAAGCGGTCTGGTCCTTGTTTACATTATCCTGATGCTTTTCTTGCGTCCCATGCTTGCTTTTTGGGTGGTTGCGGGAATCGCTACCACTTTTGCCGGCGCCATCTGGTTGCTGCCGTACATGGATGTATCCATCAATATGCTGTCCATGTTCGCGTTTCTAATGGTGCTCGGTATTGTTGTGGACGATGCGATTATTATCGGCGAAAGTATTTATCGCCATCAGCAACGCGGCGAGCAGGGACGACTCGCGGCATGGTCGGGTACCTATACGGTGCTCAATCCCGTGTTCCTGGCGGTTATGAGCACCATTATCTTTTTCCTGCCGATGATGGACGTCCCGTCGGATGTGCTTGTGTACACACGTTCCATTTTCATGGTGGTGCTCTTGTGCCTTCTGTTTTCCCTGTTCGAATCCATTTTTATTCTGCCATCGCACCTGTCACATATGAAGCCGGAAAAACCGAGTCGCTTCCGGCCGGTGCAAAAACTGGAGAAAGTACGCCTCTGGTTTTCCAGTCATATGGAAAGTTTTGCCCAGAATAAATATATGCCGGCATTGGAGGTGTTGCTTAAACGTAAAGGCAGTACCTTTTTAGCCTTCCTGTTTGTGTTTTTAATTGCTATTACCATGACTGCCACCGGTTGGATTACCCGCAGTTTTTTCCCCAACGTGCCGCAACCGATGGTGATGGTGAATGTGACCTTCCCGGAAGGCTATTCCTATGACCGCACCAAGACGATGGCCCAGTATGTACGGGATCAGGTGGATGTGTTGGCGGCGGACAGTGAGATGTTGGAAAAAAATGAAGGTAAACCGTTTATTCGTGAAGTCAACAAAGGGGTAAACGGTACGTCTTTCCATTTGTTTGTAGGGCTGACACCGGATGAGGAACGCTCCCTGCCGTCCGCTGATGTTGCGGAGAAACTTCGTGAGCTGATCGGCCCGCTGCCGGAAGCGCAACAATACACCCTGAATGCGTCCCTGAGTGGCGGCGGCCCGGAAATTACGCTGAACCTGAACATGCTGGAAAGTTCGCGCGAGCTGCAGCAGGCCGCGGTGAATGACGTAACCAAAATTCTCGGTTCCTATCCCGGCGTGATAAATGTGCGCAGCAACCTGGATTCAGAACGCGCCGAAGTGGAAATCGAACTGAAGCCCTATGCTGAAACGTTGGGCATTACCCTGGGTGAAGTGGCGAGGCAGGTGCGCCAGGGTTTTTACGGTGAGGAAATCCAGCGCATTCCGCGCGGCAAGGAAGATGTTCGTGTTATGTTGCGTTATACCGCCGAGGAGCGCCAAACCCTCGATACGCTGGATCACATTCGGATTCGCGCGAGTGATGGCCGGGAAATACCGGTGGCGGAGGTCGCCAACATTAACCTGGTGCCGGGTCCGAGTACCATCCGCCGCGTGGACCGCAAGCGCAATATCACCATTACCGCCGAAGTGACCGAAGGGCATGATGCCAACACAATCGTGACAGAAATGCTGGATGCCTATGGACCGCAGTGGAAGAAAGCCTATACTGGTTTCAACCTCTCACGCGATGATGCATTGCGATCGCAGGAAGAATTCGGCGATAACTTTGGGATCAATTTCGTCAAGGTCTTTATCCTGTTGCTCGCCTTGTTTGCCATTGCGTTCCGTTCCCTTTTCCAACCCTGGCTGGTCATGCTGGCCGTGCCGTTTGGATTTGTCGGCGCCGCGACAGGCCATTTAATTCTGGGCGTGGAAATCAGCATCTTTTCCTTCTTCGGCTTGCTGGCCTGCTCGGGCGTGGTAGTCAATGATAACCTGGTGCTACTGGCCCGCATCAATCAGTTAATCGAGCGTGGAACCGACACACTGGATGCCGTGCTGCACGCGGGGGTCGATCGATTCCGTCCCATTGTGCTGACTTCGCTTACCACGTTTATCGGCCTGCTGCCGATACTGTTCGAGCGTAGCTTGCAGGCACAGTTTCTCAAGCCGATGGTGATATCACTGTCTTTCGGGGTGCTGTTTTCCTCGATGGTCACGCTTTTCCTGGTGCCATGCTGCTATTACGGCGGATTCCGGTTGAAAGCACGTATCAGGAATTTCGTAAGCCGAAAATCCTCCTCCGCGGAAAACCAAACTGTTTTGCCGGAGTCCTCGGAGGCTGCCTGATTTTACAGGCCGGGTGGCTAAAAATTCACAGGCCGTGCCAGGTCACGCCATGAAGCTGCACGTGGTTCGGAGGATAATTGAACATTAACAAAAGCAAAATTTTCGGCAACATTTTGCTGGTCATTATTTTGCTAATCATCACGCTCCCGATCTCGGTGGCCTTTGGTGGGTCCACCGGGAAACATGCCGAAGTTGATGTGTCCGCGGCTGACGCAATAACATTAAATATTCCTGTTGGCCAGCTCCGTATTTCGGGTATGACCGAGCCCACTATTCAAGCAGAGGCTATGATTACGTGTAACCAGCACGATGGCATTAAATGTAATGATGATACGCTCGAAGACATTGCGTGGTCCTCCAGCATTGAGGGCGGTCATGCGCAGCTCAGTTTGACTCCGGCGAAAGCCGATCAATACGACGATCTGTCGATAGTGGTCAACGTCAGCGTCCCCGAAGGCAAAACACTGACGGTAAACCTGGATTATGGTGATCTTGAATTACAGGGAACGAACGCGTGCCTGGATGTGACGGTTAAGGCTGGAAACGTGAAACTGGGTTTGCGGGAGAAATCCCTGGCTTCGGTAGATCTTAAGGCGACGATTGGTGATGTGAGTTTGACAACCGCTACAGGGACTATTCATGGCAAGCGTTCAAAAATTGTCGGTGCCAGGCTTGAGTGGGACGAAGGTGTTGGAGTGTGCCAGGCACATGCGAAGGTTTCTGCGGGAAACATCGCGTTGACATTGAAATAGAAGTAGAAAGCGCTTCGCCACGCAAGATTTTCCATTGCGCTGATTCCCGCGTTTGCACTTACCGCCGTGGCCCGAATACTTCATGAATCCACCAGCGCAGGCCGACAAACAGAAAGCGCCAGTCGCGAAAAAATTCCGGTGGTTTTCTTTCGTAGGCGTGGCCGACAAACTGCAAAATCCAACCGATAACAAAAAGCAGTGCAAGCGGTGGCCACCATTGCGGCCGCCACAGCAAAAGTGGCAGCAACAAAATTGACAGGGCAATCATCGGAATGCCGACCCGATGGCAGCGCTGGTTAACGGGATGCTGGTGCGCTTTTGCATACTCGCCAATCCAGTCCCGCATGGATTTGTTGCTAAACAAGGCCATGGTTAATCGATCAATTTTCCTTTAAAGCGGGTAAACATATAACCGGTCTACGTTGGTACCACCACTGGCAGCCGGTCATCACTCCCTAAGATTAGCAGAAAAACCCCCGGCAAAACGCTGCCGGGGGTTGTCTTTATTGCTTATCTGCCTAGTTAAGGGCAGTGACAGTTGCCCGTTCTTTAGCGTTGCTTGCCTGTCAAAACGCTATTCTTGTTCAAGCCCATCCAGCAAGGACGAGAAAAGCTCGTAATCATGCAGATAAAAAACAGATCCGTCATCCAGTATGCCTCTGTCGCTGTTTATTCCTTTAGAGTAGCTACTTCCTTGATAGTCTTCCGTTTTCAAAACTCCCAGGCGTGAAAGCTGCGCATCGCCTTGCGCGTTATCACCGATCCGATAGACATACAAACCGGTATGCTCCCAGTTATAGTACTGGTTCGGCAGGTTCGGATCGCCGTTACTTGGCAACCGGTTGTGCACTTTTACAGGCAGTGAAAAACGCATGCCGTACTCGTCGTTCCTGAATGCGAATGAGCGCGGGTCGAAGTTTACCGTGGTTTCCGAGCCGCGCTTGCCAATTATTTCACTGCCCAGGCTTCTTAACATAGTGGGGTTGGAAATATCGAACAACTCCACCTTGACACCCTGGTACCATGTAATATCCCTTGATTCATCATAGATTGCCTCCTTGCCAACGCCTATCAACAGATTTTCGCCGACCGGATGCAGGTATTGGGAAAAACCTGACACTTCAAGTTCGCCGGCGATATAGGGATCTGTTGGATCGGAAAGGTTGATTGCGTACAGCGGATCCACTTTGTCAAAAGTGACAATGTAAGCAAAGTCGCCGAAGCTTCGCATGCCGTAGACACGCTCACCTTCTTTACCTATGGCTTCGGGGCGTGATGCATTTGGCAGTGTTGCAACTACTTCCAGACTCCCGGCATCGCCCGTCGACTCGCCTATAAGCGCGAGACGGTAGGGCGTTACGCCGCTGCTTCCTGCGGCGGAATAGAGTACGCGCAGGACGCCGTCTTTTTCTCCGAAGCAATATGATGCCGGGCGACATGGGATGGAGCCACTCAGGCTAATGCTGCCACGGTAGTTAATGTCGTCGCCGATGGCGAATTTGTGAATTTTCATTCCACTGTAATAGCCGTAACCAAAGGCATAGATCGCGTCGTGCGAGCCATAAATATCCGTGGCCGAGGCCGGGAGGCAACGGGAACTCATTTCACTGGTGTCATCGAGATTAATTTGCGTGAGAACCACCACCGAACCTGCATAGGTATCGGCTTTTTCCGGCCATTCCGGCACAGTGCAGTCCTGCTCCGACAGCAGGGGCCTGCTTGCGCCCGTTGAATCGTATATGTGCGGCAGGAGGTCATCCAGAGTCGCTGCGTTAACACGATCTATATTCTCGCTTGAGTTGGAACCGCTGTACAAATCAAAGCCGAGGCGACTCAGGTTGGGACTGTATCGTGAAACCACATACAGCGTATTATCAATACGTCGGCTGGAAAGCAGTTCTCCATCAAATCGCAGGCGTTCAATTTCACCCATTGACGTGGGATCACCAACATTTACCAGGGCGATCGATATGGCGTTGGATACTTGATAATAGGGATAGTATCCGCCGTGGGAGTAGGTCCAGCTTGAGGGATGGCGCATTCCGGTTTCGCTGATTAAAGCCAGTCGATTGCCATTTTCGTTTCGGCGCAGGTAAGTGCCGGAAAGACTCACGATATCATTGTCATAGGGCAGGCTCAGGGTGCCAACGATATTGGCAGTGGCATTAACCGAGTCGGTAACATACGCCGTGAGTGTCAGCTTCGCGTCAGCGTACGATCCACCGCTACTGCTGGAGCTACCGCTGCTGCTGGTGCTCGTACTGGTACTACTCATGCCTGAACTGCTCGTGGTACTGGTGGTTGAGTAGTAACTTGAGTTGTAGGAGCGTGCCACAAACAAGTGTGTTCCGTCCGACTCGATAATATCGGCTTCATCGACACCGGCTTCCTGAGTGTTGGTAATATCATCATCACCGCCGGCGGCGCCCGATGAACTTGACGCACTGGATGCACTCGATGCACTCGATGCACTCGATGCACTGGAAGAGCTCGAAGAACCCGATGTGGACCCGTAGCCGCCGTTGTAGCTGTTGCGAATGTCAAGGTGATTCAATACACCCATTTTAAGATATTCTTCCAATGCGGCTGGCCCTTCCGGTTCGGTGTGACATTCCGGCGCCACGAAATTGCCGTTGTGGGAGCCGAGAAATCCGAATGAGGTGCTTTGGCCTGGAGAGAGTGTGGCGTTCCACGAAACATTACTGGCGCTAACGGAATTGCCGCTGGTTTCCAGCTCTGCACTCCAGTAATGATTTATCGTGGGTGGTTGCGCGAATGACAGAATTACCATCCAGCCATCAACAGGGGAACTTCCGCTGTTTGTAACCGTAACATCAGCGACATAGCCGTTATTCCACGAGTTGGTGTTTATGGCACAGGAAATTTCTGAATAGACTGTTGTGCTGTATGCCATCACGGCAAACAATACAGCGAAACTGATTTTTCGTATCATTTTAAAGCTCCTTCTAGATAATTTATAGGTATGGTGAAAATCGTGTCGCAAAAACCGGAAAACCTGAAACCGGATTTGCTCCACGTACTTCGCAAACTATTCAAGTCTCTCAACGATCCTTGACAAGGTCAAATAGATTTCACCCGGCTTCACTCATTGTGTGGCGCCAATCAAATGGTCGTTGCAGAGATGGCGCGAAATTCCGCTTAACAACCATACGGAAGTATGTTCTTTGGATTTTGGCGTAGCGATTTCGGTGCTAAAAGTGGCGTCATCAAAAGGCAGGGTGATGATTAACGGTGTATTTTGGAATTGCGCGAACTATTTTATAAATTTCGCAATCAATTGATTTCTGCTAAAACGGCTTTCCATTTTTCTTCATTCTTATCGAAGAATATTCATATCCAACCGGAGGGAAATTGAGCGTTTCAGTTTTATTGGTCGGAAACATCGCGGGGAACAGCCTGCTTCCTTTTGGACACTGTCGTGACTCTGCTTTCGCAAAAAGGATGAAAAAACAGCTCCCAACAAAAGTTGCGAGCTGTTGACGGAAGAGTTTAATTAGCAGTGTTTACCAGGACGCTGATAATATCCGGATAAACCGGGTTGCCATTGTTGCGGTCAAACAGGCCCAACCCGCCATCGCCGGTGACGCCGTTATCCCAATAGACCGGCACCAAACCGTGGGCAACCGCGGATTCAGTAATATACTGGTTCCAGCGGATTCTTGACGCCTCGTGGTTGGCCACGTTCATACGCGAAACCACGCCGTATTCACCGAGAATAACCGCAACACCCTGATCGACGAAATTGGTTTTCATTCTCTGGAACTGCTCATCCACCCAGGCCTCGTTGGCCCAGGTTTCCTGTGTGCTTGGCCACTCGGTAATGTTGCTGCCGGTGTTCAGGGTGAAGTTATACGGGTCGTAATAGTGCACTTCCATCATCAGGCGGTTCGCCACGGTGTCGTTCGGGATTTCAGCGAAATTAACCGTGTGATCGATGTTTGTGTTGAAGCCCTGAACCACGAGGTAGCGATTCGTGTTGTTACCGCCAGTGGCGCGTACCGCGTTGACAAAAGTCTGGTTGAAACTGTTTTGCACGTCCACATATTCCTGGGTCGGCGTGCCGTAATCGCCTTCATTCATTACCTCGTTGGTGCCGGCAAACAGCAGGCGATGATTGTAGTCGCGGAAGTGATTGGCGATTTGCGTCCACATGATGGACAGTCGGTTGTTCAACGATTCCTGCTGGTTGTAGAACGGATGATTCAACCAGCCACCGTCCCAGTGTTCGTTGATAATCACATACATATCCGCATTCAGCCCGTAGTTGACCACTTCTTCCACCCGGTTCAACCAGGCGGGATCAATAGTGTAACTGGCGGAGTCGGTAAACACGCTCCAGGCAACAGGGATTCGAATAGTGTCGAAACCAGCTGCTTTTATCGAGTTAATCAGCTGCTGGGTGACCGCCGGATTACCCCAGGCTGTTTCGTTGCCGGGGCCCATCGCTTCCAATGAATTGCCCAGGTTCCAACCCACGCCCATCTGCTGGGAGAATTCAACCGCGCCCATACCGCCGCTGGTCGAACTTGAAGACGAACTGGACGACGAAGACGAACTGGATGAGCTTGAACTGGATGAGGACGAACTCGAAGAGGAGGAACTTGAGGAGGATGAGCTTGAGCTGGAAGAACTGCTGCCGTTGCAGTTGGACACGACGCCGCCATCGCCCCACTGGTCCTCACAGGTGTTCACGCCAATACAGCTTTGGTTGTTTTCCCATCCCCAACCGCTATTCTGGTTCTGGCAAAGCGGACGAATTTCCCCATACCAGTTACAGACTTCGCAGCTTCCGCCGGAACTGGACGAACTGGAGCTGGAACTGCTGCTCGAGCTGCTTGTTGATGAACTGCTGCTTGACGAAGAAGAACTGGACGAGTTTGAGCTGGAACTGCTCGAGCTGGAATTCCCGCCTGTCGCGGTACAGCTTATGATGGTTGCCGTCGGATCATCACCGTTCCCCTGGAAACCGAATTCCACCGAACTGCCGGGCTGAATACTGCCATTCCAACCCAGATCGGTAGCGGTATAAGGATTGCTGCCGGAGAGTTCGGCATTCCACGAGTTGGTGACGGTGGTACCGCTGTTGTAGGACCACTGTACTTCCCAGCCGGTAATAGCGCTGCTTCCATCATTAGTAACGGAAATACTCCCGGTAAAGCCGGAGCCCCAGTCATTGGTAACGGTGTGTTCGCACTGGACTGCCAGTGCCTGGGAAGAGAGAAGTGCCGAGGCCAGGATGGCGCAGCCGGCAAACGATGTGCGCAACAGCCTCGATAACTTGTTGATAACCATTTATGTATCCTCTTTTTGTCAGGTTGTTGAACCTCAGTCGTGGGATTGTTTATCCCGCGATATCCGGTCTAACGTTGCTTCGCAATCATGATATAACCGAACTTTTGTACCACTTCGTTCGATTGCTTTTGCTTTTATGGTCGCCAGCCGCAAAGGCCGGCGCTGCTCACCGGCATCGAATAGCCAAGTGAAAGCGGACAGTAAGGTTATCGTGTTTGATGTGGAATTTCGACGCGGATGAAATGGATTGATTAATGCAGAGTGAAACTTTTGGGTGCGTTCGGAATTTCCTTTACTAAGCGGAAAGGTTTTACTAATGAATTGAAATAAAGCAGTGTTCAGTGTTTGATATTTTATTTCTGCCAGTGCCGCATATTTTGCTTTCGTGCCATAGCAAAGCGATTTTAAATATGAATTTCACGGTCAAGTGGTTGGCAATGTGGGTAAAAAACTCATTTTGTCTTATTCCAAAAAGCCGATAAGATAACGAAAGGGTTATAACAAAATATTTTGATGAAATGCTTAAAAATTGAATCTTTCCAGTGCCGGTTGTTGTTGGGCGCGTGACTGGCACCGTTGGAATAAGGCGCGCCCAGTGCGGACAGTTTCTGTTGCAGCCCGATGCTGCTTACTCCATCCTTAAACCCCACTTTTTTTCCGTTGCAGGAAAGTTGCATGGGCACGGCAACAAAATCCACCGCGGTGATATTCCAAATGCCGGGGAATCCTTCGGTCAGTCCCGCCTCGAATTTGTCGAAGATATACGTTGCTGTTGCCAGATTATACGGGCTAAAACGGTGATCATTGCTGCGCGCGCCATTGGCTGAACTGCCAGTTTTTGCCGGTTGCGTATTGACCTGTCTGGTCTGCCACGGTTTGAGCATCCCCTTTCATATTGATGGTTTTGTTTCCATGCGTGGACAGGTATTCGGCCAGATTACCGCTCCATTCCTGCAGCGAAAAATCTGTCCGGAAGCCAAATTTTTTGTAGAAGGGGCCCGGGTGCGCGTCTTTCTTTCTAGTGGCCGACAAATCGATTTCCCGGAAGCCGAATTTCATCGCCATCACCGCCGCGACGTGCAATAAAATTGCCCCCAAACCGGCTACCCGTTGGTCCGGCGGCACTTTGGCTGTGTTTATATTAGTCAGGTAGAATCCCCTGTCTTTATAACTGACGACATTCAGGTCACCTACTTGCGTGTCGCCCTGGATCGCGGTGAAGTCGGCGCTCCAGTTGCCTGGGTCGGTAAGGTCGAACGTGCCGACGATTACGACATTAATGTCATTGTTGCGCGCGGTGATACTGAACCTGGCAGTCCGGCCGGTATAGGCATCGGGCTCGTCGGAAGCCAATGGACTCATTTCGTGGTTGTATACCCGGTACAGCACTCCTTTTTCGTTATCAAACTCCACCGCCATACAGTTTTTCTCCACGGTGGAGCGCCGGATGATGGTGCCGGTATCACCGAAATCCGGCGCGCCGGGATTGTCGATAATAATTCGGGTATTGTCGGGTACATCGTTATTGACGGCTCTTTGCACCGGCGAAATATCTTCCGGTATTTCATTTGATCTTTTTCGTTTCGCCTGTAACGGCACCGAACGGTTGTCCGTCAGCGCGGGCCGGGTGGCTTTGTTGCGCCCGATTGCGGAAGGAGCAACCGCGCGGCGGCGTTGCGTGACTTTCTGTCTCGGCACAAACATGGCTCAATCGCCGTTTCGCAATGCGGACTCACCCATTTTCGTCGCTTCATTTTCCAGTTGTGGGCTGTCATTGACCGGCGTGCCGTCTACCGAGGTGGTCGGTTTTACCCGGCCTTGCGCTTGCTGCACGACATGGCCGAGTTCGTGGGGCAGGTGCTTTTCCTGGCCGGGGGCGACGTGAATGCTGCTGCCCTGGGCGAAGGCGTGCGCCTGCACCGCCGCTGGTTTGGGTGAGTTGTAGTGAACCCTGACATTATCCAGATTGACGCCGGAAATATTTTCCATGCCGGATTTCAATCCATCCGGCAGGCCGGTGTTATTGCGCTGCACGGCCTGCTGCTTTTGCATTTGCACGCTGGACTCCCGGTTGTCCTGCAGCGCGCGCTTTTTCTTCTGCCGGGTTTCGCCGGCGTCGCAGGTGTTGGCACCACAGCGCTGATAAACAGATTCTTTCATTGTCATTCTCCCGGTTTAACCTACACGAATCGTTTTATTGTCCTTACGGAATTCCTGGCGTATTCCATTCAGAATTTCCTCATTTTTTACTCGCCGGCTGCCGCGCCCGATCGCGGCCAGGGCGCAATGCCGCAGCACATTGATGATGGCGCCGCCGGCCAGTTCATATTCGGTCGCGATTCTGGCCAGGTCCACGTCATCCTCCAGTTCGCAGGTATCATGAAAGGCCTGCCGCCACAGGATAAGTCGTTCCTCGGCGGACGGTATGGTGAAATGAATAATCGATTGAAATCGGCGGGTAAATGCTTCGTCCATGTTGGATTTGAGGTTGCTGGCCAGAATGACCACGCCGGGAAAGTCCTCAATGCGTTGTAACAGGTAACCCGTTTGCTGGTTGGCATGGCGATCGTTGGAATTATTCGCGGCGGTGCGCTGGCCGAAAAGTGCATCGGCTTCATCGAAAAATAATATCCAGTCCCTGTAAGCGGCGGCGTCGAAAACGCGGGCCAGGTTTTTTTCCGTCTCGCCGATGTATTTCGAAACGATCATCGACAGATCAACGCGATAAATTTCGCGCTCGCTGCTTTTTGCCAGCAGTACTGCGGTGAGTGTTTTGCCCGTGCCGGGCGGGCCGTAGAAAAGCGCGCGGTAGCCGGGTTTGATTTTTTTTGCCAGGCCCCACTGTTTCATCAACGTATCGCCGTGGGTGAGCCACGCCCTGATTTCCTCGACCTGGGTCATCACGTTGAGGCTCAATACGAGATCGGGCCAGTCCAGCGGACTGGTAATCGGGTGGGCGGGAAAAGCGGCGCTCAGTTCCGGCCGGACTTTTTCCCCGGTGATCAAATAATGCAGCCACTGGTCCGACAGTGAAAGCACGCCGCTCCATGCCGGCAGACTGTCGTCGACACTTTGCAGCGTAAGAACCTGTTCGGCCATCAACCGGTGCGACGGATCGAGTATCGCCATAACGTGCAGGCGATATTCCGGGTCGTTGGCGCTGAGAATAAAGTTGAGCGTCTGCCCGGTGGGCAGGAATCCGCTGAAGGTTTTGTCGGTGACACCCCCGAATTCACTAAAACCCCGGTCGTATAATGCGTTAAGGCCGAAGAAAACATCCAGCAGTTCGGGTCGAACGTAAGGCGCCATGGCCAACGTTAAAGCTATGCGGTCGTGGATATCCAGTTGCCAGTCGTGCGCCAGGTTGGCGTAAATGCTTTCACCTTTTTCAAGGTTCGGCGCCGGTATATCCTGCCAGCGTTGCTCGTGTCCTTCCTGTTTCAAATAGCTGCGAATCACCTGTGCAATCACTTGTTCGAGCCATTCGAGTTCGCGTCGCAGCGCCTGTAAATTACCGGCCGGGGACAATACCTCCTCCCGCTGTGGCCGGGCCTTAATCCGGGTTAACATTATGTTTGTTCCTCATGTGAATTGTTTCCCGCCGAATTACCAAGAGACATAAACGGCATCCGGCATCCAGGCATGCGATATCACGGAAAAGCTCCAACTGGTCTGGTCCAGCAACACATCAACGGTTTTGCGCTGCACGGTGAGTTTCCATCCGTTGTCCACCTGCACCAGTCGGCCTTCGCGTTGCAGGAAAGTTTCCTGCAACCCTTCAATCGACGTGGTGGAAATAATTTTCCAATTGGCGATAGCCGCCTGGAGCAACTGGTTGCACATCCCGGTCTCCTGTTCGGTCAATTCGATACCGGGCTCGATAGTGGCGTGTACGGATTCGCCACACAGAATTTTATTCAACGGCAGCAGTGGCTCCGGCGCGGATGTCGAACCATTTACCAGGTATTGCAGCATGTGCACGCCGCGACTGAAAGTGGCCTTGTCGCGCAATCGGATTTTTCCCTCGGCATTGGTATGGAGCATGTCCAGGGATTTGAACAGGTGAGGCAGGAAAACGCCGATCAATACCAGGCCTGCATTATCGATATAAAGTATTTCTTCCGCCTCGCTCGATTCCGGTTCGGTTTTAAAACGCGGACGGGTCGATGGTGACGGTTGTTTTTGTGAGCGTTGCGTTTTTCGCGCTCGTTTTCGTTCGTCTTTGCCTGCCAGCAGAAGTTGTCGGTCGTCGTGCAATATTGCCAGCAGTTGGTTTTGCCCCATGGTGCCCGCGAGCCGGCGTGCGCTGTCCAGTAGCGCGCGCGATGGCGTTTGGACCAGTTGCGCCCGGTGACTCCGCTTGTCTACGGTATTTTCGGATACGCCAGCGTCGAGGGAAAAGTGGTCGAAGAAAGCGGACGTCATGGCGCTCAGCGTGCAGTTGGCGCCCGAGTGCCGGGCGAAAAATTCGAGCAGGAAAAGCCACAGCTCGCGGCGGCCTTCCGCGATTCCGGTTATATTCGCGCCTCCGGCGCGTTCACCGTTATCGAGCCAGGCGGCGGCGAGGGTTTCCGCGCTGGCAAGTAGAGCGCGCAACTGTTGCGGTTCCAGCAGCCAGACAAAGCGCACCAGTGAGGACTCGGGCAAAATACCAGTCCAGTATTCGCGTACCGGCTCGTGAATAATATGTTCGCGAACGAACAGGCTGAACCTGTCCGGCGACTGCATTACCAGACGGTTGATTGCGGCGGGCAGCCTGTCCCTGGAAACTGTCGCAAGTTTCCTGAGTTCGACATACTTGGATTGCCGCAGTATTTGGGCCGGCAAAAGACTGGAAAATATACTGTTCTGCCAATTGGAAAATTCATTTTGCGATTCATTTTTTCCGGCGACTTCGCGTGCGGTTTCCGAAACAGGCAAGCCATCCACGCAGCGATTGATTGCCATTCGAAAACCACTGACCTGGTCCGTCTTGAAATTATCGTTCCGTTGCCAGGTGTCGGCGACGGTGAACAGATGTTCCGCCAATGGTTTCGATAACGGAGTCGGGAAAAGTGCCCGCAGTACGCGGGTAAAAAAATCATCCGCGCGCGGGTGTTCAAATTTAATCGCTTCCGCCAGTATCGTGTCGCGCAGTTTGCCGATGCCGGGCCGGTAAGGAACAGGAATCGATGCCAGCAATGTCGTGAGAGCTTTCGATGCTGTGAAAATTTCAGGTTGTGCCAGGCTCAGTAGTTGCTCGAATTCGTGGTTCGATAGGTTTTCCAGGAAAGGGGCGAATTTCTTCTCGGCCAGTCCGGGGGTGGACTGAATATCCAGAATAAATCCACGTGTGTCAATCGCCTGCTTCGCGAGCAGCGATTGTAGTGCGGTCATTGCCTCGGTCGGGGAGGCGAGCGTCGGTTTGCCCGCATCCGTGTCAAAAAGTTGCTCCAGGGTTGCCAGAAAACGGGCTTTTAACTGCTGGTGGCTATCACCTGCAACATTCGCACTTACAATATTCGTACTTACAGCATTCGCACCCGCAACATTATCCGACGATAGTGCCATGGTTGTATTCGTGCTATCGGCAAACATTTCCAGGTCCAGGTTGCGGTTGTTGAACAGCGCCGCCAACAGGTGGGAATAGTAAAGAACGTTATTTTTTGCCTGTTGCGCGACTGCCCGCACCGACGTGTGAAATTGAGTACCGCCGGCTTCATTTGCCGGAACCAGTTTTTTTAGCAGCAGCAGTAGTTCTGTTTCGGAAAGTGCTTCCACTGCCCGGACAACGGCATTCCATTGTGCGTGATCGTCGTTGAAGTCAAATACCGCCTTAATCCACAGGGGCGGAATTTGCGACAGGAAGGCAACCACTTCGCCGATGGTTGGTGTCGGATCAAGTGGATCGCGATGGCGCAGAGTGCCGTGCTCCAGGTAATAGCGCAGCATGTCGAATCTGTCGTAACGCTGGAAAACCACGCTTGCCGTTTCAATGGCTGGGTCCTCTCTTATTGCCGGTGGCCGACCGACCGGCATTGCAACGGTGTCCGCAAGATCTTCATATATCGCTCTCCCGTCTTTTTCATCCGCGGGAGACTTCTCCCCGGCCAGGGTGGCGATCAGGGCGGGCAATGTGCTTTTCAATGGCCGGGTTTTCATTATCTTTTTCAGCCCCAGATGCAGCGCCGCGAGCATGTCCGGGTATTTCAAGCCCTCGCGTTGCGCCATGCCCTGGATCAGGGATTTCAAGTAACTTTTTCGATTGAACTGGGTTCCGCGTTCGCGCACGCTGTAGGTAAGCGTGAGCATCCAGACCAGGCGATCGAAATCGCGCGCGTTGACCGGCAGTACCGGATATCGCATGTGAGTGACCCCGAGGTCGAGAATATAAGCCAGAATCAAATCGGCATTTTGCGGTTCCAGCAATTGAAGTAGCTTGGTTAGCGATTCCTCCCGCAATTGGAATACCAGGCGCTCGATAACGCGGGGAAGGCGGTGGTGCGCGACAATAATATCCACCACCGCATCCTGCTGCTCGCCGGCCAGCGTCAGAAACAAGGTTTCGCAGGAAAAACCGGCTTTGTCGTGGACGTGCCAGGGCAGTACGCCCTTTACCAGATAGTGTTCCAGCAATCGCAGTTGCGAATGTTGTTCCGACTCCGAAAACAAAGCCACTTTCGGGCTGTCGGGGTCCGCGTGGTCGGCGCTGGTGTGGTCAACCTTATGGTGGTCAACGTTGTTGCGGCCGGCATTGTTATGGTCGGAACCGTTATGGCCGGAACCGTTATGGCCGGAATGGTTGTCTTCGCGCATTGCCTCGTGAAGGATATCCCGCAGGCGGCGTCGTAAAACTGTTTCAAGGCGTTGCTGCGCTTCCTCGGCAAAACAGTCGAGAGGTAATGTGCCCAGATCAATAGCGAGCCGATCTATTTTAATTCGTTGCTCCGGCACCGTCAGTTCATCCAGCACGCGTTCGATAGCCGGCACCAGCATTTCGCGATTGATATCGGACAGGCGGGGCCGCAACAACAAGGCGTCGGCTTCGCGATCCAGGTGAACGAGAAGCCGCTGTTTGCGAATGCTGTTTTGCGTTTTTACCATTGCCCGGCCTCGTCCGTGCGCGGCCCGGTGTAGCGATGCACCTGCAGAAAATGCTTTAACCGGTTCGAAGTAATAATACGCTGCGCCCTGTCGCCGGTTTTTAAAGCATGCCGCCACGCCCAGTAAAGACCTTCGAAGTGGCACAGCGCGTGAGGCGAAATAAAATAAACCTGCAGCATCAGGTGCGCGGGTGTGTTCTGGCGAATAATATCGCAAACGGTCCGGTGGTAGTCGAGACTGCGCCGCTGTTCCGATGTCACCGACACCACCGCGCTCACGGTAAAGCTGTAATCAAAGTTTTCAGGTTCGGATTTTTCGTCACTTTCCGCCTGTTCGCGATCATGCAGGGCGTAACGCAAAAGAATATGTTCGACCAGATAAATCTGTCGGCAGTTGCGGTGCAGTTTCCGGGTTGTGGGAGCCAACGTGGCGGCCACCGATTGCGCTTGCCGATAATCCCTGTAGCTTTCAATGAAGTGCCATCCGCCATCGCCCGGTGATTTACATACCAGCGCAACCTTTTGTTGGCCGGCATATTGTTGGTCGGCATAGGCACCTATCCGGAACTGCGTTATATCCGTCGCCGCCTGGAGAAACTCCTCGCTCAGGCGCTGGCCATGCAGCAGGGAAACGGGGTGATCCCGCGCCGCTAATGGGATTTCGTCGGAACTGACTTCCGCAGCCGGGCTTGCTGCCGCGGCTTGTTCGTCACCGTTGTCGGCAATGCCTGTCATGGAGGAGAATTGGCCTTCCAGGTAATCGGAATAGCTGTCAAGTTTCCTGCCGAGTGAGGCGTCCCGGTCGGACTCGACAATTTCCACACCGAGTTCGGAACACAACTGGCTCAATGGGACGCGCTCATTCACTTCCATATCAAGTTGGATGCGGATTTTGATTTCCATTGCACAGATGTTTTCACGCGAAGCTCGATCGAGGTAATCGAATGCGCGGCCGCGATCGCGCGTGCCCGGGACAAGATTTTGCAGCCAGGTGATTTTGGCTTCTATCAGTTGCCTGGCGTAGCGGCCGGTGCCACTTTCCTGGCTTTGCGATGTGCCGGCCCGGTCCAGCGTTTGGCCGTAAATGGCGAGCAGAACATCGAGAAAGCGGTTGCGTCGTTCATCAAAATTATCTTCGTTGTGAATTATCCGTGGCAGTCCGTTGTGATAATTGTCGTAGCCGTCTTTTTTCAACAACGGTTCAACATCTGGCACGGAGTGATCCAGGTACTGGTAAAAGTAAGTGTGTTGCAGCCCGCGATCGATGGAGTACAAATCCTTGACGTGCGCCAATTGCGCAAAATAATTCGCCAGAACCTGATCGAACGCAAGCAGGTAACCTTTAAACTGTTTCGCCTGCGCCGGCTGGACGGCGCGCGTGTTATTGTTGACCACTCCGTACTCATTTATTCCATACAGGTTGGGAAACTGGTTCTGGATCGAATAATACTGCCGCACATCGCGATACTTGCCGTGTGGAAACGCAAAATACTGGGCATACTCGGCCGCGAGGTTATAGGTGCGACGATAACTCTTCCACAGTTTTTCCAGTTCGCGTCCAACCCGGGCGCCGTTGACGGGGACCGGAATACCATTGCAAACAAGCGCGATAGAGAAACGGCCATGTGCGCCGCCGGCGTTCGTGTCCAGCGCGAGGAACCGATCCGGCGGAATGGGAATATTGTCATTGCCGGTGTAGGTACTGTCCCCGGAACCGTTTGGCTCGAACAGTGTTACCGCGACATTGCGAACGTTTATCACGCCATCGACCTTCAATATGCTGTTGGTCACTTCCGATATCGGGATGCAGGTCGGTTTGTCCCGCAGTTGTGCGTTGTCGATCAATCCGTTCCAAAGCAGCGGGCCATTGAAAATGGTTTCGGCCGTGGCGCCCGCATCCAGTGCACTCCGCAACGGGGCGCGCTGTACTTCAGGGGCAAGCAATAAACCCAATTGAAAAAAAAGTCGGGCCAGGGTGAATTCGGGCGGAACTCCCCCGGTAATGGCAACCTGTGCCTTGACGCGGGTGAGAACGGGTGCGAGCAGGCGAACTTCCGCCACGTCCTCACAGACATCCCGGTGCCGGTTATATACTTCCGCAACCTGCCGGCTTACGGTTATCGCGACATTGTTATCGTCGCAGATACATTCCTCGTCATTGGGAACGTAAGCCCAAATACAGTAGAGTCCGCGCACGTCGGGCTGCGTCTTATCGGGTGTCAACCAGACATTGCCCACACCCGCTACCCGGTCGATGATCAGTTTACGGTAATCGTCGATAGTGACCGGATTGCAGGGCAACATTTTCTCCGGCAGGTAAAGTGCCTGTTGCTGCGAATTGATTTGATTGCTGATTTTATCGGTGAGCAAATCGCGCACGGGAAATTCCGCCCGGTAGGACAGTTCCGTCAGGGCATAGCAAAGCTGTTCCAGTGCGGTTACGCCGGGATCGTGCTCGTTGTAGTCGGTCCAGATGTCGCCCGCCAGGGCTTGCGCCATGGCCAGGCCCTGCTCCTTGAGTGTCGAATAATCCAGGCCGGGGTTGGCGGGTGGATTCGGGTCGATGGTAACGGGTTCTGCCATGATGATGTCTCTACTTTTAATTCACTGGCAGGACACGATTAACGTGGCAATTAATAGATCGTCCTGCAC
This sequence comes from uncultured Cellvibrionaceae bacterium, assembly GCA_964451365.1. Lineage (GTDB taxonomy): Bacteria > Pseudomonadota > Gammaproteobacteria > Pseudomonadales > Cellvibrionaceae > CAYVIB01. The sequence goes on from CAYVIB010000018.1 coordinate 72,453, forward strand.
CGCATAGCCCACGCATGGGTTAATAGGAATAATCCGGTTCCGTCACCGGACGGGATTGCCGTTCGCTGATGGATATATCGTGTTCCGGCGCGCTGGTCAGAAAATACCAATCCGCCTCCAGTGTTTCCGGTGGTGGTTCGTAAATGTATTCAATCGATCCCATGGTGAGAACGTAGGGGCGATTTAAAATAAATGACGCAATATCCGCCTCCGAAGCGTAATCGCCATCGCGGGTGGAGCGCGCCGCGTCGTAATACCAGGGTGATAGATATTGCACCAGGTCATTGTTCAGGCGATCAATATTGGCTCCCGGATCTTCCGGGTTAATAAAACTGACGCTGATCCGCACACACACACGCACGTATACCGGGTTGCTTACGTGCAGCTGCACGAACGGACTCGCTCTTTTTTGCAGCGTTTGCCGGATGCTTTGCAGAATGTCGTTGGGCGCCGCCGGTACGGTCGGATCGGTGCAGTCGATGCAGTTCGGCCCGGGAATTACTACCAGCAGCACGTTGCCGGGTGCGTCAGCATGCAGTGCGTCGTGGGCGCTGAGCGCCTGCACTTTCCAGATTTCAGGAAACTGCTCCAGCACCAGCCGCTCGTAATCCCAGGCCTGGATCGCGCGATCCTTGTGACGCAATCTTTCTCCCATGCGAATTTGGAATTCCGGATAGGTTTCCGGCGTGCGGCCACCGAATGAAGACATCGGTTGATTGATGGAGGCGATATTGGGCAGGTCCTCCACCGAACTGCTGATGGTGTGCGCGGGTATGATTGCATCCGACATTTTGGCGGAACGTTTCTCCACGATTTCACCGTTGTCTTCTCCATCCTTCGCTTCGCTTTCCGTTTCAATCGCCGTTTCGGCGGTTATCTGACTGGCGGGCAGTGCGTGCGGAAAGATTGCCCGGGTCAGGGGAAATAATTCCGCGTTATCGAACACGCTCGCGCGCAACCAGGTGTAGTCGCTGCTCAAAATTGTATTGTCGGTATCATTCGTTGCCGGCACATCCAGCGAGACAATACCGGAGTTTTGCAATCCGTAGGTGGAATCGGAAACGTCATCGATCGGCGGCAGTGCACGCCACAGGTTATCGGACAGAACATCCCATTGAACCGCAGGCAGTTCCAATCCGGTGGCGCCGCTTATTTGGAACAACAATGTCAGCAGTTGCGGCGTAATCAATGCCGACAGGCCGATATAGAGATTGCCGGCGTTGGTATAGTTCGGCAGCATGGGGATAACGTTGGTGACTGAGCAATTGATCCGGCGATAACCGCCAAAAGGCAACAGGTGATAAAAATCACTGTCGGGCTCGATTGCCCCTGCCGCGTTAATATCGAACAGTGTGCAACTCGCGCGGTAATCCACTCGCACGGATACCGCCTGCGGCAGGTAGGGTTCATTGGGATATTTCAATTCCTGCTTTGGTGCCATGCAGCCGTCCATGCAGGCAGTGAGCGCGGCATCGTAAATGGCCTGCACCTGTTTCAGTGCGGAAAGCAGGCATGCCTCCTGGCAACCCGGCTCGTCTTCGCTCCCGTCACACTGCGTAACGCACTGCACGGTTTTGTACATTATGCCCGCTACCTGATAGATAGCATCGCAACTTCCTCCGCAGCTTGCTTTCACAGGTTCATCATTCACCGGTTGTATGGCGGTTTTCGCCAATGCGTTAACCGCGTCCAGGCATGTTTTCATAGTTTGCTGGCGCGTTGCCGGCGATTGTTGCGGGAGTTCATTAACCGCGTCTTTTATTTTCTTAAGCACTTGCGCGCTGACAATGCCTTCGTAACCGTTCAGGCAGCGCAACAGGCACTGGATAAAAGCGGTGATCAGCAGCAGTTCGCCTTCGGCGAGTTTTACCCCGATGCACTGCAGTCGTTTGTCGGGATCGGTAATGACAAGGCAGTTTTCCAGAATGGATTCCAGGCAACGCACCGTGTCTTCAATGGGGCGGCAATCGCACAGGCATTTTTCCCTGCACTCGTCGGTGTCGGGAAGATCCCTGATAACGGCATTCAGCACGTTTTCGGGGTAGAGGTCGTTGCCGAATGCGTATGATGGCTCGCTCAATGTCAGGCGAAGCGCACTTTCCTCCGGCTTGTAATAGGGAGGAAAACCTCGCCCAAGTGGTTGCACCGTCAGGTCTTCAAAACCGGTGTCGCCGCACAGCGGTTTGTCATCCTCCGGTGGCGAGGGAAGGCAATCTCCGTCGGGGTCCGGCCTGGTGCGAAAAAGATAAACGCTTTCGCCGTGTGTCGGCGGGTCGGCCTGCGAATTGCCGATGTCCCAGCTGCCGGGATTGATTACGCCAAATTCGCCGAGGAAGGTGGTGTTGTTAAACAGGTCGGGTTGCGGCGTGCCGTTCGGACCAATGTCATAGTAGCGATAGTAGCCGGCAAACCCGTTATCGTTTTGCGGTATGTTGAACCATTCCACCGTGACGCCGAGATAGTCCGGTGTTTTGACGAAAAGTTCACTGTGCAGGATTTGTAAATAGGAACCGACCACCGGCGTGCCGCCGAAAACCAGGAAAGGCGAAGCCGGATCGATTTCGCCGTCGGTATTTTCCAGTGCCAGGTTATTGAGATTGCGGACATCGGTAAAAATATTTATTGCGTCCAATGTCATTTTACCGATCAGTGAAATCGGGTACACATCCACGCTGCCGCCAGCGCCTTCGATGGTGATGGCCTTTTGCGATAAATATGCCTCCACCGTCGGCAACGCGGTATTCAGCGGGTGAAGCGGATCAGTGGCGTCTTCGGCGTCCTCGGGATTATAAGCGTCGATGGCCGGCGCTGACGCCGGCAGATTGAAGCGGATGATAAAACACAGCGCCGTGAATATATCCGTTTCAGTGGAATCGGCGGATTGCTGGTCGCCACCGATAAAATCAATGTCGTATTCCTGGATGGCAAACCATTGCGATGCCGATGAGGCGAAGAGCGTAAAGGCATTAACCAATACCTGGTTAAAAATATCGCTCTCCGGGCAGCCGGTGGCCTGGCTCAATTGCGTCAGCAATGGTTGTAAAACCTGTTGATAATATTCCTGGCTGTACTGCATTTGCAGTTTGATTTCGCGCTCGCCGCCGGTGAGCAGCAGGTAGGGCGATGAAATGGCAAAGCCGAGGCTTGCGGGTTCCCCGTAGGCCGGCGCGCCGAAAGTGGGCCAGGCGGCGTCGGTCTGGCCGGTTTCATCCAGCGGAACCTCGCTGGCGAAAATCCGGCGCGTCACCAGAGAATCGTCCGGCGGACTCTCTTGTCCGACCAGCGGTATAAGCGGACCCTTTTCCACATTCAGCGTGCGCAGGCGCGCAATGGCGGCCGCGCTGACCCGCAATTCCCGGTCGGCGGTATAAATAATGTCATTGCCGTTGCTGTCCTGGCCCGCGCTGAATAATGTCGTCGCCGGTACCGGCGCGCTGTATGTTTCGTCGTCCTGCTCCAGGGTAAAGTTAAGATAGACGTGGTCCGCGACAGCGCCGCGTGGGCGCTCCTTCAGGACTTCGTCATAATAAAAACGTACATAGCGTTCGGAGAATGTATTAATCGTGTTCTGCGCGTGCCGGTACAATCCGGCGAAAGCCATATAAAGTGCAACCTGTGGCCGGTGCCGGGCATAGCCCTCGGAATCCCGCAGGTTGAAAACGAGCTGGTTTTGCAAGCCGGCCAGGGCATCGGTAAAAGCATTCAGGATAGGCACGAGTGAATCAAAGGTGTTGCCGGTTTCCCGCTCCGCGCCGGTATTGTCATAAACTAACGACCCCGGCTGTGCCTGGCGCAGTTTCCATACGCGGGAAAAACGGGGAAAGTCCACAGCGGTGGATGCATCGGAAGCCGATTCCCGCGCGCTGTTTATTTGCAACGCCGCCGCATGGGAGTGAAGCCGGTTGAGATGTCCGGCCAGGCCGTTTTCAATCTGGGATCGCAAATTATCGCGCAGGAGAGTTGACGCGGCCAGTTCCGCGCTGCCTTCCAGCGCGATCATCCAGGCGTCGAATCGACCGGCCAAGCGCGCAAGCAAGGTAATGGCTTCGCGTAGCGCTTCCATTGCGGGAGTGTTTTCACCGGCGCGCCGTTGCAACCGGCCGAACCTGTCTTCGATGTCGGTGATTCTCATCGCCTCAATCGAGGCGAACACCATTTGCGGATCGTTCTGGAAAAAATCAACCCAGTCGCCATCCACTTCATCTTCAAGATTATAAAAATTTATCAGGGCGCCGAACTGGACGGAGAAATCCAACAGTTGATGGTACGAGCGATCGTCCACCCTGGCATAACCCGGGTCCAATGCGCGCAGCCAGCGGGTGTATTGGCTGCTGGTGGGATTGATACGCTGCTTTTCAACAAGCTCGCCCATACGCTAAACCGGCTCTGGCGGAATTGTTCCTTCGCCAAGGTAAAACGGATACACCAGATTACCCCGCGTGTTGGTATGGCGAATGACGTAGTACACCGTAATCAGCAGTACACCGTCCGGTTCGCTTGTATCGTCTATAACGATGTCATCGACATTAATGCGCGTTTCCCAGTTTGTGATTGCCGTCTGGATATAGTCTTTCAGTTCACTTTTGAAGGTGGTGGTGGCGTTCCGGAAGACTTTCGGCCACAAGTCGCAACCGTATCCCGGTACCATAATGCGCGAGCCCGGTTCGGTTTCGAACAGGATGCGCAGGCTTTCGCGAATGTCATTTTCGCCGCTTACCATGACCACACTGTTGTCGATGCGGGTAAACGTCGGCGGAAAACTCCAGCCGGTGCCGAGGAAAGCGGTTTCTTTGTCGCCCTGTTCCGGTTCCGCCATGATCACTTAACCGCCTATCATTACCGTTGGAATACCGAGCAGAATAGTGCCGCCGTGGGCGGTTTTGTCGCCCATGCGCGCGGCGGGCATGCCCATTATTTTCACTGTTGCCGAACCTTTGATTATCGAGTCGGGCGGACCGACGCACATGGCCATGTCACCCACTTTCGCGGCAGGCAAACCGCCGATTAGTACCGTGGGCGCGCCCGGCCCCAAAATGGGGCCGCCCACATGTGGAATATTTACCGGGCCCACCGGTGTGGTCATGGGGCACTGGTGAAAGTCAGTCATTCGTGCTGCTGGTGGCATATTGCATTCCCATCTAAACAGAAAAAAATTATCAGTTGATTTTTACCAATGCGCCCTTGATGGTTAACATCCCGGATGCGGTCACTTCCGCCGCGGCATTACCCTTGGCGGAAAATTTTGTTTTCGCCTGGTGATCCACTTGCAGTCCGGCCATGCTCGCCTTGGCACCGGCGTTTAATTTCAGGTTGGCTTTTGCATCGAGGATAATATCGGTTTTGGCGCTGAGCTTGATGCTTGAGGCGCTCTCCAGGCTGATGCCGCTTTTCGACAAAGTGATCTTATTGTTGTTGCTGTCCTTGATCAGGATACTCTTGCCCTTGTCGTCGATTTTAATCTGCTGCTTGGCTGGTGTATTGAACTCGATGATTTTGTCTTTCTCGTCAAAAATAATTTCCAGGCCCGCTTTAGTCTTGATGGCCTTTTTCAGGTTTTTTTCATCCGGCGGATAAGGCGGCGCATTTTTTTTGCTGTAAACGCTGCCCAGTATCACGCCGTAGCGAGGGTCTTCATTCATAAATGCGACAATCACTTCGTCGTTCACTTCGGGATAAAATACAGCACCCACTTTGTTCGAGGCGTAGAACGTTCCGAGCCGCACCCACAACCCTTTATTGTCGTCCTTGATCAGCGGCAGTGTAACCAGCACCCGGAATTCGCCGTCCGGATCCTTGGCGACTTTTTTGACGATACCGGTTTGCAAACCTTTAATGGGTGGCAACTGTCCGGATGCCCCTGGCGCGGCGATATCGGGCGTGGTGGCGGCGAACCACCGCGGGGACAAGCCGACTTCCGCGCGGGTAAGCCATTTGCCGCTGTGAACACTGTGGTGAACACCGCTGATAAATGCCACGCCGTTGAATCGTGGACCCAGTCCCGCCAGTTCGATGGTCTTACCGGTTTGCGCCAGCGCGCTGCCCTGGAACAGAACAGTGCCGCGAATTTTCGACAGCATCGAACGCATCAGCTCCGCCGAGGACCAATCGGTGAGCGAGGCTTTGTTAATCGAGCCACCGGTCTGCTGGGTATAATTTTTTACCTTGAAAACATCCGCCAGGGTTGAACTTGAAATATTGCCCTGCTCCTTGACGCTGACAGCGCCGGGGCCGGCCTCGATCGCTTTTTGCTGATCGAAATCCCAGGTGTGGCTTTTAATCGAGGATTTGGTGTATTGCGTGGCGGCATCCATATTCAGTTGCAGGTCCAGAATGGAATCGCCGTATTTCACGCCCAGCGCCGGTTGCTGTTGGGTGTCCGGTTTTTTTACCGACACGGTGCCCTTGTCGACAATGACCACCAGGCTGTTCAACTCCGCGCGGGTTACCATCAGGTCCCAGTCGCTGGTGTAGTACTGAATAATTTCCGGCTGCACGTTGTTGGTTGTCGCCACGTCCTTTTTCAGTCCGTTGGCGGTAATCAATTTGCCGATAAGGTCGCTGTCCTTGATTTTTTCGAAATGACTGTTTTTTCTCTCCAGCGTCATTTTTATCGCTTCGTCGGTAATATCGACGACCAGTTTCGAGCCTTCGTATTGGCTTATTTCAATTCCCTGTTTGACGATCACGCCGGCAAAGATAACGGTTTCCTTCTGGTTGTAACCCACGGCGATTTCCACTTTGTTGCCGGGAATGAAAACCTTGCCGGCGCTGATCTCGAAATTGCTTTCCGCCGCGCTGCCATCGAATATCACCAGTTGCGCCTTGGGAACTTTGTTGACGCCGATCCAGGTGTCGATGGAAATCACCTGAACGGTGCTGTCGATTTCCTTGCCATCGACTTTGATCGTAAACGTAACCAGCGATATGTCACCGGAGATAGGTGATTTGGCGGTCATTGCGGGTCCGTCCCCAAAGGAGGAAATAATAATTGCATGCCGACCCTGAGCGAGCGGAAGTCGGTGAGTTTGTTTACCCGCGCCACCTGGATGTAGTAGGCGCTGCTGCCGTAAATGCCGTAGCACATCAGTGGCAGCGTATCGCCACCTTTAACCGTTACCAGGTGCGAAAGATCGGGTGAACTTTTATTGGCCTGTTTGGCCAGTTCCACTTCGTCGGTGTAGCCGACGAAATTAACATTGGCACGGGCGCGCAGGGGCGTGCCGTCCGGTTTGAACAGCGTGTAAGTAAGATTCAGCGTGGTAAGGCGGCACTTGAACAGCATCGTGCCCCAGGCGAGCTTGAGAAAATTGGGGCTGTGAATGTTGCCGTTGTAATTAAAAACCAGTTTCTTGAATTCATCGATCTGCGTTTTAATTCCGTCTTCCGTATACGGCACCACGCCGGGAATCGGTGAAGGAATCACACCGGTGCCGTCAAAAACCAGCTCGAAGGACATCTTCTCGTCGGCAATTTTATTGAAATCGGGAGAGCCGCCGGGGCTGCCCTGCGCCTGTACATTGTTGTAACAAATGCGGTAATCCTGGGTGTATTTCTCCGGATTGATATACACCGGAAAAGGTTTGCCGACCTGTTTGCTGAATTTACCGTCGCTGTAGGCGGTGATGGTCATTTTTTCCAGACTGCCGGAGTAGCCCATATCAACGCGCCTGCAGGTTTGCCAGTTGCTGGAGCACCCTGCGGGTGCAGTCGGCGACGATAGCGTCGTAGTCCGGATTGCCGCATTCGTCGGACCGGATATCCGGCTGGTTTTGTTTTACTTCGTCGGCGCGGTCGCCGACACGCATGACGATATCTATTTCATTTATTTCCAGTGCCACAAATTAAATCCTGTTTTTATTTTTGAAGCTGTAATCACGCAAAGCGGTTTGCCAGTTGCGCCAGCTTGACCGCCGCCGATGCGGGACTGCCCAGGTTAAAGCGCTCGAAATAGTTGTAGGAAAATTCCAGCGTTTCCGTCAGCAACTGGTTCTCCTGCGAATTCATCGGCGATACTTCCCAGCGTACCGGGTAGGCGTTGATAAAAAGCCAGGCGGTAATCGGTGTGCCGTCCGGGTCGAGCAGGGTCACCAGAATGTTCTGCGGCACGATGGGCAGTGACAGGCTGGCGCCGATGGTGACCCCCACCCATTCGGCAATAAACGAATCCTTGGTGACCACGCCGCGCTTCAGTACCAGGTTGCTGTACTTGGCCGCGCGCGGCAGCCGGTGCACGAACCGGTTCTCGCCGCCTTCGGTGACTTCCTCGACATCGAACTGGGAGTCGATGCCACGGATTTCCTGGAAGCTGGCATCAATGCTGGTAAGCAGGGCCAGCGGCGTCGCCGAACCCAGTATCGACACACTGAAATAAAATGCGCCGGGTGGGTAATACTCATCGCTCATGCCGCTGTCCTCTTACCTGCCTTCGTCTTTACGGCGCTTCAATCACCAGTGTTTCGTAGGCGATTTCCACCGATTCCACCGCCACTTCGTTACCTTCCGATTTGAGATCGGTGCCAGTAATTTTGGTGGGCCAGGCATTGTTGAGTGTCCAGGTGGTTTTCGGATTGCCCTCTTCATCAAGCAGGCTGATCACAATCGTGCGGCGCGCGATCGTGTTCATCTTGATTTCGTTGTACCAATCCCAGAAGGTGGAATCGTTGACGAAGATCCCCTTGCGCATGGTGACATTACCCACGCGGCCCAGGCCGGGCATTTTGATGGGATAAAATACCGGGCTGTTGCCGTGCCGGTATTCAATTGGTTGGGTCTCGCTTTCCAGGCCGTCAACTTCCTGGAAGCTGACTGCGTCGTTGTCACCCAGGGTGACGGAGAAATAAAATTTGGGTAAGGGCCAAATGTTGTTTTGCACTTCACCTGCCATGATAAATACCTGCCTTTATTGATTTAAAATTAATTTGATCACGTTAAAAATCCTTCCGGCCTGAATCCGTTTCGGCTGTCGCGGGCAAACGGATTCAAGCGCTGGTTGAGCTTTTGTTAGCTGATACCCTGCATCTGCTGCTTGAATGTTAATTCAATGAATTCCGCCGGCCGGATCATTTGCACGGTCACCTGCACGATCATGTAACCGTCCAGGATGTCCTGCGGCGTCATGGTGCTGCCAAGTCCGCACTGCACGGTAAACGCCTCGGAAGCCGTCGCGCCCATCAGGCCGCCGCGCGACCACAGGCCCTGCAAAAAGGCGGACACCATGGATGTGACTTTTACCCAGGTGTTGCCGTCGTTGGCGGCAAAAACGAAGGGGTCCATTGCGTTCTTGATGGATTGCTCGATATAGACCAGTGTTCGCCTTACCTGGATGTAGCGCCAGTCGTTGCTGTTGCCGTCCAGCGTCCGCGCGCCCCACACCACGGTGCCGCGGCCCTGGAATTCGCGTATTGCATCAATGGCCTTGCCGTCTACAGGCACATTGAGGTCGCCCTGCTGGTCGGCGGTGAGTTTGTAGGAGGGTCGGCTGACCGCGCTCAAGGTGATGTTGGCGGGAGCGTTCCAGACGCCCTTGTTGGCATCCATATAGGTGAACACGCCAGCCATTGCGCCGCTGGGTGGCAACTGATCGTTCTTGCTCACTATCACATTGAGGATATTGACCAGCAGGGGAAGCGATGCCTCAAGGTTCTGGTTCAGTTTCGTCACTTCCTCCGGCGGACCGGTGATAGTGCCCATATTGTCGATATCTGCTTGCACCGCCTCATTTCTCGATGTTTTATCGCCGTAAAGGTTTACGTTTTCCCAGGTCAGGATGGTTGTAAGCTGGCCGGCCGGATCTTCGATGTTCAAATAGTTGAAATCGCTGACCGGCACCACCGTGGTTTCAAGGAAGGGGAAATAACTCATGCCGTAGTTCAGAGCCTTGTCTCCCACATCCTCGCGAAAGCGGGTTGTGATTGCATCGAGATTTGTTTTGGCGGCGTATTGGCTGCCGTAGACGTCGAGAATGGCCACGCGGTCCTGCAAGTTGCCGCACTGCTCCAGCATGGCGCGGACCACGGACTGATATTTGGCGGATTCCCAGGGCTTGTCCGTGGTGCCGTCATCAGGCAGGAGAATCGCTTCGGGTACAGCCAGGATGGTCGGCCCGACCTGTTCGGCGATAACACCCAAGCCCTTTATGAGTTTGTCCGAGTCGATAGTGACGCCGGTGGGAGTCTGTCCCCCATTGGTGTAGTCTCCCACGGAAACCACGTAGCATGTACCGCCGCCGTTGGCGTAAAACAGGCGCATGCTGTTGTAGAGGTTGAATCTGGATGTGCCGGTTTGAGTGAGGACGTAGTACATCATCGTGGATGTGTTGGGGTCGAAGACTTCGACGTCGTAATCACCGGCTTCCACGGCGCCACTGGGCGCATCCTCAATGGTGTACACCGGTTTAAAGCCCACGCCGAATATGGACATGTAGTCGGCCATGGACTCAATTTTGATTGGTTGGTTGTACACTGGTTTGCCGCTGATCTTGGCTTGTTGCGTGTATCCGATAAACGCCGGAATGGCCGTTTCGACTCCGACCACCGAAGGTGGAAAGGCGTCCAGTTCCGTGACATAAACACCGGGGGTTTTTCTACTGACTGTTGCCATTGTTACATCCTCTTGATTAGCTGGATTGCTTTGGTACCTGTAGGTTGTTTATACGATGCTGCTGTATTGGGTGGAGAAACTGGTGTTACACATAAACGTAAACCTCCGAATATTTATCCGTCTTCGATGGCGGTGCGATGTCTGGTGGAAACAGGTGCGAGTTGCGCAATACCTGGTTGCTGCTCATTAACGGCAACGGGTTGACAAGCGTTTTACTCGGGCATTCACACGGGTTTTCACACCGGCAGTTGAGGCGGTCCACCAGCCTGAATCGCAGGGGGGACCTTTCCCGCATGGGAATAACCTGGTGTGACACAAAACGCCAGGCAGGCCGGCCGGTGGGAATCGAACCGGGCGTGGGGCCGCGGAAAGTAACCGGGTTGTCACCGTCGGACCTGATTCGCATGTTTTCCACCGGCTGGGCGGACGGCACGACCCAATACACCCAATGGATTTCGCGCGCCCGGAATCTCAGGTTGTACTGTGTGGCAGTTACCGGATTTTTTTGCAACGCGAGGTTTACCGGATAAATCCCCGTTGCATCTTCGGTGGGACGGCTGAACAGCAGATCGATAAAACAAAGTGGAGTCGGATAGGATGCGGTATAAATAACCTGCTTTTCGAAAATTACCATATCGCCGTCTAGCCAGACGATGGTGTATAAACCTTCGGGAAAGGGAACGAAATCCAGGTAGACGGTGCTGACGGCAGGTTTTCGCGATTCGCATATCACCTCCTCGCCGGACAGGTTTTTTACCACAATTTTATTGGTGCTTACAGGTTCTCCGTTAACCTCAAACTCGAACGGAACCGAGAATTTCGAGGGCACCACCTCGGTAAAATTATCCTGTCTGGAAGAGATGTAGTTGCCTTCATTGAGCAGAATTTCGTTGTCTTCCCGGTGCGCCATCTGGTTCGACAAATAAATATTCCGCGTCGTCAGATCCACATTAAACGGAAGATCGGTAAAGTTAACGAAAACCGGATTGCGCAACGCCGCGATAAAGGACAATTTTGACCAGAACCCGATGTCCCCGCTATCGGTCCGCGTTCCGTGGTTTCTAAGATATTGGACCAAAGTATGTTCGGCTTTGGTGTTGTACAGGATGGAAAACCCCGTGCGGCGTTTTTTGAACAGCAACCCGAGACTCTTCATCAGGGTTTGTGTGGACGTCGTCGGGTAAATAGTGAAATCAGCGCATTTTTCTTCCGATTGGTTGTAGTAGGTGTTAAAGAATTCCACCTGCATTAATGTGCTGTATTTGTACTTGCGCGGTTCAAGCCTGGACTGATCGACAGTATCGCTTTCCCGTGGACACGAAAAGGCGATTTTTTCAAAAGCCCGGCTGTCGGACATTATTGCCATTCGCTTATTCTTCCGATTCCTGCTCGTTTTCGGGAGGATGCAGCACTTCGGCCGCATCCGGATCGCCGTGGTCCTGCAAACCTGTGACGGCCGGTGTCTGCCCCTGAATTGACTGGCCGACAAAAGGCAGCATCCGGACTTTATACAGTGCCGACGGCAGGTATTTTGTTCCCGCCAGCCCCATCAAATAATTATGTTCGGCCATATCCATATTCACCATTTCGAAAGTGAGTTTATCGATTGCGGAATTGAGGCCGGGCAGGCTGTTTTGGGTAAAAACCGGGTTTTGCTGGAAGAAAAAAATCGTGCCGGAAATCATGGCGAGTCCGTTTCTGTAATTCGCATCCGCGTAATTTGCGTAGAAAAGCAGAAACAGATTGATATAAACCGGAGGAGTGACAGAAACGTATTTGTTACCTTCCGCCAACTTATCTTTTGAAAATGTGCTTATAATATTTTCCGTTTGCATATTCGCCAAAAAAATAACCAGCTTGTCCTTGGCCTCTTCATACAAACTTCCGTCATGCTTGACAATATTTGAAATAATGACCTTATCGTCGTTGTCGAGGTAAATATTGTTGAAGTATTGGTTTAGCCTGTCTCTAAGAAGCTCGAGTGTCTGCCCTATAAGATCCATTCGTTTTTCTCTAATACGCCACCGACGGTGGCGCGTATTATTTTGTCCGAAACACTCCGGTCGGCTGTCGCAACCCGCCGCCAGGATATGTAAGCGAATTTAAGTCTACGAATTGGCGTCGTGGGCTTCCGTATCAGTTTGGTATCAGATGTGGAATATAAAATGTTTGACGCGACATAACGCTGAACCGGAAGTCAAAAATCCGGGCATTCGCGAATCAAGTTTGGGGAGTTAAAGCGTGGCGGGGTCGAATTGCAGTCGAAGCATTTGATATCCACGGACTTTTTCATTAAACCTTTTTAACGCCGATTTTTTCGCGGATCCCCTCATCATACCAAGCATGAGGTCGGCCTGATTAAGATGCAATTCCGCCCATTTAGTAGGTGCTTTTTGGTTGTACTCTTTTAATTGCGAGTGATACTTTTTAAGAAGTCCCGCATCCCCGAGTTGCCAGGCGGTGTGAATGGCTTCTTTGTAAAAGTTGAGGGCGTTATGGATTGCCGTGGGGTTTTGCAACCATTCCTCTCCCTGCTTCAACGCGCTATATCGTTCATCGTGCCGCCGCTCGATCAGGGCTTTGGTCGCACTGAGCCATGAACCGATTGACGGTTCCAATGCCTGTTCCCTGATGATGTGCAACGCGCGGTTAATGGACATGGTGGCTTTCATGCCCGCACCCATCATCCAGAGCAGGCGGGCCTTGCTTTCCAGAAGGAAGGCGATATATCGCGGCGCCCTGGCCCTGCGCGCCAGGTTAAGGCCTGCGGTTATCTCTTGCCTGGCCTGTTTAAAGGATTTCGTTTCAAGCAGTATCCAGGTCAGGCTTAGGCGCGCGATCAATTCCGCGCGAACATTGCCGGTATGGTGCGAGAGCATGACGGCCTGTTGGCCATTCTGTATTGCTTTTACCGTTTCGAGCTGAAAATAGTGAACGCGTGTCAACATGGCGCGAACCTCGGATTCGATACTCAACAGGCTTGAAGCTTCGCACAAGTTCAGGCAGGTAGTATAAAGTTCCCGCGCTTCCCGCATTCTGCCCTGGGCGTAACAGCACTTTGCCAGTCCGGATAATGCCACCGCCCTGGTTCTCGGATTTGATGTATTGGTACTGCAGTAAAGCGCCTGCTGATAATCCACCCGCGCTTCGCTGATGCAACCGCCATACAGTCGGCTGCTGCCGCGAATTGCATGCATTTCCGCAAAGGAGTCCCATCGGGAGTGATTTCCCTTGTGCCACAGTATTTCACCTGCATCCTGGGTGATTTCCATCACTTTCTCGTGCCGGCCCATCAGGTCATACACCTTGGCGAGGTCGAGTTGATAACGTCCGCCGCGGTTTTGGCGCGCCGAGTCGAGAGCGTGTTGGTGGAACGTAATACTCTCGGTAATTTTGCCCTGGGAAAGCAGGCAGTGTGCCGTCTTGTTGAAAAGTTTTGCCTGCGCGTCGGCGGGCGCGACTTCGACAGCGGCCCGGTAAAAGTCGAATGCACGGGTGTAGTGAAACTGATGCGCGCATTCCCGGGCCTTCTTTGCCAGTGCACCGAAACTGGTACTGTTGACTGCGGGTGTATTGCGTGTTTCATTCCCGGTGGTGTTGGTGCCGGTCCAGTTTTCGACAGCTTTCTCCATTCGCTCCAATTCGGGCCCGGGTATTCGACTAACAACGGATTCACGCACGATTGGATGCACGAAGATATAGGAATCGGAATGCTGCTTTAGCAATTGCGCGGACACCAGAACTTGCGGATTACATACCAGGTTTGGCGAATCCAGTAGCGCGCCCAGCAGGTTATGCCATTGTTCAATGGAAACCGGCATCCCGTAAACCGCAATGACATGTAAGGCAAACAGGTCCAGTGAGGTGAGTTTGTTTAGCCTGAATTCGACAGTGCAGTTCACGGCCGCATAAAAATCATCGGTGAGTTCACCGGCATGAATCATCTGCAAAAGGTATCCGGGATGACCGAGAGCACGGCTGTGGATGTCCCGCATGTGCCGCAAATCGGTGGATGACAGTTTGCTACACAATGCCCTGGATTCCAGCTCGGTTAATCCGGTTATTTCCATCATCCGGGCGTGGTCGAGCCACGCGGGCCGGCTGAAGTATTTACCGGTTTTTCGAGTGGATAGACAAAGAAGAAAAGGCTTGCTTTGGGTCTGCAGCGCGAGTGCTTTTACGATCTCTGTAAATCCCGGGTCGGCAAGATAGACGTCCTCGATAATCAGTAACAATCGACCGCCAGCCCGGCGCAATTCAACAAGTTCGGCCAAAGCTTCGCGCACTCCGGTCTCCCGCTGTTCCGGCCCCAACGCATCCAGCAGCCTTCTTTCCGTGTCCAGAAGACGCACGCCGGCCATAAGGCAAACGAATACCTGCAACGTAACTGAAATAGTCGACGAGGTGATTCCATGCCGCGTCATCATATCGCCGGCCTGTGACGGGAGATGTAAAAGCCGCCTGACCAGATATTGCAATGGGGCAATCTGTGCGGCCGACAGGCGATGTAAGTCCAGTAGCACCACCTGGTTTTCGTCTATTCGCGTATCCTCTATAAAACGGTGTATCAGTGCTGTCTTGCCGATACCCGCCATGCCTTCCAGGTAGACCGTTTCTCCGTGCCGGCCGGTATCGACGGAACGAGCGCATGCGTGGAGTTGCGACAGCTCCCACTGCCGGCCGACAAAAAAAGCCGGCCGTTCGCTTACGCTGATAAGACGCCAGCCCTTCAGGTGCGCCGATAAACCGGTGGCCGGAGTCGATGGCGGATATACGCCCGATAATGTGATGTGGGGACAAACAGAGATACCGCCCCACGGTGTAAGGCCGATGGCTTCGTGTAAATCCGGAAATGTCGGTTCACGTTGGCCGTGACTGACAATCCGTTGGGCGGATATGCGTATAGTACGATGATATTTTTCTGTTAAAAGAAGGCATAATTGCCGAAAGTAACGGAACAGATCCATGTCGCAATTATTCCCCGGCAGAGCAATACCAAGGTGGGGGGCGAGGGTATCGAAAGGCAGGTTCAAACGCTGTAAATAACGGCCGGGCTGGGCTGTCTTTCCGCTTTTGTATTCGATAAGTAAAAAGATACGGTACTGGCTCCTGGTCGTTATATCCAGTTCCGCTTGATCCGTATGGCCAACGGGAATAGCTGCTGCGCTCGGTTTAATCCCCGCGAAATGTCGAAAGGGTAACCTTGTCGACGACGTACCGCCGATTTCTGACTCCGCCAAAATATCCGCAATGCCGACACCGTAATACCGCGCAAGGTTTAACGCAGTTCTATAAAGAACCTTTTGCCCTGACTCGGCACGTTTTATAGAAGATATCGAAACTGATAGCCGCCGGGTTCTGCATTCCAGAGCAAGCTCGTCCTGCGTCAGCCCTTTCTTTTTTCTTAAATGTTTCAGGTATGTGACATTTAAAAATACGCGGCCGTTGTCTTTGCCAGGCATTAAATCGTCCGTTAGTTATTATTATTGGAAAACTCTATCTGTATCAGGCGATCCCGTCGCAAAAGCGGCTCATCAATTTTCTTATATTGCCTTGGTTTTTTGAAGGAGTCGGTATCAAAAATCTCCTTCTGCCTCCCTGCGTCATCGCATGTTTTTACTTGAAACAAAAACCGTAATATTAAGATAGGTTCCAGGAGTACTGCAGGTATGGCGGTATAAGCTCCTTTAAACATGCAGTAGATGATGCTTCGATCTTAGTACATATGTCACGCGAAAAATATTGCTTTGATTAATATTGGCGCCCGATTTAACGTCGTTGAGTATTTAAAGTACATGTTGAACGATTTCCCGCAAACTTGTTTCGGAAACAAGTCTTTCAGTGCTCGATTTAAATATGAAAATTAACAGGACAGAAGTGCCGAAGCGGACTGATAAGTTGAGTAATTGCAAGGGCGTCAAAAATTTGGCTGTTATCCCATTCTTGCGCTTCACTTGCTTTAGGCTCCGAAAAGCGTGAAGTGCCGGTAAACGTCAAACGGTTACTGTGCGGTAGCGATCGACAAATCTTTTCAATATCAATTTTGCCTCGGGCGTGGATTCATGTTTTAAAGATTCAATCAGCGTTTCCGCGGTTTCAGGCGGAAAATAGCCATGTGTTTTATAAACATGAATTCTCACCGCAAATCCCCCGGCGTCCCCTTCGGGGTGGAACTGGGTTGCGTAGATGTTTTGTTTCAGGCGGAACATCTGAACCGGGCAGGCTTCGTTTGTCGCCAATAGAACACAATTGGGTGGGGTGGATTCGCATGCTTCCTTATGCCCGGTGAGCACCCGGAAAACATCCGGCAGTCCGGCCAGGAGCGGGTCGCGTTTTCCCTCTTCCGTCAGCGAAATATTTACGCCCCCGACGGCTTCGCCGTATTTTCGGGATATGCGCGTACCGCAGTAGCTTCCAAGCAACCCATTGCCGGAACAACAGCCGAGGAAAGGAAAATCCTGTTTGACGATGTCATCAAACAGGCGATAAAAAGCGGACTCGACCGCCTTTTGGATATCGCTCTTTTGAGCGTCCGGTGTGCTGACGTCAAATGGGCTGCCGCCGACGATAATCCCGGCATAGCGGGATAAGTCGATTGACGGCAGCCCCTGCTTTTCCGCTCTCAGTCTTACCGTTTCCGCGTCGTCCAGTCCGCCGTGGCGCTTTATCGCGTCAAACTCGCTGTCCGATGTTTTATCCTCCGGCCGCAACTGAATAACAAGGAATGGCTTCATTTATATATCCGATATGAGCGGTTGGAAGTATGGGAATTTCGCACCTTTCGATAAATTGCCTGACCATCTCAAGTAACACCTCCGGGCGCTGCAGGTAGTAAAAATGGTCGGTGCCGGCCAGTTCTGCAATTTCAATGTTCCCGCAGTAATTCTTGAACCCGTTTAACAGCGTCCGGTCGACAAAGATATCCCGCTCGCCACCTATGGCCATTACGGGAACTTTATTGCTGACTTTGGCAACATTCCGGTGCTCCCTTAGCAGGGTTTGGTAGTTTTCCACAAACCTGTTTAGTTCAACCTCGCTAACGGAACGGAGCCTTCGTTTCACCAGCGAGTGGGAAAGCCTGCCGGAAAACAGTTCCTCTTCCTGCTGATAAAAAAAGGTGGAGGTGAACACCTCCATGAACTCGTTTTTGTTGCGCGCGCTTTCTATTAGGCGTTCGACACGCGCTTCCATTTCCGATGTCATTGATGCCGATGCGCCGCCCACAATTAAACCTTTTACCTGGTTTTCATGTTGCGCCACATATCTTCCCATCGGGCCCGCGCCGTAGGAATAGGCATACCCATAGATGTTGCTCAGGTTACACTCGCTGACAGCGGTATGGATGCAAGCGGCAAAAAGATCAAAAGAGGTTTGTTGGCTAACCTGCAGGGATTCACCGAATCCGGGCAGTTCAATAATGAGGTGAGAAAAATTCTGTAGCCATTCCTCGCATTTTGTCACGGATTCGATAGATTGAAATGCCCCTCCCACATAGACTATCGTTGGATGCTTGTTGAGGACCTTCCTGTGTACGTATCTAAAGGCTGCTCCTCCGTATTCGGCGTGTTTTATCATCTGGAATCCCCCCGGTATTCACATAACTATCATCGTTGTTTAAAACTACTACTTTATTGCGACCGGAAGACTTGGCCACGTATAACGCTCTGTCAGCACTCTTATACCACGCTTTTTTATTCGTGGTTGTGCAGTTACTTATCCCCACGCTTATCGTTATATTTATCCGGTCCCCGTATTCCGCAATGCAATCCACTATGGTGGTTTCGAAAAAAACCCGAATGCGCTCGGCAAAAGCCCTTGCTTCGTTGGTGGTGGTTCCTTCCATCAAAATGGCAAATTCCTCTCCTCCGATCCGGTAAATAAGTTCGCCACTGCGGGCATGCGCTTTCATCACTGACGCAATCCATCGCAAAACGCTGTCGCCGATGTCGTGTCCGTAGGTATCGTTAATGGATTTGAAGTGGTCCACATCTATCAATATCAGCGAGTTTTCCTCGGGCCTGGAGTGCAGCGAAAATTTGTCAAACATTACATCGAAAGCCCGGCGGTTGCCGACACCGGTCAGGGGATCGTTCATCGCCGCAATTTCATTGGTTCGCGCTATTTCGTATGCGACTTCGCTGCGCTTTTGCGAAGTTTCGGACAACAGGAACACCAGGGTGATCAGGCTCAGGATTGAGAGCGCGTCCTGCATGAATCTCGCGAAACTGACCTCGTCATGGATAAGGACGCAGATAATGGAAAGGATACCCAGGTTGATCAGGAAGGCGTTGCGCGGCTTCATCGAGAAAAACAGCACGGCCATTGCCGTGTAAACCCAACTCAGTTGTTGGTGCCCCTTCAAATAAACTATGGCCACGATAATGATGCAAAAAAAGGAGAAGAAAGTGGCGCGCGCCAGCTTGTAAAGTCTGTTCAGGTACAGCAGATGTATGGTGCCCATCGCCACCATAATGGTGGTGTTGGTGGCGACCAGACTGTACTCGCCGGTAGACAGGCGCAGGGGTATGAACAAGCCGACGATCAGGGGCGTTATGATGGTGAGTATAAATATCGCCCGGTCGTCCAGGTTGAGGCTGACGAAGAACTTTCTGTAGCGGTTTATCAGTCTTCTCATCTATTCCGATATGCTCTTTTATTTTGGCGTGCATATCAACATCTGGCGCGCTAAGCTCACTTCGCCAACGGATGTACAAAGGGTGAAAACGAAATGGCGAGGACCTTGTAAAGGGTTGGGTAACTTACCTGCCAATATAACCATATTCCGCGCGGTTGTATAACAGAATTTAGGGCCTGTTAACACCAATTCGGTTATCGCTGCTGGAGACCATTTTTGCGTCCGCCAAGCGGTAATGCTGCCCGGACAGAAGGAGCGTAGTGTAGTCATTCTACATAAGCGACTGATAATGCCGCTGGGCGGACCTTTTGTTTTAAAAGCAGGAGCCCCAGCCCTTCGGGTTGTGCCTAAAAGCCGCCACTCGTCGTCGCCTACATGGATGTAGTGATGCGGCACTGCGATGAGGAGCGTAAGCAGGAGCGGTAAGCTTTGCTCGTCGCTCATTTGGAATGACCAAACCACACTCCTCGTGCCTAGACGACAAACATGGGCTGTCTCCTCGCTAAGAAAGAAAAGAGGGTGAAACTTGTCTGGCCCGCTTCACGCAGTCTCAATACAGGAATCCAGCCAATCATACATCTGCCGGACTTCCTGCCGGATAAACTTGTCGTCCTGGAAAGCGTTCGCCAGCGTGGCGACACCTTGGCTGCGGGCGAGCAGGTGCATCGCCAGCTTGTCGGCATCCGCCTTGCGGCCAAGTAAGGTAAACTGTCTGCGCAGCCAGGTCCGGAACAGGGTAAACAGTTTATTTGCCTCGCTTTGCGCGCTGTGATCCAGTTTTGCCAGCTCACCGCAAAGTGTGCCGACCGGGCAACCGTACCTTTTAATTTTGGCCCGGTTCATGACCAGAATATTGATAAAGCTACGTATGCGGTCCGCCGGCTGTGCTGCTTCGAGCTCCCACATTTCCAGCATCTTCCACGTATTGGCCAGGCGAAGGCTGACCACGGCATCCAGAATCTCATCCTTGGTTTTAAAGTGATAATAGAAATTGCCGCGTGAAATTCCCACGGTGCCGGCAATATCCGTGAAAGACGTATGTTCGAAGCCATTCCGATAGAACAGTTGATCGGCCGCCTCGATAATTTGATCGCGCGTGGCTTTATCACTCATCGACAACCCCCCGCGACCAGAGTCGAAAAAAAACCATAAAGATTTGGATGTAGGATAACTGTCCCAGATAATAGGATGGTCGTCCTAATAAATCAAACTCCAGGTCAGAACGGAATGGCACTTACTCAAGCGAATTTTTTAATGACTGTGCCAACGAACCCGGTCGCTACGGCGGGGGCTCTCCAGAAACACGTCGTAAACCCATCCCTGGGTTAGTAGAACCTATCCCACCGATGCCCCTTGGAAAATACGTCCTTAATCCGTCCCGTACCCTTGTTACCTGAAAAATCATTGACAATTATTCAATAGGTTCTGGAAAAAGAGGGTAGGCCGGTTAAAATGGCGACTGTGCCCATGTTCGACCGGATGCCGGCGGGCGAGCGCAATCAACACAACAGGAAAAGGAAAAATAATATGAAGAATATATTCGTTTTACTGCTTTCGGCGGTTCTGGCGGTGTCTGCCCAGGCCAGCGACCTCAAACCCCAGGACTACCTGGACGCCTTCTCCAAGAGTTCCATCCTGCAAAAACAGAAGACCATTGAGCCTCTGGCGTGGGCGGGCCTGTCGGACCCACGTATTTTCGACCCGCTGGAGAAGGACCTGCTTGATAGCTATCAAACCGCCGATTCCGGAAATCTGGTGGATGCACTGAGTTGGGCGGCCAAGGGGCTGGCGTTTTCGGGCAATGAAAAGTATCGCCCGACGTTGTCCACCGTGGCTAACGAGGCCGCGAACAAAAAGCTGCGTAAGTATGCGCGACAGAGCCTGGAAGAACTGGATGACTATAAAAAATGGAACCCGCTTATCAACCCCAACCATAAAAGCGCCAAGGCCGAATACCCTTCCGAAAAACAGCGCTTCAAAAATATGCTCCAAAGCGGCAATGACGAATTGATACGGATTGCGGCAAAGCGGATTCATTACGAAGGAAGTTATGATCGGGACCTGCTGGATGTTGCCGCGAAAACACTCGAAGAGCGCTATTCAAAAGCAAGTGACAGCCTTTCCGTGGACGCGATGGCGTGGTTGCTTAAAGCCATTGCCGGTTCTGCCGATCTCAAATATAAAGCGCAGATTGAAAATATCCGGGATAGCGCCGGGAACAAGCGCGTCCGGAAGTATGCGAAAAAGTATTTGCAGTACTACGAGTAAGGAGAGTCGCAAGATATAGCCTTTACCCGCCTGGCGGGTAAGGCTGTTTTTAGCCGATCCCGCTTCAGGAGATACCCAATGTCCGTTGCGCGCTTTTTCTTTTGTTTAACTTTTTCCCGATAATATATCTTTCCGGTACCTTTTCCCGCTGTCGGAAGTTCTGGCCACGGGTCATGATCTGGCCGACCTTCTATCTGAACCAGGTTTTATTTGCCATCCACCAGGAAAAATAACAGGTCAACTTCGGGAGCGAATTCAACGATCAGCTGTTC
This sequence comes from uncultured Cellvibrionaceae bacterium, assembly GCA_964451365.1. GTDB lineage: Bacteria > Pseudomonadota > Gammaproteobacteria > Pseudomonadales > Cellvibrionaceae > CAYVIB01. The sequence continues at coordinate 94,227 of CAYVIB010000018.1, forward strand.
TCATTCTGTTCATGATGCTGCCTTGCCTGCACCTATCTGGAAACGGTTAAATTTAGCCCCCAATTCCCACAGATTCATCGAAAGGTGGAAAACTTCCAAAACTTTCCACGTCCAACTCACCGGAAAAATAACTTAAAAAAGCCAACTAAAAATTTGATGCGCACCAAATGCTGAGGTGCAGCATTGATCCTGTTCTCCATAAAGTTATGTTTGGTTAGACAATAAGAGGCTTGGAGTATATTCTGACACCCGGTTTATGGCGGCGATGTACGTGTAAGCGGTGCTCGCCCAGAACTATTTAAACCATTAATCATGTTTGCAAACAACGGGGACTAAACTAATGAAGAATATCCCAATGAGTAAGTTTACCTGGGGCGTGCTAAGCGCCTTTTTTATTTCAATCGTTTGTTTTACATCCCAGGCGCAGGCCCAGAGTTCATGCCAATGTAATTGGTATGGCGAGGTCCGGCCCATGTGTCAAAACCAGACCAGCGGTTGGGGATGGGAAAACAACCAGAGTTGTATCGGCATCGATACCTGTAGCGACCAGTGGGGCGATGGCGGCCCGGTTGGTGACTGCGGCGGCTCGTCTTCGAGCAGTTCGAGCTCTTCCAG
>CAYVIB010000019.1:0-25241 GCA_964451365.1 uncultured Cellvibrionaceae bacterium
CCCCTATTCCCAAACCTTCGGCGCGAAAAATGGCAGCATTGGATTCGTTAGTTAACTCGTCGAAAGATCGAAGCATTTACGCACCGGACATCGGCGATTTTTATTCCACACTGTTAAAAAAAATTCACTCCGCCAACCTCGCCGAACTCGAATCGAAACTGAGCGCACAGTTCTCTTCCCGCCCGGAATTGTTGGCGCAGCTGGATGCCATTGTCTACGGCAGCCAGTACGCCTCTGAGTGCTTTCTCGCCGAACCAGAGCTGCTCTGGTTTACGGTGGCCCAAAACCGGATCGAAAACGAACTCTCCCACGAGCATTATCAAAATGCCTTGCAGGCAATGCTCAATGAAGTCGAAGACGCCATTGAGCTGGACCGGCAACTGCGGCTGTTTCGCCGCCAGTGCATGATGAGAATCATCTGGCGCGACTTCAACCGTATCGCCAACACCATGCAAACCACCGCCGAGCTGTCGTGGCTGGCGGAGGTCTGCCTGCAGGCGGCACTGGATTTTCACTACCGGCAACTGGTGCTGGAACACGGTGGGCCTCGGGACAGAGAGGGAGAAATCCAACCATTTTTAATATTGGGCATGGGTAAGCTCGGCGCCTGGGAACTGAACCTGTCGTCCGATATCGATCTGATTTTTACCTACCCGCATTCCGGCAGCACCGACAATGGCAAACTGTCCAACCAGGAATTTTTCTCCCTGCTGGGCAAACGCGTTATCCAGAGCCTCGACAAACTGACCGCCGACGGTTTTGTATTTCGGGTGGATATGCGCCTGCGACCTTACGGGCAGAGCGGTGCACTGGTCAGCAGCTTCGACGCGCTGGAGGACTACTACCAGACCCAGGGGCGCGAGTGGGAACGCTATGCCATGGTCAAGGCGCGAGTGGTGGCGACCAATGGCGATGAAAATCACACCGAGCGCCTGATGTCGATGCTGCGCAGTTTTACCTACCGCCGCTATGTGGATTTTTCCGTTATTGACGCCCTGCGCAAACTGAAGCAGATGATCAACCAGGAGGTAAAACGCCGCCGCCTGAGCGACGATATAAAACTCGGCCAGGGGGGCATTCGCGAAATCGAATTTATCGCCCAGGTCTTCCAGCTGATTCGCGGCGGGCGCGACACGCAACTGCAGGACAACCGCCTGCTGCACATCCTGCCGATGCTGGAAACCATGAACTGCCTGCCAAAGTGCATCTCCGCCAAACTGATGGATGCCTACTGTTTTCTGCGCAACACCGAGCACGCCCTGCAGGGTTACAAGTGCGAGCAAACCCAAAAACTGCCGAAAGACGAAGCGGGCCGGCAACGACTGGCCCGCATTATGGGCTTTGTCGACTGGGCCGGTTTTTATGCCGAACTGGAGGAACATCGCAGCCTGGTGCAACAGGAGTTCGAAGCGGTCATCGCCTCGCCCGAAGATAAACAGCAGAACGAATTCGATGTGCCGAGTGAATGGCAGGGTGTATGGCACAAGACCCTGAACAAAAAGGATATCCTCGGCCTGCTGGCCAAACACAGCTACGAGCCGCCGGAGCAGGCCCTGGAACTGCTGGACGAACTGCAACAGGCGCCGGCTGTACTGAATATGCAGTCCTCCACCCGCGTACGCCTCGATGATTTCATGCCCCTGCTGCTGGCCGCCGCGGCCGGCACGCCGTCACCCAGTGAAACCCTGGCGCGCATCGTCAAGCTGGTGAAATCCATCGCCCGCCGCAGCGCCTATTTATTGCTGTTGACGGAAAACCCGAAAGCGCTGGACCAGCTGGTCAAACTGACCCTGGCCAGTCCCTGGATTGCCAACGAACTGGCCGAACACCCGGCGCTGCTGGATGAACTGCTGGACCAGCGCACCCTCTACAACCTCCCCAGCAAGGCCGAACTGCAGGATGAGCTGCGCAGTGCAATGCTGCGGGTGCCGCAGGACGACCTGGAGGCGCAGATGGAAGCCCTGCGTTATTTCCGGTCCGCTCACGCCTTGCGGGTGGCGGCCTGTGAGATAACCGGCGCGCTGCCGCTGATGAAAGTAAGTGATTACTTAACCTTCCTGGCCGAAGCCATCCTGGAATACGTGCTGGTATTGGCCTGGAACGAAATGGTGGCCAAACATGGTTACCCGGATGGCGAAATCCGGGAGACACCGAATTTCATCATTGTCGGCTACGGCAAGCTGGGCGGCATCGAACTGGGCCACGGCTCGGACCTGGACCTGGTGTTTATCCACGATGCCAACCCCACCGGCACCACCGCCTTCACCGCCGGCGAGAACAGCGAAGGCAGGCGCAGCCTGGACAACCAGGTTTTTTATATGCGCCTGGGCCAGAAGATCATCCACATCCTCAACACCAAAACCCCCTCCGGACAGCTGTACGAGGTGGATATGCGGCTGCGGCCCTCCGGCAATTCGGGCATGCTGGTGAGCACCCTGCACGCCTTCGAAAAATACCAGCGGGAATCCGCCTGGACCTGGGAACACCAGGCACTGGTTCGCGCCCGCGTGGTGGCCGGCGACGGCAATCTGGCCGGGCAATTCGAACAGGTACGCAAGGCCATTCTCAGCCAGCGGCGCGAGCCGGATAAATTACGCGGGGACGTGGTCGAAATGCGACTGAAGATGCGCCAGCATCTGGGCAGCGATAAAACCGGTGATGGATCACAGGCTTTTAATATCAAGCAGGATCCGGGCGGTATCGTTGATATAGAATTTGTGGTTCAATATGCGGTTCTTGCCTGGGCACATGCTGATCCAGCACTGATGACCTACACGGACAACATCCGTATACTGGAAAGCCTTGAGCACGCCAACCTGCTGTCTACCCAAGAGGTCAGTCAGTTAATTGAAGCCTACAAAGCCTATCGCTCCATGGGACATCGTTTGACCCTGCAACAACAGCCAAACATTGTCGATGGCGATCCCCTGGTAACCCACCGCAAAGTCGTCACGCAAATCTGGGAAAAGCTGCTCGGCCAACCCGGTGACGAAAACGCCGATAACGGGTAACGGCTGTTACAGAATTTGCCGGGTTAGCGCCGCAACAGGCAATAATAAATTTTAACAGGTTAGAGTTTTTGTACGGAGAGAGAAAATGTCGTTCGCTGATCGCGATGGAGTTATCTGGTTCGATGGGGAACTCGTTCCCTGGCGCGATGCCAAAGTCCACGTTTTGACCCACACCCTGCACTACGGCATGGGCGTGTTTGAAGGGGTGCGCGCCTACGACGCGGGCAATCACGGCACCTGTATTTTTCGTTTGAAAGAACACACCGACCGCCTGTTCCGCTCGGCCCACATCATGAATATGAAAATGCCGTGGAGCAAGGACGAACTCAACGAAGCCCAGAAACTGGTGGTGCGGGAAAACAACCTGAAGGAGGCCTACCTGCGCCCGATGGTGTTTTACGGATCGGAAGGGATGGGCCTGCGGGCGGAAAATCTTAAATCCCACGTTATTGTCGCCTCCTGGTACTGGCCATCCTACATGTCGCCGGAAGCGAAACAAAAAGGCATCAAGGTGCGGGTTTCCAGTTACACGCGCCACCACGTCAACATCTCCATGTGCAAGGCGAAAGCCAACGGCCACTACATCAACTCCATGCTGGCGCTGAAGGAAGCGCTGGACTGTGGTTGCGAAGAGGCGTTGTTGCTGGATAACGAAGGCTATGTGGCCGAGGGCAGCGGGGAAAATATTTTTATCGTCCGCGACGGTGAACTTTATACTCCCGAACTCACGTCGTGCCTCGACGGCATCACCCGCAACACCATTTTCCAACTGGCGAAAGACTGCGGCCTGACAATTCATGAAAAACGTATCACCCGCGACGAAGTCTACGTGGCTGATGAAGCCTTCTTTACCGGTACGGCAGCCGAAGTGCTTCCCATTCGCGAGTTGGACGGACGAATCATCGGCGAAGGCCAGCGCGGCCCGATCACGGAAAAGCTGCAGTCGCTTTATTTTGCCGCGATCAAGGGCGAACTGGACCAGCATACTGACTGGCTGACACCGGTCAAGTGATTCACCCGATAAGGCGGAATCCTCCGCCTTTTTTATTTCAAGCGCACTGATGGCAAAACCACTTAACAGCGAACGCTCGTCCCGCCTGTACCGGAGGCTGTTGGCTTACGCGCTCAACTACAAACTGTTTTTTGCAATCAGTATTGCCGGCTTCGCATTGTTTGCCGGCATGGAAGCCATGCTGGCAATGACGCTGGAATTTTTCATCAATACCCTGGAAGACAAACCCACCGACAAGTTCGACTTTCTGCCGGTTGCTCTTACTACATCCATTTTATTTGTTCCGGTTGCGGTGGTGGTGCTCAGTATACTGCGCGGCGCCGGGTCATTTCTCGGCAACTTTTATATGGGCCGTCTCGGCCTGGGCGTGGTCAACGATCTGCGCAAGCAGGTGTTCGGCCATATGATTTACCTGCCGCAAGGTTTTTACGACAAAAAGAACAGCGGCGAATTGGTCTCGTTGATTATCTACAACATCGAACAGGTGACCGGTTCGGTCACCAATGCTGTGCGTACCCTGATCCGCGATGGCTTCTCTTTGATTGCATACCTGATCCTGCTGTTTTACTACAACTGGAAACTGACCCTGGTGTTTTTCCTGGTGGCGCCGGTACTGGCATCCCTGATTTACGTCGCCAGCAAATACTTCCGCCGGGTGAGCCGGAAAATCCAGACCGCATTCGGCAAGGTCACCCATATCGCCACCGAAAGCTTCCAGGGAATCAAACTCGTGAAAAGTTATGGCGGCGAACGTTACGAGAAAAAGCGCTTTAACGAGGCCGCCGATGAAAACCTTCGTTTCAGCACCAAGTTTGAACGGGTAAGCGCGCTGCAAACGCCCATTTTGCATATCGTGATCGCCACCTCCCTGGGCATTCTATTTTTCCTGGTGCTGCTTTTCTGGAAAGGCACCGCGGCGGAGGCCGTGGTGTATGTTTCAGTGGCCGGCCTGATTGCAAAACCCTTTCGCCAGCTAAGCCAGGTCAACTCCATTATCCAACGCGGACTGGCGGCGGCGGAAACGATCTTTACCACCCTGGACTATCCGCTGGAACTCGATAGCGGCAACAGGGAAATTCGCGGGATCAAAGGAAAAATCACTTTTAATGGTGTCAATTTCTCCTACGGCGGAAGCGACAGCGAGACGGTTGCCCTCGACAATATTTCCTTTACCGTGGAACCCGGCACCACCGTTGCGCTGGTGGGCGGTTCCGGCAGTGGCAAAACCACCATCGCGAACCTGTTGCTGCGGTTTTACGATCCGGCATCCGGCGTCATCGCCATCGACGACACACCAATTCAATCGCTTTCGCTGACCAACCTGCGTTCGCACATTGCGCTGGTAAACCAGCAGACCATTCTGTTCAACGACAACGTCACCGCCAATATCGCCTACGGCGAGGAGAGTGACAGCATTGATCAAGACAGGGTTATCGCGGCCGCGGAAAATGCCTATGCCAGGCATTTTATCGACAGCATGAGAGAAGGCTTCGACACTTTGATTGGCGAAGATGGCGCCCGCCTGTCTGGCGGCCAGCGACAGCGCATAGCCATCGCCCGCGCACTTTACAAAAATGCACCGATTTTGATCCTGGATGAAGCCACCTCGGCACTGGACAATGAATCGGAAAAACAAATCCAGACCGCGCTGGAAAAGCTTAAGCACAACCGGACCACGCTGGTCATTGCCCACCGTCTTTCCACTATCGAAAACGCCGATAAAATTATCGTGCTCGATAAAGGAAAAGTTGTCGAAACCGGCACGCATCCAGAACTGCTGAACAAAGGCGGCTACTACGCCAAACTGCACAGTGCGCAAATAGCCGAGCCCGCCTGATGCGCTACCTGTACTCTTTACTGTTTGCTGTTTTACTGCCGGCGGTGTTACTGCGCCTGTGGCTGCGCGGGCGGAATTTGCCGGCCTATCGCCGCCGATGGGGCGAGCGCTTTGCCCGCTTTTCGTTTACACCGGACCAGCAAAAAGTCGTCTGGCTGCACACGGTTTCCGTGGGTGAATTTATTGCGGCAAAAGAGACTATACTGTGGTTGCTGCAACGGGGCGATGTACAGGTCGTTGTTACCACAACCACTCCCACCGGCTCGGAGCAGGTAAGCAAAACTTTCGGTGATCGGATATTTCACGTCTACGCGCCCTATGACCTGCCTTTTTGTGTCATTCCCTTCCTCAAAAAAATCCGCCCCTCCCTCGCAATATTTATGGAAACCGAACTCTGGCCCAATACCATTCACTATTGTCACAGGATGAATATACCTGTTCTATTGGCCAACGGACGTATGTCGGAAAAATCCGCGCGAGGTTATCAGCGTGTCAGTCCGCTTACCAGCCCAATGCTGAAGAAAATAAACAAAGCCGCCATACAACATCAGGCTGACGCCGAACGATTTATCGCGTTGGGGCTACCCGAGGATCGCGCAACCGTCACCGGCAGTATTAAATTTGATATCTCCCTTCCCATCGAACTCCGGCAGCAAGCCGATGCGTTAAAACAAACCTTGAGCCAAAACGGCAAACGCAAAATATTTATTGCCGCCAGTACACATAAAGGCGAGGACGAAATCATTCTCTCCGCCTGGAAGCAGGTGACGGAAAAAATTCCGGCCGCATTGCTGATTCTCGTCCCCCGCCACCCTGACCGGTTCGACAGCGTTTACCAGCTTTGCATGCGGGAAGGGTTCAGCACGGCCCGCCGGAGCAAAGCGGAAGCGGTTGAAAGTGATACCGCGATATTACTGGCCGACACGCTGGGTGAACTGCTGATGCTGTTCGGTTGCGCGGACGCTGTTTTTGTCGGCGGCAGCCTGGTTGAAAACGGCGGTCACAATTTTCTCGAACCCGCCGCCTGGGGCATCCCGGTTATCAGCGGGCCGAGCACATTTAATTTCGCCGAAATTGCACGACTCCTGCGCGACAGCAACGGCATGCTGGTTATTAACGATGCGGAATCGCTCGCAAACAAAATTGTTTCTCTTTTTGATGATCAACAACTGATGTCGGATATGGGGAGTAGCGCCCGCGGTGTCGTGGAAAAAAATCGCGGCGCGCTGGCGAAACTAAAAGAAATTATCGACCAGATGCTGTCGGGTGGGTAAGCGATAGTCCGACACTTCGGGCGCCACCCGCCGTCTGCCACCGGTCCGGACACATATCACGCCCCACACTCCGCCGGACGAATACTATTGTGCGTCAACCAATCCACCTCAAACGTGGAGCGCTCACCGAGATCCTCCCAATGCGTCTCCAGCCAATACTGCGTCCTCGAGCGCCCGAGGTCTCGCAAATGCGTCAGGTATTCCCATTCGGCATTGAGTTTACTCGACGCTTCCAGCCCCAACAGATCCTCATCCGCGTCGACTCGGTGCAGACGCATATCGCGGTAAAGTTCGTTCTCAAGTCCTTCCGCATCAATAAACTGCTTCAGCAGGGTAATTGATCGCAGTTCCTTTATCAGGCTGGAATTGAATGTAATTTCGTTGACCCGATTAATAATGTCACGGGCGGTAACCGGAATTTCCGGCCGATAGAATGGATTAATCTGCACCAACATCAAATCCCGTGCCGCGCATTCGTCCACTAAAGGAAATAAAGCGGGGTTCCCCATATAGCCGCCATCCCAGTAGGCCTCCCCGTCCACCTCCACCGCCTTGAACAGAAATGGAATAGCAGCCGATGCCATAACCGCATCGACGTTGATTTCCGGCTGCCGGAAAATTTTCGGCTGCCCAGTTCGCACATTGGTGGCGGTGATAAAAACCTTTATTGCCGTACAGCAACGCACCCTGTCAAAATCCACCAACTCCAACACCAGGTCGCGCAATGGATTAATATCGAGTGGATTTAATTGATAGGGTGAGAACACGCGCGTCAACAAATCAAACATCAGGTAAGTGGGCGAATTTTCCAGGCTCCAGTCACCACTTAAGCGCGACCACAAATCGCGCTGAATCGGACTGGCGGCCGCGGCCGCGCTGACTGCTTTCCAGAAATCGGCGAGCGCGCGGCGGGCACCGGCAGCGCCACCGGATTGCAAGCCGTCCGCCACCACGACGGCATTCATCGCACCCGCGCTGGTACCGCTTATTCCCTCAATGCGCAGGTTCGGTTCCTCCAGCAAGCGGTCGAGAACGCCCCAGGTCAGCGCACCGTGAGCTCCGCCTCCCTGCAGCGCAAGTTCAATGGTTTTTATTTCATCAGCCAAGACACTCTCCTTTTGACGACAAACAAAAACAGATCAACCCGGTTGGCGTTGCTATTGCATCGGCTACCTTCTCGATTAACCTTCAATAAATCCTCGGGTTTCTGCTTATGGCCAAGCGTAGGAAAATTAGTTCACTGTCTTCTTCGTGGGGACAATTGACCGACAATTATTTCAGCATGTACCGCAATAGTTTGCAATGGTACGAAATGCTGGCCGCTTCCGCGGCAACCATTGGAATGCGGCTGACTTCCATAAATGACGACCTGAAAAGGAACCGACTGCCTGATCAGATCGAACTTCAACGCATGATTACGGAAAAAAACAAAGCCATGACGAAAAGTGCTTTTGCGCTGGCGGACTGGCAAAGTTCGCTTGTAAGGACCAGCGCACCGGGAAAAAGTGGAAAGCTGGATTGGCCCCTGACAAATCCCTCGGCGTTATGGACCTCAGGATTTAATTCCGGTTTTTCTCTTTGGTCGGACATGATGGCGCGCAATATCGAATTAAGCGGTGCAATGCTAAAAGGTTACGCGCAGGTCCTTAAACCTTTCCACAGCGCCAGCACCGCAAATGCCTTTCGGCTCAGCGGAGTTCGAAAAAAAGTGCGCTGAGCCAAAGTGCGCTGAGCCGTTGTCGCGCAGGATTTGTCGCGCCGGATTTGTCGCGCGGGATTTTAGCGCCTTTAGTTTTCCGCTTCATCTTCAATTTCGTCGCCCACTTTTTCAACGTCACGACCAAAACCTTCCATTGTTTCGCAACCCGACAGCAGGAACAGGAGTGTAACCACAGTGATTAAAGCCTTGCCCATACTCATGGAAAATCCTCTTGATTAATTTGACAGCAGACGGATTGCAATAAATGTACCGGCTCGATAAACGTCTAAACTCAATGGCTAAAATCGCGGTGGTAAGTTCGTCCGAATCGCGACAAGTTATTGATCCTCGAGTAGAAGCCGGACTCACCGTTTCTACCGTCGCCGGACGCCACATATGGCAACCTTTTCATCAACATTTCCGCGCCGGCCGTTCATGCGACTGACTTGTTATCTTCTGTAAATATGACAGTTGGTATGTAATCCTGACTTTGATTCTTCTGGCTGTAACAAAGGTATTTTGAAAGTCCTGTTTTCATCAGGATCTGGCACGTTAATCGCAAACTTTATTGCCATGATCTTTCGATCTAACACTGACAAATGTTTTTTTATAAGGTATTTCAGAAGGAGAGTTACGATGGCCAAGTTAAACAGCTTAAAATCCGCTCTCGCCGTACTTGTTTTGGCTGGCCCGATGGCAGGTTGTGACACGGATTACGACGCAACCGCGGATCTGCGGACAGAAGAAGAAAGTGAACAGATCGCCACCGACCAGAGCGAACCCGGCACGGCGGAAGAGCCTTACTCCTACGACGCGAGAAACCCCGGCTTCGACTATGGCGCTCCGGATGACAACATTCAGGACAATGAACAACAGCCGGCCCAACTGGGAGCGGCCAACGCCCGCGCGCAGGAAACGGTCTATTTTCCACCGGACCTGGCAACATTAAACCAGGATGAAGAAAACGATTTGAGGCAATTTGCCGAATACATTCGGGAGCAGGATCTTTCCGGCATGCAAATTTCGATTGAATCCTACGCCGCCTCAAGCAGCACGGAAGAATATGACAAGCAGCTTTCCGAGCTGCGGGCGGAAGCCGTTCGGGACTTTCTGGAAAGCCAGGGAATCAATGTAGCCAACTGGGATCTGAAAACACTGGGAAGTGGAAAGTTACCTGAGACCGCAATGCAGGACAAGCCGAAGGATTCCAGCAGCGCCGTAACCGATGGAATGGAACAGGAGACAACGCCTGCTCCCGACAGCAATCGTGTAGTCGTTAGCGTGGTTCCCTTGTCCGGGCAAGACGCGGTTAGTTAAGGTCGCGGTAGATTCGGCAGCACGAACATAGCAGAAATTACCGGCAAGGATTGAACCCATCCTTGCCGGTGTCTCCGCCTTTTATACTTCTTTCAGTTTCCACTTCCCTTTCTTGAATTGCCAGTAAGCAACGATGGCCAACAGGGATTCCGCGAACGTTACCGACCATGCAACACCCAAGGTCCCCCAGCCAAACCAATTGGCGGCGACGTAGGCAAAGGGAATCTGAATCAACCAGAAGCAGATAAAGTTAATCCACGTGGGGGTATTGGTATCACCGGCACCATTAAATGCCTGGGTCATCACCATACCGAGGGCAAAAAATCCATAACCCAATGAAATTATCCGCAGGCAGCTTACGCCGTATGCCAAAATAGCCGGGTCAGCCGTAAACAGCATAATAATCCGCGACGCAAACACGAACAGGATTACCGCCACCGAAGCCATAAATGTGACATTGTACTTCGTCGTTTTCCACACCGCCTGCTCCGCCCGCACGGCATCCTTCGCCCCGAGGCTCTGCCCCACCAGAGTCGCCGCCGCGTTACTCAAACCCCAGGCGGGCAGAAAAGTGAACATCGCAACGCGTATGGCAATGGTATAACCGGCAATCGCCTCACTGCCGAACTGCGCAACGATCCGCATCAGAAAAACCCAGCTGGCGGTGGCAATAAAAAACTGCATGATGCCGCCGGCGGAAACCTTCAGCAGGTTCCAGGTCACTTTCGCCGAGAAAATCAGATGGCGAAGATGCAGTTTAACCCGGGTATCACCGGCGAACAGGTGGTAGAGCAAATACAACACGCCGGTCCCGCGCCCGATGTTGGTTGCCACCGCCGCGCCGGACACCCCCATCTCGGGAAACACTCCCCAGCCATAAATAAAGCAGGGGTCGAGCACGATATTAATACCATTGGCAATCCATAAGGCACGCATCGCAATAATCGCGTTGCCCGCGCCGCGAAATATCGCGGCGATAATAAAGATATAAATAATACTGATACAACCGCCGAGCATTATCGTGGTGTAGGTTTTTCCCTCCCGAATAACATCGTCCCCCGCGCCCATCAACCGCAGGATATCCGGTGCGAACAACAGTCCGATAACCGCCACCGCGGTCGAGATAACAAAACCGGTCAGCAACACCTGGCCGGAAGTCAGGGCCGCGCCCTCGGCATCCTTTTCACCGATGCGCCTCGCCACCACCGCCGTTACCGCCATGCTGAAGCCGATCGCGACGGCGTAAATCAAGGTAATAACCGCCTCCGTCAAACCGACAACAGCAACCGCACTGGCTCCCAGGCCGGAAACAAAAAAGATATCGACAACGGCAAAAATGGATTCCATCGCCATTTCGAGCACCATGGGGATTGCCAGCAATACCACGGCCTGGCGCAGGGAGCCTTTGGTGTAGTCATGCTCGGCACCGCGCATGGCTTCACCCACCAGGAAGAAAAACTGTCTTACTTTTGTTGAATATTCGTTTGCCCTTACAGATAAACCTTTCATCTCAAAATTTCCATGTTCATCGCCGAAGCGATGGAAAATTGCCTTAAGCACTCAATCCACTTAACAAATACATGTTCGCGAGCCGATCGTCGGCTTACGCGAAATTCGGACGAAAGCGGAATTGACGCCGCGAAATAAATTGCGCGCCGGGCGGCAACAGAAAAACGGGTACTACGGGAAAGTCAGCAGGAGGCTTTTGACGAGTTAAATCCGCCGGCAACCACACCCATAACAGCGTTCTGTTCAACCGCACCCAAAAAGGCGCAGTCAACTGCTATTCTTTTTCGATTGGCATCGAAATAACTCGGTGTGTTGCTCATGGGACCATCAACTCTTGAGGAATTGGCCTGCCAGAATACTCCTATCTTCTTATAAGTCAACAGGCCCCACGGTGGTCATTTTGTAATTAAATGTTTCGGCTTAACCGCCCAATTCGTTCGAACCGGGCAGCGCAAGGAGTTAGGTAAAACCCGTTTAAGCGTGACCGGTACCGGCCGGCAAACCGTGTTACACACCGGGGAACACTCTCGTGCAAAGCTCTCTGATGGCCTGGAGTCGCCAGATGTACGATGGAGGGACCTTAATCTACTCCGTCTGTTCCGATTCCGTCATGCTTGCTGAATCCGGCCTGCTCGATGGCTGCGATGCTACCTTGCACTTGGGGTTTTCACAAAGAAACGTGTTGCCGCAGAGGACATTGGCGAGCGGGTGGGTTATAAGGAGCCCGCATCTTTCCGGCGCCTGTTCAAGCGTAGCACGGGCATGGCCACGGGGCAGCATCGGGACTTGTTTCAGCCGTTGCGGCAAAGCGACGGTGGCGGATTGAAGCCAATTGGATATAGGAAAATATAATTTACCTAGAAGCTGCGAATTATTTATTCATCTTTAAAAAACGCGATTTATAAATCCATCCTCTCTTACTCGTTTTATAGCGTTAACCGTAGTTAAACTCCTTTGTGATTTTTGCAGGCATTTCATATTCAACAGTTGCACTATAACCACGATGAATCGCCTTAAAATCATCTCGGAAAATCTGGCCACAGCAAGAGAAAGAATTCAATCCTACAACACTATTTCGAAATAAAAACACGCGACATTATTTTGCCAATATCATTCTGAACAACAATATTCATTTTTTTTCTTTCTTCGTCCGATCTCGCTTTAACTTTATAGTAAAACGTGCAAATTAAATAATACTCATTGTTCAATACATATAAAAAGTGCTCAAACGTATAGCCTGGATGCTCATTCTTTAGCTTCCAGCGCAAGTAGCCACCCTTATTTATAATCTCGTCAGAAAATATTTTTGGCGCTTCTATGAGGAGAGAAGAATAGTTCTCAACATCCACTCCATCAGACGCACTAACCTCCCTTACTTCTGTATTAACCCCATTTGGACCGTTTAAAAATGCATCATATGCATTGTGAATGAAAGTTTGAATTTCTCCTTCGTAACGCCCAACAGAAACTCGAAAATTAATTCTTCCCAGCTCACCATTCACCCCCTGCGATTTATCTGCGACGTAATCCCAGGATGCCCCATCAATATAATATGCAGTCTGCCATCGCTCCTTCTCATACTTCGACTTATCAAGAACATTAATCTTTTGCGTTTTCTCAGATTCTCTTTTATATCGTTGGTCATAATTAAAATCCTTGGTCATATTTCCCGGCATTTCATATTCCACAGACTCGCCCGTACTTAGATGTGCGATTTTAAGAACGGTATCCGAGAAGTCTGGACCTTTGATTGGCATTTGTTTACATCCGAACAACAGGGTGAATAAAGACATAGCAATAATTAGCCTTAAATCTATTTTTCGCTTTGTACATTTAACCATTCATGGTATCCATGTAATTTTTAACACGCTCTGCCGAACTGATATCACCGGCTAGTGTTAAAAATCGATGATAGGCCTCCAGGCTAATAAAGGGCAAGGTGTGCGGACTCTCAGCCGAACTAGACGTATCCGTTCCTTTAACCTTCTTCCAAAAAGAAAGACTACGTTTAGCCGCAGACAAATTTAAATGATTCCCGCCGGCCAAGTTGGGAACAATATCAAAAGGGTTGTCCTTATCCGGAGCAGCCTTCCTTATTCCAACCTTGGAGAGCAATTTGTCTGTTATTTTTTTATTGTTACCACCGGCATGAAAAGCTACGGTATTCTTGTCAAGCATCTGACCCGGATTTTTACGAATGTGATAAGCAACCGCTTGTTTAAATATAATCCCTCCTTGACTATGCACTACCCATTTAACTGGTTTGCCTTTGCGCTGAACATCCGCAAGAATGGCGGAAAGCTGTTTGGCATTTTCCGTACTCAATCCCAGATTATCACGAACCGATTCATAAAAATCAGACCATTCTGTTTCGCTTGGATTATGAAACAGCGTGTAATTGTTAAATTTATCATTTCGATAAGCATGTTGCGCATGAACACCCATGAGCCAGGCAGCTTTTTCCAAATCATTTAACATTCCATTTACGGCTGCATGCTCGGTTTTCACCTCAGTCACCGCACTCATCGCCGTAACCCTCCAGTCGAGAGGCAGAGCTTCTATTTCCTTCAGAGTAGATTTTTCGGTAAAACTTCCCTTTCCAACCTGCGCGACGTTGTAAAGACAGGCTTTCTCATCCTTTTGATCCTCCTTCGGCCCAAGAATCAATCGGTTTAGAGAAACGTTGGAAACAACTACGACATCCGAAGTAAGCTGATATTGGATCAAATAATTAAAGCAAGTTGCTTGAGCAAACTTCGCCTTAAAATGGGCCGGTCGCTGCTTCTGGACCAACCCATCCTGCGGTGACGGCACGGACGCAAGCCGCTCAATCTCACGGCAAACCTGCGCCTGATCGTACCCATTCAAATTCTCGATATAATCCAGGGCCTGAGATTCGATGTACAGTTTCCTGCCGGAGTTGTTTCGAAACCACGATTTGCCCTTGGGGTTTTGGTAGCGGACAGCAGAGCCCAGTTTGTCTTCTGGCTGGATATTCTGTTGGATTCCCATACATTCCCTTCCTGTTTTTATTGGTTCTTAGCAGCCGGCATTAGACCATTTTTTCACCAGGCCGGGTGAGATCTTACTCACAGAATCCTGTCTGGTAGGGGTAACCCTTGCGGTTACCCGGGGCAGCCGCAAGGGCTGCCCCTACGAGTAAATTGGCAATTATGAGGGCAATTGTGACATGAGCCTTCACCAGCAATCCCGACTGCAAACAATCAACCCAGAGCCAGCTCGCATTCCCGTCCGGTCCCGATTACAGGGAGGACAATCTTTCGGTTGTAATATGCCGCCAATAGCCGATAATCACGCGCTGGCCCATCCGGCCGACCTACAATGGTTATACATGATAAAGAAATAGCGCTTCTCAATTACCGGCTCTACCCAACGTGTTATTCAACGAAAACAGGCTACAGTTTTTTCGCCCGCTCAACGGCAAATATCGGGGGCAGGTGCTTAACTGCCTGGCCGTGTTCTACGAACATTTATACGGCTCCTTCGAGGAGCGGCGGTTAAGTTACACCCGAGACCGTCTTATCGAGGTATTCGAAGAGGCCATTGCCCGCAGCCCCGTGTTTGACGAGGACGAAGGCGACGAATATACGACCACGCGCAAAACCCAGCGGGAACAGGCCAACTGGATTTTGAACCTGCTGGTGGAACACGGCTGGATCGAGCGCAATATCGACGAAGCCACCCTGCAGGCCACCTACGCCTTTACCCGCTACGGTCGGCTGTTTACCCAGCCGATGGTGGACAGCGCCGGCGGCCGTTATCGCACCCGTCACCGCAATACCCGCAACACGCGCAACGCGCTGAAGTCCTTCCTGGAAAAAGGCGAGGTGTACGACCTGCTTGACGCGTTCGAATATTCCGAGCGCATCGTGGCGGACTTTTCCGACGTGATCGCCGAACTGGACGAGCGGCGCCGGCAACTGGTGAAAGAAGTGGAGTCCCAGCAGATTGTGCAGCGGGCTTCCGACGAATTTTTCGACTTTATGGAAAAACGTTTCATGCCGGACCTGGCCATTCGGCTGTCAGCGGATTCGGTGGAAAAATACCGCAACGAAATCGCCGAGCTGATCGAGCGTATCAAACGCAAGCGCAAGGAATTCAAGGCCGAAGCCGAACGCGAGCTGCGCCGGGCGGCGCCGGAATTGATCCGGGACAAATCGCAATCGGTGTTGATGTTTATCCTCAACGGCATCGAAGCGCGGCTGCACGATGCCTCTGCAGTCATGTTGCCGGCACTGCGCCACGCCCTGCACAGTTTTACCCGCCGGGCGGACATTATTATTCGCCAGTTGAGCTACAGCGGCACCGGGCGGCACAACCAGATACAACATTTTCTGGATCGATACCGCCAGGCATCCGAAACACAACAACATCAGGTGCTCGAGCGGCTGGGCGAGACGATGGCGTCCCTGTCCGTGGAAGTGCCGGACCCGGACTCCATCCGCCTGATCGGCAAGCGGCGCGTGCGCGCCGTCAACAGCAGCGTCGAGGAAGGCGCGCACGCGGATTTCGAATCGCGCAAGCGCATATTTATCCAGGCGGCGTTGGACCTCGCGTTTACTTTTACCAGCCAGACGCAACGCGATTACGTGGTAAGAGCACTGGGCGACGGCCACCGCATTCACAGCCAGAACCTGCCGGTGCGCGACGCGCGCGAACTATTAATGAGCGCGCACATTATCGAAACCGCTTCCGTCCCCTCAAGCGAATTCCAGTTGAAAATCACCCCCACAGGCCATCGGGTAAAAACCGATTACTTCAATGCCTCCGACGAATTCACAATCGAATTGATTTCAGGACCGCGCCATGCTGACTGACTACCTTGAAGACCGCCTGCAAAAAAGCGGCGTGACGCTCGACGAATATCGCGAACTCTGCCTGCGCCTGCTGAACTACAGCGTACTGTGTCGCGACGAAAGCCAGGTGGAACAACAACTTTATGACCGCTACGTCCGCACGGCGGAGCTGGTGGACGAATACCTGGAAGTGGTCGGCATTCGCGTTTTCCACGACCGCCGCTTTGCCTACGTACGACTCTACCCACCCGGCGCCAGTTTGCCGGGCGTGGAGGATGCACACGAACAATCCTTTAGCGGCGGATTGCGCACCCGCCTGCGCCAGGATGAAGTTATATTACTGCTCGCATTGCGCCAGCTTTACGACAAAGCCCTGCGCGAAGGCCAGGTGGACGAGGAAGGTTATGTCACCGAATCCATGGAAGCCATCGGTATCGCCATGCGCAACAACCTCGGCCGTTCACTGCCGGAAAAAATCACCGACCGCAAACGCGCTTTCGAACGGTTGAAAAAACTCCGCATCGTCCGCTACAGCCAGGAACACAATTTCGAAAGCAACGAAGCGGGCCTGAAAATTCACCCGATGATCGTCGACTTTGTCAGCGCCGAAGCGCTCGATGCGCTGGATGAGGCGTTGCCACAAATTGAAAACGAAGACGACGAAGAGGCTAGCCATGTTTCTTAAGCGTTTTATTTTTATCAACTGGGGCAACGTGCCCGCCACCGAATTCGAATTCGGTCCGGTGAATTTATTTTCCGGCGGCAACGGCTCAGGCAAAACCACCGCGGCGGATGCGATCCAAACCATCATGACCGCCGCGCACGAAAACCTGTTCCAGTACAACCCCGGGCAGGACGAAACCACCCAGCGCGGTCGCGGCGGCAAAAAGGTTAGAACGCTGTCCTCTTATGTGCTCGGGTGTGACGATGGCAGTTATTCCCGTCTGGATATGACCGACGGTTACCTGGCGGCGGTGTTCCACCCCAGCAAGGGCGAAAACGGCGAACCGTTCACCGCCGTGATCGGCGTGCGCGCCTGGCTGGAACAGGCCGGCAGCAATCCGGTGGCGAAAGAAGAACTGATCCAGTTTTTTATTTTGCCGATGGCGGAATTGGAGGAAAAACATTTTCTGCGCGATGTGGCCGGCAAGAAACACGTGGTGGCACTCACCGATTTTCACACGCAAATGGTGAAATCTTTCGGCAAGCGCCGCATCGAGCGCTACGACGGTAAAAAAGCTTACCTGCGCCGCCTTTACGGCGCGCTGCGAGGCAAAAGCGAATCGGTGCCGGACATCGAAGCCGTTGCCGCCGCGCGCGCTTTTTCCCGGTTTATGGCTTACAAGCCGGTCAAAAGCATCAACCGTTTTGTGGCGGATGAAATTCTCGAACCCAAGGATTTGGGCGATGCCATTCGCTCCGTGTCCTCGCAACTGAAAACTATTCACGGCATGGAGCGCGACGCCGCCCAATTGAAAGCGTCCATCGAAACCCTCGGCCGCGCGGAAGTCCAGGCCCAGTTGTATATCGAAAACTGGATCGAGCTGAACCTGCTCAACTACAGCATTGCCCAGGCCAATTACCTGCGCATGCAGCAGGATTACCTGCGCGGAAAAGCCCAGCAAAAAGACAAACAGGACGCGCTGGCGGAAAACGAAAAAACTTTTCTCGCCGTGGGCGAGGAACTGCGTTCCCTGAACCAACGCCAGATCAGTCTGGAAGCGCAACGGCAGGGCATCGATGCGCTGCGACAAAAAGACGAACTGAAAAAACGCGAGGACGAGTTGAATCAATCCCTGCGCGCCGCCGTGCAGACGATCATGGAAGAGGACCGGACATTAACGGCCAACATCGCCACCACGCGCGACATGATGCGCCTGCTGACCAGCCCGGAAATTGCGCAGTGCATTCCGGAAATAGCCGAGCGCAAAGGCCGCGCAATGGCGCAGGCCGTACTCGATGCTGAAAAGCAAATGCTGATGGAAGTGCATCACCTTCTACAACGCGATGCGATCAACGTGACTCACGCCATTGAAGATCGCATGGACGATTTTCGCCAGGCGCAACGCGCCAACGCGCGTTGGTACCAGTTCTGGTTCGACAAAATTGCTGACGGTAGCCGCCGCGATCGCCTGGCCGGCCTCGCGCACGAACGCCGCTCCCGCTACAACACGCTTAAAAACCAACTTACGGAAAAAGAGCGCGAAATCACCCGCCTGGATGCCGACCAGGTCAGTTATCCCGATTACGTCGAACGCGCACTGGCGGCCATTCGCCAGCAATGCCCGCAGGCGGACCCGCGCGTGTTGTGCGACCACGTGGAAGTGAAGGACCCGCGCTGGCAAATGGCCATCGAGGGTTACCTGGGCGGCGCCCGCTTTTCCATAATCGTCTCGGAAGAGCACGAGGCCGACGCCATCCGCATCGTGCGCAATTTACCCGGCAAGACCAACAAGGCGCGGGTTATTCAGGGTAAAAAAGCGCGCGAAGATGCCGCGCGACTAACACTCGACGAAAACTCCGTAGTGCACGTTCTGGAATTCAGTCACGCGGTGGCAAAAGCTTACCTCACCGCCAGTTACGGCACGGTATTACGGGTGGGCTCGGCGGAAGAACTGCGCACCACGCGCCGGGGCATTACCGCCGATGGCATGGCCTCCGGCAATTACAGCATGTGGCGCTGCGACGTGCAGGACAGCGAACTCGTCTTCGGCGCCGGCGCCCGTGAACGGGCATTGACGGCCAAGCGCGAGGAATTCGACGTTCTGCAAACCCAGTGGCATGCGGCCAATGACCAGATGCAGCAAGTTGCATCGCTGCTGAATGCGGTGGACACTCTCAAGTCCTCGGGCTACGCCGATGCATTTGAAAACGTGCTGGTTATCAACCGCAAAATTGAGGAAACCGCCGCGTTGATTGCGCAGCTCGATTTGTCGGAGCACGAGGAACTGGAAAAGGAACTGGCCGCGCTACAGGAAAGGCACGACGAACTGGAAACGAAAAAATCCGAGCTTTCCACCAACAAGGGAAAGATTCAGGCAGAGCTAGCTCATCTGGAAAAGCAAATTAAAGCCGTGGCCGACCAGCAGGACACCAACCAGGAAAAAGTCGACCAATGCGAATCCGCTTTGCGCCGCGTGGGCGCCATCTGGACCGATCTGGACGTGGACGCGCGACTGGAATACGCCGACAACGAGGCGAAAACGCTCAACGTCAACACCGCGAAAAATGCGCATGAAGAACTGGAGAAAAACCTGCGCGGCGCCGAGCGAAAACTGGCGGAGGAAATTCGCATCCACAATCAGCATTGCCGCCCCGCCGACACCGTGGTGTACGACGAGAGCCTCGGCGAATACGACGATGCATTATTTAAAAGAATTTGCGCCGTGCGCCACGAACTGGACCGCGTGCGCAACCTGCTCAAGAACAATATCCTGGTGGAAAAACATTCCGATCTGGAAAAATTGAAAGATTCCTTCAACAACGCCTTCGTTTCCAACCTGTGCCATTCCATCTTCCAGGCGCTGAGCGAAGGCAAACGCAAAATCGAACTGCTCAACAAGGAGCTGCAACACCACCGTTTTGGCGCCGACCGGGAAACTTTCCGTTTCGACAGCGAGTGGGTACCCGAGTACCGCGACTACGCGCGGTTCTTTGAGGAGGTAATCAAAAATCCCGGCATCGGCGACGAAGTAACCTTGTTCAACGCCTCGCTCACGCAAAAATCCACCCGCGTCCGCGACGATTTAATGGAAATGTTGCTGGACCACGAAGAAGACCGGGCCATGCGCGAACTGGAACGCATTGCCGACTACCGCAACTATCGCCGCTACGAAATTTACAAGGAGGTGGAAGGCAAGGAGCCGATTCCATTAAGTGAATACGGCACCGGCTCCGGCGGTCAGCTGGAGACCCCCGCCTATATTATTCGCGCGGCGGCCATCACCTCCGCATTTCGTTTCAACGAAGGCAAATCGCACCTGCGCACTGTACTGGTGGATGAAGCATTTTCGAAAATGGATGAAACCCGCTCGCGCGAAGTTATCCGCTATTTAACCGAATCGCTCGGCCTGCAACTGGTGTTTATTATGCCCACCAGCAAATGCGGCCCGTTTATGGATCTGGTGACCAACGAATTTGTCTTCGCCAAGGTGCCGAGCGATAAACCACGAGGGCAATTGGCCACGCGCGTGCTGGTGGATCGCAAGGAATACAACCAGGAAAAAATCCGCGAATTGTGGGAAACGCACAAGCGGTCCATTTACCAACAGGCGCAACTGGATTTCATGGAGGAGTTTGCTGGGGAGCGATCAGCATGAGTTTATCAGGAGACGCTGACGGAATCCTTCCACCCAGGCCGGAATGGCTGATGGGAGAGCCAGACATTCTCGCCGCCCTGAACGCTTTTTTCGACAAACTCGACAACACACCAGCCGAGCAGCGTGCGCGAATGCCGACGTTACGCCTGAACAAAAAATTGACGCCGACGCTGTATCAGCACGACAGCGCATCCGACACCACATGGACATTGTTTAAAGAACTGGCTGGAGTGGTATTCGACATTTGCCCGGACACGAAACGAGGTCCGTACGAGCCTGAATACACTAACGCACAACTACGCTTTCTTCCAATGGGCGAAGCTATTGCCCGTGCCTGGCTTAATCGACCGCAAAAAACCCGCTACCAGGACGAATGGACACAAGCGGTAACGAGCAAGACTTCCTTGTTCGGCAATCGGGTTGATGTTCTTCTGAATAATCCAATACGAATCGCAGGTAAAACCATCGACGAAGTTGTTGATGCTTTTGCAAAGCTAAGCTCATTTGCGGAATGCAATTTGACTCTTCGGCAATTAAGCGCAAAAGTATTTTGGGGTCACTCAAAGGTTCTGGATGGCCGTGAAGAACTTATTCGGGCTGTCTTCCCTTCCCTTCAAGTTGCACCACGCCCGGTACTTGTGCATGTGAGACTGCCAGTCGAAGTGAAAGACGTTTTGTTTATCGAAAATCTGGACAGTTATCTCCAAGCCGTTAACCAACCGACAACTCCAAACGCCGCATTAATTTATACCAGCGGTTTCAAGGGCAGCGCTGAACGCATCCGGCAGATGGATGGAGCAAGCCTGCACTATCACCTCTCGACAGGGTATAACGAGTCCGCCACTAAAAAATTCGAGCGCTGGTGGTTTGGCGGTGAGCCGTTGAATGGCAACTTATGGTTCTGGGGCGATCTGGATTTTTCCGGAATGGCCATTTTGAAAATACTGCGCCAGCGCTTCGGTGACGTGCGAGCCTGGCCCGACGGTTACGCCCCTTTGGTTAAACTGATACGCGACGGCGGTGGTCATACCCCGGATGCTGCCGACAAAGCCGAACAGACCGACCCCGGTTGGACAGGATGCAATTACGCTGATAGTGAACTCTTACCATTAATACGCAACACTTGTTCTTTCGCGGACCAAGAACTCGTTTGAGCATTCGCGGTCATAGCGCCATCTATTATGTTGTAATAGGCAGATGACTCGCCCATCCGCTCGCCATACCCGCAACCATGGACCTGTAGTCGTTTTTTCTACTATCCCTGTTTCGGCGGGCGGAATATTCCGGATCCGGATTAAAAATAGAGGCAGCCAAGCGCCTAGCGCCCGTGGTAATACCGGAGGTTTTCGCTTGCCGAACCATATCGAACTGCTGGAAAACTGTAGGCAAACCTGAGCAATTAAAGCCAGACTGAAATTGGCTTAACAGACGAGCCAAATGCCAGGCATCCTCCAGAGCCTGGCAGGCACCTTGTCCCGATGTAGGCAGTGCCGCGTGAGCGGCATCGCCAATCATTAACACATTATCCTTATACCAAATACCGGTGGGATCGTGGTCGTGAACATTGATTTTGTTAATGGCATCCAGTGGCGTCTTCTGGCAACATGGGTAAACCGGAAAGACAAAAGGCACCGCTTTTTGCCGGTTTACGAGTTTGTCACTGACGACAAGCTCCGGCCTTGCAAGCGACGCAGGAGCGTTAAGCGAAGCGAGTTGTCCGTAGAGCCCCCAGGGACGGGTTACGGCGCGTTTCTGGAGAGCCCCCGCCGGATCGACCGGCTTCGTTGGCACGGCATATAAAGAATTTTCGCTTAAGGAGTACCATTCAGTTCTGATCCGGAGTTAATGGCCTTATTTCCGGCTCCCCCACGGTGGATTTCGGCAGTTGCAGGGGCAGCAGCAGGGTCAGGCGGGTACCGTTTTCCAAGGGTTGTATTTCTATCTCTCCATTGAGTTGACGGATGCGTCGGCGCATGTTCGTCAGTCCGCTGCCGCCGCGATCCGGATAGCGGGGAAAAGGAAGGCCATCATTTTCCACCGTTATCAGGGCTTGTCCGTCGCTGCCCTGGCTCCCCAGCACACTGACGTGGGTAGCGCGGCCGTGCCGGATGGCGTTGGTGATGGCTTCCTGCAGGATACGCAGCACATTGAGCGCGTGGGAGGGAGTAACGCCATCGATTTCTGGCAGGCGCACCATGGACCATTGCAGCTCCACGCCTGTGCGTCTCATCTGTCTTTCCAGCCGCTCGCGCAGGCTTGCGAGAGCCGCGGGAAGCTCTCCCTCCCGGATATCGAGCGAGTGGATCACCAGGCGCAGGTCGTCCAGGGCCTCCCGTGCGGCGTTTCCCACCTGCACGGATTTTTCCCGCTCGGCCAGGGCGATGATGGAGGCCAGGTGGCCGGAGAGACCGTCGTGAAGATCGGCGGTGAGACGCTGCCGTTCATCGCTCAGGGTCCGCCGCGCGGCTTCCCGGCGCTCTTCCCCGTGCAGGCGCTCCAGCTCCAGCTCCCGGTCTTGCAACCGCCGGGTCAGGTAGGCGTTGACATCATCCAGCCGGTTCAGGCTCACGCCCAGGCGGCGCATCAGGATCATGGCGATGCCAACCATCAGGGCGGGACGATAGTAGACGGAGAGAAAAATCGGACCATCCAACCTGTTGGTAATCACCGCGAAGTCGTACAGCGCCGACAACGCCGCCAGCAGTATTGGCAACAACAGCAGCCAGGCCTCTTCGAGCTGTTGTACCAGCGCCGCCCTGGCGACGATCACCAGACCGGCAAGCAGACCGGCGATATTGACCGGGGCGTTGACGAACATCACCAGCTTTGACGCGGAGACAAGGCCCGTGGCACCGAGCAGGATACAAATTCCCGGCACCAACAGCGCCGCCAGTTTCAGCCAGCGCGGTGGTGACCGGCCGGCGATCAGCAATACGGTGATCACCAATATCGCGCTGGCGGATGAGCCGAGCATGTGCATGTAGGGCAGCAGCTCAATCAGGTAGGGGACGAGATCCCGCAACATGCCCAGGTAGATGAACATGGAGGACACCAGCAGCAGAGTCAGCCAGCCAAACAGGGGCTCCCGCGGCCGGTACAGCCAGAGCACGAGGACGACGAGGGTCATCAACAGCTGCCCGGCGGGCACCATCAAACGCAGGTATTCCAGCACGAACACCCGCATCCGGTAGTTGGGAGCCAATTCGTCGGCAGTGCCCAGGTACAACGGCGACAGATAGGTGGGCACCAGGCTCATGGACTGCACATGAATGTCGAGGATATTGTCGCCGCGATTCAGTAAACTGGACGGCAGTGGGATCAGGATTGCCACGCCTGAAGCCAATCCCATCATGGTGGTGCGGTGGTCGCTGTCGTAGATTTCCTTGCCGGCGAGTTCGATCACCGCCCGCTGGCTCACCGTGGGTATGTACAGGTAGACGGAATGCCTGTCCTCCGGCCGGATCACCAGGCGATAGTGCTCCCAGCCCCTGGTGGTGCCGCCGGCCAGGGGCAAGGTGGTGGAACGCCATTGCCCGTCCACCCGACGCGAGGCGTCGGTGATGGGCGGGGAATCCGGCTCCGGCAGGACCAGCCAAAGGGGCGCGCTTGCCAGCAGCGCCAGCAGAGCCCACAACAAGCCCAGTCCCAGCCGGTATTTCACAATCGGATAAGGCCCCTTTTCGACGCCTCGTACACCGCTTCCGAGCGATTGTTGGCGGCCAGCTTGCGGTAGATGTTTTTGATATGCACCGGCACAGTCTGGCGCGAAATATTCAGCCACTCCGCCAACTCCGCATAGGTGAACCCTTTGGCGATGCCACGCAGTATATCCATTTCCCGTGGCGTGAGCTCCGGTCCTCCCTGGCTGCTGGCTGCCGGGGCGTTCATACGGCGCACCAGTATGCGCGCGATGGAGGAGGAAATGGGCGAGCGCCCGGCGCGCAGTTCGAGAATGGCTTCCACCAGTTCCATGGAGTCGGCGTCTTTCAGCAGGTAACCCACGGCGCCGGCCTCGATAGCTTGCAGTACCGTCCCCTCGTCCGCCAACACCGAAATCACCATCGCATCAGCCTCCGGATAACGGCGGCGCAGCAGGTGAATGGCCTCGATACCGTTGCCGTCGGGCAGGTTCAAGTCCGTCATCAGCAGGTCCACCGGCCGGGCGTGCAGCACGTCCAGCGCCTCCCCAAGGGTGGCGCAGGCAGCCACCAGCTCACCGTCGGGCCAGTCGTGCAGAATTTGTGCGAAGTGTTCACGCAGGGGGGGGTCATCTTCCAGCAACAGCACCCGCACGGGCCCTGTCCGCTGTTCTTCGGTACTTAAAGTGGTATCGGTCATGGAGAATCTGCCTTTCAGTGCCGGCCAATCATGGCAAGCGGCACCGGGAGCCAGTATACCCAATTTATGGTACCCCGTTGGAAAAGGAGTATCGGTAGGGGTTTCATC
>CAYVIB010000019.1:25341-94387 GCA_964451365.1 uncultured Cellvibrionaceae bacterium
GTATACCCAATTTATGGTACCCCGTTGGAAAAGGAGTATCGGTAGGGGTTTCATCATAAAAAAACAGCTGGGGGGCCGAACGCGGGGAGCATGGAGCTACTACATGAAGCACATGAATCAAACGATCAAGGATACCGGCGATGCGATCCAGGATTGGCGCCTTATATACCCTGTTTATGGTAGTCCCCTGGCTGGTTCCTCCCCATAGAATGTGCGACATATCACAATGTGCGCATTCGAGGCGCGTCATCGCCACAACTGGGGAATGGGTTCCATGGCTTACTTTCCACGAAAGCGCCTCGCCATCAGCGTGGCGCTGGCCCTGTCCACACCGGTGCCGCCATCGTTGGCGCAATCCTCCGCCCTGCCCGCGGGCGGCGAGATAGTCGCCGGCAGCGGCAGCATTGCCAGCGACGGCAAGCACATGACCATCCAGCAGAACACAGACCGGATGATCGCCAACTGGCAGGACTTTTCCATTGGCGCCGGCAATAGCGTCAGCTTCCACCAGCCCTCCTCTTCCTCCGTGGCCCTGAACCGCGTCATCGGCCGGAACCCCAGCGAAATACTCGGCAACCTCAACGCCAATGGGCAGGTCTTCCTCCTCAACGCTAACGGCATCGTGATGGGCGAAGGGGCCAGTGTCCGCACTGGCGCCTTTGTCGCCTCCACCCTGGGCATGCATGACGAGGATTTCCTCTCCGGTCAGTACCGCTTTACGGGTGATAGCGGCAGTATCACTAACCTGGGTGACCTGGAGGGCGGCGTGGTGGCGCTGATCTCACCCACAGTTCGCAACCGGGGCGCCATCACCGGCGACACTGCGTTAGCGGCAGGCACCGACGTGCTGTTGGATTTCAATGGCGATGGCCTGCTGTCGGTGGAAGTGAAGGCCTCCACCCTGGAAACCCTGATCGATAACAAAGGCTTGATTCAGGCCGATGGCGGCATGGCCATTCTTACGGCCAAGGGTGCCAGCGCAGCATTGAAAGGCGTGGTCAACAACAGCGGCACCGTGCAGGCACAAACCCTGGCCGAGAAAGACGGCCGCATCCTGCTGCTGGGCGATTTGGAACACGGCGAGGTGAATGTCGCCGGTACCCTGGATGCCTCCGCGCCCAACGGTGGCGATGGCGGCTTTATCGAAACCAGCGCCGCCCATGTTCATGTTGACGGGGGCGCGCGGATCACCACCCTGGCCGAAGACGGCGAGACCGGCACCTGGTTGATCGACCCCACGGACTTCACCATCAGCGCGGGCAGTGCCGCCCAAACAGACAGCGGCATCGGTGCCGACACCCTGAGCGGCAACCTGGCCAGCACCAATGTCACCCTGGCAACCGTGGATACCGGCGATGAACCCGGCAACATTTATGTCGATGCGACGGTGAGCTGGGATGCCACCACTACACTGACCCTGGATGCTGATAACGACATCTTCATCAACGCCCCCATCACCGTGGCGAACGCAGGTGGCGGCCTGGCGCTGAATTACGGCGGCAGCGGCTACCACCTGGGCGCCCCCGTCAGCTTCACCGCAGGCTCCGGCGGCAGCTTCAGCGTCAACGGCAATAGCTACACCCTGATTCACGATGTGAACCAGTTACAGGCCATGAACAATGACCTGACCGGCCTCTATGCCCTGGCCACGGACATCGATGCCTCGGCCACCGCCGGCTGGAACAGCGGTCGAGGTTTCATGCCGGTGGGCAATGTCGGCACCTCTACTGCGGAGCGCTTTAACGGCACCCTGGATGGCCTCGGCCATGTCATCAGCGATCTCACCATTGACCGCCCCGGAAGAAACCATACGGGTCTGTTTGGCTACACCTATTACGCGGATATCCGCCATGTGGGGCTGGAAAACGCCCAGGTGACCGGCAATGGGACGGTGGGCGCGCTGGTGGGCAGGCTCCAAAGCGGCTCCGCGATCACCCAAAGCTACGCAACGGGGACGGTGACCGGCACTGACTTTACCGGCGGACTAGTGGGCTACAACAGTTACGGCGGCAGTATCGTTCAAAGCTACTCGACCGTTACAGTCGCGGGAACGGACTATGTGGGGGGCCTGGCGGGCTATCAGAACAACGACGGTCTGATTCATCAGAGCTACGCGACGGGCAGTGTGACAGGTGGCGCAAACAACATCGGCGGCCTGGTGGGCGCGGGCGGTGGCCCCATCGATCAAAGCTTCTTCGCCACCACCGATGCCGGCGGAAATTCCACGACCGGTGGCTACACCAACAATTCGGGTGAAGGCAGGACCCTGGCCGAACTTCGAACCCTGGACACCTTTGCCGACTGGAACACCGACATCGATGCCCGGGGCGCCACCGGCGTGGCCTGGCGCATTTACGACGGCCATACCACGCCGCTGTCGCGCGCCTTTTTAACGCCGTTGCACATTGACGTGAACGACGAAACCGTGACGTATAACGGTACGGAGCAGTTTGCCGCGGGCAGTCACAACATCAGTGAAAGTTATGACAGCGACCTGTTGTCCGGCACCGCCGGCTACAGCGGCAGCGGCACCAACGCGGGCAACTATGCCATCGGCCTTGAAGGGTTTTACTCCACTCAGCGAGGTTACGACCTGGTCATTGACGAAGGTACCCTCGCCATCGCCAAGGCCGCCGCGACGGTGACCGCCAACAGCGGCGTCGTCACCTACAACGGCGGCGGGCAAAGCGTCAGCGGATTTACCGCCACAGGCCTTGTTGGTGGAGAGACGGAAAGCGTGCTGACCAACGTCACCACCAGCGGCGGTGCGGGTAAGGACGCCGGGGTTTACACCCACCTCGCCAGCGGCAGCGACGAGAACTATGAACTGACCTTTGTGAGCGGTTCTCTGACCATCAACAAGGCTGCCGCGACGGTCATCGCCAACAGCGGAACCGTGACCTACAACGGTAGCGCGCAAAGTATCAGCGGTTTCACCGCCAGCGGCCTGATGGGTGGCGACGATACGAGCGTGCTGGACGGCATCACCACCAGCGGCGGCGCGGGTAAAAACGCGGGTGTTTATACCCATTCCGCCAGCGGCACGGATGAGAACTATGAACTCACCTTCGTCAATGGTGCGCTGACCATCGACAAGGCCGCCGCGACGATCACTGCCAACAGCCATACCGTGACCTACAACGGCGCCGAGCAAAGCACCAGCGGCTTTACTGCCACCGGTCT
The DNA here is from genome assembly GCA_964451365.1 of uncultured Cellvibrionaceae bacterium. Classification (GTDB taxonomy): domain Bacteria; phylum Pseudomonadota; class Gammaproteobacteria; order Pseudomonadales; family Cellvibrionaceae; genus CAYVIB01. The sequence goes on from CAYVIB010000019.1 coordinate 28,525, forward strand.
CGTCGGTGGCGAAGACACAAGCGTGCTGACTGGCGTTACCACCAGCGGCGGTTCGGGTAAAAACGCAGGAATTTATACCCATTCCGCGAGCGGCACGGATGAGAACTATGAACTCGCCTTCGTTAACGGCGCCCTGAACATCGACAAGGCTGCCGCCACGGTAACCGCCAACAGCGATACCGTGACCTACAACGGCGCCGCGCAAAGCACCAGTGGCTTTACTGTCACTGGTCTCGTGGGTGATGAGACTGACAGCGTATTGACCGGCGTTACAACAAGCGGCGGCAGCGGCACCAATGCTGGCACCTATACCCACAGTGTCAGCGGCACGGACGAAAACTACGAAATCACCTTTGTGAATGGTGCCCTGACCATCAACAAAGCTGCCGCAACAGTTACCGCCAACAGCAATACCGTGACCTACAACGGCAGCACGCAAAGCATTAACGGCTTCACGGCCACCGGCCTGGTGGGCGGTGAAGACACGAGCGTGCTGAGCGGCGTTATCACCAGCGGCGGCTCGGGTACGAACGCGGGTACTTATGCCCATAGCGCCAGCGGCACTGACGGGAATTATGAACTGACCTTTATCGATGGCGCCCTGACCATCGACAAAGCCGCGCTCACTGTCACCGCGACGGATGCCAGCAAGACCTACGACGCCCTCGCCTACACCGGTGGCAACGGCGTGAGCTACAGCGGATTTGTCGGCGGCGAGGACGAGTTGGTGCTCGGTGGTGGCCTGAGCTACGGAGGCTCGGCTCAGGGAGCGACCAATGCGGGGGACTATACGATCACCGCCTCTGGCCTCAACGCAGACAACTACACCATCTCCTACGTGGATGGGACGCTCACCATCGACAAAGCCGCCGCCACCGTTACTGCCAACAGCAATACCGTCACCTACAACGGCGCCGGGCAAAGCGTCTCCGGTTTCACCGCCAGCGGTCTGGTGGGTGATGAAGATGAAAGCGTGCTGTCCGGCGTTACCACCAATGGCGGTTCAGGTAAAAACGCGGGTGTTTATACCCATACCGCCACTGGCACCGATGAAAACTACGAACTCACTTTCGTCGACGGTGCCCTCACCATCGGAAAGGCCGCCGCGACGGTAACTGCGAATAGCAATACCGTCACCTACAACGGTGGCGCTCAAAGCGTCACTGGCTTTACGACCACCGGCTTGGTGGGCGGCGAAGACGAGAGCGTGCTTGTCGGGGTTTCAACCAGCGGCGGCAACGGTACCAATGCGGGCACTTATGTCCATACCGTCAACGGCGGCACCCAGCAAAATTACGAACTGACCTTTGTGGACGGCGCCCTGACCATTGACAGGGCCGGGCTCACCGTCACTGCCATCGACGCCGGCAAAACCTACGACGCCCTCGGCTGGAGTGGTGGCAACGGCGTAAGCTATAGCGGCTTTGTGGGCGGCGAGGACGAGTCGGTGCTCGGCGGCAGCCTGACCTATGGCGGCTCGGCACAGGGCGCGGTCAATGCCGGGGAATATGTCATCACCGCCTCGGGCCTCGGCTCCAACAACTACAACATCAGCTATGCCGATGGCTCGCTGACCATCGACAAAGCCGCCGCGACAGTCACTGCCAACAGCGATACCGTGACCTACAACGGCGCCGGGCAAAGCATCAGCGGCTTTACCGCCACCGGTCTCGTCGGTGGCGAAGATGAAAGCGTGCTGACGGGCGTCACCGCCAGCGGCGGCACGGGTACCAACGCGGGTGTTTACGACCATACCGCCAGCGGCACCGATGAGAATTACGAACTCACTTTTGTGGATGGTGCCCTGACCATCAACAAAGCTGCCGCGATAGTTACCGCCAACAGCCATACCGTGACCTACAACGGCACCGGGCAAAACATCAGCGGTTTTACCGCAACCGGCCTTGTAAGCGGTGAAGATACAAGCGTGTTGGAGGGCGTCACCACCAGCGGCGGTTCCGGCAAAAACGCAGGAATTTATACCCATTCCGCGAGCGGCACGGATGAGAACTATGAACTCACCTTCGTCAATGGTGCCCTGACCATCGACAAGGCCGCCGCCACGGTAACCGCCAACAGCAATACCGTGACCTACAACGGCGGCGAGCAAAGCATCAGCGGCTTTACCGCCAGCGGTCTCGTAGGTGGCGAAGACGCGAGCGTACTGGACGGAATCACCACCAGCGGCGGCAGCGGTACCAATGCCGGCAGCTACCTTCACAGCGCCAGCGGTATTGATGAAAACTACGAATTCACTTTTGTGGATGGCACCTTGACCATTGACAAAGCCGCACTCACCGTCACTGCCGCGGACGCCAGCAAGACCTACGACGCCCTCGTCTGGAGTGGCGGCAGCGGTGTGAGCTACAGCGGCTTTGTGAGCGGAGAGAACGAGACGGTGCTCGGCGGCAGCCTGAACTATGGGGGCTCGGCACAGGGAGCGATCAATGCTGGGGAATACGAAATTGCCGTCTCCGGAGTGGAAGCCGATAACTACGACATAACCTACCGGACTGGCGCACTGACCATCGATAAGGCAGCAGCCACAGTGACCGCCAATAGCGGAACCGTCACTTACAACGGCGGCGAGCAAAGCATTGGTGGCTACACCGCCAGCGGCCTGGTCGGTGGCGAAGATGAAAGCGTGCTGACGGGCGTCACCACCAGCGGCGGCACGGGTACCAACGCGGGTGTTTATAGCCATACCGCCAGCGGCACCGATGAGAATTACGAACTCACTTTTGTGGATGGTGCCCTGACCATCGACAAAGCTGCCGCGATAGTTACCGCCAACAGCGGCACCACAGCCTACAACGGCAGTGAACAAAGCCTCAGCGGTTTCACTGCCACCGGTCTCGTGGGCGACGAAGACACGAGCGTGCTGAACGGCGTCACCACCAGCGGCGGTTCAGGTAAAAACGCGGGTGTTTATACCCATACCGCCACTGGCACCGATGAAAATTACGAACTCACTTTCGTCGACGGTGCCCTGACCATCGACAAAGCCGCTGCAACGGTAACCGCCAATAGCGATACCGTGACCTACAACGGCGGTACTCAAAGTATCAGCGGCTTTACTGTCACTGGTCTTGTGGGCGGTGAGACCGTCAGCGTCTTGACCGGCGTTACAACTAGCGGCGGCAGCGGCACAAATGCCGGAACGTTCACCCACAACGCCAGCGGTACCGACGAAAATTACGAACTCACTTTTGTGGATGGTGCCCTGACCATCGACAAAGCCGTCGCGACGGTTACCGCCAATAGCGATACCGTGACCTACAACGGCGGTGCGCAAATCGTCAGCGGCTTTACCGCCACTGGTCTCGTCGACGGCGAAGACACGAGCGTGCTGGACGGCGTCACCACCAGCGGTGGCAGCGGTACCAATGCCGGCAGCTATCTTCACAGCGCCAGCGGCATGGATGAAAATTACGAACTGACCTTTGTGAATGGCGCCCTGACCATCGACAAGGCCGCACTCACTGTTACCGCAACGGATGCCAGCAAGACCTACGACGCCCTCGCCTACAGTGGTGGCAACGGCGTGAGCTACAGCGGTTTTGTCGGCGGCGAGGACGAGACGGTGCTCGGCGGCAGCCTGAACTTTGGGGGTTCCGCCCAGGGCGCGGTCAACGCCGGGGAATATATCATCGCCGCCTCGGGCCTCGACTCCAACAATTACAACATCAACTATGTCGACGGCTCGCTTACGATCAACAAAGCACTCGCGACGGTCACTGCCAACAGCGGCACCACAACCTACAACGGCAGCGAACAAAGCCTCAGCGGTTTCACTGCCACCGGTCTCGTGGGCGACGAAGACACGAGCGTGCTGAACGGCGTCACCACCAGCGGCGGTTCAGGTAAAAACGCGGGTGTTTATACCCATACCGCCACTGGCACCGATGAAAATTACGAACTCGCTTTCGTCGACGGTGCCCTGACCATCGACAAAGCCGCTGCGACGGTTACGGCCAACAGCGATACCGTGACCTACAACGGCGCCGGGCAAAGCATCAACGGCTTTACCGTGGCCGGCCTGGTGGGCGGTGAGGATGCCAGCGTGCTGGAGAGCGTAATCACCAGCGGCGGCGCCGGTACCAACGCGGGCACCTACGTCCACACGGCCAACGGCAGCGACGAAAATTACGATCTGACTTTCGTGGACGGTGCCCTGACCATCGACAAAGCCGCGCTGACGGTAGCTGCCAACGATGCCGGCAAGACCTACGACGCTTCGGCCTGGAGCGGCGGCAACGGCGTGACCTACAGCGGCTTCGTCGGCGGTGAGGACGCCTCGGTGCTCGGCGGCAGCCTGCGCTATGGTGGCTCGGCCCAGGGCGCCATCAATGCCGGAAGCTACGTACTTACTGTTTCCGGCCTGTCGTCGGACAACTACGACTTTGCCTATGCCGACGGAACCCTGACCGTCAACAAGGCACATGCCACCGTCACCGCCAACAGCGGAACGACTACCTACAACGGCGGAGAGCAAAGCGTCTCCGGGTTTACCGCCACGGGCCTGGTGGGCGGTGAAGACGAAAGTGTTCTGGATGGCGTCATCACCAGTGGCGGGAGTGGCACCAACGCGGGCATTTATGTCCACAATGCCAGCGGTACCGACGACAACTATGAGCTGACCTTCGTGGACGGTGCCCTGACCATCGGTAAGGCGGCATTGGCCCTGAACGCGGTCAGCGACGATAAAGTGTACGACGGCACCACCGCTTCATCCGCCGATGTGCTGGTCAGCGGCCTGATAGCGGGCGACAGCCTGAGTGGCCTCAGCCAGTCCTTCGACAGCAGGAACGCCGGCAATCGCAGCCTGTTCGTGAACACGGGCTATGTGCTGAACGACGGCAACGGCGGCAATAACTATACGGTCAGAATCGAAAGCGCCGCCGGTGCCATCACCCCCGCCAACCTGCTCCTGAGCGCGGTGAGTGACATCCGGCCCTACGACGGCAGCGCGGAGTCATTCCGCCCGGTCAGTGTCTCCGGCCTGAAGGAAGGCGACAGCGTGGAAAACCTGAACCAGTCCTTCGACTCCCCGGTGGTTGGCGCCCGCACTCTGTCGATCAACCCCGGCTATATCGTCAACGACGGTAACAACGGCGACAACTATGTCCTGATCCTGAAAAATGCCGAAGGCCGCATACTCACGGCCACCGATTCGGATGGCGGCAATCTGCTGGTGTCCGGTTATCACGCCTGCCCGGATGCTGCTACAGACCCCCTGGCACATTGCACGTCTTCACCCGGCGAAGCGGCGGATGACCTGCTCACGCTGGACCGGTAAACGGATAAAAACATGAATAAGATTCTGAACTGCCTGGCCGGCCTCGTTTTGCTGGCCGCTTTCCCCGGCCTGGCGCCGGCCCAGGATGCGGGCACACTGCTACGGCAACAGGAATCCCGGAGCCAGCCGCAATTGCCACCCGCCTCGCAAGACACGGAGGAGGAGACAATATCGATACCGGAAGACCCGCCGCCGGTAACGGATGAGGAAGGCACCACGGTACAGATTACCGCCCTGCATTTCAGCGGAGACGCGACTTTGCTCTCGCCAGAGTATCGCCGGTCGCTGGCGGACTCGGTGGTCGGCCAGCGGCTGGGCATCCGTGGCCTCCGGGCTCTGGCGGACAGGATAACGGCCCAACTCCAGCAGCGGGGCCACCTGCTGGCCTTCGCCCTGCTGCCGCCGCAGGATGTGACCGAAGGCCAGGTGACAGTGGAAATCCGCCAGGGGAGACTGGAGGAAGTGGTTTTCGAACCGGAGAAGGGGGTGCGAGTGCGCGCGGGCCTCTTGCATGCCATCGGCGAGAAACCCCTGACCGGCGGCGTCACCCGCGCGCACCTGGAAGAGAGCCTGCTACGCCTCAACGACCTGCCCGGCATCAGCGCCCGCGGGCGCCTGGCAGCCGGCGAGACGGCCAACGGCAGCCGCCTTCACATAAGCATTAAAGAGGCGCCGCTGTTCAACGCCACCCTGCACAGCAACAACTACGGCGTTGCCTCCACCGGCGAAATCCAGACGGTCGCCGGTCTCTCGCTCAGCGACGCCAGCGGCTACGGTGATTATTCCAGTCTGGTACTGAGTGTCGCGAAGGGACAGCGTTACGCCGCTATCGGCACCAGCCTGCCCCTGGGGGCCGGCGGTGCGAGTGCCCGTGTCCGCTTCAGCCGCCTGAACTACGAGCACCGCGAGGAGCCCGGAAAGCTGCTGGAGCTGGAAGGCCATGCACAGGTGGCGTCACTGGGTCTGGATTACCGGCCCATCCGCTCCCGTTCGCTGAACCTCACCTTGTATGCCGACTACCTGTGGAAAACCCTGGTGGACGAAAGCCTGTTGGGCATATTGCAGGACAAGGAAAGCCAATCACTGCGCCTTGGGGTCAGTGCTGAGCACCACGACGACTGGCTCGGTGGTGGCGTCACCGTTGCCGAGCTGCAATATACGGCCGGCGAGTTGGACCTGTCCGCCGCCCCGGACGCACTGGCCGCCGACAGGGCTGGCTTGCGTACCCATGGGGACTTTAGCCACTGGAACCTGCGCCTGAACCGTCTTCAGTTCCTGCCCGGCAATCTTTCCCTGTTCGCTCAACTGAACGGCCAACGGGCCGGCAAGAACCTCGACTCTTCGGAAGAACTGAGCCTGGGCGGCCCCTTTGGCGTGCGCGGATGGCCGGTGAGCGAAGCCCAGGGAGACAGCGGCTTGCTCACCACACTTGAACTGCGCTACACCTGGGACCAGTGGCAATTGAACACATTCTTCGACGCCGGACGCATTCATATCAACAGGAATCCCAAAGGCATTCCACCCGGCAACGATTGCCAGTGCAACAGCTACAACCTGAAAAGCGCGGGCCTGGGTGTCAACTGGCTCCATCGCCGGTGGACAGCCAGCGCCACCTGGGCGCGCGGACTGGGCGACAATCCGGGTCGCGATCTAGTCGCTGGTAGCAGCGCCGGGGAAGACGGCGATAAGCAGCAATTCTGGTTCCAGGCGAGTTTGCGGTTTTGAATAAAGATTCTTTTGCCAATGCCTCAACCTGGACAAGGACTTCAAGTTACCGAAGTAATGAGTACTGTAAGTAGCTGGAATACTTATCGCCCAATTAGCGTTTTTCAATCCTGATAAACACTCGACTCATGAATTTTTCCATATCACAAGCTACCAGTTTTTTTATTTCAGCCAGCTCTTCATCCGAACTAACGCTAAATCCATGATCGAAACGTACCGAAAAATAATAACGCTCGTTGATTACGTAGAGAAAATAGGTGTGGGGACGATCCGAAAATTCATTTTTCATTGTCCAATATAAATAATTAACGTTGTTTATCTTTTTCTCATTCAAGGCGCTTGGGCTTTCCAGAAGCATTTGAGCAATCTCATCTTCGTCGAGTCCTTCTCTCCCGCCAAAAGCTCTCGCCTCGCTATTTGGGCTACTCGGGCCGTTCAAGTAGGCGTCATACGCTTGCGAAATGTAGGCTTTTATATCTCCGGTATAACAACCGATAAACAAGTTAATGTTTAAATTGCCCAACTCCCCATTTAAGCCTTGCGATTTACCGGCAGTGTATTCCCATGTTGCTCCGTCAAATTCATGGGCTTGCTGCCATGTGTTCTGTTGGCACTTTAAACTCTCGGAAAGCGTTATACTCTGGGTTCGCTCCGATTCTTCCTTATACCGCTGATCATAACTGAAGTATTTCGACATGTTTCCGGGCATTTCATACTCGATAGAAAGCCCGGAATCCAAATGAATCACTTTAAATATGGCATCGGAAAAATCAGGCCCTTTTACCGGAATTTGTTTGCATCCAAATAAGAAAGTAAGTAGAGACATAGCAACAACCAACCTGAGTTCTTTAACCGAATTATATTGAACCATTAATTTTTTCCATGTGCTCACTTACTCTTTCGGCGGACCTGGTATCTCCAGCGAGAACTAAAAATTGATGATAAGCCTCTAAACTAATATAAGGGAGCGTATGAGGACTTTCTGCTGGATTGGGATCACCCACTCCCTTTACCTTGGCCCAAAATGCAAGACTGCGCTTAAATGCGGCCAAACTCAAATCATTGCCGCCTGCAAGATTAGGTACAAGGTCAAAAGGGTTATCCTTGTCCGGTGCCGCTTTTTTTATTCCAACTTTAGCAAGCAGCTGATCTGTTGTTTTCTTATTATTCCCACCGGCATGAAACACTACGGTGTTTTTATTAAGCATCTGACCGGGATTATTTTTTATATGATAAGCAACAGCCTGTTTAAATATTATACCACCCTGGCTATGCACAACCCATTTAACCGATCTGTTTTTTCGTTGAACATCCGCCAGAATCGCGGCTAACTGTTTAGCGTTTTCCGTGGTCAAGCCCAAGTTGTCTCTAGCCGATTCAAAGAAATCCAACTTGGCGGACTGACTGGGGTTGTGGAACAGGGAGTACTCACTGAACTCGTCATTTCGATAGGCATGCTGTAAATGCACCCCCATTAGCCATGCTGCCTTTTCCAAATTATTCAACATGCCATTTACTGCCGCATGGGGAGTAACGACTTCTGTAACAGCGCTACGACTAGAAACAGTCCAATTGCGATGCAGGTTTCTAATATCAGAAAGCGATGAAGATTCTGAAAAGTCTCCTTTCTCGCCTTGCCTGACGTTATAAAGACATGACCTTTCATCCTTCGGATTATCCTTTTTCCCAAGAATAATACTATTCAACGCTATCCTCTGGACAATAACGACTTCTGAATTGAGCTGATATTTTATTGAGTAATTAAAGCAGGTAACGGTTACGAACTTTGCTTTAAAATGTGCGGGTCGCATTTCCTGAACCAGTCCGTCCTGGGGCGAGGGAATAGAAGCGAGTCGTTCAATACCCCGGCAAATTTGCGCCTGATCATAACTGTTCAGGTTGCTCAGGTAGTCGAAAGCCTTCTGTTCTATATAGAGTTTTCTTCCAGAGGAGTTGCGGTACCAAGGTTTTTTAGGATCTTTGTAGCGTACCGCTGAACCAAGTTTGTCTTCCGGCTGGATGTTCTGCTGGATGCCCATACATTCCCTTCCTGTTTTTATTGAATCAAACCTGTTGGCAATTAGACCATTTTTCCATCAACCTTGGTGGGATCTTACTCACAGAATTCAGGTGGTTCGATTGGTACTGTAGGGGCAGACCCACGTGTCTGATCTGTTTGCGCGGATGGCTTTGGGCGCACACGTGGGTGCGCCCCTACGGTGCCAGGTGGGTTATACGGCAACCTCCGCCATATTACCTTTTGTCTCCAACCAATCCTTGCGATCCGAGCTGCGCTTCTTCGCCAGCAACATATCCATAATCTGGTGAGTATTATCATCGGATGTAATTGTTAGCTGCACCAACCGGCGCGTATCGCGCGCCATGGTGGTTTCGCGCAGTTGCATGGGGTTCATTTCACCCAAACCCTTGAAACGCTGGACGTTGACCTTGCCTCTTTTCTTTTCCGCTTCGATGCGGTCGAGCACGCCCTGCTTTTCGCTTTCGTCGAGGGCGTAGTAAACGTCCTGTCCGATATCGATGCGATACAGCGGAGGCATGGCAACGAAGACATGACCGGCACTTACCAGAGCGGGAAAATGCTTAACGAATAATGCACACAACAAGGTGGCGATGTGCAAGCCATCGGAGTCGGCGTCGGCAAGGATGCAGATTTTGCCATAGCGCAGTTTTTCGAGATTATCGGAGCCGGGGTCAATGCCGAGAGCGACGGAAATATCGTGCACTTCCTGCGAGGCAAGAACTTCCTGGCTGTCCACTTCCCAGGTGTTCAGGATTTTTCCGCGCAGGGGCATGATGGCTTGGAACTCGCGGTCGCGCGCCTGTTTTGCGGAACCGCCGGCGGAGTCGCCTTCCACCAGAAACAATTCGCCGCGCATGGGATCGGCAGTGGAACAGTCGGCGAGTTTGCCGGGCAGCGCAGGGCCCTGGGTTATTTTTTTGCGCTCAATTTTTTTGCTGGAGCGCACGCGTTTTTGCGCGTTGCTGATACAGAAATCCGCGAGTTTGTCGCCTTCTTCCGTGTGCTGGTTGAGCCACAGACTAAACGCATCCTTGGCGACGCCGGAGACAAACGCTGCGGCTTCGCGGGAGGATAAACGCTCTTTTGTCTGGCCGGAGAATTGCGGGTCCTGCAATTTCGATGAGAGCACGTAGCAGCAGTTGATCCAGATATCTTCCGGCGCGAGTTTGACGCCGCGCGGCACCAGGTTGCGAATTTCGCAGTATTCGCGCATCGCCTCCATCAGGCCGGTGCGTAAACCATTTACGTGGGTGCCGCCCTGGGCGGTGGGGATCAGGTTGACGTAACTTTCCTGCACCGCTTCACCGCCTTCCGGCAGCCAGTGCACGGCCCAGTCCACCGCTTCGGTGGAACCGGAAAAGCTGCCGATAAAGGGATCGGTGGGCAGGGTTTCCCAACCCTGGGTGGCCTGCACGAGGTAATCCTTTAAACCGTCCTCGTAGTACCAGGTGTCGGTTTCGCCGCTTTGTTCGTCGATAAACACCACTTCCAGGCCGGGGCACAGAACGGCTTTTGCACGCAGTACGTGGCGCAAACGCGGCACGGAAAATTTGTTGGAGTCGAAATATTTCGGGTCCGGCAGAAACCGCACAGCGGTACCGGTGGTGCGTTTGCCGCAGGTATCGATAACCTCCAGATCCAGTGCTTTGTCGCCGTTTTGGAAACCAATGCGGTACACATTGCCGTCGCGCTTGATGGTGACTTCAAGAACTTTGGAAAGCGCGTTGACCACCGACACACCCACGCCGTGCAGGCCGCCGGAAAACTGGTAGTTTTTGTTGGAGAATTTTCCACCCGCGTGCAGAGTGGAAAGGATCACTTCCACGCCTGGCTTTTTTTGTTCCGGGTGAATATCCACCGGCATGCCGCGGCCGTCGTCCGATACCGTGACGGAATGATCTTTGTGAAGCGTAACTTCGATTTTTTTTGCAAAGCCGGCCAGAGCTTCGTCAACGCTGTTATCGATAACCTCCTGTGCCAGGTGGTTGGGCCGGGTGGTGTCGGTGTACATGCCGGGCCGTTTTTTTACCGGGTCGAGGCCGGTGAGTACTTCAATATCTTCTGCGGTGTAATTTGCCATATTTATAAAATGTAACGTCTCGAATTGTTAACCCAAGAAATAAGTGTAGGCTTCGTTATCGGTTTCTTCCCAATAAGCGTAGTTCAGTTCGCTCAACAGTTTTTCCAGTTGTTTCCTCTCCCCCGGCGGCACCTGCATGCCCACCAGCACGCGGCCGAAGGCGGAACCGTGGTTGCGGTAGTGGAACATGGAAATGTTCCAGCGGCCCGCCAGCTTGGTTAAAAAGTTCAGCAACGCGCCGGGGCGTTCTGGAAATTCGAACCGATAGACAATTTCATTGTCCGCCGCCGGCGCGCGTCCGCCCACCATATGGCGAATATGCATTTTCGCCATTTCGTTATCTGTCATATCGACAACGTGGTAGTTCTTGCTTTTCAGCAAGGTCACAATCTCCTCGCGGTCGTTTTTGTCCGGCGATATTTGCAGGCCGACAAAAATGTGCGCGTCCTTGTTGTCCGCAAAGCGGTAATTGAATTCGGTAATCGCGCGCTTGCCCAGCAGCGCGCAGAATTGTTTGTAGCTGCCGGGTTTTTCCGGAATGGTCACGGCAAAAATAGCCTCGCGTTTTTCACCGATTTCGGTACGCTCGGAAATATAGCGCAGACGGTCAAAATTAGTGTTGGCGCCACTGTCGATGGCCACCAGGGTTTTGCCGCTGCAGCCGGTCTGCTCAACAAATTTTTTCAATCCGGCCAGCGAGGCCGCGCCCGCGGGTTCGGCTATCGACCGCGTATCCTCGAAAATATCCTTGATCGCCGCGCAGATTTCATCGATGGTGACGGTGATCACGCCATCGATCGTATCTTTGATGACACGGAATGTTTCCTTGCCGATACGCGCAACGGCGATACCGTCGGCAAAAATGCCCACCTGCGGTAGTTTAACCCGGCGACCGGCCTGCATGGCGGCCTGCAGGCAGGCAGACTCTTCCGCTTCCACCGCGTACACTTTGATTTCCGGTCGCACGTATTTGATGTAGGCGGCCATGCCCGCGCACAAACCGCCCCCGCCGACAGGAATAAAGACCGCATCGATGGGACCGGAATGCTGGCGCAACAGTTCCATCGCCACGGTGCCCTGGCCGGCAATAACATCGGGGTCGTCGTAGGGGGGGATATAGATAAGCCCCTTTTCCGCCACCAAGTTTTGAGCGTGGGCGGAAGCTTCGTCGTAGGTATCGCCAAACAGCACCGTTTTGGCACCGCGCCGCTTGACCGCATCGACCTTGATCGCCGGCGTGGTGCGCGGCATAACGATGGTGGCGGCAATGCCCATATGCCTTGCCGCCAGTGCCAGCCCTTGGGCGTGGTTACCGGCGGAGGCGGCAATCACGCCGCATTTTTTTTGTTCATCGCTCAATTGCAGCAGCCGGTTATAGGCACCCCGCACTTTGAAGGAAAACACCGGTTGCAGGTCTTCGCGCTTGAGCAGCACCCGGTTGCCGGTGCGGTCGGACATCAGCGGCGCGTCGTCCAGTGGGGTTTCCACGGCGAGGTCGTAAATGCGGGCGTTGAGTATTCGGTTTATGTAGGACTGGGGCATAACGTTGTTGGTACGATGTTATTGAATTTTTTCAGGAGGCCATACTAATGGATGAGTGCTTTTAAGTCACTGACCGCGCATAAATTGCCGATCCGCCCGAAAAGGCGGTTTCACCGGCCACCGATAATTCGTAGAATACGCCTTTGCAAAAGCTCGAGGTTTTCCCGTCAATGCCCCCCTCCTCCCGCCAGGACGAACTGAAAAAAATGGTGGCCCAGGCCGCGCTGGATTATATCCTGCCCAAGCTCACGCGAGGCACTGTTCTCGGCATCGGCACCGGTTCCACCGCCAACTTTTTTATCGACTTGCTCGCACCACATAAAGACAGCTTCAACGGCGCGGTGGCCAGCTCCGAAGCTTCCGCCACACGGCTGCAAAACCACGGCATTGCCGTCCACGACCTGAACGAGTTGGAACAACTTGTCGCCTATGTCGATGGCGCGGACGAGAGCAATGCCAACCTGGAGCTGATTAAAGGCGGCGGCGCGGCGCTGACAAGGGAAAAAATTGTTGCCGCCTGCGCGGAGGAATTTATCTGCATCGCCGACCAGAGCAAATGGGTGGATACCCTCGGCCGCTTCCCCCTGCCAGTGGAGGTATTGCCCATGGCGAGGGCCTACGTGGAGCGGGAACTCAGACGACTGGGCGGCGAATCGGTATACCGGCAGGGCTGCGTGACCGACAACGGCAATTGCATTGTCGATGTTCATGGCCTTACGATTACCGACCCCGTCGCGCTGGAAACCGCAATCAACCAGATTACCGGCGTCGTCACCAACGGGCTGTTCGCACTCCGACCGGCGGACATTCTGTTCCTGGGTACCGACGCAGGTGTGGAAACAAAAAAACGATCTTCCTGAATATCTTATGGCTTCAGCACAAACCTCTCTCGACAAAGACAAAATTAAATTCCTTTTACTGGAAGGCGTGCACCCGTCCGCTGTGGACAGCCTGAAAAATGCCGGCTACACCAATGTGGAATACCTTAAAACCGCGCTTGCGGGTGATGAGCTGGCGGAAAAAATCCGCGATGCCCACTTTGTCGGCTTACGTTCCCGCACACAGCTAACCCGCGAGGTTTTTGCACAGGCGCAAAAACTGGTGGCGGTGGGCTGCTTCTGCATCGGTACCAACCAGGTGGACCTGGCGGCGGCGCAGGAAGCCGGCGTGGCGGTGTTTAACGCGCCTTTTTCCAATACCCGCAGCGTGGCCGAACTGGTGATTGCCGAGGCGATTCTGTTACTGCGGGATATTCCGGCCAAAAATGCCGCCTGCCATCGCGGCGAATGGTTGAAGTCCGCCGCCGGCTCCTATGAAATTCGAGGCAAAACCATCGGCCTGATCGGCTATGGCTCCATCGGCACTCAGGTAAGCGTGCTGGCTGAATCACTGGGTATGAAGGTATTGTTTTTCGATGCGATCAGCAAACTGCCGATGGGCAACGCGGTGCAGTGCAAGTCGTTAAACCAGTTACTGGCCGGGTCCGATATTGTCAGTTTGCATGTGCCGGAAAATCCCTCCACCAAGAATATGATTGGCGAGCGTGAAATCTCAATGATGAAACCGGGCGCGATTTTGATCAATGCCTCGCGCGGCACGGTAGTCGATATCGATGCGCTGGCCCGCGCACTGGAAAGCAAACATCTGGCCGGTGCCGCGATTGATGTTTTCCCGGTGGAACCGAAAGGTAACGACGAGGAATTCGTCAGCCCCCTGCGCGCGTTTGACAATGCCATTCTGACGCCGCATATCGGCGGCTCCACAGTCGAGGCACAGGAAAATATCGGTTACGAAGTAGCGGAAAAGCTCATCCGCTACTCCGACAACGGCACCACCACCTCGTCGGTCAACTTTCCCGAGGTGGCCCTGCCGCTGCATAAGAACGTACACCGCCTGTTGCACATTCATAAAAATGTGCCGGGCGTGCTGTCCGCCATCAACCGTATTTTTTCCGACAACAATATCAATATCGCGGGGCAGTACCTGCAGACCAATGAAGCGGTTGGCTATGTGGTAATTGATGTGGATTCGGAATACAGTGAACTGGCGCTGAAGCAGTTGAAGGAAATTAACGGCACCATTAAGTGCCGTGTGCTTTTTTGAACCTCGTATTTTTATAAGGCGGGTGGCGCCCGAACTGTCGGACCATCGCTTACCCGCATCTATATTAAAATATCATTTCCAATCGCACCCCGAATCCATCCAGGTCATATACATCCGTACCGAATGAGGTGTATTCGAGGTTGACCGACATCAGTTCATTAAAGATATAACCAACACCACCCCCGAAGGAGACATCCGAATCGTCGTCACTGAAATCCCCGCCGCCGGCATTCGCGGTTACGCCCACATTGATGTAACCCAACAAACCATATACCTGGAGCGTCTCACTTTTATACTGCGGACGCAGGTAGACGCCATAGAATTCATCGAGGTCGAAATCCACATCAACCGGCTCTCCCTGGTCATCAAAGGTCAATGTGTCACCATCGATACCGAAACCCACCCGAAATTCGCCGGCCAGGTTGGGAATAAATTCCACGCCTATTGCACCGCCAAGCGCGGTGACCGTGGCTTCTCCAGGAATAAACTCCTCCTCGTAATCGAGTGAGGCAAGACCGACACTGCCATACCAGGGAACCTGCGCATGGGCGGCGGCACTTAAAACAAACATTACGACAAAACCAAGGAACTTCTTCATGTTCGGCTCCATTGTTTGTGAGATTTGAGGGTAAAAAGGGAAAACAATAATGTCACAACCGGAATGTAAAGCACTCGCTAAAATAGCAGTATTTAGCCGCGTTAATAAACCTGTTTCGCAAATTGAGCGTATTCACGTAAAAGCCGATAAATCCGCTTTCCCTGCGAGCCTATTTTCCTATAATTAACGGCAATAAACGCCAAAGCCGACCAACTAATGACCAAATCTATAAACAAAGACACCGTGAAACAGATTCGCGCCGGTCTCGCCCCATTGGAAGCCGCGCTTCCGGTCGACTTTGACCACTGCGAACAGGCTTTAAAATACTATTTTGATTTCTACAGCTTCGCGGAAATTGCCGAGGGAAAAAACTGCCATTACCGAATCGGCTATCTGGAAATCGACAGCACCAGACTGGTAGCACATTACTGGCAACTGCCCGAGGCAGCTTGTACGGTTTTTATCGCTCACGGTCTGTTCGATCACGTCGGTATTTACCTGAAACTGGTAGACCTGTTATTGAAAAACGGCTTCTCCGTGCTGGCTGTCGATATGCCCGGCCACGGCCTGAGCGAAGGCAAGGCCGCGGAAGTGGAGGATTTTAATCGCTACAGCGACGCGATTATTGAATGCCTGAAAATATTACCGGCCGATGCCACTGTTTACGGACTGGGGCAAAGCGCCGGTGGTTCGGCGATTATGCAGTACGTGTTCAATACCGGCGAGGCTTGCCGTTTTAGCAAAATTACTTTACTGGCCCCGTTGATTCGGCCCAGCCAGTGGCCGCTGGTGAATATCAGTTACATTATGCTGTGCCCGTTTATCTCCCTGTTTCCCCGCAGTTTTACCTCCAATTCGCACGATAAGGATTTTGTGGAATTCCTGAGAAACGATCCGCTGCAACCGAGGCATATCTCCCTGCGCTGGATGGGCGCTATGCGGGACTGGATCAAGCGTTTCGGCGATTATTCGGTTTCCAGTATTCCCACGTTGATTGTGCAGGGCACGAACGACAAAACCGTGGACTGGAAAAATAACCTGCCGTTAATTCAAAAGCAATTCAGTAATACGCAGGTGGTAACGGTGGAAGAGGGTCGTCACCACCTGGTTAATGAAGGCGATGCGTGGCGGGAACAGGTTTTTGGTTCCGTGGTGGATTTTCTGAAGGATTCGCGGGGCGGGTAGCAAGGCATTCTGATTTTTATATCGAAAGCTGTCTGTAGATTGGGACCCGCGCAGGCTGGCGAAGGAACAACAATGCGGAATGCAACGGGACGCCGGGGTTCGTTTCCTCACCCCAGCCTGCAGGCTCCCCTGTAAGTTGGGATGCGCTTTGCGAATCCCAACAACCAAATAGGTTTCTTAGTCGTTGGCTCTGGATTCCAGAATTTCAACAGCCGGCAATACTTTACCTTCCACATATTCCAGGAAGGCGCCGCCGCCGGTGGAAATGTAGGAAACACTATCCGCCAGACCAAACTTGTCGATGGCCGCCAGTGTGTCACCGCCGCCCGCAATGGAGAAGGCATCACTTTCAGCAATCGCCCGCGCCACCACTTCGGTGCCCTTGGCAAAGGCATCGAATTCGAACACGCCGCAGGGGCCGTTCCACAAAATGGTTTTGGCGTCTTTCAAAATGGCCGCAACCTTTTCCGCGGTTTTCGGACCGTAATCGATAATCTCCTCGTCCGCCGAAACTTCATTTACATTCTTTACTTCGACGGGGGAATCGTGTTTCCAGTCCTTGAAACCCACTTTGGTCACGCGCACATCTTCGGCATATACCACCTGGGTTTCCTTGCACAGGCGCTGCGCTTCGGGAATCAGGTCTTTTTCATGCAGCGAGTTGCCCACTTCGTTGCCGGCAGCGGCAACGAAGGTGTTGGAGATACCGCCGCCCACCACCAGCACGTCACAGATTTTGGAGAGCGCGTCGAGCACGGTGAGTTTGGTGGAAACTTTCGCGCCGCCGACCACGGCAACCATGGGGCGTTCGGGATCGGCCAGGGCTTTACCCAGCGCATCCAGTTCCGCTGCCAGCAATGGGCCGGCGCAGGCAACGGGGGCATATTTGGCCACGCCGTGGGTGGAGGCCTGCGCGCGGTGCGCGGTACCGAAGGCGTCCATGACGAAAATATCGCACAGGGAGGCGTAGGCTTTTGAAAGCGTGTCATCATTCTTGCCTTCGCCCTTGTTGAAGCGTACGTTCTCCATCAACACCACTTCACCGTCCATTTGAGCCACGCCGTCGCGCCACTCTTTTACCACGCCCACTTCCTTGCCCAACAGTTCGGAGAGACGTTTTGCCACTGGCTTAAGGGAAGCCTCTTCGGAGTACTCGCCTTCGTTCGGGCGACCCAGGTGAGACATCAATACTACCTTCGCACCGGCGTCCATCGCCAGCTTGATGGTCGGCAGCGAAGCCTTGATGCGCACGTCACTGGTAATTTCGCCGTCCTGAATAGGCACGTTGAGGTCCTCGCGGATCAACACCCGTTTGCCCTTGAGGTCGAGCTCTGTCATTAATTTCACTGCCATATCAATAACTCCATGATGAATTTAAATTTCGAGAAAATGTTGTGACGTGGAGAGACGGAAAATCAGGCGAATCAACTACCTGATTCGGTTCCGTAAAAAATGTAGGGGCACCCCTTGCGGGTGCCCGGGCGGGGGCAAGCCCCGCCCCTACGGATAAACTGTTAACCTTCCAGCAATTCTTTTACCGTGTTGGCCACGTTGTCCACGGTAAAGCCGAAGTACTCCATCAACGCACCGCCGGGAGCGGATTCCCCGAAGGTGGTCATGCCGACAACACGGCCGTCAATGCCGACGTACTTGCTCCAGTAATCCACATGGGCCGCTTCCACCGCAACGCGGGCGGTAACGGACAGGGGCAATACCGATTCGCGGTAGGCGGCATCCTGTTGGTCGAACACGCTGGTGCTGGGCATGGAAACCACGCGCACTTTTTTGCCTTCCTGGGTCAGTTGCTCACCGGCCTTAACGGCAATTTCCACTTCGGACCCGGTGGCGATAATGATCGCTTCCGGCTCGCCTTCACAATCGGAAAGAATGTAACCACCGCGCTGGATCAGGGCGACCTGGTCATCGGTGCGCGAAATAGGCGCGAGGCCTTGGCGGCTGAATACCAGCGCGGTTGGGCCTTCCTTATATTCCACCGCCGATTTCCAGGCCACGGCGGATTCGGTGGCATCGCAAGGGCGCCAGGTATTCAGTCTCGGCGTCATGCGCAGGGTGGCCAGCTGTTCCACCGGCTGGTGAGTCGGGCCGTCTTCGCCCTGGCCGATGGAGTCGTGGGTGTAGACAAAAATATTCGGCAGCCCCATCAGCGCCGCCATGCGCACCGCGTTGCGGGCGTATTCCATAAACATCAGGAAGGTTGCGCCGTAGGCGATAAAACCACCGTGGGCGGTAATGCCGTTCATGATGGCGCTCATGCCGAATTCGCGCACACCGTAGTAGATATAGTTGCCGCTGGCATCTTCCGCGGTCAGGCCCTTGGAGCCGCTCCACAATGTGAGGTTGGAGCCGGCCAGGTCGGCGGACCCGCCCATGAATTCCGGCAGCAGTTTGCCGAAGGCTTCGATGGTGTTTTGCGAAGCCTTACGGCTGGCAATCTTCTCACTCTTCTCCTGGCTCTGGCGAATAAACTCGTCGGCTTTCGCGGCGAAATCCGCCGGCAGTTCGCGCTTGATAACGCGACGCTCGTATTCCGCCGCCAGCTCCGGGTGCGCTTGTTTGTACGCGGCAAATTTGCTGTTCCAGCTTTCTTCCGCATCCTGACCACGCGCTTTCGCATCCCAACCCTCGTAAATGTCCCGCGGCACAGTGAACTGCTCGTGCGGCCAGTTCAGGTAATCGCGCACGGCTTTCACCTCGTCCACACCCAGCGGCGCGCCATGGCAGTCGTGGCTGCCGCACTTGTTTGGAGAGCCGTAGCCTATAACGGTTTTGCAACAGATTAACGACGGACGGGAGGTTTCGGCGCGGGCCGCTTCGATGGCGGCCTTGATAGCTTCGGGATCGTGTCCGTCCACATCGGCGACGACATGCCAGCCGTAGGCTTCGAAACGCTTCGGCGTGTTATCGGTAAACCAGCCCTCGACGTGGCCGTCGATGGAAATGCCGTTGTCGTCCCAGAAAGCAACCAGTTTGCCCAGGCCCAGTGTGCCGGCCAGGGAACAGCTTTCGTGGGAAATGCCTTCCATCATGCAGCCGTCACCCAGGAAACAGTAGGTGTAGTGATCGACGATATTGTGGCCGTCGCGGTTAAATTGGGCCGCCAGTGCTTTTTCGGCGATGGCCATCCCCACCGCTGTGCTGATGCCCTGGCCCAGCGGACCGGTGGTGATTTCCACGCCCGGCGTATACCCGTACTCGGGATGGCCGGGGGTTTTGGAATGCAGTTGGCGGAAGTTGGCCAGTTCTTCCATCGGCAGGTCATAGCCGGTCAGGTGCAGCAGGGAGTAAATAAGCATGGAGCCGTGGCCGTTGGACAGCACGAAGCGGTCACGGTCGGCCCATTTCGGGTTGCCCGGGTTGTGCCTCAGGAAGTCATTCCAGAGAACCTCGGCGATGTCCGCCATTCCCATGGGCGCTCCGGGATGGCCGCTGTTGGCTTTCTGGACGGCATCCATACTGAGTACTCGGATGGCATTCGCTAGGTCTCTGCGTGATGGCATGGGTATAAGACTCCTGAGTTAAAACTGATTTTTGGAAAGGGGTGCGAATTTTGAGGGGCGTATTCTCTCGCACAATCGGCGGTGCGTAAACCACAATCTTATGGTCTTTGTGACCACTTAGATTACCGATCCACTCCACCGCACCATCACGTAGGGGCAAACCCGTAGTGTTTGCCCAGGGCCGACACATGGGTCGGCCCCTACAGGCACCACGCGCCTGCATCAAGTATTGTAGGTTGGGGTGAACGAAGTGAATCCCAACGCTTCTCCGCCTGCCAGGTTGGGATTTGCCAGGCTCGTTCCAACCTACAGTTACTCTGCGACGTCATGTTCACGCAGCGGACATCCAGAGGGAAGCCTGCAGTACACCCAACCCCTTCACTGGGTCTCCGTTGGGCGGCACTCCGCTCGCGAAGATGACATTATCTGAGTTCATCCGGAATCGTTAAACCTACACGTACGCACCACATCACACGCAGGGGCGATGCGCAGGGCTGAGCTACAAAGCGCCGCAATCTATATCAAAATATTTTGATATAGATTGAGACCCCTGTTAGAATCCACCCCCATGACAGCCCCGAAACCCATTCCGACACCCCGGGTGGCGGAAATCCCGCAAACACCCACCGACGCTTTCGAACTGGCCCAGTTGCTGAAAGCCGCTGGCGATCCGTTGCGGCTGGAGATTCTGCGCGCACTGGCGACGGACTCGTTCGGGGTGCTGGAGTTGAGCCACGTATTTGATATCAAACAATCGGGCATGAGCCATCATCTCAAAGTGCTGGCCAAGGCGGGGCTGGTGAGCACCCGGCGCGAGGGCAATTCCATTTTCTATCGGCGCAACTATCCGGAAATCGGCGATGACGACTCCTCCCTCGTGCGGGAGCTGTTTAAATCGGTCGACAAGATGGCGCTGGATCAACAGACCCATCAGCGTATCGCGGAAATCAATAAACAGCGGGCGGAAGCGTCAAAAACCTTTTTTACCGACCATAACCCGCGCAAGTTTCGAGAGCAGCAGGATTTGATTGCCGCGTTCGAGGTGTACGGGCCACAGATCTCCGAATTATTGGAGAAGGTGCACTTCACCTCCCGTCAAAAAGCACTCGAGATCGGCCCCGGCGAAGGCGAATTTTTACCGGCACTGAGCACCCGCTTTGAGCAGGTGGTGGCGGTGGATAACTCGCAGACCATGCTGCAAAAGGCACGTTCCTTCTGCACGGAAAAAAAACTCGGGAATGTTCAGTTCATCCACGACGACACCGGCTATTGCCTCAATCATCCTGGCCAGTTCGATTGCATCGCCATCAATATGGTGCTGCACCACACGCCCTCCCCAGCGCGGATATTTGCCGATGTCAGCCAGGCGTTGGCGGAAAATGGCCACCTGATTGTGTGCGAGCTGTGCGACCACGACCAGGACTGGGCGCGCGATGCCTGCGGCGATGTATGGCTCGGATTCGATCCGGCCGACCTGGCCCACTGGGCCGGCGAAAACAATTTAACCGAAACCCAAAGCAGTTACTTTGCCTTGCGTAATGGCTTTCAAATCCAGATACGCCAATTTACCAATAATTCCCTCTAAATAAAGGAGCAACACGTCCATGAGCGACTATTCCATTTTTACTTCGGAGTCCGTGTCCGAAGGTCACCCCGACAAAATGGCGGACCAGATTTCCGATGCGATTCTGGACGCGATCCTGAAAGACGACCGCAACGCGCGCGTGGCGGTAGAGACCATGGTGAAAACCGGCATGGCCATTGTCGCCGGTGAAGTGCGCACCGAAACCTACGTGGACCTGGAAGACCTGATCCGCGACGTGATCCTGAGCATCGGCTACGACTCCAGCGACGTCGGTTTCGACGGCGCTTCGTGTGCCGTGATCAATGCCATCGGCAAGCAGTCTTCCGACATCGCCATGGGCGTTGACGAAGGCGATAACAAGGACCAGGGCGCGGGCGACCAGGGGCTGATGTTCGGCTACGCCACCAACGAAACTGATGTGCTGATGCCGGCACCGATTTATTTCTCCCACCGCCTGGTGGAAAAGCAGGCCGAGTTACGCAAGAACGGCACCCACGCCTGGCTGCGCCCGGATGCCAAAAGCCAGGTAACCCTGCGCTACGAAGGCGGCAAACCGGTGGCGGTTGAAGCGGTTGTGCTGTCCACCCAGCATTCGCCGGACGTGACCCAATCGCAAATCCGTGAAGCGGTGATGGAAGACATTATCAAACCGGTACTGCCGGAAGAGTGGCTGCATTCGGGCACCAAGTACCACATCAACCCGACCGGCCAGTTTATTATCGGCGGCCCCGTCGGCGACTGCGGTTTAACGGGCCGCAAAATTATCGTCGACACCTACGGCGGTATGGCCCGTCACGGCGGCGGCGCCTTCTCCGGCAAGGACCCGTCGAAAGTGGACCGCTCCGCCGCCTATGCCGGCCGTTATGTGGCGAAAAATATCGTCGCCGCAGGCCTCGCGGACCGCTGCGAGATCCAGGTCTCCTATGCCATCGGCGTGGCCGAACCCACCTCCATCTGCATAAACACCTTTGGCACCGGCAAACTGCCGGACGAGAAAATCGCCGAGCTGGTGAGCGAACATTTCGACCTGCGCCCGCGCGGCCTGATTCAAATGCTCGACCTGCTGCGCCCGATCTACCGGCCGACGGCGGCCTACGGCCACTTCGGTCGTGAAGAACCCAATTTCACCTGGGAAAAAACCGACAAAGCCCAAGCCCTGAAAGCGGCACTTTAAGGCGAGCACCTCAAAACAATCAGGAGTTTAAGTAATGAGTACAGTGACGAACGTAAAACCCGTGGAAAATTTTACCGACTATAAAGTTGCCGATATTTCACTTGCCGGCTGGGGCCGCAAGGAAATTGATATCGCCGAGGGCGAAATGCCGGCGCTGATGGCGCTGCGCGAAAAATATCGCGAGGAACAGCCTTTGGCCGGAGCCAAAATTATGGGCTGTATCCACATGACGATTCAGACTGCGGTGTTGATCGAAACATTGATCGCCCTGGGCGCCGAAGTGCGCTGGTCCTCCTGTAACATCTTCTCCACCCAGGATCACGCCGCCGCCGCGATTGCCGCCGCCGGTATTCCCGTTTTCGCCTGGAAGGGAGAAACCGAGGAAGAGTTCTGGTGGTGTATCGAGCAGACCATTTTGAAGGACGGCGAACCGTGGGATGCAAACATGATCCTCGACGACGGCGGTGACCTGACCCAAATGGTGCACGACAAGTACCCGACGATGCTGGATAAAATCCACGGCATATCCGAGGAAACCACCACCGGCGTTCACCGCCTGATGGAAATGATGGAAGAAGGCACATTG
Source organism: uncultured Cellvibrionaceae bacterium (assembly GCA_964451365.1). Lineage (GTDB taxonomy): Bacteria > Pseudomonadota > Gammaproteobacteria > Pseudomonadales > Cellvibrionaceae > CAYVIB01. The sequence continues at coordinate 51,961 of CAYVIB010000019.1, forward strand.
AAAGTGCCGGCGATCAACGTCAACGATTCCGTCACCAAATCGAAGAATGACAACAAATATGGCTGCCGCCACAGTTTGAGCGATGCCATCAAGCGCGGTACCGACCATTTGCTGGCCGGTAAAAAAGCGCTGGTCATCGGCTACGGCGACGTGGGCAAGGGCTCCGCCGCTTCCCTGCGGCAGGAAGGCATGATCGTAAAAATCAGCGAAATCGACCCGATCTGCGCGATGCAGGCCTGCATGGACGGTTTTGAAGTGGTTTCGCCTTACAAAAACGGCATCAACACCGGCAAGGTGGAAGACATCAATCTGGACGTGCTGAGCAAAACCGATCTGCTCGTCACCACCACCGGCAACACCAACGTGTGCGATGCCGCCATGCTGCAAACGCTGAAAAACGGCGCGGTTGTGTGCAACATCGGCCATTTCGATAATGAAATCGACACCGCCTTCATGCGCAAGAACTGGGAGTGGGACGAGGTTAAACCGCAGGTACACAAAATCTACCGCAACAAGGACACCAATGATCACCTGATCCTGCTGTCCGAAGGCCGTCTGGTGAACCTGGGCAACGCCACCGGTCACCCCTCGCGCATTATGGACGGCTCCTTCGCCAACCAGGTGCTCGCGCAGATTTACCTGTACGAGGGCAAGTTCGCGGATTTCCCGTCGCACGAAAAAACACAGCAGCTTTACGTTAAAGTGCTGCCGAAAAAACTGGACGAGGAAGTGGCGAAGGTGATGGTGGAAGGCTTCGGCGGCGTCATCACGCGCCTGACCGAAGCGCAGGCGAAGTATATCAACGTGAAAGTCGACGGACCGTACAAGCCCGAGTTCTACAAGTACTAAGGTCGTAGGGCGGGGTAGTGATGGTCCGACACTTCGGGCGCCACCCGCCAATCCTTACACCAGAAAAACGGCGGGTGGCGCTATGCTTACCCGCCCTACGCGCTCGATTATTAAAGTGATAACGCTATGGAAGACAACAACAAAGACCTGCGCCTGAGTTTTGAATTTTTTCCGCCGAAAACCGACGAAGGCCGGGAAAAGCTTGAGACGGTGTGCGAAGAGTTAAACAAGCTGTCGCCGGATTTTTTTTCCGTCACCTACGGCGCCGGCGGTTCCACCCGCGATAACACGCGCGGCATTGTTAAAAAAATCTGTGCCGACGGTATTTGCGTTGCGCCGCACCTTTCGTTCGGTGGCGACACCCGCGAAACCATTTATGACTTGATCACCGACTATAAGGACGCCGGTATCAACCGCATCGTTGCGTTGCGCGGCGATGTGCCCTCGGGCATCGGCGGCTCCGCCCAACTGGTTTACGCCAATGAATTGGTGGCCTTTATTCGGGAAAACTTCGGCGATCATTTTGAAATCGACGTGGCCGCGTATCCGGAGATCCACCCGGAAGCAAAATCCTACCTGCACGATATCCGCTATTTGAAAGGCAAATTCGATGCGGGCGCCAGCAGCGCGATCACGCAATATTTTTTCAATCCGGATGCGTATTTCTATTTTATCGAAGAGTGCGCGAAAGAAGGCATCGACCAACCCATTTATCCGGGCATCATGCCCATCACCAACTATCGCAACCTGGCGCGTTTCAGCGACAATTGCGGCGCGGAGATTCCGCGCTGGATACGCAAACGCCTGGAATCCTTCGGCGAAAACCAGGAAAGTATCAATGCCTTCGGCGTGGAACTGGTGACTGAACTGTGTGAAACGCTGTTGGAAAACGGTGCGCCCGGTCTGCACTTCTATACGATGAACCAGATTGACCCCACCGCCGAGATCGTGGCGAACCTGGGCCTGGCCGACTGACAGCCGCCGGATCAGCATTGTGCGTATTCCCCGAATTTTCACCTCGCAACCGCTGGATGGAAATGCCGAACTGGAACTGGAAGAGCGCGCGGCGCACTACCTGTTAAAAGTGCTGCGCATGGAAGCGGGCCGGGAGCTGGTACTGTTCAACGGGCAGGGCGGGGAGTTTCCCGCCGTGATTGCGGAAAAAACGAAAAGCCGCGTTATCGTTAAAACCGGGGATAAACAGGAAATCAACCGCGAATCACCTCTCGACACGCATCTGGGTATCGGCATCTCCCGCGGTGAACGCATGGATTGGGTACTGCAAAAAGCCACCGAGTTGGGCGTAACAGCTATCACCCCCCTTTTCAGCGAGCGCACCGAAGTCAAACTCAACGGCGACCGGCTCGACAAGCGCGTGCAGCACTGGCAAAACATTCTTATCAGTGCCTGCGAGCAGTGCCAGCGCAATGTTCTGCCCGTACTGCACCCTCCGCGACAACTCAACGAATTTCTCGCGGACGATAGGGCGGAGCAACGCTTCGTTCTGCATCACCGGGCGGAGACCCGGCTGGCGGACCTGCCCCCGCCAGCTTCCGCCAGTTTGCTGATCGGCCCTGAGGGCGGATTATCCGTGGATGAAATTGCCCTGGCGGCGCAATATAATTTCACCCCGCTTAAGTTGGGCGAAAGGGTGCTTCGCACGGAAACCGCTCCCGTGGCGGCACTCGCCATCATGCAACACCTGTGGGGAGACCTGTAGGCCGGCAATTCCGGCCGGCACTGGAAGCCCGATAAGCTGGCGCGAGGAACGTGATTTGCATTGATGGCATCGCACTCCCCGCCTTGCCGGACAAAAAAACGGGTTCAGCAGCAATAATCGAACGACTGACAGCTTTGTTGAAAGGCTTCCTGCCTTTTCAACAAACGAAAAGCAAATGGCTCTTTTTGCATTTCTTACAAAATCAAAGACGTGACGTCTTCGATTTTGCCAATACGTCCATGTAGTGGGCCAGGCACCGTCCAACTTGGCAGGCAAATATTGTATCGTATGCAGTCCAATCCACCAGGTGAGAAGCAGATATGGCAGTACAGTCAGGCTGGAAGCTGGAAAGTCTAAGCCCCGAACTGGGCGGCAGGCAGTTCGATATCGACGGAACAATGTCGATCGGGCGCGCGCAGGAATCGGATATCTGTATCGCGCTGATCGGTATGTCCCGGCGGCACGCGCGCATTACCGTATGCGAGGACGGTTTGCTGGTGGAAGATCTCGATTCGTCCAACGGAACTTACATCAACAACGCCCGCATCGATAAAGCCGTGGCCCTGCCCGGCGATATTATCGGTTTCGACACGCTGCAGTTTGTTGTCTCCGGCCCGCAGACGGATGTCTATTCGGAAAAAACCTCGGTGCGCACCGCCATTGATCCGGAGCGGATACCGGCCGTTATAGGCCCCACGGCAATAGAGAAACAGATGGCAACTCTCAAAAAAGTACCGCCCAAGGGCCTGCTGGAAGATGAGCCGGTTTTGTTAAAACGCAAAAGTAAAATGCGGCAATACAACCAGCCGCAAACCGGGTTCTTCGACAGCGAATGGGGTAGATTCGTGGTCCTTTTGGCCGGCCTGGCCGGCCTTCTTGGCCTAGTTGTCCTGGTGGCAAACCTGGTGACCGTTTAAAATTTTTTCATTGGGACGCCGGTACCGGGAGCAACGGCGCCCTAGGATTTGAATTTAACCGCCGTTCCGCTGACACTCACCATCATCATCGAACCGCCGGAACCTACCACTTCGTAATCGATATCAATACCGACGATACCATCCGCGCCCAGGGCCTTCGCCTTCGCTTCCATTTCCTTGATGGCGATATCGCGCGCTTTCGCCATTTCCTGCTCATAGGCGGCGGAGCGGCCTCCCACGATATCCCGAATCGCGCCGAAAACATCCTTGAAAATATTGGCACCGAGAATGGCTTCGCCAACAACGATATCCAGGTATGCTCCGATGGGCTTGCCGTCAACGACGGAAGTTGTGGTTTTCAGCATGGTTTGGTCCTCTTGGTTGAGTTAAAAGTAAAATCACTCAAAAACTGACATGCAGGTGCCACTATCCCGTTTGCCACTGGGGGCGGCATTTCAAAACCGCATAAATACGTCCGTGTAGCTCCGTCAATTCTTCCATGAATTGACGGTTTTGAAATGCCGCCCCCAAACTCACACCGCAGCCATTTAAAGTGATGTGACAGATATATGAGAGATATTTTTAAAACTGTAGAACTTACCGAGATATTCCGGCACATTCATATTCGATTTCATCGCATCACCTTACATACTTGGCAAATAAATTATACTGCCACTGCCGTACCGCCAGCACCATGGTGGTGCCGTGTTTTTCCTTCATCGGCAACGGCGCATCCTGTTTCATCAGTGCGGTAAACTCGTGGGAAAACTGATCCATTTTTTCCTGCAACAATTTATTCGACTCCTTGGAAAAAAGACCATTTAACACCAACAGTTTTTCGGTCTCCCTATCGAAGCGGGAATTGAAAAAATCCTTCTCCACTTTATCCAAAAAGAATTTTTGAATGGGCCCGTTGGGCAGCCAACGAAAATTAGGTGAGATGCGCAACTTGATGCGGTTGCCGGGCAGCAGGTCAAGCAGTTTCAGTTTGTCGAGCCGCGCCAGCTTGCGTATCACTTCCGTCTCGGATAATTGGTAATACCCTGTAAGGTCGTTAAAGGAAAAGCCGTTGATCACGCTCACCGCCACCATCAACAATACGATATCCGCCGCGATTTCCTTCTCCTGCTCCTCGGTCATATGGTCCAGCCGCCGCTGGTTTCGCTGGTGGATTTCCACCAGGTCGGTCAGTGTCAGGCCGGCCAGTTCGCATACCTGTTCCAGGCGCTCAAGGGTAAAGTGACCGTCGGAGAACATGCGCTTGATGGAGGCTTCGCTCAGGTCCAGGCTCGCCGCCACGTCTTTATAGGTACGCCCCGCCGCGCGGAGTTCTTTTTTCAGGGTTTCCAGAAGCTGGGTGGACTGGTTCATAATGTCGCTGTTTCCTCGGGATATTTATTTTTATCGACTCTTCAGTATCAAATGTTAGTACTTTCTGGATAACATGCCGCAACTAGAGCAGCCATAGTTGCATATTAAGCGCCTGAACTCAAAATAAGCGCGTTACGGTTCAACAGCAAGGATATAAAAATGAAGAAGCTCACTCAGTTTGCCGGCGCCTACCCGTTTTTTATTGCCGTGTTTCTCAATGCCTTTATCGACCTGGGGCACAAGATCGTTATCCAGAACACGGTGTTCAAGCTTTACGACGGCCCCTACCAGGTAACCCTGACCGCCATCGTCAATGCGCTGATACTGCTGCCCTTTATTCTGCTGCTGAGCCCGGCGGGCTTCCTGTCGGACAAGTACCGCAAGACGGAGGTGATGCGGATGTCGGCCTGGGCGGCGGTCATCTGCTGTATCGGCATTACCGTGTTCTACCACCTGGGCTGGTTCTGGCCGGCATTTGCCATGACCTTCCTGCTGGCGGCGCAGTCAGCCATTTATTCCCCGGCAAAACTCGGTTTTATCAAGGAGTTCTTCGGCAAGAACCGGCTCGGTGAGGCCAACGGCGTGGTTTCCGCCCTGTCCATTACCGCCATTCTCGCGGGCATTTTCGCCTTTTCCATCGCCTTTGAATCCTGGTATCCCGGCGACGGTAAAACAGATGCGGAAATATTGAGGGCCATCGCGCCCATCGGTTGGCTCCTGATTCTCACCAGCGTTATTGAACTGGTGATGATGTACCGCCTGCCGAAACAGGAACCCACCGGTGTAACCGATCGTTTCCAATGGGGCAAGCTGGCTACCGGCCAGCTGATGTTGGAAGACCTTTCTCCCCTGGTGGAACGTAAAGTCATTCGCCTGGCAGTGACCGGCCTCGCCACCTTCTGGGCGGTGGGTCAGGTAATGCTCGCCGCATTTCCGGCGTTTATTAAAGGTGACCAGGGCGTGACCAATACCATTGCGGTGCAGGGTATTCTCGCCTGCTCCGGTATCGGCATCGCGCTCGGTTCGTTTACCGCGGGGAAATATTCACGCGACCACATCGAAACCGGCTTGCTGCCCATCGGCGCGATAGGTATCGCCACTGGCCTGCTGGTACTTCCCCACCTCGGCTCCACCTGGTTGTCCGCTCTCGACTTTTTGTTTATCGGTTTTATGGGCGGCATGTTTATCGTTCCGCTTAATGCATTAATCCAGTTCTTTGCCGATGAACGCAAACTCGGCAAAACCCTGGCGGCCAACAACTGGGTGCAGAACGTTACCATGCTGACCTTCCTGCTGATTACCGTCGGCTTTTCGGTAATGGGCTGGAGCAGCAAGTCGCTGTTGCAGTTGATCGCCTGGGTCGCGGTTATTGGCTGCTGTTACACCATTTACCAACTGCCGCAAAGTCTTACCCGTTTTATTCTCACCTACGTTATCTCGCGTCACTACCACATTAAAGTGCAGGGAATGAAAAATATTCCGTCGAAGGGCGGCGTATTGTTGCTGGGCAACCACGTGAGCTGGATCGACTGGGCTATTTTGCAGATCGCCAGTCCGCGCCCGGTGCGTTTTGTCATGATTAAAAACATCTATGAAAAATGGTACCTGAAATGGTTCTTTGACCTGTTCGGCTGTATTCCCATTGAGCAGGGACCAAAAAGCCGCAATGCATTGGAAAAAGTGGCGGAGTATTTGGATAAGGGTGAAGTGGTTTGCCTGTTTCCCGAAGGCACCATCAGTCGCACCGGCCACCTGGCGGAATTTCGCAAGGGCTACGAGCGCGCCTGCGAACAGACAACGACGGATGTGGTGATTGTGCCTTTTTACCTGCGCGGTTTGTGGGGCAGCACATTTTCCCGCTCGTCCGACCGTTTAAAGAAATCCGGCTCGACGGGGCTGCGACGCGACCTGGTTATCGCCTTCGGCAAACCCATCGAGAAAAACACACCGGCGGATGTGCTGAAACGACGCGTGCTGGACCTGTCCATTTCCTCCTGGCAGGAATATGTGGAGGACCTGCCGACCATCGGCGCGCAGTGGATCGACTCGGTGAAAAAGCGCGGCCGCAGACGAGCCATTGCCGACACTTTGGGTACCGAACTGACCGCAACGGCATCATTGGTGGGCGCGGCAATCCTTGCGCGACGCATCAAAAAGTTGAGCCCGGAACAAAATATCGGTTTGCTGTTGCCCACCAGTGCCGGCGGCATGTTGTGCAATATGGCCAGCATGTTGTTGGGCAAAACGGTGGTCAACCTCAACTATACGGCGAGTGCCGGCGCGGTAACTTCCGCTATCGAACAGGCGGATATCAAAACCATTTACAGTTCCAGACGGTTTGAGAAAAAACTGCAGGGGAAAGGAATCGATACCGCGCCGTTCAAGGAAAATGCCCGGTTTGTTTACCTGGAGGACTTCAAGGAAAATACATCGCTTGCCGAAAAAATAATTACGCTGTTGTTCTGCAAACTGTCCCCCGCCTCGCTGCTGAAAAGGTTTTACTGCGACAACCAGAGCAATAACGATACCGCCGCGATTCTTTTTTCCAGCGGAAGCGAAGGCAGTCCAAAGGGCGTGATGCTGAGTCACAAAAATATTATGGCCAACGTCAAACAGATTGCCGACGTGCTGAATATGGAAGAAAACGATGTGTTCATGGCAAACCTGCCGCTGTTCCACGCCTTCGGTTTAACAGTAACGCAGTTTATGCCGCTGCTTGAAGGCATCCCGGTGGTATGCCATCCGGACCCGACCGATGCCGCCGGCAACGCCAAGGCCATCGCGCAGTACCAGGCCACGGTGATGTTCGGCACCTCCAGTTTTTTGCGACTGTACATTAAAAACAACAAGGTTCATCCGCTGATGTTGAACAGCCTGCGTCTGGTGGTTGCCGGCGCGGAAAAACTGCAGGATGAAATTCGCCGTGAGTTCAAACTGAAATTCAACAAGGATATATACGAAGGCTACGGTGCAACCGAAACCACGCCGGTGGCGAGTGTAAATTTGCCGGATCGCCTGAGCAGTCAGGACTGGAAAGTTCAAATTGGCCATAAAAATGGCTCTGTCGGCATGCCGCTGCCCGGCAGCAGTTGCAAGGTCGTTGACCCGGAAACTTTTGAGGAATTGTCCACCGGTGAGTCCGGCATGATACTGATCGGCGGATGCCAGGTGATGCAGGGCTATTTGAAAAACCCGGAAAAAACCGGCGAAGCCATTCGCGAGCTCGATGGCATCCAGTGGTATATCACCGGCGACAAAGGCTGCATCGACGTCGACGGCTTTTTGTTTATCCAGGACCGCTACTCCCGCTTTGCCAAAATCGGTGGCGAGATGGTTGGCCTGGGCACCGTGGAAGCGGCGATCAAAACCGCCATCGATGATCCGGAATTTGAAGTGGTGGCTGTGAACCTGCCGGACGAAAAGAAAGGCGAAAAAATTATTGTGCTTGCCAACCGCGAACTGGACGAAACGCAGGTACGCGAGAAACTGGTCGAGCAGAATATTCCGCCGCTGGCATTTCCGGCAAAAACCGTTTTTGTCGGGGAGGTGCCGAAACTCGGTTCGGGCAAGACGGACTTCGCCACATCGAAACGTATTGCGCAGGAAAATATATGAAATCGTTAACGTTAACGCTTGCTGCCTTCCTCCTGTTGTTGCCAGCCGCGCACGCTGATGAGTGCGTTATTTTATTGCACGGCCTGGCGCGCGGCAGCGATTCGATGAATAAAATGGAGAAGAAATTAAATAAATACTACAGGGTGGTTAATTACGATTACCCGTCAACGCGGGAGGATATTGCCACTCTGGCTGAAACGGCCATTCCCGAAGCAGTAGAAAAGTGTGGCGATACAGAAAGCATTCTTTTCGTCACCCATTCGATGGGTGGAATTCTGGTACGACAATACCTGAGCAATCACACAATCGAGAACCTGGGAAGAGTGGTTATGCTTGGTCCGCCGAATCACGGCAGCGAAATAGTCGACAAACTGGGAGAGGTGCCCGGCTTTGAAATGATTAACGGCGAAGCTGGAAAGCAGTTGAGCACGTCATCCCGGAGCGTGCCCAACACGCTCGGCCCGGTTGGCTTCGATCTTGGCGTGATAGCCGGCAAGGCCAGCTTCAACCCTATTTATTCGGCGATGCTTCCCGGCGATGATGACGGCAAGGTTTCGACAGAAAGTACGATGGTTGAAGGTATGAACGATCATATTGAACTGCCGGCGTCTCATACATTTATGATGAGAAACCCGGAAGTGATCGCACAGGCATTGTTCTATCTGAAATATGGAAGATTTGATCGATCGGATCGTAAATAGGCGCTTTCACCTTCCGACGCAGAAAAACCAAAATAATATTGCGCGCCATTCTCGTCGTACCGGATAGCCCGATGTGCCTTTTTAGTACCGGAACCGCCATAAAACACACGAAGTCCAAAAATTTAAATCTAAAAACCCGTTACAACAAAACCGTTAAAACAATTAAACTCTCTCCGCAGCCTGCCAGACATTTGCCGCGCAAGTCTATACAGGCACATAAACATAAGAAAAAGAAGGAGACTAATAATATGCCTAAAACGTTGCGAAAATTCGTTAACAGACGTAACAAGACCTACCACGGAATGAGAATATCCGAGGTCAATAATCAGGATAAAGCCGCGAGTTACCTTCTGGCGATGAACTATTCCGGAAGAACGTCACAGACGAAAGTCTCACAATCGCTTATTCAAATGGATTGTGTCGCGGTAGCGGTGGTTAACAATGAATGGTTGATTGCATCGAACTCGCAAAGGCTCACGGACGATGATGTGCAGGCACTCGCGGATGAGTTGGGTACACAAATAACCTACGCCCTGGTAAAGCGGGGCTCGGGATACATGCACGCGGAGATGCAGGTGGCGGAAGAGATAAAAGCGTCCGGTTACGATTTGGACGGGGTCTATATCGGCGTCTCCAAACCTTGCTGCCTTGATTGCAAGACTGTTCTCGATACGCACGGAATGAGATATATCCATTATCACGACTCCACGGTTGTAAACTGGGAAGCGCCAGACTTGTCCTGACGAACAAATGCCGCATAATCCGGACAAACCAAAACAACAAACCCGGCAACAGCCGGGTTTGTTTGTGCAGGTTGAATTAACAAGCTATTTTTGCGGAACAATTGTAATATTTGTCGGCGCCATAATTCGGGCTAACCCACACCTCGGCGCCTTGCCTCGAATTTCCTCCCAGTTGGCTTCAACCTGGTCCGATACATAACCGCCGGAACCAAGTTGTGTGCCGTGGCTTTCCGGAAACCGCCCGTTCTGGCCGGGACCGTTTTTAATACACTGGCTCGGGTTTGACGGATCGGGGCCCCAGGTGGCTTCGCCGGTATTGTTGAGGCCGTAATACTTACACCCTTCCAATCTATACGCATCGCAGGTTTCCGGGTTTTCACGCGGGTCGGGCGGCGCGCAGGGATCGTTTGCCGTTTGTATCCCGGTCGAATGCACACGATCGACATACTCGACAAGCTCGGGGAAATTTACGATTTCGCACATCCTGGGAATCAAAAACATCGATGCCACCAGCGCCCGTTGCGGCCCGATGGAAACGGACATGTAGCTGGTGCCGGGTTCGTTGGGAGGGCCATCGATATAGCCATACGGATCACGGAAGGTTTTCTTGCCTACGTTCGGATTGCAAGTGCCTCTGGCGCCATCAAAGCATTGGGAATCGAGCAGATCACTCCAATAACTATTGATATTTGTGTCTGTCAAATTGTCGAACCCATCGCCCCATACAGGGCCATTGGGGCCTTTATTTACCTGCTCGAGTTCATGCGGACCCGCGTAATTTTCCAGGCCGAGCGTGGTGACGCTTGTTTTTTTCAGGTTGTTGGCATAAACGGGATCCCGGGCCAAGGCGGCAAACAGCACCGCCGGCGGAAAGCGGCCCAAGTGCTGGCCCGCGCCGGCCCCCCAGGAACGCACCTGCTGATTGCCATCATAAGCAGCAAAGTACAAATCCTTACCGTAAGTCAGCATGGCGGCAATGGCAGCGCGTTTTTCTTCCTCACTGCTCTCGCTGGACAGCATCACCATCAGGTCGTCGTGCCAGGAGCGCGCCACCCCGGCCGCGTAATCATCCACAAGCAGATCCGCCCTGAAGGCGCGCCCACCTTCCGAAAACGCTATCCCGCTGTCGTCCGGCATGGCAAGCACTTCCGTACTGTGAGACCACCGCTGTCGAATCTGCTCGAAATTGCTCGCGCCCGCGAGAAAGCTCTTCTTCGGAAGCTTGTTAAGATCGAAGTCGGACAGCGAAAGCAGTTCTTTTTCAGCCTCGTCGATGCTCGGCCGCAAAATATCCGCGCCGGCGTTCGGCGGTACGCTGTCCAATACAGTCACCACATGATAGGCATCGACACAGTTGCCTTCGATCGCCTTGGTTCCACAAACACCGTGAGCGGATTCATTTTTTTGAATCGCCGCAACCAGGGAGGTGGACTTGCTGAATGTTTTCGGCAAGTCCGCCAGTATATTTTCCGCCGCGTTATAGTTGCCGTAGTCGCTGGCGCCAATCAGCCCCATCGATTCAACCTGCGGATTTTCATCCACGCTGGTGGACGCGCCACCGGAACCCTGAACACGAGTGACTGTAACATCCGAGCTGCCGCTACGCGGTGCAATCCAGTAATCCCCGTTGGCGAACTGACCACAATAGGCTTCACTTCCCCCTGAATTAAAATCCCAGCTGAAACCGACGGTGTGCTCACCTTCCACTTCCACCGAAATATTGGTTCCGGTACAGGGGCTGCCGGCATCGGTTGACCCGCAATCACAGTCAGCAAAAGCGGAGCTGGAAAAATAAAATAAGCCTGAAGACAAAGCCAGGAGGAAAGTTTTCTTGAAAAATCTCACGTTATTTACCACCGGGAAACTATCGAAAATGCTAATGAGGGATGACGCCGACAAGGCTTCGATGTCATGTTAAAAGAATTGCTTACCAACATATTTCCTTACCCTTTACCTCGCTTTACCTGATCATTGGTTACGTTGGTAGATGTTGAAGGCTACGATGCCTGTTAAATGAGCAGCTAACGCTATGGCCTTCCTCGCCAGATTAGTAAAGTTGGCGGGAGAATAGTTCCTCCACGTTTTTACGAAATAGTGCGGAATTAACCACAAAACAATACCGCTGTTATCCAAACATTCAACACATCGCATGCAAATTTTTCCCAACCGGGTAGGCTACGCCAGTAACAGTGGTTATTTATTATTCTTATCCTTTATTGCCTCCGTCCATCTGGCTGTATCCTGTGCGGACATTTTGCCGTATGGCCTCAGGCGCGCATCGTGGTAGCCCTGTGGGCCTATATCATTCAGGTACTGCTCGCGCGACAACAATGTTCCACCGCAAATGTTGCTGTTTGGCGATGGCCTGTCGAGCTCCTCCTTCATTCGATTGAGCAGGTCATTCATTACCCAGGCAGGAATTACATCCCGATGCGCGGGGTAAACAAAACCGAACAGCGTCAGGTGGCTGAGAAGAAGCCGCCAGTGAGAGTCAAAACGGGCGAGTAGCCGCCGCCAATCCAGTTGCCGGCCTCGCGCCAGGATTAAATGCGCGATGTCGGCACCGTCAAAACGTTCCCGTTCCATGATATACGCCTTGGACCAGATTATTTCCTCCGCCGGGCAGATTCTGGTCCGCACGCCGAATGTCTCCGCCGACACGGCATGATCCATCCAGGCTTGATCCACTTCAGCAACTCCATTTCCCGAACTGAACACCAGGTCGATAAAAACACCGTTGGAACGCACCTTCGCCAGCCAATGGGGATGGGTGAGTTCAATCGCATAGCCGGCCTTCGCAAGCTCTTCGCTAATGCGGTTGAAGTCAGAGCGCGCAATAAAAATATCAAAGTCCTCGGTGTGCCGATTGAGTGTCGTGTAATAATTTAACGCATAGGCTCCACCGACCACATACGGCAGGGAAGCGTTATTTAATATATGAAGAACGTCACGATAAAATGCCAATGTGTCCGCTGGAATGTCATTGTTACATGGCGGCGTTACTGCTAATGGTCGCATGTGTTAATTCCATAAGCATAAAAGCAGGAATCAGCAAAACCTGTGCCATTCGGCTTTTTTGCCCGCGGCCATTGGTACAGGTATTGCTTGGTTACTATTTAAGTACGTGAATTAGGGTCTGTCGCTAAAAGGTCGTTTAGTAGTGTGCGTCTCGCAACGGTGCGAAGCATTTCGCCCGAAAATTTACAATATCGACGAGAGGGTTTATGGCAGCATCACGGGATACCGTCCGGGTAGCGGCAGTGGGTGATCTTCACTGCACAAAATCATGTGGTGGAAGATTTCGCCAGCTTTTCTCCCAAGCCGCGGAAGCCGCGGATATACTTTTGTTGTGCGGGGACCTCACCGACTATGGCACACCCGAAGAAGCGCACATTCTTGCCGGGGAACTATCCGTGGCAAAAATGCCTGTTGTCGCCGTATTGGGTAATCACGATTATGAATCCGGCCAAGCCGACGAAGTCAAAGCCATTCTTGGCGAGGCGGGCGTTCAAATTCTCGATGGCGATGCCTGTGAAGTTAAAGGCATCGGCATCGCCGGCGCAAAAGGGTTTGCAGGCGGCTACGGCCGCCACGATCTGGGCCCCTGGGGCGAAATGGCTATCAAGGCGTTTGTCAACGAAGCCTTGCAGGAGGCCCTGAAACTGGAGACCGCCCTCGCCAAACTGCGTACATCGAAACGAATTGCACTTTTGCATTACTCGCCGATCAAGGATACGGTGCAGGGAGAACCACCGGAAATATATTGTTTTCTTGGCACAAGCAGGCTTGAGGATCCTCTTATTCACTATCCCGCCGATGTGGTTTTTCACGGCCATGCACATCGCGGTTATCCCGAAGGCAAAACTGTAAACGGCACACCGGTTTACAACGTTGCCAAACCACTCCTGCAGCGAACTTATCCGGACAAGCCACCGTTTCGGATAATGGAGTTTTCCCTCGGCGCCGATACCAATCAGGCATAGTCGACAGGCATTCAAAATGAATTTCGGCTTTAAACACAACATCACCCGTAACTCGTCCCGCCAATTAACCAACAAGCACGCTTTTTAACAGTGAACTGGCTTTATCGGAAATCAACCTGTTTTAAGAAGCCCGTGTTCTTTTCTTGTTGGACTTGGCGGCGTATGACCGTTATCGTTAACCAGCCGGGCTCGCATCAGGCTCTCAAGTATTTAAACGCGAGCCCGGTTAACTTGAGCCAAATGTCCATGCCTGGCCTGGCAGACTTGTCGAAAAACAACTTTCAACCGGCTCTTTCCTGCTGGAAAAAGACTCCCGCTTTTTCAGCCCGCAAAAAGTTCTACAGCCTGCTAATCCGCGCCGATAGCCTGGCTTTGCGCGACCATCATCAGCACTTCCCGAATGTCATCGCGAATGGCGTCGTGCTGGCTATCCAATCGATCCAGATGATCGCGAATCGCCGCCAGTTCCGTCTGTCGCCGCTCAGCGGCAACCATTGACTTAATCTCCTGGATAAGTGAAAGAATATGTTGAATTTGTGAATCAGCATGTTGAGTCATAATGTGTCTCCTCATCTTTGGATGTGTTTGTCGGTAACTTGACAGTCATAACCGGCACTGAATGTATTGTTGCCGGTTTGTGTTGCGGTGCATAAGCGCACCGCCATTGGCCATGGGCCAATCTGGAATCCGTAAAGCCGCGAAAGACAGCTATGCGGAACTTACATTTACTTACTTATTACCGGATGTTTTTTTCCGCGGTGTTTTTGACGATCTATCGTCGGATAAATCCGTCGCCTTTTGCCTGACGGTGGTACTACAGGAATTGGCCGCGTTACTCGCCGCGCTGGCACCGTCGTGGGTTACCACCGCAACACCGACAGGCCCCGCGGCTGCCGCGCCATACGGACCGACCGCAACAGCCACTGTATCGGATGCGGCTGCCGCGTAATCGGAACTGGCACTGGCAGATACCACACTGGTTTGAACAACGCCGTTGCCCGATGCGGAGCTGGCGGCGCTTGCCGCTGCCGGTCCGTCTCCCTGTTCCGCTTCCGCGGCCACCGAAGATGTGGCAACCACCTCCGTTGAACGATCGACGGCAGGCAAGCCAACAACGTCGTTTTCTCCGTCATTTTCCGTGCCGCCAGCCGCAGGGTGATTTTTTTTGATGACATCGTTGGTACTTTCTCCGATGGCACCGGGGCTACCTATTGATGTACTGCTCATGGTGATACCTCGCTTGTTTACTGTATGTCGAGCTGCTATTTAAGCCGGCACAAATATCTGCCGGATTAAAACGGAGTCAGGTTGATAAAATTCAACATGAGTGAAACACCCAGGGTGATGACGAGAATACCGGACAAATCCACGATGAACCCGGTCTTGATCATTTGCCGAACCGGTATTAGGCCGGACCCGTATACGATGACATTGGCCGATGTTGATATCGGCAACATAAAACCGTAAATGGCAGAGAAGGTGGCAACAAGGGCCACCACTAACGGATCGCCACCGCCCGCCTCCGCTACCGGCACAATGGTCGGTACCAGCACCGTAATACTCACCAGGTTGTTGCTGACTTCGGAAAAAAGAATCGCGGTGGCGGAAGAAAAAAAACTGACGCCTAACTGCCCCACGTCACCAATTTTTTCCGCCAACATGGCACCCACAGTTTGGGCCAGTCCGGTCTCACTCATTAACTTACCCAGTGCGAGCGCCGAGCCCACCAGCAAAATCGGTCCCCAATCCATTTGGCGCACATCTCGCCAGCGCATGGTGAACCCTTCATGCCGGCCAACCGGCAACACAAACAAACAGCAGGCGGCCAGCATCGCCACTACCGATGGCGGCAAACGCTCGACCAGGATAATATGGGAACTCGATAAAGGCCCGGAAACCAGCGTGACGAAAGCCGGCAGCAGCCAGAAGAAAACCGCCATGCCAAATACAACAGCGGTATTTTTTTCTCCGCGCGACATCACTCCCAACTGCCGGCGCAGATCGCGAAAGTATGCCGCTGCATGTACGTACCGAACCTCCGGCGGATTCACGACAAGCACCGCAATAACAAGCAGGAAAAACAACACAATAACTATCGGTGCGGACAACATCATCCACTTGCCGATCGAAATGGCAACTCCGAACTCCTCACGAATAAACTGGCGGCCGACCATGTTGGCGGAGTCCCCAAAGGGAGTAAGGAGCGCACCAAGCGTGGCTCCATAAGCGGTAATCAACATTAGCGCGGTGGCAAAACGCAACGGATGCCTGGCAGTATTCGTCTGCTTGTAAATATCATCGGACAGCGCATGAACAATACCAATTGCAACAGGGACCAGCATCGATGCGATTGCGCCATTATCGATTACGCCCGAAAGCAACGCGGCCATAAGACCAAATGCAATCACAATATTCCGCGTCGATCCGCCGACGCCCGGCAGGCTCAGCACGGCCAATGCTATACGTTTTCCCAAACCATATTTCGCCATGGAAAGGGTAATAATAAATCCACCCAGCAATAAAAACAGGGTCGGCGAGGAAAAAGCGCCGAATACCGTACGAGCGGATGCCACATTCAGGACTACCGCCAAAGTCAGGGCAAGGATGGATGTAACGGGAATGGAAATGGGTTGTGCGATCCAATAAACCACAGTCATCACAACTATCGCCAACAGGCTTTTCTGTTCGCCATTGAGCGGCAGAGGAGCAAACAGAACCACCACCAGTAGGGCCGGACCGGCCAAGAGACCAATGATTCTCCTTCTTGTTAACAATACTTTTTTTGTATCATGCTTGAGCTTGTTACGAGTATTGTTTACTGTCTCAAGGTCATTAGCGGACATAACTGCCACCTTAGTTAGTAAAACAACTTGAATTTTCCCGACAACCGTCACACGAAAAAATAATTTTTGTCGTCGATGGTTAAAAAACTACACTTCCCGGAAAAAGTAGGCCATGGGTAATAGGGGCAGACTTTTGGCCAGAAACAGCCAAAGCGGTAAAACAAAGGGAGCAGAGAGGATTAAATCAAACGTGATGACGACCACAATTTTATTGAACGACATAGAATATGTCGCACAACTTTATTTTTATGATCAGCAGTGAAGGATATCTTTCTGAACGGCAAAGTAAACTGCCGCCGGTGCGTTTTTTACACCCAACTTTGCGAATATGCTCTGACGATGATTTTTAACGGTGGAAGGACTTAAATGCAACGCTTGCCCGGTAGCGTGGATAGACATTCCTTTGGCCAGCATTTGCAGCACCTGTAGCTCCGTATCCGACAGCAGGGGACGCGACGATACGCGGTCGGCTATGATTTGCGTGCCGCTTTCCCGCTTTTCCAGATAATTCTGCAATTCCGTCTGAACGGTATGAGTCAACATCATTTCCCCTTTTAACACTGCCCTGATGCTTTTCAGCAGGTTATCGGGCGCGGCATGCAGTGGGAGAACGTTATCGCTTCCAGCCACCACCGCTTTGTAAACATTCTCGCCCCGGATGTCTTCCGCAATCAATACAACTTTGGTGGCAAGCCCTTTCATTTTAACCATATTGCAGATGAGGGGACCGTCCACAACCTCGGAAGAGAACTCCACCAATGTCAGCTCAGGACGCAAACGACGGATGCCTCGAATACCACTGACGGTTTCTCCGGCTTCTCCCACTACCACAATAGAGGAGTCCCCAGAAAATAAAGAAACCAATCCCCTGCGAACCAGGGAACAGCTATGGATAATAAAAATTGACGATTCCATATTCTTATGCCGATAGGAAAGATAGAAAATATTTTTAAAATTATAATACTATGAAGACTATCAAAAATAATTTTCGTTTATTCGATCTTCATCTATTAATAGATATACATTGGGATAAGCATTATGAGAAGTTCAGGATTGTCGCGGGAATAATCACTATTGTCGATGCCACTCTTAACATCAGTATGTCAATCAGGAGGTTTATCCTAGCAAGCACCCAATAACTGACAAAAATTCTCTTAATGAAGCATGAACATGAAATACAAAAATGGATTTTGTTTTTTTGTCTATTTCATGTTTAACGGAAATTGATCGGGTGAGTTTATAGTTTTTTAACATTTGTGGATTACCGGAAATGCGTTTAGGTATTGAAACTTTAAAATTAAAACGGCTGCGGCGCACAAACCGTCTTCTTTTATGCACTCCGATATGGACGGCATCGATAGCCGTCCCGGTTGCTACGGAGGGCCCACTCTACGATGTTTATCGGAGTGTCCGGTACGACTACAAGGATCCGGTGCCAGGTAAAGTGGCTAAGGTCACCAGATCCGGTGGCACCCTGAAGCGCCGCGCCAGACTCCATATTCGGTATGAATACACCGTTGCCGGGATACCGTATATTTCCGATAACCTGTGGAACAACAGCACCTGCGTTGAAGATACGATCCCCCTTAACCACCTGCACCCGGGGACAACGTCACTGTCTTCGTGGAGCGAGGCCAGCCGAAACAAGTCGTGCTAGACAGAACCCCGGCCACGGCGTGGCAGTGGCTGCTGGGGTTTTTGATCCTTCTGTTACCGTTCATCCTGCTTTGGTAATGGTCATATATCCATTTGATGACGCCCTCGCTCCCATGGGGGATTCAACCATTGCATAAACGTTGTTTTAACTTCCCTTGGAACACCTAAGATTAATTTAGAACCCATGGATCGCCCCGCAACCCGCGTCCCGCAAGGGCAGCAGCCGGGCGGACAGGTATCCTTCGTTTGGGTATCCGCGGTCATATGGCATCAAATAAGTCGATCCCCTATGCTTTAGCCCCGCTATCTACCGGAAGTTTTACCAAGCCTGGAAGAACATCCGGATGAAGTGAGCGCCGGGCCTGTACCGGCTCTTATCCAACTTGAGGATTCAAAATGAAGAAATATGTTGTGCTATTGCCCGTTGTTTTTATATGCCTGGTGGGAAGCTCTTTCGGGCGGGCAATGGATAACCCCGTGGTCAAATGGCGCTTCAAAA
Source organism: uncultured Cellvibrionaceae bacterium (assembly GCA_964451365.1). GTDB lineage: Bacteria > Pseudomonadota > Gammaproteobacteria > Pseudomonadales > Cellvibrionaceae > CAYVIB01. The sequence goes on from CAYVIB010000019.1 coordinate 70,858, forward strand.
CCGAAGGAGCCATCCGCGCCGACGCTGTTCTGGACGGTGACAGGATTTTTGTGGCGGGCACGGACGGTCAATTGCACGCGTTACGAAAAATCGATGGCGGTCATATATGGACTGTTCGAACAAAAGGTGCCCTGGCCGGCGAGCCGGCGGCATCAGGCAGTACGATCGTAGTGGTAAGCCGCGATAACCATGTTTATGCAATCAACACCGACACCGGCCAGGAAAAATGGAAGTTTCGTATGCAGCTGGAGAATGAGGCCAGCAAATCCGGCTGGAAATATTTCACCGCTGCGCCGGTAATCGCGGGCGATAAGGTTTATATCGGCTCGGGAGATTCGAATTTATATGCGCTTGACCTGGCAAGTGGAAAGCCGATATGGAAATTCACCACAACGGGCCAGATTCGGGCAACGCCGCTTGTGGACGGTGACACCATTTACCAGCCGAGCAATGACGGCATTGTGTATGCCATCAATACAGATAACGGCAGCTTGCTGTGGAAGTTTGAAACGCAGGGGGTTAAGTACAACCCGGAAGATTTCGACTTCGATCGCAAATCCATCTACGCCACACCTGTTTTGGTCAACGGCATCCTGATTATCGGGTCCCGTGATGGAAACGTTTACGCTATCGATACCAAAACCAAAACCACAAAATGGACATTCGCATACGACACCACATGGGCCATGACCACCGCCGTGGATACCGATACGGTATACGTGGGCTGGTCCACAAACGATAAATTCAGCGCTATCGATTTGAAAACCGGAAGGGAAAAATGGCAATTCACCACTGGCTCCCATAATTACACCACGGGACTATTGAACGGCGACTCGGTCTATTTTGGCTCGGCGGACGGAAAACTTTACCGATTGAACAGAAAAACCGGTGAAAAAATATGGGACTATGAGATAGGACAGGAAATTCATTCCTCCCCCGTTTACGACAGGGAAACGAACAGCCTCTTTATTGGCGGCGACGATGGATTTCTTTATTCCATCGCGCCAGGCAAACCCGCTCATAAAGCCGTGTATCAACCATCGACAATCGAGGGCCCGATGCAGTACCTGGTTGTGGACTCGAAAGTCACACCTTACCTGGTGGATAAAGGCTTTGAGCACCTGGACGAGCAAGAGAAACTGAAAAATTTTATTCAAAGCCGACTGACGGATAAAGAACCCGGTGTTATTGTATTTGCGCTACCGGTAATTCCCACTGATGTTATAGGCAAAGCCCCCGGCGCCGGGCTGATGCGAAGTTACCTGGAAGCAGGAGGCAAAGTGGTCTGGTTCGGTGATCCTCCCAACTACTATGCATTAAATGAAGCTGGAGACAATTTTATTCGCGACGTGAAGCCCGGGACGCAATTACTGGAAGTTAACTACACCAATCTGAGCGAATCCGGTAACTACCAGAGCCGAGCGACCCAGGAAGGAAAAAACTGGGGCCTGCCCGCCTGGTTCAAAACCACCGCCACACCGGTTCTGCCCGAAGGGTTAATCCCTCTGGCGTATGATGAATTTGAGCGCGTCAGCGCATGGGTTAAACCTTTCCACTCGCGACCTGGTTCGGGATTTGTCTCGCTTCGCACCTGGGGATGGAATGTGCCTATCACCAACAGCGACCTGGAGTTGATTCACGAAGTGGCAACCTATGGTTTGGAGTAAGATATCTCCGCCCGGGACAACGTCCTGGGCGGCTCCTTTAACCTGGGCAGCTCTTTTAAAAAGTCCTTATTCAGATTCATCCGTTATACCACCGCATTTTTTTGCCGATAAGTTGTAACACCGAAACGAGAGTGACAAATATAACCGCTCGGGCACTCTCCCTTGGAACAATTAGGACTGATTTGGAATACATCAATCCACGCTACAGTCCGCGTCCGGCGGGCGCTTCTCCCCCGCAATCCACTGCTTTCCTCATTCTGGCGCGCCCGACAGCATAGTTTAAAAAAAACAGTTCACCTATGCTACCAGCCGATAGCTATCAGTAACACCGCATCCCGAATGCTCGGGAATTAAAAATAACCGAGACGAAGGAAGGCTGTTTTTACCCGCGCCTTTCTTCCGCTTGTTTTAGACGAGGAACCAACGATGAAAAATAAATTCGTGTTACTGGGTGGTATATTACTTACGTGTCTGGCCTTCAATGTATTCGCGCAACCGGCTCTGGACACCCCAAAGGTAAAGTGGCGATTTAAAACCGAAGGCCCCGTGCGAGCCGATGCTGTTGTCGATGGTGAAAAAGTCTTTGTCAGCAGCACCGATGGCAAATTGTACGCGTTAAACAAAAATGACGGCCAACAACTGTGGAAGTTCAGGACTCGCGGTGCATTGGCCGGCGAGCCGGCGATTTCCGGCAACACCGTGGTGGTGGTCAGCCGCAACAATAAGGTTTACGCTTTAAATCGGCATAACGGCCGCCTCAAATGGAAATTCCGTATGCGCCCGGAGCTGCCGGTAAGCTATTCAGAGTGGCGTTATTTTAGCGCTTCGCCGGTCATAGCCAACGGCAAGGTATATATCGGCTCCGGCGATGGTTATCTGTACGCGCTCGACCAACGACATGGCTACCCGCTCTGGAAATTCCGCACCGATGGTCCGATTCGCGCCACACCGCTGGTTGTCGGCAGCACCATCTACCAGCCCAGCGACGATGGTTTTGTTTATGCGCTTAATGCCGAGACCGGCCGATACCTGTGGAAATTCGAAACCGCTGGCGCACAGTACGTCTCTTCGGATCACGGCTTCGATCGCAAAGCGATTTATGCAAAACCGATTTTGGTGGGCGACACGTTGATTATTGGCTCCCGCGACGGAAATGTATATGCAATCGATATCGACACCCAAACCGCCAAATGGACTTTCTCCTACGGCAGCACGTGGGCAATGTCGACCGCGGTGGAAGGAGACACGGTTTATGTGGGCTGGTCTACCAACAACCACTTCAGCGCGTTGGATTTGAATACCGGCGTGGAGAAGTGGAAATACGTCGCCGGCGCACACAACTATACCACGGCATTGGTGGGCGACTACTCGGTTTATTTCGGCTCGGCCGACGGCAATCTATATCACCTGGATAAAACCTCCGGTGAAAAAATCTGGGAGTACAACGTCGGTGAGGAAATATTTTCTTCTCCGGTTTACGACGACGAATCCGGCACGTTGTTTTTTGGAAGTGATGACGGATTTATGTATGCCGTCGAACAGGGCGGTCCCACGTATAAAGCGGTATATCAACCAGCCGTTCTCGAAAATATTGCCCAATATATTATTGTTGACGGAAAGATTACCCCTTACCTGACAGAAAAAGGTTACGAACATCTCGATTCGGAAACACAGCTGCAACAATTCATTGAAACCCGCCTGGCGGATGGCGCACCCAGCGTAATTGTGTTTGCGTTTCCGGTGGTGCCGGACGATGTTATTGGTGATAAACCCTGGCAAGGCCTGCTGCGCAATTACCTGGAAAGCGGCGGCAAGGTGGTTTGGTTTGGCGAGCCGATGAACTACTGGCGGCCGACAGGGGACTGGACGCTGGCTCGCGACGCCACGCAAGCCGAACAAACTCTCGGCATTAAGTTTCTGGACTCTTCGGAATCCGGCAACTACCGCAGTAAAACCACTCAAGCAGGTCGCAATTGGGGCTTGCCGAACTGGTTTAAATCCACCGGTGCTCCCGTTGTTGGCAAAGGCGTGATTCCCCTGGGCTACGACGAGTTTAATTATGTCGTTGCATGGATCAAGCCATTCCACTCCAGGCCCGGCTCCGGATTTGTTTCGCTGCGCACATGGGGCTGGTATGTACCGATCGAAGACGAGGACCTGATGCTTATAGACGAAGTGGCCTCTTACGGACTTGACTGATACCTAACGAAGATGTTAGCTCACTATTAACCCGGCATTTGAATATGTCGGGCTAATAGTTCTCCCAGGCTGGCGTTTTGCACCGTCCTTGATAACATATCCAGATTATCCAGGGCGGGTTTTTTGCTCCGGTTATAGAAATCGGGGGAACTGTGATATAAATCCGGTTTCTATACTTTGATCAATAAAACTTTAATCAACAAAACGAGCCCCATCGAGGAGAAGATTATGAAATGCCCCGTATGTACCAACGTGGACCTGGCGATGACCGACAGGCAGGGAATAGAAATTGATTACTGCCCCACATGCCGCGGTGTTTGGTTGGACAGGGGTGAGCTGGACAAAATTATTGACCGCTCGGCGGCACCGGCTCCTACTCAAGCTCCCCCGGCATACAGCCCCCCGCCCCACAGGGAGCATCGCGATACACGCCACCATTCATCAGGCGGCTATAAAGACCACGACTATTACAAGCGAAAAAAGAAGAGCAGCCTTTTGGGCGAGCTGTTTGACTTTTAACGGAATCGGCAATCAACTTTTGTTTTTAGCGTAACCGGCGGGTGGCATTTCATTTACCCGCCCTGCAATGGCGAATTTTTAAAATTACGTACCGCAAAAGGTTTGGTAGACTTCCTCGCCCCGCGGGGGCGGCTCCGCGTAATACTCCATTCCCGCCTGGTGCAGATGGGGTTTACTCAGCACCTCAACCATTTCATGCATCAATGAATAATCCGCCCGATCCACTGCGGCGCGAATAGCCGCTTCCACGCGGTGATTTCGCGGAATGTAAAGCGGATTCACCTGCTGCATTTTTTTGGCGATGTCTTCCATTGGCCGTTGTTCTTTTTTAAGGCGCCCGCCCCATAATTCCAACCAATCCCGCAAACTATTACGCATTGGACTTTCTTCCGCTTTATTATCGCTTATCATAAAGTCGGACAGCGAACGGAAGGTCAGCGTAAAATCCAGCTGATGCTTTTGCATCAAATCCATTAGGGATTCCATCAACTCCTTGTCCCCATCCTGTTCGGTTGCCAAACCAATCTTGCGTCGCATGCCGGCCAGCCAATAACGTTCGAAAACTTGCGGGAATTTCGCCAGGTGTTCCTCCGCGGTAGTCACTGCCTTATCCATATCGGCGTCCAACAACGGCAACAAGCATTCGGCCAGGCGAGTTAAATTCCATAACGCGATACCAGCCTGGTTTCGATAGGCGTAACGCCCGCCGGTGTCGATGGAACTGAAAACCGTTGCCGCGTCGTAGCGGTCCATAAACGCGCACGGACCGTAATCAATTGTTTCACCGCTGATGCTCATATTGTCGGTGTTCATTACGCCGTGGATAAAACCGTGATGCAACCAACTCGCCACCAGAGAGGCCTGTGCGTCCATCACCGCATCCAACAACGCGATGTACGAATTACCTTCCGTCTGGCGAATTTCGGGATAATGACGGTCGATGCAAAAATCCGCCAGCCGCCTGACGGACTCGCCTTTTCCCAGGTTACGGAAATATTCGAAGGTGCCGATCCTCACATGGCTGGCAGCGACACGCGTTAATACCGCGCCCGGTAATGGGGTTTCGCGGTAGACTGTTTCTCCCGTAGTGACTGCCGCCAAAGCGCGCGTGGTTTTGATACCGAGTGCATGCATGGCTTCACTGACGATGTATTCACGCACCACCGGCCCCACGGCGGCACGTCCATCGCCGTTGCGGGAAAACGGCGTGGGGCCGGCGCCCTTCAACTGGATATCCCTCGGCCGTCCATTTCGATCGACAACCTCGCCCAGCAGTATTGCACGACCATCGCCCAATTGCGGGTTGAAGTAGCCGAACTGGTGGCCCGCATAGGCCTGGGCCAGCGGTTCGGCGCCCGGTGGTATTGCGTTACCGGCCAGCATCGCAATGCCATCGCTGCTTTCCAGTGCAATAACATCCAGCCCCAGTTCCCCGGCAAGGCGGTGGTTAACCTTGATCAGCGCGGGCGCGCGCACAGGCGTGGGGTTTAGCCGGACATAGAAATGCCCGGGCAGGCGGGCGTAGCGGTTTGAAAACGTCAAACCGGCAAATTTCTCAGGCAAGTTGTGTTGATTCGATTCAGGCATTGTTTGGCTTGGACACGTTTGATGGCGAAAGGTTATGTTACAGATGTTGCAGGTTGTGTCGAGCCTCGGTAGAGGAGAGGGTCCCGCACTTCGGGCAAGAACTAATGGGAATTCAAATAAATATTCAACACCGGTCGGGCAACCTGCTGCAACCGCTGCCTCGCTTGCGCCTCGTCCCGCTTTTCCATCGTGTAGGTCAACAAGTCAACTACCGCCAAAGTGCAAGGATGACTGAATTCGCCCACCTTTTCCAACTGATGTATCAACCCCCGGTGCCGGATTAAAACAAAACCGACAAACCACGCCGGGTCCATTTCCTCATCACTATCGTGAAACTGCTCCCACAAATCATACAGTTCCGGCTCGTTGCGCTCTTCCACCTCGTCCACCGCCCAGGCGGTGTGATGCTCGAACAGGTAGCACCAAAGCAGCAGGTAAAAACTGTTTTCTCCCAGGTGCCGGTGCGCCGTTGCCAGCCGCTGTAACAGGATAGGCTGCTCGAAGAGTAACGGTTCCGCGTTAAGCCTTTCCTTCACGGCGGCCCAGTCGGGAATTTCCGCCAGCGCATAACTCGCATGATTTTTGGGTGTTTGCGGATCATAAGGAATGTCCCGCATGCCGCCGGCAAGACGCTGCCAGGCAAAAGCCAGGTAGTCACGCGCCTGGGAGCCCAAAATTTCCCGGGCGAGCGGTTGCACTTCCATTTCCAGGCCGTTTACTTCCTCTTCCAGCATTGCCAAAAATTCTTCGCTGTTATCCGGCTCCAACGGGTTTGCTTCCATATGGCAACCGTAGTTGACCAGATCCTGGTAAACACCCAGGCGCGGGTGCGCGCTGTTTACTTTCCCCAACTCCCGCAGCTTTTCACTTGCCTTGCTGAACATCCGGTTTTCCAGCGCGTTGCACAAATCGTTTTCCACGCCGACATCCGCATTGTCGAGAAAAATATCCATCTGCGGCAGATCCTGTGCACGCTGCCAGTTTTGGGTCAGGCTGCGGTTAAGGTCCTTATTGCGACTGGCGTTAAGCTCCGCACCACCATCGGTATTCCATTGGAAATACGGTTTGGGTGAATTAATCAGCTTTAAACGCCGGCAAAATTCTTCCGTCTCGCTCACCACACTATCCAGTTCCGTCGCATCCAACTTTATACACTTATCCAGAAAATCAATTTCGCCGTTGCGCCAACTATCGTAGTCGGCGTATTCCAGGTAATTGGTCGCGAGCAACCAGTCAATGAGACAGAAATTGCCATTTTTGCTGAAGTGCTTTTCAACGCTGTAGAGATTGATATTTTCGTTCATCGTTGGGTTTCCGATTGCCAGAGCAGCAGCAAGTCTTCCAGCTTCAATGAAAATTGCCGGCCCGAAAGCTCCGCCTGTTGGTTAACGTGCTCACCCAGAGCAAACTTGCGCTCCTGCATTTTCACAATTTTTTCTTCGATGGTGTCTTCCATTATCAATTTATAAACAAACACCGGTTTATCCTGGCCGATGCGGTGCGCGCGGTCGCTGGCCTGCTCTTCCGCCGCGCTGTTCCACCAGGGGTCGAAATGAATAACGGTATCGGCGCGGGTCAAATTCAGGCCGACACCACCCGCTTTTAAACTGATTAAAAACACCGGCGCCTCGCCATTCTGGAAAGCGTCCACTTTTTCCTGCCGGTTTTTTGTTTCACCGGTTAATAACTGGTATTTAATTTGATGGTTGTCGAGATCTTCCGCCAACAAATCCAGCATACGGGTGAACTGCGAAAATACCAGCAGATTACTGCCCTCGTCCACCAGTTCCCGAATCATATCGATGCAATGCCGGCGCTTGGCGGACTGGATATCCCCGGCGCTCAGCAATGCCGGATCGCAACAGGCCTGCCGCAATCGTGTAAGCGCGGACAGCAGAATTATCTGCTGTGTTCCCGCACCGTCCGCGTTTTGCATCTGCTGTTCGATATCGGTGGCGGTTTGCTTTTTCAGCGACTCGTAAAAATCGCGCTGGTCATCGTCCATATCGATGGTTTGATGGATAACCGTTTTTGGCGGCAGGTCCTGTGCAATCCGGCCTTTGGTGCGCCGGAGCATAAACGGCGCGATATGCTGCAGCAGCTTTTCCAGGCGGCGCGCATCCGCCTGCTCTTCGACGGGTTTGCGATAGTGCTCGCGAAAGTGCGAATAATCCCCAAGGCATCCCGGTAGCAAAAAGTCAAAGATCGACCACAACTCGCCCAGATGATTTTCCACCGGCGTGCCCGACAAACACAAACGATGCGCAGCCGGTATTTCCACCACTGCGCGTCGAACCTGCGTCTGACGGTTTTTGATTACCTGCGCTTCATCCAGAATCAGCCAACTTAATTTTTGCGCGCGCCAGAATTCAAGGTCCCGCACCACCAGGTGATAACTGCTAATCAGCACATGATATTTTTTCAGTTCCGGCCAATGCTTGTTCCGGTCACCGCCATGTAGAACAAGGCAACTGAGGTGCGGCGCAAATCGCTGCAATTCGTGTTGCCAGTTGTGCAGCAGGCTGGTGGGCACCACAATCAGTGCGGGTTGCTTCAATCGACCCTGCTCGTGTTCCAGGCATAAATGGGCAATGGTTTGAAGGGTTTTACCCAGCCCCATATCATCGGCGAGCAAACCATTTACGCTCCTTGCGGCAAGGTGCTGCAGCCAACACACGCCCAACCACTGGTACGGGCGCAATTCCGCCTGCAAACCCGGAACCTTGTTTTGTCGCACAAGCGGCGTACTGCATATATCGCGCGCCTGTTTCAGCAGGTCCAGGCTGTCCTGCCAGTCAGTAGTGGCCGGCAGGGTTTCCGCAATGGCGGACAAACGTGTTATCTGGTTTCGATGCAGGCGAACTTCGTTTTTCGCAATAAGATCGGCTATCTCTTCGTAGAGTTCTGACACCTGTTTGGGCAGCAATAATATCAAGCCATTTTCCAAAACAATTTTCTTTTGCTGGGCAAACCCTTCGAGGGCGCGCAACCGGGACAGCATATCGAGTAAATGAACGATCTGTCCGTCGACTTCCACTCCGATGGAAAACGTGTAACCGTCTTCACCACTTTCGTTAATGGCTGCGCTCCATTTTCGAGCGCTGACAAAAGGATAGCGAAATGTTTTATTGAAAATAATGTGGAAGCCGTTTTCTTCCAGCCAATCCCGCCGGTTTATCAACAGATCCTGCCAAATGCTTTCGCGGTCCGTAGTCCAACCCTGCCCCTCGGAAGGGGTAAGGCCCGCCTCCGCCAAACAGCTTTCCAGTATTTGCCGGAAGTGATTTTCCGCTGAGGGGTTTCTTTCGATACGGTAAAGTTTTTTGCCATCCCAAAGTTGGGTCGAATCCGTTGTCGCCAGCAAACCAAAATCAGCGGCTTGGTAACCGAATACCAAATGCAACGTATCAGAATTATTTTTAATTGAGCTATCAAAAACCAGCAATGGAACGACATCCGAATCAACTGTTGCGACAGGTACTTTCACCGGCAAAGGCAGGTTGAGCTCCTGCCATTGCGTACCATTTCGGACGAGAAATTCAGCTACGTCATCCGCTGCCAATGTCAACGGCGCGCTGTCTGCCACCGCAAGGGCATCAGGTACCAGCCCATGGTCGCTTTCGCCCACCTGCCGACGAACCGGGTCATAAACCAGCGGCTCTGCATTGTCTGCATCCGACAAAAACAGCAGTTGATAACCCGGCAATACCTCCCAGGCCAGGCGCTGCAGTCCGTCCATACCCACCCGCCAGGTCAGGCTTGTTTTTATCGCTTCCGCCGCGGATACGGTTGTGTATTTATTTTCACCAAACATGATAAAACACGTTCCGTTTTTAATTGCTTTCAGCAGCGGTGCGCGCGCCACCGACGGCAGCTTTCGTTTGCTCTCACCCACCCAGTTGGGGTCAGTGTCGACCAGCAGTCGGATAAACGCAACATCATCGGCTGTGAGGAAATAAGGCGGCCTTTCCAGGTGCGACCGCTGAACCGGGTAAGAGGTTGCCGGATACACACGGGTACCGCCACGGGATTCCGACAGGAACAGCTCAAGATGTAGACGCCGTGTGACAGGCTCGATATGCAGGACATAACACAAACGCGTGTCCTGCTCCGGTTTGGCCTGCTGGTCGCGTAATTTGGCTAGGAAACTCATTGTCCGGGTATGACGGGGAAAAAGGCGGCATTGTACACCGGTTGCGAAGCACCGGGTACCGGAGCGAATCGATCATGTGATGTACAGTCACTCACCTTGGTGCGGTGAGTTGCGCCCGCTTAACGATCAGCTACGAACACTACGCTGCAGTCTTTCGTAGCCCTCCGATGTAATTTGTTCAAAACAGGCATCCAGTTCCTGAAAATATCCCATCGCGCTTTCCAATTACTTTTGCCACTTCGTCTCCATTCGAGATGAGTTTAACGAATAGAGATATATCCAATATGGCAGTAATCATTCCAGCCAGCATTTTTGTTTGCATAAAGCGTGACCGAGGTACCCGCCATTTTCGCAGCCAACAGTACGCTGACTGCCGCTTGATAGTTACCATCTGACTTGTTTATGTATGCCCAGGTATATTGATTACCGCACAGAGACGGATTGTTTTCTAGTGTAACTCTAAGCCCTGCATTGTCTCCGTTCTTAGTTTCAACGTCTATTTGCTTGATTTTTCCATTTACTGTTCCATCCCATGCAGCGAACACTGGGCACGAGAAAACTATTAAAGCCAATATGTATTTTATTTTACTCAAAGGTTAATCTCCATTTTCTTAAATGTTTTGCAAATACCAGATTATAGAATCCATATGCTCACAATGTTCGGATGCCGGCCATTTTGATGGTCGGGGACAATTGCATAATGAGCGGTACTTTCGCAGTTGTCAGGGTTGTCAGCAATATCTGGAACAGCAACCTCCATGTATTATTGATATATATTCGAAATAACTCCAGTCGCTGTTCCGTTGCTTGAATTCACAAATGTCGAGACCAGTAATAAATTTATCAATCACTGCTCATTGTTTTCGACGTCAGATTTCTTCGATTATTACCGTTAACGAACGGGTTTCGAGCTAAGAGCCGAATCTCCACCAAATTTGTTTTAAACTTGTTCGCACCCTATTTCTGATCAAGGGATTGGCAAACCGGGAAACTCTACAAATAAGCTTTCCGAACCACCAACCTATCCCCCTTTTGTTCAACCACTACAACCGGGTCGCCAGCGCGCAGGGAATCAAGCGTTTCCGCCGGCCAGCGTTGTTCATCCACCAACACCAGACCTTCCCGATCAAAACCGACCATGGCTTCGCCGGTTTTACCGACCACACGTTTCGTTCGTTTGTCACCGCCCGCCAGAACACTACGCGAGACAAGGAAGGTGGTTAACAACATGGCGCCGCTGACCGCCACGCTGATCGAAAAAATCTCGCTCCGGTATTCAACCGACACCGGTGCGTCAAACAGGTTAAGACTGCCCAGAATAAAAGCGATTGCGCCGCCGATACCCAACACACCAAAACCGGCGATGAAGTATTCGGCCACCATCAGGCCAATACCGAAAAACAACAACAGCAGAAAGCCAATATTGACCGGCAGGGTCTGCACGCCCACCAGCCCCAGAATAACCGCAATAACGCCCAGTACACCGGGAAAAGCGAGCCCCGGGCTTAGAATTTCGACGTAGATGGCCAGCATGCCAAACGACAGCAGCAGGTGCGCTATTTGCGGGCTGGCGACCAGTTGCAGCAAGCGGTCAACCAGACGCGGCTGAACGGGCACCACCTCGCTATCGGCCACATTGAGCGTAACCGTCTCGCCGTGAAATTCGATCTCCCGGCCACTGACCGCACTGAGCAAGCCGGAGAATTCTTCCACCACCAAATCCACCACGCCCGCCGCCTCAGCTTCCATGGCGGTCATGCTTTCGGCGTCCGAAACAAAACGCTCCGCCACGTCGGCATTGCGGCTCCGACGCTCGGCGATACTGCGCATAAACGCGCGGCTGTCATTCATGATTTTTTTGCCAAGGGTGCCGCCGATATCCGAACCGTCGCCGGCGATGGGCGATGCCGCGCCGAGATTGGTACCAGCGCTCATCGCCGCAACATGGGTGGAAAGCAGGATAAAAGCGCCGGCAGATGTGGCACTGGCGCCGGTGGGGCCGACATAGCCGATCACCGGCACCCGCGACTCCTGTATCGCACCCACCATGTCGCGGGTGCTGCTGATCAGGCCGCCGGGTGTGTCGATTCGCACAATCAGTGCCGAGGCACCATTGGATTCCGCCGTCTCAATCGCGCGCTCCAGTAACGCAGTGGCACCGGGGCTGATGGCGCCGTCAATGTCCACCAGGTAGACCGGCTTGTTTCTATCGGTTTGCCCCTGGACCAGCCCCGCCACACCCACGGCAAACACCAGCAATAGGATACCGGCCCGTAATGATTTGCCAGTACGGAAGCATCGCCAGAACAGAAGCGATTTACTGCCAACCAGGTTACACATCAGGCGGGCTTGTTCTCGATTTTCAGCTCCAGCGCTTCCAGCAACTGGTTCATATTGGTGAGGTCGGCCGGGAAAATCACCGCAGTTTCCGCGTCGGCCAGATGCCCGATATTGCCGATGTACTTTTCCGACAGGTTGAGCTTAATCGCCTCCTGCCCGCCGGGTTGCACCACCGCCGCGCCGATTTTTTCGATGGAATTTGCGGTGGCGGTGGCCAGCGCCAGTATCTCCGACGCCCGGCCCTCGGCCTCGTTAATCAACCGTTGCCGCTCACCCTCGGAGAGGTTGATCAACTCGCGCATGGTGCCCTCGGAGGTATTGATGCGGCTCTGCTTGTCCCCCTCGGCGCGGGCCAGAATCGCCCGCCGTTCGCGCTCGGCGTTCACCTGTTTCTCCATCGCATTCTGCACCGTGTGGGGCGGCTTGATATTCTTGATTTCGTACCGGTGCACATGCACACCCCAGGATTCGCCGGCGGCATTCAGCGTATCCACCACCGCCTGGCTGATCATGTCGCGCTCTTCGAAGGTCTTGTCCAGCTCCAGGGTGCCGATTACGGACCGGGTGGTAGTCTGGGCCAACTGCATCGCGGCAAAGCGGTAGTTGGTGACGCCGTAGGTGGCTTTCACCGGATCGGCCACGGACATATAAATCACCCCGTCCACCTCAACCTGCACTTCATCCTTGGAAAAACATTCCTGCGGCGGCACATCGATAGTCTCCTCGCGCAAATCCTGCATCGCCGTCACCTTGTCGAGAAACGGCATCAACACATGAAAGCCCGGCCCCAGCGTGGCGTGGTACCGGCCAAGACGCTCGACGATCAACGCCGTGCGTGTGGAAACAATGCGAATGGAGCGAAACAATTTGAAAATAATAACCAGAAAGATCACGCCCCATACGACAAAATTAAACAGTTCTACCTGACTCATTTGCCTGCTCCTTCTCTGCCGCCAAGTGTAGATTGTGTGCCGAGGTTTTGCCTGAGCGCCGTCAACAGCCCTTTGATATGAGCGAGATCGGTTGGCAGCACGGACACATTCGCGCCCCGCAATATTTCGCCGGTGCGGTTGATATAGTCCTCCACCAGGCGCATTTTTACCGCGTATTCGCCACCCGGTTTGGTAATGGCCTGCGCCACTTTGCGCACGCCCTCGGCAGACGCCTCCGCGAGAATTTCAATTTCCCGCGCGCGCCCCAGCGCTTCATTAATACGTTTTTGCTTTTCGCCTTCAGAAATATTAATGGCTTCCTGGCGGTAACCTTCGGATACCAGAATCTTGGACTCCTTGCCGGCCGTGGCCAGGGTAATGTCCGCCCGTTTTTCCCGCTCGGCTTCCATTTGTTTTTCCAGCGTGTGCACTACCTGGGGCGACGGGGCAATATTTTTGATTTCGTAGCGCATCACTTTTATGCCCCAGGGGTCCGACGCTTTATCGATCTCCCGCACAATCGACTCATTCAGTTTATCGCGCTCATAAAACGTGTCGCCCAGGGTCAATTTGCCGATTTCCGAACGCATGGTGGTTTGCGCCAGATTGATACTGGCCATCTGGTAATCGCCAATACCATAACTGGCCCGCTTCGGGTCCATCACCTTCAGGTACACCAGCCCGTCCACCGTCACCTGAATATTGTCCTTGGTGATACAACTTTGCGCGGGGATATCGAACACCTGCTCGCGAATTTCGTGGCGGTAGGCCACCTTGTCCAGAAACGGCACGATAATATGAAAACCGGGCTCCAGCACCCGCCTGAAATTACCAAAGCGTTCCAGCACGCAGGCCTGGCGCATGGGGACAATAATCATCAACTTCCAGAGAATGATCCCCGCCAGCAAAATAAACACGGTAAACGTGGTGAACATAACTAACTCCTGTTATTGATTTATTCGGATGAATTTCCGTTGCCCGGGTTATTCGGGTTACTCTCGTTAGGGCCACTCTGGCTTGGGCCGTTCACATCAAGCGGCTCGATCACCCAGACCAGATTGTCGCGATAGACGATACGCACCCGGCTGCCTTTTTCCACCGGCTGGTCCGCATGGTAATTGCGGGCGGCCCAGGTACTGCCGCGAAACATGATGCGCCCCTCCCCATTGGCCGGAATCAATTCCGCCACCTCAACCACCTGGTTATAAGCATCCAGGTCCTCGTCGGTTTTACCCTTTTCAACCTGCGCCGGAATAATTTTTTGCACCACACCCCGCAGCCCGAACAGCAGGGCCAGCGAGCCGATAAACCAGGTGGTGAACGCCTGCAGCCAGCCGTCGATCAGGCCCACATACAGCAGAAGGGAAACCAGGGTGGCGCCAAGGCCGAGGAAAAAGACAATGCCGCCTGGCAGGATGAATTCCAGTAACATCAGCGCCAGGCCGCCGATAAACCAGAGGATGTATGGTTCCAGGTCCAGCATGGAAAAGAATGTCCCTTAAGTGAACTTTTATTGTGGGCCGAAGATAACCTTATTGGGGTTGAAGGTCAACAAACCGGCATCCACCCGCAAGCAAATCGCGCAGTAATCGTTTTGCCTCCATTTTTGGCGTATCAAAGTTAACGATAAATCACTTAGCGGGTACACCGGCCAAGTAAAAAGAATTTTTGTCATCATGCTAGCCAAAGGCAGGTTTTCGGTAGCCGGCGCTGCCTCTCCGGTTCGATTTCATGTACCATACCCACCAATGCAAACCGAACTCAACCACCTCCCCAAGCGCAAGCAGGACGATATCCGCTTTATCGTCAATGTGCTGTTGGATGAGGTGGAACAAATCATCGGCTTCGCCACCGGTAAAAAGAAACACAGCCGGGTGATGCTGATTATCCTGTTCGGCAGCCACGCCCGGGGCGATTGGGTGGACGACCCGAAAAGCGGCTACTTCAGCGATTACGACCTGCTGGTGGTGATGAACCGGCGGGAGCTGGTTGCCGATGACCGTGTGTGGCGCATTGCCAGTGAGCGGATTATGCAAAAGGTAAAAACACCGGCGAACATTCTGGTGCATACCCGCACGGATGTGAATGATTGGCTTAAGAAGGGGAATTATTTCTTTCGCGATATTTACTACGAAGGGATTCAGCTTTATCAGTTTGATAATGCGAAGCTTGCAACGCCTGGTAAATTAAGTAACGAGCAGGCAAAGATTGCAACTCAGGAGTTCTACGACCAATGGTATACCAATGCCGCGGATCGGTTTAAAGTCTACCGGTTTTGCCGCTAGGAAGGGCTTTTAAAGCAAGCCGCGTTCGACCTGCATCAAGTAACAGAGAGTGCTTTCGCTTGCATTCTGTTGGTATTCACCCTGTATCTTCCAAGAAGCCATAATCTCAAACATCTAAACGACCTGGTTATTCATCAGGACGAAGAGTTTAAATCGATTTTTCCCTTGGATACTCGCGCCGCCCGCCGCTATTTCCAACTGCTTAAGCGCGCTTATGTTGAAGCGCGATATTCCAAACACTATAAAATCACCGAAGAGGAGCTGGACTGGCTGGCGGAGCGAGTGGAGTTACTGCTGGCTGACTGAAAAGCTTTGCCAGCGCCGTATTGAGAGTTATCAATGATGCCCGCGCCCCTCTCTTCGCTCTAACCTTCCAAGGTAACACCTAAACTTTATTCCATAACTCCGGTGATTTAAAGGCATACCTATACAAGCACAAGTACTGGAAATAGTATAGTGCACCAAAAAGTAAGATCACAACTATAAAATCCAAAGAGAGATCTCGTAGCGGACCGAAGTCAAAATTTACGACTGAATGAGAATCAAAAATCAGAGATAACAAAATCGTACAGTAAACCGCAATTATAGGCATAACTCTTTTTTTATATGCAAACCCATATATAGCCAACAAAAGCAAGGGTGAAACAATAACATCCAGTGCCAAATTAATATAGTTGTATTTATCCATCGAAAAATAAACAGGAACGGAGCCTATTTGCAGCACCAAATTAAACCAAAAAAAAGACTGCCAACCTGATTCAGCGTTGGCCCCAGATTCCGGATTTGGCGTGTTAACTAAATCATTCATGCCATGAATCGCTTCAATTATTGGTAGTAAATAGAGTTAATAAAAAGAATTCACCCCTAGCTTCTAACTCGAACATGACCAATATAGGGACGTTGTGACCCACACTCATATAAATGAAAGGAAACATCCTTCTGCGCAAGAAAAGCTGCAAGTATTAGCGATTGACTCAACTCGTAGTTCTCGCCATTTTGATTCACTTTTGATTCGTTTAAATCAAGCATATAAGCCATTCCTGGCCTAACCTCACAACCTATGCTTTTACCTGCAGCGTAATCCACCTGCACATGCATTCCCCATGGTCTTGTTTCTATACCCGTTATCTTTCCATATGGAGTGGTTTCCATCGCGGAAACGATTAGTGGTATTGAAAGCAGTAATAATGTAAGTAAATATCTCATGATTATCTCTTTTCCATTAGAATCAATAGATGACCGACATTTGAACCAAATTTACCTGCATGAAATTCAAAGCTATACCTCTCCTTAATTAGTACTATTTTTTTAGATGATACTTAATTTCCCCATCTCTCGTTTCAAGCACTAGCTCATCACCCCGAAGCCTGTAAAGGAAATCTTGAGGGCCATCTTCATCATATATTGAAACCTGCCCGCTCTTTGCATAGTATTTTCCTTTGTATTTTGAGACTTTCTCATCCTTAAACGTCTTCGCCATAAATTTATATCTTTTCTCAAATTGGAAGATGATTCGTTTTACATTTGTAAAGGGTTTATCAACAATATTTCCATAACTATGCCATACACCTACCAACTCATTGTTGTTAAACTCACTTTTTCTATTAAACTTTTTGTCCAGCTTGAACACATCACCGCTCTTCACTGATTCTATTAGCAGCTCAGTATAACATCCCCCAACATCAACAATCTGGGCATCGCTTTCCGGGTCTACGTTCGCATAAACCAAGTACTGCTTACCTTCTGCAAAGTAGGTTCCAAGCGAATCGCAGGCATCCCATGAAAAAACCTTAACTTTGTCTTTCAAGCTACCCTTCCAAGCCTGGAAAACCTCTATCTCTGCTACCTTTGGGCCACACAACACATGATCACCAGCATAGGCAGCATACGACATATCTTTCTCGCGAGATACAACCTTGCCGGAGAATATATAATCCGATTCCTCAATTTTTTCTCTAAAAGACGGCTCGTCACAAGTCTCCCCATAGATAAATTGAGAAACTATTGCTAGCAGTACGAAAAGAGAGCTAGCTCGCATCAGCGTTGTCCTCTAAAAGGGCCTGATCCTTGGCAATCTTCTGCTTCCTGAAAGCTTTGCACATGTCTGCCTGATACACGTTAGTATATGCAAAGCTTTTTGGATAAAAGTGCGCACCTTGCACATCCTCATCGAGGTCCTTGATGATGCCTGCGAAGCCACAGGTCATGATGTTAATTGAATGCCCCTTAAAAGATGACTTCGGCCACAGCTGAATCCCAAGATCATAGCGGTTATATCGCGAAGAATTGAAAGAAGTCGTTACAAAGCGCGCTTTCTCCAAAATCTCACCAGTGTGATAGAGCCGATAGATGGCCGGGTAGTCATTTTTCACGAGCTTCCGGAACACCATCCACGACCAGTTGGTAACCGGCGAGGTGTTGAAGGTATAGACTTCCTTGATTTCCTTAAAGCGATAGCCGGCCTGCTGAGCCAGCCCACCACCCAGGGAATGCCCGGCTGCGTAAATCCGCAGATCCGGGTTTCTCCTTTTCAATTCATTAATGACCCGTGGAAGATAATCCAGCGCAATGTTGTACTGTTTGGGCTGAAGGCCGAATAGGGCTGATAAGTTGGCACTCCAGTCTTTGAAGAACTGGCCGTTATCGTTCTCGGTGCCACGGAAAACAATCACCGCCTCCAAGAATTTCCCCTTATCGTCCTCGAACGCGAAGGTTTCATAGAAAAGGCCGCTGCGGTCGTTCACGCAAAACTTGACATCGTCGGAACTAGGAAGGCGTACCCATGTGCCGCTATCAAGCTTAGGTAAAGGCACGGAGTCATGACAAGGCTCCGCCGGACGAGGGGCAGAGGCCGTATCTTTATTTTCCGGTGGCCGGTAATAAACCAGATCGGACAAATACGCCATAAATCCAAAGCGCAGCGCCACATCCTGAATAAACTGGTCTTCGCCGATAACAGGTTCGCTGTCGGTGTGCTTCAATTTGGCGACGGGGGTCACAAGGAGTCCGCAGCCAGAAAGTACCGCACAAAAAAGCAGCAGCACCGGCACTTTTGCTAAAGTGAAGTTTAAATTTGG
This sequence comes from uncultured Cellvibrionaceae bacterium, assembly GCA_964451365.1. Lineage (GTDB taxonomy): Bacteria > Pseudomonadota > Gammaproteobacteria > Pseudomonadales > Cellvibrionaceae > CAYVIB01. The sequence goes on from CAYVIB010000019.1 coordinate 89,617, forward strand.
TAAATACATATCTTTTTCCGTGAGATCAATTTTATAGTTATAACCACCTTTTTCGTTCCATGGTAAAAGTAGTTGGCTCGTAGCCTTCATACTCTTCAACAACAGTGATTTTATTATAACTTGCCTTTTCAATTCTCCATGGACATTTTTCTTTGCTGTATCCAGCTTTAAGAGCTTCGTTGAATATCTGCCCGTATAACTTTCGTCTCGGCTTTTCGTCTTCCCACTGCTCTTCAATTGACACAAAACATACATGCCCACTAGCCACATACCATCCATAATCGAACATTCCGAATCCGTCGTCAGCAAGACCGCAGCTTTCACTTGTTCTTGTATATGTCCCGTTACCTCGGAAAGCCATGTTTACCAGTGCCCGACAGTCTTCAGGCCCTTCTTCCCACTCCCACTGGCCGACAAGCATGCGAGAAATTGTTCGACTGTTATCGCGCGGGGCTAAAGTACAACTAGAAATCACGATAAAAGCCGCTATCAGTGTTGTTATTTTCATGTTCAGCCACCTTTGCAGCTACACTCCTTCGCTTGCAACCAGTGCTTGAACATCTCGCTGGATATCAAATTTGCGTTAGTCCGCACTGTTGCGGAGCGGAAGCGATCAGCGCATTAAAGCGTTTCTTGATCTCCTGTCGGGTCATCGGCCACACATCCGAAGAATTATAGTCATCGAGCATGTTGTTATGCACTTGCCTGGCAACGTCACAACTGCCTTTGCCCAACTCCTGTCCAATCCAGTCTAGATATATCTGTAAAATCATAAATGCTGTCGTTTTAAAGCCTACACTGCGTAGCTCCTTTACCGCCAGTGGATAGGTGTCGCGCATGGTTTGTATGTCGCCGCTTCCCCCACTAATCCGCGCTTTGGCCCAATAGGCATCGGCTACTTGAAACGGCCCCTCGGCGATCTTAAAAGCCAATTCCACCTGCTCCAATGCTTCGGCAAAACGTCCGAAGGATTCATACTGCAGTATCAACAGATACCGGTCGGCCAACATCAGTGTGCCCGGCAACTGCTTGTCCAACTTTGCTATTTTGTCCAATAAAGCCAGCCTTTGCGGTGTCCAGGTTTGTGCCTGGGCCTGCGCCGCCTGGAAATTACCACTCCAATCCAAAGCTGCTAGTTTTGCGGCTATATTGGAAAGTGTGTTCAAATCGTTTCTTAATTCGTTGGTCGCCATGGCGCGATCTTCTCGCGGCTGCACCACGGCCTTGTCGTAAACAGTAAAAATACCGATGGTAATCGACAGCGCAAGTGCAACAATTCCGCCGTATTCGGAAATCTTCTTGCGAAAACCGCCGGCTTTGCTATTTTCCGTGTTGCGCTGCTTGTTATGCGATTCTTTATTTGCATTTTGTATAGATAGTTTCATTGTCGCCATATCCCTTACGAGATACGCAATTCGTGGATTTGCTTGAGTTATATAATTGTAATAAATATGAATTTTGCGCTGCTTGTGCTTGTTGTTGCTGAGCGAGCATACTTTGAACTTGTAGAGCAAACTTAAGATCTTCTTCTAAGCCTTCAGCATTCGGTCGATCTACAGTCACTGTGTAGTCCTCCCATTTGGAACCACAAAGCTTAATTGGAGCCAACGTAGCTTTTGCACCGCTAACCCAAGTAACTTCTACGCCCTTTGCCAAGAAGCATCCATCAGAAGTTTTATACTGTGCAAATACCGCGTGATCAAAATACAAAGTTACGGGGGAAATTCCCGCTACTAGTCCTGTTTGATGTTCGGTTACGTAACCGCCAATAGGATTGGTGTAAATTGTTAATGCAGTTTGAGTACTGCAAGCCTGAATGAAAGTGGTTACAGCGAGAAAAATAAATTTTAACCTGTATTTCAATTATATACCCTCTCTTAAAGCGGCATCACGTTAAGCCGCGTCCCTTAATAAAGTATGAACGCTAATTTTTGTGAACCCAATCATCAATCGAGCTATCGTAATACCAAGTAATAACAGGAGAAGGACTATTAACAGTCATAATTTCAACATTTCTTCCAGCACGAGCCTCTTCATTGTAGCCTTCTTTAGCTGCTTGGAGCGTATCGAATACCCCTTTAGTAGGTTCGCCATCAATATAAACATGAAATTGTGTCATTGTTCATTCCTCGTTACTCGCATAACGCCGCTAACACGCGCAGCTTTGCAGTGAAGGCGAAGCCGCAACGGAAAAGCTGTCGCCGTGCTTGGCCTTGTTAGGCGCCGCGCCCAATCGCTTGCCGCTCCTCATAGTTATTCCTTGATCTAAACCACAGCCTGGATGAGAGTGCAAGTATAATAAGTAGATGCACCAAAACAACGATGAGATTCAGCAGTTGTCTTGGGCCGAAGACGTCTGCTAACAGTGAACCGGGTGCGGCAAGAATAACGTCTATAAGCTCAAATGCGAATACGGGCCCCATCAGTAGATCGACGGTAGACTCTGATGCAACTGCACTGAACGTAGCTGCTAAGCACCACCATCCAATAGTGGACCAGTTGCTAATCGAGGTAACGATGCCATTCAGCGAGAGTAATCTCATATACAAAGCAAAATAAGCACTGAGAAGCAAAAGAAACACGAGAATATCTAGAGTGTCGAGAACTACTATGATAGGCCCGATTGGCTGACGTGAACTTGAGGAAAGCAGGCGATTCATTTCTTCACGGTTCTTGATTCCAGCGTTTGTTAATTGGGGAACATCAACAATTCTTGCGGTGATCTCTAAACCGATTTGACTGAGGTCATTCTTGGTCGGATTCACGACACCGTCATTTGTAACGTAGACTTCAAAAGCAGAGATGTCTTTTGGGTTTAGCAAGGCTGGTGTAGCTTCATACCGAGTTGGTGAAGCACGACTCCAATCTAGCTCCACCCCATAAGCGTTTGCGACCCCGATTATTCTCCAAGGTTCTCGCACTTCAATTGCAATAGCTTGCCTAATTGCCTCCGGCAAGATTGGCACTTCACCGGCATTTGTAATGCGTAACGATGATTTGAACAGATTTTCAAACTTTTCTCCGTCTATCGAGATAGATGGCTTTAGATCTTGTATGCTCGATAGCGCGTCAAGAAAAACGCCGGTGTGGTATTCAAGCGATGGTTTTTTCAAAGACTCACGAGGGCTGAAGTCAACAAAAGCCAGAGCTAGCATGACTACGATCGACAATATCCCGACAATTATAGATGTAGCCTGCCAGGCTCTCTGCTCATTAAGGTTCAAATCACCACCTCACATTTCCGATATTCTCAAATCTTAAGCCGCCAGTCTCAGCCTCTGCGAAGCTTCCTAATACGCCGTCGTGGTAGAACGCCCCGTTACCGAGACGCCCCCACACAGATCCGGACGTGCGGAATTACCGCATCCGGCTCCTCAGTTATATTATTTACCGCGCAGTTAAAACCTTTCACGAAACATTCCAAATTACTTGTCTTCGCCATTTCACCCAACAATTAACTTTACCTGTATCAGCTTTAACTGAATGTAAGCCTCGCACTTTCGTTGTCATACATGATCCAGCCCTACATGTCCGGTGTATGTGTCCACTACGAATTGAATATAACCGCCAACCCCTCCGCCATGTGAACGGCTTTCCCGTTCTCGGACTACTATGAGTTGGTCCGAATCCCAACAGACCATCGTTCGCCTCGCTTGTCACTTAGCATCCCTACCCATGCCCTAGGGAGCACTCTTGGGCCTCACAAGTTCCTGGAACACCTCTACATACATGCCACGGTTTGAGAACTCCGCCAGCTCGTCACAACCTCGCCAATAGTGGTTGTATTGCATGGATTTCGACTGCGTTATAAGCCTCATCAACTGAGATTCGCTATTTTCGGAGCAATACCAACACTTCAGGAGCGCGCACTCCCTATGGCCTACATGTTTCTCTGTCTACGCTTCGCACTGCTTGTTCGTCCGTGCTTCCTGCCACACAAATGTTCCTAATTTAAAACTCCGCACAACACGCAAGACTCGATAGGGGTGAGTGGCTAACTCTTACCCGACAGGGACTTTCACCCTGCAAGGTGCTCCAAGCTTCGCTTGTCGCACTAACGCCCGGATCACCAGTACCCAAACCGGAGCAATTTTTGTGGTAAAGTGAGCGCAGCGAAACCCACAAAAATTGCGTAGGCTTGGGTGTCTGCGTGGAGCCGCTTGTTAGGGCATTACGCCACATAGATTTCATATTTGCCATTTAGATTTATTCTGCGATTTACATTTTGATAGTGCATTATCGAGAAAAAATCTCCCGCCAAGAATTAATATCCAACAAACGCTCACCTGCTGGAAGCACGACTGTTTGATCGCCGATGAAGACTGTCGGATTTTGCGAATCATTAGAAATACACTTATCATCACTCACCATTTCGAATGATGTTAATCCCAATCTCTGATTTAGCAATTGCATAGACCTAGTTGGTGCAACTGTGTTTAAAAATACAACCATCTGACCGTCTTCATTCCTCTCGACTGCGCCTCCAGAAATTCCCGTTTGTAATTCTGTTAAAGCCGGTAGGTTTATAGAATTTCCGGAATAACTTATTACACCATTTGTGATTCTCACTACAGATCGAAGACCTGGTCCGATTGGTACACCTATATCCTTTTCAATGACAGGGTGATCATGTAAAATTGAATGAGGCGAAAGTAGATTTTCAATAACTTGACGTTTGTCCTGCAACTCCTCAAAAGTTAGATCAAGTAGAGAGTCAGCTTCGGACCCCAGGTTTGTTTGAAATACAATAAACCGCTTTCCGTTACATAAA
>CAYVIB010000020.1:0-48684 GCA_964451365.1 uncultured Cellvibrionaceae bacterium
ATTGGCCTTGATCAAACCGGTAATAACGTCCACCGACGGCCGCTGGGTGGCCAGGATCAGGTGAATACCGGCGGCGCGAGCCTTCTGCGCGATTCGCGCAATCAACTGTTCCACTTTCTTACCGACGATCATCATCATGTCGGCGAACTCGTCGATCACCACCACAATAAAAGGCATGGGCTGCAGATCCGGGGCGGTTTCGCCCTCCACCTCGATGGCGCCATTGGCTTCCGGCGTCCACAACGGATCGGGAATCGGCGCGCCGGCCTTGATCGCATCCTTGACCTTTTTGTTGTAACCGGCCAGGTTGCGCACACCCAGCGAGGCCATCAGTTTGTAGCGCCGCTCCATCTCCCCGACACACCAGCGCAGGCCAGTGGCGGCATCCTTCATATCGGTAATGACCGGCGCGAGCAGGTGCGGAATACCCTCGTAAACCGACAGTTCCAACATTTTCGGGTCCACCAGGATCAGGCGCACTTCCTCCGGCGGGGCCTTGTACAACATACTCACCAACATCGAGTTCACACCCACCGATTTGCCGGAACCGGTGGTACCGGCCACCAGCAGGTGGGGCATCTTGGCCAGGTCGGCAATCACCGGTTCGCCGGAAATATCATGCCCCAGCGCCAGCGACAACGGCGAGCGGGATTTTTCGTAGGAGGCAGAGGCGATTACCTCACTCAGGCGCACCATTTCCCGGTGTTCGTTGGGTATTTCAATTCCCACCACCGACTTGCCCTGGATCACCTCCACCACGCGAACGCTGCTGACGGCCAGGGACCGGGCCAGGTCCTTGGCGAGGTTGGAAATTTTGCTCACCTTGACGCCCGGCGCGGGTTGGATTTCAAATCGCGTCACCACCGGGCCGGGCAGCACTTCCACCACTTCGGCAACCACACCGAAATCCTTTAGCTTCAGCTCCAGCAGGCGCGACATGGCTTCCAGTGACTCTTCCGAATAGCCCTTGTCGCTGCGCTTGTCGGGCGGGTCCAGCAGGCTGATAGGTGGCAGTTCGCCTACCGCCGGCTCGTTGTCGAACAGGGATTGCTGCTTTTCTTTCTGCACCCGCTCGCTCGGCTTGGGCAGCTTTTTCGGCGCGCTGATGGTGGGCGGAATGCGGGTTTCCTGTTTCTTGACTTGCACCTGGACGGCCTCCCGGCGTTGCTGGACGGCCTGCCTGGCCTGTTTGCGTTCGAGGGAGTTTGCCCGCCAGATAATGAATCGGTGCTGAATATAGCGGCCCACGGCGAGAATGCCGGCACCAATGCGGTCCATCACCGCAAACCAGGAGATATCGATGAAAATCGTCAGCCCGAACAGGAACATGGCCAGCAGCAACAGGGTGCCACCCAGGTAACCGAAAGACGCATCGATGGCGGTGGCCGTCGTCAGGCCCAGGTAACCGCCGTTGGAAAATGGCAACGCGTCGCTGGCGGTGCCGTACTGCATCACCGCGATGCCGGTACCGGCCACCATGACCAGCACCAGGCCGATAAACCGCAACGCCAGCATCAGCGGGTCAAACCGGGGAACATTTTTCTCCCGCAGTTGCATCACCACCTGGTAAGCCAGCATCAGCGGAAATAGGTAGGCCAGGTTACCGAACAGGGAGAAAAAGACATCCGCCAGCCACGCCCCCGCCGGCCCGCCGGCATTTTCGATGGGTCCGCCGGCGCCGGTTTTCGACCAGCCCGGATCGTTCGCGCTGTAAGTCAACAATGCCAGGGCGATATAGGCACAGCCGGCGATCAGGGCAATAAGGATACCTTCTCGCAGGATACGGGCGGTGCTGGAGACTTCACCGGCGGCGTCGGCGCTGTCTATTGTTTTTTCTGCTGCTTTTCTGCTCACGTCTGTCTTGCTAAACCTTGCTGCCTATTATTTGGTCGCTTTCGCGTGGAAAGCGCGGCCATTGTACCTTGTTTTCCCGTCGGATACCGGCAGTGAATCCCGCGCCCACTATTGGTGGATTTATAGCCACCGGATGAAAAATAGCTGCTTTCTATGACACGGATTAAGCGGATTAATGGCCGGACGTTTTCATTTCTTTTATCATGCCGCACAACTTGCTCAATTTATTTTGCCATTCTTATTTTTTGCCCCAAGGAAATCCTTTTCATGAGTGAAACACAGCATCACAAGTTATTGATTCTCGGCTCCGGCCCCGCCGGATACACCGCCGCCATATACGCCGCCCGGGCCAACCTGAAACCCGTGGTGATCACCGGTATGCAGCAAGGCGGCCAATTGACCACTACCACTGAAGTCGAAAACTGGCCGGGCGGCGTGCACGACCTGCAAGGCCCTGATCTGATGGTCCAGATGCAGCATCACGCAGAACGCTTCGACACCCGGATCATTTTCGATCACATCCACGAATGTGATCTAAGCAAGCGCCCATTTACGCTTGTCGGCAACAACACTTACACCTGTGATGCGCTGATTATCGCCACCGGCGCTTCGGCCCAATATCTCGGCCTGCCGTCCGAGGAGGAATTCATGGGCAAGGGCGTGAGCGCCTGCGCCACCTGTGATGGGTTCTTCTACCGCGACCAGAAAGTGGCGGTGATCGGCGGCGGTAACACGGCAGTGGAGGAAGCGTTGTACCTGGCCAATATCGCCAGTGAAGTAACCCTGATCCACCGGCGGGATTCCCTGCGCTCGGAAAAAATCCTGCAGGACCGCCTGTTCGAAAAAGAGAAAAACGGCAACGTCCGCATTTTATGGAACAGTACCCTTGAGGAAGTCCTGGGCAACGAACAGGGCGTTACGGGCGCGAGGGTGAAATCCACCGTCGACGGCAGTACCCGGGACCTGGATTTCAACGGTGTGTTTATCGCCATTGGGCATAAACCCAATACCGATATCTTCCAGGGCCAGTTGGAAATGCACAATGGCTATATCCTGGTGAAGAGCGGCCTGAATGGCGAAGCCACGGCCACCAATGTGCCCGGCGTGTTTGCCGCCGGCGACGTGGCCGATCATATCTACCGCCAGGCGGTGACCTCGGCCGGCGCCGGCTGCATGGCGGCGTTGGATGCGGAGCGTTTTCTCGACAGCCAGCACGAAATCTAAACCCTATGGGCAAGCTGGCTTGGCTCGATTCGGACAATCTGGCTTTTCCCGATACTTCCAACGCCCTTGAGGACCCCAATGGCCTCCTGGCCGTTGGGGGCGACCTTTCGATCGAGCGCCTGGTGGAAGCCTACCGGCGCGGCATCTTTCCCTGGTACAGCAATACCGAACCCATCCTGTGGTGGTCCCCCGATCCGCGCCTGGTACTCTACCCGGAAGATATCCATATCAGCCAGTCCCTGCGAAAGTTTGCGCGAAAAAAGCCTTTTGCCATCACGGTAGACACGGCCTTTGAAGATGTCCTTCACGGCTGTGCCGCACCCCGCAAAGGCGAATCCGGCACCTGGATAACCCCGGCAATGCACCAGGCCTATATGCGGCTGCATGGATTGGGGCTGGCCCATTCCGTCGAGGCGCGGGGCGAAGGCGGCGAACTGGTCGGCGGGCTCTACGGCGTATGCCTGGGTAAAATTTTTTTTGGCGAGTCCATGTTCAGCGCCGTGTCGGGTGCCTCGAAAATCGCCTTTGTCACCCTCTGCCTGCAGCTGAAACAATGGCATTTTTTAGCCATTGACTGCCAGGCAAAAACGGAACATCTTATTTCCCTGGGAGCAAAGGAAATCAGCCGGAAACATTTTGAAGCATTACTTGCCAAAGCAATTGTTACTCCGGTGTCGGAATATTTCCATCAGGATTGGCAACACCAGTGGACGATGCCCGAGTACGGGTTTGCATTGTAACGTCGGGAAACTTCAGGAATAGAGAGTAGATGCCGTGACTGATTTATCCAATCTCAAATTATTTGCCACTCACCCTCACCCATGCAGTTACCTTGAGGACCGGGAGTCGACGACAGTCTTTCTCGACCCGGCGGCAAGTGTCGATGCATCCCTCTACAGCCAACTTTCGGAACTGGGATTTCGCCGCAGTGGCAAGCATCTCTATCGGCCTCGGTGCAAGGGATGCCAGGCCTGTATTCCGATCCGCATTCCCGTCGAATATTTTGAACCGACGCGAAACCAATTGCGCTGTAAAAAGCGAAATCGTGATTTAATCACCCGAATCAGCAGGAACATCAATACAGACGAACACTACAGTCTGTATAAAAAATACATTACCTTGCGCCATTCCGACGGTGATATGTACCCACCGTCGCGATCCCAGTATTTGGACTTTCTGAGCGCCGAGTGGGATGTGACTCACTACCTGGAATTCCGCAATAGCGCGCAAAAGCTGGTGGCGGTTGCCGTAACCGACAGACTCCAAAACGGGCTGTCTGCCATTTACACGTTTTTCGATCCCGATGAAAACCGGCGCAGCCTTGGCGTTTATGGTGTTATTTCACAAGTGGAGTGGGCAAAGGAAATCGGCCTTCCCTACCTCTATCTGGGCTACTGGATTAAACAGTGCCAGAAAATGAATTACAAAACGGACTACCAACCCTGCCAGCTTATGGTGAATGGAAACTGGATTACTGTCACATCGACACCCGTGAAATAACAGAACAACAAGAAGCTTTCGGCGTCACCCCACGAATCAAATAGGCGCGGCATTGATCAAAAACGCTCACGCATGCCACGGTTATATATCACATCTTTTTGCTATAAAAAATTAGTTCGCGTACCCAAAAATTTTTCGTCACTGCCAATAGCTTAACCATCTGACACCAATCGTCTTTATCGTGGTACGAGTATCGCTGACATCATGTTTTGGCGTTTAAACACACACATTGAAAACGGCTTTTATATTTTTGCTTGTTGCTCACCAGCTATCATCACAAAATCCTGAAACCGGGGAAAATATAAAAATAACTTACATGCATTCCGCTAAAAAAATTCCTCTTGTTCAACAGGAAACCAGCACCTCTATCCAACAATAAAACGACGACGTTCGACTCATTGCCGATGACCGAAAGTTTCCAACGACCGCGATAAAGGAGAGCAAAAATCGTCGATGCGGACCCGGCAATCAACCTCGCCGACTTTGATATCGAAGACCGCTTTGACCTGGACGGCGACGGGGACATTTGGGAGCCGGACGGTCTGGTGGACCAGGTACACATTTTTCACTCCTCGGTGGGCGAGGAAGCGGGCGGTGGTCAATTGGGTGAAGCGGCCAGCTGGTCTCATCGCTGGGATCTCGGCGGCGTTGTAACCTTCCCCAACTCCCCCACCGATGCAGCCTACTGGGAGGGCCTGATGGGAGCCTACGACTACACTATTCAACCCATCGATATTCAACCCATCGGTGCCGCCGCCGGTGTGGTTGCCCACGAATACGATGACCTGGGCCTGCCGGATGAATACGACACGCAATATACCGGCCGCGGCGAACCGGTGGCGGTCTGGTCGATCATCTCCAGCGGCAGTTACGGCGGTGTAATTCCCGCTCTGAGCCGACGGGTTTCAGCCCCTGGGCCAAGCAGTTTTTACAGGAATCACTGGGCGGAAACTGGTTGAGCGGCGAGATACTAAATCTGGAGTCGTTGTCGTGGCACGGCGAAACCCTGCTGCTCGACCGAGCCTCCAGCAAGGGAAGTCAGTTGATTTTGACTGCCCACCGGACGAACGTTCAGAAATCAGGCTCAATCCTGCTTTCGCTTGGAAAACATCCACGGCAGAATGTCCGGGTTCTGCCATGCTTTCTTAAAAGTCTCGTTGTGTTTAACGCCCGTATATTCGGTGTATTTTACTTCGGCCCCCAGTGCCTTGAGCCGTTGCGTCATAATGCGTGATCCTTCCACCGGGTTGTACTCATCCTGGTCGCCGTGAAAAACCCAGAACGGAATATCCTTGATTTTTTCCGCTTTGGCAGGATCGGAGTAGCCCGCCATCGGTACAGCGGCCGCAAACAAGTCGGGCCGACGGGTGGTAAACTCCCAGGTGCCGAAACCGCCCATGGATATACCGGTGATATACACCCTCTCGCGATCAACAGCGTAGGTTTCAATTACGCTGTCTATGAGTTCCAGCGCCGCCGCACCGGACTCCGAAGGCTGTTCGTGCTGCTGGTAGGAGCCGTCCTCGCCCAGGCCGGCAAACGGCTCCTCCGGGGAATTTCCAATCCAGTGCGCCCACTCCTGATCCGGGGAGTGATCGGAACACTGCGGAACCAGGACAATCGATGGGAATTTTCGCTGGCCGTTGGGTGAAACGATTGAATTATCACCGCTGAACAGGCCAACATTGTCAAACATATCAGCTTCGTTTTGCGTGCCACGCTGTCCCCTGCCGTGAAGGAACACCACCAGCGGATAAGCCTTTTCCGCCGAATAATCCTCCGGAACGAACAGGCGATAAGGCATTTGCATGCCGTTGGACGCGGAAAAAGTTTTCTTTTCCATCACCTTGTCCAGGTTCGCCTGAACCCACGCGCGATTGTCTTCGGTAGAAAGCAAGGCGCGATCCTGCGCACAAGCCGCGAAACCAAAAACAAAAAGTGCTGCCACGAACAATCGAAGATTCTGTTGAATTGCCATTATTTTTTAACCTGCTCTGCTAATAATCCGTGCACAAAAGGCGCTACGATAAAGGCTGGGTTCCACCGAGTCCAGTCCCTTAGAGCGGTGTTGGCGCAACCATTGCGTAAAACACCTGTGCAGCCTTCAGGCGGAAGATATCGACGTGTTTTTTACGTCGGGATGCGACACCAGGGGAGGCCAAAGCATTTTTTTCAAATCGGCCTGTATTTTGGGAATTTCAGGCAATGCTTGGCTTCGGGGGATAATTCAGGCAAAATTGCCGCCTTTCAAATTCACCCACTTAATCTGTTGAGATAGAGGCAGCTGCCGGATGGCAAAAGAAGACAACTTTGAACTGGAAGGAGAAGTGATCGACACCCTTCCCAACACGACATTCCGCGTCAAGCTGGAAAACGGGCATGTCGTGATCGCGCATATCTCGGGGAAAATGCGCAAAAACTACATCCGCATCCTGACAGGCGACAAGGTCAAGGTGGAAATGACACCCTATGACCTCAGCAAAGGCCGCATCACCTACCGAGCCCGCTAGGTTTCAGTTTCCATCCCCGGATAAAAAAGAAGCCGCATTAAGCGGCTTCCGGTTTGATGGACAATTCGTTGTCCTTCACCTCGACGATAACAGTCCCCCCCTTGTCGGCCAGTTCGCCAAACAAGACCATTTCCGCCAACGGCTTCTTGATTTTCTCCTGGATAATCCGCGCCATCGGCCGGGCACCCATTTTTTCGTCGTAACCGTTAACCGCAAGCCACTCCCTCGCCTCATCGGTGATATCGAGAGTAACCTTCTTGTCATCGAGCTGCGATTGCAGTTCCACCAGGAACTTGTCCACCACGGTTTTGATGACATCCAGGCTCAGGCTGCCAAATTGGACGATCCCGTCCAGGCGGTTGCGGAACTCCGGCGTGAAGCTCTTCTTAATAGCCTCCATCCCGTCGGATGAGTGATCCTGTCTGGTAAAACCGATGGAAGCCCGGCTCATGGACTCCGCGCCCGCATTGGTGGTCATGATCAGCACCACGTTGCGGAAGTCGGCGGTACGGCCGTTGTTATCGGTCAGCGCGCCGTGATCCATCACCTGGAGCAACAGGTTGAATACATCCGGGTGCGCTTTTTCGATTTCATCGAGGAGAACCACGCTGTGTGGCTGCTTGGTCACCGCTTCGGTCAGCAGTCCGCCCTGGTCGAAACCGACATAGCCGGGAGGTGCGCCGATCAGGCGTGACACCGTGTGACGCTCCATATATTCGGACATATCGAAGCGAATCAATTCCACACCCATGGCCTTGGCCAACTGCTTACAAAGTTCGGTTTTACCAACACCCGTCGGACCGGCAAAGAGGAAGGAGCCGATAGGTTTTTCATGGTTGGTCAATCCGGCGCGCGACAGTTTGATGGCCGAGGAGATGGCATCGATGGCCTTGTCCTGGCCAAACACGGTCATGCGCAGGGTTTCGTCCAGCTTCGCCAACAGATCCTTATCCGAGGACGATACGGTTTTGGCGGGCACACGTGCGATTTTGGCAACAATTTCCTCGATATCCCGCACACCGATCTGCTTCTTGCGCTTGCCCTCCGGCTGCAACTGTTGGTAGGCGCCGGCTTCGTCGATAACATCGATGGCCTTATCCGGCATATAGCGATCAGAAATGTACTTGCTGGCCAGTTCCGCCGCCGTGCGCAGGGCGCGATCGGTATACTTCAGGTTATGGTGTTTCTCAAAGCGGGATTTCAGCCCCTTGAGAATCTTGTAGGTATCCTCAATTCCCGGCTCGTTAACGTCAATCTTCTGGAAACGACGTGATAAAGCGCGATCTTTATCAAAAATGCCGCGATATTCCTGGAAGGTAGTGGAACCGATACAGCGCAGGTCACCGCTGGTCAGCAGCGGTTTCAACAGGTTCGACGCGTCCATCACCCCGCCCGAAGCGGCGCCGGCGCCAATAATGGTATGGATTTCGTCGATAAACAGAATCGCGCCCTCGCGCTTGCGCAGCTCGGCCAGTAAGCCTTTAAAGCGCTTTTCGAAGTCGCCCCGGTACTTGGTGCCAGCCAGCAGGGAGCCGAGGTCGAGGGAAAACACGGTACTGCCTTCCAGCACTTCCGGTACTTCACCATCGACTATTTTCTTGGCCAGCCCCTCGGCGATGGCAGTTTTACCCACGCCGCTCTCGCCCACCAATAACGGGTTGTTCTTGCGCCGGCGCGCCAGGATCTGGACTACTCGCTCAACCTCATAGTCACGGCCAACCAGCGGGTCGATACGGCCCAGCAAGGCTTGTTCATTGAGGTTGGTGGCGAAGGATTCGAGTGGATTGCCCGCCCCCTCACCCGCGGTACCACCCTCATCGTCCTGGTTGTCGTGGCTGGGCTCGGCATGGCCGGGGGAGCCGGATACCTTGGAAATACCGTGGGTTATAAAATTCACTACATCGATACGGGCAATGCTCTGCTGCTTCAGGCAATAAACCGCCTGGCTTTCCTGCTCGCTAAAGATAGCGACCAACACATTTGCCCCGGTGACTTCACTCTTTCCGGAAGACTGCACGTGGAACACCGCCCGTTGAAGTACGCGCTGGAAACCCAAGGTTGGCTGTGTTTCACGTTCCTGATCCTCTTCCGGAATCAGAGGTGTCGTGGAGTCGACGAACTCGGCCAAATCGGTCTTCAACATGCTTAAATCGGCCCCACACGCCTTCAACACGCTAGCCGCCGACTCGTTATCGACCAGCGCAAGCAGCAGGTGCTCCACCGTCATAAACTCGTGTCGCTTGGACCTTGCCCCTTTAAACGCGACATTCAGGGTTGATTCCAGTTCTTTACTTAACATTTTTCACTGCACCTAAACAGCCAAAGGGTTAGTCAAATGAATCACCGTCGTCCGATGCTTCAATCTCACAGAGTAGAGGATGTTCGTTCTGCCGGGCGTATTGATTCACCTGTGCCGCCTTGGTTTCCGCCACATCCCTGGAGTACACACCGCATACCGCCTTACCCTTGGTATGGACCGTCAGCATCACATGGGTTGCTTTTTCCCGATTCATGTAGAAAAAGCGCTCAAGAATCTCAACGACAAACTCCATCGGGGTATAGTCGTCATTCAACATGACGACTTTATATAGAGGTGGTCGCTTCAGTTTCGGCTTTTCTTCCTGTACCGCAACCCCACCACCGTCTACAACGGAGTCCTCATCACTCTCTTTACTTAATGTTAGTAGAAGATTTTCAAGATTACCCATGGATTAGTACAACCTTTGAAAACGTTATAGATTCCAATTTTAACCGAACCGAAAATTAGCAGACAGGCTTTTACCGGAATATGCGGCAAAAACTTGACAATAGCCTTTTGGTTGTTTACAAAGTGTGCAAATGCAGGAATGCATAAAAAAACCAATAAGAACAAGCGCTCCAGGAATTTAATAGGGGCCACCAAACAATTTTAAAGGGACCAAGTTATGCCTACTGGCACTGTAAAGTGGTTTAATAACGCAAAAGGCTTTGGATTCATACTGCCGGATGGCGGTGGAGAAGATCTTTTTGCCCACTATTCTTCAATAGAAATGGACGGATACCGTACACTTAAGGCAGGACAGCCGGTGACATTTGAAGTCGAGAAGGGCGATAAAGGGCTCCACGCTAAAAAGATCCAGGTGGTCAGGGAAAAAGCTGAATCCGCAACGGAGGATTCAAGTTCGGACGCGGAGGATTCCAGTTCCGAATCCCCCCAGCCTTTGGCAGCCGAAGCCTGACAGCCGGTTAGACCACGACTTAAAGTAAAAAGTCACGCAACATAGAAAAGACGTTCAAGATACTAATCTTAAACGTCTTTTTGTGTTGCCTGGAATTTGCGCATGCACCAGGCTATTTGAAACTGTCCAGGGTGCTGTTAAGTGCCTGGCTCGGGCGCATGGCCGCTATTGTCAGCTTTTCATCCGGCCGATAGTAGCCGCCGATATCCACCGGCTTGCCCTGTGCCGCATTCAACTCTGCCACGATAACGGATTCGTTGTCACTCAACTGCCGGGCCACATCGGTAAAACGCTCACGCAACTCCTCATCCCGGGTCTGCTCCGCCAGTGCCTGCGCCCAATAAAGCGCCAGATAATAATGACTTCCGCGATTATCCAACTCCCCTGTCTTTCGGGAGGGTGACTTATCGTTGAGCAGGAATTTGGCCGTCGCCTGGTCCAGGGTATCCGCAAGTACCCTGGCTTTTGGGTTACCCGCCACTTCGCTCAAATGTTCGAGTGAGGCGGACAGAGCCAAAAATTCACCCAGCGAATCCCAGCGCAAATGCCCTTCCTCCACAAATTGCTGGACATGTTTCGGCGCCGAACCACCGGCACCGGTTTCGAACAGGCCGCCGCCGTTCATCAGGGGGACAATGGACAGCATTTTGGCGCTGGTACCCAGCTCAAGAATCGGAAACAGGTCCGTCAGGTAGTCCCGCAGAACATTACCGGTTACGGAAATCGTATCCTCTCCCTCTTTGGCGCGTTGCAAGGAAAACCGTGTGGCTTCCACCGGCGACATAACACGGATATCCAAACCCTCGGTATCGTGCCGGAGAAGGTAACGATTGACCTTCTCAATTAACTGCGCATCGTGCGCCCGGTTCTTGTCCAGCCAGAACACTGCCGGGGCACCGGTGGCGCGGGCGCGGTTGACAGCCAGTTTCACCCAGTCCTGGACCGGGGCATCCTTGGTCTGGCACATCCGCCAGATATCGCCCTCTTCCACCGGGTGTTCGAGAAGCACATTACCCGCCTGGTCTGTTACCCGCACTGTACCGTTGTCCGGTGTCAGGAAGGTTTTATCATGTGAACCGTACTCCTCCGCCTTTTGGGCCATCAGGCCCACGTTGGGCACGCTGCCCATGGTGCACGGATCGAAGGCACCGTTTTTTTTACAGAAGTCGATGGTTTCCTGGTAGACACCGGCGTAGCTGCGGTCCGGGATAATCGCCTTGGTATCGTGCAACTTACCATCCGGCCCCCACATTTTGCCGGAGGAGCGGATCGCCGCGGGCATTGACGCGTCGATAATCACATCGCTGGGCACATGCAAGTTTGTGATGCCCTTATCCGAATTCACCATCGCCAGTTGCGGGCCCTTCTGATAGACGGCCGCGATATCCTCTTCGATTTCTGCGCGCTTATCAGCCGCCAAGGTGGCAATTTTGCTATACAGATCACCCAATCCGTTATTCGGGTCAAAACCCACTTCGTTTAGTGGGGCTTTATGTTTTTCCAGAACATCTTTAAAGAACACCGACACCGCATGACCAAAAATAATCGGGTCGGAAACTTTCATCATGGTGGCTTTCAAATGTACCGAAAGCAGGACGTCCTGCTTTCGCGCATCATCGATCTGCCCCGCCAGAAACCGGCACAGCTCGCGGCGGCTCATTACCGCCGCGTCGATGACCTCACCCGCCAGCAGCGGGGTTTTTTCTTTCAGTATCTCGACCGTACCGTCATCGGCGACAAATTCAATTTTGACAGCGACCGGCTCGGCCACGGTGACCGATTTTTCGCTGCCGTAGAAATCACCGTTGTCCATACTGGCCACGTGGGATTTTGACTCGGCCGACCACTCGCCCATCGAATGAGGATTGTTGCGGGCATACTCCTTCACCGAGGCCGGCGCGCGGCGATCCGAATTCCCCTCGCGCAATACCGGGTTTACCGCACTGCCCTTGACTTTGTCATAGCGGGCCTTGATGCCGGCTTCTTCATCATTCTTTGGCTCTTCGGGGTAATCCGGCAACGCGTAACCTTTCTGCTGTAACTCTCTGATCGCCGCTTTTAGCTGTGGGACGGATGCACTGATATTGGGCAATTTGATGATGTTGGCTTCCGGTCGCTTGGCCAGCTCACCCAGCTCCGCCAGGTCATCGGATATTCGTTGGTCTTCACGCAAATAATCGGGAAAAGTGGCCAGGATACGGCCGGACAGAGAGATATCCCGAACTTCCACCGTCACCCCCGCTGAACCCGCGAAAGCCTGGACAATGGGTAAAAACGAATAAGTCGCCAACGCTGGCGCTTCATCGGTTTCGGTGTAAATGATTTTTGATTCCATGATATTTCCTGTTGTCTGACTGGAAGATAAAGGAACGGCGCTAACTAAAAAAAGAGAAAGGGCCAAATAAACAAGAAAAATAGGCTAACTTGTGGCGCAATAATTGGCCTGCGGCTGAAAGCGGGCGCGATTATAACAGGCTTTGCCCCGACGGGTAAGTTTCCACCGGCCGCTCGACTTACCGTAAAATGGCGGCACAGAAATGAAGCACGACATATGCCTGAAATTGTTTTATTGAACAAACCTTACGATGTGCTCTGCCAGTTTAGCGATGATGCCGGCAGGCAAACACTCGCCGATATTTTGGGCTCCTCCGTCGGCATCGATTTTTATCCGGCGGGCCGGCTCGACCTCGATTCGGAAGGCCTGGTGCTGTTGACCAATGACGGCGCGTTGCAACATCGAATCAGCCACCCGCAACACAAGTTGTCGAAGGTCTATTGGGCACAGGTTGAAGGCGAAATTGAAGAAAATGCAGTCCAACAGCTCCGTAACGGAGTCATTTTAAACGATGGAAAAACCGCTCCGGCAAAAGTGAAAAAAATGGCAGCCCCGGATATTTGGCCGCGCGACCCACCCATCCGGCAACGCAGGAATCAGCCAACCAGTTGGATCGAATTAACCATCGCCGAAGGTCGCAACCGGCAGGTGCGCCGGATGACTGCCGCTGTCGGTTACCCCACGCTCCGGCTGATCCGGCAGGCCATCGGCCAATGGTGGCTCGACGGACTGGCGCCGGGAGAATTTCGAACCACTAGCGTCCACTTGCCCGCCGCCGCGCATAAACATTCACCGAAGAGGAAAAAGGAAAAATCATGACCTGGTATCCGCATGTTACCGTCGCAGCCGTGGTTGAATCCAAGGGTAAGTTTTTGTTGGTCCACGAAAACGCCGAAGGCGGCAACGTCTATAACCAGCCGGCGGGCCACCTCGAGCAAAATGAAACACTGCTCGAAGCGGTAGTGCGCGAAACGCTGGAGGAAACCGGCTGGGTGGTGGAACCCACCTTTCTGCTGGGTATTCGCGAATACACGTCGCCGGTGAACGGCATTACCTACATTCGCCATTCGTTTATAGCTGAACCCAAATATGAAAAAGAAAACGCCACTCTCGATGAAGACATTATCGGGCCGGTATGGATGACCCGCGAAGAAGCAAGGCGGAATTCCGCGCACCTTCGCAGCCCGCTGGTACTGCACGATATAGAAAGCTACCTGAGCGGTGTGAAATACCCCCTTTCCGTTATCTACTCACATGACAGTTGACAATGCACTGGCAGGGCGCAATTTTGTGACGCTGTAAATAACCTTTGGTGACAGGAATCGCGCTACACTTGCGCCCCGAACAAAGCCGGTTTTGCAGTGGCAATTGGTACGTGTATTGCTCATCGATTGCCTACGCCTACAGTTGTTGTCACCATATGCACGTCAGAGGGAGACTCCATGAGCCTTGAAAAAAAATATTTAAAATCCAAACCCGTCTGTAAAGTTAAATTTATTGCCCCCGAGCCTATCGTTAAGGACGCCAAAGCGGTTTTTTTAGCGGGTGATTTCAACAACTGGGACTTTGAATCCACCCAACTCCGCAAGCAGAAAAACGGTACCTACGCGGCGACACTGGAACTGGAAGCCGGCGCGGAATACGAATACCGCTATGTTGTCGATGGCGAACGCTGGGAGAATGACTACGCAGCGGATAAATACGTGCCCAGTGGGGTGGGCAACGTCGATAATTCGGTAGTGGTGGTTTAAATGGCGTTCGGCGGGTGGCACCCGAAGTGTCGGACCATCGCTTACCCGCCCTTGTATCTATGGTGTGACCACGATTAATCGCAACGCCGACAGCTGAATATGCGCGTGGTGCTCAAATGCATTTGCCACTCCCGCGTGTTTTGTTGCCAACGCTTCAACTTCATCTTCGCTGATATGCGGATTGGATTTTTTTAGCTGCCGCAGGCGCTGGATTTCGTTGGTGTAGAATGCATCCGCCTGTTCCCGCGCATCATTGATACTGTTTTGTTTTTGATCGTTGGCAAATTGCTCCGCCTTTCTGAACCATTCCGGAATATCATTTTTGCGCGACTTGATAATCTCTCGCGCCAGATGCTTTTTAACCGGCTGCAGCGACGTTTGCAGCACCTCCTCCGACAGAACACCGGACAGATCATTATCACCAATGTCCAACAACAGTACCCGCAATGACTGATTGCTTAAAAAAGGCAGGCAGGCGGTTGCACAGTCAGACTGGATCACAATGCTGTAACACGCTTCCAACAGACAGTGTCCCGCCGGCAACTGTTTGTTGCGCAGGGTGGCAACCGACGCGGAACCGAACTCTGAATGGTGTAACAGCTCCCAGAGGCCTTCTATCAGCGGCGAATCCCAGGTAATAAACAGCAGGTCCTCTCGCGCATTGGCGATATCGCGGGAGAAGGTGACTTCCGCGCCTTCCGGCGGCATGCCCGGCAGAGCGGGAATCAGCATCTTGTCCGATGGAATCAGGCTGTAGATACCCTCGAAGTTCTGCTCAAAGTGAAACTGCAACAGGTCGCTGGCCAGGTTGACCAGTTCGTAGGGAGTCTCCTGCTCAAACTCGCTGATCCTGATAGTAAGGTTATTGGCAAACGGCTGGCGGCAACTGTTCATTTCCAACAGCGCATCTCGGCCGGCCCGAATATCCCGTTGCAGGTTTTCCAGTTCCTGCCTGGCTTCGGCAACCAATAGAGCGTTTTTTTCATTTCGCAGTTGCGGCCAGTATTTATCATGTATTACGCCGGCGGCCGGATTTTGCCTGCCAATACAATCGAGAATATTGTTGTACCATTCAAACAACCATTCGGCGTGGGTTCCGCTTGCCAGCGGCACGTGAATATTGACATCGCGTGCCTGGCCTATGCGGTCCAGCCGCCCGATACGCTGTTCCAGCAGGTCCGGGTGGTCCGGCAGATCTAGGCAGACGAGGTGACAACTGAATTGAAAGTTGCGCCCCTCGCTGCCGATTTCGGAACACAGCAACAACGGAGTCCCGCCTTCCGTATCGGCAAAATAAGCGGCAGCGCGATCCCGCTCGATCAGCGTCTGCTCTTCGTGAAACACGGCGGAGTCGATGCCGTGCTTTTGCCAGAGGTAATTTTCGCAATCCTTCACCTGGTCGATTGAATGGCATATCGCCAATACTTTTTCGCCCGCCATCGATTTGAGCCACAGGGCGAGCCATTCGTATTTGGTTTCCCAGCTTTCGTCATCTACTTCGTGTTTTTGCACGATGCGTTGTGGAAAACCTTCCACCGCGCGACGAACATTGCGAAACATCACCCGGCCGATGCCGTGTCGGTCCAACAGCTGATTGACCAACTCGTCTTCGGAAAGTGACGTATCCAGATCGTATTGCTCGATCAGTTCCGCTCGCGTTGCCGGCAGCCGCTTGATCTTGTCGTTGAGTAGCGCATAATTTTTTTCTTCCGCCTTAAAGGTTTCGATATCGGTAAACTTGGCGGGGTCGAGCAGTTTTAAGCGGGCAAAATGGCTTTTAACGCCCAATTGTTCCGGCGTGGCGGTTAATAAAACAAGGTGGGGTATTTTTTCCGCCAGCGCCGCGAGGGAATCAAATTGTTCGGAGCCGGTTTGTATGTGATGGGCCTCGTCAACAATCAGCAAGTCGAAATCCGTCTCCATTATCCGTGTGGACTCCATTGCAACAGCGGAATGGGGAACAATGTGGACCCGTCCACTTTCAAAATCGTGTTCTTCCGCCGAATAAAGATCCGGCGTTAAACTGAACTTGCGTACCAGTTCAACAAGCCACTGTACCTGCAGCGCATCCGGTACAAAGATTACCGCGCGCTGAACGCGCTCCAGCTTGATCAGCCGGGCGAGAATCATGCCCGCCTCGATGGTTTTGCCCAACCCCACTTCATCGGCCAGCAGCGCTCTCACCCGCTCGCGATTACACGCCTGCCAGGTAACATAAAGTTGGTGAGGAATCAGGTTTGCGCGACTGCCCAGCAAACCGTTCAATTGCGAGCGCCACACCCGGCTGATCGCATTATCCAGGGAGCGGCGGAAGGAAAACCATCTCGGATTGTCCACCTGCCCGGTCATCAGCCGCATGTAGGGCTGGTTCAACCGCACCTCGCCCGCCAGGGAAGTTTCCACCACGAGTTTTTCATGGCCGATGTCGTAAATCAGCAGTCCGTCTTTTTCGTGCACCTGAACGATGGTGCCGCGGGTGCCGTCCCGCAGTTCGATTTCATCATCGACATCAAAGCGAATGCGTGTTAGTGGCGCCCGTTGCGCCGCGTAACGGCGTTCAACATCCGCCTGTTCAAAAAATAATGTAACCGCGCGCTGATCGACGTTGGTGACGAGGCCCAGCCCCAGTTCCGGTTCCGAATCGACAACCCAACGTTGCCCTTGCATAAATTCTGTCATGGAATCCAATTGTGGTGTTAAAAAAAGGAAATTAAAAACTGAAAGGTTTAAATGTTGTTTGCGCTTGCCGATTTACCACTAATCAATGCCAGTTTTTCATGGCGCTTAAGCTGTTTGATTTCATATTCCCGCTTTTGTGCCTCGGTGCGATTGGAGGTAATTTCGGAGTAAAGTAACGCGACCGGCAGTCGCGAGCGGGTGTAACGCGATGCCTTGCCGGCATTGTGTTGGGCAAGGCGGCGT
Organism: uncultured Cellvibrionaceae bacterium; assembly: GCA_964451365.1. Taxonomy (GTDB): domain Bacteria; phylum Pseudomonadota; class Gammaproteobacteria; order Pseudomonadales; family Cellvibrionaceae; genus CAYVIB01. The sequence continues at coordinate 17,315 of CAYVIB010000020.1, forward strand.
TGCAATTCCGTGGTAATACCGGTGTAAAGGGTCCGGTCACCGCATTCGAGAATATAAACATACCAATGATTTGTCTCTCTTTCACCTGCCACTGTCACTTTTCCTGGCACTGTATTTTTTCTGGCACTGTATCTTTTCCAGGCACAGCCTTTGGCATAAAAAAAGCCACTCTATGAAGTGGCTTTAGACCTATCCAATATTGAGATGGACGCTACTTTATACGAATTAGTTACTTCAGTTCCAGTTTGCTTACAAGCACGTTGGAAGTGGTCTTAATGGATTGGCCCGGCTGGCCGCCGCCAACGGAGATTTCGAACTCGCCCGGCACCATTTTCTTGTTGCCGTCGTTATCAATAAAAGAGAATGCATCGGCGGCAACATGAAGTTGCACGGTTTTTTTCTCTCCGGGCTGCAAGTTAACGCGCTCAAATTCCACCAGCTGCCGGATCGGCACGCGAATATCCGCCGCTTTATTGGTCAGGTATACCTGGACCACTTCGTCACCCGCCATCGCGCCGGTATTTTTTACCTTTACGGTAAAATTCAAATCTTCACCGCTTTGCAGCGTCCCGGGTATTTGCGGCTCGGCGTACTGGAAAGTGGTGTAACTTAAACCATAGCCAAACGGGTAAAGGGGTTCGCCTTCGAAAAATCGATAGGTCTGGGTGGTCATGTTGTAATCTTCAAAAGCCGGCAAATCATCAATGGACTTATAGAAAGTGACAGGCAAACGACCCGCGGGGTTGTAATCGCCAAACAGAACATTGGCGATAGCCTGGCCCGCCGCCTGGCCGGGATACCACGCCTCCACAATCGCCGGAATATTTTCCTGTTCCCAGTTGAGCGCCAATGCGCTGCCGTTAAGCACTACCAAAACCACCGGTTTGCCGAGGGCGTGAATATCCTTGATCAACTGCTGCTGGTTTTCCGGCAGACTCAATTTAGTGCGGTCACCACCACGGAAGCCATCCACCTGGATATCCATTTCCTCGCCTTCCATGCGTGCGGTAAGACCCATAAACATCACCACCGCATCCGCGTTCTTCGCGACTTCGATAGCTTCCTGGCGCAAGTTGGGTTTCGGTTCGGCCCACACCAGTTGAATTTGGGCGTCTGCGTAGGTTTCCCCCGCCTCCACGCGAATGTTGTACGACTTTCCCGCCTTCAGTTCAATCCAGTCGGATTTTTTTGTTCGGGGATCACCGTATTCATCGCGAAAATGGTAAGCCGTATTGGCGATTTGTTCATCGTTCAAATAAACCTTGGTATTGCTGGTGCTGATAACACCAATCTGGTACCGACCGGAGAGCTCCGGGACCAACTGGCCGGACCAGCGCACGCCGAAGTTGTCATCATCCATGTCATCGCGTGGAGCCTTGTCGTTCCAGTTGGCATCCACATTCTCGTGAACCTCGGTAAACAACACGTCACCTTTCAATTCCGCGTTATTGAAAAACTCCGCCCTGATCCCCGCCCCGCCTTCAGGCGTGCGCAACACGCGCCGCGGCACCGGGTATAACATGGGTATGCCATCAGCCAGTTCCGTGCCCTGGGCAAACGTGACCTGGGTTTCGGGTGAAACTTTTTCCCGGATACCGCGCAGCGGCGTCACCGGGTCGGACGGCACGCCGTTATAGTTGCCGAGCAACATCAACCACTGGTCTGAGTTGGGGCCGATTACGGCCAGGGACTTGATATCCTTCTTTAGCGGCAAAGTATTACTTTCATTTTTCAGCAGGACAATCGATTTTTCCGCCGCCTCCAACGCCAACTTCTGGTGTTCGGGGCTATCCACCACATCGTAGGGAATTTGTGCATATTCCACATAGTCCTTGGGATCGAACAGGCCCAGCTTCATGCGCGCGGTGAACAGGCGCTTTACCGCCACATCAATTTCCTGCTCGGATATCAGGCCCTGCGCCACCGCATCTTTCAATTCAAGAAAAGTTTGTCCGCAGTTTAGATCGGTACCCGCCTTAACAGCCATGGCCGCGCTTTCCTCGGCGGTTTTGGTAATTTTGTGGTGTTCGTGAAAATCGAGAATCGCGAAACAATCAGAAACCACAAAACCATCAAAATTCCAGTCTTTCCGCAAAATGTTACTTAATAACAAATTGCTGCCACAGGCCGCTTCACCGTTGTATCGGTTATAAGCGCACATCAGCGAATAGGCTTTTCCCTCCCTGATGCCCATCTCAAATTGCGGCAGGTAAGTTTCATAAAGATCCTTCCTGTTCGTCACCGCATTGAATTCGTGCCGCTCCGGTTCCGGACCGTTGTGAACGGCAAAATGTTTTACCGTGGCGATGGTTTTGTAGTAAACGGGATTGTCGCCCTGCAAGCCCTTGATAAACTGCACCCCAAGCTTGCCTGTCAGGTAAGGGTCTTCGCCGTAGGTCTCCTGCCCCCTACCCCAGCGTGGGTCTCGGAAGATATTGATATTGGGCGACCACAAGGTCAGGCCCTGATAGATAAAGCGCTTGCCCCGGTCGGCGAAGGCGTGGTGCTTGGCCCGCGCCTCGTCTGAAATCGCGGTGGCCACCTCGAACATTTCCTTCTCGTCCCACATGGCGGCAAGTCCTATCGCCTGGGGAAATACCGTCGCCAGGCCCGCGCGGGCTACACCGTGCAATCCCTCGGACCACCAGTTGTATTCCGGCACCCCTAGGCGTTCGATTGCCGGTGCCTGGTTGACCATCTGGCCGATTTTTTCTTCCAGGGTCATACGCCCCACCAAGTCGTCAACGCGGGCATCCACCGGCAGTTCGGGGTTCATGTAAGCTGGCGTTGCATCAGTCTGATCGACAATCGTTGTGTCCCGGCTGGAATCACAGGCAAACAAGGTGCAAAGCAGGAGGCAGGCTGTGGTCAGCCTCGGTATCGGGTTTTGGAAATGGCTTGAATCTGGGTTTGTCATAGAAATCTCTTTAATGGAGATACCGCGCTAGAATGAATCGAATCGTCGAGATATCAAGAAAACGTTTTTCCGCCAACGATCAAGGTGTTATTGATTATCTGGATTTGGAGCCGGCATTATATTTGCGCCATGGCTGATACATCAAATCAGCGTCTGAGAGTATACGCTTCTCAAAGTCATTCCCGCGACAAAGCCTGGCCGCATCCGCGTTGACAGCTCAACATTATAGTCATATCCCATGATTATTTGGCATAATGAAACCGGTTTCTCTCCCGGAGCCCCCACGTTCGGCGCGGGAGAAGCAATCGCTCCTTTCAATGATATTCGATAGCGAAAAGCATTAAGCCATTTTTTTGTTTAACATCGCGCTTTAAACGCAATATTTTCAATAAATTATAATAATGGAGCAAATAATGACCGCGACTTCCACCGTCACCACCATCGATTGGATTGTTATCGCCACCTACTTCGCTGTCATTGGCTTTCTCGCCTGGTGGTACGGACGCAACCAGCGCGACAGCGTCGATTATTTCCTTGCGGGTCGCAATGCCGGATTTATTGTTATCGGCGCATCCATTTTTACATCAAATATTGGTTCCGAGCATATCGTTGGACTGGCGGGTCAGGGTGCGTCCACAGGCATGGCAATGGCTCATTGGGAATTACATGCGTGGGTGCTGATTCTTCTCGCCGGCATTTTCGTTCCGTTTTATTACAAGTCCGGTGTTGAAACGATACCCCAGTTTTTGGAAAAGCGTTTCGGTTCGCACGCTCGAACGCTGTTATCCGTTGTATCCCTGGTGGCTTATGTGGTTACCAAAGTCAGTGTGACGGTATTTGCCGGCGCCATCGTTTTCCAGGCACTACTGCCGGACACTTTCGGTTCCAGGGAAAATGCATTTTGGGTGGGCGCCTTCACCACGGTAATTCTTACCGGGCTATACACGGTATTCGGCGGCATGCGCGCAATTATGGCGACGGCGGCACCGCAGGCGGTCATTATTTTGCTTGGCTCGGCCATCATCACTTATATCGGGCTCGACAAGCTTTCCGGCGGTGCCGGCGTTTTTGCCGGCTGGGATGTTCTGGTGGAATCCGCCCGGGTGAACAGGGAGCAGTTTGCACTGTGGCGCCCGCTGTCCGATCCGGATTTTCCCTGGTTGGGCATATTAATCGCCTCCCCCATCGTCGGCATCTGGTATTGGTGTACAGATCAATACATCGTGCAGCGCACACTCACAGCGAAGGATCTGGCCACTGCCCGCCGGGGCGCGCTGTTTGGTGGCCTGCTAAAAGTCTGGCCGGTGCTGATTTTCCTGATTCCCGGCATGATCGGTTGGGCGCTGCATCAAAAAGGCCTGATTGCCCTGCCGATGAAAACCGTTGACGGTCAGTCGGTTATTGACGGCGATACGGTTTTTCCGACTCTGGTAACCAGTTTGCTACCGGAAGGAATTCGCGGCCTGATCGTGGCCTGCCTGCTGTCCGCGTTGATGAGCTCCCTGGCTTCGCTGTTTAATTCAAGCGCCTCGCTGTTTACCCTGGACGTTTACCACAAATGGTTTCCTGAAAAGAGCGCGAAACATCTTCTATTCGTGGGCCGCATTGCGACAACCGTTATCGTTGGTTTGGGCATACTGTGGATTCCGGTAATGAAGATGATTTCCAGTGGCGGCCTGTATCAATACCTGCAAAGTGTCCAGGGTTATCTTGCGCCGCCCATTACGGCAGTTTTTCTTATTGGCTTGTTCTGGCCGCGTATGAACGCGCGCGGCGCGGTATGGGGTTTGGCGGGCGGATTTATTCTGGGAATGCTGAAACTGACCTGCCAAACTTTTTTCGGTGCCAGCAAAATTTCCGAGCCCACGCTTCTCGCAGCCATTGGTGATTTTAATTTCCTTTACGCCACCGGGGTATTACTTGTTTTGAGTATTATCCTGATTATCGCCGGTTCACTTTCGTCCCCCGCGCCAACATCCGAATCCCTGCGCGGGCTTACCTGGTCTTCGATAAGAGCGGAATCACGGGAGGAAATTGCACAGAGCTGGGATACCGGAAACAAAATTATGGCTGGCGCAATTCTGCTGCTTGTTATCGGCATGTATGGTTATTTCAGCTTCTGGCTTTCATAAAACATTACTAACCCCGGCTTTTGCCAGTAAATCAAGGTAAAGAGATGCAAAAAAGATCCTTCATTTTTAAATTTACATTTCTGTGTTCGATCGGATTGGCTCTGGCTGCCTGCGTGGACTCGATTAAATCGCCGGAAAAACCGGGGATGCAGAAACAACGGCTACGCGATCGGGTACTGCTTGATGAAGGATGGCGGTTTTATAAATACGTTTCCGCGGAAAATGCCGATGATTTGATTTACGACGTTCGCCCCGAAGTAACTGACGGACAGGATGGCAAACCAGCCGATGCCATGCCCACGGAAGCCGTTGATGTGCAAACAGCGCAGGCTGTGCTCAAACCCTGGATTCTTCCGACGGCAAATGACTTTATCAAAAATCCCGACGACCGATACGAACGCCCGGAAGGCAATCCGGGCGGCAATTTTCCGTTTGTACAAAGCAGCTTCGATGACAGCCGATGGGAAGAAGTGCGTGTGCCACACGACTGGGCCATCGAAGGTCCGTTTCTCGCAGGCTGGGATGCCGAAGTCGGTGGCGGCATGGGACGCCTGCCCAGCCCCGGCGTGGCCTGGTATCGCAAAAAATTAAGCATTCCCGAATCGGACGCCGGCAAATCCATTTTTCTCGATATCGACGGCGCCATGTCCTACGCCATGGTCTGGTTGAATGGGCATTTGGTGGGAGGCTGGCCTTACGGTTATGCATCCTGGCGAGTGGATCTGACCCCATTCATCGTGCCAGGTGGTGAAAACCAGTTGGCTATTCGCCTGGACAATCCGCCCCACTCTTCGCGCTGGTATCCCGGCGGCGGTTTATACCGAAATGTCTGGTTGACCAAAACAAATCCGGTGCACGTTGGCCAGTGGGGCGTCTATGTCACCGCGCGTGACATTTCTAAAGCCAGCGCTACCATCGATATCGAAGTGACGTTGGATAACAGTTCCAGTGATATAACCACTGTAGAAGCAGTAACAGATATTTACGCTATCGATAAAGACGGCAACATTACCGGCGATGTCGTGGCCAGCATTCACCCGGAGCCTATTGCAGTTGCCACGGGAGAAAAAGCAGTACTTGACGAAACAACCGTTATTGAAAACCCACGGCTTTGGGGACCACCGCCAAATCAATCGCCCAATCGTTACCTTGCAATAACAACACTTGAACAAAATGGTAAAAGCATTGACCAGTACGAAACCCGCTTCGGTATTCGGGAACTGCGTTTCGATGCAGACCAGGGGCTGTTCGTTAATGGAGAACGTGTTTATATAAAAGGCGCAAACCAGCATCACGATCTCGGCGCGCTTGGAGGCGCGTTCAATGTTCGCGCCGCCGAACGTCAACTGGAGATGCTCAGGGAAATGGGCGCGAATGCAATCCGTATCGCCCACAATCCACCCGCTCCGGAACTGCTGGAACTGACGGACAAAATGGGCTTCCTGGTGGTGGATGAAATTTTCGATGTGTGGGCAAGAAAGAAAACCCCGCTCGATTTTCACCTGATCTTCCCGGACTGGCACGAACCGGATCTGCGCGCCTTTATCCGCCGCGACCGAAATCACCCGTCGGTGATTATGTGGAGTATCGGCAATGAGGTGGGCGAACAGTATACCGGCGAGGCCGGCGCCGCCATCGGGCAACGACTGCATGAAATAACAAGGGAAGAAGACCCCACGCGACCGACCGCCACGGCGATGAACTACGCCAAGCCGCATATGCCGCTGCCCGGCGTGATGGATACTATCAGCCTGAACTATCAGGGAGAGGGAATCCGCAACGCACCGGCGTACGCCCACCTGCAGGGTATTAAAACGCCGCCACTCTATCCCGCTTTCCACGAAGCCTTTCCCGATAAAAGCATCCTGAGCAGTGAAAATGCCGCCGCGGTAAGTTCACGCGGGGAATATCTTTTTCCGGTTGCGGAAGGCATCAGCGCCCCGGTGAGCGACGGCCAGGGCGGCAATCCGAAGTCATTGCACGTCAGTGCCTATGAACTGTATACCGCGCCTTTCGGTTCATCCGCCGACAAGGTCTTCCGTTCCCTGGAAAAACATCCTTACGTTGCCGGCGGGTTTGTCTGGAGTGGCTGGGATTACCTGGGCGAACCAACGCCCTACTACCTTGCACGCAGTTCCTATTTCGGCGCGATTGATTTGGCCGGTTTTAAAAAGGACCGTTTTTACCTGTACCAGGCTCACTGGCGTCCGGACCTGCCGATGGCACACATTCTGCCGCACTGGAACTGGCCGGATCGCATGGGCAAAGTGACACCGGTGCACGTCTTTACCTCCGGTGATGAAGCTGAATTGTTTCTCAACGGACAGTCACTCGGACGAAAGAAAAAAGCTGAATATGAATACCGGCTGCGCTGGAACAACGTGAAATACGAACCTGGTGAACTGACCGTGGTAACTTACCAGGACGGCAAAAAATGGGCGACCAACTCCATACGGACCACAGGCGCCGCAGCCTCTCTTGTAGCCACGCCGGATCGCGCGACCATTCGCGCTGATGGCAACGACCTCTCCTTTGTGACTGTGAGCGTGGTTGATAAGGATGGCGCTGTTGTACCGGATGCGGACAATAAACTTTCCTTCACTATTGAAGGTCCCGGTGAAGTTGTGGCCACGGATAATGGCGATCCCACCAGCCTCGTATCGTTCAAGTCAATCGAGCGAGAGGCATTTAATGGACTTTGCCTGGTGATTGTACGGGCCAGGCCGGGACAGACAGGTAAGATAAAGCTCACTGCATCGTCCGGCAATTTGCAGAGTGAGACTATATCCATCACCGCCACAAAATAATTCTGCTTGTATCCCCACACGACCGGTAGAAATACCGGTCGTTATTGCCGTTACGAAAAAAGATAAAAAAATTATATAAAACCAGCTAAAAAAGAATGCCGGTCGAAATACGCCGACTCTACATTTTGTTACTGTCTTCGAAGTATTCCGGATGCTCCTGCGGCACAACGCTAAGAATTTTAAACACCTCTTTCATGTGCACCTCCATCGCTGTTTTGGCTTTCTCCGACGAGCCGGCCTTAATCGCCTGCAAAATAGCTTTGTGCTGGTTCAAAACGCGTTTGTATTGCCCCACTTCCAACAGACTCAAACTTCTCACCCGATCCATATGCGCTTTCTCAGCCTCAATCAACGATGCCACGCGCGCATAGCCCGTTCCGCTGGCCAGCGCCTGGTGGAAGGCATCATCAAGACGCTGAAATCCGATAACATCATCCTCTTCGGCAGCCACCACCTGTTTTTCGATAATGTGTTCGCATTCTTCGATCAGGCCGGCAGGAGGGTTTTCGGCAAGGCTTGACGCAACGGCAACTTCCAATGCCTCGCGCACAAAGCGCGCCTCGAGAATTTTTTCAATGCTGAACCGGGAGACGTAGGTTCCCCGCTGTGGCTTTACTTCGACAAAGCCGATATTCGACAAGCCGATCAATGCCTCTCGCACCGGTGTGCGGCTGACACCGAACTGTTCCGCCAGCGCGGTTTCGGGAATCATCTGTCCGGGCGCGTATTCCATACTGATGATGGAATCCCGGATGTACTCATAAATCTGGCTGGATGCGGAGCGGTTGACGGATATATGTTTGCGCTTGGGCTGGACGGTATCGGCCCCCTTGCCGGCGAGACTGGAAGGTTTTGATGTCACATTCGACCCCTGATCAGGATGATCCGATTTTAAAATTATATAGGTACCTGCACTCGTATCTTTAACTCGCGCGAACCTGAAACCAATCGCCCTGCAGGCCCCGTCATTTCTGACAACACACGAATTGTGCACCATTCGGCGTTTGTATACTAGCATAGCCTATGTCGCTATAATCAACCTAGGCATCCCGGAAAGTATATATACTGCTCCGCCGTTGAACCAGAGATAAACGCGGTTATTTGTACCCGGGGCCGCCTGCGGCCAGCATTCGTTGTATCAGCCCTTTAGAGTATTCATCGCCTATGAGTAATAAGCCGAAGGAAACCGGAAAAAAGAATTTGCGCAGCCAGGCCTGGTTCAATAATCCCGACGACCCGGGCATGACCGCCATCTATCTGGAAAGATACTTTAACTACGGTTTGACGCCGGAGGAGTTGCGCGGCGGTAAACCGATTATTGGCATCGCCCAGTCCGGCAGCGACCTTTCCCCCTGCAACCGCATCCACCTGGAGCTGCAGGACCGCGTACGCGACGGCATACGGGACGCCGGCGGCATTCCGCTGGTGTTTCCGGTCCACCCCATCCAGGAAACCGGCAAACGCCCTACCGCTGCCCTGGACCGCAACCTGGCCTACCTGGGCCTGGTGGAAATTCTTCACGGCTACCCGCTCGACGGCGTGGTGTTGATGACCGGTTGCGACAAGACCACCCCTTCGCAATTGATGGCGGCGGCCACCGTGGATATACCGGCGATAGTCCTGTCCGGCGGTCCCATGCTTGACGGCTTTTACAAACAGCGCTCACTCGGCTCCGGCGCCATTAACTGGGAGTGCCGCGAACGTTTTGCAGTGGGTGAAATCAACGAAGACGAGTTTGTCGAGATCGTCGCGGCGGCGGCGCCCAGCCTCGGCCACTGCAATACCATGGGCACGGCCCTGACCATGAACAGCCTGGCCGAATCGCTGGGCATGAGCCTGCCGGGTTGCGCCTCCATCCCCGCGCCTTACCGTCACCGGGGGCAGATGGCTTACCGCACCGGGCTTCGCATTGTCGATATGGTTTGGGAGGATCTTAAACCGTCCGACATCATGACTCCGGCGGCGTTTAAAAACACAATCGTTATTAATACCGCGATAGGCGGTTCCTCCAATGCACCGGTTCATATCAACGCCATTGCCCGCCATACCGGCATTGAACTAACCATGGAGGACTGGCAGGAATTCGGTTACGACGTGCCTTTGATCGTCAATTGCCAGCCAGCGGGTAAATACCTGGCCGAAGCTTTCCATAAGGCGGGCGGATTGCCGGCCGTGGGCAAACGTTTAATCGATCATGGCATGCTGGATAAAACCGCCCGGACTGTCAACGGCAAAACATTGGTGGAAAATTACAGTGAAGCGCCGGTTTATAATGACGATGTTATTCGCACGGTTTCCGAACCGCTGCGGGTGTCCGCCGGTTTTATCAACCTGTCCGGCAACCTTTTCGACTCGGGCATCATGAAAACCAGCGTTATATCAAAGGAATTCCGCGAACGTTACCTCTCGGCAAAAAATGATCCCAATGCATTTGAAGTGCGCGCGATTGTGTTTGAGGGCCCCGAGGATTATCACGAACGAATTAACGACCCGGATCTGGATATCGATGAAAACTGCGTGTTGATTATACGCGGGTGTGGCACCATCGGTTATCCCGGCTCGGCGGAAGTCGTAAATATGCAGCCGCCGGATAAACTAATTAAACAGGGTATCACCTCCCTTCCCGTTATCGGCGATGGGCGCCAGTCGGGAACCGCTGCCTGCCCCGCCATTTTGAATGCCTCGCCCGAAGCGGCGGCCGGAGGCGGGCTGGCGCTGGTAAGAACCGGCGATCGCATCAGGATCGACTTGAACAAACGCACGGTCAATGCACTGGTCGATGAACAGGAGTGGGAAAAACGACGCGCGAACCCGGTGGTCAACGTGCCGGAAAGCCAGACCCCGTGGCAGGTTTTTTACCGTGAAAATGTAGGGCAACTGGATACCGGCGGCTGCCTGGAAACCGCGGTTAAATTCCGTAAAATCAGTAAAAAACTGCCGCGCAACAATCACTAAGACAGCGATTGAGGCAGCCGCTAAACGCATTCACCCAATCGTGCCAGGCAAGATGTTAATTTGCCCCCAAAAATTTAGTCACGGGTAATTAAAAATCATGCAAAATTTTTTGAGCAGCGAATCAGTATTGCCGGCAGACCACGAAAACGCCGTGCTTATCGGGCGCGTGTGGGAGCCGGAGGTCGAAGGTCCAACGCCCGTTTGGTATAGGCAGGGTCATCTCTATGATATTTCCCCCCTCGCGCCTACCGTCAGCGAACTTATCGAGATTTCCAATTTACCGGCGCGATTGAATGGACTGCAAAATCCCCGGCTCGTTACCGGCATTAACGAGGTGTTGTCCAACAGCCAACACGATAAAAATAACCCGAGCCAACCATATCTGCTCGCGCCGTGTGATTTGCAGGCCATTAAAGCCAGCGGTGTGACATTTGTCGCCAGCATGCTGGAGCGTGTGATTGAAGAGCGCGCGGGCGGAGACAAGGCCCTGGCGGAAAACCTGCGCCAGGAAATCAGCGAAATTATCGGCGATGATTTGTCACTAATTAATCCCGGCTCCGACTCGGCGCTGCAGCTCAAAGCCATGCTGATTGAAAAAAATGTCTGGTCGCAGTACCTGGAAGTGGGCATCGGCCCCTACGCCGAAATTTTTACCAAATCGCAACCGATGAGCGCCGTGGGCATAGGTGCGCAGGTTGGGCTCCATCCGGTTTCCACCTGGAACAACCCGGAACCGGAAGTGGTGCTGACAATAAACTCCCGCGCGGAAATCGTCGGCGCAACGCTGGGCAACGATGTGAACCTGCGGGATATCGAGGGGCGCTCGGCGCTGCTGTTGGGCAAGGCAAAAGACAATAACGCCTCGTGTGCCGTCGGGCCGTTTATTCGTCTATTCGACGGCAATTTCACTTTGGAAAAAATAAGCCAGGCCGACATTCAGCTGAATATTTACGGCGACGATGAATTTGAACTGGACGCCGTCAGTTCCATGTCAAAAATCAGCCGCTCACCAAAAGATCTCGTCAGCCAGACTATTGGTTCCTTCCATCAATATCCGGATGGCGTAATGCTTTTTTTGGGCACCATGTTCGCACCTGTGGTGGATCGCGGAGAAAAAGGCAAAGGGTTTACCCATCACGTCGGTGACCGGGTGACAATTTCAACTCCGCTGCTCGGTAGCCTGGTCAATTGGGTTAATTTTTCCGACAAGGTCAACCCCTGGACGTTTGGCGCGGGCGCACTGATGAAAAACCTGGTGAAGAGAAAGTTGATTTAGTCTTGCGTGGTGCATCATCTTCGCGCAGCCGGAGATCCAAAGGTCGACGGCGCGATAGAAAACGTTAACCCGGATGTCCGCTGGGCGACACTCCGCTTCGCGAACATGGCGTCGTAGGAAAAATTGGAGCATGGTGGGCTTCTTTGTTCGTTTACAAATTATTCCGGACAGCAACGGAACTAAACCGGAGCCCACGATGCCGGAGCCGGAGTCATCCGAACGGATCATCACAAAATAAAACTGCACAATCACATAACAATAATCGGAGTGAATCATGCTGGTTTTTTACCTCGTCCTCTGCGTATTTCTGATCGTCCTGTTTACCGCAAAAATAAAAATTCACCCGTTTATTGTGCTGCTGGTGGTTGCGCTGCTGTACGGCTTCCTCTCCGGCATGCCGGTGGAAAATATTTTAAGCTCGGTCAATGAAGGATTCGGCAACACCTTAGGCGGTATCGGGTTGCTGATTATCCTCGGCGTTATTATCGGTGCCTTTATGGAAAACACCGGCGCCGCCTTCGTTATTGCGGAAAAGATTCTCAACATTGTCGGCCGCAAAAAAATACCGACAGCCATGGGGTTTATGGGCTATATCGTTTCGATTCCCGTGTTTGCCGATAGCGGTTTTCTGCTGCTGTCTTCGTTAAATAAATCATTGTGTAAAAAAGCCGGTATTACCCTCGCGGGCTCCACCATTGCGCTCAGTATCGGTTTAACCGCGTCGCATACTATGGTACCGCCGACACCGGGTCCCATCGCCGCGGCGGGTATTCTGGGTGCGGATCTCGGCCTGGTGCTGGTGGTAGGTATTCCGGTCAGCCTGGTTGCCCTTTCCATCAGTTTGATTTTTGCCTACAAGTACGTGAGCAGAACCTACATCGATCCGGGTGTTGCGGAAGAACCCGATATTATTTCCCACGCGCCCGGCGCCACACTGTCCCTTCTGCCGGTGCTTGTTCCGATTTTGCTGATTGTCGGCAAATCACTGGTGCGGGCACTGGAAATTGAAGATGGTATTTTTGTCCGTGCGATTGATTTTTTAGGCACGCCATTTATTGCTCTGCTGGTGGGCGTGGGACTGGCCTTCCTGTTGCCAAAAAAATGGGAAGAGGAAATGTTTAACGGCAACGGTTGGATTGCCAAAGCTATTTCCAGCGCGGCATCGGTAATCCTCATTACCGGCGCCGGCGGTATATTCGGCAAGATGCTGCAGAATTCCGGTATCGCCGATTCCCTTTCGTCATTTGTATCGCAATGGCCCATCGGTATCTGGCTGCCCTTCCTGTTGGCCGCGGCAATCAAGACCGCCCAGGGCTCATCGACCGTTGCGTTGATTACCACCGCCTCGATTGTCGCACCGCTGATGGAAAGCCTCGGATTTCACACCGGGCTCGACAAGGCATTGGTGGTGATTGCCATCGGCGCTGGTTCGGCGTGCGTCTCCCACGCCAACGACAGCTTCTTTTGGGTGGTGACGCAAATGTCCAATATGGATCTGCGCACCGGTTATCGCACCCATACGCTGGGCACGGGTGTGCTGGGCCTGAGCGCGGCGACAGTGGTATTCCTGATCCACCTGGTTGTCTAAGCCTGTAGGAAATAAAGGAAAAGCGATCAGCAGCACCCAAGGGCACGAGTCGGGCATTCTGAAACCGTATCGCGGGTGTTCGGCCTGTGCCCGTTCCTCTCTTAGAGGCACCAAATGGCGGGTGGCGCCCGAAGTGTCGGACCATTGCTTACCCGTACGAGCAACAAGAGCTTGTTGGTAGAAATATCTCAGCTCTTTTTTTGTTGTCCTACGCTTGTCCCGGCCTGTGTGCTTTCCAGCATGACACCGAGGGAAACCAGAACCTCCCGGCTGGGGAAACCATCCGCAACCATGCCCTGGCTGTGCTGATATTCACTGAGGGCGCGCCGGGTGGCCGGCCCCAGTATTCCGTCCGGCTCACCCGTGTCGAAGCCCTTGCTGTTCAGCAGCTCCTGTAAGTGAATAACCTGCTGCCGGCTCAGGCGCGGCGCATCCGAGGGTGGCGGATGCAATAGCTGCCCGGTACCGGCAACGCGGTTGGCCATATATCCCACTGCCAGGCCGTAAAACTCCGACCGGTTCCAGCGCATAATCACGTCGAAATTGTGGTAAACCAGGAATGCCGGCCCCTCGTGACCGGAGGGTATCAACAGCGAGGCCTCCACATCCGCCTGCGGCAGACGGGAGCCATCGGCATTGCGCACACCCATCTCATGCCATTTCGACAGGGGCTTGCGGCTTTCCAATCCCGCCTGGAGGTAGGGAAAGCCTTTCGGTAGCAACACTTCCCTGCCCCACCGGCTGCCGTCCTTCCACCCGAGGCCGCGCAAAAAGTTGGCGGCGGAGGCCATTGCATCCGACAGGCTGCCCCACAGGTCGCGGCGCCCATCTTTGTCGTAATCGACGGCATAACGGAGGAACACCGAAGGCATAAATTGCACATGCCCCATGGCACCGGCCCAGGAGCCCTCCATTTTGTCCGCCGTCACCGCACCTTCATCGAGAATGGTCAGGGCGTTCATTAATTCACCGGAAAAGTAACTGCTGCGGCGCTCGTCGCACCCCAGGGTGGCCAGCGAATCCAGCACACGCATCCGCCCGAGAAAGCCGCCGTAATTCGTTTCGAGCCCCCAGAACGCCACCAGGTATTGCGGGGCCACACCATACTCTTTCGCGACCCGATGCAGCAACTCCCGATGTCGGGCAAGCAGCGCCCGACCCTTCTCCACCCGCTCAACCGTGACCCGGCGGTTAAGATAATCGGCAAAAGTCGTAGTAAATTCCGGTTGCCGCCGATCCAGCTCCAGCACGCGCTCGGACAGGCTGACGTTGGCGAGCGCGGTAGCAATCAGCTCCTCGGAAATTCCCTTCTTTCTGGCGGCCTCCATATAGCGGTTGACGCAGGTGGCGAATTGTTCGGCGGTCAGCAAGGGCGCCACTACTTCCTCATCACCCGCGGGCGTGTTGCCATATGCAACAAGCGCAACACTAAAAAAAAACAAAACGAGAATTTGCCTGATAGTCATGAACATCCCAAAAACAGTAACGGCACGCTTAGAGTCTATCCGAAGGTGAGGGTTCCAGTGCCACAATTGTACCTGCTTATTCAGAATGGGTATTGACCGGGTTCATAGTGCGCATCACATTTCCCGGCTTTGGCTGGAGATCGAGTTTTACCGGCCGTTTTGTGCTGGCATAATACGCGGCCAGAGAGAGGTACACGATAATTATGACGACAATAATAGAAAATACGGATCAGCCTTGGGACGAGTTGGTCGCCTGCCAGGTCGAAAACCTCTCGAATCCGGAGCCGGTGGAAATCGCGGAAGTGCCCCGGGCACCCGCGCGTAAAGTTCCCGTTTTTCTGGTCGATCTCTGGGCATATCTTCGACAACCCGCCAACGCTTTTACGCTGCTTACCATTTCAGCATGGTTTGTTTTGTTCGGTGTTCTTTGGTCCAACATTATTTATGTTGACGACAAGGGCATGCATACCGCGTCGGTCAATATATGGGGCGACTGGATCGTCCACATGACCTACACCAATATTTTTCACGACTGGCCAATGCAGCAGTGGCTGGCAAAAAGCCCGCTCTTTTCCCCCGGAAACTTTCGCTATCCGGCGGCGGCCAATTTGTTCAGCGCGTTTCTGATGTCATTCGGCCTGACGGCGGTGCAGGCCATGGTGACATCGTCGATGATTATGTGTTTTGCGCTAACCCTGGCGTTGTTCTTCTTCTTCCGCCAGTTTGGCATGTCGCGTGTGTGGTCCTGTATCGGCCTGTCATTTTTTCTTTTTAATGGCGGGTTCGGGTTCCTGTTCTATTTTTTTCAAGGCGCGCAAAGCGCCACCCACCTTCCCAACGAAGGCCTGGTTATCCAGAACTTCATTATTTCTGAATTTGTCCCACAGCGAGCGATTCTGTTCGCGGCGCCGTTTTTTGTTATGGGCACGGCGCTGCTTAAAAAGGCGCTCGATTCTTCGGAAATAAAATTACAGATAAAACTGATGGTGACTATCGGTCTGCTGAGCAACGTGATTTTGCTGTCATCCGCCCACACCTATCTCGCCTTCGTCTTCACATGTTTTATTGCCGGCCTGTTTACCGTTAAAAAGTGGAAGGTCTGGCTGGTGCTTGTATTGGTTGCAGGTATCACAAACGCGCTTTTGTATTTTGGCTATTACGGCATAAACGAAACCAGCGCTTTTTTCAAATGGGCTCCCGGGGAACTGGTCAAATTCAGCAAGTTGTCCATCGTCGATCACTTTGTAAAAAACTACGCGTTTATCCTGCCGATTGCAGCCTACGCGATTTATCGGCTCAAGCTATGGAAGCAGCCTTTTATACTGGCTGGCCTCCTGCTGTTGTGCCTGGCTTACCTGATACAGTTCCAGCCGTGGATATGGGACAACACCAAAATTATCACCTGGGCCTATCTCCTGCTGCTGATACCGGCGTTGATCTACCTGAACCAGTGGTGGCGACAGAATCCGGCAAAAAAAGCAGTGGTCGTTGCCGTAGTGTTTTTATCAATGACATCCGGCGCGATAGATGTGTGGCAACTGGTTAAACCAAACAGACACGTCTGGCAGATGTTTACCGCGGAGGATTTGCGGCTGGCGGAGGAGTTCAAAGCCAGGACTTCGCGGGAGGATATCGTGCTGACGCACATGGGCCACAACAATTGGGTGCACACTCTCGCGTCCCGGCAGGTGTTCAAGGCCTTCAGTGGCTGGCTTTGGACCTATGGCATCAACAGCTGGGAGCTGGATAATCAGTCCAATAAAATGCTCAACGGTGACATGGAGCTGCTACGCAGGAATAGCATTGATTATATTGTGATTGACCGGCATCACGAACCGTCGAAAGTGCGGTACGCCTGGTCGCAAAAGCTGGATACTTTTTTGGATTCCCCGAGGTACAAAATATATAAAATTAATGAAAATTAACTGGCGGTGTACAGGGACGGTCGAAGTCAACGAAAACCGGCAGAACAACCGCGAAATATTTTGTCACCCGGTACAGCGCTGAAAATCAACGCTTCGATTCTTTTGCTTCAAAATTAAATATCAAGCGGTTTTTTTGAAAGCGCGGGAACTACATCCCGCGCTTCTTCCAATTTACAGTCGTTACTCACAACCCCCAACGCGACTGGTGGAGACCACAATATCATCCATCCAAACATCCACATTGTTCTGGCTGAAGCTGTGCCAACCGAATGCGATCTCGTTGAACTTGCCACTTAGCCAGGTGCTGCCGAGGGGGCCGTTATTCCAATCTCCGGCCGAGGTAATGGAGTGCACCTCGGTGCCGTTGATCCACGCACGCAACGTGTCGTAGGCCGGCTCTGACAGGAAGGCCACCTCCACACAATGCCAGGTATCGGAAGCGTATGCCGGTCCGTCGCCCCAGCGATCCATCGTGGGCGCGATATTATCGCTCGGAACTTCATTAGTACCGATCACACCCTTGATTTCACCAAAGCGGACTTCATCGTTGGCACTGCCAGGGGCACCACGCAAAGCGACCAGGGTTTCGTGATTATCTCCCGGGTTCATGCCAAGCTGGCGAGTCATATATACCCACGCGCGCACATAAATTGTATCCGTGCCACTTGGCAACGCGCGGGCGATCATGGCAGGATTGGCGCCGCCGCTGAAGTGAACGCCCATCGAATTGTTGCGACCACTGCCAGTTTCCACCAATGCATAGGTGCTGCCATTGGGGTTGGGACCATTGGCCTGCCAGGAGATAAAATTATCCCAGCCGCCGGGCTGTTGCCCATCGACACCTGACTCGAAATCCTCCGAAAAAATCACGCCGCCGCCACTACTTGAAGAACTTGAGCTGGACGAACTGGAAGAACTGCTCGAGGAAGAGGAAGAAGAAGTGCTTGAACTGGACGAACTCGAGGACGTTGAGCTTGATGAAGAAGAGCTCGATGAACTGCTGCTCGAACTACTCGAACTACTCGAACTGGACGAACTGGAGGATGAACCACTACCGATAACGCCATAGGGGTCCGGCTGGCTTTCACAGGTGTCAAAGCCGATACAGCTATGCTGGTTTTCCCAACCCCAACCACTGGTTTGGTTCTCACACAACGGGTAAATAGTGCCATACCAGTTGCACTGAAGGTTTTCTTCCACCACCTCGGGTTCAGACGCCAGGCAATAAATGTCTCCCGATCCCAAGGGCCCCGCCTGATTAAACTCATTCAGATCGCAGTCAACACCATTGGTAAAACTGAACGGGTCGGAAAAATCGCATACGGTTTCAAATTGATTGCCGACACAACTGCCGATGATGACATTTGCAGTACCTTCAAACGCGCAATGCTCCCCTTCATCAGCACACTTGTCATAAGTCACGCCATCGATGTTGACCGACTCCGGTGGTGTAAATCCGCCTGACGAACTGGTTGCACTGGTCGAACTTGATGAACTGCTTGACGACGAACTGCTACTGGTCGAGCTACTGCTTGAAGAACTACTGCTTGAAGAACTACTGCTTGAAGAACTACTACTTGAAGAACTACTACTTGAAGAACTACTGGAGCTGGAAGATCCCCCATCGCAAACATCTCCGGTGACATCAGGGGTTTCCGCGCTACCGCCGTTGGTCACTCCCTGAAAACCGAACTCCGCGCTTTGCCCCGGCTGAATGGTACTGTTCCAGCCAAGCGCGGACGCGGTGTAAGGGTTATTTCCGCTGATATCCGCATTCCAGGAATTGGTGATGGAATTAGCCTGGTACTGCCAATTCACCTGCCAACCACTAATGGCGCTGGTTCCGGTATTAGTAATACGAATTACACCGGTGAATCCCGCGCCCCAGGAATTACTGACAATATATTCACAGTCGGCAGCCTGAACCGCGGCGCCATAACCCATGATAGACAGTCCGATGATATAAATCGCCGCAAAGCAACGAACTTTCCGTTGAAAACTCATTAACATTACCTCTCTTCTTGTTTAGGGATAGTGGTTATTGTTGTTGTATCGGACAGCACACTTTTAAATTTCCCTTAACAGGCGATTTCAACAGAATAACGCTGCTAAAACCCTCCATCTCTCTAACGTGTTTCTACTTCACCATCCAGCATCTTGCCGGACATGTCCGATCCGCCTTCGTAAAACAAACATGATTTTTAAATTTCTGTTTAATGTCGCAATTCACTGCCAACTACGGAATTGCTGCACCTTTTGTTGCTTCCGTGCCTGAGATATCGCCTAACCGTTGGTTCGGCAAGCGAAAATAACATTTTTCTGATTACACGACATTGAACTGTGTCGTGGACAGGCAACAAACCTATGACGCCTGCCCGCAAGGCAAATGCCGGTCGTGCACCAAGGAAACCGACGATTATTCACATATAACGAAACTTTTCAGCAAAAAATTTAAGCGTTTGGGAAAGGTGGCATACGAAAACGCATAATGGCATTGGCAGGCTAATTGACGCCGCTTTTAGTCAAAGAGACATTTTGCGAGATACCCGAGACTCCGCCCAGTGACGTTATCCACGGCAGCAATGGGTTTAATCCTCGCTACCGAATTTTTTATCCGCCGTTATTGCTCACAGCATTCCGGGCGAGCCAAGGATAAAAAAGCCCCGACAGGAGTCACTGCCGGGGCTTCGCGTAATTAAACCAGCCCAATTATCAAATACTCTGCCTCAACAACTGATCAGGCTCATTGGGGGAAAATATTCAAGCGATACTATCCATTCCCCGGCGCATACGGAAACGCCATTCCCATATACTCTTCCAGTGTCCCGTCGGGCTTTTTCAATCCAGCCGGAATTGGTCGGTCGGAAAACCGCTGAAAATACAACACACAGGCATTGCGCCACCAGCGGGCTTCCTTCACTTGAATATCCATTGCCATTTGCACCTGCAAAAACAGATTCTGGTCGATTTTGCCTTCCAGGGTGTCCCACTCTTTTGCCATTTCCTCGACGGCCTGGGCACCGGCGTAATAATGCAGGACAATTTCATCCCACAGAGTTTTGCCGGATTTCATTTTGTAGTCCCACGGCAGGTGGTGGAACCAAAGCAGGAATTTCTCGGGTGTGGTTTCCGGCGAGGAATATTTTTTCCGCAGCGGTGGGAAGTATTGCGAGACTGCGTTGGTGCCGCTTCCGGTTCGATCGAAACCAATACCCTCGCTGTCGGCATTGTGATAGTAAACAGGGTTCCAGTCGGCGCGCCCCAGGTTGTCCACCCAGGGACCGGGGCCGTAGTGGTGGCCGGTGCCCATAATGTGATGCAGGCCGAGCGGGGTCATATAGTTAACCGTGTTTTCCCGCGAAACCATCATCATTTTTTTCACTTTTTTTACCACGGATTCGTCGTCGGACAAGGTCATTCTTATCCACTCATCCGCGATTTGCTCAGAGGATAATTGATTGTCCCAGGCCAACCGGCCGAACACGTACCAGTTCGACTGCAGCATAATATGCCCGGTCCAGTTTCGATCGCTGCCGATGTTGGACACACCCGCCATACCGGTAATGGGATAATCGAAAAGCGAACCGTCTATCACTTCCGCCACGGTGGAGCCTTCACCTTTGGCGTAGGTGTCGGTATCGAGGACTTCTTCATACATGGTGCCCAGATAGACGAAATGGGTACTGAACCCCAGGTACTCCATGGTGACCTGGAATTCCATCATCAACGGCGTTTGCGGGGTTGCACCAAACAATGGAGTGATCGGTTCGCGCGGTTGAAAATCGATGGGACCGTTTTTCACCTGAACCAGCACATTGTTTTTAAACTTGCCGTCCAGCGGTTTGAACTCGTTGTATGCCTGCAGGGATCTTTCTACATTCGGATCATTTTTGTAAACGAAGGCCCGCCACATAACGACACCGCCGTATGGCTCAAGCGCCTCCGCCAGCATATTCGCGCCTTCGGCATGGGTGCGGCCAAAATCGTGCGGTCCGGGTTGCCCTTCCGAATTGGCTTTCACAAGAAAACCGCCGAAATCGGGAATTTTTGCGTAAATTTTTTCGACTCTTTCCTTCCACCACTGCTGCACACGGGGGTCAAGCGGATCGGACGTTTCCAGGCCGCCAATCAGGTTGGGCGAACTGAATTTAATCGAGAGATAAACTTTAATTCCGTAAGGACGAAAAATATCCGCCAGTGCCGCAACTTTTTCCAGATAGTGAGGTGTAAGGATAAGCGCATCAGCGTTAACATTGTTGAGTACGGTTCCGTTAATTCCGATCGATGCGTTAGCACGCGCATAATCGTAGTAACGCTGGTATTTATAATCCGGCAGTTTGTGCCAGTCCCAAATGGACTGCCCGGCGTAACCGCGCTCCACATGGCGATCAAGATTGTCCCAATGATTGAGCACACGCAGCTGCACTTTCGGCGAAGAGACGATATTCAGGCCGCTGATGTTTTCCTGTGTTTGCAACAAGCGCAGAAAATGAAAAACGCCGTACATCACACCAACATCGTCATTACCGGTGATAACCGTGATGTTCTTTCCATCTATTTCGCTCTCGGCAATGATATAGCCTTCGCCGCCCAGTTTTTTCAGGCGGTCATTGAAACCCGCTTTGGCTATTTTGTCGGAAGAAGCCGGGGTGCCGACAAGCAACTCGTTATTGGCGAGCCTCCCTTTGCCCTGCTCCACGTCACCCAACAGGCCGTTAAGCGCAAGGTCGAGTTCATGTCGAATGACACCGGAGGTGGGCGAATTGCCCTCCACACGCCAGTGTGAGATCTGCTTTTGATATCGTTTGAGAACTCTGGAATCGGAAATGCGGTCATATTTCAGCCAGAGACGATAACCGTCGTCTTCGCCGGTGAACGGACTCGCACTTGAAGTTGCAACTAATCCCAGCATCATAAATATCCCAAAAAGCAGGTTTAACCTTACGTTAAGCATGAATTCACACCTTATTCTTATCCGAAACGGCAAAACAAACAGTATAGATGAACCTGGGTTTTAGTTCCGTCACTTGGTGTTAATTGGCACAGGCCGTACAATACGCGCCCCAAGCGGCAAAATCCTCAACTCATGGCTCCAGACGACACTTCCGGCACAGCAAATTCCAGCAAGGTCATTGTAGGCATGTCCGGCGGCGTGGATTCGTCCGTATCCGCTCTTCTACTTAAGGAGCAGGGCTATCAGGTCGAAGGCCTGTTTATGAAGAACTGGGACGAGGACGACGGCACCGAGTACTGTACCGCCATGACGGACCTGCTGGACGCCGCGGCGGTCTGCCAGAAACTGGATATCCACCTGCACACAGTCAACTTTGCCTCGCAATATTGGGACAACGTGTTCGAGCACTTCCTCGCCGAATACAGGGCAGGCCGCACCCCTAACCCCGACATTCTCTGCAACCGGGAAATCAAGTTCAAGGTATTCCTGGAATACGCAGGGCAACTGGGAGCGGCGTTTATTGCCACCGGCCACTATGCCCGTACCCTGCAACGCGACGGCCACACCTGGCTGCAAAAAGGACTTGACCCCAACAAGGACCAGAGTTACTTCCTGCATGCGGTGGATGAAGCCGCCTTCGCCAAAACCCTTTTCCCGATCGGCGACATGGAAAAGCCGGAAGTGCGCAAGCTGGCCGAACTGCACGACCTGGTCACCCACGACAAGAAGGACAGTACTGGTATCTGTTTTATCGGCGAGCGACGGTTCAAGGATTTCCTGGAAACCTACCTGCCTGCGCAGCCCGGCCCCATCAGGACACCCGACGGAGTCGAGCTGGGCCGGCATCAGGGCCTTATGTATCACACTATCGGCCAGCGACAGGGACTGGGCATTGGCGGCGTGCAGGGAGCAAGGGACGAGCCCTGGTATGTGGCCCATAAGGACCTGGACACCAATACCCTGGTTGTGGTCCAGGGCGGCAACCACCCGCTTCTGTTTGCGCAACGCCTGCGGGCGGGCCAGGTGCATTGGATTAATTGTGAGGCCAAACCGGGCGGATTCCGCTGTACGGCCAAGACCCGGTATCGCCAGCCGGACCAGGCGTGCACCTTGGAATCCGTCGGCGAAGACTCCATATCGGTAGTTTTCGACGAACCGCAACGGGCGATTACCCCCGGTCAGTCGGTAGTTTTCTATGATGGGGATATCTGCCTGGGCGGCGCCGTAATAGAATCCGCGGACAGCTAACGGAAAAGGGGTAAATATTTGGAACGATCCTGGCGCAATCTTGCCATCGCCCTGGCGGGTGCACTTCAATCGATCAAGCTGGTGGAGCAACTGGCCAAAACCGGCTATTTGAAGACTGAACCCTTTGAAACGGCGGTTAAAAGCCTGCTGGTCCAGAATCCGAATACCACCGAGGATGTTTTTGGCGGCGTTCAAAACCTGCACGATGGCCTGGAGCTGCTGGATCAACTGCTCGGCAATCATCGCGACCCGCGCAACGCGGACACCCTGCGCTACCTGCTGGGCGTGCTCCACCTGCAAAAAAAACTGTCACGTCGTAGCGAGGTGCTTTATATCATCGGTACCCGGCTGGAGAAGGTCGAAACCCAGGTCGAACACTTCGGCTACACCCATGACAATGTGGTGGCCAACATCGCCGATATTTACTCCGACACTATCAGCAAATTCCAATACCGCATCCAGGTGACCGGCGAATACCACTACCTGCAGCAACAGCGGGTTGCCAACCAGATCCGAACCCTGTTGCTGGCCGCGATCAGGGCGGCGACGCTGTGGCGCCAGATCGGCGGCAATCGCTGGCAGTTGCTGTTCTATCGCAGCCGGCTGGCGGAAACGACCTCCGAATTGCTACAGCGGTTTTGATCCCTGCACACCCGGGCGATTTCCGGTAAAATGCCCGCCTTTTCCAGCCATTACCTCCGAGATTAATACCCACTATGGACCTGACACTCCTTTCCGCTCTTTCCCCTATCGACGGCCGCTACGGCAGCAAAACCACCGACCTGCGGCCTGTTTTCAGTGAATATGGTTTGATGCGCTTTCGGGTGGAAGTGGAAATACGCTGGCTGCAGCGTTTGGCCGAACATCCGGCCATCGACGAAGTACCGGCGCTCAGTGACGAGGCGAACACGTTATTGAACAGCATCGTCGAAAATTTTGGCGAGCAGGAAGCACAAAAAATCAAGGATATTGAAAGCACCACCAATCACGATGTCAAAGCGGTGGAGTACTACATCAAGCAGCGGATAAAAGACAATGCCGAATTGGAAGCGGTAAGCGAGTTTGTCCATTTCGCCTGCACCTCGGAAGATATTAACAACCTCTCCCATGCACTGATGTTGAAAACCGGTCGCGACCAGGTGTTGTTGCCCGCGTTGAAAAAAATCCATTCTGCAATCGCCGACCTGGCTGTGCGTTATGCCGACATTCCGATGCTGTCACGCACCCACGGCCAGACGGCTTCGCCCACCACCGTTGGCAAGGAAATGGCCAATGTGGCGGCGCGACTGCAACGACAGATCCACCAGATCGAAAACGTAAAACTGCTCGGCAAAATCAACGGTGCTGTGGGAAATTACAATGCCCACCTTGCCGCGTACCCGGATATCGACTGGCAGGCCAACGCGGAAACCTTCGTGACCAGCTTGGGGTTAACCTGGAACCCCTATACCACGCAAATTGAACCTCACGATTACATTGCCGAATTGTTCGACGCGATCTGCCGCGCAAATACAATACTGATCGACTTCGATCGCGATATCTGGGGCTACGTTTCTCTGGGCTATTTCAAACAAAAAACCGTTGCCGGCGAAGTGGGCTCCTCCACCATGCCGCACAAAGTCAACCCAATTGATTTCGAAAACTCCGAAGGCAACCTGGGAATCGCCAATGCGGTATTTCATCACCTTGCGGCAAAACTGCCTGTTTCGCGCTGGCAGCGGGACCTGACCGACTCCACCGTGCTGCGCAATATGGGTGTGGGTTTTGGTTACAGCATGATTGCCTACGCCGCAACATTAAAAGGTATAGGCAAGCTGGAAATCAACGAAAAACGACTGGCGGAGGATCTGAACGGCGCCTGGGAAGTGATGGCGGAGCCGATTCAAACCGTTATGCGCCGCTACGGAATCGAAGAGCCGTATGAAAAACTGAAAGCGCTGACGCGCGGGCAGAGTATTACACGCGAAGTGATACAGAAATTTGTCGAAAGCCTGGATATTCCGGAACATGCCAAAAAAGTATTGCTCGATATGACGCCGGCGTCCTATCTGGGCAACGCGGTAGATCAGGCAAAAAACATCGGCAAGTGATTTTAGCTGCCCGGCGTTTGTATATCCCGCCGTAGGTTGGGGTGCAAACCCCAACACTGATGCACTATCGAAGCTGTATTGTTGGGGTTTGCACCCCAACCTACGGAAGATTTACCGCCAGTATCACTGAACCTTTGTTATCCGGGAAAATCCTATGAGCCAGTCAGCAAGCCAGCCCTATTCCCGCTTGACTCATCTCGGCGATATTCCAGTTGAAACGTTTTTAAAAGAATACTGGCAAAAAAAACCGCTGTTGATCCGGCAGTGTTTTCCCCATTTTTCTTCCCCGGTCAGCGCGGATGAACTGGCCGGATTTGCACTGGACGAAGACGTCACTTCGCGCCTGGTAGTCGAACACCAGAGCCCGGGCGGCAGCCGTTGGGAGGTTACTCACGGACCCTTGCCGGAATCACAGTTTGCAAAACTGCCGGAAAAGAACTGGACACTCCTGGTACAGCATGCGGATGCGCTCGACCCGGATATTAATCAACTGCTAAACGCTTTTCGATTTATTCCCAACTGGCGGCTCGATGACATTATGGTGAGCTACGCCGCCGACGGTGGTGGCGTGGGTCCGCATTTCGATTACTACGATGTATTTTTACTACAGGCGGAAGGTAAACGGCGCTGGCGTATCGGCCAGACCTGTTCGACGCAAACCGCACTGCTGCCCGATCAGCCGATGAAAATACTGCGGGAATTCGAACAGGCGCGGGAGTGGCTGCTGGAGCCGGGCGATATGCTTTACCTGCCCCCCATGCTCGCTCATTGGGGTATCGCCGAAGGGAATTGCATGACGTATTCAATCGGTTTTCGCGCGCCCAGTCACGCGGATATTCTGCTGGATTTTGCCCAGGAAGCCGCATCCCATACCACCGGGGACATGCGTTACAGTGACCCCGCATTACCGTTGCAAAACCATTCCGGCGAAATTTCCCTGATGGCAATCGAAAACGTCAGCCGCATTCTACAACAGTATTTGACGGATAAAGTAAGCCTGGCACAGTGGCTGGGCGAAACCCTGACCCAACCTAAAACCCCATTCGCGATGGAAGCCGAAACAATTACAGAAGATGCGCTTCGCAACAACGCGCCTTTTAGGTTAAATCCTTTTACCCGTGGCGCTTTCTTTGACTGTTCGGCATTGGGGGAAGCAAGCGATCGGGCACTATTGTTCGTCGATGGTTTCAGCTACCGGAGCTCAAGGCATTTTTCGGCGCTTTTAACCGGTGGAGAAACCATTCTGTTTAACAACCTGGATTCAATCGACAGAAAGGTTGCCATGCAACTGGCAGAGTTGGCACTATTAGTTTCAGGCACAGAATAAAGGCAACTCCCATGCAAATACTCCAGGTAAGCTGGCCGGAATACAGCCCCGTGCTGCAGAGCATACGGCGGAGAGTTTTTATCGAGGAGCAAGGTGTCGACCAGAAGGAGGAGTGGGACGGGCTGGACGAACCCGAATCGACACTGCACTTTGTTGTATTGCAGGATGAAAGTGCAATTGCCACCGCGCGCCTGCTTGCCAATGGCAAGCTCGGCAGAATGGCGGTGCTCAGGGAGGACCGGGGCAAGGGCATTGGACGGGAATTGCTGAACCACATTATCGGGTGTGCCGTTGACAATCGCATGGAAACACTATTTCTGCACGCGCAGTCTCATGCGCTGCCCTTCTACGAAAAGTCCGGATTCGAAGCCTACGACGCTGAATTTTTTGAAGCCGGTATCGCGCACCGGAAAATGAAACTGGAACTCGACGGCGGCCGGATTTTTGAGACAGTTTACGGCGACCGGGTGTTGCGCCTGGAAAACCTCGACCAGTTTAACCGCCATCTAAAGCAGGTTAGTCAGGCGGCCAACCGAACACTGGATATTCTTTCCCACCACCTGGACAAACCGCTTTACGCGCACGACGGTTTTGTCGAAGCCGTTTCCGGTGTCGCCCGCTACAGCGCCAATTCAATGGTTCGAATACTTTTGCGCGACAGCGCGCCGCTGAACGGCGCCAACCATCCCCTCGTATCGATTGCCCAGCGCTTACCCTCCCGGGTGATCATACGCACACTGACAGAGCAGCCGCAAAATGCCGATTCAGCCTATGTGATTTCGGATCGCCAGCGGCTGGTGTACTTCAACGATGAGTCGGAGTTAGTGGGGTTTGCATGCTATAAGGCCGCGGCAGAAAGCCTTCACCAACTGGACGAGTTCGACAAATTGTGGGAACGGCACAGCCAGAGTGATCCCAACCTGGCGCGGCTGCATATTTGAATTGGCGGGTGGCGTTTGCGTTTACCGCCCTACAGGTCAACGCCTATCTGGTTGCCCTCGTAGACCAGCGAGTATTTTTTTAGACCATCGAGCGTGTTGGCCAGAGGGCCACAGGCTTTGCCCGACTTAAGGTCGAACTCGATCCCGTGCGCCCTGCAGCGAATCAGCCCGCCGGGGACCTGCGCGGCATGGGTCAGCGGTGCATCCATATGCGGGCAGCGATTTTCGATCAGGTAGGGAATGCCGTCCTGCTGGACAAGCAACAGGTCATGCCCCGCCACCTTGAATACTTTTTGGTATCCGTCGTACAGCAAAGCGAGTTTTTCCAGGGGATAAAAAGCCATTACCACCTCATTGCGTGTCATTTGAAGCAAAATTATTATCCACGTGGCAAAGCCGGTTCACAAGTTCTAAAATGCCCGCTTCGCCAGCCAAATCCGTTGTAGTTTGATGCCGTCAAAGCCCGATATAGCCAATCTCCCATACCAGCCCGACAGCAGCCGGCTCTTTGAATGCCTGCGGCAAATGAAGCATCCGGTATGGCTGGACAGCGGCAAACCGGGCTCCACATCGGGCCGGTACGATATTTTGAGCGCGGAGCCGGTTGACGTGCTGGTTAACGCCTCTATCTCCAAGATAGAACACACTGTGGCGGAGCTGGCGACCAATGTTGATCTGTCCCGCATCAAAAGACGGCAACTGCCATTTTGCGGCGGCGCGCTTGGTTTTTTCAACTATGAATACAACCACGAAGCGTTCCGTATTGGCCATAAACCGGGGGCGGGAGAATGCAGCTTCGGTATTTTCGATTGGTGTTTGGTACAGGACCACGAAAAAAAAACGGCTGTTGCCGTATTTCTTCCATCATGCGGCGCACAAAAAAAATACGATATTCTCGCGCGACTAACCGAAGTTAACAGCGACAAACCCGAACCAGCATTTACCGCCTCGCAAGTCACCGCGGATATCAGTCGCAAGGATTACCTGGCGGCAGTAAATAAAATTCACGACTATATCCTGGCCGGCGACACATACCAGATCAATTTTTCGCAACGCTTCCAGGGCCAGTTTGACGGGAGCAGCACGAGCGCTTATCTAAAATTAAGGGAAGCGTCGCCAAGCCCCTACTCGGCTTATATCGACCTGGCGGAGAAAGTAAAAGTACTTTGCCTGTCACCCGAGCAGTTCATTACCATTGACAGCGGCAAGGCCGTTACCCGGCCTATCAAGGGCACGGCACCGAGAAGCGCCAATCCATTCAACGATAAAATTCTCGCGCAGGGCCTGCTAAACAGCGCGAAAAACCGCGCGGAAAACCTGATGATTGTCGATTTGCTGCGAAACGACTTCAGCAAGTGCTGCCAATTGCATTCAGTAACCGCACCTTCCCTTTTTGACCTGGAAACCTATGCCAATGTGCATCATCTGGTAAGCACTATAAAGGGCACGCCTAAACCAAATATCACGCCGCTGGAATTCCTGATGGAATGCTTTCCCGGCGGCTCCATCACCGGCGCCCCCAAACGCCGCTCCATGGAAATCATCAACCAGTTGGAAAAACAAAGGCGTGGAATATACTGCGGCAGCATCTGTTACCTGAGTGCGCACGGTCGTTTCGATTCGAACATCGCGATTCGCACGGTACTCATCGAAAACAATCGTTTTTACTGCTGGGGCGGCGGCGGAATCGTGGCCGATTCCAATGCCGAAGAGGAATATGCCGAATCAATCCAGAAGATCCAATTGCTCCTGGATACCCTGCGAAAGTCGAAATAAAAAGTGTAGGGCGGTAAGCGAAACGGCTGTTTCACCACGCCCGGCTTTTAAAGAAAATCCAGATCCTGGTTATCGGACATAATTTCCTTTAACTCTTCCGCTTCGTCCGTTTTCTGGTCCAGAACTTCCTTCACAAACTTCATATAAACCGTGTAAATCGCCGGCTCCTCGCCCTCCTCTTCGACGATAAAGAAAGGCGCGCGATCGACCTCATATTTGGCTGCCAGCTGCATGCCTTCGCTTTGCGGATCGCGTTCATCGGCGATAACGATATTGTCGATGCGGGAGATCTGCCCGGATGATTCCAGTTTATCAAGTACGTCCCCGCACTTTTTGCAGGGAGAGCCATCAGCCAGAATTTTTTTAACCAGTGTAATCTTCATCGTTCTTTCAACCCGTAGGCGTACTATTTGTTAATGTTACTCGAGTGCAAACCGCACTCTTTCTTGGTGGCTTCCTCCCACCACCAGCGGCCCTCACGCTCGTGCTGCCCGGGGCCAATCGGTTTGGTACAGGGTTCGCAGCCAATCGACACAAATCCGCGATCGTGCAATGGGTTATACGGCACGTTGTTGGAGCGAATATAGTCCCACACCTGTTTGGAGGTCCAGTTCACCAGGGGGTTGTACTTGGTCAGGGTTTCATTCGGCCGGGCAAATATCTTGTCATTCTGCACTACCGGTATACTGGCCCGGGTGCCGGGGCTTTGGTCCTTGCGCTGGCCGGTCACCCAGGCATCCAGGGTCAACAGTTTTTTACGCAGCGGGCCAACCTTGCGAATGCCGCAGCACTCCTGGTGATTGTCCTCATAAAAGCTGAACAGCCCCTTTTCGCTTACCAGTTTCTGCACCGCCCCCGCATCGGGAAACATAACACTGAGGTCGATATCGTAGTGCTTGCGAACGGTTTCAATAAACTGGTAGGTTTCGCTGTGCAGACGACCGGTATCCAGGCAAAACACCTGTACGCCGGGCCGGATACGGGTGGCCATATCGATCAGCACCACATCCTCCGCACCGCTGAAGGAAATGGCGATATTGTCGTGCTGCTCCAGGGCGTGCGTGAGAATCTCCCGTGGACCGGCCTGCTGTAACTTTGCATCCAGGTCTGTGAGGTTGATCAGGTTATCGTTCATTAAACGGTCAGCTCTTTTCCAAGTGGATTTTGCAGGCCGGCAAGAATACCAGACCGGCAAAATATTGAGAAATATTGAAGCGATATACTCTTATAGCCGCCCGTTCCGTACCAGCCCCTACTATGGATTGCCTCCACGGCCAGGACAGGGTAGATTGTCGCCCAAATTTTGCCGTCAACAATTCAGAATGTTTTACAGGAGCGGAATGTGGAATTAGCGTGTTTAGACCTTGAAGGCGTGTTGATACCGGAAATCTGGGTCAAATTTGCCGAAAAAACCGGTATCGAGGCCTTAAAGGCCACCACCAGGGACATTGCCGACTACGACGAACTGATGACCATGCGCCTGGGTGAGCTGGACAAGGCCGGCCTGGGCTTGCGGGAAATCCAGGAAGTGATTACCACCCTGGCCCCGCTCGAGGGTGCCTCGGAGTTTCTCAACTGGTTGCGGGAGCGGTTTCAGGTCATTATCCTCTCCGACACCTATTACGAATTTGCCGGCCCGTTGATGGCCCAGCTCGGCTGGCCCACCCTGCTCTGCCACAAACTCACCGTGGATGCCTCCGGCAGAGTGGTGGGTTACAACCTGCGCCAGGCCAACCCCAAGCGCCAGGCCATTGCCGCCTTCAAAACCCTCTACTACCGCACCATCGCCGCCGGCGACTCTTATAACGACACCACCATGCTGAAAGAGGCCGATGCCGGCATCCTGTTCAGTGCACCGCAAAATGTGATCGATGAGTTCCCGCAGTTTCCCGCCGTGCACACGTATGAGGAATTGAAGCAGGCGTTTATCGATGCCAGTGATCGGGAGATTGTTCTGTAACTTGTAGG
>CAYVIB010000020.1:48784-94214 GCA_964451365.1 uncultured Cellvibrionaceae bacterium
TGAAGCAGGCGTTTATCGATGCCAGTGATCGGGAGATTGTTCTGTAACTTGTAGGACGAGCAAGCATAGCGTCACCTGCCTGATTTGGTGCCTCTAATATGGGATCGGCTGGCGGTGGCACTATGTTTATCCGTCCCACAAGCCACAAGTTTTTTCACCTAGCGAAAAGAAGGAAATTTCTCGGAGTGGTACTGCGGGCGGTGAGGTGAGAGGTTTTGAAACCCTCAAATCATGGATGACGAGAGACCACTCCATAGCATCCTGCCAACGCGGCATTAGCGCTTCCCTGCACAAGAGCTACAGGGAGGTATTCATGCAATGTCAAAACCTCTCACATCACCACCTGCAACTCTCTTGGTGTCCACACCCCAAAACCTAGTCCCGCTGCAGCGCCACAATAGGATCCAACTGCGAAGCCTTAATCGCCGGATAAATCCCAAATACCAACCCAATTCCCGTACAAAACAATACCGACACGGCAATAGCGCTGAACGATCCCGCCACCGGCCAGCCGGCAAACGCGGAGATAACGCTGGCGAGAGCAAATCCGAGAAAAATACCAATAATGCCGCCGAGCGCGGAAATGGTTACACTCTCGATCATAAACTGCTCGAGAATATTCCGCCGCGTCGCGCCGACCGCGCGCAGCAATCCAATCTCGTTGGTTCTCTCCAGCACCGTGGCCAGCATTATATTCATAATCCCGATGCCACCCACCAGCAGTGAAATACCGGCAACGCAGGACATAATAATATTGAAAATCCGCTGCGTTTCCTTATGTTGATTCAGTAATGCGGCGGGCACAATGATGTTGTAATCCTGTTCGTGACCGTGCCGATAGTCCAGCAACTGCGTTAATGTTCGCGAAGCCACCTGTGGATCGATGCCTTCCGCCAGCTCCAGCCGAAAACTATCCAACTCACTGCCGTACTGCCGGAATTCAAAACGCTTTAACGCCGTTTGCAGGGGCATGTAAATGCGGTTGTTCTCACCGCTTAACTGGACTCCCTGAAAACTGTCCTTGCTCAAGTTCTTGCTCTGCAATACGCCGATAACCTTGAGCCACAAGTGATTTATTTTCACGTACTCGCCAATTGCCTGGCCGTCGGGAAACAACTGCGCGGCGGCGGTAGCACCCAGTACCACCACCTGTTCGAACCGTTTGTTATCCTCCTCATTAAACCAGCGCCCCTGGCCCACATTCAGCCGTGACAACGTTTTATAGCTCGGCGTCACGCTCAAAACCTCACTGTCGCTTTCACCGGAAAGGCTAAAAAGCGTATGAGTATTTACCTCTTTTTCCGCGCTGTAGCTGACGATAAAAGGCAACGTTTCCAGGCTGGCCTCCACATCCTGCAGCGACAGACCCACCGAATGCTTGCGCACCTCGCGCAGGCGCTCGCCCCACACCTGCTTTTCCTCCACCAGAATATTACGCACCCCCATCGAATCAATCAGTTTCAGCGCCTCACGCTCAGCGCCTTCGCCTACACTGACCATCGCGATCACCGCGCCGACACCGAAGATCATCCCCAGTAACGTTAAAAACGTGCGCAACTTGTGATGCCAGAGTTGCTCCAGCGCTTCAATCAGGTTGGTTTTAAAATTTTTCACTAATTGACAGGTTCCATTAACGCGATTTCGTCGCCTTCTTTTATCCCGGCAATCACTTGTGTCAGGGTCAGGCTTCGCAGGCCGATTTCAATGGGTTGGCGAATATATTCAGCGCCCCTTTTTAAATATACCCAACGCTCGCCACCCTGCTTGAATACGGCCTGGTTGGGAACGGTGATAACGTTTTCCGCCGACGCCACCCGTACTTTCGCGGAAAGTTTCTGGCCGGGTTTCATAAATTCCGGATCGGAGTAGTCCAATTGAACGTTAACCTCAAAATATTTTACCGGACTGTTCACGGTACGCGGTGCGGCAATGCTGGCGATGGTTTTTACCGAACCCCTGATTTTTTTATCAGGAAAAGCATCCAGTATTAATTCAACTTTTTGTCCGGCTTCCAAACCCGCCGCTTCGGATTCCAGCACGTAGACATTGGCCTGCATCTCCTCAAGACTGGGAATCGAGGCGATTTTTGAGCCCGGCCACAACGCCTGCCCAACACGGACTTTTTCACCCCGCCAGTTTTTTGCGTACAGCAGGATTCCGTCACGCGGTGCCACCACTTCCAGACTGGCCAACGCGTTGTCATGCAACGCAATTGCTTCCGAGTGCGCTTTGCCGCGCAAGCCCAGCAACTCCAGTTCGGCCGTGCTTTGCTCCACCTGAAAATCTTTCCGCCAGTGAAGGTATTCCTGCTTGGATTCCAGGTACTCCTTGTTCAGCATCTGGTCGATAATCTCGTTCTTCGAATACACCATAAGATCATCGATGACAAAACGCTCGGCAACCGCCATTTCCTCGTTAACGACACGGGACTGTTGTTCCACGGAAAACTGGTTTTGATTAAGGGAACGCTCTGTAAGCGATTTGGATAGCCGGTTTTTCTCCAATTCCAGCATTGCCCGCTCCCGCTGCAGTTCGTGTTCGCTGCCGTCAAAGCGCGCCACAACTTCACCCTTTTTAACCCGGCTGTTTTCTTCCTTCAGCCAGGCGAGCGTCAGGGTCCCGATATTGCCGGAAGGTGAATTGATGGGTATTTCCTTTGCCGAGACAAGCTCCCCCTTCGCGGGGATCTCAAATTTAAAACCACCCGGTTCAACTTTCATCGAAAGAACGGTATTGCCGGGCGACTCATCACCACACCCGGTAATCAACAGCAGGCTGAAAAAATAAAAAAAAGGCCGATTAAATCGCATCAAAAACCATTTTAACAATAGAAACATATCAGAGGAGAATTTCGTCGCCGGCACTGACGCCATCGCTGATAATAACCGTTCCCGGCTGGCGGCCCGCCAACGTCACCGCCCGCCGCTGTGTGCCCAGGACGCTGTTTACTCGCACATACGTTTTGTCGTTTTCGTAAATCACCGCGCTGGCTGGCAAACTTATGGCCTTTTTCAACTCGCGGTCGATAATTTCCAGCCTGGCCGCCATGCCCGGCCGCATCACTTCAATATCCGGGTCAAGAATTTTAATAACGGCATCGAACACCATGCTGGGCTCCTCCCGCGACTTAACGCGCACGATCTGCCCCAGGGAAGCGACTTCGCCGGTAAAGGTTCTCTCCGGAATCGCATCGATAACAATTTTCACCGGTTGACCCAAACGAACCCGGCTGATCACTTGTTCGGGGATGGTGGTTTCGATAATCATGGTTTCCAGGTTGGGTAGTTCCACCACTTTCTGAATCAGCGATACCTGATCACCCTCCGCGGGTTTTTCTCCGTCATTGTTGGGAACATAAACGACGATGCCGCCCTTGGGTGCCTTGACTTCCATATCCTGGATGGCCTCTTCCATCTCCGTCACTTCCGCCTGCAACCTTTTAATTTCCGCCTCGGTAATTTCCATATCCACCTTCGCCTGCGCCCGCTGGTTCGCATTGCGGAACTCGCCAAATTCCAATGCCTTGCGGGCAATTTGATAATCTATCTTGAGTTTCTTTACCTCAATTTTCGTCATCAGGTTATCGGTGTACCTGGCCTTGAGCTCAGCCTTTTCCATCTCCATTTTTGTCTCGGCCAGATCGAGTTTCAGCGATTCAAGATTCTGTTCGCTGTTCAGCGCATCACTTTGCAGCTTTTTCTTTTCCGCTTCCAGGCTGTTGCGCAAATCGCGCAAACGGGCGATCTGTTCCTGGCTGTCAAAGGCCATGACTTTCTGGCCTTTGTTGACCCAGGTACCCTCTTCGATCAGATACGATAATTTATGCCGCCAGGTATTTTTAATAACCGGCGGCCCCAGCTTCAAGGTTTGTGATGAAGTCAGTTCACCCGTGGATTTTATGCTGAGGCTGATGTTTTCCTCTTTGGCCACTATCGAGATCCGGGAATTGTCCGAACAGCCCTGGATAAAAATGAGTGTAACGGACAAAAACAACAGTATCCTCATGTCCCGTCCCCGACTTCCACCAACACGCTCATTCCCGGAATCAAACCGTGATCCTGTGACTGGTCAAACTCGATATCCACGTCAATATAGGACGCACTCCCCCAGTATTCCTTTTTTTCCGCCTGGTTTCCGACGCGAACAATCCTGCCCGGAAGTGTTAATTCAGGCTTGGCATCAAAGCTCAGGCGGATACTGTCATCCATGCCTATCCTGGCCACATCGACTTCATTCAGCCAGGCTTTTACATGCAGGTCTTCCGTGGAGGGAATTTCAAGAACACTGAAACCGCGTTGCACCATATCCCCGGCCCGTATTTTCGCGCGGGTCCAAGGGTGCATCACATACATGGCCGTACCGTCCCGGTCGGCCTTCTGGGTCATACTGTCCAGCATCAGCTGCACGCGTTTTAATTCGTTTTTGGCGCTCGCCACTTCCAATTCACTGCGCTTTTTTTCATTCCGCACATCCTTTTTCTTCACTTCCAAAGCCTTGGCCGCTTCGGCTTTTTCCCGCAGGGCGCGCTTTAGGGCCAGTTGATGGTTGGCGTATTGGAATTGGCTGATAACGTTTTCGGGGATACTCGCATCCAACCGGGCCTTATCAAGCTCAAACAACGCGACGTCGTAGCGATGCTCGGTTTCCTTTAGCGCCAGATCCTGGACCAGCACATTTCTTTTGGCTTCCGCGGTGACGCGCCGTAAGGTGGACTCCAGCTGTTCGATATTGGCTGCCAGGCTGGAAGTATCGTAAACAACCACCGTATCTCCCTTGTTAACTTTTTCGCCCTCCTCGACCATCCACTCTATCTGCATCTGCCAGTGGTCCGCCTTGGGCGTCACAAACACCTGCGAGCTCTTGGCTTCAACAGTGCCGCTCAACAAAAGTTGAGCGTGACTACCGGCGCTAACGCTAACCAGCAACAGCGCGATCAGATTTCTGAACATGATGGATTTTCTCTATTTTTCCGTCGCGCATATGAATTACTTTCTGCGCGTATTCGGCAATTTCCGCCTCGTGGGTAACCAGAATAATCGTTTGCCCGCCCCGGTGGAGCTCGGTAAACAATTCCATAATTTCAACCGAGGTTTTACTGTCGAGGGCGCCGGTGGGCTCATCGGCAAAAATGATTTTTGGATTGTTTACCAGCGCCCGGGCAATGGCGACGCGCTGGCGTTGCCCACCGGACAGTTGATTCGGCAGATGCATTAAACGAGCGCCGAGGCCAACCCGCTCCAACATTTTTTTTGCCCGTCCCCGCGCCTCTTCCTTCGGAACATCGCTGTAGCGCAAGGGCAGCATCACGTTCCGCACACAATCGAGGCGAGGCTGCAGATGAAAACTTTGGAATACAAAGCCAATATCGCGGTTGCGCACGCCGGCAAGTTCATCATCGTTCATTTTGCTGACTTCCCTGCCGGCAAGTTTATAGCTGCCGCTGGTGGGCTGATCGAGACAACCGAGAATATTCATCAACGTTGACTTGCCGGAGCCGGACGGCCCCATAATGGCAACAAACTCATTTTCCCCAATTTCCAGCGAGAGATCGGAAACGGCAACCACTTCGGTGTCGCCCGAGGAGTAGGTTTTTCTCAAATGATTTAACTGCAGCATGGTAACACTATATTACCTTGATCCAGGTCGACAAAGCGTCAGCGACCCGCAAGCGGAACGAAATTATCGGACAGAACATTATTGTTACTTTTTCTGGGAGCTGTAAATTCAATGGTTCAAAGCATCTTCTGACACGGGCAGGCACCGATTGTTTTCATAAAATGTGGTGCCGCGGGCTGTGTTGTCAATAAAAAAAGCCGGCTCACTACAACCGGCTTTTTCGTCACTGCACGATAAAAAACTTAATAATCAGGCAGCTCTATTTTGGAAAACAATTCATCGAGTTCAACCTTGGAATGCCGATTAAACGCTTCGTTCACCAGGTCTTTTGTCAGATGCGGCGCAAATTGCTCGATAAATTCATACATAAACCCGCGCAGGAAGGTACCGCGACGAAAACCGATTTTTGTGGTACTGGCGCGGAACAGGTGACTCGCGTCCAGCGCCACCAGGTCGCTGTCCTCTTCCTCGTCGTAGGCCATTTTAGCCACGATACCAATACCCAGCCCCAACCGCACATAGGTTTTGATGACGTCGGCGTCGGCGGCGGTAAAAACCACCTTGGGCGCGAGACCATGCTCCATAAAGGCTTCATCCAGCTTGGAGCGACCGGTAAAGCCGAACACGTAAGTCACGATAGGGTATTTCGCCACCTCTTCCAGGCTGAGCATCGACAACTGGCAGAGCGGATGGCTCTTGGGTACCAGAATGCAGCGATTCCAGCGGTAACACGGCAGCATGATCAGGTCACTGAACAACTCCATCGCCTCTGTGGCAATGGCGAAATCCACCGAGCCGTCCGCCGCCATTTCGGAAATCTGCATCGGCGTGCCCTGGTGCATATGCAGGGAAACGTCCGGGTATTTCTCGATAAACCCCCGAATCACCCCCGGCAGTGCGTAGCGTGCCTGGGTGTGGGTGGTGGCAATCGAAAGGCTACCTTTTTTCTCGTTGCTGAATTCCTGCGCGACCTGCTTGATACTCTCGACTTTTCGAAGTATCTCACCGGCGGTTCGCAGAATGGCTTCACCCGCTGGAGTAATACGGGTGAGGTGTTTTCCGCTACGGGAAAATATTTCCACCCCCAACTCGTCTTCAAGCAGTCGAATCTGCTTGCTGATACCCGGCTGGGAGGTGTAC
Organism: uncultured Cellvibrionaceae bacterium; assembly: GCA_964451365.1. Taxonomy (GTDB): domain Bacteria; phylum Pseudomonadota; class Gammaproteobacteria; order Pseudomonadales; family Cellvibrionaceae; genus CAYVIB01. Next base: position 55,541 of record CAYVIB010000020.1, read on the forward strand.
AGGCTTTGGGCCGTGGCCGACACGTTAAGTTCGTGGTGGGCAACTTCCCAAATATAACGCAACTGCTGCAGTTTCATATTCCCTCCACTTGGCGGCAGTCGAAACCCTTATAGAACTATCTGAAGGTCAAAAAGCGGCCATTCAGGGTGTTTCATTATAAAAATATAAGAAAATATTCTTTTGAAGAATAGTTATAAATAATTATATTTGCCAGTCAATTTTGTAATTTAGCAGCAGGAAAGCGCTTCTTATGGATTTGATCTTCTATATCTTCGCCGGAGCGGCCGTGGGGCTTGCGGTTGGCCTGACCGGCGTGGGCGGTGGATCGCTGATGACCCCACTGCTGATTCTGTGGGGCGTGCCGGAAAAAGTCGCCATCGGCACAGACCTTCTGTACGCAGCCGCCACTAAAAGTGGGGCCATGTACTCCCATCATCGGCAAAAAAATGTGAACTGGAGGCTGGTCACCACCCTGGCCGCCGGTAGCATTCCCGCGTCCCTGGCCACCAGTTATGTAATTAAGCACTACCTCAACGGCGACCGCGATTACAGTGCCCTGCTGACCCACAGCCTGGGCTTTATGCTTATCGCCACCGCCTTCGTTATTCTTTTCAAAAGCTGGATCCGCCGGGAGGCCGAAGCCGATGACCTGGTAATCAGTTGGGTTCACCGCCACGCGACCCCGGTGACCTTTATTGCAGGAATCGCGCTGGGCATTCTGGTAACGCTGTCCTCAGTGGGCGCCGGCGCCTTCTGTGCGGCCCTGCTTCTGATGCTGTACCCGAGGCTGCCGGCGATAAAGGTGGTGGGAACGGATATCACCCACGCGGTGCCGTTGACTCTGGTAGCCGGGCTGGGGCATCTATGGAACAGCAACGTGGATTTCCAACTACTGGCTGGCCTGCTGATCGGCTCCCTGCCAGCGGTTCATTTTGCTTCCAAGGCGGCCGCGAAAGTCCCCAACAGTGTTCTCCAGCCAATATTGGCCTCACTGCTGCTTATTATCGGAACCAAGTTCGCCTTTTTTCAATAGATTCGCCACCCCATGCGGCACATGCCCGGTGGCCACATGGGTTTTGGCCGATTCGCAGTTCATGGTCTGATCGTCAAAGAAAACGTCCGCACCATAGGCCCGCAGAAACTGACCTTTTTCGAGACCGCCGAGAAACAACGATTCGTCGATGCGGATATCCCACGCCCGCAGGGTGCGTATAACACGCTCGTGCGCCGGCGCTGAGCGGGCCGTTACCAGCGCGGTACGAATCGGGCATTCCCCCTCCTTGAACTCCCTCTGCAGGCCGTGCAGGGCGGCCAAAAAGGATTTGAACGGCCCACCGCTGAGCGGCGTGCGGGCGGAAGCTTTTTCACTCGCCGTAAACGCAGCCAGGCCGTCCTGTTTGAAAACCTGTTCGGCCTCGTCGGAAAAAATCACCGCATCGCCGTCAAAGGCGAACCGCAACTGGTCGGATTGCTTTTTATCCCGGTTGGAAGCCAGCAAAGTCGCCGCGGCAATCCCGTTTTCCAACGCATTGCGCACATCTTCGGCATCGGTCGATAAAAACAAATGGCTGTTAAAAGGGGCGATGTAACGATAGGGACTTTCACCACCGGTAAAAGCGGCACGGGTGATATTCAAGCCGTAGTGGTTGATGGAATTAAATACCCGCAGCCCCGTATCGGCGCTGTTGCGGGACAACAATATAACCTCAACTCTTGGTTCGCCGCCGAGTACCTTGTTGATGCGCAGAAGCTTTTCAACCATGGGAAAAGCATCACCTGGCTGAAGCGGATCATCTTCATGTTCGATCTGGTATTTCGAGTAAGCCTCAAGCCCTTCCGATTCATAAACATGATGACTTTCATCGAGATTAAAAAGGGCTCGCGAAGAAATTGCGATAACCAGTTTTGCTCCAAAATTTGTGGGCATAGTCTTTACCGAAACCACGTTTTAAAAAAATTAACGGCGGCTGTAATACTCTTTGGTGAGCTTAGCTATCACTCCGGATAACAACAGCAATGCGATCAGGTTCGGGATAGCCATCAGGCCATTCATAATATCCGCAATCAGCCACAGCACATTCAGGTCCAGGTCTGGATTGACGCTCGGCAAAATACCCAAAGGTATCGCCAATACCCAGACAACCCGGAAAGGAATCACCACGCGCTCTTTAAGCAGATATTCCGCGCAACGTTCGCTATAAAAGCTCCACCCCAGGATGGTGGTGAAAGCAAAAAACACCAGCGACAACGAAACGATAATATGCCCATACGGCAACACGCTATCAAATGCCGCCTGTGTCATTTTCGCGGCCTGCGCTTCGCCCGTCCAGGCACCGGTAATGACAATGGCGAGGCCGGTAATGGAGCAGATAACCAGCGTGTCTATCAAAGTTCCCAGCATCGCAACCGTGCCCTGCCGTACCGGACTGTCGGTAGCGGCTGACGCATGTGCGATTGGCGCGCTGCCCAGCCCCGCTTCATTGGAAAAAACACCGCGCGCAACACCGTACTGAATTGCCATGGCAACCGCCGCACCGGCGAAACCGCCCTGGGCTGCAACCGGCGTAAAGGCACTTTCAACCACCAGTGCAAACGCGCCAGGTATCGCTGTAACGTTGGCCAGTAATATCACCAACCCCGCCGCAACGTACGCCAACGCCATAAAGGGAACAACTTTCCTGGCCACGGAGGCAAGCCGCTTGATTCCCCCGAGCAGTACGAGCCCCACACAGACCATCAAAATGACCGCGGTGACGATATGGTTCAGCCCGAACGATTCTTCCAGTGCTTCCGCCACCGAATTTACCTGGACAGTATTGCCAATCCCAAAACCGGCAAAAGTGCCGAAAAAAGCGAAAAGCACGGCCAGCCACCGCCAGTTTTGGCCCAAACCATTCCTGATGTAATACATCGGACCACCCACGTACAGGCCATTGGCATTTTTCTCCCGAAAATGAACCGCGCATACCGCCTCGCCGTATTTTGTTGCCATCCCGATCAAAGCGGTCATCCACATCCAGAACAAGGCGCCGGGGCCTCCCATGCCGATGGCTGTCGCCACGCCGGCTATATTTCCGGTACCGATGGTGGCGGAAAGCGAGAGCATCAACGCGCTGAACGGGGCGATGGTTCCCTCCCCCACGTTACGCCTGCCGATAAACAACTGCTGGAACGCGTAGGGAATTTTTCGCAACGAAATAGCGCGAATCCGGATAGTGAGCAACAGGCCCACGCCCAGGATCAACACCAGCATATATGGGCCCCAAACGATCCCATCCACTGTTTTAATCACTTCCACAAATGTCATACCTAAAGCGCCGCTAAATTGTTATTGTTAATTCGCCAAGTCGAAAAATTCCTGCCGATAGGGAAACAAACCAAATGTTCCGCCGGTGTGAACAAAAACAATATCTTTCGAATTGCTCAACGCACCTGATCGTATCTCTGAAATCAAACCATGAAAGGCCTTGCCGGTATAAACCGGGTCGAGCACGACCCCTTCTGTTTCAGCCAGCAGCTTTATTGTTTTATAAACTTCGGGATAACCCTGGGCATATCCGGGCCCAATATATTTATCGTTGGTATTGATTGAAAGGTTTTCCCTGATCTTCGTCAGATCGTCCACACTTGAAGGATATTTTTCCTCCCAATGTTCGATATCCGCGTACGCCTTGTCGAAAAAATATTTTTCCGAGTCACAAACAGCCACACCCAAAACGCGGGTGGAACCTCCCTGCATCGCAAACCCCAGGCTCAACCCCGCCTGGGTACCACCGGAGCCGGTGGCGCAAACCACCCAGGCCGGATCAATATTGTTCGATTTAAAATCGTCAGCCAGTTCAAAGCTGGCCCGGATATAACCCCACAAGCCAATCGCGTCACTCGCTCCCGTCGGAATCAGATGAGAACGGCGGCCTCGTTCGCGATAGTGGTTTTCCCAATATGCGAACAAGTCTGACTGCCGGGAGACGTATTCATGGGGTTTATAAACCGAGACTTCCGCGCCCGCCAGGTGATCGAGCAACAGGTTGCCATCCCACTCCCGCACCTTCGGATCACCCCGCAGAATCAAATGCACCTTTAAATCCAGTTGTGCCCCCACCAAGGCAGTAGCGCGGCAATGGTTTGACTGCAGTCCGCCACAGGTAATCAGGGTATCGGCGTGATTCGCGAGGGCCTCGGCAACGACGAATTCCAGTTTGCGCAACTTGTTGCCGCTGAGTGCCGATCCGGTGAGATCATCACACTTGAGCCAGATTCTTGGCCCACCAAACTTTTCAGAAATACGGTCGAGCGGCCGCAACGGTGTCGGTAGCCGGGCAAGACTGAGTCGGGATGGATATCGCGGTAACATGGCCGCACGTTACCGCGAAAGGATTGACAGGTAAAGTGCCGAAGCGCGCATTACCCGGTTGCTAATCTGACGGAACAGGCTACAGCGATTTAATTGTGCCTTTGGGCAGCACAGCGTGTACTGCCACTTTTTGGAACTTGAGCTCCACGTTATTGGCCGCTTTGACGGTAATATAGTGCTCGTCAACATCCGTGATTTTACCCAGCATGCCGCTGGTCAAAACAATCTCATCGCCCTTGCTAAGGCTCTCCGTCAGCTGCTGATGCTCCTTTTGTCGTTTTCGTTGCGGCCGAATAATGACAAAGTACATAAACAGAAACAAACCGCCCAAAAGCAGGAAGTTAATCAAACCCGCATTTTGCGCGGCGCCGGGTGCGGCTGTCTGCGCAACGGCTTCCGGAACAAAAAATCCCATAAGGTCGGTCCTCAATATGTATGTGCTTGAGTAGATTTGGAAAAAAGGCGGGTAACTCTACAAGTTTTGTCGTGAGCCCACAAGTACAAGAAGGAGGCGAAAACAAGAAATCAGGGGCAATAGGAATCTCCTGGCTTGTTGCCAAGCCAGGAGGTTAAAACTTTAGAACATTCAGGTCACAGCTTATACATAATCACGGAACAGTTTCCTGAACGTACTGGGTGACAACCCAGTCCAACGCTTGAAGGCGTTAGTGAAGCTGGTACGGTCAGAAAAGTCCAGTGACGCTGATATGCTGTCAATGCTCAGATGTTGCTTGATCAAGTAGTCAATCGAGTAGTGGAAACGAACCTGATCCCGCAGTTCAGCAAAATTAACATCCTGCTGCTGCAAACGACGCTGGAGCGTGCGTTTGGATAGGTTCAATTCTTCCGCCACGTGACCGATACTCAAGGGAGCATGTCCAACACGTCTTTCAAGCACCTCCACCACGCGGGCGGGGACTCCAAAGACTTCAGGCAACCTTGCTTGTTCTAAATATTCTTCTAGCGTTTTAACTGATCCGAGGGCAAACATCGCCTGGTCAGTCAGTTTTCGTTGCGCTTGTGCTCTTTGCTGGTCAGTCATACAGGCCACTCCTTCTGCCAACAACACTAATAAGGAAACGTCCTCAGCAGTGTAATCTTCACTCCTGGGCTGTGCGGACAGAAAACACACAACGCCGGGTTCTGCTTTGTGAGGATGGACACTCGTGCCGAGATACGCACCCACTCGAAGCCCATTATACGCGACAGGAGATAAATTAATAGTGGATGCATTAATATTTGAAGATATAAATGTCTCATTTTTTTCAAAAACTGCTGCGCAAGGCGTCCCTTCCAGGGAAAGATGCTGTCCAACGTAGAATGCATCGCCACCGCCAGCGCACGCCGCCACCTCGGCCACCCGTGAGGAGATGGGACGAACCACTAATGCGACGTCAGCGTGAAAACGCAGAATACCTGCCTGCAGAAAGCAACTGATCGTTTCCGTGCAGGTTTCATGTTGATGGCTGTTTGCCAACAGCCGGTACAGATAGGTAACGAATTCCCGTTGATTACCTAAATTATATTCTTCTGGTTCCGGAACAATCCCTGATCGATCTATTTGTAAGCTACTACTATTAACAAGTTTCAAAATCAGTCACCTTTGTACCGACTACCTGCGGCACTTATAATTAAACATTATTAGAGGCGAAATATGAGTTAAATCAAACTTATAGTAGTAAACTATTGCTTTGCGTGCCCGTCTACCAGTCTAATTTGCGCCAGTATGTTGCTTTTTACGTCAATAATTCAGGTTTGCTTCGCGGGATTTGGCATACTATTCGCCGAAATCCTTTATGGCGTACAAAGTAATCAAAATTGCAAAAGTTTTAGTCTGGAAATAAGATCAGGTTAAATGCCCTTTAATGTATGCGGTAACGTCATCGTGATGTGTTTTTGTATTAACCTTATCAATCACATGTTTCAATTTTCCGTCCTTACCCACGATAAAAGTCGTCCTTAATATCCCCATAAATTCTCTGCCCATAAATTTTTTCAAACCCCACACTCCATACTTTTCCGCCACCTGGTGATCTTCATCCGAGAGCAGGTCAAAATTGAGGTTTTGCTTGTCGATAAATTTTTGCAGCCCGGCAACAGGGTCGGGGCTGATACCAAAAATAACTGTATTCAATTTTTCAAACATTTTTTTGGCATCCCGAATACCACAGGCTTGAGTTGTGCAACCAGGTGTCATGGCCTTGGGATAAAAATAAACGACAACATTGGACTTGCCTGCAAAATCACTTAACCGGACCTTTTCGCCGTTTTGGTTTAACAAGGTAAATGCGGGAGCTTTGTTTCCGGTTTTTGGGAGTGGCATATGAACCTCTCTTTGCAAAAGGTTAATAAAAAAGCGCGGAGGTTCCGCGCTTGGCTTTTAGTTACGGGCTGTATCAGGAAGGCAGTAAGGATTTGACGGCATCGCGCTCTTCACGCAGTTCCAGCTCGGTCGCCTGCATTTTGGCTCGCGAAAAGTCGTTTATATCCAGGCCTTTCACGATTTCCCAATCACCGTTTTTACAGACGCAGGGGAAGGAGTAGATAAGACCTTCCTCGATACCGTAACTGCCATCACTGTATACACCCATGCTGACCCAATCATTGTCGGGCGTACCAAGCGCCCAATCCCTGACATGAAAAATAGCGGCGTTGGCCGCGGAGGCTGCACTCGATGCGCCGCGCGCTTTGATAATAGCCGCACCGCGTTGCTGTACGGTGGGGATAAAATCATTTTCATACCAGTCCTGTTCGACCTTCTCAATCGCGGACTCTCCTCTAACACGGGCATGGAAAAGATTGGGGTATTGGGTTGAGGAATGGTTACCCCAAATAGTCATGTTGCGTACTTCGTTAATGCTGACACTGAGCTTGCCCGCCAGTTGGCTCAGTGCACGGTTATGATCCAGCCTGGTCATGGCGGTAAACTGGCGCGGATTGATGTCCGGTGCATTGCGCTGGGCGATCAGCGCATTGGTATTGGCCGGGTTACCCACCACCAGAACTTTGATATCGCGGGAAGCATGGTCGTTTATGGCCTTGCCCTGGACGGAAAATATCGCCGCATTGGCTTCCAGTAGGTCTTTTCTTTCCATGCCGGGCCCACGGGGGCGCGCACCAACCAATAGCGCGTAGTCGGCATCCTTGAACGCCACATTGGGGTCATCAGTCGACACCATGCCCTGCAACAGGGGGAAGGCACAATCTTCAAGTTCCATCGCCACCCCTTTCAACGCCTCAAGCGCCGGGGTGATTTCAAGCATCTGGAGAATGACTGGTTGGTCTTTACCTAACATATCGCCTGCCGCGATACGAAAGAGCAACGAATAGCTGATTTGGCCAGCCGCGCCGGTGACGGCTACACGAACGGGTGCTTTCACGGGAAATCTCCATTACTTTGGGGGTTAGTGTTACGGCGAATGCGCAGACTGACTCGCCGGGCGGCGCAATTATAGAGAACTGCGGCAAAAAGTCATCTTGCCACTAGTCTAACAAGCGGCACCTGACCACGCGACAAGGCTTATCCGGATACCCGCTTGTATCGAGTTGAAAGCCCCAGGTAAACCGCCTCGCGGAAATCATCCCGCCTGGGGTCCAGGGACTCAAGTACTTCCACCAGGTGCTGATTGTCTTCCTTACCTGCCCATAGCTTGATATAAGAGCCCTCTTTATAGCCATGGTCCTGGCGGAAAAAGTTAAGGACGTTTTTACCTACGTAGCTGGCGTAAAGGGCGTCGAAGGAAAGCCCCACTGCTGCCATCAGGCGGGCAAAAGAGTATACGTCAAACCCGCGAGAACGCAGGGTCTCGAGGGCGAACTGCTCCACGTCCAGTCGAAAATCCGTCGTTTCCGGCTGCTCCCGCAGGAGCTGGGTTTCCACATTGGCGGCAATTTCCTCCGGCGACTGACCCGAACCCAATAGGATGCTGAGACCGAAATGCCAGATATCAATTAATTCCAACACTACCTGATCCCGGTCGATTCCCTGCTTTTTCCACCATTTCCAGCCATAGTGATCCATCAACTCAGCACTTTCAATCCAAATGGCCCGGTACCACTCGTAATCCTGACTACGCCACTCCGGGTGGACCCTGGTATTCATCGCGTCCTGCATTTCCAGCATGGTTACTATCTGTCGTTTCATTCTGATCTCTGCATCATTACCCTGGGTTTGCGGCGGAATTCTACCACGTCTGCCCGGGCGCTATATTTTTGCGATTTTACGCTGTAAGATATCTGTCACATTTGATTCACATACGTGTCATGAAATAATTTTAACGTGTGTCTGTACGGAGGAAGACACATGCGCTTGCTACAAAGCATTCACAACTACGACGTTCTCACCTTCAGTTGGTGCCTTCGGAGAAAAAACCGGGAAATGGCCGTCCGTTTGAGCCGGCTGGTCTCAATGTCCGCTGATGGCCCGTTATACCTGATTGCGGGGCTGGCATTTATCTTCTTTCAGAACTGGCCCCTGGTCCAGCTGTTTGCCCTGGGCTTTGCTATTGAACGCTGCTGCTATTTTCTCTTCAAATCCCTGTTCCGTCGCAATCGCCCTCCCGCCGCCATTCCAGGCTATAAAAGCGAGGTGGAACCGTCGGACCAGTTCAGCTTTCCCTCGGGCCACACCTCCGCTGCGTTCCTGGTCGCGGGAGCGGTCTGTTTCGGGTTCCCGTGGATGGTCTGGTTGCTTTACCCCTGGGCGTGCTGCGTGGGTGTGGCGCGGGTTATGCTCGGCGTACATTTTCCCACGGATGTATTGGCAGGGGCTGTTATGGGACACACCATCTGCGCAGTAATGATTGGAATACTGGTATAAATGAAACTCCTTTACGGCGTCCAGGGGACTGGCAACGGGCATATCACCCGCGCGCGAGCATTAAGCAAGCACTTCACCCACTTCGGTATTCAAGCGGATTTCCTGTTTTCCGGCCGCGAACGCGGTAAATATTTTGACATGGAGGAGTTTGGCAACTGGCGCGCCCACCGCGGCCTCACATTTATTCACGAGGCGGGTGACTTGAAGATCCTGCGAACCATCAGGGAAAACAGCCTGCGCCAGTTGGTCAATGATATCCGCGAGTTAGACCTTTCCTCCTACGACTGCGCACTGACCGATTTCGAGCCAATTACCGCCTGGGCAAGTCGGCTCGCCAATAAACCCTGTATCGGTGTCGGTCACCAATACGCCTTTAATTACCCCGTGCCTCGCCGCGGTGATACATTCGTTTCCCGAAAAATTATGGAAAATTTTGCGCCGGCGGAAATTGACCTGGGATTACACTGGTACCATTTCGGCCATCCTATTCTTCCACCTATCGCGGAAATAGAGACAGAAAGCCTGCCGAGGGATCCAAATAAAATCGTTGTTTATTTGGGTTTTGAGGAACCTGAAGATGTAATGCGATTGCTGGAACCTTTCGAGAATTATTTATTTACCTTCTACGGCCCATTTCCGCAACACGAAAGCCGGGGCCATATTCAACTTAAACCCTTGTCACGGGACGGTTTCAAGCACGATCTCGCGACGGCTGCCGGCGTTATCTGCAACGCCGGTTTTGAACTGTCCAGCGAAGCCCTCCAACTGGGGCTGAAACTGCTGGTAAAGCCGCTTCAGGGGCAGGTTGAACAGCTGTCCAACGCGCTGGCCCTGGAAAAGCTTGAACTTGCCATGACCATGAATACCCTGAATCCGGAAGTTGTCGACCAATGGCTTACATTATGGCAGCCGAGGCAGGTGGTTTATCCGGACGTGGCGCACTTTATCGCCGAGTGGCTGAGCCAGGGCGGCTGGCAGGATCCTTCATCCAAGGTCAAGCTGGTCGAACGGCTATGGCAAGAGGTACAAGCACCGGGCCTTTCCCACTTTGCGCCCTACTCTGTGCGACAAGCCGCCTGAGGGGCACTTGACTGCCCCGATATCAGCGGATATCGTCTCTTTCTTTATTTGTATAATCATAAGACTTTTTATCATGCGCTTATTTTCCCGCGACAGCTTTTCATTACAGGCAGCCCTTGCACTTCTTTTTTCACTCTTAACCGCCTGTTCACCAGAGCAAACGGAAACAAAAAAGAACCCGGACCAAAACCACAACAGCCAAAACCAGGCACAACCTCCCAATGTGCACCATCCCCGTTTCGACTGGTTTGAATACAGCGGCCGGGACAGCGCTTACAACAATCTTTCCGCCGGGGAGGAAAACTACCTCAACCCCATCATAATGGGCTTCCACCCCGACCCGAGTATCACCCGCGCAGGCAACGATTATTATCTGGTTAATTCCTCATTTTCCTATTTTCCGGGTGTGCCTGTTTTCCACAGTAAAGACCTGGTCAACTGGCGACAAATAGGACATGTGCTCAATCGGCCATCACAACTGAAACTGGACGGACTGGGAATTTCACGCGGTATCTTTGCACCAACCATCCGTTTTCACGACGGCGTGTTCTACATGATCACCACTGTGGTTGACGGCGGCGGCAATTTTATTGTTACCGCCACCAACCCCGCGGGGCCCTGGTCGGACCCGGTCTGGTTGCCGGAAGTGGGCGGCATAGATCCTTCGCTGTTTTTTGACGATAACGGTAAAGCCTATATCACCAACAACGATGGCCCGATCGGTGAGCCCTTGTACGAGGGTCACCGCGCTATCTGGATTCGGGAGTTCGATCCTGAAAACCTGAAAGTGGTGGGCGAGCAGAAAATGATAGTCAACGGTGGCGTGGATATTTCGAAAAAGCCGGTCTGGATCGAAGGCCCGCACCTTATCAAGAATAAAGGAGCATATTATTTGATCGCCGCCGAAGGCGGGACAGCGGTGGATCACAGCCAGGTGGTATTCAAAAGCGACTCTGTCTGGGGCCCTTACGTTCCCTACGAAAACAATCCGATTCTCACCCAGCGCCACCTGGACCCGAACCGGCCCCACCCTGTTACATCCGTTGGTCACGTGGACTTTGTAAAAACCCAGAACGATGAATGGTGGGCGGTATTCCTGGGTTGTCGACCCTACGAAGGCGACTTCTATAACACCGGTCGAGAGACTTTTTTATTGCCCGTATCCTGGGAGGGCGAATGGCCGGTAATTCTCGATGGCAGTAAAGCCGTTCCCTATATTCACGAGCGACCAAACCTGCCACGCCAGCAAGAACCGACCATTACCAACAGCGGGAATTTTGTCGAAAGGGATGATTTTACCGGCAATAGCCTCGCACCGTACTGGCAGTTTATCCGCACGCCTTATGAAAAATTCCACGATCTTACCAGCCAGCCCGGCAGTTTAATGTTGCAGGCCCGGCCAATACTGCTCGGCGATTTCAAGCAGCCTTCATTTATCGGCCGCGCACAGCAGCACCTGAACAGCGCCGCGTCGGTGGCAATGCATTACCGGCCGGCAAAAGCTGGCGATAAGGCCGGTATCAGTGCATTCCAAAATGATGAATACTACTATCTGCTAAGCGTTGCCCGGACGGCTGACGGCGATGTTGTTCAACTGGAAAAACGCGCTGGCTCGGCACCTGTGGTGGTCGCTTCCAAACCAATCAGCCTGAACGCAACCGATCCCGTGTTCCTGAAGATCGAGTCGCAAGGGAAAAACTACAGTTTCTATTACGCCACCACGCCAGATGAATGGATTCCACTATCGGAGAACCAGGATGGAACGATACTCAGCACTCGCACGGCGGGGGGATTTGTCGGTGCTTTTTATGGGTTGTATGCTTATTCGAATAATTAAAATGGAGATAACTAAAGCGGAGTTTACGTCTCCGCTTTAGAAAACAGTCGAAAGAAATTTTCTGAAGTTTGTTCTGCCACCGCCTCAAAACTCAGACCACGCAATTCCGCGATAAAAGTCGCGACTTCGCGGACATATTTGGGCTCGTTGGGCTTGCCCCGGTACGGTACCGGCGCGAGGTAGGGCGAATCGGTTTCCACCAGCAGACGGTCCAGGGGAACCTGCTTCGCCACTTCCCGTAACGCCTCGGCATTTTTAAACGTAACAATCCCGGACAGCGAAATATAGTAACCCAGGTCCAGCGCCTGGGAGGCCATTTCCCAACTCTCGGTAAAACAGTGCATAACGCCGGCGGTTTCCGTGCAACCGTACTCCCTGATAACGGCGATGGTGTCCTCGCGCGCATCGCGGGTGTGGACGATTACCGGCAGCCCTGTCCTGGCGCCCGCAATCAAATGATTGGCGAAACTTTGCAACTGGACATCTTTTTTATCCGCGCTGTAATGATAATCAAGCCCGGTTTCCCCCAGTGCGACCACCTTGTCCTCCGCGGCCCAGGTTTCAAGTTCCTGGACGCTCACAGGCGCCTCCATAACGTCCGAGGGATGCACGCCCACCGAGGCGAACAAACCGTCATAGGTTTTGGCTATATCAATGACCTGAATCCGGTTTTCATCGCTGATGCACACGCACAACATGTGGGATACACCGCGCTCACGGGCGGCCGCGACAGCATCATCCAGCCCCCCCTCGTATTTCGACAGGTCCAGGCGGTCCAAATGACAATGGGAATCTATTAGCATGACTGCTGATCGAGTTTCAATCTTGAACAAAAATGGGATTCGAAAAGCCGTAGCTTAACTGATGTGAGCCCTACATGGTATGCGTAGGGCGATCGGAATCGAGAGAACCCGCGAGGTAGGTTTCTATCTTGCTGGAGGCAATATCATCTTCGCCACTGAACTGAACGCCAATGCCGGCGGCCCGGTTGCCTTGTGCCCCCTTCGGCGTTACCCACACCACCTTGCCGGCGACGGGTATTTTTTCGGCCTCATCCATCAGGCTCAACAACATAAAGACCTCATCCCCGAGGTTATAAGTTTTATTGGTTGGAATAAACAGGCCACCGTTTTCGATAAAAGGCATATAAGCAGCGTAAAGCACAGCCTTATCGCGAATCGTCAGCGAAAGTATGCCGTTTCTGGCGGCTCCACCTAAACCTTTCATGGCGTCTCCTCACTCATCTGCGGTGTACATTAGTCAATTATCTTTTCTCTGTCCACCAAAAAATTAGTTTCTTTGTGACTAAAAGAATAGACCGGATATTTCATATAAGTCTGGGTTTTTACACTTTTATGACGGCCTATCGCGCGGCCTTGACCAACGCGTGCCAATCGAGCATCAACTCCTCGACAAACAGTGTAAGATTGGGATTGGCGGTACTTTCCAACTGAGCCCGTTTTACGCACACCCTGTCGCGATATCGATAAAGCCATACCGGATTTATATGCGCGGTTAAATCAAGCAGTTCCCTGAAATCCCGCGCCGCCGCAAATTTGCTGACCACTTGTTTTTTTATTACCAGATCCACCCATGTCTGCACACAGTGAACAAGCATGCCAGGATCGACATTCATCGCCTGCTTCGCGGCCAGCATGGGTGAAATTGCCCCACTACTGAGTTCTGTCAGGGTTTTCAACAACCGCTTTCGCTCCGCCGGAAAATCCGAAAACTGCCATTCCATCACCTTCAGCGGCAGGCCCGATGCCTCTTCGAGCAGCGTTTCCGCATCGTCGATATTATTTTGTTTCAGCCACTCAAGCGCGGCGCTCTTTTCCGGCGCAACCAGATTGACCTTGGCACAGCGACTTCGAATCGTCGGCAGCAGGCGGCTCATATTTTCGGTTACCAGTATCAGCAATGATTTGCCCGCGGGCTCTTCAAGATTTTTTAACAACGCGTTGGCCGCATTCAAATTCATTTTTTCCGCAGGCGAAATAACTACGACTTTGTAACCACCCTGCTGGGCGGTTTTACTGATAAAATCAGATACCCGCCTTACCTGGTCGATTTTAATTTGTGTGGCACCTTCTTCCGGTGTAATTTCCGCAAGATCCGGATGAGTATCCGCCGACAAAAGCTCGCAACTTCGACACCGTCCACAGGCAACGGATTCCAGTGGTGACAAACACAGTACATACTGTCCCATGACTTTGGCGAGCTTATCCGCCCCCAGGCCGTTTCCACCGGCAATTAAAATGGCGTGGGGCAAATGCGCGTTTCGCACCTGCGCGACGAACGCATCCCACGCGGATTCCTGCCAGAAATAAGGTGGCATGGGAAGAAGTGCTGAACGGGAAGGTGGGGTGCTCACTTTAATTTTTCACCAATAAATATTTTTTCCTATGTTATCCATTGTATATCAGGACAACGATTTACTGATTCTGGACAAGCCACACGATTTACGGACCGTGCCGGGAATATCCGGTACAAATAATTTACTGGATTTGGCAATACGCCAGTATCCAAACTGCCGTCTTGTGCACCGGCTGGACATGGCGACTTCCGGCCTGGTTGTGTTTGCACTGAACTATTATGCGCAAAAAAGCATGAACCGGCTTTTTGAACAACGTAAAATCCGCAAGTTGTACACCGCCATTGTCGACAAAATCATGAGCGCGGACACAGGGGAAATTCATGTACCACTGCTTTGCGATCACGACAACCGTCCCCGGCAAAAAATTGACTGGCGGAACGGAAAACACTCGAGCACTTTCTTCACAACCGTGCAGCGGCAAAAAGCTGAAAACACAACACGTGTTTTACTGGAGCCCCATACCGGCCGCTCACATCAATTGCGCATGCACATGTGGCAGATAGGCCACGCTATTTTGGGCGACGAATTCTATTTTCACGACAATTCGCAAAAAAAATCAAAGCGGCTCATGCTTCACGCCACATCGCTTGAATTCAATCATCCCTGCTCGGGAAAATTTTTAATTATTGAAAGCCCACCGGATTTTTAATCCGTGCCCCGCAGCAACTTTTCAAGCACCCGGCCAATATCGGCCTGAACCTGTTCTAGCTCCTGCCCCGCATCGATAACAAAATAGCGCGCCGGATGCTCCGCAATTCTTTTGTGATAACCCTGTCGAACACGATGAAAAAATTCAACTTCCTCCCGTTCGAACCGATCCAGGTCCGCGCGTGACTTCGCCCGGGCAAGGCCCACCTCCACATCGATATCCAGATAAATAACCTTATCGGGGTGGGTTCCACGCTGCACCATGCTCTCCAGTTCGCCGATCACTTCCAACGGCAATCCCCTACCCGCTCCCTGATAGGCAAATGTCGCATCAGTAAAGCGATCACTCAACACCCATTTACCCGCTGCCAGGGCGGGCTTAATAACCTCTTCCAGGTGCTGCGCACGCGCGGCAAAAACAACCAGCAGTTCGGCAATCGGATCAAAATGTTCGCTCCGCTCTTTCAACAAGATATCCCGCAACTCCTCCGCCAGCGGCGTGCCACCCGGCTCACGGGTAACAATCAATTCCTTACCCGCCGATTCAATCCGTTCACTGATAAATTCAATATTGGTGGATTTGCCTACACCTTCGGTACCTTCGACAGTAATGAATTTTCCTCTCGCCATTATTCGAGTGCCTCCGTGTCGCCGGGTTTCTTCGCTTCCGGAGCCGGGCCCGGGGAAGAACGATAATCCGCCCGCCGTATTTTTTGGTAGCGGCGCACGGCTTCCACGTGCTCCTCCAGCGTTTCTGAAAAATAATGAGTACCGTCACCCCGGGCAACAAAATACAGCGTTTCACCCTTTGCCGGATCGAGCGCGGCTCTGATCGCGTCACGTCCCGGCATGGCTATCGGTGTCGGCGGTAGACCTTTGATCATATAAGTGTTGTACGGGTTCGCGGTGCTAAGGTCTTTGCGGCGCAGGTTACCGTCATAAATATCGCCCATGCCATAGATTACCGTGGGGTCGGTTTGCAGCCGCATATTTTTCTGCAAACGCCGCACAAATACGCCGGCAATTTCCTTGCGTTCGTAAGGAACGCCAGTCTCCTTCTCGACAATCGAAGCCATGACGAGGGCTTCGTAAGACGTGTCGTAAGGCAGGTCTTCCGCCCGCCGTTCCCACTCGTATTCCAGCACTGCCACCATTTCCGCATGCGCGCGTCGCAGGAGCGTTATGTCCGAATCACCCCGGGTGAACTGGTAGGTATCCGGAAAGAACCAGCCCTCCGGATGCTCGATACCCAGATTGAGCACCTCCAGAATCCGGGCGTCAGTCATGCCCTCAAGCTTGTTTTCCAACTGCTGGTGATTGTGCATGGTGTTGAGAAAATCGCGAAAAGTCAGCCCCTCGACCAGGGTAATCTGGTACCGGATAACGTTGCCGGATTGAAACCTCGCCAGAAGAGAGATGGGTGATTCTTTCTCCGCCAAACGATATTCGCCCGCCTTGATATCCGCCAGATCGGCAATTCGGGCGTAGTAAACCCACAGGCGGGGCCAGCGAATAAGCTCAAGCTCGTGTAGCTGGTGGGCGACGGAATATAGCGAGGCACCCTTGTCGATCATGATAATGGAGCTTTCCTGAACCACCACTATCGGCCGGTTTAGCCAGTTCCAAAAATAATAACCGGCAATGACGAGCATCACCAGAAACCAGATGGATATGGCTAACACAATGCGGGCGGGATTAACTTGCATGAGAAAAAGCTCTATTCTGTAACGCTTTGCCAAGCAACTTGGACAAGTCGTGTCTGGATAAATTGCGATCATCCACTTTACCAACAGGAACGATCCCCACAACGGCATTGGTGAGAAAAATTTCATCCGCGCGGTTCAATTCATCCACCGGGAGCGGCCTGATCGTTACATTTACTCCCAACTCCGGTGCGATATGCTCAGTGATCAAACGCCTGGCAACCCCATTGACACCCGCCGTATCGAGAGACGGTGTCACAAGCTCGCCATTGAAGGCGCAGAAAATATTGTGGTGCAGGGTTTCGAGAATCAACCGGTCGACGTCCATCAACACCAGTTGCTGATTGTCCCTCAGCGGGCATCGGGATGCCGCCAGGACATAATCCAAACGATTGAGATGCTTCATCCCCGCCAAGGCCGGATTCCTGGGCAAAATGTAATCCGACAGAACCAGTTCCACAGGATTCTGCAACCACTGAGTAGTTAGATTTTCCTGCTGTCTGAAGGATAAAATCTGGGTGGCCGTCTGTTCACCAACAATTGGCGGTATCACTCCACGCCCACCGTAGCCCCTGGTGACAATAATTTTCACTACACCAAAGGAGTGTTCCAAATCGGCCAGATACGACTGAAAAGCGATCAGTGAATTTTGCAACTGGTTCAGGTCAAGGGAAATACTCAGTCGTTCGCAGCTGTTTTGCAGCCGATGCAAATGAAACGGGAGAAACGGGAACCGGCCGTTTTCCAAACGCAGGGTTTCAAACACACCATCGCCAAAAGCCAGCCCCCTGTCGTTAACGGGAATGGTATCGGCAAATTCACCGTTCACCATCGAGATGTATGTCGAATTCATGACAACAGTCTTGCTCATCACCGGATGGAAATCCAGGCGGATTCGCCCGGATTAACCCGATAAAAATATCTGCTTCACACTTTTCTGAAAATCAGCGTGCCGTTGGTGCCGCCGAAGCCAAAGGAATTACTCAAAGCCGCGTCAATTGGCATTTCCTGAGCAGTGTGCGGAACGAAATTGAGGTCGCAGCCTTCGTCGGGATGATCCAGGTTGATGGTGGGCGGAGCGACCTGGTCGCGAATGGACAGCACCGTGAAAATCGCTTCAACCGCGCCGGCGGCACCCAACAGGTGGCCGATCATGGACTTGGTTGAACTCATGGCCAGTTTATAGGCGTGATCGCCAAACACTCCCTTAACCGCGCCACATTCGGCAATATCCCCTGCCGGTGTCGACGTACCGTGTGCATTAATGTAATGAATTGCCTCGGCCGGCATCGCGGCATCCAACAAGGCATTTTTCATGGAACGCTCGGCGCCGTCACCCGAAGGCGAAGTAATATGGAAAGCGTCGCCAGAGGTACCGAAACCCACCACTTCGGCATAAATTTTTGCGCCCCGTTTTTTTGCGTGCTCATAGTTTTCCAGTACCACAATACCGGCTCCATCACCGAGCACGAAACCATCCCGGTCCCGGTCCCAAGGCCTGCTCGCGCGCTCAGGTTCGTCGTTGCGTTTGGACAGTGCCCGTGCCGCGGCAAACCCGCCAACGCCTACCGGCGTGGTTCCCATTTCGGCACCGCCGGCCACCATGATGTCTGCCGCGCCTATCTGGATTTCACGCGCTGCAAGACCAATGCTGTGAGTGCCGGTTGTACAGGCAGTGGTTACCGCGAGATTTAAGCCTTTCAGACCGTAGCGAATGGAAAGGTTGCCAGCAATCATATTGATAATGGAACCGGGCACGAAGAAAGGTGAGATACGGCGGGGACCGCGCTCCTTGACTGTAATGGCGGTCTCCTCAATGGAGCCCAGGCCACCTATTCCCGAACCGATAACGCATCCGGCGCGCGCTGCGTTCGCTTCCGTGATTTCAAGGCCGGAATCTTCCATCGCCTGAATACCCGCCGCCATGCCGAACTGGATAAACCTGTCCATTTTGCGGGCTTCCTTTTCCTCCATGTACGGAGACACATCAAAATCACGCACCGATGCGCTAATGCAGGTGGAGAAGGCTGATGCATCAAAATGGGTGATAGGCGCAACACCACTCTTACCGGCCAACACAGCTTTCCAGGTGTCTTCCACATTATGACCCAGGCAGCTAACCATGCCGATTCCAGTAACGACGACTCTGTTTCGACTCACCCTTTCCTCCGCATAAACAGCATTCAGTCCAGCCATTTAACCAGATCACCCGGCCACACACAAAGTGGCCAGCAATACCCGCCAGCTGATTTATTCCGCCAGTGAAGTGCTATTAAGTGCACGCCGGATAAGTTTTTATTTTTACACCACGGCGTTACAAGCATGCAATCTATAAAGCAAAAAGCCGCACTACTTGGCATAGATACGGCTTTTCTATAGGTTCAATAATGTGCAGACGATTTTTTTACCGAGCCCGATTACGCCAGGTTCTGGTTAATGTAGTCAATCGCCAGTTGAACTGTGGTAATTTTTTCGGCTTCTTCGTCTGGAATTTCGGTTTCGAATTCCTCTTCCAAAGCCATCACCAGCTCAACCGTGTCAAGGGAGTCCGCCCCCAGGTCTTCAACGAAGGACGCTTCGTTTTTTACTTCTTCTTCTTTAACACCGAGTTGTTCAGCGACAATTTTCTTAACGCGTTCTTCAATGCTACTCATAGTATTTATAAACTCCTGGTAATAATCTTATCAGTGAAGCCGTCCCCCATTACCACCTGACAACGGCCTGAAAATTTGGGCCTAATACCTTGTTCCGGCTCACATGTGCGCGCATTTTAACGCGATTTTCTTAATCTTGTAACGCATGATTCAAAATTTCTTGGGAAATTTATATTTTCTCATTAAATTTCAATCATTTAAATGCGTTTTTTAAAGCATAAACAAGCCGTTTTCAAGGCTAAAAACGGCTCCTTTGGCGCAGATAAATGGCTGCCCGCGAGCTGGCTGGCCGTGGCTATGCTGTGTACAGACCACCATTAACGTGAATTGTTTCCCCGGTAATATAGGCTGCCTCATCGGAACAAAGGAACCGCACGACGCCCGCAACCTCTTCCGGTGTTCCCAGGCGGTTCAGGGAAACACCACTCAACATGAAGGCCTTGTGTTCTTCCGATAATTCACGAGTCATATCAGTGTCAATAAAGCCCGGCGCCACAGCGTTAACGGTAACGTTACGCGATCCCACTTCCTTCGCCAGGGAACGGGTAAACCCTTCCACCCCAGCCTTGCTTGCCGAATAGTTTGTCTGGCCTGGATTGCCCATCTGGCTGATCACGGAGCTGATGTTGATAATGCGCCCCCAGCGGGCTTTCATCAATCCGCGCAGGCACGCTTTTGTCATGCGAAATGCCGCATTTAAATTGGTGTTGATCACACCAGACCACTCGTCATCGCTCATGCGCATCAGCAGGTTATCCTTGGTAATGCCAGCATTATTCACGAGGATCTGGGGTGCGCCGTATTTATCCTGCACCTCTTTTACCACCGCCGCGATGGAATCCACATCCGTCACATCGAGAGCCATTCCTTCCCCCTTGTGGCCATTTTCCCTTAGCCTTGTGCTGATCATTTCCGCGCCCTGTGATGTCGTCGCGGTACCAATGACTGTCGCTCCGGCTTCCGCCAGGCTCGTTGCTATCGCCGCTCCGATACCTCGGCTGGCTCCCGTCACTATGGCTACCCTGTTTTCCAGTTGCATCAGTTATTCTCCTGATTTAATAATGTCAAAGGTCTCGTTAAAGGACGATTCCGATTCAGTCGCAAACAGCTTTATTCCATTGTCAATTCGCCTGATCAAACCGCTAAGCACTTTGCCCGGTCCACATTCCACCGTCGACGTAACACCACTTGAGGCCAACGTTTTAACACAGTCCACCCAGCGCACCGCGGAATAGATCTGTTGGATCATAATTTTCTTGATTTTATCTGGATCATTTTCGGTGGCAGCGTCAACATTGTGAACCACTGCTATTTTGGGTGCGCGGAACTGAACCTTTTCAATCTCATTTGCCAGTTTCTCGGCAGCGGGTTTCATCAGTGACGTGTGAAACGGTGCGCTTACCGGCAACGGCATCGCTCTTTTCGCTTTAGCTTCATTGCAGAACACTATGGCTTTTTCCACAGCGTTTTTTTCACCCGCAATCACCAGTTGACCCGGGGAATTGTAGTTAACCGCGGCAACCACCTCACCGTTTGCTGACGCCTTGCGGCAAGCCTCTTCCACGTCTTCATCCTCCAGGCCGATAATTGCGGCCATCGCACCCACGCCCACAGGCACGGCTTCCTGCATATATTTACCACGCAATCGCACCAGGTTTACCGCATCAGCAAAATCGACGACTCCGGCGCATACAAGCGCGGACCATTCTCCCAGGCTATGCCCCGCGACATACGCCGGAGCGGGACCATTTTTCTCCTGCCACAAACGCCACAATGCAATACTTGAGACAAGCAGTGCCGGCTGGGTAACTTCGGTCATATTCAACTTTTCCTGCGGGCCTTGCTGTATCAGCGACCACAGGTCATAGCCGAGCAATTCGGAAGCTTCGGTAAAAACCTCGTTAAACACAGCATTTTTTCCGGCAAAATCAACCAGCATACCCACTTTTTGTGAACCCTGGCCGGGAAAAACAAAAGCCAGATTTTGTGCAATAGTCATAGATTGTTCCAAACGTTCGGGTTTTTAGATTTAAAAAATGACGTGATCGTTATTGTTAAAATTTAAAACTTAAGGCAACTTTCGATTTTAGCCGGTATATTGGCTTCCACCTGCTCTTTTGCCGTTTCCAGCGCGCGACGGAAACCTTCCAGGTCCGCACCACCGTGGCTTTTTACCACGACTTTTTTCAATCCCAGCAAAGCGGCGCCATTATAACGCGAGGGATTTATCTGTTCACTCCAGGACTTCATCGCCGGTTTGATCAACACTGCCGCCAGTTTTCTCAGCATGTTGGATGTCATTTGTTCACGCAGGCTGTTTAGCACGAAAGCCGCCACGCCCTCGCTGACTTTCAATGCAACATTTCCCACGAAGCCATCACAGACAATCACATCAAAGTCACCACTGTAGAGATTGTTACCTTCAACAAACCCGCCGTACTCAATCGCCGGGTGCTCTCGCATCAGCGAGGCCGCCTCCTGTATTGCCTCACTTCCCTTGGTGATCTCGGAGCCGACATTTAACAATGCGACCGTGGGTTTTTGTTTGCCATACACTTTTGCAAGCGACGACCCCATTACCCCGAACTGAACCAATTGAGCGGCGGAGCATTCCAGGTTGGCTCCCAGGTCCAACAGCAGGCTGGAGTTTTTTGCCGTGGGAATGAGTTTGCATATCGCCGGCCGGTTAATATCCGCGAAAGTCCGGACCAGGTGACGGCTCATCGCCATCAAGGCACCGGTATTACCTCCGCTGACACAGGCCTGCACTTCGCCGCTGGCAAGCAGCTCAAGGCTCTTCCACATCGACGAAGACCGCTTGTGGCGCAATGCAACTCCGGCTTTTTCCGCCATGTCGACAATATCGCTTGCGTGTACAACTTTAATCCTGTCAGAGCCAACAACGGAATTATTTTGTCGTTCCAGGCAGGCATCTATCGCGGCTTTATCACCGACAAACGTAATGGAAGTTGAGGGATGCTGGGATAAAAAGGAAACGCCGGCCGCAACGCAAAGGCGGGGACCTATATCCCCGCCCATGGCATCTACTGAAAGGTGAATGTCTTGCGACAAACCTTGAGACAAACTTACTCTTCGTCGGCAATATCAACGACTTTGCGGCCGCGATAAAAACCATCGGCAGTCACGTGGTGACGGCGGTGCTTTTCACCGGTGGTTTCGTCGATGGACAGGGTGTGGCCTGTCAGGGCATCGTGTGATCGGCGCATTCCGCGCTTGGATCGGGTCTTTCGGTTCTGCTGGACGGCCATAGCTCTACTCCTGATAATTCGATCAAAATAACCAGCGGGTTCCGGCTATTCCGATTTTTTTCGCTTCTTTAAGTCGGCAAGCACGTTGAAGGGATTGTCCTTGAAGGAATCCTCACCCGCTTCAACCTGCTCATTAATTTCTTCCCCCACAGTCATCAACCCGGGGTCGATACAATCGTGTTCGTGGTAAGTGACCAGGGGCAGGCTTAACAGCAGCTCCTCTTCGATAATCGAATAAAGATCCGCCTCACCCTCTTCCACTATCCATGGTTCGATAAAACCCGGCAACTGCTTGGCCTGTTCCTCGCTTCGCACCACCGCCAGATTGACCTCACCTGCCAGATGTTCCGGTTTGGCTTGCAGGCATCTCTGGCAAACCAACTCCATCGGCGCGTCAAACTCACCGGTTATCCGCCGGCGGCCCTGCTCGTCTATTTCAAACCGCAGTTTTACCGCCACACCACCCACCGTGTGAACAGCTTTTAACAGGCGGGGCAGGTTTTCCGACGCGATAATCCCGTCGAAAACAGCGTTTCGCTGGGCAAGTCTCCCGGGGTCCACAAGCCTCGGAAGACGTTTTGACTGGGCACCCTCTGACATAAGCGCGCGATAATAGGGAGTTGTCCCTTCATTGTCAAAGAAAAACATTGATAAATAAGACCTTTTATATCGAAAAAGGAGTGGTTCGGGTTCCGGACAATGGAAGAAACGAAAAACACCTGGTAACCCGCCGAAATTTGGTGGCTCACCGCACAGGTATCAAGCGGATTCGGACGTCTGCCATGCGATTTGCTCTTCACTTTGCATGGTTTCCCGCAGTCGGGCCTGCAGCGTTTTCTCAATCCACGCGCGCAACTCTTCCTGATGCTGGGGCTTCCACTGCTCTTTCTGAACCTGGTTTGCCCAACGCAGGAGCCTGACCTGCTCCTTGTGTGACCAACTGTGGGCGTCGGTTCGTAAGGCCATCCGACTGCGCTCAGCGTGGGGCCGCAACCATAGCTGCCGGGTAAAAGTCAGGGCCCGCGCCATCACCACCAGGGGAAAGTTCGGGTGCCTTACCGGCCCGACATACTGTTTTTGCCGGGCCAGGGGCAGCCAACCCACTCGCTTGCCCGGCAACTGCCGGGACGCCCACCAACCGCCCGCCGACCCGAGAAGCCCGCCGGACAACGCCCCCAGCAGCAGTGAGCTGCCGCCCAGCCCCGCGTCCACCAACAGCCCCGTCGCCGCGCCGGCGCTGCCGCTGACCACCAGCAACTCCCGCTGTTTAAGACCCCACAAATACCAGGTTTCGGTATTCATCAGGTCACCTTCCTGTAATTGCCAGTGGCTGTCGTCTTCCGTTGGCACGAGCAGCGCTGAGTCGTAGCCCCAGGCCTGGCGCAGCTCATCAAAAAAATCCGTCTCCTGCTTGTCAAGCAGTTGGCGAAGCCTGTCTTCCGGTGTACCGGAGAGACCCAGTTTGCCGGCCACCGTGGAAAGGGGCAACCTTTGCGACACCTGCGAACACCAGTACTGGGCCAGCGCGTGACTGACTTCCGTCAGGCGGTGGCGCTCGCGCTCGCGCAGGCGTTGGCAAAGGTCATTGATTGGCCGCGCCCAGTCCGGCGCCAGTTCGCCAATCGCGCGCAGTAGTGTCTCGCGCGCCGGCAATGTCGCCGTTAATGGGTTGAACAGGCGCACCCACTGAAAGAATTGCGCCAGGGTTCGCTGCCATTCGTCCTGTCGGGTGACCTTTTCCATTGGGTTGATCACCGCCATGCGCGGCTGACCGGTCCAGCGCAATATCTCCATTTCCGCCTCATCGGCCGGCGACACCGGTTGCGCGGCATCGACCACAAACAGGATTCCCGCCCCCGCCATAACCGGCTCGAGCAGCGCCACTTCGTCGGGAAACCGGCTGCGGTTGTCCGGGTCTTTAAGGAAAGCTTCCACCCGGGCAGGACGCTGGGCCGGCGAAACCGGCTCCTGTTCAAGCCAGGCCAGCACCTGGCGGGAACGTTGGAAACCGGGTGTATCTGTCAGTGACAGCAACACACGGCCGCCGAGCACAAACTCGAACGTATCGGCCCTGGTGGTGGTGCCGGATTCCGGACCGATCCGGACCGCATCATTTTCAGTCAGTGTGGCCACGATGGAGGATTTGCCCTTGTTGGGATGTCCCACCACGCACAGATGAGGCGTCTTTGATGCCATGTATCAGTTATCCGAGCTGTTGATTGGGGTACCAGCGAAGTCGGTTATCCATACCAGCCCGTGCTGGCGGGCGAAAACGTGCCAACTGGCAAGGTGGCGGGCGGGATCTGTCGCAACACCCGAGTGAACCCACAGGGCCTGCCGGTTTATTCCCCTGCCCCGGGCCAGTGCGATCAAATCAGCCAGTTCCGCCACTGGCGATCGCTCGGCCTTCACCTGCCACAAAAGGCCGTCGGGGCGCCGCTCCAACAGTTTGGCCATTGTGTTTTCGTCCTCGCTCCAACTCGCCTCGCCAAAGCTGATGACATCACCGGATGCGGGATATTCCCAGTGAACCGGAACCGCCGATCGCCAATGGTCCACAACATCCTCCCTAAAAGGAGCATCGGAATCGCCGCGAGCGCCAACGGACGCATTGCCCCTGACCGTTAACTCCTCGCGGGTCGACCACCACCAGCGACCATAAAAAATTCCCGCCAACACTGCGCGGGGCAGCAGGTTGTATAACAACAGCGAGGCCATCAGAAAGCGCCACCACTGGCCCGCCATCGCCGGATCTCCCTCCCCAGGCACAACTCTCTGGTATTGGGTGGCGGCAACCAGGCTTTCCGTCGGCACCGCCGCCGGCCAAAGCGACCACCAGGGCAATGCCAGCCAATGGACAGCGCGCGAGATAGTATTCCGGTCTTCAAGAATGGTGGAACTCCAGCCAAATGCCAGATCGGAAAACAGCAACAAAACGAGATAGCCCATGAGCATGCCCAATGCCACCAGGCACCACAGCATCTGAACCAGCCAGATCATGTGCAGACGTTGACCGGGTGTGGGATACCAGCGCAGGTGATTACGTCCCAGGCGAAAAAGCCAGGGCCGGTTGGAACCCACCAGAATAAACAGCAGGGAAAACAGGCTTCCAAGCGCCGGCAGCCCCGCCCAGATCAACCACACCCAGAGAATATTGATGCGCCCGTATGGCGCGTAGCTCAATGATCCGCCGGCAATGACAATGCCGGCAATAACCGCCAGGGGCCAGATAAAAAACGGGAGGTAGATCTTGTGGTCTTGTAACAAAGAGCGCATGAATACCTTTTTGTATTGTGAATGGGCTGTCAATGCCCGCGAACAGCCGTTATTAAACCAAGATTTAAGCCCGATTATATAGAGGCTGCGCGCTGTACTGGTAAAATCCTTTTCTTTCCTCAATCTGGCCACCCGATCGTGACAAAACAACTCATTCTCGCATCAGGCTCCCCTTATCGCCGTGCCCAGCTTCAGCAACTGGGCCTGCCGTTTGACTGTATGCCGACTAATATCGATGAAACCATCCCGCCGGAAGAAACGGCCCGCGACGCAGCGCTTCGGCTTTCTGTTGCCAAAGCCGCGGCAGTTATGGACGCAGGGAATGTGCTGGTGATTGGCAGCGACCAGACCGCCGCCCTCGATGATAGAATACTCGGAAAACCGCTCTCCATTGAAAATGCGGTGGACCAACTCAAAGCCTGCAGCGGACGCCAAGTCATCTTTTACAGCGGGCTTTGCCTGTTGGATGGCGCAACCGGCGCCATGCGAAAAGACTGCATTGCAACCACAGTTAGCTTCCGCAAACTCACCGAGTGGCAGATTCACAATTACATCGACCGTGAGCAGCCGCTGGACTGCGCCGGCAGCTTCAAGTGCGAAGGCCTGGGTATCGCCCTGTTTGAATCCATCAGCAGCGACGACCCCTCCGCCCTGATAGGCCTGCCGCTGATCGCCCTGAACAAAATGCTTTTATCGTTTGGCGTGGATGCCCTGAACCCGTAAACTGCGCGCCCATGATTACACTCCAATCCGTTACTTTACTACGCGGCACGAAAGTGTTGCTGGACAACGCCGACCTGACGGTTCACCCCGGCCAGAAATGGGGCATTATTGGCGCGAACGGCAGCGGCAAAACCAGCCTGTTCAAATTTCTGCTAGGCCAATTGCACGAAGACAGCGGCAACCTGAACCTGCCCCGCGACTGGCGGCTCGCCCACATGGCGCAGGAAGTGGAGAACACAGACAAGCCTGCTGTTGAATATGTTATCGATGGCGATTCTGAATTGCGGAACATTGAAAAGGCCATTGCAAAAGCGGAGCAATCCGACTCCAAAGCGGCTTCTCACGGTGAACATCTCGCAACACTTTACAGTGCGCTGGAAGCGGCCGACGGATACACCGCCAACGCGCGGGCGCAGCGCCTGCTCAATGGACTTGGATTCGCACCGGGCGATGACCAGCGTCCGGTAAGCAGCTTTTCCGGTGGCTGGCGAATCCGCCTCAACCTGGCCCGCGCGCTGATGTGCCGCTCCGACCTGTTGCTACTCGACGAACCCACCAACCACCTGGACCTGGATGCGACGGTGTGGCTGGAGCAATGGTTAAAAAACTACCCCGGCACCCTGCTGATTATTTCCCACGACAGGGATTTTCTGGATAACGTCATCAACTATATTGTCAACTTTGAAAATGCCAAACTGATCAGTTACTCCGGCAACTACTCCGCTTACGAAACCCAAAAAGCCGAGCGCCTTGCCCTGCAAAGCGCCGCCTACGAAAAACAACAGGAACGCATCGCCGAGATAGAAAATTTTGTCCGGCGCTTCCGCGCCAAGGCCACCAAGGCGCGGCAGGCGCAAAGCCGGCTGAAAGAACTGGAGCGAATGGAAAAAATTGCACCCGCCCATATCGACTCGCCATTCACCTTCCGTTTTCCCGTACCGGAAAAAATTCCCCAGACGATGATCACCTTTTCCGAAGCGGCCATCGGTTACGGCGATAAACCCATTGTCGACAACATTGAGCTCAATATTCTCGCTTCCTCCCGCATTGGCCTGCTCGGCCATAACGGCGCCGGCAAAACCACCTTGATCAAGTCGCTGGCCAACATGCTGCCGCTGATACGCGGCCAACGCACGGAGGGTGCGCATTTAAAGCTGGGATATTTTGCCCAGCACCAGTTGGAAGCGCTTGACCTGAAAGCTTCCGCCGCCCTGCATCTGCAGCGGATTTTCCCCAAGGCCACCGAGCAACAGATCCGCAATTTTCTGGGAAGCTTCGGCTTCCAGGGCGACAGGGCCTTCGAGGAAATAGCGCATTTTTCCGGCGGCGAAAAAGCGCGGCTTGCCATCGCCATCATCGCCTGGCAAAAACCCAACCTGTTGCTGCTCGACGAACCGACCAACCACCTGGACCTGGAAGTTCGCCATGCGCTGACGGTTGCCTTGCAGGCTTTTGAAGGAGCGATCATTATCGTCTCCCACGACCGACATTTATTGCGCAATACCGTGGACGAGTTTTTATTGGTGGATAAAGGTAAAGTTGCGCCCTTTAACGGCGACCTTGAGGATTACCAGCGTTGGCTGTTCGAAAGCGAACCTGATTCCGAAAGTGAAAATATGCAGCCGGACTCCGCTGCTCAATCCAGGGTGGATAAAAAGCAGCAACGGCAGGCGGCTGCGGCGTTGCGGGAAAGCCTGAAACCTTACACCCAGGCTATTAAAAAGCTGGAAGACAAGATGGACGCGGTCAGGAAAAAGTTGCAACAAGTGGAAAAGGAACTGTCCGACCCACAGCTTTATAGCGAAAAAAGTGAACGACTAGGCTCCCTGTTAAAAGAACAGGGCAATCTAAAAACTGAAATGGAAAACCTTGAAGAGGAGTGGTTGTTAAAATCGGAAGAGTTGGAGGTGGTTAAAACCTCCAACACGGTTTAGCAGCGAAGCACCACAGTAGGGTTTTTAGGGCGGGGAGCGAGCTTGCGAGCGGGGGAGGTTTGGCTTGAAGAGCAGCCGCTAAGGCTGGCGTGACCTTTGCGCTTTTTGCAAAGGGCATGACAGGCTTTGCAGCAGCATTATTTCCTATGCGGTGCGTGGGCACGAGCACTGCCCGGAGCGCTGTAAGCGCGGAGGCAAGAACGAACGGTTTGCACTTTCCGGTGGCACGGTGCGAGCGTGGCGGCCGCTTTGCTGCTTTTGGTTTGCAAAGCGGATGACACGCGGATAAATGATTAAACGGCGGGACGGTCTGTCAGGTCAGTTTCAACTTTGAGCTTGAGGCCAAGCCCATGAACCACTTTGGTAAAGCTGGACAGCTTGGGGTTGCCGCTGGCGGACAGCATTTTATACATGCTCTCCCGGCCCAGATGTGAACGCTCGGCCAAGCCACTGATGCCGTCTTCCTGTGCTTCTGCAATATTACGCAGCGCCATCAGGATAACAGCGGCGTCTCCGTCTTCCAGGGCTTCGCTTAAGTATTCTGCGGCGATTTCCGGATCGCGCAGGTGTTCGTTATGTGTCGCTCTTACATTAAGCGCCATGTTGATTTCTCCGCTTGTGATCTTGCCAGTATTCTTTCGCCTTCTTGATATCTTTGGCTTGGGTGGACTTATCGCCACCGCACAACAGCAGGTAAACCTGCTGCCCTTCCTTGCCGTAGTACACCCGATAACCGGGGCCCGTAGTGGATGCGCAACTCACTCAGGCCGTCACCTATCGGCTCCACATCACCGAACAGGCCCAACTCCATTTTGTCCACTTGCATGATGATCCTGGCCTTGGCTCTGGCTGTTATTTCCCAAATTCTGGTATCGCAGTAGACGCTGCCCTGCCAGGTCCAGGCGCCGGTATCGTCCTGGCGCAGGTATTCCCTGCCCATGTCGTCGTAGTGGATGGTTGTTTCCACACCATGGATATCGCGAATGATGGTGGGCGAGCCAAAGCGGCGAGCCGGGTTCGATTATTTCTTTCCACAGCAGGCCGCGTTTGGCGCCGGAGGCGATGTATTCGAAGCTGGAGCGGCGTGTCCGGGTTTGGGTTGCGCTGCTGTTTGTAAGCGTGGTTGGATGTCCCTGCAACCACAATAAAGCGCTATTATGATACTTGCCCCCTTTTTTGACCCCTTTTCCCTTTTATTTACTCTCCTTTGGGACTATTGTCCCCGTTAGAGAGTGTGCGTCAAATCGGGGTAGGTTTACTTTGACCCCTTTTCTTCTTCCTTGACCCCTCATTTCACTTGTCTTTCTATCGTCCACAAGGGCGGCCTCTTGCTACCCTATCAATTCGATAAGACATAGAGCCTGTAAAGTCGCCCGTCACTTCTTTGAGGCAAACAACCCCCTTGTAGTAGGGGGATATTAAACCTAAATCTCGAACTTTCACGGTTTCACCTGATTCCAACTCAACCATAAAATATGGATTAGCAGCACGAATACCCGTTCGTCCGGAGTGGTGCGACAGCACTTTACCCCTTGTCCACCTGCCATTCACTTCAACACTCTCATACTGAAAGGCAAAAAAAACACATATCAATAGCAGGGAAATACCTACTACCACGAAAGGTGCTATGGCGCTATTTTCTGAAGTCAAAACCGGCCGTACTGTTGTTCAAATTCTGGAGGCCAAGGGATATAAAACTGAAACTGCGGGTTTTCCTTTAGCGTGATTTTTGAAAAACCTTTCGTATCAGCAGGCTCCAGAAAAACGTCTTTCCAACGCAGGAGCAGCGAATAACAGCCCGCTTTGTACATAAATATCCCTGGCTCAGCCACTGCAACACGTGAAAATAGCTTACCCTCCGATGAAACAATCACACTTCTAACATAGGGGCTAATATCAAGTATTTCCTTCACATCGATTGGTTGGGAGAAATTCAAGAGCATAGCCCCGAATCGCTTACCGGAATACCTTTTAATTAACCAAATAATAACAGCGTAAATAGCTATCGACGAAAGCAATAAAAGCAAGACCGCAGTTGTGTTCGCCAATTGGGTTTGGTAGATATATGCCGTCCCTGCGACAACTAAAACAAGCGTTATGAGCCTGACTAAACTGATCCGCATTATCTCATCCTAGTAGTAGATGGTGGTAACCGACGAGGATCATACGTCTGTCTGGGAAGACCATCTCCAGAAGGCTGACCCAATACTTCACCGAGGATATTTCCACCCATCTCCCAGGCAAACTCTCGGACATGTTTATTACCCACAGCCCACTTGCCACCCCTGTATAGTGGCCCAGCAGCCCGAGCACATACCGCCGCACCAGGCCCACACAATAATACTGCCGAGCCAGCAGCGGCCATGTTAGCTGCATCTATGACGCTATCCCAAGATCGTGCCTCAGCTATCCGCAACGCTTGTGCTTGGATTGCTGCATTGTGAGCATGTCTTCGAGCTTGGGCATGCACGTAGCGCCTAGTCATGTTCAGGTTAAAACTAACCGGTGCATAAGTTTTACGATGCCCCACAACTAAAACCTCTTCATGGTAAGGCACCTCTCTTACTTTTGATGTGTAGTCACTGAACTCTGGTTCATCGACCGCACCAACATCATCTCCCAATGTCGCATCAGGATTAAAATCAGTATCGATATCGTATTCTGGCGGACTTGAATTTCTTGGTTTACTGCTTTTCACCCCAGCCTGTACCGCCCACATAAACGCCGCAGTAGATGCCCCATTTGCGAACTTCCCACCGGTGATCTTCGAAGCCACACCACCGGCAATGCTCGCGGCAATAAATCCATCCATACCCGTAAAGCCCTGGGCACCAACAAAATGACCTATACCAGCGGCCACAAACCCCCGGCCAAAACTGCCACCGGTCATATAGGAGACCGCTCCGCCCATTAATGCGCTAACCCAAAAGTTGCCGCTACTTCCAGCCATCCCTGTGATGGCTCCCAGGATGATGCCGCTGAATTCCGCCCCATTGGCCGCCGCTCCGACAGCACCGGAGGCGGCGCCTATCCACGCCCAGGCGGCTTGCCCACAACTTACGTTACCTGAGCAGATGTAGGTGGCGACTACTGCCACAATCGCACCAACGAAGGGTCTTATTTCATCCCAAAGCTTCTTGAGGAAAAACCCACTGGGATCAACCGCATTAAGCGGATTATTCATCACATAGCTATAACGATTGTAGCTTTGTGTATTGCTGGCCGCCTGGATGAATGGGTCCGCCTGCAAAAACCGTCCAAGCTTCGCATCATAAATGCGCCCGTTCATATGCACCAGCCCCATTTCCTCCAGTTGCTCATGGCCGGTGTAGCCGCGCTTGGTGTAGTTGCTTGTAAAACCGAGAAGCTCAGCGGTGGTCAACTTACTCCAGTCCTCGGTGTTGCGCCGCTGGCCCCAGGCATCGAAGCTCTGGTTTTCGACCACAGTGCCCTCAATATCGGTGATGACATCGGTGGAGCCCAGGTGGTCTTTGTAGATAAAGGCCTTATCGGTGCTGCCCTGGATGTTGTAGTTGAGGTCGGTTTTGATTGTATAAATCGCCCCGGCCACGGTGCGGCGCCACGTTATGGTGTTTTCACCGGCTACCTCTTTTTGAATGCGCTCGATGTTACCGATGTAGGTGGTGGTTGTGGTGATGCCATCTTTGGTGTCGATTCGCTTATAGCGGCTGCGGTCGGGACCGTATCGGAATTCGGTGACGTTACCGCCCTTGCTGATTTCGGTGGCCTTGTCAAAAGTGCTGTACTTGAGCGCTCTGCCGTCGCCGCCGGTCATGTTGCCGTTGTTGTCGTAGGTGTAGGTGGTGCCACCGGCGTTGGTGACGGCATGCGGGCCAGCATTGGCGCCGTAGCTGTAGCTGCCGACGTCGGCCTTGCGGGTGATGTTGCCAAAACTATCGTATTCCACATCCTGTTCGCTGGCGCTTAGGGCGCAGCTACCGCTTAGGGTGCCGTGGTGGCTTTTGATCAGCCGGTTCAGGCCGTCGTAGCAGAAGCTCTCCTGCAGGTCATTCTGCCCGCTATTGTCTTTCTTGACGCTCTGGTTGTGGCGCGATTTGAGGTTGCCCAGGATGTCCCACTCATAAGTAATGTCCTGGACGGGGAACAAGGCGTTGCCGATTGCGCCCTGGTGGGTTTTGCGCCCGAAGTAGGGATCGTATTCGTAGGTGGTGGTGACGCCGTTGCCCCGCTCTTCTTGAATCACTTGCCCCCAGGTGTTGGTGGCCTTGATTTGGTAGAGCATGTCGCCGGTGGGGATGTCGGTGATCTGGCTCTTGTAGCCGTATTCGTTGTAGTGCTGGCGGGTGCCGCTATAGTTTTGCACCAGCCCTTCGAGCGCATCGATGCTGCGGTACGGCCGGCCGATGCTGTCGTAGCGCACGCCGGTGACGTAGGCTTCGTTGGCGCCGGGCAGGAAGGTGAAGGTGTCGGTGGGCCGGCCGTAAGCGTCGTAGACATTGGCGGTGCAGTGGGTGTTGCCGGAACAGCTTTCGTTAATGCTGCCGCTGCTTTGCACTACGTAGGTGACATTGCCGAGATCGCCGTCCAGGGAGACGTCGTTCATGTCGGCATCGTAGTACCAGCGGGTGTGGCCTTCGACGCTGCCGTCAGTGTGCCGGTCGGTGCGGGTGAGCATGCGGCCCAGGTCATCGTAGGTCATCGACTGGGTTTGACCCTTGGTGTCGCGCTGGCCGGTCAGTTCGCCCAGGCCGTTGTAGGTGTAGTGCCACCAGCCGGCGAGGTTGGGCGTTTGCGCCACTTGCTCGCAGGTGGCATTGGCGTTGCCGACGAAGCCGCCTTTGTCCGGGTCGTGCATGGCGATCTTGCGGCCCAACTCGTCATAGCACATTTTGACCGTGACCGCCTCGGTGTTGAGTGCATTGGCGGTGGTGGCGCTGAGCAGGTTGCCGTTCAGGTCGTAGTTGTAAGTGACGGTGCCGCCCAGGTTGTCCCTGACCTGGATCAAGTTGCCCGACACGTCACGGGTTTCGGTTTTGGTGTGGCCGAGGGCATTGGTGATGATGGTGTCGTAGCCGTCGTACTCGGTTTTGCCGCCGAAGTCGCCGTTGGGCAGGGTGATTTCGGTGACGCGGCCGAGAATATCGTAGGCGCTTTTGGTCCAACCGGCCGGAGCGATGTACGCGTAGGGTGTGCTGACGCGCGCGACCCGGCCAAGGTTGTCGTATTCGGTATCCACATTGGAGGGCATGCCCTTAAAGCCGATGGTGGTTTTGCGCACCTCGCGGCCGAGGCTGTCGTGGTAGGTATAGCCTGTTCCACCACCGGCAACTCGCTGTTCAACCCGATAAACCGCCCCATTCGGGCAATAAATGCCGGTACCGCAGTAGACGCTGCCCTGCCAGGTCCAGGCGCCGGTATCGTCCTGGCGCAGGTATTCCCGGCCCATGTCGTCGTAGTGGATGGTTGTTTCCACGCCGTGGATATCGCGAATGACGGTGGGAGAGCCAAAGCGGTTGCGGCTGACCACTTCCCGGGTCTTGTGGTCGAGGGCATTGGTCACTTTAGTGACATAGCGACCGCTGGCATATTCGGTGGTTTCGCTTTCGCGCGTGGTGCCGTCCGCAGCCGTTTTTACCGCTTGTTTTTGGTTGCCGTAATCGTCATAGGTGTAGGTGGTGGTTATCGCCAGCGGCGAGCCGGGCTCAACGATTTCCTTCGACAGCAGGCCGCGTTTGTCACCTGATGTGAAGTATTCGAAGCTGGAGTGACGCGTCTGGGTTTGGCTTCCACTGGCGTTGCTCAGTGTGGTTTCGACCGTGGTGGCGGTCAGGCGGCCAAACTGTTTGTACCATTCGTCATTGCCATAGGTGTTGGTGACCACCTTGGTGAGGGTTTCGTTGTTGCCTTCCGTAACAGTGGTTATTTTTGTGGGGTTACCGTAATCGTCAAATGCGAGATTACCGTATTCGTCAACATTGCTGGTCGTGGTCGTGCTGAGTAGTTCGCCCGCGGTTGCGCCGTTATCGCGCAGGGCGTAGCTTTGTTCGACCGCTTCCTTGATGTAGGTCTGGTAACGCACGGTACCGTCCGGTGCCGGGTAGTCTTTAAGGCCCCAGGTGTTGGAGGCACGGCTCAGGGTGTGCCCGTCGCCGGTGGTTACCACTGTCTTAAGCGGCGAGCCAATAAACGGCCAGTCCTGCCGGTAGGTGGTTTCGGTGGTAGTGCCACTCTGGTGGTCGAAGGTGATCAGCCGGCGAAAGCCCAGCGAGCCCCGACCGGCGGCCTGGAACTTGAGCTGGTCGTAGTAGTAGCTCACTTCAGATTTCGCATCGGGATTGCCGGCCAAAGGCGCGGTGCTGGCCACATTGGTAACCACGGGCATCGGCGCGTAAATTTCCAGCACCGGTGATGCGGCTTCCTCGAGGTGCTCGTTGCCTTCCGGTAATGTTGAGAATGGGTTGTTCAGTGTGCTGTAGAAATCACTGGTATTGATGGTTTGCTTGACCGGCATATAACATACTGTCCGCGGCTCCCGCGGATGTGGTGCACAGACTTCCCCCAGTTCCCGCGTCACCACTTCACCCACATCGACACGGCTGTAGTGGTCACTGTGGGTGAGCAGCTCGTAGGTAATGCTGGTTTCGTTGCCAAGCCCGTCCGTGATGCCGGTCACGACGTTAGGAGAGAGTTCTCCCTGTTGGCTCGCCAGGTAAACCGACCAGGCTGACTTTTCGTAACCAGTGGGTTGCCCGGGATGGAAGTACAATATGTCGTTCCATCCATCGCCATCAATGTCAACTACAGCCAGTTGGTTATAATCACGTAAAACCACACTGGAAAAGTGCTTCTCTTCGGTGCTGAAGCGGCCATGGGCCGGCAGCCAGTGATGCACTGACACACCCTGTTCGGCCCTTACCAGGTCTGGATAGCTGTCACGGTTAATGTCGGCTATCAGCACCTGTTTATCATCCAAGTCCGGTACGTCCTGTATCACCTCCGGAGCGGTCCAGCCACTACCTGTACTCAGGACCATTTTCCATTCGCCCCGATGCTTAAAAACAGCATCGGTCAGGCCGTCGCCGTTCAGATCGATGGAGCGTAGCGGCATTTCTCTGGTCATCAAAGTGTCTGTTCCCACCTGGCCGAACAGCTCCAGACCATTTTCACCGGCAATGTAGGCCAAGGGTCTCGGGCCATGGCTGACAGGACCCGGCTCAGTGGCGCCGGTATGCATTTCCATCGTGTAGTATTCAGCCACGACAACGAAATCCACGCGCCCGTCGCCATTAAAATCTCCAGCTCCTCCCGGCAGCAGGCGATGAATGGTCCAATAATCATCCTCCTCGTAAGTGGCAAGATCATTGAATCTGAAGCTTTGGGGAGTGTCGCTATAGCGGTAATGGGCCCGATTGCTGCTGAAATCCGTATTCAGCTTATTCAGGTAGTGAACGAACATACGGTTATTTTGGATATAATATGCATCCGCCACACCGTCACTATTCAGGTCGCCGAACTGGAAGTCTTCGTTGACAAATGGCAGATCAGTTAATAGATCTTTCTTCAGCGTCCAGGTAGCACCTTCAGCCACAGCCAAAAACAAGCTCCAGGCTTCACCTTCCGGCGCATCCTTTTGGCGGGCGATAATGTCCTGACGGCCATCCGCGTTGTAATCCAGCACATGAATTTCCACACCGGAACCAAATTGGGTCAGATCGGAATTAAATTGTCCTTCCGAAGCGCCGGTTTGCAGGCTGTATCCGCCGTCGGGGCGGGCGAGTGAATAGTAAAGGCGCTGGACGTTGGGATTGCTGTCGCTGTACTGCACCCACGCCAGATCGAGTTGGCCGTCGGCGTTAATGTCCAGATTCCGGTAGGTAAGCACCTTGGGTACATCGCCCAGCACAAGCCGGCTGCCAATGGTTGTGGCAACAATGGAACCCGACACCTCCGGCCATTTAAAGTGTGTTTTCTTAAGGCATTTGGCTGCCACGCACTCTTCGACACTTACCAATCGGCTAAGGCTATCTGTTAGGACGACCTCCGGGCTCTGGTACGCCAGGTTATAGCTGCGGTATTCCTGTAATGTTCCCGCCACGGCATTTTTCACCACAACGTTCGACAGACGCTTCATCTGGTGAAATTCAAACCCGGATATCCAGCTACTGGCAGTATCGGGTCTGTCTTCGTAAATAAATTCGATACTGGCACCCGGCGAATTGCTGGTAATACCTGGATAGGCATAGTCAATTTGTTCAATCCGCTGACCAGTAGCGGCATCGCCGGTGTAATGAAAATCGATGCGGTTTTTCATGTTGTCTTCAAAGCGGGAGATCGCCCAGGTCAGGGTATGGGTGCCGGCTTTCAGAAGGGAATCCGCCGAGTCTCCATAGGTGGATGTCGAGCCATCCTTTGCCTGTACAGTGAAATGGTCGGGATGACCGGCGGTGCCGCCGTGGGCGGTAACGGTCACGAAGCTGTCGAGTTCGGTTTTGTAGGTGGCACCAATGGCGCCATAAGCATCACCCGTTTCGAGCATCAGTCGCTGGCCATTGAGGCAGAACCGGTCTTCGGCGCTCCAGGTGATCGGCCTCGCCTGCCCGTCCTGCGCCAGCGTCTGCCGGCAGCGGGTAATACCGGAGATTTCATTGAGCGACCAGCCCTGCCCCATGATGCCGTTGCCACCCTGGCTGGAATAGTTGAAGGATAATTGCGGCACGACGCCCGCGGTCCCTTCCGGCAGCAGCAGCGGGATGGAATAGGTCGCGGCGCCAGCCTCGTTGACGCGGAATTCCCCGCCGATGCTGCCCACCGGTGTGCCGGGCGCGGGACCGGACGGCGGCAGGCTGACCACTACAGCCCCATCATCGGGATTGCCGCCAGTATCACTCTGCGAATCCGCTGCTGCACGAACCCTTACCGTTTTAGCAACGCTCAGTGGACTACAACCTAGTGGATTACAGGCTTTGACCTGATATTCATACAAGCCGCCCTCTTTTGCCGTGCTGTCGCTGAACGTCTTTGCCGTGCCGGAGACGGTTTGCGGGGTGCCGTTCTCTTCCAATACATAGTGCTCGGCATAACTGACGCTGTTCCAGGAAACGGTATAGGCTCCATCGGAACTGCTATCGGGCACCTGCAACGTCGGGGTGGCGGGAATGGAATAAGTCACAGAATTGGAGGCGACCCAGGCGGAGCAACCAAGACGGCTCCCCATGGTTCGGCAGGCCCGGACCTGGTACTGATACGTTCCCGCCACAGTGACCGCCGTGGGCCAGGTACCGGATGTGCCGGTAAAGGTCTGGCTCGCGCTCCAGGCACCGCTGCCCAGACGCTGCTGCACCTCGTAACGTGAGGGCGAACCGGAGGCGGCGCCCCAGGACAGGCCTGTTTTGCGGGTGGACGGATTGGCTGCAGCGGTTAATGTACCGGGCTGGCCAGGTGTGATAACGATCTGCGCACTGGCCGAAGTAGATAACGCGGAGCAACCTATATTGTTACAGGCCTTGATCCGGTAGCTGTAGGTATTTTCCGCCTTGTCCAGCAAACGCACGCTGGTTGAACTTGTGCGCCAGGTGTTTGTTGTCCCGCCAACGGTTTCGGCGATTTCGTATTCGCGGACATTGGATACCGCATTCCAGGCAACGGTGTAGTTGTTCTCCACCTTGTCGGTGACACGTACGTTGCCCGGCACGGCCGGCGCGGCCACGGTTATCGTATAAGGCGAACTCCAGGCGGAGTTGTTGGTTGCGGCACCTACGGTATTGAACGCGGCCACGCGGTAAAGGTAAGTGCCGGTGCCACGGCCACTAAACGGCTTGCTTAAACCGGTTCCATTTAATACTTCCGTCCAGGTGCTGCCGTTATTCGTGCTTTCCTGCAGCTTATAGTGGGTAACATCGTCATACACGTTGTTCCAGGCAACGGTATAACTTCCATCGGATAAGGTTGCGGTGCTGGACCAGGCCGGCACGTCCGGCTTGCGGGCAACCGCGATAGTGAATTCACTGCTGAGGCCGCT
>CAYVIB010000021.1:0-92215 GCA_964451365.1 uncultured Cellvibrionaceae bacterium
ACGCTTTGTCATGGCGCCATTTTGGTATTCGGCAATGAGTTGATCGCCGCTATACAGGAAGTAGGTTTTGGAGCCGTCGTTGACGGGGTAGCTTTCATAGAGCCTGCCCCTGGGGTCATATTTGAGGATAACGGTGTGCTGGCGCCGGGCCTCGATCAGGCGGTTCTCTATATCATATTTATAGTCGGTATAGCCATCGGAGGTGAGGTTGCCATTGTCATCGTACGTGAAGGGTTGACCGCCGACGGCAGTGTACTGGTTGAGTCCGTTGACTTCGTAGTTGCCCATTTCTCCAATGCCGTTACTTTGGTTGTAGTGAAACAGGCCGTTGTTCAGGAACCGCCGGATGACCTGGCTGGCTGGGTTGTAATTAAATTCCATGACCAGATCGTTGGAGGTGCCCGAAAACTGGTAATCGATCTGGTCAACACGCGATAGCGGGTCGTAGTCGAGCGTGACGGTTCCGCCGTTGTTCAAGGTTGCGAGGGTTCCGGCACGGCCCCATTTATCGTAGGTGTAGGTAATGAGGTTGCTGCTGGAGGTGTTTTCTCGCACCGCTTTAAGGCGGTCCAGATCATCATAGAGATACCGGAATTTGGCGCCGGGCTGATAGATCCATTCGCGGTTGCCGTTCGCATCGTGGTCGTAGGATATAGAGTAGGTGGTTCCATTGACGTTGGTGGTTTCTCTTTCTATCTCTCCAAAACCGGTGTATTGGGTGGTGACGCCCCGGTTGTTATTACTGAATTTGGCGCTGAGTTCAAGCCCTTGAAGGTCATAGGTGTAGTTGACGGCGGGAGCGCCATTGCTGAATTGCTTTGAACTCATCCGTCCCAGATCGTCGTAGACGTAGGTGATGACTTTGTCATCGCGCTTGGTCAGTGTGGTGCGGTTGCCGTTCCTGTCGTAAGTGTACTCCTCGTTATCACTGCAGTTGTAGGAGCCACTGCCGGTTGACGCTGAAGGGAAACACCATTCCCTGAGCCGCTTGTAACTATCGTAGTTGAATCGGGCGGTGTTGCCGTTCGCGTCCGTTACGGTTTCCTTGAGGGTAGTGTTGAGCTTGTAGGTATTTGTCACATAATCCTGGGCAAGGGACGTGCCTACTGCCCTACGCTCCACCAGCACCTGACCAAACTGGTTGTATTCATACGCGTACAGCCTGTCGTGTCCGTACTGCCCCTGCGCACCGGTGAAGGCCGAACTGCAATCGCCCCTCGGCAGGCTTGAGATGTTGAGGGTGTTGAGCCGCACAACCTTGCACTCTAGCCGGCCCTGGCTATCGTAGTAGTACTGCGTTAACGCCTGGACTGTTCCACCGGATGTTGTTTGGGCCACGGCTTCCTTGCGTCCCTCGGAATCATAGTAGAATTTTTCTTTCTGGATAATTTCAAATCCCGTCCAATCCTTCGGCAAAACATGTTCATTCTGCCAAACGTTGAGAACGCCGATATCGATTTGAGTCAGGAGCCCGGGACGGCTCGTGTTTCCGTAAACGTAACGCTTGGCCAGATACTTCAGTGCACCCCCACCGTCGGGATCCGGGCTGATTTCCCCCAGCAGTTTTCCGGTTGGCGAAAAACGTTTGGCATAGGTATACGGCGCGGCCTGTTGATCTGCGTTCGCGGTGGCACTGGCGAATACAGTGCAGCATGCGATTAGTGAAAAGACAAAAGCCCTTAGCGAAAAAACAGAAACCCTGCTGATTTGGTTTTTTATAGTCATATCTAAGTCCTTTTTCAGGGGCAAGCCGCGCTGCCTTTGGGGAGGATTTCGCCAATACGGTTGCCGTAGATATCATACTGGTAACAGGTCGTCCGCGACTCGATGCCGCTGTCCCCCAGCGCCGTGACCGTTTCACTGCTCAGGAGCAGGTTTTTCGGCTCGTACGTGTAGGTAACGACCACCTCATCATCCGGGCCGCCGGCGCAGCTGCTTCCTGAAAAGTTTGTTGTTCTGCAATGGGCTTTGCGCACCGGAAGATAGATGGGATCGCTTTGGCTTTCCAGCCTGAAAACCCCGTTGGCGTCCGGCTGGTAGTGGGGAGCGTACTTGGCTTCGTACTCATATCGCGTTTGAGGTCGAACGCCATTGACGGCGGGGCCTGTTATGGTTTCAACCTGCCCCGATTGCGCGTGATAGGTATACTCGGTTTTATTGTTCTCGCCATCCGTGACACTCGATGGACTGTTACAGTGCTTGCGGATGCCGGCGCAGGAGGAGGGATACGTTGCCGTAATATAGCCCCCCTGGGTGCTTATTCGGCTGAGATTTCCTCTGGGTCCACCGTAGGTATATGATTTCGACGCCGAGCCCCAAGGCGATTCACTGGTAACAAAATTACGAAAATCATTTTCGAAATTATAAACTCCGGAGTTTCGCAGTTTGGCTGAAATCAGCACGCCGGGTAACGTGCCTCGAATCTGAACCTCGTCATTCCAGCCGCCCGAATTGCGGAAGTCGGTACCGCCGTTAATAGATGTACCAATTTGATAATACTCCTGGCCCGCCGGCGTGTTGGCGGATTTCACCTTCCCGGCTTCACTGGCGGAAACAGAAAACGCGCCGTAGGCATAGTGATTGAACTCATGGATATTTTTGAATTCATAATGAAAGTTCACTGTCGCGCTGTTCGCTGTTTTGATACCCACCAGCCGGGGAGACCATTTCTCCCCCTGCTGATAGGTACAGACGTCAATATAGTTCCCTGATTCGGACAGGCAGACGTCCTGAGCCTCAAAATGATATTGAGTGATGCCGCCGTTGGCGTCTTTCACTGAAAAAACGCTATCGCCGTAATACATCGCAGCCGGCATACCGCCGGGCCACGTGAACTCGGCCCTGGGCCAGTTTTGGCTTAGATTGGTACACCTGTCGCTATTCATCGGGCAGTACTCGTACGCATTATTGATTGCCGTAATATAGCGCGGGTTATACATGGCCCAGGTAACTTCATCGCCCGAGTTGGGCACGATGGTGAGTGGGTATTGAGCCCGTATGGCATGCTTCGCCGCGCTCATCCCTTGCACATTCGTGGTATCGTACTCGTACTTAAGCTGAAACCCGGTGTTGGTGGTAACGCCGGAGAGTTGGCCGAGGTAAAGCGTAAACCCGTTGGGATAAACAACTTTTCTCAAGACGCCTCCTGTTGCGGCCGTGGACCCCGAACTCTTATAGTGAAGCGCCGTGCCATCGGGCATGGTCCAGATCAGGTTGCCGTTGCCCTGGCGTTCCAGGGTGTGGCGCTCATCAAAACCTTCATAGTAGTAGCCCGAACCGACATTCGTTCCGTCGTTACTAAACTCGCCATTGCTTTTCATTATCTTGAAATCCGCAGTACCGGTGGGACCGAATACCCGCATGACTTTAAACTGATAGTAACTTTCCCCCTCATACTCCAGTAAGTTACCTCCGGCTTGCCAGGTAAAGAGGTCTATATATCTGGCATTGCCGGCGAATTTGTCGGTATACCCATCCAGGCCCATCGGAAAGTTATTGGTAAAGGCTGAGATGCTGTGGGAAATACCGCGCTCGCCTCCAATGGATACCGTATCAACACTGGCCGTGATCTGGCCGGTTGTGATATTGACGCCATGGTCATCAATGGTTTGCACGCTGGGCGGCGCTATTTGATTATCCTGTATCGCCTGGGAATTGAGCGTCCAGACCGCGAAGACAATTATCAGGCTCTTGCTAATCAGTTTATTGGTTTTCATAAAAGCTCCTAATTCCCTAGAAGAACGCTAGACTGGAACACGAAGATTCATCGCAGGCTTTAATCCAGATAGGTTCATCATCCTGCTCCCAGGTTGCATAGACTGTCGTGTTTCCACCTTGGATAGTTACCTGGCCGTTTACGGTTGTTAATACATAGTGGGTAGCGTTCTCCACGGCATCCCATGTAATTTCCCAACTCCTGCCATAAATCCATGTGGCGGTTAAGCCTGTTGGTGCGGAAAGTGGCTGGGCGCTTGCGCAATTTTCTCCACCCCCTGTGACATCGACGGTCTCGCGGTTGCCGGCATCGTCATAGCAGTAGCCAGCACTGACAGTTCCGTTCTGTTTCACGCGGGTAAGCCGGCCCAGCGTGTCGTACGTATACTCAGTTTCAACTGCCGCACCCCGGCTTGATCTATTGAAGGTTACCGTCACAGGCGAGGAATCCTGGCA
Organism: uncultured Cellvibrionaceae bacterium; assembly: GCA_964451365.1. Lineage (GTDB taxonomy): Bacteria > Pseudomonadota > Gammaproteobacteria > Pseudomonadales > Cellvibrionaceae > CAYVIB01. The sequence continues at coordinate 4,171 of CAYVIB010000021.1, forward strand.
GTTGCCTGCCCACCCACCGGTTAACCGCTGGCAGTGCCTGTGAACGAATTTATAAGTACCATTCGGTTTGCTTAACGCGATAGTCCGCATTCCCGACAATGAGTAGCCCGGGTACGCGTGAATCAGTATGTCATCGCCGCCGGTTACCTCAACGATATAGTTATACTGGTACTGCACCACGTTGGAGGTAAGGTAGACCGTTCCGGATGTGGATGTCGAAGTACTGACGCTGATGTAAGCTGATTGCGCACTGGGCGCGATCAATAGAATCAGTACGACAAAACAAGAAACCATTCTCCTGTTCCTTGCTGCCAAACCGGACAGATCGCGATAGTTTATTCTTTTAGCTACGCGAGTTGATTTCATTTTCATCTCCCTTTTTTGTAGTGTAAACCCTGACGCGAGTCGAACATCCGCCAGAGGTTTACTCACAGCACTGATTGGCGTTTTGATTATATTGATCGAATTTAATATTTAACGAAAATTCCAATAATCGTCACTTTAGTTTTATCACAGCGTCATATGCACGCTTGGGCTGTCTGTTGCGATCGAACAGCAGCGGGTAATTGGTACGTCCCGGCACAGGGAAATCATTCTTCCACGATCGATCGTCGGAAACGCCCCAGAGTGTTACCCGTTGAATATTGTCCCGATATTTAATCAGTGAGCTGAATATATCTTTATACCGCTGGGCCAGCTTTTGATCGACTTCCTTGGGAAGGCCGTCCTTGTAAGGGTCCAGCTCAGATCGATATTGAGGAAATTCACCGATAGGCACTGTGGGCAGCACGTCAACTTCCAGTTCCGAGATGTGAACCTCAAGGCCCTCCCTGGAAAAGGCCTCGATGGAGTTTTCGAGTTCTTTAAGATCGGGGTAATTCAGCCCCATGTGTCCTTGTATGCCTATACCATCGATGGGAACACCCTCACTCTTGAAAAACTTGATCATCTCGACGGTCTTGTTGCGCTTCCTTTCATCCCAAAGATTGAAGTCGTTATATAACAGCTTGGCCGCCGGGTCGGCTTCGCGGGCCCATCTAAATGAGGACGCAATATACCCGGGTCCCAATTTTTGGTACCAGTGATTGTCGTACCAGTTGCCATCTTCCGCTATGGCTTCGTTCACCACGTCCCAGACATGGATGCGTCCACGGTATCGGTCGACAATGCGGGTAATATGTTGCTGAAGCTTTTCAGTGAGAATGGCCGGCGTTTGCCCTGGTTTAGCCGGATTATCAAAGAGACCGATTGGAAGCTGGGCGTGCCATACCAGCGGGTGCCCGACTAAATGCATGCGATATTTTTCACCAAATTCAACAAAGGCATCCGCATGAGCCCAATTCCAATGTTTTTCGGTTGGGTGGATATGGTCCCACTTAAATATATTTCCAGCTGTAAGAGAATTGAATTCTCTGGCAACGACACCAGCAAGCTCAGAGCCCTCACGCAGATACACTACGGGATCAATCATTGTGCCCATTAGGAAGTCATCCTGAAAAGCATCCCTAAGTTGCCTCTCTGCCGCAGCGAAAACACTACCGGTCCGCAGTAACACTCCCACCGTCAACAACAGGCCGCCTGACTTGAGAAATCGTCTTCGAGACAAAATCTTTTTTTCCAAACGTTCATTGGCAGTCAGCGGCGAACAATTCACTGAGACACCTCCAATCGGACATCATCAATATATATATCCGCATCCTCATTGAACCCGTAATTAAAGTGGATAGGTAAACGCACAGCTGCGGTTTGTGTGATGAATTGGAAAGCAACCTGCTGCCAGTCGCCGACCAGAATGACCTCCTTGCTGGCTATATTCTGGTAAACCGGTCCCTCCACGCCAAAATATGTTTGGGCGCCTCTAGGACCTTTTACCCAGGCAGAGTAGTTATAGAGTACATTCGGTTGGATCGGTATGCGATGCTGGACTACCTGAACATTCCACTGGTCGCCAACGCTGGGCTTGGCAATGTCCACTTCTAGCAGCTTCCCATTCCTTCCCTGAGATCCCTCCACAACACCGAATGTCGCTTTCGCTTTATTTTCAACAAGCCCCAACCACACCTGACGGTGACCATCAACGGGATCATCGAATTCCAGATCGGGGAAATAAATAGTGTTAGTGGAGGCGCGGGTAAGGCTTATTTTGTCCAGAAGAATCGTAGAGCCAATGTTTTCGGCAAACGAAAGGTTGACGCTTAGCTCTACGCGGTCTGTTTCAGGAGTGAAGGCAACATCGAATTTGCTCCACTCAGGCGAGACCGAATAGGACCTGTATAAAGGAGGTTCATCGCTTATATCTTCCAAACCAATGAGGAGTTGAGCGCTGGGTTCACCCATGGCCCAAAGAGATAATACATGTTCAACACCGGGAACAACGGCAATTTGTTCCTTTGCCAACTTGATGTCCCCAAACTCAATATTTCCCGGCGATTGAATATTAGTCTGGAGAGCATTACCATCAGCGGGGATACCTCCTTCGACGATGGCAAAGTGAGCGTGCGCGCCGTAGCTTAAAACGGAACGCCAGTCATCAGGTAAAGTGGCGCCGCGAGGACTGTTATCGAAGTCAGCAATCACCTCTTCTGATCGTGATTGGACCTCTTCGTCCTTCTTTTCCGTGCATCCAGTAGAAAGTATGGCGATAGCAATCCCGATGCTCATTATCCTTGCAAGCACTGTCTTTCCTTTTTAGTGTTGATTTTCCATGGTGATGGATAAATCTCTATAGGGTTATTCAAAGAGAACAAATTGCGAGAGTACAATGAATTTGGTGCACTGACCGCTTTTTTTCCAATTAACTGTTATTGTGATATTCCCTATTGGCAAATCGAAACTGTTAAGTCTTTGATTTTGGGAGAAAAGCAAAAATCACATTTTTTCTTTTCGCGAGTTGAAAAAGACCGGAAGATTTTCTCAACAGGTTGCTAGTCTCGTTAAATAGCCGTGGCAGAATATACTTTGAATATATGTGAAGTCAAGCCTTGGTTCGTTAAGCGAATATCTCGAAGCCTTGTTACATGACACCCACAAGAATGCCAATTGACGTAACGTCCGTAATTTTTATTAAATAGATCTGCTGCCCCAACGCAAGGTAAAAAGGAACCATTGAGGTTCTCTCTCCAATGGCCGGCAAACAGATCCCGTTGGGTTTCCTGAATATCGAAATTGTAGTATCCCATCTCAACACCGGTGGAACCGGCGAAATTATTGTTACCAACATTGGCACCGGACCCGGGGAAGTCGAGATCGATTCTCACAGGTTTTGTTACCCGTTAAACCAGCGCACTCAAACCAGAAAATTATTGCCATAGCCATCAACCCTCAACTCCCGCTCCTCGTTTTGTTTATAAGCTTCAACTTCCCAAACCCCATCATCCATTGATATCTCTGTAATTGGTGCGTATCCCCGTGCTTCTAATTCTTTGATTATTTCAACCAAAGGTTTGGCATCCGCCGGTGGGCGCTCCCCGGCAAACGCTTGAGAGATGCCAAGAGCAGATGAGACAGTTGCAGTTAAAATGATCCCTAACGCTACCTTGGTTTTCATGGTGCTATCCTCAATTTGAAAGTTGAATGATTTATTACCGAGCGTAAGCCTGGTGCTATTTGGACATTCAATTTCTGCACCGGTTTCTATTGTGTGTGACATCCATTGGGATTACCGGTCGCCGATGGACTTCAACATGGCGCCGTCAGCTTCTCGCCGTCGGCCTCATCGTCCAGATGGTCCAGTACTTGAGTCAGGTTGTTCAGGTCCGCCATACACTTCTCCTTTAACACACGTACTTCCTGCAGGCATAAAAAATTATGCATCTGGCGGGTCAATTTCTTTCCTGGCTTTCCTGAGATTATCCAGCTGATGGCGGAGCCGGCCCCATGTTATGCGTGCATGCGCTTGTCTCGCGCGGCTCAAAAATACGTAACATACACCCATTGTAACGCCACCAACGTACGCGGCTTTGTAGTGAAAGCGAAGCCGGAACCGAAGAGCTGTCGCTGTGCTTGGCTTTGTTACATGTTGTGTTCAATCTCGGCATAGCGGCTTAAAGCCTCAAAATTTAATGCAGTTGGTGGAGAGACAAAAAATGTATCGCCATTTTCGAACGCGCTTTTGAGTTTAATATTGCCCATTGATGAAAGAGCGCTTTTGTATTCCTCCAAGAACCAGTCTGGTACCGCTTGTGAATTAATAACAATCTGATGCCGGTTCAACGATATCGCGGTACCAGCGGTTGACGATCCGTGCTCTTCTAAATTACTACGAAACGCATCCTGGAATGCCTCAGCCGCAGCAAGGATAGACTCCTTAGCTATTTCTAGCCCTTTATCTGACCAGCCATCCATTGCGGCTTTTCCGAATGCCGTTAGCCCAAGTCGAATTTTACCATCATGCCCTCGGAAATCGACGAACTCCTGATTTTCTCGTGCAGTAGCTATATTTTGCATTTCACGCTCTAAGGCTAAGCGTCCACGTTCGCTAATATCTACATTGTCTTCGCGATTCGCAGGCGGCAAAAGATTACCGGTTTTATCGGCAAGTTTTGGTTGATCATCAGGTGATCCAAGTGAATGTGACTGCTGCAACTGTGCTAAAGCGCCGATTACCATGGTGCGATAGTATTTCTTGCCCAAGCCAATCCGGTACACCCGCGTACGCCCACTGTGGAATGGAAGCGGCAGCATGATTAAAAATTCTTAATGGTGCCGGGAAGTTGGAATACGATTTTCAGGGGAGCTTCAACCCCCTCCCAACCTCCCCCTTGAAAAGGTGGAGGAGCTTAAACCCTTACCACATTGAGAAAGCCTGAACTTGGGCAGACTTTCTGCCCTCAAGGTGCTACTTCTTTTTCGGTCTCCGCCAACCATCCACATTACGCTGGCGCGAACGGGCAACGACAAGCTGGTCTTCGCCGACATTGCTTGTAACCACCGAGCCGGCAGCGACGGTGCTGTGTTTGCCGAGTTTGACCGGCGCCACCAGTGCCGTATTGGAGCCAACAAACACGCCATCTTCAATGGTGGTTTTATGTTTATTCACGCCATCGTAGTTACAGGTAATGGTGCCGGCACCGATATTCACCCCCTCGCCCACTTCGGCGTCGCCCACGTAGCTTAGGTGGTTCACCTTACTACCTTTACCGATGTTGGCTTTCTTGGTTTCGACAAAGTTGCCGATCCTGGCTCCGCTGGCCAGGTGGGTACCAGGCCGCAGGCGGGCGAAGGGGCCAATGTTGCAATTGCTTTCGATCACCGCATCCTCGATAACAGAATTTGGCAGGATCGAAACATTATCGCCGACTTTGGCGTTTTTTAGGCAGCAGTTAGGGCCTATTTTCACGTTATTGCCCAACTGGATTTCGCCCTCGAAAACGCAGTTGATGTCGATAGCGCAGTCCATGCCGGCTTTGATGCTGCCACGGCAATCAAAGCGGGCCGGGTCCAGTAGGCTGATGCCGTCGTCCATCAGGGATTTGGCCTGCAGTTGCTGGTAGACCCGCTCGAGTTCGGCCTGTTGCTGGCGATTGTTCACTCCCAATACTTCGTATTCATAAGCCGGCTGGGCGGTTTCAATTTCTACGCCTTCGGCCTGGGCCATGGCGATAATGTCGGTGAGGTAGTATTCGCCTTGGGCGTTGTTGTTGGTCAGCGCCGGCAGCCATTTGTGGAGATCGCTGCTTTTCACTGCCATTACGCCGGTGTTGACTTCTTTTATTGCACGTTCCTCAAGGGTCGCGTCCTTGTGTTCGACGATGGCGGTGACTTGGCCGCTTGGGTTGCGCACGATGCGGCCGTAGCCGGTGGGGTCAGCGAGGTCGACCGTGAGCAGGCCCATGGAGGATTCGGAAACTTTTTGCAGCAGGCTTTTCAGGGTTTCGGTATTGATCAGCGGGACGTCGCCGTAGAGGATCAGCACGGTGGTGTCCTGTTGCAGGGAAGGCAGTACCTGCATTACCGCATGGCCGGTGCCGAGTTGTTCCGTTTGTTCGACAAAGCTCAGGCCGGAATCCGGCAATGCAGCTCGAACAGCGTCGGCGCCGTAGCCAATGACCAGGTGGATGTTGTCCGCCGCCAGGTCTTTTGCCCGGTCGATGACGTGAGAGACGAAGGGTTTACCCGCCAGGGCGTGCAGCACCTTGGGTGTGCTGGAGCGCATACGGGTGCCTTTACCAGCGGCGAGGATAACGATATCTAGCATGAAAAGTCCCTTGAGGTTCTAACCGTACGGCGGGTAAGTGATGGTCCGACACTTCGGATGCCACCCGCCATCGAAAGGTGGTAAATACAGCGGGTGACACGTTGTTTACCCGCCCAGCCATGTACATATAAAAAAGGGCAGCTAAAGCTACCCTTTTTTGATCGACTTTGTAAGTGCAATGGAAACGGTCAGGCGCGCACTTTTTTGCGTATCGCCTGTAATGTGCGCAGTTGCGCCGCCGCTTCCGCCAGTTGCGCGGCGGCCTTGGAGTAGTCCAGTTCGCTGCTCTGGTTGTGCAGGGCCTGCTCGGCTTCCTTCACCGCCTGTTGGGCGGCGGCTTCGTCCATATCGCCGGCACGCAGCACGGTGTCCGCCAGTACGGTAACGGAATCCGGCTGGACTTCCAGGTAACCGCCGGAGACGTAGTAGATTTCCTCTTCTCCGTGCTGGGTTTTCAGGCGGATGGGGCCTGGCTTCAGCGAGGTCAGCAGCGGGGCGTGACCATAGCAGATGCCCACGTCGCCTTCCGTGCCGGCGGCCACCAACAGCTCCACCAGCCCGGAATAGATCGCCTCTTCGGCACTTACGATGTCGCAATGTATTGTCATTGCCATAGATTATCGCCTCGGGGCTTTCCGGGTAAACCCGAAAAGCCGGTTATCGACAGTTTTACTGAATTACGCTGCTTTTCCGGCCATTTTGTTGGCTTTTTCCACGGCTTCGTCAATGCTGCCCACCATGTAGAAAGCCTGTTCCGGCAAGCTGTCGTAGTCACCGTTGAGCAGGCCTTTAAAGCCGGCGATGGTATCTTTCAGCGATACGTATTTACCGGGCGAGCCGGTGAAAACTTCCGCCACGTGGAAAGGCTGCGACAGGAAACGCTCGATCTTACGCGCGCGGGATACGGTCAGTTTGTCCTCCTCGGACAGCTCGTCCATACCCAGAATCGCGATGATGTCTTTAAGCTCTTTATAACGTTGCAGTACGGACTGAACGCCACGCGCCACTTCGTAGTGCTCCTGGCCGATGATCAGCGGGTCCAGCTGGCGGGAGGTGGAGTCCAGCGGGTCGATCGCGGGGTAAATACCTTTCGCGGCGATATCCCGGCTCAAAACAACGGTGGAGTCCAGGTGCGCGAAGGTGGTGGCCGGTGACGGGTCGGTCAAGTCATCCGCCGGTACGTATACCGCCTGGATGGAGGTAATGGAGCCGGTCTTGGTGGAGGTGATTCGCTCCTGCAGTACACCCATTTCTTCCGCCAGTGTCGGCTGGTAGCCCACTGCGGAAGGCATACGGCCCAGCAGTGCCGATACTTCGGTACCGGCCAGGGTGTAACGGTAGATGTTGTCGACGAACAACAGTACGTCCTTACCTTCGTCACGGAATTTTTCCGCCATGGTCAGACCGGTCAGGGCCACGCGCAGACGGTTTCCGGGCGGCTCGTTCATCTGGCCGTACACCATCGCCACTTTGGACTCGGCGAAATTCTTGGTGTTAACAACACCGGCTTCCTGCATTTCGTAATAGAAGTCGTTACCTTCCCGGGTACGCTCGCCCACACCGGCGAATACGGAAAGACCGCTGTGCTCGGTGGCGATGTTGTTGATCAGCTCCATCATGTTGACGGTTTTACCCACACCGGCACCACCGAACAGGCCAACCTTACCACCCTTGGCGAACGGGCAAACCAGATCGATAACTTTAATACCGGTTTCCAGCAGTTCCTCGGAAGCGGCCAGTTCGTCGTAGGCGGGCGCCTTGCGGTGGATCGGCGCGCGTTCTTTTTCGCCGATGGGGCCTTTTTCATCAATGGGGTTGCCGAGCACGTCCATGATGCGGCCGAGGGTTTCGGTGCCTACCGGTACGGAAACCGGTGCGTTGGTGTTTTCCACCAGCAGACCGCGGCTGACACCTTCCGACGGACCCATGGCAATAGCGCGCACAACGCCGTCGCCCAACTGTTGCTGTACTTCCAGCGTCAAGCCTTTTTCGGTTACCGTCAGTGCATCGTAAACCCTGGGCACGGCATCGCGTGGAAATTCCACGTCGATAACCGCTCCAATAATCTGTACGATTCGTCCGCTACTCATTTGCGCTTCCTCATGTACTAAAATTTAAAATTCAAAAATTCTTTACTTAAACCGCTGCCGCGCCGCCGACAATTTCCGACAGCTCCTGCGTGATCGCCGCCTGCCGCGCCTTGTTGTACGCCAGTTGCAAATCGTCAATCAGTTCACCGGCGTTTTCGGTGGCGTTTTTCATCGCGATCATTCGCGCGGCCTGTTCGCACGCGCCGTTTTCCACCACCGCCTGGTACACCTGCGATTCGATATAACGGGTCAACAGGCCGTTGAGCAGGTCGCGCGCTTCGGGTTCGTAGATATAATCCCAGTGGTGCTTGAGTTTTTCGTTTTCGTCCGGCAGCAAGGGCAGCAACTGGCGAACACGCGGCGCCTGGGTCATGGTGTTAACAAATTCGTTGCCCGCCAAAAACAGCTTGTCGATTTTGCCATCGGCGAAAGCATCCAACATTACTTTGACGCTGCCGATCAGATCGGAAATGGAGGGTTGTTCACCGATATCGCGCACGCTGGAAACAATATTGCCGCCGACGCTTTTGAAAAACGCCGCGCCTTTAGCGCCGATCAAACCGAGATCGACACCAACGCCCTGGTCGGCAAATTGTTTGCTGTGCACGATGATAGATTTGAACAGGTTGATGTTCAAACCACCGCACAAGCCGCGATCAGTGGAAACGACGATGTAACCAACACGTTTGACTTCGCGTTGCTCCAGGTACAAGTGATTGTATTCGGAGTTGCCGCTGGCGATATGGCGAACCACCGCGCGAATATGACTCGCGTAGGGTTTGCCCACTTCCATGCGGTCCTGGGCGCGACGCATTTTACTGGCCGCGACCATTTCCATCGCGCTGGTGATCTTCTGCGTATTTTTAATACTGCCGATCTGGGTGCGTATTTCTTTTCCGCTTGCCATAATTAAATTCGCCTGTTACCAGGTTTGGGTGGCTTTGAAGTTATCCAGTGCCGATTTGATGCCGGCGGCGATTTCGTCGGAATAGTCACCAGTGTTCATTTGCTTCATCAAGTCGGCGTGCTGGCTGTTCATGTAAGAAAGCAGCGACGACTCGAACGCACCGATTTTTTCCACTTCCACGTCTTTCAGGTAACCTTCGTTCGCGGCGTAAACCACGACCGCCATTTCGGCCACGCTCAGCGGTGAATACTGCTTTTGCTTCATCAGTTCGGTAACGCGCTGACCGTGGCTGAGCTGGGCTTTGGTCGCCTCGTCCAGGTCGGAAGCAAACTGCGAGAACGCCGCCAGTTCACGGTACTGCGCCAGTGCGGTACGAATACCACCGGACAGTTTCTTGACGATCTTGGTTTGCGCCGCGCCACCTACCCGGGATACGGAAATACCGGCGTTCATCGCGGGACGGATACCGGCGTTGAACAGGTCGGTTTCCAGGAAGATCTGGCCGTCGGTAATGGAGATGACGTTGGTCGGTACGAACGCGGATACGTCACCGGCTTGCGTTTCGATAACAGGCAGCGCGGTCAATGAACCGGTTTTACCTTTTACCTTGCCGCCGGTGAATTTTTCCACGTAGTCGGCGTTAACGCGCGAGGCGCGCTCGAGCAGACGCGAGTGCAGATAGAAAACGTCACCGGGGTAAGCTTCACGACCGGGCGGACGACGCAGCAACAGGGAGATCTGTCGATAGGCCCAGGCCTGCTTGGTGAGGTCGTCGTAAATAATCAGGGCATCTTCACCGCGATCGCGGAAGTATTCACCCATGGTGCAACCGGCAAACGGCGCCAGGAACTGCATCGCCGCAGGATCGGAAGCGGTCGCCGCGACCACGATGGTGTGCTCCATCGCGCCGTGCTCTTCGAGCTTGCGCACGACGGACGCAACGGAGGAAGCCTTCTGGCCCACCGCCACGTAAATACATTTAATACCGGTGCCTTTCTGGTTGATGATCGCGTCCACCGCAACAGCGGTTTTACCGGTCTGGCGGTCACCGATGATCAGCTCGCGCTGGCCACGGCCGATTGGCACCATGGTGTCGATGGCTTTCAGACCGATCTGCACCGGCTGATCAACCGACTGCCGGTCAATTACACCGGGGGCAATTTTTTCGATCGCATCGGTTTCCCTGGTGTTGATCGGGCCTTTGCCGTCGATGGGATTACCCAAAGCGTCGACCACGCGGCCGAGCATTTCGGGGCCGATTGGCACTTCAAGAATACGGCCGGTACATTTACAGGACTGGCCCTCGGCAATGTTTTTGTAATCGCCCAGTACCACCGCACCCACGGAGTCGCGCTCCAGGTTCAACGCGATACCATAAATGCCGCCTTCGAACTCGATCATCTCACCGTACATTACGTCGGCCAAGCCGTGGATACGGATAATACCGTCGGTAAGGGAGACGACCGTGCCTTCGTTTTGCGCTTCAGTGGTTACGGCAAGGCTGTCGATGCGCTGCTTGATAATTTCACTGATTTCGGAAGGATTCAGCTGTTGCATACTGTAATTCCTTAAAATTTTAAATTTTTACGCGCTATCTTTATTTCTAAAATAGCGCGTGATAATTCGAGATTAAACGCCCATCGCTTCGGCCAGTTTGGCCAGGCGACCACGCACGGAGCCATCAATAACCGTATCCCCCGCCCGAATCAATGCACCGCCAATCAACTCTTTGTTGATGGAAGTTTGCAGGGTGACTTCGCGTTCCAGTTTTTTGGTCAGGCTTTCGCGCAGTTTTTGTTGCAATGCCGGTTCGATTTCGTAGGCAGTCTGCACTTCCACATCGATGGATTTTTCCAGCGCGGCTTTGTACAGCTCGAACAGGTGCTGGATTTCCACCAGCAGGGCAAGGCGCTTGTTTTCGGCGAGAATGCGGACAAAGTTTTGTTGGGCGGAATTCAGTTTGTCGCCGCACACTTCGATAATGGCCGCACTCTTTTGTTCCGCCGTTCGCGCCGGTGACGCGAGCAGCTTTTCCACCGTGTCCTGTTGCGACACCGTTGCCAGTAACGTTGATGCATCGGACCAGGCCTGGATGTCGTTCGCCTTGCGCGCGTATTCAAAAGCCGCTTTGGCGTAAGGCCGCGCCAGTGTAGTTAATTCCGCCATGACTCTTTATCGGCCCCCGATTAAAGTTCCGCTGCCAGTTTGTTCAGCATGTCGTTGTGTTTGCTCGCGTCCACCGATGCGCCCAGCACTTTTTCCGCGCCGGTGATCGCCAGAACAGCCACTTTGCTACGCAATTCCTCGCGTGCCTGTTGCACTTCGCGCTCCACTTCCGCCTGCGCCGCCGCTTTAATGCGGTTGGCTTCGACGACCGCCTGCTCCTTGGCTTCCTCGACAATCTGGTTGGCTCGCTTGTTGGCCTGTTCAATAATGGACGCTGCCTGCTCCTTGGCTTCCTTCAACTGCTGGCTGACTTTTTGTCGCGCCAGCTCAAGGTCCTTGTCGGCTTTTTCCGCAGCCTGCAAACCGTCCTCAATGCGTTTTTCCCGCTCTTTCATAATATTGATCAAAGCGGGCCAAACCACTTTCATGCAGAAATACACGAAAGCCAGGAATGTCAGCGACTGACCGATAAGCGTTAGGTTAATATTCACACCAACACCTCATTCACTAGTGGGTTTTAAGGTTTGGGTTCGCTTAACCCGCCATTCCGGGAGCAACGGCGAAAATCAGGTACATACCGATACCTACACCGATCATTGGTACTGCATCGAGCAGACCGGCCATCAGGAACATTTTGCCCTGCAGTGCGGGGCCTTGTTCCGGTTGACGCGCAGAACCGTCCAGCAACGCGCCACCCAGGTTACCGAAACCAATCGCGGTACCGAGCGCACCCATGCCGATCAAAATTGCTGCTGCGATGTAAACTAAAGCTTGAGCTTCCATTAGTGTCTCCTGATTAACAAAATTAAAAAATGAAGTTGGATTGATAGAATTATTTACACATGGTTATGTACGTCACTGTTTTCTTCGTGAATATCGTGCGCCATCGCCATGTAAACCGTGGTCAGTACCATAAAAATAAACGCCTGCAGGGTGATAACCAGGATGTGGAACACCGCCCAGCCCCACTGCAGTATGCCGCCCACCAGGCCGAGAACGAGGCCGGTACTGAACAGCAACGCGATCAGGATAAAAATCATTTCCCCGGCGTACATGTTGCCGAACAACCGCAGGCCGAGTGAAATGGGTTTGGCGATAAGTGCCACGGTTTCAAGAATGGTGTTGATGGGAACCAGAATGATATTCAGATACCAGAGTTTTTTCGGCGCGAAAAACGGGTGACAGGTCAGCTCCTTGATAAAGCCCCAGACGCCCTTTTCCTTGATGCTGAAAATAATCATCAGGGCAAACACGGTGAAAGCCATACCCAATGTCACATTGGGATCGGTGGTGGGCACCACTTTAAAGAAGAGATGCTCATTGCCGCTGACTGTAGCCGCCGCCAGTGGCAGCCAATCCACCGGAACGAGGTCCATCAGGTTCATCATAAACACCCAGGTAAAAATGGTGAGTGCCATGGGCGCGATGAGCCTGTTCTTGTGATGAAAAATATCGGTAACGACGTTATTGATGGATTCCACCAGGAATTCCACAAAGCTTTGCACACCGCGCGGAGTGTCGGTAGTGGCTTTGTTTACGACGCGCTTGAAGACAAAACCGATCAGCAGCGCCAGGAAAATACCCCAGCCCAAGGAGTCCAGGTGCACGGCCATAAAGCCCATGTCTTTCGCCTCTGCGGCGGAGTGAGCCATGGTCCAGCTATCCTGCTCCAGCACATGTACGGTACCGTCGACCTCGTGGCGGTGATAACCCGCCGGCAGTTTGCCGAAAGTCATGTTCTGGAGATGGTGCTGTATATAGCCGGTCGTGGTGAGCCCTTCGCTATCTGCTGCCATAGTCTGTGGTATGCCTTTGCTAATCAAATACGTTTTTTGCCGTCGGCGGTTCTATTCAATCGTCTCTGCGTTTGGTGATGATTGCCGCGATTAACCACTGGCAGATAACCATGCTGCAAAAACCGGTGAACAGGGCCGGTACGTTTAGCGGTGAAACAAAACGAAACACCAGCGCAAAACCTGCCGCCGCCAGGGCAAGCTTGCCAAATTCTCCACGGTTGAAGGAGCGGGTGATCCAGCGGGCGGCGTTGTCGTCCGAGCCGTTGAACCGATACCGGAATGCGTAAAGGGTGAAGTAGGCATTGGGGACGATATACACCGCCGCGCCAAACACCGCGGAATAGGCCGGTACCCACCCAAACAGGGAAAGCACCAGGGCAATCGGCAATAAAACCGCCAGCTGGATAACCAAACTGTACCGTACCGGTCTATTCATTCTGCATCCTACCCGCAGCGCTTTCCGATACGGCGATAAATTGGGTGATTCACAGGCACATACACCCTGGCCGATATCGCCACGGTCGCTGTGCTCTTGTAGTAATGCCGCCATCTGTCTGACTTCAAGTCAACTTCCCCGCCATTTCCGCGCAAAAAAAAGCGCTGACACCGAGTGCCGCACTTCTCCGTACTGTTGGGGGAAAACCAGATTTAAGCAGTGAATCCCGCTATTGCCGTTGTGGCTGTTACTTACCTGATCAGCCGCTGCTTTAGGCCGATCAACAAAAAATAACGCCTGCTTCTATTTACACCAGTTACGCCCGTCCGCACCAAAACCTGCCGTTTTCGGGCGTGGGGGATTATAGGTAACCTCTTCGCCGGTATCAACCATCTTGCCGGAAATCTGTACGGAAACTTCCCGCCGAACGGCGGCTTGCACCCCCATGCGTCGGGCAACTCGTCGATGGCCGACTCCGGTCTACCGCCAACCGTGGACGCAGCAGGAAAGCCAGTAAAGCCATCCCCGGCCCCGGTGAGACAACGCCAATCAGGGCCGGTTCAGCTGGATATTCAATTGATACAGGAATTATTCAGCCACTGTCGTTGTAGTGTATACAGTGGCCAAACGGGCAAAAGCAACATGTCATCTTTGCGGGCTAAACCATCAATAGCGGCTTTGGGTTAATGTCGAGTGTTAGCAGGAAAACCGGAGGTGGATCTATACGAAAAAAGCCGGAATCAAGCCACCGCCGCTCAATCCCAGGACACCTCGAGCAGCTTCCACTCGCCCTCTTCCAGAGCCCAGATGCCTTTTACCTGATAGATCCGGGCGGTATCGGGAATCAATCCTTCCGCGCCGGTCACGACCACCGAACTGGTGGAGGTTGCGCGGTACGGGTCATATTCCTCGACCGTGACACGGGTGTTCGAGACCAGGACATTGATATTGCGGTAACGCAGGAACAGGCCGGCCAGGTATTGGCGGACATTGCCGGCATCCAGGTGGGTTCCCCGCTCACCCAGGCCGCGAAACTGACCGGACAGATGCTCCCTGACGGCGCCGTTGTCTTTTTCCTGAATGGCCAGCTGCAAGGCGTCGATATTTTCGCCGATGGCCTCTTCCGGCGGGGTTTTGCCACAGGCGGACAACAGAAACATCATCACAACCGCCAGAAAAAATTGGGTTTTCATTTTCTCACTGTTTTTAATCATTGGTTTTACAAAAATTGGTTTTACAAATCGCCGATTATCTTTCTATCCGCCAGGTTTTTCAAAAAGGCAATATGGCCAGCACGGGTGTTTTCGCCGTCAAAAGGCAGCACCGTCCACCTTTCCATCGCCTGCATTTTTTCGCCGGGCTTGAGCGTACGGTAAGGCGCGTGCAATTCCATTTCCACCACGCCGCCCTTTTTATCGCCATGGCGAAAGGAATGATAAATTTCAACCTGGCCCTGCGCCGGATGAATTTCCTCTCGAGCCTGTAAGGGAAACTGGATGATAAAAACCTGGCCTTCCATAAAGGCGGCCATCCAGCCTTGCGCCGGTTGAATAAAGGCCTTGCTGCGCACCATTTTGTTTTTGGTGGGTACGACGCGGCGTTCGTAGGAGAAGAAACCGCCGTTGGTATCAAAAGCGGCCGGGATACTTAAATCCGTATCATAGTTGTCAATACGCACGCTTTGGTCGCTTTCGATCGGCACATAGACGCGCCCCGCCGGCTGCACCCGCGTGTTAAACCAGATTCCCCAGCTGACATCGGTATTGCGGATATTGGTCACGCTGACATGCAGGTCCGCCGAACCTGGTTGGCTTTTCACCAGCTGGAACTGTTTGGAAAATTTCACCCCGCTGATCGGGCTTTCCACGCCCTCGAGTACCAGGTCGTTTTCACCCTGTTTTACCACGGTGTTTTTCCCGTAGATCAGAAACGGGTCCGGTGGCCATATTGCCCTGCGCTTTTTTTGCGCCGGATTAATATCCTGCCGGGTCCACCACTCCTCCTGTGGTGATACCCAGTTAATATGGCCGTTGTATTCGACAAACCGGGTTGTGTGGGAAACCTTTTTGACCGGCATTGCAAGGTTTTCTTCATTGACCAGAAGCACATTCGGTTTACCGGGTACCGAAAAAGCCAGCACCCGGCCACCGAGGTCCGGCGTCACTTTCATTTCAACCTTGTTGTTGGCCAGCGTCACAAGGTTGACTTCGGCCAGGGCCGGCAAGGAAAGAATACAGAAGAGCGCGCCCAGGGCACAGCCGATTTTTCCACAACCAGTAATCGTATTTTTCATCAATATCTCTACAATGAGTTCTTTTTCATGGGAGTGACAAATGCGAGGCCAGGCCACCGACACCAATATCAGCAAGATCAACTGGAGCACCCTCAAAAGCCTGATACCGTACCTGCTGGAGTTTAAAGGCCGCATTGTGCTGGCGATGCTTTGCCTGGTGGGCGCCAAACTTGCCAGCGTCGGCCTGCCGTTTATTCTCAAGTACATCGTCGACGACCTGGACAAGAATACCACAGCCAGCGATATCATCCTTTTACCTTTGGGTTTGTTACTGGCCTATGGCGTGGTGCGTTTTTCCAATGTGTTGTTCGGCGAGCTGCGCGATACCATCTTCGGCCGGGTCACCGAACGGGCCATGCGGCGGATCGGGCTGAAGGTTTTTCGCCACCTGCATTCCCTCGACCTGGATTTTCATCTCAACCGCCGCACCGGCGGCCTGTCGCGCGATATCGAGCGCGGCGTCAATGGCATCAGTTTCCTGCTGCGTTTTATGGTCTTCAACATTGTGCCGACGCTGCTGGAAATCGGGCTGGTGATCGGCCTGTTACTGATCAATTATGAAGGCTGGTTTGCGCTGATTGTTTCCGCCGCCGTGGTGGCTTATATCGCTTTCTCCGTGATTACCACCGAGTGGCGCACCAAATTTATTCGCGAAGCCAACACGGCGGAATCCGAAAGCAGCACCCGCGCCGTCGACAGTCTGCTCAACTATGAAACCGTCAAGTATTTTACCAACGAGGAGCATGAAGCCGACCGCTATGACAGCGAACTCGCCCAATGGGAAAGCGCCCGGCGCAAGAACCGCCTTTCACTGTTCGCATTAAACGGCGGCCAGGCGTTTATTATCGCCGCGGCGATGACCGGCGCGATGATTATGGCGGCGCAAAATGTTATCGGCGAAAAAATGACGCTGGGTGATTTTGTTTTGATCAACGCGTTTATGATGCAGGTTTTTATGCCACTGAATTTTCTCGGCTTTGTTTACCGGGAGATGAAAGGTTCAATGGCCAATATCGAAAAAATGTTCGGCTTGCTGGACCAGCGGGCGGTCGTGTCCGATAAACCGGATGCGGTGGAACTGAAAATCGATAGCGGAGAGATTATTTTTGACAACGTAAGGTTTTTCTACAACGCTGACCGGCAAATTTTACAAGGCATCAGTTTTGTTATTCCAGCGCAAAAAAAGGTGGCGGTAGTCGGCAGCAGTGGCGCGGGAAAATCCACACTACTCAAATTATTGTTTCGTTTTTACAACCTGGAAAGCGGCCGGATTTTAATAGATGGCCAGGATATTAATGACGTTACGCAAAAATCCCTGCGCGAAGCCATCGGCGTTGTTCCGCAGGACACGGTTTTATTCAACGCGTCGATTCTGGAGAATATTCGCTACGGCCGAATCGATGCAACTGACGAGGAGGTTTTCCAGGCTATCAGGCTGGCGCATCTGGATGAATTTATTCGTCAGTTGCCGGAAGGCGCGAATACGCTGGTGGGCGAACGCGGTTTGAAATTATCGGGCGGGGAAAAGCAGCGCGTTGCCATCGCCCGCACCATATTGAAGCGACCGCCTATTCTGGTATTTGACGAAGCAACCTCTTCCCTCGACAGCCATTCGGAAAAATTGATATTGCAGGCGATAAAGGAAATTGCCGTCAAGCACACCAGCCTCGTGATAGCCCACCGCCTGTCAACCATTGTCGACGCCGATAAAATTATTGTCCTGCATCAGGGCGAAGTGGTGGAGGAAGGAACCCATCGCCAATTATTGGTACGCCAGGGTCATTACGCGCATTTATGGCAGGTTCAGCAAAGTGAAAAAGAGCATTCCGAATAAAGCTGCAAACGCGAATACCGGTGCCACCGAACCAGTTCGCCTGCCGGAGGCCCTTAAAAATCAGGCGTCGAATAAAAGTTTAAGCGCTATCGCCACGGAGGAAAGCACGATCAGCGGTTTGATTACCAGCGCACCTTTTTTAATGGCGATGGTCGATCCGACGTAGGCGCCAAAAACCTGGGTTATCGCCATACCGATAGCCACTTCAAACAGCACATGCCCACCCGTCAGGAACACCAGAACTGACATGATATTACAGGCCACCACCAGCGGTTTGGCATTCGCCGTTGCCCGGCGCAGGTTGTAACCCAGCAAGCCGGCGAAAGACAGAGTGGCAAGGGAACCGAGGTTGGGGCCAAAAAAACCGCCGTAAAAACCAATGCCCGGTCCGACAACTCTCGTAAAGATACGCGCACTGACTTTGGGCGGATGGTCTTTGTCTCCAAGCGTTGGTGCGACCCACGTATAAAGGGCAATAGCGATCAGGAAGTACGGCAGCCATTTTTCCAGTTGGTTATTGGAGAACTGCAGCAGGCACCAGGTGCCGATACCGCTGGCCAGGACCGCAAGGCTAATCAGCGGCAGCAGCAGCCGCGGCTCCAGTAGGCCGGTGCGG
Source organism: uncultured Cellvibrionaceae bacterium (assembly GCA_964451365.1). Lineage (GTDB taxonomy): Bacteria > Pseudomonadota > Gammaproteobacteria > Pseudomonadales > Cellvibrionaceae > CAYVIB01. The sequence goes on from CAYVIB010000021.1 coordinate 22,505, forward strand.
GCGTAATTCCAGCTGGAAGCCAGCGTGCCAAAACAGGCCTGAAACTTGCCGGTGGCCAACGCGTTTATTGGCGGAATTCCCAACCACAGCATCACCGGCAACACCAGCAGGCCGGCGCCGCCCGCCATGGCATTAATACAACCGGAAAAAAATCCCAGCAACGCCAGTAAACCATAAACTTCCGGGGAAAACGCCATGGGCCGTTCACTTTTCAAATCACGTAAATCACGTTTTATCGCACCTCAATGCAGACAGGTAACACGGTCGGGTATGCGGGAGGCAACTGACAAAAAAATAGGAGCATCAGCGGAACAACTGTAAAGAATACTGACAATATCCTGTTAAAAGCCACGCCAGCGTCCACTAAAGTTCAATATTTTCCGGGCTGAAAATGTCCGATATAACCGGTGACCCTCCCTTAACCGTACCAGGGTATGGTTTGGCGCGGGCGGTAACCTTTTGAAATAGCTAAGAATGTGTTTGTATAAAGTGCTGTGCAATCGAAACAACCTCCAGCCTTTCACGTCGAGCATAGCGTCACAACCGGGGAATTGAAAGAAGAGTCGGAACACAATTTGCTTTTTTTATGTCGCCCGCAAATCCGTGGTTGACGCGGAATTTCGCAGCTCCTTTGATATACATCCGTCAGATGTGGAATACGCTGACTTTGGCGGCGGCAAGGGCAAATTACCTGCCCCTGGGTTACCTGTTTTGGAGGTAACCTGCATTGGATTATGAATAAATTTCCACCCCGGCTGATACTTATCCGGCCAAGCTCAAGGAAGCGGGAAAAGAAAGCAGCAGGAGTTGCCGGACAAACGTGTTCGAAGGTCGGTGTCAATGGAAAAAAGCCATCAGACACCTGGCCCCTGGACAGCAAGTTCTCACCGTTGGAAGCACCAAAAACTGAATTGCCTTGCATTAACCGGAGCATCATTGATGCCTGTATCCAGTTCCATGACGAAGGCTTACGATGAAAACCCCTGGCTAATCATTTTCCGCCGGAATCCGGATGCGGATCTTCGGTTGTTTTGCTTTCACTTTGCCGGTGGAAGCGCATCTGTTTTTCGCGGCTGGGCGGATTACCTTCCCGGTAATGTCGAACTTGTCGCGGTGCAACTACCCGGCAGGGAAGGGCGATACAACGAAGACTTTATTGCGGAATTTGATGATCTCATTACCATACTGGTTAATGTCATCGCCTCCATGCTTGACAAGCCATACATTGTCTTCGGACACAGCATGGGAACAATCAAGAGCTTTGAGCTTATTCGCAAGTTAAAGAGCCAGGGGCTGCCTCAACCGTTGCTATATATCCCCGCCGGCAGAAAGGCGCCTCATTTTCCGGACAGCGATCCACCCATTGCCCATCTGTCTGACAGGGAATTCCGCCGGGAATTACTTAGGAAATACCCGGAAACACTGGAGGACGTATTGCGGAATGAAGAATTATGGGAGGTATTTATGCCGCTGCTGCGGGCGGATTTTAAACTGTATGAATCGTATCGGTTCAGGAAAGGAGTGAAACTGGATTGTCCCATAGTGGCTTTTGCCGGCGAAGTTGAACCCGACCTCCAGGAACATGAGCTGCAGGCCTGGGCGGATTTGACCACAGGCGGGTTTCAAACCAAACGCTTTCCGGGCGGGCACTTTTTTATACGAAGCGCGCAAGCGCGGGTGTTGGAAGCAATTAGCACTTATCTCTTAACTGTCGGTAATTTTCATAACCCCCAACTCCTTCAAACCCAGGTTTGTTAACCAGGGTATGGGAACAAGCAGCAGGCGCTGATTTTTAAGCTACCGGCGGGGGCTACTGTATCTTTTTCCGGTTTGTATGCTTCCGCGGCAAACTAACTTACCTTTCGGGGGACAGCAATATGGGAGTGAAAAACACGTTTTCTGATTTGGATAAAGCCGAGTTGTCGGCCGGCAACAAACTGTCCTTTGCTCAACAGGGAATATGGTTTAGCGACCAGATGGCCTGGAACAATGCCCAATTGAATATTGCAATCACCATGGAATTAAAAGGTGTCGTGGATATACCCGCCCTGCAAAAGGCAATCAATGCAATAGTATTCCGCCACGAGATACTGCGTACCGTTTACGGAGTGATCGACGGGGAGTTGACTCGGCATATAAAGCACGAGTATGAGCTGCCGATCAACATAATCGATTTTAATAATGCCTTCCCGGCGGAAAGAGAAGCGTTACTGGAGGCGGCTATAAAAGACGAGTTAAAGCAGCCTTTTGATCTGGGAAGGGATTCGCCGATCAGGGTAACGCTAATTCCTTTTGCCATGCATTACCATATGCTCGTGTTTACGGCGCATAGTATCGTTTGGGATATGGAAAGCCGTAACGTTATTGTCAACGAGATTGCCTGGCACTACAGACGTTTTTTGGAGGATATGACAGTTGCGATAGCGCCGTTGCCGTCACAATATGCCGATTACGCGCTGAAGCAGAGGACGGCATATAACAATGGTGATCTTCGCGATCAGGCGGAGTACTGGTCGCAACAGTTGAATGGAATTTCACCCGTCCACAATCTGGTGCCGGATAACCCCAGGCCGGCACACATGGATTATGCAGCCCAACTGTTCGAACAGAGTTTATCCGCTCCCCGGACTTCCGCCCTGCGTAAACTTGGCCGGGACAACGACACCTCGCTATTTGCTGTTTTGTACAGCGCGTTTGCTTTATTGCTGGGTCGCTGGAGCTACGACGACGATATTGTCATCGGTAGTCAGGTGTCCGACCGGAATGAGTCCAACGCCTCATTGATAGGATGCTTTTCCAACTCCCTTGTTTATAGAACCAGCCTGCGCGACAACGTCCATTTTACGGATTTGCTTGATCGAACCACCAATACCATTGAAAAGGCACATAAGAACAGTGCGCTTCCGTTTGAGGCGTTGGTAAATATTCTCCATCCCGAAAGAGGGCTGAGCTACCACCCGGTCTTTCAGATCATGTTTAACCTGCGGCGGTGGCGCGATGTTTCGGTATATTTACCCGGCTTGAACCTAAAGCTTATTGACAGGCCCTCAAGCATTGTCAGGTACGATATCGAACTGGACGCGGTTGATCAGGGCGATCATATCCAGTTTAGCTGGATCTATAATGCCAGTCTCTTTGAGTCCGATACCATCAGGCGCATTGCCGAAAGTTTTGACGTACTGTTGAACGGTGTCGCCGATAATCCCGCCACCAGAATATACAACCTGCCGCTGTCGACCCACACGGATTACCAACTCCTGAACCAGTGGAATAACAAGTGTATGGACGAAGTGGAACACAGCTCGGTTTTGGAGACGATAGAGACTCACGCCGAAAGAATCCCTGATGCAGTTGCGCTGCAGATCGATATGCAATACCTCACCTACGGACAACTCGATCGCCGTGCCAATCGCCTGGGTAATTACCTGCTGAAAAAAGGCGCTATTCCGGGCGATGTGGTGGGCCTGTGTTGCGAACCCTCCATCGAACTGGTGGTTGGTATCCTGGCCATCTTCAAGATTCGCGGAATTTATACTCCTCTGGATCCGAATTTCCCGGTCTCCCGTTTGCAGAAAATACTGAGTGAAGCGAAACCGGTGTGTATTCTTACCAGCAAAAAAAGTGTAAAGGCGCTACCGGTTGACGGCGATAAAATGGTTTGTCTCGACAGCAGTGATTTTGCAAACCAGCTAGCCCTCTTTTCTTCCGATAAACCGGATATCGGCGATGACATCAAAGGGCAACAGCCCGCTTATTTGATTTATACCTCGGGCTCTTCCGGCAGTCCCAAAGGGGTGATCGGGCTCCAGCAAAGCCTGGTAAACAGGATATGTTGGATGAATTCGGAGTACCCGCACAGTGCCGATGAAATTCTGTGTATGAAGACCTCCATTGGTTTTGTGGATCATCTTGCCGAGGTGTTTCAGCCTTTGTCCAGTGGTAACAGGCTTATCATTGTTCCCGAAGAGGTTCGCGCGGATATCCCGGCCTTTTGCCACCTTATTCAAAGAATGCGCATCTCCAGGGTTACCCTGGTTCCGTCTTTTCTGAACGCGATCCTGAACAGTGACCATGTGGCAGCACTCAAAACCCTGCGTTACATCATCTGTAGCGGGGAAGCATTGAGTATGTCCACGGTTAAAAAGTGCCGGACCCTGTTGAGAGATACCCGGCTGATTAATTTATTTGGCGCTACCGAGACCGGGGCCGATGTTACCTTTTATGAAGTGGACGATTACCGTTACCTCGATGTGATGCAGTATTTTCCTGTAAAACCGTCTGTCAGATTTTTTACCGATACTGAACTGGATTTTAAAGCCGGAAGGCAAACCGCTAAATCTCTCACTGAACTAAAAGCCTTGTTCGACGAAACGGTTATTCCCGACAGGCCCCGGTCACTGGAGGGGTACCTTGATGAATTCAGGGAAAGGGTTCTTTCCGGCATTGTCGACGTCTCGTCGGAAACCTACATCGGCCACATGACATCAGCGCTGCCAAACTTCCTGCCGGAATTCAGCAAACTGATTTCGCAACTGAACCAGAATGTGGTGAAGGTCGAGACATCAAAAAGCGTTACCTTTCTCGAACGGCAGGTGCTGTCGACGATGCACCGGCTCTTCTTTCGGCTGCCGGAAGAATTTTACAAAGCGGGTTCTCAGGACCCGACGCATGTATTCGGCGTGATGACCAGCGGTGGAAGCATCGCCAACTTGACCGCCCTGTGGTGCGCCCGGAACCGGGCGTTGCTCGAGAAAGGCTTCTCTCGCAATGACCTGAAAAAACATGGCGTGGCCGGGGTGGAGAAACAGCTGGGCCTGGCTGGAGGCGTCATCATCGGTTCGCGCCTGATGCATTACTCCATGCGAAAAATAGCCTCTCTGTTTGGCATCGGAGAAAATAATATTCGCTATATTCCGCAACAGGGAAACCTGAAAGTGTCCATGGCCGACCTGCGGGAATGTATAGATCAGGCACACCGGAACGGAGAATATATCATTGCCCTGGTGGGTATCGCCGGAGCAACGGAAACGGGAACGATAGACCCGCTGAATAATATGGCCGATATCGCGACCGAACATAATATTCACTTCCACGTCGATGCCGCCTGGGGCGGCGCATTCCAGTTTTCCGATCTCTACCGCCATAAACTGCACGGTATCCACCGTGCGGATTCCATAACCATCTGCCCGCATAAACAGCTTTACCTGCCGCAGGGAATGAGTTTGTGTCTGTTCCGCGACACCGGCAGCGCCAGGGATATCGCCGTCCATGCAAGTTACCAGGCCGCGGAGGGCAGTTATGACCTGGGGCAGTATTCGATTGAAGGATCAAGGCCGGCCAACGCTATTTTCCTGCACGCCAGTTTGCATCTGCTGGCCAAAGCCGGCTACAGCTGGCTGGTGGAACAAAGCATGGAAAAAACCCGGTATTTTGTGAAAATGCTGGAATTTTTTACCTGTTTTGAGCTGATTGGAGAACCTGAAATTAACATCATCAACTACCGGTATATACCCACCGGTTTAAGGGAGAACAGGGGTAATGGTTTTTCCCGGGAAGAGAACAAAATAATTGATGACGCCGTGAAACGTATACAGGAAATCCAGTTTGCGCAAGGCAAAACGTTTGTGTCTAAAACCCGGATTTCCGACTCCAGATACAGTGACGAACCGATTTGGGTTTTCCGGGTTGTATTATCCAATCCCCTGACCCGCAAGGAGAGCCTGTGCGAGGTTCTGCGGGAGCAGGTAGCCATTGCCGCGGAAAGCGTCGATGCAGCCGCGGCCGATCCCGCCGGGCAACTGCAAGCGGAGTTGTTCGACCGTGAGGATAAAGAAAAATTTGACCATCGTGTTATTCCCATCGGCAGGCCGATAAAAAACACAGCGATTTTTATCGTCGACCAAAACCTGTCGATACTGCCGGTGGGCGCGGTGGGAGAGTTGTGTGTCGGTGGTAAGGGGCTTGCTGTCGGATACCTCAATAACCCGCGGGAAACGCTGGCCAGGTTTATATCCCTGCCGGATGGTAACACAAGCGTATACCGTACCGGCGACCTTGCCCGGTGGCGCCCCGACGGCAATATCGAATTTCTCGGGCGCATGGACGGACAGATAAACCTGCGGGGGTTTCGTATTGAACCGGCGGAAACTGAAAGCGTATTGCTCGGGCAGGCGGGGGTAAACGATGCGGTGGTGCTGCCACAAATCCGCAAGGATGGAGAAAAGTTTTTGGTGGCGTACATCAAAACCGACAGAAAAGAACCTGCCATGGAAGCCGAATTGAAGGAGGCGCTGACAGCAATTTTGCCGGCGTATATGGTGCCTTTCAAATACGTATTTTGCGAACGGTTTCCTCTCACCCCCACGGGCAAGGTTGACCGCCGGGCGTTCAAACCTGTTTATAGCAACAGGAAAAAAAATATCCGACAGCAAACACCAGGCACTGAAAAGGAAAAAATACTGGCGCGGGTCTGGTCTGAGTTATTTGATATACCTGTGAGCAGTATCAGTGTTGATGATAATTTTTTCTCACTGGGAGGGGATTCCCTTCTGGTTGGACAAGCTGTTTCGCTGGCGCGGAAGCACAAGCTAAAACACAGTATCAAGCAGCTTTTCCAGAGGCAGACAATCAGGGGACTGGCGAAAGTCAGTGAACTGCTGCGGGAACTGCCATTACATCTTATGCCGCTTTTTTTTGCGGTTTAACGCTTTTTGATTGTAAAAAAAATTGACACTATGACTCTTCGGCAGACGTGGTTTCCCACAAACACAGGATGTTTCGGGCAGGATTGACAGTTTTCCCCGAAACTGTCAATCCATTGGATAGATCCTCGTAAAAAAAGTCGACAACTCCCTTTTCCCTTCCTTTCAATCTGTTAGCCCGGTTGTGCCGGGGGACCAAAAACCTGTACTAAAGTCGGTAAAAAAGCCGCTGTGATACTGGCAAAAAGGCTTTATTGGCTCAGGTATGCTTTTCGCATCCGACATAAAGTTCCAACGATAAGATAACTGCTTTGTCAGTGGAGGGTGCGGCCGTGAAAGAATCTCAACTAAAGACTTTATTAAAGCACGTTAAATATCGCCTGATTCTACTATTCGTCCCGCGCAAAAACCGGGTTTATACCCAGTTCTACCGATTTCCGAACCAGTACAAGGCACTGGTAGATAGAATACTACCCCTGTACAATGCTCGGAAACCCGGTCATTCGGAGCCGGTAGAGATCGTCATGTTCGCCTGTTGTAATGGCGCCGAAACTTTCTCTCTTTCCCATGTCATACACTCGAACTTTCCAGACCTGAAGTACCGGATACGGGCGTATGACATTGTCGAAGACGTCGTTAAACAGGCACAAACTTTTAGTTACACACGCGAACAGGTGTACGCCGGTCCTTTTGTTACCGATGAGTTCGTGTCCGAAGTATTTGATGTCGGCGATGACAACCTTTATCGGGTAAAACCATACCTGTCCGCGCCCGTGTCTTTCTATGTGGGCGATATGCTGGACGAGTCTTTTATGCGTTCGCTTGGCAAGGCCAACCTGGTGTTCGCGCAAAATGTGCTCTTCCATCTTCCCAAACGGAAAGCTCACGAGGCTTTCAGAAACCTGTGTGATCTGTTGAAACAGGGATCGACCTTATTTATCAACGGAATGGACACGGATATGCGTATCAAACTCAGCAAACGCTTTAGGTTGCAGCCCAATGATTATTTGATCGAGGAAATTCACAACGACGCCCGTGTGGACCGAGGTGCCGGCTGGTCTCGCACGTACTGGGGACGGGAACCATTCACGCGCAACTGCCGGGAATGGATTCGTAAACAATGCACTATTTTCGACAAGGTCTGAATATGAATATGAACATGCTCGAAAATGCTTTTACCAGTCCGCTCAATGGTTACCCCACAACCTTTTTCTCCAGGGCGGCGGTGGAGCAATCCATCGGCGGTCGGTTTGAGCAGCAGGTGGAGCGATACCCGAACCGGCTGGCCATCGCCAATGCCGACCTGTCGCTGACCTACGACGAGCTCAACCGACTGGCCAACCGCATTGCGCGCACCATCCTGGCGGTGCAGCCGGGCACCCGGCCACAACAGGTGGCGATATACCTGGAAAAAGGTATCCAGCATATCGCCGCCATTCTGGGAACACTCAAGGCGGGGCACACCTATGTCCCCGTTGATCCGTCGTTTCCGGAATCCCGGAATAACTACATTATGGCCGACTCCGGCGCCTCCATCGCCCTGACCAACACGGTCAATGCGGCGGACGCGCAGAAGCTGGCGCCCGACCCGGTGAAACTGGTCAACCTCGATGAAATTGATGAAAACCTTGATGACTCCAACCTGAACCTCAATATCTCCCCCGACACCCTCGCCTACATTATTTATACCTCCGGCTCCACCGGCAAACCCAAGGGTGTGATGCAGAATCACCGCAATACCCTTCACGGCTGCATGCGCCGGACCAACCTGCAGCAAATTACGCCCGAGGACCGGATGACCCTGTTTTATTCCTGCAGTGTCATGGGCTCGGTCTACTGTATTTTCGGCGCCCTGTTAAATGGCGCCTCACTGTTTCCCTACGATATTCGCGAGGAGGGACTGGACGAACTGGCCGAATGGCTGCGGGAAAAGCAAATTACCATCTATCACTCCGTCGCTTCGGTTTTCCGCCAGTTTGCCGCCGGATACACGGGTTCCAGTGACGAATTTAAGGTGCGACTGGTGATTTTTGGCGGCGAGCGCGTACTGGCGCCCGACGTTGATCTGGCGCGCAAGGTTTTCTCACCCAAGGTTCATTTCTTTACCGGCCTGGGTTCGACCGAAACCGGCACCGTCAGGCACTTCCTGATTGGCCCGGATACCCGCATTGATACCAAAGTGGTTCCCATCGGCTATCCGGTGGAGGATGTGGAAGTGATACTGACCGACGAAGAAGGCCGGCAAGTGCCGCCGGGTGAGATCGGCGAAATCACCATACGCAGCAAGTATCTGGCCTTGGGCTATTGGAACGACCCGGAAAATACCGCCCGTGTGTTCAGCAACTGTGCCGACAACCCCGAAGTGCGGATCTACTATATGGGCGATATGGGCGAACTGCGCCCGGACGGTTTGCTGGAACATCGCGGAAGGAAGGATTTTCAGGTCAAGATTCGCGGTTTTCGCGTCGAGATCGGCGAAATTGAGACGGCGTTGATGGACCACCCCATGGTGGACGAGGCGGTGGTCGTGGCCCTGGATATCGGCCAGGAAACACAGTTGGTGGCTTATCTCATCAGGAATCCCAGCGCCGGCGAGACGCCGGACTGGCATGTGCGGGCGCTGCGAAAAAGCCTGCAGGACAAACTCCCCTATTACATGATTCCCTCGGTGTTTGTGGCGCTGAACGAGATGCCGCGAACGCCGAATAGCAAAATCGACCGCAACGCACTGCCGCAACCGTCACCCACCAATGAAATCATTGATGATGAGTGCGTTGCGCCGACCAACGAAATCGAGCACGGGCTGATTGAAATATGCGGCGAATTGCTCCACCGGCCCGAGATGGGAGTCAATCACAACTTTTTCGAATACGGCGGCGATTCCCTGAAAGCCACCCGCTTGATTTCGCGGGTCAACGACCGCTTCGGTGTTCGCCTGACAATGCGCGCGGTGTTTGAAGCGGAGGATCTGCGGGACCTGGCCGCGCGTATCCAGTCCGCGGCACCGCACGCCGCCACCCGGGATAAGGCCGAGCTGACGGTGGTAGCGCGCGACGGACGCCTGCCGGTCAGTTTTGCCCAGCGCCGTATGTGGATGGTCAACCAGTTGCACGGCGGCAGTTTCGCCTACAATATTTCCAACTCCATGCGCCTCAAGGGCGCCGTCAATATCGCCAGGCTGGAAAAAGCCCTGTCCGCGATGGTGGCCCGTCACGAGATCCTGCGCACGGTATTTCCGGCGGACGAGAACGGACCCTGGCAACAAGTAAACCCGCCAAAGCCCGTCGTGCTGCACCAGGCCGACCTGCGGGGCCTGCCAGAGCACGAACGGCTGCCGAAAGCCGTGGAACTGGCACTCAAATCGCTGCGCGAGGCACACGACCTGGCGAAAGGACCCTTGTTTTCCACGTCACTGATTCGCCTCGATCAAACCGATTTTGTCCTGGTACTGGTGTTCAACCATATCATTTACGACAACATCTGGTCCTCGGGCATATTCTTCCGCGAACTCGGGGCGTTGTACGAAGCTCAATTGCACAAGCAACCCCTGGCAAGCGCACTGCCGCCACTTCAATTCCAGTTTACCGACTACGCCTACTGGGAGGCGAAGCGAATCGACCAGGGCGGGCTTGAGGACGTGGTGAGTTACTGGAAACAACAACTGGCCAATCTGCCCGAGCCGCTCCAGCTGCCGTCCGACAGGGTGCGCCCCGAACAGCCCACCTTCCGCGGCGGCCAGATCAGGATACGGATTCCGGCTTCATTGCGGTTGGCCCTGAACTACTTCGCCCGCAACGAATCAGCCACCATGTTCATGGTGTTGCTGGCGGCGTGGCAACTTTTGTTGCATCGCTACACCCAGCAGGACGACATTCTGGTCGGCACGCCCACCGGGCGCCGTTACCGCACGGAAACCGAAGGCCTGCTCGGCCTGTTTATCAACAACCTGGTTATCCGCACGGATTTTTCCGGCAATCCGGGTTTTCGCGAATTGCTCCGTCGGGTACGGCAAGTGACGATCGAAGCGTTCTCGCACGATGAACTGCCGTTTGAGAAACTGGTGCAGGAACTTCGACCGGAACGCTCAAGCGGTGTATCGCCGTTTTTCCAGCACTTGTTTATTCACCGCAATGCCACCGACGCGGAGTGGCGCCTGCCCGGGTTGGAATTGACCCCACTGGAAATTCATCCGGGAGGATCGAAATTCGACCTCACGCTGTCGGTACTGGAAAACAATCGGGAGTTATCGGCGACGCTGGAATACGCCAGCGACCTTTTCAATCACGACACTATTGAACGCATGGCGGCCAACTATATCCAGTTGCTGACGAGCGCGGTGGAGCAGCCGGATTGCCCGGTATGGCAACTGGAAATGATTGCCGAGGCCGAACGCCACTTGCTGCTGGACGAATGGAACAGAACGGAAACCTCGTATCCCGCCACCACCGCGGCCCATGAGTTGTTTGAAATGCAGGTGTCGGAAAATCCCGATGCGATCGCGGTAATTTCCGACGCGGGCAAACTGAGTTATCGCGAACTGAATGAACGGGCCAACCAGTTGGCCGCTCACCTGATATCGATGGGAGTCGAACCGAACAAAAGGGTGGCCGTCTGTCTCTATCGTTCGGCGGACCTTATCGTCACCCTGCTTGCAATATTGAAATCCGGTGGCGCCTACGTGCCGCTGGACCCGTTTTTTCCCCCGGACCGGCTGGCGTACATGATCGAGGACTCGCAGGTTTCGGTACTTATAACCCAGCAGACGGTGATCAATAAACTGCCGGTACTCCAGGCGGAAGCACTCCTGCTGGATTCCGATTCGGCGATTTTTTCCAGCGATAAAAAGCAGAATCCGGTAACCCGCGGGAAACCGGAAGATACGGCTTATATTATCTACACGTCCGGTTCCACCGGTAAGCCCAAAGGGGTGCAGATAAAGCAGCATTCCCTGGTGAATTTTCTCTGTTCCATGCAAAAAGAACCAGGAATCACCCGTGACGATATTGTCTTGTCCCTGGCAACAATCTGTTTCGATATCGCCGTGCTGGAAATTTTCCTGCCATTGATTAGCGGCGCCCGCGTTGTCATCAAGCCACGCGAAGCGGCCTTGACGCCGGAAAACCTGATTGAAAATATCGAGGCCTATAACATTACCTTTATGCAGGCCACGCCGGTGACCTGGCGGATGCTGTTTAATCACGGTTGGAGCGGCAAGCGGTCGCTGAAGGCCCTCAGTGGTGCCGAGGCCTTGGGCGAGGATCTCGCCGAAAAACTTCTGGCCGGAGGCGTGGAAGTCTGGAATCTTTACGGCCCGACGGAAACCACCGTGTGGGCGTCCGTCTGCCATGTCCGGTCCAAAGAGGATGTCTGTAACATCGGCCAGCCGATTGCCAACGCTGAATTCCTGATATGCAGCCCCAAGCTTACGCTGCAACCAATCGGCGTGCCGGGCGAATTGTTGATCGGCGGCGAGGGTGTGGCGATCGGTTATTTCAACCGCGACGACCTCAACCGCGAAAAATTTATCGATCATCCCTTCAAAAAGGGCAAGCAGGTTTACCGCACTGGTGACCTGGTCGTGCGGCGCGCCAACGGCGACATTGAATTTCTCGGCCGGATGGATTTCCAGGTCAAGATCCGCGGGTTCCGTGTTGAGTTGGGCGATATCGAATCACACATTCTCAGTGCTCCCGATATCGCGGAAGCGGTGGTGGTTGCGCGGGAGGATTCCCCGGGCAATAAATTCCTGGTCGCCTACGTGGTACCCAAAAAGGGATACGATATCGATCCGGTGAAACTGAGTACCCGGCTGCGCAGGGAGTTGCCGGACTATATGGTGCCGTCCGCCTTCGTGACACTCCCGTCCCTGCCATTGACGCCGACCAACAAGATCGACCGCAAAAGCCTGCCGGCGCCGTCGAAACCTGTCGTCGCTTCCGCCATCTCGCTGGCCGATACCCTGCCATCTACCGATACAACGGCAGCGCAGCTGGTAGGCATATTTGAACAGGTACTTGGCGGGCCGGTGACTTCACTGCAAACCAGTTTCTTCGATCTTGGCGGGCATTCGCTTTCCGCGCTGACCGCCGTTGCCCTTATCAACCGGCAGTTTTCAATTAACCTGCCGCAAACCACCCTGTTTGACCTGCAAACAGTCGAACAGCTTTCCAGGGCGGTTATCGAACTACGAAGGGGCACTTCGCGGCCGGATGAACTGAAGATACCGGCGCTCAACAAAAGGGATGCGGAAAAAGTTGAACGGGTTATCGGTGCCCTCTGGTCGATTCCGGATTTGCGCCAGGAGAATGCGACCGCCCCCTGCCCGAAAATGCAGGAATCGTGGATCTGCAAAAACCTGTTGGCGCCGATGTATCCGCGATGCCGGCGCAGCATCCAGAACCTGCTCAAGAAACTCATCCTCAAACTTGAGGGCGGATCGGCTTTCACAATTACCATGAGAAAACTGTTCAAGGAATCCTACGATATCGAGATCGGCGATTTCACCAGTGTCTATTTCGACGTGGACCACCTCAGGCGCACTACCCGGATCGGCAAGTACTGTTCCATTTTCCGTACGTCACTTATCCAGAACGCGGATCACCCACGCAACACGCTTTCCACTCACGCCATGTTTTACCATAAAAAATACGGCTTCACCGAAGGTTACGAACTGGAACGCGTACAGGTGGAAATAGGCAACGATGTATGGATTGGCGCGGATGCTAAAATTCTTTATCCCACCCGAAAAATCGGTGATGGCGCGGTAATCGCGTCCGGTTCGGTTGTGGTTGGCGATGTTCCTCCTTATGCCATTGTGGGCGGGTATCCCGCCCAGGTGATACGATATCGGTTTTCCAGGGAGACCATTGAAAAATTATTGGAGGTGAAGTGGTGGGAATATTCTCCGGAAGAGTTACAATCTGCCCGGGATGAATTCGCCACACCCCTTGAGGGGGATCGAATTAGATAGTTCCCTTTTTACGAACCCGATATTTTTTACCAGCCGACGCCCGCATTCCGTTGCACCGGACGCGGGCGTTCGATTGTGCAGGCCAGATAAATCTACCCTTAAATTTTTGCGAGTTTTATGGTCACTACATCGCCATCGCCGAATGCAAGCCGTCGTTTTATTAAAGGTGCTTCGATACTGACAGTCAGCCAACTGGTTGTTGCATTATGTTCTTTTTTCCGCAACATCATTATTGCCAGGCATATCAGTGTCGAGAATTTCGGTATTGCGACCACGTTTGCCCTGACATTGTCACTGATTGAAATGACAAGTAACCTGGCGCTGGACCGTATCCTGATTCAGGACAAGGAAGGACAATCCGATGCCATGCTGGCATCGTCCCATATGCTGCAATTTATCCGCGGCCTTATTACCGGCACAATCCTTTTTTTTCTCGCCAACCCCATCGCCCATATGTTTGACCTGCCTCACCTGGCCTGGGCGTATCAGCTTATCGCGATTATTCCCGTTATTCACGGACTCATTCACTGGGACATGATTGTCCGCCAGCGCAACCTGGATTTCTTTGCTTCCTCCATTACCGATGCGCTGCCACAACTGGTAACGTTGGCGCTGGCTTATCTTGCTTCGATAATTCTCGGCGATTATCGCGCGATGCTGGTGGTTATCTGCTCGCAGGTTTTTTTAATGACATTGCTATCCCACCTGCTCGCGCGCCGGCCCTATCGCTGGATATTTCAAAAGGATTTAATCAAAAAAAGTTTGAATTTCGGCTGGCCACTATTGATTAATGGTTTATTGATGTTTGCCATTTTTCAGGGCGACCGCGCCGTTATCGGGGCCATGTTTACCATGGAAACCCTTGGCTGGTACAGCACGGCTTTTTCGCTGACGCTGTTGCCCACGCTGATTTTCGCCAAGTTGAGCGGCAACCTGTTGCTGCCGATTTTATCCAGGAGCCAGGAAGACCCGGTACGAAATGAAATGCACTGCATATTGGCGGTGGCGCTTTGCTTCTGCGCAGGTATTGCCATGGTGGTGTTTTTTTCCATCTCCGGAAAAGCCTTTATCGGCCTGGCATTCGGTGAAAAGTATGCCATGGCCGGCACGGTGATTGGCTGGCTTGGAATTATGCAGGCCATTCGAACAATTCGAATCGCGCCCACGGTAATTTCCAACAGCCAGGCGAGAACAAAAAATGCCATGTATTCAAATATTTTCCGCTCCACCGCACTGGTACTGGCTATTGTATTCGCCTATATGGGGCTGAGCGTGGAGTGGGTTGCGGTTAGCGGCGTTATCGGCGAAACCATCGCGATTTTTATTTCGTTTTACCTGCTGGTATTGCCGGAATTTAAAAGGCGGCTGATTAAAATCACGCTGTCGATGGCCGGTTATTCCCTGGCGATTACTGTCGTGGTTGAATGGCTGGCCAAGGAAATTATGTTCACCAGTTCAGCGCTACAAAACATTTACTTAATGGCAGTCGGATGTGCCGCTGGCGGAATTGCGGCGTTAGGAATATGTGTGGTGAACCAAACCGCGCGCGAACAGATTTATGAATTGTTTATCAGCCTGTTGCATGCCCGGAAGAAACCCGGGGGAGTCTAGGGCAGGTAGGATGGCGTTCTCCCCGCACAATGTGTTTAGCTTTCGTAACCTAGGCGGTTCAGTATGCCGTCCAGTTCGTCAAGGCTGTTGTATTTAAAGGTGAGTTTTCCCTTGCCCTTGGCGGTGTGTTGCACCATGACCGGTACACCCACGTGTTCGCCCAGGCTTTCTTCCAGCTTCTTTAAATCCGGATCGAGTTTGACCGGCTTTTCGCTTTTATCGTTTTGCGCTTCCTGCTGGGTTTTACGCGCAAGGGTTTCCGCCTGGCGAACCGATAGCCCCTTGGCAACGATCTGCCGCGCGACGGACAGCTGATCGGAACTGTCCAGGGTCAGCAGGCAACGCGCGTGGCCCATTTCCAGGTCGCCGTGTTCCAGCAGGCGCTTTACTTCTTCGGTAAGATTAATCAGGCGCAAAAGATTCGTTACCGTCGCGCGGGATTTGCCCACCGCGTCGGCCACTTCCTGGTGGGTCAGTTCAAATTCGTCCTGCAGGCGTTTCAGCGCCAGGGCTTCTTCCATCGGGTTAAGGTCTTCGCGCTGGATGTTTTCGATCAACGCCATGGCAATGGCGGTTTCATCCGGCACATCGCGGATCACGACCGGGATCTTGTCCAGGCCCGCCAGCTGCGTGGCGCGCCAGCGGCGCTCACCGGCGATAATTTCGTACTTGTTCTCACCGATGGGGCGGACAACGATAGGCTGCATCACGCCCTGGGCCTTGATGGATTCGGCCAGTTCTTCCAGGGCTTCGGGATGCATGTCGCGACGCGGCTGGTACTTGCCGCGCTGGAGGAATTCAACCGGAAGTTCCTTGAGGGTGCCGTCAGAGAGTTTTTCCGGCGTAGCCACCACTTCACTGGCCGCGCGTATGGCTTCCGCCGGCGTCTGGTTGCCGGCGGCGCCGCCCAGCAGGGCATCTAAACCTCGACCTAATCCCTTTCTCTTTGCCATGGACATTCTTACCTCAAATAATATTCAAACGCCTGTTAACTGGCCGTCGCCAGATTCGGGGTGGGCGGCAACTCGTTGCGGCGAATAATTTCGCCCGCCAGGGCAATGTATGCCAGGGCGCCCTTGGATTGCCTGTCGTAGGCAATCACCGGTTTACCGAAACTGGGCGCCTCCGCCAGCCGCACATTCCGGGGCACGCAGGTGCGGTAAAGCTTGCCTTCAAAGTAGGCCGACAACTGCGCGGACACGTCGCCGGTCAGGCTGTTGCGCGGATCGTACATGGTGCGCAATATTCCTTCGATTTTCAGGTTCGGGTTCAATCGGCCCTGAATGGTATTGATAGTGTTAATAAGTGCTGACAAACCCTCCAGCGCATAGTATTCACATTGCATGGGAATAATGACACTGTCACAGGCGGTTAGTGCATTGACCGTCAGCATATTCAGCGACGGCGGGCAATCGATCAGGATATAGTCGTACTGGGGAATAATTTCGGAAAGGGCTTTCTTGAGGCGGTATTCCTTGTTTTCCAGTTGCAGCAGCTCCACCTCCGCCGCGGTCAGGTCGCCATTGGCCGGCAGGACGGAGAATTTGCCTTCGGGGGAGTGCTGGACGGCGTTTTCGCAGCGGGTCAGCCCCACCAGCACATCGTAAACCGTGTATTCCTGGTTGTTTTTGTCGACGCCGCTGCCCATGGTGGCGTTGCCCTGGGGATCCAGATCCACCAGCAGAACACGCTTTCGGGTAGCAGCCAGGGAAGCCGCAAGATTGACGCAGGTTGTTGTTTTTCCAACCCCACCCTTCTGATTTGCAATCGCGTATATTCTACCCACAATACAACCTATAACATTATGAATTTATTGTGTTTTTTCCTTCCTGATCACCACCAGGGTGCGCTCCCCCTCAACCCCCGGCACCTCGAGCCCGAAAGTAGCCTCGACGATATAACGTTTTTCAAGTTCCCTCAACTCGTCTCGCGGAAAAACGCCCTTCATTGCCCAAAACCGGCCTTCGTCCTTCAGCAGGTGTCGGCAGCTTTCGGTCATGATCTTCAACGATGAGAAAGCGCGGGTAATCACACCGTCGTAAAGCGGGTCCGGCCGATAGGATTCCACCCGCTGATCGACAATCTCCACATTACCCAGTTCAAGAAGCTGCCTGACCTGGAACAGGAAGCGGGTCTTCTTGCCATTGGAGTCCAGCAGGGTAAATGTCTTTTCCGGAAAAGCGATTGCCAGTGGTATACCGGGCAGGCCACCACCGGTTCCCACATCGATAAATCGGGAACCTTCGATGTGTTTTGCCACGCTCAGGCTATCAAGTAAATGCTTGCTTACTATCTGTTCCGGGTCGCGAATGGCTGACAGGTTATAAGCATTGTTCCACTTGATAAACTGCTGTAAATAAGCAAGAAATCGGGCGATTTTGCTGCTATCAAGCACTAAATCGAGCGTTTCCGCGCCGGTCCTCAATTGTTCCGCATTAACCCCGGATTCTGTTACGGACAGGGTATTCACTGACTGGCAACAACCCGGCTCTTAAGCAGGCCGCGCTTTTTCAGGTAAATAAGAAGCAACGAAATAGCCGCCGGTGTCACGCCCGGTATGCGGGAGGCCCGCGCCAGGGTATCGGGACGGGCTTGCGCCAGTTTCTGCTTGAGCTCGTTGGACAGACCTTCCACTGTAGCGTAGTCGAAATCTTCCGGTATGGGCGTGTTTTCGTTCTGTCTCAGGCGCTCGATCTCTTCCTGCTGGCGGTCGATATAGCCGGCGTACTTGGCCGTGATTTCCACCTGTTCAGCCACCTGATTTAATAAATTTCCACTAACGTCCGGCAACGGGTTACCATCTTCGGCGAAATTGGCAATATCGCCATAACTAATCTCCGGCCGTTTCAGCAGGTCCATCAGGTTGTATTCCCGTGTCAGCGGCGATTTGAGTTTGGCGGCGAGCCGATCCGCCTCGGCGCTGCGAGCCTGGACCCAGGTACTCTTCAAACGTTGGGTTTCTCGCTCGATGGCTTCGCGTTTTTCACAAAACACCTGCCAGCGTTCGTCATCCACCAGGCCCAGTTCGCGGCCTTTGGCTGTCAGGCGAAGATCGGCATTATCCTCCCGCAGCAACAGGCGGTATTCAGCCCGGCTGGTGAACATGCGGTAGGGTTCGCGAGTGCCCATGGTGATCAGGTCATCCGCCAGTACGCCGATATAGGCTTCGTCCCGCTGCGGACACCAGGGTTCTTTACCCTGGACTTTCAGCGCGGCATTGGTACCGGCCAGCAGACCCTGGGCCCCGGCCTCCTCGTAACCGGTGGTGCCGTTGATCTGGCCGGCGAAAAACAGGCCTTCAATCGCCTTGGTTTCGAAACTGTATTTGAGGTCGCGCGGATCGAAAAAGTCATACTCAATGGCGTAGCCGGGGCGCATGATATGGGCGTTTTCGAAGCCCCTGATGGAGCGCACGAAGTCCATCTGCACATCGAACGGCAGGCTTGTCGAAATGCCGTTCGGGTAGAGTTCGTGGGTGTTCAGCCCTTCCGGTTCGATAAAAATCTGGTGGCTGGTTTTGTCGGCAAAACGATTAACCTTGTCCTCGATGGACGGGCAGTAACGCGGGCCCACCCCTTCGATCACGCCGGTAAACATGGGCGAGCGGTCGAAACCGGCGCGGATAAGATCGTGGGTCTTTTCGTTGGTGTGGGTGATCCAGCAACAAACCTGGGGCGGATGGTCTTCCACCGAGCCAAGAAAGGACATCACCGGCGTGGGAGTATCGCCCCACTGCTCTTCCAAACCGGAAAAATCCACGGATTTCGCATCAATTCGCGGCGGAGTCCCGGTTTTCAGGCGATCCACCCGTAAGTTCAGTTCCCGCAGCCGGGCGGCCAGGGCAATGGACGGCGGATCCCCGGCGCGGCCGCCGGAGTGATTTTCCAGGCCGATATGGATCTTGCCTCCCAGGAAAGTACCGGCAGTCAGCACCACCGTCGGGGCAAAAAATTTCAAACCCATCTGGGTGACGACACCGGTGACGCGCCCACCTTCCACAATCAGGTCGTCCACCGCCTGCTGGAAAATCGACAGATTGGGCTGGTTCTCGAGAATGCCGCGAACGGCGGCCTTGTATAAAACCCGGTCGGCCTGCGCCCGGGTGGCACGCACGGCGGGGCCCTTGCGGTTGTTCAGTACCCGAAACTGGATGCCGCCCTTGTCGGCCGCGCGAGCCATGGCCCCGCCGAGAGCGTCAATTTCCTTCACCAGATGGCTTTTGCCAATCCCACCAATGGCCGGGTTGCAGCTCATCTGCCCCAACGTTTCGATATTGTGGGTCAGCAACAGCGTTCGGCAGCCCATGCGGGCGGCGGCCAGGCAGGCCTCGGTACCGGCGTGTCCGCCGCCGATCACGATTACGTCGAATTGGCTGGGGTGAATCATGGCAAATGGCTTCCCGGAATCGGGGGTTTGAGAAAAAGGGCGATCATTATAGAGACTGTTGGATAAAAAAAGAACTGGGTTATTGATGCCAGGAAAAGGGGGTTAGATTAAAAAAGATATATAGGAAGTATATGAGTATATGAATGAAAGAAAGTTTATTGTTTATATGATTTCTAAGGGCGGTGGTTTCTGTGAGTAACCCGGTTTAGGTGTTGTAAATCAGAGCGTTATGGAAGTGACAACTTCTGTTTAAGTGCTGGCTTAACTGGGTTTAAGCTGCGGACCGGTTGTGGGTGAAAAGACCGGTTATCCAGCGCGGATTTTGGGAGTGATATTTTTCCCGTTTCATCCCCAGCGGGATTACCAGTTTGTTCGGGCGTGGATACATGGATTATCCAGAGAAATTTTTTTTGCTTTCTTTGCCGAAGACATTGTGAGTAAACATTTAATAAAGCTGTTGGTAAATTTTTGATTGCCTGAAGACAAACTATAAAGGTGCGGTTTGGTTGTGGACGGTCTGTTGGGTTGATGTGGTTTTCCCGGTAAAAAATAGCGCAAAAATTTTTTAATTTAATTTGATAATTAACAGGTTAAATTGTTTGGAGAGAACACGGATTGTTCAAAATGATGGTCATTGTCGGTTTTTCCGGTTGTTTGGTAAAAATCAACCTGAATCTCTCGCCTGCCCCGGCTGAATCAACGTGCTTAACGAAACAGGCGTTAGCGGTTAAACTGCCCGCCACTGTCGATACCGGAACAACCATGTCTTTTATTTCAATTATTTTGATCGCCTTTGCCATGTCCATGGACGCGTTTGTTGCGGCTATCGGTAAGGGCGCCGGTCTCAGGGATCCGCGTCTTACCCAGGCCCTGCGGGTGGGATTGATTTTTGGCGCGATCGAGGCGCTGACGCCGCTGGCGGGATGGGCGTTGGGCCAGGTGGCGGTGAAGTTTGTGTCGGAGTGGGATCACTGGATTGCTTTTGTCCTGCTGGTGCTGCTGGGCGCGCATATGATTTATGAGGGGTTAAAGCCTGCTGAAGAGGAGGTTGATGATAAACCGCGACAGCATTCGTTCTGGTTGTTGGCGGCGACGGGGTTTGCCACCAGTATCGATGCGCTGGCAATAGGCGTCGGCCTGGCTTTTATTGAAGTGAATATTCTCCTGGCGGCGGCGGCCATTGGTATCGCTACTTTTGTGATGGCCACCACCGGTGTCATGCTCGGTCGTGCCGTTGGCACCATGATTGGAAAAAAAGCGGAAATTTTTGGCGGTTTGGTACTGTTTGCGGTGGGCGCGTCGATACTGTACGAGCACCTGAACGCGGTTTAGTGCATTACTTTCCGATACAAAAACTGGCGAAAATTTTTCCCAGCAGGTCGTCGGGCGTGAATTTACCGGTAATTTCTTCCAGGGCGTTCTGTGCCTGGCGAAGGTCCTCGGCCAGCAACTCCCCCGCTCCGTATTCTTCCAGTTGGCGTTTGCCGTTTAGCAGGTTTTGCCGCGCGGCTTCAATGGCGACGATATGCCGGCGGCGGGCAGAAAAGCCGCCTTCGGTAGTGCCGTCAAATCCCATTACCCGTTTAAGATGTTGCTGCAGGGTTTCCAGGCCTAAACCGGATTTGGCGGAAATTGCCATTTCGGCGAAATTGGTTTCTTTCTCTTTAATCTTAAAGCCGCTTTCGTCGATTTTGTTATAAAGTACCGTCAGCTTGCCGCGCGTTATTTGGTTTTCAATCAGCTCTTTCCAATGAGACCGAACCGGTAGCTGGCCCGGATCGGAGGTATCCACCACCAGCAGTATCCGGTCGGCTTCGTTGATTTCCTTCCACGCCCGTTCAATGCCGATTTTCTCCACCTGGTCGGGGCTTTCGCGCAGGCCGGCGGTATCGATAATGTGCAGTGGCATGCCGTCGATATGAATATGCTCACGCAGCACGTCGCGGGTAGTGCCGGCGATATCCGTCACTATCGCCACATCTTTTTGTGCCAGGGCGTTGAGCAGGCTGGATTTACCGGCATTTGGCCGGCCAGCGATGACTACTTTCATTCCTTCCTTTATCAGGGCACCTTGTTGCGCGGCGTGCAGAACCGTCTCCACTTGCCGGACAATTGTCTCCAGGTCACGGGCAACCTTGCCATCGGAGAGGAAGTCAATCTCCTCCTCCGGAAAGTCGATGGCGGATTCCACATACATGCGCAGATGGATCAAGGCTTCAACCAGGCTATCGATCTTCGAGGAAAATTCACCTTTCAGGGAATTGATAGCCTGTTTGGCCGCCTGGGTGGAACTGGCCTCGATCAGGTCGGCGATGGCTTCCGCCTGGGCCAGATCCAGTTTGTCGTTGAGAAAGGCGCGCTCGGAAAATTCGCCTGGCCTGGCAAGCCGGGCGCCGGCCTTGATCACTTCCGACAACAGCAGGTCGAGAATCACCGGGCCG
Organism: uncultured Cellvibrionaceae bacterium; assembly: GCA_964451365.1. Classification (GTDB taxonomy): domain Bacteria; phylum Pseudomonadota; class Gammaproteobacteria; order Pseudomonadales; family Cellvibrionaceae; genus CAYVIB01. Next base: position 44,614 of record CAYVIB010000021.1, read on the forward strand.
CCGTGGCCCTGGAGTTCCAACACGTCTTCGCCGGTGAAGGAGTGTGGGTTGGGGAAAAAGAGCGCTATGCCCTGGTCGATCAATTCATTGGCCAGGCTGTAAAAACCGGTGTAGTCCGCCAGACGCGGTTTGGGAATGTGGTGCAGAATTTTTTTCGCGATTTCGCGACAGCTGGACCCCGATACCCGCACGATACCGACACCTCCGCGACCGGGCGCCGTGGCAACCGCTGCGATGGTGTCGGTGGCCATGTTATTTACTCTTTCTCTATCTGCTTGGTGATAATGTACTGCTGGGTAATGGAGAGTGTGTTGTTCACCACCCAGTACAATACCAGGCCGGCCGGGAAAAATGCCATGAAAGCAGTGAAGAAAATCGGCATCATTTGCATCACCCGGGCCTGCATGGGGTCGGTTGGTGCCGGTGAGAGTTTTTGCTGGATGAACATGGTCACACCCATGATCAACGGCAAAACGAAATATGGGTCCTTTACGCTCAGGTCATCGATCCACAAAAAGAATGGCGCGTGCCGTAAGTCAACGCTTTCCATCAACACCCAGTAGAGAGCGATAAACACCGGCATCTGCAGCAGGATCGGCAAACATCCGCCCAATGGATTCACCTTTTCCTTTTTATAAAGTTGCATCAGTTCCTTCGACATGCGCTGGCGGTCGTCGCCATAGCGTTCCTTCAATTCCTGCATCATCGGTTGTAGTTTGCGCATCTTCGCCATGGAGCGGAAACTCATGGCGGAGGGATAGAAAAAGATCAGTTTTACCAGGCACGTCAACAGAATAATGGCCACGCCCCAGTTGCCCACAATGTCGTGAATAAACTCCAGCGCGATAAACAGCGGTTTGCCAATAAACCAAAGCCAGCCGAAATCCAGGGTCAGCGCCAAGTGGTCGGAAATTTCGGTAAGTGTTTCCAGGTTTTTCGGTCCCGCGTAAAACTTACTGCCGATAGTGCCGGTTGAACCGGGGGCAATGCTGACTGGCTCGCTGGTAAATCCGAGCAGGTAAATATCCTGTCCCTGGGTTTTGCGCAGGTAATAATTGTTGTTTAACTCTTCATCGGGAATCCAGGCGCTGACAAAGTAATGCTGGACCATGGCGATCCAGCCGCCCTGTTTCGTAATTTTGAAGGACTCGTCGGCAATATCGTCAAAGCTGAATTTTTTGTAGTTGGTGTCGGGGGTGGTAATTGCCGCGCCGAGGAAAGGAGCCATACCAAAGCCGGATTCAGTGCGCGGCTTGTGCGAGTCCCTTTTGATCTGGCCGTAAAGGTTTGCGGTCCAGGGACTGTCGCTATTATTGGTGACGACGTATTCAATGTCGATCAGGTATGAATTCCGGTTAAAGTTGTACCGCTTGATGATTTCGGCTTCATCCTGCCGCAGGTATAAATCGACCACCAGTTTGTCCTGGTCTTCACCGAGCGTATAGGATGTCTTGGCGGTTTTAAATACTGGCCGGCCTTTGCCTTTGGTGTCGGTACCGTCAGGTCCCACCAGTCCGGACTGGGCAATATAAATCGTCGACTGAGTGCGGTTGAGCAGAACAAAAGGTTCTTCGGGAGTATCGAGTTCGGCGTAATGTTCCGGCAGGGCAACTTTGACAATATCTCCGCCGAGGGTATCGATGGTGACTTCGAGCACATCCGTCGAAACGTTGATTAGTTGCGCGGCTGTTGCGGACGCTTGCTCCGGTTCAGTGGTTTCGCCTTCGGACGGCGCGTTTGGAATGTCGCTTACACTTTCATTCCGGGGAGCGGCTTGTGGTATGTTGTCGGATTCAGGAGAAACGGGTTGTTGTATTGTGGAGGTGACTGTTTCTCCGGATCCCGCCTGCAACTCGATCTGGCGTTCCTGAAATTCGTTCCAGCGGATTAATAAAAGAAAGCTGACGACCAAAATCGCCCCAATCAATGAGTTGCGTAGCCAATTCATAGTGGAAAGTTACCGTTATCTTGAGTTCAGAATTTTTTGGTTGAATCCGGCACCGGATCGTATCCGCCAGAATGCCAGGGATGACATTTGGACAGGCGCCTTAAAGACAAATAAAGGCCCCTGGCGATACCATGTTCAATAATGGCCTGTTCCGCATAATGCGAGCAGGTGGGTTCAAACCGACAACGCGGCCCCAACAACGGACTGATGAAAAAGCGATAAAAACGCACGGGCAGTAACGTGACTGCAATCAACCGGCTTTTGCGTTGCTTGCCTTTTTGGCAACACGTTTCCATAGGTCGTTGAGAATATCGTGGATTTCAGCGTTGTTAAGGGTATCGGCCCCCCGCCGGGCCAGCACTATAGCATCTATTGCAGGTAGATGGTGCTGTTTGCAACGGAAAGACTCGCGAATTAGACGTTTGAGCCGGTTGCGGTTCACTGCCCGGGAAACATTTTTTTTGGCAATCACAAGACCGAGCCGGGGATGGTCCAGGGTGTTGGAGCGCGAGAGGATCAGGAACTGGGGATGAGAAGCTCGGAAAGGAGCGTCGTCGAATACGGCGGTAAAGTCGCTGGAGTGAAGCAGGCGGTCGGCTTTTGTAAGCGAAAAACCTTTTTCGAACCCCACGCTGGTGACTCCAGCAACTTAATGCCTGTCTGAAAATTAAAACGGCGGCGGATAATACGGTGCGAAATAAATCGACTTAGGCGGCAAGTTGCTTGCGGCCTTTTGCGCGGCGGCGAGCCAGTACTTTGCGGCCGTTCTTGGTGGCCATGCGTGCGCGGAAACCATGGTTGCGTTTGCGTTTCAATACACTTGGTTGAAAGGTTCTTTTCATTCCAGTTGCCTGCTTGCTTGTCGTTGATTCCGAGTATGGTTCTGGCGATTCCTACCGGAATGCCCTTGAGGACGCGCGATTCTATAGAAAACGCCTGCCAAAAGCAACGAAGGAAAATAATAAAAAATTCTTGGGAAAGCAGTTTTAAAAAGGGATCGAACAAATAACCTTAAGGCATATTTCTAAGTACCTGTTTCATAAGAAGCTTTAAGGTGGAAGAAATATGCCGGCGGCGGTGTTTTTCAAGTTTTGCCCGCTCCGCAAACAAATTACCCATACTATATACACAAGTTTATCCACATTAATAACGGTTTACGCGGACTTCCCGTAGTTATACAATGCGCTTCTTCAAGTTTTTCCCATTACATAAAAAAAACCAGTATAAATAGGCGCTTATAAAGTTGTTTTTTTGCGTTTGGAAGTACTTTTCTGTGGATAAGATAAATATAAGGGACTAGACTTGCCATTTCTGTTAATAGAAATGGCACAAAAAACAACATTTTTTACTTAATGCATATTTTGCATGTCCCCAACTGAATCAAGTACGGATTTTTGCGTTGTTTAAGCACAATGCCTCGCCGTCTTTTGATTTAGGGGTTCTGAAAAGCAAAATCTTACAGCCGGGGACAGTCAGCATTTGAGAAGGCTGGCCAATAAGAACTGAATAAATCGTTGGAGTATAAGGATTGCCTGAATCAACCTGGAATCAATGTATCTCTTATTTACAGGACGAGCTGCCTGCACAGCAGTTTAATACCTGGATAAGGCCACTGCGAGTGGAAGAGTCCTCTGAAAATGTACTGCGTTTACTGGCACCGAACCGTTTCGTGCTGGATTGGGTAAATGACAAGTTTCGCGATCGTATACAGGAGCTGCTGAACGGGATTGCAGAGGATGGGCTGAAGCGTCTCGAAATTGCCGTTGCGGAGCGCCGCGGTGCCGGTTTTCAACAGTTATCCTCCGGCGCAAGCCGGAATGCGCCGGAACCGCCTCGTCCGGTTGGCGTACCTGCCCCGCCCGCTCCGACCTTCGGTCGTTACGGTAACGACTATATCAGTGAACCGGATGAACCGTCGTTCGAGGAGCAGCAGTACGCCAATGGAAAATCATTGCTGGATGGCAATGACATATTATCCGCCCGGGAGTTCGGTGACGGAGGAGCCAGGCCGGTTGTTGCGAAGTTTGACCGCAAGGACGTGGAGGGTGGCATTCAGCACAAGAGTAATCTTAATGCCGGTTTTGTCTTCGATAACTTCGTAGTGGGTAAGTCGAACCAGCTCGGTCTGGCGGCGGCTACCCAGGTGGCGGAAAATCCCGGCGGTTCCTACAATCCGCTTTTTATATATGGGGGTGTGGGTCTGGGTAAAACCCATTTGATGCACGCGGTGGGTAACGCGCTTTTGCAACGCAAGCCGGGCGCGAAGGTGGTGTACCTGCATTCCGAACGTTTTGTGGCGGATATGGTAAAGGCGTTGCAGTTGAATGCCATTAATGATTTCAAGCGTTACTATCGTTCCGTCGATGCCCTGTTGATTGACGATATCCAGTTTTTTGCCGGTAAAGAGCGCTCCCAGGAAGAATTTTTCCATACTTTCAACGCCCTGCTTGAGGGCGGCCAGCAGATAATTCTCACTTGCGATCGGTATCCAAAAGAAATTAACGGGCTGGAAGAAAGGCTGAAATCCCGCTTTGGCTGGGGCTTGACTGTCGCTATTGAACCACCGGAACTGGAAACCCGGGTGGCCATTCTGAAGCGAAAAGCGGACCAGGCGGCTATGCACCTGCCGAACGACGCCGCGTTTTTTATTGCCCAACGTATTCGTTCGAATGTGCGCGAACTGGAAGGTGCGTTAAAGCGCGTAATAGCCAACGCGCATTTTACCGGTCGGGAAATTTCGGTTGAGCTGGTGCGAGAGGCACTTAAAGACCTTCTGGCGTTGCAGGATCGCCTGGTGAGCATTGATAATATACAGCGCGTGGTGGCGGAGTATTATAAAATCAAGGTTTCGGATCTCCACTCCAAACGACGCAGCCGGTCCGTCGCCCGCCCAAGACAGGTAGCGATGTATCTGGCGAAGGATTTAACGCATCACAGCCTGCCGGAAATCGGCGATGCGTTCGGGGGACGGGACCACACTACCGTTCTGCATGCGTGCCGGAAAATCAAGGAACTGCTCGAATCCGATGCGGATATCCGGGAAGATGTAAAAAACCTGTTGCGCACCTTAACAACCTAATTCCAAAGTTCGATTCTGGAATCATCACTTTATAAAGAGTAAATAAATGAAATTTTCCGTTTCGCGTGAGATTATTTTGAAGCCGCTGCAACTGGTAGCGGGCGTTGTTGAACGTCGCCAGACCCTGCCGGTATTGGCCAATGTGCTGATTGTGCTTGAGGGTAACCAGCTTTCCCTTACCGGTACTGACCTGGAAGTGGAAATTGTGGGGCGGGTACAGTTGGAAAATGCCGGTTCCGACGGCGAAATTACCGTACCAGCGAAGAAGTTGGTGGATATCTGCCGCGCGCTGCCGGACGACTCCAAAATCGATTTTTCCCTCGACGACCAGAAAGTAACGGTAAAAAGTGGCCGCAGCCGGTTCACCCTTTCCACCCTTGCCGCCAGCGAGTTTCCTTCCGTGGAACAGGGAGCCAATGACTTTTCCTTTAATTGCGAACAGAAAGAAGTGAAGCGGTTGATCGAACGGACCAGTTTTGCCATGGCCCAGCAGGATGTGCGCTACTACCTCAACGGCATGTTGTGGGAAGTTCGCCCCCAGGCGCTGCGCGTGGTTTCCACCGACGGACATCGTTTGGCCATGTGCACCCGCCCGGTAAATGTGGATGTGAGTGAGGTGGTCCAGGCGATTCTGCCGCGCAAAGGAGTAATCGAACTCTCCCGCCTGCTTAATGACAGCGATGAAACGGTAGAGCTGACGCTGGGTCCGAGCCATATTCGTGCAACCACGGCGGAATTTACTTTTACATCGAAGCTCGTGGACGGAAAGTTTCCGGACTACGAACGCGTGTTGCCAAAAGGGGGTGACAAAATTGTGATCGGTGATCGGGCGGAGTTGAAGCAGGCTTTTGCCCGGACGGCCATTCTTTCGAATGAAAAATATCGCGGTGTGCGACTGTTGCTTGAGACCGGCCAGTTGACGCTGGTGGCTAACAACCCTGAGCAGGAGGAAGCGGAGGAGCAGGTTGCGGTGGATTATGCCGGCGATAGCATGGAGGTGGGCTTTAATGTCAGCTATCTGCAGGACGTAACCAATGTGCTGAGCTCGGAAAATATCAAAATTACCCTGTCGGATTCCAATAGCAGTGCCCTATTGGAAGAGCCGGAAAGTTCGGATTCCGCCTATGTTGTTATGCCAATGCGGCTCTAACACAATATCTGGTGTTTCTCTCCCTATTAGATGCCCGTTATCTCCGAGTTAGGCATTACCCATTTCCGCAATATGGACTCGGTGTCGATCCACCCGAGTCCGCAGATCAATTTGATCCACGGCTCCAATGGTTCAGGAAAAACCAGCATCCTGGAGGCAATCAGTGTTCTGGCTCATGGCCGGTCTTTTCGAACCCACAAATATCGTCGTTTGGTAAAGGATTCAGTTGGTGAATTTACCGTATTTGGTCGGGTGGCTGAATCAGGGGGCTCCGCCTCTATTGGTGTGCGGAGGGGGTACAGCGGGGATTGCCAGTTCCGTATTGACGGCAGGAATATTCAAGCTTCTGGCGAATTGGCGCAGCGCCTTCCGCTTCAGGTCATAGATGCCCATTCATTTCTGTTACTGGAAGGTCCGGCAAAGATTCGGCGGCAGTTTTTCGATTGGCTTGTGTTCCACGTGAAACAAGAATTCCGTGAAGCCTGGAAGGCTTATACCCGTAGCGTTAAACAGCGCAACAGTCTGCTCCGACATGATAAAATATCCTGTTCTGAGCTGGACGCTTGGGACCAGGAATTGGCAAAGCTCGGCGCCCTGATCCAGGGGCTTCGGGACGATGTTTTCAAGTTGTTTATGGGAGCCTTCACTACTCAGATAGCGAATTGCAAGGATCTTGGCTTTCTTGAGAGTAAGCATATCCGACTCGAATACCAGCCCGGCTGGAAACCAACGGAAGACGGAATCAATATACAAACGCAGTATATAGACCAACTTAAAGACAGCTTTATACGGGATCGAAAGCTTGGCTACACCAGTCTTGGTAGCCATAAGAGTGATATCAGAATAACGATAGATAATATTCCCGCAGTGGAAATCCTGTCCCGAGGTCAGCAAAAGATGCTGGTTGCCGCAATGCATGTCGTGGAGGCGGCGGTCTATCGTAGTGTTACAGGTCGTTCGGCAGTTTTTCTACTGGATGATATGCCGGCGGAATTGGACAGGGAAAGACTTGGAACATTGGGTTCCTGGATCAACTCATTGGAAGGTCAGGTTTTCGTGACAGGGGTTGAGGCTGAATCTCTCCTGTCCATCTGGCCGGATATCGAAAGCAGGAATGTAAAAGTGTTCCACGTGAAACAAGGTACTATCGCCTAACACCATCAGCAGGCAATTCTTGTTGTTTAGTAACTTATAAAGAGAGTGAATCAAAAGCTTATGAGCGACGACATAAATCACGGCAGCGAAACTGGAAAGCCCAACTATGACTCCTCCAGCATTAAAGTGCTGAAAGGCCTCGATGCTGTGCGTAAACGCCCAGGCATGTATATTGGTGATACCGACGACGGCACCGGGCTTCACCATATGGTTTTTGAAGTTGTCGACAACTCTATTGACGAAGCTCTGGCTGGCTATTGCACTGAAATACGCATCGCCATTCACCCGGATGAGTCCATTACGGTAATCGATAATGGTCGCGGAATTCCCACCGAAATGCACGAGGAAGGCGTGTCCGCTGCCGAAGTTATCATGACTGTCCTGCATGCGGGCGGTAAGTTCGATGACAACACCTACAAGGTGTCTGGCGGGCTGCACGGTGTGGGTGTCTCGGTAGTAAACGCTCTCTCGGAAACCCTGAAGCTTACCATCCGTCGTGGCGGTAACGTTTTTGAACAGGTTTATCACCACGGCGTACCGGAAGAGCCGCTCAAAATCATAGGTGAAACTGATAAAACCGGCACTGAAGTCCATTTCAAGCCTTCCGCCAACACGTTTACCAATATCGAATTCCATTTTGACCAGCTGGCCAAGCGGCTGCGGGAACTTTCCTTTCTGAATTCCGGCGTCCGAATTGTTTTACAGGACGAGCGCACCGGCAAGGAAGAGGTTTACCAATATGAAGGTGGATTGAGGGCTTTTGTTGAATACCTTAACCACAACAAAACGCCAATTAATAATGTAATGCATTTTAACGTGTTGCGTGAAGAAGACGGCGTGGGGGTGGAAGTGGCCCTGCAGTGGAACGACGGCTTCCAGGAAAATATCTTCTGCTATACCAACAATATTCCCCAGCGCGACGGCGGAACCCATCTTGCGGGGTTTCGCAGCGCCCTCACCCGCGGCTTGAACAACTATATTGAACGTGAAGGCCTGGGCAAGAAAGAAAAAATTGCCACGACGGGAGATGATGCCCGTGAGGGATTGACCGCCATTATTTCCGTCAAGGTGCCGGACCCGAAATTTTCCTCCCAAACCAAGGACAAACTGGTGTCCTCGGAGGTGAAAACCGCCGTTGAACAGGAAATGGGTAATGCCTTTAACGATTACCTGTTAGAAAACCCACAGGATGCCAAGTCCGTGGTGGGTAAAATGATCGAGGCCGCCAAAGCCCGTGAAGCCGCGAGAAAAGCGCGGGAAATGACCCGCCGTAAAGGGGCTCTCGATATCGCCGGTCTGCCCGGCAAACTAGCGGATTGCCAGGAAAAAGATCCCGCGCTGTCAGAAATTTACCTGGTGGAGGGTGATTCCGCAGGCGGTTCCGCCAAACAGGGCCGCGACCGTCGAACCCAGGCGATATTGCCCCTGAAGGGGAAAATCCTCAACGTCGAAAAAGCCCGCTTTGACAAAATGCTTTCCAGTGCTGAAGTTGGCACACTGATTACCGCTCTCGGCTGCGGAATTGGCACCACGGAATTCAACCCGGACAAACTGCGTTACCACAGCATTATTATTATGACCGACGCCGACGTGGACGGATCGCATATCCGCACCCTGCTCCTGACTTTCTTCTTCCGTCAAATGCGCGAACTGGTGGAGCGTGGCCATATCTATATCGCCCAACCGCCACTATACAAAATCAGCAAGGGTAAACAGGAACAGTACCTGAAGGATGACGAAGCCCTGACCCAATTCCTCACCAATGCGGCGGTCGAAACCTCGGCCCTGCATGTATCCGCCGACGCCCCCCCTCTCGCTGGTGAACAACTGGAAAGTCTGGTGATGGAATACCGACGAGTGACCAAAACCGTGGAGAAACTGTGCCGTCTTTACCCTGAGGCCGTACTATACGAAATGATTTACGCGCCATCTCTCACAAAAGCTGAACTGGCGGAAGAAGGGAAAGTCAGAATCTGGTGTGATGCCCTCAAGGTACGGCTCGACCATATAAACGAAGAGTCCAAAACCCACCGTTACTCCATCGAGGTGGTGGAAAACAAGGAGCGTCACCAGTTTCTGCCGGAAATTAATGTATACGCTCACGGGGTGGGCAGTAAAGTCCGCTTCAACGAGGACCTGTTCGAATCGGAAGACTACAAAAGAATGCGAAGACTGGGCGAAACCCTTGATGGCCTTATCGAGCCCGGCGCCTACGTTGCCAAGGGCGAAAGAAAGCAGCCGGTTTCCTCGTTCAAGGAAGCATTGGAATGGATAATGGCCGAATCCAAAAAAGGCTATACCATTCAGCGCTACAAAGGTCTCGGTGAAATGAACCCGAGCCAGCTGTGGGAAACCACCATGGACCCGGAAACCCGCCGCATGCTCCAGGTAACGGTTGAGGACGCCATCGCGGCCGACCAGATATTTACCTGCCTGATGGGAGATCACGTGGAACCGCGCAGGGATTTTATCGAGACCAATGCTTTGTCAGTGGCGAATTTGGATGTTTAGCATTTTTTTGGTGGGTTGAATTTTTCGCACCGAAACCCGTACCCTCCTTTATAAGATTCAGGGTTCGGTGCGAAAACGCACGGAAAAAGTTAAACCTGGATAAGGTAAATTTTGTTCGAAGAATGCGGAAGCTACCTTCGGGGATAATATGCGCAAAAAATATCCCGATAATATTAAATAGTTTAGTCGTTCTGCCTTTAATATTAGTTATCTCCGCCTGTGCATCCAAACGTCCGAAAGAAGCTACCAATTACCAAGTGGACTTACTCTATCCGAAAGAAACTGATAGAGGAAATTAACTATGCAGTTAACGCAGGGCACTATCGCTCCAGCACGGAGGAGCTAAGGGAAAATTTTAAATTTTCAGCCGAGCAGAAATTTTCCGGCTTGAAAACCAGTTTCGATATTGAACTAGCAAAAGGACAGTACCTGGATTCCAACGCCTACCTTTTTGTTTCACAGGATAAGTTCATCAAGTTTAGAACCAGCTTTTTAGCTCATCCAGAGATGGATCTGGTTGGCGATAAAATCGTGAATGAAATTCTCCCCGAATTGGGAGTACCGCCAGAATCGGCACACATGAAAAAAGTTCGAGCGGAACATAAAAAGGCGCAGGAGGAGATGTTGCTTAAATTCCTACTCAACGCTCTGCGGAATAAGGAAAGCGAATCCACAACCGAAAACACCACGGAACCACAACCACAACCACAACCACAACCATAATCGTTTTATATTTGCAGGAATATATTGTCTTCCTGTATTACAAACATGCTTCAAAAGGATGAATTCGACTGAATAAACTGAACTGAACTTCCTCGGCGGTGGATTTTCGTCGCAGCATTTTGTTGCGATGAGGAAAGCGTCTGAAGTGTTCAATGGCTTTCCGGTGCCAGATTGCATAGTCGACAAACCGGAAAAATATCCTTTTAAGTCGGGCGTTTGTAATTCGACGCCGCATTAGCTGCCGCGCTTTCTGTTGATGTTGGATTACAAACTATGTCGGTAGTGGGTAAAAATCGCTGCCAAGCATCCCCGACGTCGATATTTTGTTACCGTGAACTTGGATGCAGGTTCCGGGAAACGGGTTACTTCAATTCCAAACGTTCACATCACCTGCACTGGCAAAATCCTTCCGCTGAGGGTTCACCACACAAAACCGATGCCCGGTGGGCGCCTCCATTACCGTCCAGCGTGGGAACGCTTCCACTACTTTGGCACCCAGTTTTTCCAGCCGGGCCACTTCCGCTTCCACGTTGTCGGTTTCGATATCCAGATGAACGCGGCTCTCATGCTCCACCTTTTGAACCAGGACATGAGGTTCATCATTGTGGGTCTTCAAATGTACGTACTTTAAAGCCCAGTTCTCCTTCGATTCGATACAGGGATAACCCAGGGCCTTTGACCAGAATTCCGCTGCTTCATTAACGTCCCCGACCTTGCTGTCGATAACCAGTGCCGCCAGTCGACTCTTGTGCATGATCTGTTCCTCGCATAACGTTTTGCTTCAATACATCCTGTTTGGTTCAATGCTGGAAAAACTGTTGGATCAATTTTTTCCGACAGGAAATGGGTTGAGTTGGTCGCTCAACAGTACCGACCGAAGCGGTTTGCCAAGTTACCTCCAATTATTTTGATCCCTTCTATCTTGCCGTGAGGCATATCCGCATCAAATTGATGCAGCAAAATATATCCACTGGCCTGCCAGGAATAGGTATCCCTCGCACCAAAAGTAGCAGGTGCATTTGATGAATCGGCCAATATTGCGCCGTTTGTTTCCCACGATCCTATAAATCGGCCGAGGATCCGCATTTTTTCCGCCAAAACATGTTTCATCATAATGAATAACCTTCAACGTTCGTTCCAGTGGTAGTCGAACAGGGTTATTTGGAATCGACATGGCATCGCTCGCTGAATTTCTGCAGTCAGTTCTCGGGGCGTCGGAGGCTCCCCAGGTCAAAAGTATGTTAAATCCGCCGCATTGAGGTGCTATGCTTATTTGTTTAGCACTGATCAAACGGGAAAGTCACCGATGAATATAACGACTCGCGCATCCCTGCGTCTCCTCCTGCTTACCGCTCTCGCTTATTCCACCGCAGTTGCCGCCGATGTACGCCTGCCGAAAGTGATCAGCGATGGCGTGGTGCTGCAACGCGGCACGGACTGGACACTTTGGGGCTGGGCAGACGATGGCGAGCAAGTGAAAGTCAGTATTGACGGCAAGGCGCTGGGTTCAGTTGCGGCAAAAGACGGTCAATGGTCGCTGGAGCTGGCGGCGCGAAAGGCCGGCGGGCCGCATACCATCGAGGTATATGGGGACAACCGCGTAACCGTCGAGGATGTCTATTTCGGTGACGTGTGGGTTGCGTCGGGACAGTCGAATATGGAGATACCGATGGAGCGGGTGAAAGAGAAATTCGGTGAGGCCATCGCCAATGCCAACTATCCCCTCATCCGCCACTACCGCGTGCCGAAGGAGCCGGATTTCAAGGGCCCGCGTGAGGACTTCACCGGCGGCAGCTGGCAGTCGGCGGACCCGCGGTCGGTCCTGAATTTTTCCGCGGTGGCGTTCTTTTTTGCCCGACATATTCACGAAAAGCATGACGTGCCCATCGGCATCATCAACAACAGTTTTGGCGGCGCGGGCGCGGAATCGTGGATGAGCGAACAGGCGTTAAAGGCTTACCCGCACTACCTGGAAACGGCGATCAAATATCGCGACGACGAATACCTGAAAAAACTGAAGGTAGCGGACAAAAAGAAAAACGACGCCTGGTACGCGAATATCAATGAAAACGACGCGGGCCTGAAAAGCGACCCACAATGGTTTTCCCCGGAATACGACGCTTCTTCCTGGAAAACCATCAACCTCCCCGCCTATTGGCAGGAGGAAGGCGTGGAAGTAAAGAATGGTGTGATGTGGTTCCGCAAGGAAATCACCCTGCCTGCCACCGTCGCCAACAAACCCGCGAAGTTGATGCTGGGCCGTATCGTTGATGCGGACACCGCTTACGTCAACGGCGTGGAAGTGGGTAACACCACCTATCAATATCCTCCCCGTCGCTATACCGTGCCTGAAAATGTATTGAAGGCGGGCAAAAATGTTATCGTCGTGCGGGTCATCAGCAATGTCGGCAAGGGAGGTTTTGTTGAAGACAAACCCTACTGGCTCGAAGTCAACCGCAAAAAAATGGACTTGACCGGCAAGTGGCAATATCGCGCGGGTGTGGAATCCGAGCCGTTGGCGGGCGACCGGTACGTTGCCTATAAACCGCCGCTGGGTTTCTTCAATGCTATGTTGGCACCGGTGTTCAACCTGCAAATTAAAGGCGTTATCTGGTACCAGGGTGAATCGAACATCGATAAGGCCGGGGAGTATGCAAGCCTTTTCCCCGCATTGATTCGCGATTGGCGAAAACATTTCAACCAGGGAAATTTCCCCTTTCTTTTTGTGCAACTGCCGAATTATGCGGAAGCCCGGGCCAACCCCGGCGAAAGCGACTGGGCGGAACTGCGCGATGCACAATTAAAAGCCTTGAGTGAACCGAAGACCGCCATGGCGGTGGCGATTGATGTTGGCGAGTGGAACGATATTCATCCGTTGAATAAAAAAGAAGTCGGCGAACGTTTGGCGCTTGCCGCGCGGAAAATTGCTTACGGTGAAAAGGACGTTGTTTACTCCGGTCCGATATTCGATTCCCTGGGACTTGAAAAACATAAATTGATTTTGAGCTTCGACCACACCGGAAGCGGATTAGTGACAAAAGAGGGTCCCCTGCGCGGATTTGCCATTGCCGGCAGGGACGGCAACTATGTGTGGGCGAAGGCGAAAATCAAAGGCGATAAGGTGATTGTGTGGAGCGACAAAGTTTCGAAGCCGGCAAGCGTGCGTTATGCCTGGGCGGACAATCCGGACAAAGCCAATCTGTATAACAAGGAAGGTTTGCCTGCGTCGCCGTTTGAGGCGGTGGTAAATAACTTTTGAGGGACTAACCCTTTTGCCGGCATCTTCCTTGAAAGGAGAGGAGTCTTTTCTCCCCTCCTTTTTCAAGTGGAAAGCCGGATCGGGTTACCGGAAGAACGCGAAAATTTTCGCTTAGAACTGACCCGCGATAAAGTAATAAACACCCACCACCACCACGGCAATAACCAACCATCCGGTATCGCTTATTTTTATACGCTTTTTATCGGAATGATGGATATTTGCTTCCGGCCCCGCCGGGGTTTTCTCCAGGTAGGTTTCGATAAAATCCTTGGCTTCTTTCAGGCTGAGGCTGTTGCCGGTGCGAACGTACTTGATGGCTTCCACTTTGTTGCCGCTTTCCAGCGCGGTGATTGCTTCGGGTGGAATAGATCGGGCGGTGCTTTCCATTGTTTTCCTCGTTCCGGTGATTGCAAATTTCAACGACAAATTTTCGCTGGGCGGATTATTAGCGTATTTATAAAGATAGGACAGATTGGATGTCGGAAAGGGATTTTAAAACCGCTTTCGGAGACCTTGTCAAAAATTTGTGACGCGGTTGGATCTTTGATGGTTTGACTGATCCGTCACAGGCTTTTTCCCGTCCCGTCAGACCCTGCCATCGGTATTGAATTCCTGCACGAATATTTGCCATAAAACCACAAAAGAGGCGGCAATCAGCGGCCCCATCACAAAGCCGTCGATACCCAGCAGCGCGAGGCCACCGAGAGTTGAAAATAAAACGATATAGTCGGGCAGTTTGGTATCTCTTCCTACCAATATCGGACGCAGGAAATTATCCACCAAACCTATAACAAATGTGCCAAACAACAGCAGTACAATACCTTTAATCCAATTGCCGGTGACAAACAAATAAATGCCGACGGGAACCCAGACAAGGCCGGAGCCGATCAACGGGATAAGGGATACCACCACCATGACCGCGCCCCACAACAGCGGCCCGGGAATACCCAGCGCCCAAAACGCGAGGCCCCCGAGGGAACCCTGTATCAGGGCAATAATCACATTGCCTTTAATCGTTGCGCGCACCACTTCGGAGAATTTTTCCACCAGTAGCCTTTCCCGTTCTTCGTGCAGTGGGAATGCTCGCAGCAGGGTCATGACAATTATTTTTCCATCTCGTAGCAGGAAAAAAGTCAGGTATAGCATGAGGGCCAGGTTAATAATGAACAAAACGGCATTTTGGCCGAAGGTAAAGGTGTATTTCGCCAGAAACTCCCCTGCCTGGCTGATACCCGCCCTGGCACTTTCCTTTACCGATTCCACGTCCATGCCCAGTTCGGTAAAGAAGTTGCGAATGGCGGGATAGGATTCCTGCACCTTGTCGATATAACCCTCGATGTCTTCACCGTCCTGGGTCACTTCCGAATAGATGGTTCCGAGTTCCCTGAAAACCGCACCTGCCAGCACCATGGTGGGCAGCACTGCCATCAGCGTGGCAATGACCAGGGTTGTCAGCGCGGCGATGTTTTTTTTGTTCCCGGTGCGTATCACCAGCATTCTATTCATGGGATAAAACAGCAACGCCAGTACAAAGGCCCAAAAAATGGGGCTGAAGAAAGGGCTGAGAATCCATGTGAACGCGACGGACATCGCCAGAAGCAGAATAAGGAAAGTGCTTTTTTCCAGGGTACTGTGCACGTCTGAAGCCTCGTAAGCGGAAGAAGTACCGCCCTACTTATTCGTTAGCCCAAGTGGATCGCAGGTGGATTAACCTTACTGGCTAGCAGGTTTGATTCCAGGTTTAACGGTCGGTCCTATCCCGCGTAGCGGGGGCTCAGGGAGAGATTTAACGAACTGTTTTGTAATTGTTACAACCGTAACCGCGAAATCTCCCGCCGGCGAATGCGGCGCGGAATAGCGGTATCCCTGGATGGGCGCCGGGCTTAAGCGGTTTGATTACGGTATAGTGGCGGTCAAACGGATGACCGATCAGGAAAGTTAATTTATTATAGGCGCCGCTTTCTGTTTCACATAAGCAAAAAATCGAAATAACAATAATGAAACCGGGTACCGGGGAAAATCCAATGGAAAGAACACTGGAAGTCCAGCAGCGGGAATACAAGGCCCGTCGATTCCTGGCAATGCCTATTGCGGGAACCGTTGTATGGGCGGTCATCGGCATAGCCGGATTGTTTTTAAACCCCTTGCAGACGGTATGGGTCTTGTTTATCGGAACAGGCAGTATCGTCTATCTGGGAATGTTTATATCGAAATTCACCGGAGAAAACTTTCTCGACAAGACCAAACCAAAAAATGAATTCGACCGGTTGTTTATCCTTACGGTCGTCATGGCGCTGTTGGTATTTTCGATTGCTATTCCTTTTTTTATGGTCGACTACACGTCACTGCCACTCAGTGTTGGCATTCTCACAGGGCTGATGTGGGTACCGCTGTCGTGGGCCATCCAGCATTGGGTAGGCATTTTCCACGGGGTTGCCCGGACGCTGTTGGTGTTAAGCGCCTGGTATGCTTTTCCCGACTATCGCTTCACCCTTATACCGGCGATCATAGTCTTGCTCTATATCATCACTATTGTAATACTGGAGCGTCGCTGGCGGGCACTGGTCGAAAACGAATGATGGAATTCACGCCGGATTCGCTGGTCTGATACCAAAAATGCAACGTCAGGAGGCGCTATAATGAACCGGGAGTGGGCACAACAGTTTGCGGAACAATGGATAGCGGCGTTCAATTCGCACGACCTCGAAAGGGTTTTCAGTTTTTATGCCGATGATTTCACCATGGCCTCGCCCTACATCGAGGAGCGAATGAACCTGGAAGATGGTAAGCTGAAAGGCAAGGACATGGTCCGGCCGTACTGGCAGAAAGCCCTGGCCGCGCAACCTCCACTGCTTTTTGTGCTAAAGGACGTTTTTGTCGGCGTGGATTCGGTGGTGATCTACTATGAAAGTGTTAATCGTAAAATGGTATGTGAAACTTTTATCTTTAACCACGAAGGCCGGATAATCAGCGCAAGTTCCCATCATGGGAGAGATGCCCAACGGCTGGTTTAAAACCACTTTGGCGTTTAAAACCAGCCAGGTAAAAACGCGAGTGCCAGATACCTGGAACCTTTGCCAATAGCAACCAGGATGATGAAGGGAATCAACGACACCCGCATAATACCGGCGATCAATGTCAACGCGTCTCCGCCAACAGGCAACCAGGCCATCAGCAAACTCCACTTGCCGTAACGGTTAAACCAGGCCTGGGCCTTCTTAATTTGCTTTTCCTTAAAATAAAACCAGCGTTTGTTTTTAAATTTCTGGATATATAATCCGAGCCACCAGTTAACAATGGCGCCGAGGGTGTTGCCCGCGGTGGCGATAATAACCAGCGGCCAAATACTTCCCCCTTTTGCAATCAGCGCAATTAGCACCACTTCGGAATAAAATGGCAGAATCGTGGCGGCGAGAAACGCGCTGGCAAACAGGGTGAGATAATCCATTATTTTTGCGCGGCCGTTTCCACAATGGCGTTTCGTGTAAGCCAGCGAAACAGTGCAAAATGCGAAGGAAGATAAAACAGGTATTCAGGGTGCCACTGTACACCCAGGCCGCGTGACCTGCCAGGCCCGTGGGGCGTGTATTCAATAGCCTGCACGATATTATCGTTGTCGAGCGCGCTGATTGTAATGCTGTCACCGCATTGGTTTACCGCCTGGTAATGAAGGCTGTTAACTTTCATGGCCTCCTTTGCGCTTACTTCCCTGAGCAGTGATCGTGGCTCGATTTTTATTTTCTTCGTGGCCAGCAACTGTCGGCGGTTTGAAGTGCGCACACGCATCCGGCGAACATCGGCAAATAAATTTCCGCCACAAACCACATTCATCAGCTGCGCGCCCCGACAAATGCCCAATATCGGGATGCCATCATCCATCGCCATTTTTAAACAGCGAATTTCCAGTGCGTCGCGGGCATGGTCATAATCCTCCCTGCCGGTGTATTCGCCGTTATACAACTCCGGATGAATGTCATCCCCCCCGCCCACAACCAGCGCATCCAGGTCGTGAAGTTTAACGTTATGTTTCACTGAAATCCGGTACGGCCGCGCGCCGCACAGTATCAGTGCCATCCAGGTACACCACCAGGAAGGCGAAATACGTTTTGCGCTGCCGGTTACGCCAATCCGTGGTCTTTCAGCCATGTGTCCAGCTGCTCCGTCCACTCATGTTTATTTACGCCAAAAAGTTTATCCCGCGCGTGAATAAAATTATTTGCCAGCTCACTCAGTGCATCGATGTTGTTCGCCAGTCTCTCCACAATCAACCACTTATCCCACTCCGTTATCAGGGACCATTCGGGTTTTTCTATCTGGCAGTTGGGCAGGCGGTAGTGGAAAGCGGGCCGTTTTTTTATCAGCGGTTCGTTAATCAGGTTTTTTACCAGCGGCTCATTGATTTCGGCAAAAACCGGCAACATATCCAGCGCGCGATTGCGGGTGTGATTGTGGTGAAGGTAATCGGTAATTAGTTGATTGATAGATAAATTACTCGAATACCGTGCAAGCAACTCAACATATTTTTCCGGAAACAGATCGACAAAAGGAGAAAGCTTGCGCGTAAAATCCACACGGTGTGCTTTCACCAGCCACCATTCCAGCAGGCAAAACGCCAGCAGGTAGTTTTTCAGCGTTGCGCAATCCAGCTCGGGTGCTTCGGCGTTAATTTGCAAACCATAGGCGGCAATGGGTGATTCTTCCGTGCCGGTGGCTCCCGCTTCTCTCAACAGCGTCATCAGTGGTAATAACCGGTTCAATTGACTTACGGGAATGGGCGGGCAGACAACTTCGAGCGGTACTATCAGCATGGCGGCGCTTTTGAGGTATTCGAACCAGCGCTCGGAGTCGGTGGGAATACTTTCGTTTTTGGCAAGTTTTTTTATATACGAAGAATCGAGTTCCAGAACAAATTCGCCCAGGGTGTGAGAGAAACGGGCCTCGGCGGAAGTATCGTCTTGCAAGGCACAACCAAACTTTGATAACAGTTGCTTTGCCGCGTCATACTCCATTCCGGAAAATTCAACTTCAAAGCCGACGCGCCGCTCGCTATTGGATCGGGTTTTTGTAACGGGCGGCAATGTAAAAACAGACTGTTGCGTCATGGTCATAACCAATCTCCTGCCTGGACCGCATCAGGAGCAAATTGCGCGCCGGATCTGGCGGGATTCATTTCCGGTGGTTGTAAAGCTTGGTCCGGCATCTGAAACACCGGCTTTTCCGTGCTGCATTATACGCAAGATGTACAGGTGGCGTTGGCAGGCGGCGCGCCATTCATCTTTTTGATGAATTTTTGTGAACAGGTTTTATTGTCCGCACCGGCGGGTTTTATAAATGATATGACCGGGATTGGCGAAAGCTTGGTAAGCAGTGCTATCTCTTAACGCGTTGGTAAATGAACGGTGACTTCCAGGCCTTGCGGTTGCCGGTTGGAAATGGTCAAACTGCCGGCGTGTTTTTCAACGGCTCGCTTTGCAATGCTCAGTCCCAGGCCGAAACCGTCGCTGTGCATCAAATTGCCAGCGCGATAGAATGGTGTGGTCAAATTACTTTCTTCATCCGTTTTTACGCCGGGCCCCGCGTCGCGGACAGAAATAATAATTTCCCTTGCCGCATCCCGTAACTCCATTTCCACAGGGGTTTCCGGCGGCGTATGTTTACAGGCGTTGCGCAGGATATTTTCCAATGCCCGTCTCAATAAATCGGCATCGGCGTTAATTTCAATCGGGTGATCCGGTTTGTTGAAAGTGATCGGATGGGATTCGTATTCATAGCGCACATCCTGCACCAACTCATCCAGTAGTTCGGCGATATCGACCTGCTCAATCGAGATGGGCGTTTCCTGTAGGCGTGAGTAATCCAGAATTTGCTGAATCAGGCTATCCATCCGCTGGCACTCCAGATCAATGCGTTGGGTCACTTCCGGATCAGAGGCGCCACTCCTTTGCTCCACCAGCGCCGCCGCCGCCTGCAATCGGGCCAGCGGTGCGCGCAGTTCGTGGGAAACGTCGTGCAGCAATTGTTGTTGCAATTCGATATTTTGACTGATGTTTTCCGCCATCTGGTTGAATTCGCGCGCGAGGTCGCCGATTTCGTCGCCGCGATCGAGCAGCTTCGTATCCACGCGTGTTTGTAGTTCGCCGAGGGAAAATTTCCGGCTCAACTGGCCCAGGTTTTTCAACGGCCGTGTAATCATCCAGGTTAAAAGCAGGCTTACCAGCGCGGAGGCACAGGAAATTAAGACGAAGCGCAGATAATTCAGTCGGTGAATGGCATCCATTACAAAACGTGGCGGGCGTATTTGCCGGGTTATCGCGGTGTAGCGGTGGCCGGAATCGCTGATAACCACAATGCGTAATTCTCCTCGATCCGTTTTTGTCGGGCGCCCCCGACTGAATATCGTGTTGTCCTCCGAATCGACAATGGTGAGCGAATGGAGGCGATGAAATTCCCGCGGCGTCAACGGCGGTGGAAGCAGGCGGAGCGGCCCTTTCTTTTCATACTCGTTGACGATAAAGCCGGAGATTTGCTCTATACGCTCCCGGTGCCGCTCCTTGTGCCGGTTCAACTCGCTCATTTCGAGAACCACATACGTGGTGGCCACCATCACCAGCATGCTGGCGAGCCAGAACGCCAGGAATATTTTCCAGAACAGGCTGTTTATTCGGAATATGCCGACCTTTAACACGTCAACTGTCCGCGCCGTCGTCGCTGATAAACTGGTAGCCCACCCCGCGAACGGATTTGATCAGGTTGCTCGCCCGCAGGTGGGTGGACAGCTTTTGCCGGATACGGCTGATGTGCACATCGATACTGCGGTCGTAGGCGTTGAGCTTGCGGTGCAACACCTTTTCGGTCAGAAACTCCTTGCTCAGCACCTCACCTGCGGACTGCATCAACAAGGCAAGGGTATTGAATTCCGCGCTGGTCAGGTTGAGAGGTTTCCCCGCCAGGGTAACCTCCCGGCGGCCGATATCCAGGCGCACGCCGTTGGATTCGAGCACGGAGCGGGTGGTTCGATCCTGCGGCTCGGCGGTTCGTCGCAGTACCGCCCGCAGGCGCGCCGCCAGCTCGCGAGGGTTGCAGGGCTTGCCGATATAGTCGTCGGCGCCCATTTCCAGGCCGATAATGCGGTCAATATCATCGCCCCGCCCGGTCAGCATGATAATCGGCAGATTAAAACGGCTGCGCAGGGATTGCAGCACCTCCAGCCCGGCGACCCCCGGCATCATAATATCCAGCACTACCGCGTCATACTGACCTTCGTGTTTTATCGTCTCCAGCGCCCCGGCGCCCGAATGCACGGCGGACGCGGCAAAGCCGTCCCCTTCCAGGTATTCCACCAGCAACCTGCAGAGCGTAACGTCGTCGTCGACGAGGAGTATTTTGTGGGGTTCTTTGGTCACAGTTAAATCATATACCAGTGGTTGAATCGTTAGATCAACTTTACTTAACTTTACCCGTTGCTAACCCATCTTAGCATTGAGCAAGGGCATACTGACCCTGTACAACAAAAGGTTTCCGAATTTCCAACCAGGAGAGAAATGACCATGAAAAAACCACTGTTGATTGCCACCATGTTGCTCGGCCTGTCGGGCATTGCGTTTGCCGGCGGACCGCACGGCGATTGCATGAAAGGTGAAGGCTTTCACCATAAGCACCATCGCGGGGAAAAAATGCTCGAGCGCAAACTGGACCTGACAGAGGAACAGCAAGCCAGCATCGACCAGATACGCGACCAGTATCGCGAACAGATGCGCGATGTGAGAGGCGACGGCCCCCGCTACGGCGAATTTATGGATCTTGACCCGAACGATCCGAACTATCAGGAACAGGTCCGGGCATTTGCCGAAGAGCGCGCGGAAGAGGTGGAACAACGCATACTGCTGAATGCGGAAAAGCACGCGAAAATTCATGCCGTGTTAACGGAAGAGCAAAGGGAAAAACTGAAAGAACTGCATGAAAAGCGCAAGCAGAAATTTAAAGAGCGTTACCAGAACCGCATGGAATAATCCATTGAGAAAAAGGGGCTATCACAGCCCCTTTTTTATTTTCATCTCCCGGCGTTAGACTGACGTTATTTTTGCAACGGGAGCCACCAAATGATCCACGGATTTACCAAAGTGGCGTTTATCATGTTCGCCTGTTTTGTTGCCGCCTGCAAGAAACCGGCGGATGACTCGAACCCGGTCAGCCAGATCAATACCGACTGCACCATTTCCGCTTCCAACCCCCATGCTTCCGACGAGGCGCAACAACAGCTCACCTGGCTTATGCGCTTGTCGTGTGATGAAATTCCCGGCGTGCTGTCCGGCCAGAACGCGGGCCACGGCAGCGAGATAGCCAATGAGGAAAACCTGATGAGTTACGCCGCCACTTTCGGTGCGCTCCGGGAGCAAACCGGGAAACTGCCTGCCGTGTTGGGTATTGATTACGAGCACGACCGGATTTTTACCGCGAGCGAACTTGGCGAGGCCAATAAATTTCTGATCAACCACGCGCGAAACGGCGGCCTGGTCACCATCAACTGGGCGCCCATCAGTCCCTGGGTGAATGACGAATCCGACGTGAAAGGTAATCCCGGCGATTGGCAAGGTACGCGGGCCAAGGCGCTGGGCGGCAGGGCGGACTATATCAACCTGTCGGAACTGCTCGATCCCGCAACAGGGGCGCACAAGGTTTGGATGAAAAAGCTCGACCGGATCGCCGCCGCACTGGACCAGTTGCAACAGGCCGGGGTAGTGGTGCTCTGGCGCCCGCTGCAGGAGATGAACGGCCACTGGTTCTGGTGGGGCAACACCAGACCCATGCGCGATCCCGCGGAATATATTGCCGTGTGGCGACATATGCACAACTACTTTTCGCGGGAGAAAAAACTCAATAACCTGTTGTGGGTGTTCTCGCCGAACAAATCCCTGCGCGTGAGCTCGATGGTGAATCGGCCGGCCCTGTGGGCGTATCCGGGTAACCGGTTCGTCGATATTGTCGCCGGCACACTGTACAGCAACTCCCTGGAAATACCGGATTACAACGATTTCGTTAAAACCGGCAAACCCCTTGGCATGGCCGAGTACGGCGCGGACCTGCCGGCGGACGGCAAGCTCGATACCACCCTCTATGCCGAACGCCTGTTAAACGCCTTTCCGCGAGTTGCGTATTGGGTAAGTTGGCACAGTTATCCGTTGGGGGAGGGAAAATATTCCCGGCTTTCCCTGGTGGATAACCAAAAGGTGAAAGCCTTGCTCCATAACCCGCTGGTGTTGACGTTGGAAGACCTGCAAACGCGGCAAAAACCATAACGGTTTTCCGTATGCTGGTTCCTTACCCGGAAGTATTCTTCATACGCAATCTTCGCACCGGATGATTATGTTTTTGTTTCCACAACCGCAAAAGCCTCGGGTACAACGTGACAAGCTGGTGTGGGGCGGTACACAAGAGTGACCCGGGAAAACAGTACTGGTAGACTGTGGCTTTCAACTCAGTTTTTCCGGCAATGGATAAAGATTCCATTTACAAGGCGCCCATCTCCGACGTGGAAGTTCGGCAACCGCTGCCGGACGCTTTCAGGCACGGTTCGCTCAGCGTGGGAAAATTACGGTTTGCGGTTATGCTTTCCGCACTTTATTTTCTTTTGCTGTTTCCGCTGGCCGGATTTTCCTTTATGTTGGGGCTGGATCCCGACAGCAGCAGCTTCGATTTATGGGCCGATGCCCTTACCATTATTGCAATGCTCGTCTGGGTCTATCTGATACTGGTATTCAAATCGCTGCTCAATCTGCGTCTGGGATATTTTGGAGCGGACAGGTATATTTTGATCCTGTTGGTACTGAACGCGATCTTAAGTGTACTGTCCATTCTTTCCAATGCAAATGAAGATGTGTTCTCGCCGCTGAGCATCGCTACCGTTATCGGAATGATTCCACTGGGTATAGTGGCCATATTGTTTGGCAGGCGCTTGCTAAAAAATTCTCCCGACTATAGATACCTGTCGCTGTATGCGTGGACCAATATTATTTCGGGCATCTGTACCGCTACCGTCGTCCTGCTTGTCCTGGCGTTTCCGCTGAGTCTTGTATCCACAGTAGCCATGGCAATGATTTTTTTAAATGCATCGAAAGAGTTGTCGCAAGCACAATAACTATTTTTACATTCGCGTCCGGTAAGAATTAAAACCATGGAACATTTCCCCTCCGGTATCCGGTTCAAGTATCCCTGGCGAAAATATCAAAAGCGCATTCTGGATGAGCTGGCGCAACACCTCGAAGACGACCATCTCCACCTGGTGGCCCCGCCGGGCTCCGGCAAGACGGTGCTCGGCCTCGAAGTGGCACTGCGGCTTAACCGCCCCACCCTTATCGTTGCTCCAACACTTGCTATCCGCAACCAGTGGATTCACCGCTTTTGCGAGTTATTTCTTTCAACCACCGAAAAACCGCAGTGGATATCCCGCAATATACACAAGCCGAAGTTTGTGACCGTGGTTACCTACCAGGCCTTGCACATGGCCAGCGGTGACGATGCCGCCGTTGCCGAAAAATTAAAGAAGGCCGGTATTAAAACCATTGTTGTCGATGAAGCACACCACCTGCAAAATGCGTGGTGGCAGTCGTTGAATGAAATTAAAAAAGCACTGCAGCCGACCATCGTTGGACTGACCGCGACACCGCCGTACGATGTCAGTCGCGCGGAGTGGCAGCGGTATATCGATATCAACGGCCCGGTGGATGCGGAGATAACCGTGCCGGAACTGGTCGTCGAAGGAGACTTGTGCCCGCACCAGGATTATGTCATTTCGTCCATGCCGACGGCGCGCGAGCACGAAAAAATCCTGCGCCACCAACAGCGCATGGTGTCGCTGTTTAATGAGATCAGGCAAGACGCGACGCTGATTGTCGCGTTAAGCCAACACCCGCTTTTCACCCAGCCGTTGGAAAACCTCGATGCGGTTTATTCCAATATCCTTTTTTACTCATCCATCCTGATTTTTTTGCATCAGGCCGGGGTGGAAATAAGTCAGGCCCACCTGGAAGTTGTGGGTGATAAAAAACTGAAGATACCCGGACTGACGATTGAATGGATGGAGACCTTGTTGTGCCACATTCTGTTTAAAGAGAAAGAAAATCTTGCCGGCTTCGAGGAGCATATCGAAAAACTGCGGCACAAGCTCGCTACGGCCGGCGTTCTCGAAAATTGCTCCGTCAATTTAAAGACCAATAAAAAAATCAGCCGTCTATTGAGTTCCAGCATTACCAAGCTCAACAGCATTCTCGATATTGTCAGGTTTGAATACGACCAGTTGCATACCGGCTTGAGAATGGTGATTCTGACGGACTACATTCGCAAGGAGTTTTACCTTAACCAAGCGGAAAACACACTGGAACTAAATAAAATAGGTGTAATGCCGATCTTCGAGCAACTCAGGCGAAATACCGATCGGGATATAAAGCTTGGCGTGCTCACTGGTTCGCTAATTATTATTCCAGTCTCGGCATTGGAAGTTTTCAATCAAATTGCCGGCAAGTTCAATACCAGCCAAATATTCTCTTCGCCGCTACCTTACGACGAACGATATCGGGTAATCACTGGCGGTGAAAAAATCAAACACGCCCTGGTATATATCGTAACCGAAGTATTCCAGCGCGGCGGCATCGAAGTCCTTGTAGGCACCAAGGCCCTGCTGGGCGAAGGTTGGGACGCGCCGGCTATAAACTCCCTGATACTCGCCAGTTTTGTCGGCTCCTATGTTCAATCGAATCAAATGCGCGGCCGCGCCATTCGAACCAACAAGGCCGAGCAAAACAAAACCGGCAATATCTGGCATCTGATCTGTATCGACCCGACGGCGGTGGATGGTGGCGAGGATATCCAGCTCCTGAAAAGGCGGTTCAAGACTTTTGTCGGTGTTTCTCTCGACGGCGAAGAAAGTATTGAAAACGGTATTAATCGTCTGGGTCTGCCACCTCGGATGCGGGAATCGGAACAAATTACCGGATACAACCGGAAAGTATTCGAATGTGCCGGCCAGCGGGACCGGCTCAAACAGCGGTGGCATGCGGCGCTGGCAAAGGGTTTGTCGTTGGTGGAGGAGTATAAAATCCCCTACCCCGAAGGCGAGGATTACCGGCGAAACAGAAGGATGTGCTACAGCAAAACCATCGCCTGGTTGGTCGCGACATTGACCTCCGGTTTAAGCGCGTTTGCCTGGATGTTTACCGAATGGCTGGGCAAAAATCTAGGCCGAATACGCAATCTCGACGATCTGATTACCGTTACGGCAACCGCGGGCGTCATAGGGCTTTTCCTGTTTGGTGGCCAGTTTGTCGATGCGCTGCGGCTGAGTTTGAAATACCGGGATATTTCCAGGGATGTGAAAAAAATCGGCGAGGCCCTGCTTGCTACCCTGCAACATATCGGGATAGTGCATACGGAAGAAGTCGCCGTGGTGGCGGAAGTGGACGACCAGGGAAATATCTACAGTTTTCTCGACGGGGGAAGCACTTACGAACGTTCTGTTTTCATCAAGTCGCTGCAGGAGATTATCGGCCCTATCGACAATCCCCGCTATATCGTGGTGAGAAAAAGTGTTTTACTCAAACTGATTTTCCAGCGCGATTATCATTCGGTGCCTGAGGTGATTGGATGCAAAAAGCGATTTGCCGAAACTTTTACCTCCCAGTGGGAAAATAATGTCGGCCGCTGTGAACTGATCTACACCAGAACCCTGGAGGGACGCAAGGCGCTGCTGAAGGCAAGAATGCACTCACTGGCGTCGGAGTTCGAGGACAAAAGCGAACGCATCAACAAATGGCGGTAAACGATCGAAGGACCAGATTTTTTCCGTGTTGTCGAAAACCTGCCACATGTTTCGACTAGGGTAGTCGACCCGTTCGACAGGCCGGGCGAAGACAACCGCCACCTTCCGTCAGGAGCCGGTTATGGACCTGTCTGGTTCCATAGTACTATTACACAAAATCCGAAGGGGCAAAAATGGAGGTCATGTGTCACCCGTTATTTCAGTAAAAAATCTTGAGAAGGTTTACGCGTCGGGGTTTCACGCGCTAAAAAATATCAACCTGGAAATCAGGAAAGGCGAAATATTCGCCCTGCTTGGCCCGAACGGCGCCGGCAAAACCACATTAATCAGTATTATCTGCGGCATTGTTAATCCCAGCAGTGGACAAATTATCGCCGATGGCCACGACATAATTACGGACTTTCGCCCGGCGCGGACCAAAATCGGGCTGGTGCCCCAGGAGCTGACCACCGACGCCTTCGAAAGTGTCTGGGCCACGGTGCGCTTCAGTCGCGGCTTGTTTGGCAAACCGCCGAACCCGGAATACCTGGAGAAAATACTGCGCACGCTTTCCCTTTGGGAGAAGAAGGACTCGCGCATCATGACCCTCTCCGGCGGCATGAAGCGACGGGTGATGATTGCCAAGGCGCTTTCCCACGAGCCGCAAATACTGTTTCTGGACGAACCCACCGCCGGTGTGGATGTGGAATTGCGCCGCGACATGTGGGCGATGGTGCAGGAGCTCCGGCAAAGCGGCGTCACCATTATCCTAACCACCCACTATATCGAGGAGGCCGAGGAAATGGCCGATCGCATAGGCGTGATCAATAAGGGTGAACTGATCCTGGTGGAAGACAAACGCACGTTGATTGAAAAGCTGGGCAAGAAGCAATTGACCGTTCAGCTGCAGAATCCGCTGAACGAAATCCCGGAAGCTTTACACGGCTACCCGCTGGAACTTACCGATGATGGCAATGCGCTGGTGTTTACCTTCGATACCCAGACCGAAACCACCGGCATCGGCAATCTTTTGCGGATTTTGAATCAGCACGGCATCGACTTTAAGGACCTTCACTCCAGCCAAAGTTCGCTGGAGGAAATTTTCGTCAACCTGGTTAAAAACAGTAGGAAATCATCGTGAATTTTTACGCTATTCAGGCAATTTATCGGTTTGAAATGGCGCGTACCGGCCGCACCCTGATGCAAAGCATCGCCTCGCCGGTGTTGTCCACTTCCCTGTATTTTGTTGTTTTCGGCGCGGCCATCGGTGGCAGGATGGGCGCAATAGAAGGCATCAGCTACGGCGCCTTTATTATTCCCGGCTTGATCATGCTGTCGCTGCTCAGCGAGAGTATTTCCAACGCCTCGTTCGGCATTTATTTCCCCCGCTTCTCCGGCACCATTTACGAGGTGCTTTCCGCGCCGGTGTCCTACGTGGAAGTGGTGATGGGTTACGTCGGCGCCGCCGCCAGCAAATCCATTATCCTGGGTGTGCTTATTCTGCTTACCGCCACACTGTTTGTGGATTATGAAGTGAAACACCCGTTCTGGATGTTCGGCTTCCTGGTGTTGACGGCCGTTACATTCAGCCTGTTCGGTTTCATTATCGGCGTCTGGGCCGACGGTTTCGAGAAACTGCAGATCATTCCGCTGATGGTGGTCACTCCGCTGACCTTCCTCGGCGGCAGTTTTTACTCCATTAAAATGTTGCCCCCAGTGTGGCAAACCATTACCCTGTTTAATCCTGTGGTTTACCTGATCAGCGGATTTCGCTGGAGTTTTTACGGGGTATCGGATGTAAATGTGGTCATCAGTTTTTGCATGACCCTGGTGTTTATGCTGATCTGCCTGGTGATTATCTGGTGGATCTTCAAGACGGGCTACCGCATCAAAACGTGATTCCTAAGGAGGGAAAGTGCGAGTCCATTACCTGCAACACGTTCCGTTTGAGGATTTGGGCAGCATGGCCCCCACCCTGGACAGCCGCGGCCATCAGGTAACATCAACCCAATTGTACGAGGGCAAGCCCTTGCCAGCCCCCACCGACCCGGACTGGCTGGTTGTTATGGGCGGGCCGATGGGGATAGACGACGAAGACCGATATCCCTGGCTGGCGGAGGAAAAGCGGTTTATCCGGCAGGTGATCGACGCCGGCAAACTGGTGCTGGGTATCTGCCTCGGTGCCCAGTTGATTGCCGATGCACTTGGGGCGAAAGTGTCTAAAAACCCGCACCGGGAAATCGGCTGGTTTGATATTACCCGCCTGCCATCCGCCAGTGGCACGATACTGGGCAATGTACTGCCTGTGCAGGCAGAGGTTTTTCACTGGCACGGCGATACCTTTGATATTCCCGACGGCGCTGTTCCACTGGCCGAGAGTGAAGCCTGTCGCAATCAGGGTTTTGTCTTTGACAATCGGGTGGTGGCGTTCCAGTTTCACCTCGAAACCACCGAGCACTCCGCAAGACTCTTGATCGATAACTGCCGGAACGAGCTGGACGGATCGCGATATGTGCAGTCGGAAAGTGAAATCCTGGCGGATTCGGAGCGATTCATTCGCACCAATCAGATAATGACCAGCGTTATCAGTGTGATGGAGCGAAGCAAATAACCGAAAAGCCTTCGGAACCGATGTAAGTCGGGATGAGGAATGCCCCAATCAAGTAAGTTGAGTGCCGGATGGTGTTGGGGTTCGTCCCTCACCCCAACCTACAGATACCGGCGCGAGCATGGCAGGCATTAGATACAACCGTCCCGGACAATAGTGGGCGTACGCCAAAAATAAAGTAAACAGACGGAAAAACCATAATAATTAATTAACCAAGGAGCTATTGTGAAGCAAATAAAAACCTTCTGCTTTTTTCTCCTGTTTTTTTCATGTTCAACGTTCGCCAAACCGCTGCCGGTGGAATATTTCGGCCAGTTGCCGGATGTTTCCCACGTTCATCTTTCCCCCGGTGGAGAAAAAATATCGTCAATCATTCGTATCGATGTGGACAAAACCAAGGGCACGGCCGTGGAGGTGGCAAACCTGAAAACCGGGAAAAGGAAGATGGTTCTTTTTACCGATAATTCCAAGTACTTTATTTACTGGACACGCTGGAAGGATGATCGGACCCTGCTGGTGGGAACCTGGTTTCCCTCGGAGCGCGATACATGGGTGGGTCTCGGACAGGCCCGGGGCAAGACCCGGGACACCCGCCTGTTGATAATTGACACGGAAACCGGCGAAACCCGTTCGCCCTTCAGTCAGGGGCTGCTGAAAAAGTACAAAATACTGCCTACCGGCATGGACCTGGTAATTGATACCCTGCCGGAAGACCCGGATCACATTTTGATGATAATGCCGGGAATGGATAGAAAATGGGCGGTGGAAGACCTCGTGTACCGAGTCAATATTGACACACAAGGAACTAAAACCCTGAAAAATTCCGAAGATAATATGGGAAGCTGGACAACTGACCGGCAGCATCGCATTCGCCTCGGCCGTTATTACGAGGACGAAGAGCGGGCCACCATGGTCAAGGATCTGGACACCAGCGAATGGCGAAAACTCTGGCCTTACGAGGTGTTTTCCGAGGATGAAGTTCACGCAATGGGCTTCGATGTCGACCCTGATATTCTTTACCTGCGTGCGTACCATAACGGCCTGCACGCGTTGTTCAAGGTGAACCTGAAAGACAAGGATTTAAAGCGCGAACTGGTTTATGCGGATGATCAGTACGATGTTGCTGGCGGGCTGGTCTATTCTCCGTTAACCGGTAAAGCCATTGGGATCAGTGGGTCAGAGGAAGGAGGCACGGTTTACTTCGATCCGGAAATGAAAAATCTGCAGGTTGCCATCGATAAGGCGCTGCCGAACACGCGGAATTTTATTTACTCCCTGACGGATGATGAAAAGAAATACATGGTCTATTCAACCGGTCCCACGGAGTCCGGAACCTACTATCTCGGTGAGCGAGATCCGATAAAACTCAAGGCCCTGGCTTACCGGTACAAAAACCTGCCTCCCCAGATTTTGGCGCCGGCAAAGCGTATTGAATACAAAGCGCGGGACGGCTTGCTTATTGAAGCTTACCTGACGTTGCCCAAGGGAGTGCCCGCCAAAAAACTGCCGGCCATTATGTTCCCGCACGGCGGCCCCATGGCGCGCGACAGCAGGGCTTTCGATTATTGGGCACAGTTTTTTGCCAATCGTGGTTACGCTGTATTGCAAATGAATTTTCGCGGCTCCGATGGGCAGGGGCTGGAACTGCGCAATGCCGGCCTGAAAAAATGGGGCCGGGAAATGCAGGACGATATCGAGGACGGCGCCAAAAAATTGATTGCCGACGGTATCGCAGACCCCGACCGGATTTGCATCGCCGGCGCCAGCTACGGTGGTTATGCCGCGCTCATGGGCGTTGTTAAAACGCCGGATTTTTACCGTTGTTCCATCAGCGTCAACGGTGTCAGCAATGTTTTTGATCTGGTAAAAGATAACCGTCAGTTCTGGAAGGGATATAACGTGGTGGATGAAATGATCGGTAATGACAACGACGAGTTGCGTGCAATCTCACCGGTCAACCATGCGGAAAAAGTGAAGGTGCCTGTACTATTAATTCATGGCGAACTCGACCGCCAGGTGGAAATTAAGCACAGCTACCAGATGCGCGATGCACTCCAAAAAGCCAATAAGCAAGTAACATTTATCGAGCTTCCCGACGAGGATCACTACCTCTCGAATGAAGACAATCGGCTGGCAACTTTCAGGGCAATGGACGAATTCCTGAATAAGCATCTGCCGGTCGATAAAAAATAAAAGAAGCCGCCGGCGGGCAACAGGCAGTTTGCCGGCCGATGGTTATTTGATTTCCCCTGTTGTTGCATATGGTCTTTATCGTTTTGATTTGTGCCCGTCATCTGGTTAAGCCAGCAAATAAAATATAAACCTTTCAACCGAGGTTAATCATGAACACTCGATTTCTTTTTCTTACGGGTTTACAGCGCTATGGCGACTACAGCCTCCTGCTGCTTCGGCTGGTGGTTGGGTCTTTTCTGATCTGGGGCGTGCTGGATAATATTTCCAGTGAAAAGCATATGGCGGAGTTTGAACAGTTTCTGCAAAACTTCGGATTTAACTATCCGGCGTTTATGGCACGGCTGTCGGTCTGGGCGCAGTTTTTGGTCGGTTGCCTGTTCATTGGCGGATTCCTGGCACGCTGGGCGGGAATTGTCTGCGCCGTTAACTTTATTGTGGCCATCGTGATGGTGGACAGTGCCTCGGGTATCCGGGCGTCCTTTTCTTCCATGTGCCTGATCCTAATTGGACTATATCTTGCCACTCATGGCGCGGGCCGGATAAGCGTGGATAATTTTTTCCTGAAACGGCGGGGTTGATAGGCAGGAAACAACGGCGGGTTCGGTCACCCGGAGAATCCGGCCAAAAAGCTGTCGCAGCGGCTGTACTCCTCCGACCCGGGTTTCAGCTTGATGCACAAGGCCTGCATATTGTTCCGGATGGCAAAAATAACTGTGTTGTGCTGCCCGCCCTCGTTCCACTCCTGCAGCTTGTCGCTCATAGTATCCAGTCGCTTCGCGTTGCGATTGTAAAAAGCATCGCTGCTTTCACCCAGGTTCTGGATCAGTTCCACCGCCAGGTTTTGAATTTTTGTCTCATCATCGGGAGTCATTTCCACTAAACCGACCAGATAATTAACACCCCATTGAAAGCGCGTGGCACCGGGTTCGGACTGGCGATAGGCCTTTTCCAGCCAGCCAAGGGCTTCCTGCACACGACCCTCCTTTTGCGCCAGGTCCGCCAGTTCAAGCATAAAATAATAGGGAGAAGCCGCCTTGATTACTTCCTCGGAAATCACTTCGTTCGCGTAGTCGTACATTTCCGCGTGATAAAGAATATTACGTATCATATTAATTATCGCGGAGTGCTCATATTGGTTTTCGATGGTGGCGCGGGCGCGGGTTACTCGTTGGCGAATTGTTTGCTTCAAGTCGCTGGTGATTTTGCCCTTGTTTTCAAGCTGGTTGAGAGACACCTCGGCGTACAGCGCCCCCAACCTTTCCATTTGCGAAAGGCTTTCAGCATTGGAAATAATGTCCACTGCGTTTTGCCAGTTGGCGATCAATTTTTTTCTTTCGTCGGAACCTGGCGCAGCCAGCGCGCGCACGGTATCGCCATCCTCATAGCGCAAAGCGTATGCGTTTGCCAATACCAGCTCCCGATCGGAAAGAATTTTATTTAGTTCCCTCAGGGCTTCCTTCCTGAATTCGTCATCCGAAATTAATGTCTGCCTGCTCTCATCACCTTTGTCTTCCCTGAGTCGGATGTGCAGATAGGCAATAAAAAGACGGCTCCTTTCTTCCGCAAGTGAAGCGGGACACGCCTCATAAATCCGGCGAAGCATTCCCGCCTCCTGCCCTTCCGTGAGTACCTGTTGGTTATCCTGTCCCCAGGAATAATAGGCTAGCAGGCGACAGTCGTCTTCGCCCAGTCGGCGTTCGTACCGGGCAATTTCCGCCACCAGGTCTTTAACCGGCCTGATTTGCCCGAGCGCCAATTGCATGACCTTTTCATAACGTTCCAGCTCCAGGCCGCCGGGAATGCGAGTAATTTCCGTGCCGGATGGGTCGAAAATAATCAGCGTGGGGTAGCCCATCACTGAAAATTTGTCGCCATAAAACTGCGCGCGTTCGGTATCACCATCCAGGTAAACCGGTACAAACAGGCGCGTTCGCTCAATAAAGTCGCGACGCTTGAAGAGGGTGGCTTTGAGTTGGTTGCACGGCGGACACCACACCGCACCCCAATAAAGAAAAAGAGGTTTGTTTTGCTCTTTTGCGGTTTGGAAAGCCTCGTCAACACTGCCCTTGAACCAGTTGATTCCGGTGGCTTCGGATATCATTTCCGGTTCCGCCGTGCTTTCTACCGCTGTCTCAGGTTTCGTTGTCTCGGGCTCTGAGCAGCCAATAGCAGCGAGCAGAAAAAACAGCGTCGGCCAGATGATTTTCATAAAAATCTGCCTTCTGAAGACGGGAGCAGGCTTTGCAGGAAAATATATTCGCCGGAGCGTCGCCGCCCCGGCTATCGGGTTCATTTAGTATATTAACTATAGATAGGCTGTTTGCCAAAAAGTTAGCCTGCGTGGCCCCGGAAGGTAATCAGCACCACCGGCTCCGGGTCCTCCTTCCCGCCCGCCGCGGCGTAGGCGCGTTTTGCGGCGATATTCGAATGTTCGGTTGCCACCCAGATATCCCGGCAACCCATACCGCGACCGAACTCAACCAGTTTCTCCACCAGGCTTCTTCCAACACCGTGGTTTTGGTATTCGTCCACGACACCCACTTCGTTGATAAACAGAGCAGGCTTTTTATCCGGGTGAACGTAGTGGAACCCCGACGCCATGCCGATGATGTTGCCCCCCATGTAGGCCAATACCATATGGTGGCGCGAATCGGTTAAAAATTCCCTGGCGCTGCCGGGAATCACTTCATAATCAAACAGTTTTTCACCAACCGCCACAATAGCGTCATAATCCGATATGTCCGCGATTCGATAATTAATGGTTTTCTGTGTTTCCATTACAAAGATTGGTTTTTCCTTTTCCTACAGTCAAAGACTTAACAGCCTTCGATTTGCCAACACATCTCTGTGTTTGACCCAGGCTGTTGAGAGCGAGCTTTTCAACAGCCTGCCAAGCAATACGAATACCAACTAACCCGTGCAATTTCGCGGGCCTATCAAGAGCACGCTTTCCGCGATCACGATTTCTCCTCCGTGTGTTCTCCATTGGGTTCCTGTTCCTGGCTTTCCAGCCATTTTTTAAATTTTTCCTTCATTTGCCTGTCATTTGCTTTGTCGCTCCGCCCCTTCCTGTTGCCACCGTGAGAGCAGTTTTTGCCCCCGTGGCCACCGCCGCCAAAGCCGAAGAGCAGTTTTGCCAGCAGTAAAATGCCGAGAGCCTGCCAATAGGTGACTTCCGGAAGGTTGAATATATCAGGCATCAACCAGTTCCAAAGAAGCATGACAAGATAACCGAATAGAAAAACCAGAAATATTCCCAAAACTATGAAGCCTGAAATAATTACAATGGCTTTTCCCGGTTTGGAGTTTTTGTTTAGCATCGAGCGCTCCTTTAAAGTCATTAATCGGACAATATTTCTCTGAGCTTTTGGATTGCATACCGCTTTTGCGACAGAAGCGTATTAATTGACGCTCCTGTCTCGTCGGCAACCTGCTGAAATGTTTTTTCTTCAATTTCCGTTTGAATAAAAATATTCCTCTGTGCTTCCGGCAGCTTCTCCAGTGCCCGCCAGATCGCTCCCAGCGCCTGCTCGGATTCCAGGTGCTCGCTGATTAGCGCATCGATGGCAATATCCTCGGGTGATATATCGTCATCGCGATCCAGCCCGCGCTTGCGGAACAGGTCGATCAGTTTGTTCTGGATCGACCGGTAAACGTAGCCGGTCAGGTCGTTGATGGGCCTGTCAATGCCATTGATCAGCGAAAAAAAGGTCTCCTGTAGAATATCCCGCTCGTCGTGGATATCGATGTGCCGGTCAATATGCTTCCGGATATAGGCAAGAAGCTTCTCTGACTCCAGCATGTAGAGCTTTTCGATCTTGGCTTTGTTCATTCGATCTCCCGATATCCCCATAGACGTATGAAGACCGGGAATTATTGTAAACCTTGACTATTTTTTTGTAGGAAAATGGCGGTAGCGGAGATTCGGGCTGGTTTCAACGCTCGTAAAGACGGATTTTTCGCCAATTATCCGCAGGACTACCGCAGTTTTACCCGTGCGCGCTTGCTGAAACCGGCTTCTTCTCTGGTGGCCTTCGTCGCTCCCAATAAAGTGCCGAAGGTATAACAATCCCTCTACTCACGCCGCTCCAGTTCGATTCCTTCCGGGCCGATACGGCATTTAAAGTAATGGAAATCCCCTTTTTGGAACCAGAACAGATAAAAGGGTTCTTCGTCAACGGGATATTCGTCGAAGTGATGAAAGTGTATTTTGTCCAATGGAAGCTCGACCCGTTTACTTAATTCCGCCCTGCAGCTTTCGACATTTTGGTTTGGCTTCGGATTCTCTCTGTTCTCGACGCTTTCCTGATACGCAAACCAAACGATCGGCCAGAATACCAGTTTATGCAGAATATCGATCCCAACGACAGCTCCGGCTAAAAAGCTCCAGATAGCGTTGCTGGTGTTACCGATACAACGAAAAATTGAAAACCAGGCAATCAGACGCAACGGAATCGTGAGACCGAACATCAACAGCAAAAACTCTGCGCCGTTAAGGTTGCCAGTCGTGCTGACCAGGCCCAGAAAAGCCGAAACCAAAGCCGCGGGTAACACACCGACAAGCCAAAAGGCGCTGGCCAGGCTTTGGTTTCCGGTAAAAAAGCCCTTTATCCCGCCGGTTTTTCTGCTTTCTTTATGATGATTATTCGGATCGTTATTGTTACTGCTCATGCGTAGTCCAGAGCCGGTCTACCGCCCCCAGTGTTACAGTGAAAAAACGGACAGTCCGCTGACGTTTGTAATGGATAATCACAGTGTCAACGAATGTATTTTTATAGAGGTTAGTTTAAATAAAATTTTTGGTCAATATTAAAGCTGATTTGCGCTTTGAATTATCAGTGAAGTGTTCAGGATGCAGAAAGCCAAAGCGGAAGTGCCAGGCTACTGCGTCGCTGGAGTGTGGTCTATCCGACTATTGCCGAATCAACCGGAATGTCCGCTCGGCGGCGCCAGGTTATACCAATCCACCTTGCGTGTTACCAACATCAGTATCGCCAGCACGGCGAATACCAGCACGGTTCCCATCAACAGGGCAAAGTCCTCGGCCTGCACAATAACGTAAAGCAGGCCGTAGAGTGTGGCAAGCATCGCGCAGAACATTATCGCCGCGCGGTAGCTCTGCAACACGTAACGCACGTAATACAATATCAGTGATGTACAACAGGTCGCGCCAATCAGGTAAGCCAGGTAAAACGGAATATGCTCGGAAAGCGAAATAAGCAGCAGATAAAATACCGCCGTCGCCAGTCCGACAAAGGTGTATTGAATCGGGTGAATGCGGTTGCCGGAAAGATGCTCGAAAATAAAAAAGGAAACAAAGATCAGCCCGATAAACAGCACGGCGTATTTGATGGAACGCTCCGATTGAAGGTACACATCC
Organism: uncultured Cellvibrionaceae bacterium; assembly: GCA_964451365.1. GTDB lineage: Bacteria > Pseudomonadota > Gammaproteobacteria > Pseudomonadales > Cellvibrionaceae > CAYVIB01. Next base: position 81,410 of record CAYVIB010000021.1, read on the forward strand.
ACCGCCTCGATAAACTCCACCCCGGAGGCCAGCATGCTTATACCGTGGCAGTTGCCATTGCTGATGCACTGCACCAGTGTTTCGGCGTAGTTGGCGGAATAGCGCGAGGAACTCCAATTGGCTTTAAAACCCGAGGCGGATATGTCGCGCTGTTTGGGCAGGGAGTCGCCGATAAACTTCGGATGTGGCCAGTCGGACTGAACTGCCAGCGAGGCGCTCTGCGCCATCGGCACGAAAGCCAGGGAACGCATGCCCCGCAACGATAGGCGAAAGTAAAAATCCAACAACTTGCTCTCGTTCTCAATCTGGATCGGGGCGTGAAGCCCGGCGCTTAGCGTGGGCAAATGACTGCCGGGATTGACCGTAACGGGCTGTCCGTTAACCGTCATTACCGGAGTCGAGTCAATTCCGCGTGTATCGGAAATAGCGATAGCGAGATATATCTCCTCCATCGCCAGGAAGTGACGAGTGTTTTTAATTTCCTCCATTGCCTGTCGTATTTGTGCTGCATCGAACTCCCCGGCCATGGTGATGGTGGAGTCGTACACGGGGATATCGTAAATCCCTTTGTGGACTTCCTTGTTGTCTACTCCAGCCTCCACATCGAGGTTTTCCGGCAGAATAACCCTGTACCGGCGCTGTTCCCGCTCCTGTCCCAGCGGCCTATTATCCGGTGTAAAAAATCCCGAAGGCTCGACGGCTTTGGTAACGTACGGCACGATAATCACCGGTGTCATCACCTGCTGCTCGCCCGTCCAGCTTCTGGCCACCGCCTGCTCGGCTTCCGCCTGAAAGCCCTGTCGCTCATACACCTTGTACTTGACCATGTTCACCGGGATCAGCAGCAACAATCCGATAAGAAAAACAACCACAATTTTAATCAGAATATACTTTTGCATTTGCCCGCTCCTTTAGATTATCCGCAAAAGAGTAAACGGGAAAACTGGCAATGCCGGGCCGGCATTGTGATCAATTGTGGCGGTGTCGTACCGGTGCTGTTCTCCAAAAAGAGCGATCAGCCGAACTCCACCGCGGTTGTTGAAAAAAACGAAAGTTGAGGTAACAAGCCAGACGCTATTGGCAGCCATATGCAGTGTGGCTGTCAGGAGATGCGAAACTCGCGGACAAATTTCCGGAAAACATCATCTGCCCGTTCCGAATCGCCGGATGAGTGAGTAAGGAAAATAAGGAAAACAAATTTATCGCTTTTCAGAAGATAGCTGGTGCGTTGCACTTGATGGCTGGTTCCATCGGTACCCCTGTGCAGATAGCTTGTAACCGTTTTTGCACTTTCCCTGCCTCCCAATGACTCGCACAGTGTCGGTTCGACAACAAAATGGTTTTCCACCAGCCGCGAATAATCGTCCTCCAGCGAGGCTGCAAATTCGACCAAACTTATCTCGTCATGCCATTCAGGAAGCTCGCATCCGAAAATCACGATGCTGGGGTTCATTTTTTCTGTCGGCTCACGATATTTACTAAATACGAGTAAGGGATAGATCGTTTCGTCATACTCATCGTCATCCGGTAGCGACCTGTATTGCTGCCGCCCCTGGAGGGCGATGATATTCTCAAGGCTATAGGAAACCCAGCTCTCCGGCACCGGAAGCGACAGGCCGAAATGCTGGTAGTATCGACTGCTGGCCAGGGAGCGATAAATACCGGTATGAGCCGCCAGGCCCGCCACCGAGCTGTAGCTGAAAAGTTTGAGAAAAGATCGTCTTTTCATCACCTTCCTAAACGCCTGTGCGTTTGCGAATTCGGCTAAGTGCCACCGGTGTTATGCCCAGGTATGCTGCCTGATCGTTTTGCGACACCCGCCGGACCAGATCGATTTCACCTTCGTAGAACGCAACCAAACGCTCTTCGGCTGTCATGCAAAGTAGTTCGTACTCGCGACGTTCCTTCTTCAGGGCCAGCTGGATCAATACTTTGTTTATCGATTGGGCGAAGGCCGGGTCGGCCTCCATCAACTGCATTAATCCGGCGCGAGGCACTTCCACCACCGCGCTTGGTTCAAGTGTCAACAGGCTGAATGAGTTGGCTTTGTTGGTGGCGAGGGCCTGTATGCTGGCGATGCACTCGCCTTCGCGAATAAAGGTTTTGACAAACTCCTTGCCATCGACAGTTTCATAGCAGGCTTTCGCCAGTCCTTCTTGAAACCAGAAGAAATTGCCGGCGCTGTCGCCCTGCCGGAAAAGAAAGGTGCCCCTGGGTACTCTTCGAAAAGTGCCAAGAGAATTGATGCCGTTGATTAAGCTATTATCGTCCGTGGAAAGTATGCTCATCCGCCCTCTTTCCGCGTTAATCCGGAAGTTTTTAACCTGGGTTAATGCCGGCTTTTCCGTATGACTCCTAGAATACCGTCGACTAGAACAGCCGTGTGTATGGAATCCGGGACAGCCGGTAGGAGTATAACCTGATATGCAACTGAAGGATAAAACAATATTGATAACGGGCGGCACTTCCGGAATCGGCCGGGCCCTGGTTGACCAGTTGGCGCCGGCAAATGAATCCGTCGTCGTTATTGCAAGTAATGCGGAACATTTGCAGAGCCTGCGTGATAAACACCGTAACGTTCATACCTATCGGTGTTCACTCGCCAACAAGGTTGAAGTCGAGAAAACCATTCATCGTATTTTCACCGATCATGGAGATCTTTCCATTGTGTTTAACAATGCCGGTATCCAGACAACGCCGATGTTTTGCGACCCGGATTTTCGCTACGAAATGATTCAGGAAGAAGTGACCATCAATTTCACCGCGCCGTGTTGGATCTGTTCGCTGGCCCTCGAGCACTTTCTTTTCAACAAGCAGCCGGCGGCATTCGTGAATGTCACCTCCGGCCTCGCCTTCTATCCCAAAAGAAGCTCCGCTGTTTACTGCGCTACCAAGGCGGCCGTACTTAACTTTAGCCGGAGTCTTCGATATCAATTGGACGGAACACCCGTTCGGGTATACGCGGTTATACTGCCCATGGTCGACACGCCCATGACGAAAGGGCGCGACAAAAACAAGATTTCGCCGGAGACTGCCGCCTCGGCAATTATCGATGGAGTGGAAAAAAATAAAGAGGATATTTATGTGGGAAAGGCGAAGCTGATTCCGATTTTATCGAGAATAAGCCCCGGCTTTGTTGCTTCAATCCTAAAAAAGGGATAGCCGGGGTGGTATTCGACGGAACTATTCTTGTTTCCAAACACTCTGGAAATCCGTAATCGCGTTATTCCCGCTGATCCGCGCCATATAATACATGTAATCCATGTGGCTGAGGTGACAATAGAAATGCGAGGCCCGAGAAGCGCTAATATACATCGTTGGTTAAGGCGGCTTTTGGATGAGCTCCCTTAATTGTGTATTGCTTGACTAAGTCCAGGTCGCGTTTGATTGCCTTAATGCTGTTTGCCAGGCGGCTGAGCGCCAGCATGGCGGCCAGCCAACCCAGCGGGCCTTGCATCGTTTTTACAATGGTACTGAACAGGCGAACCAAATGACCGAGAACCCGCGAGGCGGCAATATAGGTTGCCGTTGCCAGACTGTAGTCCGTCATCAGGCGGCGAAGTTCGTTGTGGGTTAATAAGGGATCCATGCAACAGTATTGGTCAAAGTCGTAACCCTTGGCGATCACCGCTCGACCGGGGGTGGAACCTGTGAAAGATTCATTGCGCAAGTAATCCAGCCCCGCATGCATAATATCGACCGCCTTAACCACATAAGCAAAAAAGCGCCGCGCCTTTCTTGATACATAACGTGCAACGTTCGCGATCATATCGACGGTGATATCGAATACCTTTGTCAATGCATTGAACAGCCATTTCGTAAGGCGTTTAAGGCCATCCCAAACGCTGTTGGCGATCGATTTAAATTGTTCCAGGAATATTTTCTTGTCGCTGCTGGAAGAGAGAATGCGGGTAACCTGGTCGTTTATATGTTTCCCGACATAGATATCCTTGGTGTCCTGTTGCAGAAAGTTGCGAAATTGCTGCATTAGTGAGAAGGATACCTGACTGTCGCTGCTTTTTGGAAATCCGGCACGGTTTGCATCCCGCCAAAAATGGCCGATTGCTTCCTCCAGCCGGGATTGCTCTCTATAACGCCTGCTACGTGCGGTACCGGGTTTGCCGCCAATTCTTTTTCTCACGATGCGTTCGGGGCCCGGCTGCGTGCCGTAGCCGAGCAGCCACAGCTCTATGCGGGCAATGGCGTCTACTGATTCCGGAAACTGTGTTTTTGCGGCGTGGAAGAAGTCTTCCTGGCCCAGCCTGTCGACAATCGAATCGTATGCAAAAACCGCTTGCAGCAGTTCATAATCCAGCCGGCTGTCGCCTACCTGTGCTTCTTCCCTTGGCGGGGATAGTTGTAACGTTGAGGCGAATCGGAGGAACGTATCAATTGCATCCGAGAAGACATTGTTTGTATCGGGATCGAAGAGGGTATTGGTTTTTATTTTGGTGCTCTTCCAATCGGCGAAAAAACCCATACTGTACAAGCGCAGATAAAGGCCTCTCAGTACCGCGGAATTGGATGTCAGTGAATCGAGGGTCGCGCACTCATCCGTCCACTCCCGCCATTCGTCCAGTGACTGCCGGTTTTCAAAACTGACCAGACACTCCATTGCCTGCCAGGTTTTTGGTCCGGCCCAACCGTCCTCCACCAGTCCGGCTTCGCGCTGGAAGCGTTTTACCGCGGCGATAAATCGCTTATCCGGTTTGTCCTTTATGCGGTTATCTTCCTGTTCGCCGAGATACCCGAGTTCGATCAGCCGCGCCCGCAGCGCTTTAATATACGCGCGGGTATCGCCTACGTTGGACAACTCCAGCGCTTTCGATATTGTGGCGCTGGGCAGGTGATTTTGCTTCACCGCGCTGTCCAGTGCGGCACCGAGGTCATTCAGCGGAAGCATCGGATAAAAAATGTGGATGCTTGAATATTAAAAACCACTGATGTCACCAATGGCGTCCTTTATAAACTGGACGGTGGCGGCACGGCTGTCGCTTGCAATCTTGATAAGCTCGGCGTGCGCCTGCTTTTGCTCCGCGGTAATATCCTCGTCAAAAAATGCCACGATATCCCCATCGAGTTTCATTTGCGTGCTGGCCAATACTTTTGCATTGACATTCGTATTGCCCATTACCTTTGACATTACCGTATCGAAGTCGGGAACCGAACTTTGCCCCTGCAGATCCACCCTGCCTTGAAATGTGACTACGTCCAGGGACGTAAGATCTTTTACCGCGGTTGCTATACCTTGCATGGCGCTCTTGAAATCACCCATGGTTTTTCTCCTGTTGGTTGTTATTAATTCTGGGTAAAACCCAAAAACATTTTTACGGAACTCCAAAAATCCCGTGGAAAAATGCTTTCAAGTAATAATCGCTTTTCAGTAGACTCGAAGGGAAAATATTCCGTGGCTTTAATTTGTGGCTTAGCCTGCAGGAAATCCAGGCAGCGGTGATAATGCCCGATTAAATTGCTGTCCCGCCGAATTATGGCGTTGCCGGTGTAGATAACGATGCTGGCGGAACCGGTTTGTGCCAGCTTGTTTTTTAAGCTTAGCTAATTTCGGTAATGCTTCAGGAACTGACCGCTTTCCATGGGAAGATCCATTATTATTTGCTTTATTATTTCAAGGCCGCCGTGGGCCAGATGCTACTGAGAGAATAATTCACAAATCCGAAAAAGCAAATAGCGGGGGACCAATCAGGCGCCATTCTGCGGCGGAATATTCAACACGGCACGGTCTAACGCCAAATCGACCCGAGTGGTAAAGTATTCGTTAAACCTTGGCAGGCTTGGCTATACTCTGGAGCCGCGTGTCAATTTCTTTAAAGGTGGCGATTATGACGCAAAGCGATAATCCGGCGGAAACCCACGACGTGTTCAATCAGCCCACGCCGCTGGAAAATTACAATGCCTATACCAGCGACACGGTGTTGCGGGACTACATCAACACTTTCGGCGGCAAGTGGGGCGAACCCCAGTTGACGGAATACGGTGCCCTGGTGGGCGGCGAGCTGCTTACCGCCGGGTTCGATGCCAATCACCATAAACCGGAATTCCAGACCCACGACCGCTTCGGCCGCCGTATTGACCAGGTGAATTACCACCCCGCCTACCATCAACTGATGAAGTCGGCCATCGAACACCACCACCACGCGCTACCGTGGGTAAGCAACCAATCCGGCGCGCATGTGGTAAGGGCCGGCATTGCCTACCTGCACACCCAGGCCGACCCCGGCAGCGGGTGTCCGCTGACCATGACCTTTGCCTCCGTGCCCGCCATCGGGCACGAGCCCGACGTCGCGAAAGAGTGGCTGCCAAAAATTACCGCCAATCATTACGATCCGGCCAATAAACCGTACTTTGAAAAGGCCGGCCTCACCATCGGCATGGCCATGACCGAAAAACAGGGTGGCTCCGACGTGCGGGCCAACACCACCCGTGCCTGCGCCATCGGCACCGCCGGTCCCGGCCAGCCCTACGAACTGGTGGGACACAAATGGTTTTGCTCGGCGCCCATGTGCGATGCCTTCCTGGTGCTTGCGCAAACGGACAAAGGTTTGTCCTGCTTCCTGCTGCCGCGCTGGAGGCCGGACGGGCGGAAAAACGGCATGTTCATCCAGCGCATCAAAAACAAAATGGGCAACGTTTCCAACGCCTCGTCCGAGGTGGAATACCGCAATGCCTTTGCGTGGCTGATCGGCGAGGAGGGGCGCGGCGTGCGCACCATCCTAGAAATGGTTGCCCTCACCCGCTACGACTGCATGATCGGCTCCTCCTCGCTGATGGGCCTGGCGGCCGCCCAGGCAATACACCATACCGGTGGCCGCAGCGTATTTGGCCGTAACCTGCACGACCAGCCGCTGATGCAGAACGTGCTGGCCGACCTGGCGATTGAATCGGAAGCCGCGCTCGCGATCAGCCTGCGCCTGTCCCACGCCCTCGATAAGAACACCGAGGAGGAGCAGTTACTGGTGCGCCTGGGTACCGCCATCGGCAAGTACTGGATCTGTAAACGCGCCGCGCAACATACCTACGAAGCCATGGAATCCATCGGCGGCGTGGCCGTGGTGGAGGACAATGTGCTCGCACGGCTGTATCGCGAATCTCCCATCAATGCCATTTGGGAAGGTTCCGGCAATGTGCAGTGCCTGGACGTGGTTCGGGCTATCGAGAAATCACCGGAGGTGCTGGATGTATTTATCGCGGAGCTGGAAAAAGCGAAGAACAAACTGCCGGAATTCGATGCGGCGTTGGTCGGTTTCAAATCCGGTATCAACCAAAGCCAGGCTCATAACGAGCACCTGCTGCGCAGAACGGTGGAGCAGATGGCCCTGCTTTGGCAGGCGGCTACCTTAATTCAATTTTCAGACGAAAAAGTCGCCAGTGCATTTGTAACAAGTCGGGTAAAAAAAGATGCGGGTTATATGTACGGGACACTGCCGGAAAGCACGGATTTCCGATTCATTCTTGATCGTGCCAGGCCTCGGGTTAAAGCATTATTTTCTTCTTAAACCTGGATCCGGTTTGTAAGCGCGTAATGCGTGGCTTGAGCATCTTCTTTTACATGAGATTTGTTGTAATTAACGCCGGGCTATTTGTAAAAATTTCCTGATCCAACCTGAATAAGTTCCCTCCTTCCTCCACTTATATACCTCACTATTAGCCAATAACAGTCAACCGCATTTTCAGGTTGGCAAGACTGATGCAAGAACTTTTGTCGGAATACAAAGGTTGCAGTCGTCGTGTTTACGCCGGTGTAGCAGCAGAACTTACTCTCCGGTATGAGGTATTTTTTTATGACCAAAGAATCCAAAAAGTTCAATATTTTTAACAGAATTATTGCTCTGGGCGCGGCGGCCGCCTTGGCGGGTAGTGCGGGTGCTTACGCAGCCAACGGCAACACCAACAGCAGCGATGTCGGTAGCAATAACACCGGTAGCAACAACACCAATACCAACACCAATACCAATACCAACAGCGTGAGCCAGGCTGGCGATAACCAGGGGCAAATGAATACACCACAAACTACCGGCCAAACCACTGACCAACCGGACACCACGCAACAGAACGGCCTTACAACCCGCCAACAATCTGAAACAACAGACTCAGATGTGGTTGGAACCACCGGTCAACGCGAGGCAACCGAGCTGCGCGACCGCGACGTTCTGGATGAAAGCGAAGAGGATGATTCCATAGCGGACACCACCGACCCCGGTGTGGCAGACACAGACGAAGACGATAGCGGCTGGTTTCATCCCCGCTCTCGCGGCACCACGGCCACAGAGGACGAAGACTTGATCAGCGACCAGGATGACCCGCGGGAGGACAGCATTGTGGACCAGGAGGAACACGGAATTTATGACTCGGATCAGGATGAAGATCTGGTTGGTACCGATGATCCCCGGAACCGGGAAAGCATCAACTGATTGTGAGGTGGGAGAGGTATGTTTAGGGAAAAAGAGAACCAACAGTCCAGGCTAAAAGTATTAATGTTCGCCTACGCGGTGGACAACAACGATGTGGGAGAAGCCAATTTAACGTATCACTGGATAACGCATATTGCGAAGTTTGCGGATATTACCCTGATAACAATGGGAAGCCGCATTCATGACAAATGCGGGCTGGAAAATTATCCCGGTGTTACGTTAAAAATAGTCAAACCGAAGTTGCGGTTTGTCTGGACAGGCGCAATTGATCAGGTTTTAAAACTGGATTACACGGAACTCTATTTTCGCGCTCGGTCACTGGCAAGGAAGCTGGTGGCGAAAGAACATTTTGACTGTTGCCACCATATCGCGCCGCACTCCCCCCGGTACCCGAGCCCCTTGCATGGACTCGGTGTGAGATTTATTGCAGGCCCGGTTCACGGCGGGCTCAGCATGCCTGAATCGTTGTCCAGGAATAACACTAAATCCCGCCTGCAAAAAATTACCTCCAGGTTCGATACACTACGCAATAAGTACGACCCATTGCTGAAGCGGCACTATTCAAATGCGGACAGCCTGCTGATTTCCGCACCCTATGTAAAAGAAAGCATTCCCCGGGCATATTCACACAAATGCCGGGTAATTCCCCCGCAACCGCCGGCTGTTTTACCCAACCCACCGGCGAGGGAAAAAAGCGAAAAACTGCGGCTGATATTTGTCGGCCGGCTGATTGAAAGTAAAGGCATTGACCTGGCGGTGCAAGCTGTTGCCCGACTTGGGGATACGCGCAATATTGTTTTCGATATCTATGGGCAAGGCGAACTGGAAGAATCCCTTCGCCATTCCATTTCCAAATACGGCCTCAACGGTGTAGTTAATCTAAAAGGCCAGGTGGCCCACGAAGAAGTGCTACGCGAATTCCATAAGCACGACGTTCTGCTTTTACCCAGTTTAAAAGAAGCCTGGGGGCTGGCCGTATCGGAAGCCATGGCCGCCGGCCTTGCGATCATCTGCATTAATCGCGGAGGCCCAGCCCATATGGTGAATCCGCACAGCGGGTTTAAGATTGATGTCAGTTACCGCGAGCAAATGATTGCGGAAATTGCCGACGCAATCAGGTCTATGCAAGCTAACCGACAGCTGGCCGCCCGCATGGGCAGATTTGCCGCCAACCACGTACGAGCGCGATTTACCTGGGATGCGTTAATGAAGCAATTAAAAGCGACCTATCGCGGAGAGGATTGGGACGGTTTACCGGTTACGCCAGATGTTATTTATTTGCGGCCTCACCGGGCCAAAGCGCAAGCCAAAAGAAGTTCTCTTTAGGCTGCAAGATCTGTTGCGGATTGACGTACCAGACGCTGCATTCCTCGCATTGCCTCTTACCACTTCGTTCATTGGTTGAGGTTTTCTCGCAACACCAACTTGTTTTGGAGCCGGGTAAGGCAATGGTTGGCGGGATTTCTTCCGGGTCGTCATCAACACATAAACAAAACTCATTCTGGGAGTCCAGAACGCATTCATAAGCGCCTCCGGGGCCTATATCCTGGCAAGCAAAGCTCTGTGTTTGTTCATCAAAGAACGGACCCGCGCAATATGCACTCGGAAAACTCGTGTCACACACGACGGGGTCGACCGGATCTTGCGTTTCCTGTGACCCGGCTTGCGAGGTAACGGTCAAAATTCCCGTACTACTACAGATTAGTATGGCAATGAGTATCTTCATATCGCGCTCCTGTGCGAAAACCACATCGAACCCAAACAGCGGGAAGTCGTCTTTAACTGAACGGATTCTTCATCCTGTTGCTGCAATAACTATGCGTGGATCTGCCGGGTTTATTGCCAGATGTAAATCGGCGACGTAAGAATGACTATTCCAGGTTAACGTGAAATTAATTTAATTAATTCGGAATTCGGCTCACGTGTCACCTTGCCCCTTATCCGCGGTAAGCATCTCATCGTGCTCCGCCATTTTCCACGGCAAGCTGCTGGGGGAAATGTGCAGGAAGTGCAAGTGCTTCTCGAACTGGTCCAGAATATCCGTGATGATATCCTCCTGATCGAACCCGTAAATATCGTAAGACTGACCGCCGCGGCGCAGAAAAACTTCGGCGCGGTAGTAGTGATCCTCCTGGTTCGCATCGTGCACCATCTCCGGGAAAGCGTAATCCGGCAGAGAGTGTTGCAGCATGCGCACTTCATAGATGAAGTCAATTTGGTTTTCCCGGAACACCTCGATATAAACACGCAAGTTCGTCTCGTCGGTATGCACTTCCGCCGGCCAGTCTTGATTGGCCAGCTCCTGTTCCACACGCCGAAGCGCATTCGTAAGCTCCCCCAAAAGGTAGACCACTCTTAAGTAGATATCTGGCAAGAT
>CAYVIB010000022.1:0-90967 GCA_964451365.1 uncultured Cellvibrionaceae bacterium
CCAGGCCGCGCTCCGGCACAAGACAAGGCACGTTACCTCTAACCCGCAACAGAGTCCACTATTTACGCCGTTTAACCCGGCTATTCACGGGTTTTTTGACCACGGCCTAATCATTCCAGCGGAATCTACCCCAGACTCTTGAGCGCCCATTTGCGCACCTTCTTGTTCGGCGACTGCTCCGCAATCAGGTTGAACAGACTGGTATACTTGCCGAATTCCGGATGGTCGGCCAGATAGCGGATCATCTGCCCCTGCAGTTCGAGGTCCAGTTTATCCTTGGTCTTGACCAGCAACCGGTCCCTTAATTCTGCTTCCACCAGTTCCGTCAGGGCGGGTTCATAAACGCGGAATTCATTGGCCTTGTTAATCCCGGTTAATGCCAGGTCATCATGACCGCTGTCGATAAAACGCATCCACAACGCCACTGAAGGTTTGCGTCCAGTCTGTTCAAATTTTTCACTGGCGATAACCGGATTCCAGCGGGCGTAGTCCGAGAGGCTCTTCAGTGCTTGCCGCGCATGCTTTTTTGTTCCGCGTTTGGGGGCGTCAGCAGCGACTTTTTCCAATGTTTCCCTGTACTTGCTGTTGCCGGACGCCGCCAGTGCCTTTGCCGCCCAGGCAAGTTCCTGCAATTCGTCGCGGGACGGCTTTTCATTTTTATAACTGTTCAGTATCCGGGATTCTATTTCATCGAATAACCTGGTATCGGTAACACCGGAGTAATCATGTATTTTTTTGTAGGTCTGAATCCGCAGTAACGTTGATCCTTCTTTTACATTTTCGATGTAAGCGTCAACAAAATCCGACGCTGCCGCGGTATTTGCCAGTAGCATCACCCATAACAAAAACAACCATTGGAACCGACTGGTGGTTTTTAATTTGCCTGTTTTCATGATATATCCCCCATTTCCGTAAAACCATTTGCGTAAACAAGTTGTTTGACCGCATTTTTTTCGCCCGGTTGCCACATCAGTTGAAACGCCTTTTCCTCCGTCGCTGAAGGATACCAAAAGCAGGTGTCGAAGTGGGACCGGCTCGCCAGCGAAACGACGTCCCGCGTGTGAGTTACCAGTGATAACAAATTAATGTTTTGATTATTGCTGTATCGACCGTCTATATCCGGAACGGGTTCAAAAATGCGGCGTTCGCTGAATATGGAGCTGTCCTTGACTTTAACCTGCGCCTCCAGGCAGGTCCAAAAAACGGTGAAGGCGGTAACCGGCGAAAACAACTTTGCTTCGGCGATTTGTTTAACGATACCGGGAGAGAAAAAGCTGTCCGCTTTTTTCACCAGCTTTTCGCAACGCGATATATTTTCCACATCCACGCCGATATCGCTGTCAGCAACTGCGTAAACCACCGCGTCCGGGCAGTGGGAGAGGCTGAACCATATTTTTTTGCCCGCTTTGTTCAGAAGCGGCTTACCGTTGGGCGAATAATTAAAACAGACTTCCCCCGGTCCGCATTCCAGTCGCCTGCCTAATTCAGTTTTAGCGATATAACGCGCGATAAGGAAGCGGGCGCGCGCGTCCTGTTTTTTGAACAGGCGCAGTCTCGCCTGTTCATGGCTGTCGAGAAACCGAACCGCTTCATCGGCAAGCTGTTGGTTCAGTATTTCGTTGCCGAGAGGAAAATAAAAAACATCGATTGTTGTTTTCATGAATGAAAAGAAGCTGGTCAGGTATTGTCAGTGCTCGGCCGAAATACACCGGTTTCTGCCGCCGCTTTTAGCTTGGTAAAGGGCTTTGTCAGCGCGTTCGAACACGGACTCCACGGAATCGTTTTTTGCAAAGCCGGCGATACCAACGGAAATTGAAATATCCACCGGTGTATCCCGAAAACGAAACGGCATGGACGCAACCGTGGAACGGATGGTATCAAGAACGTCGAGCGCTTGTCGCGTATCGGTTTCCGGCATAATGATTACAAACTCTTCTCCACCGAATCGCGCGATAAAATCCACTTCACGCAAGCGCGACGACATCGTCTTTGCGATGGTTTTAATCACCTTGTCCCCGGCCTGGTGGCCGTAGGTGTCGTTGACCTGCTTGAATAAATCGATATCGCAGATACAGATGGTAAGCGGGCGTTGATAGCGCTGGTAACGCTGAAATTCCTGGAAAACGCGCTCGTTGAACGCTTCGCGATTCGGCAACCGGGTTAAATGATCATGCGTTGCCTTGTAGCGCTGTTCCTCAAGTTGCCGCTTGGATTCCCTCGCCTCGGTTTCAATGGTTTCCACCCGATTCATCAACACTTCGAGCTGCGTGGCAAGCGATTCTTTTTCCTCTTGGCTGTGCTGATAACTGACCAGCGCCTGTTGAATGGTATCCAGGTGATCCGTGACCGACTGTTTTAACTGCTCCAGGTTCTGCGACTGTCGGACCGAGGTTTGGATACTTTCCACTTGCAGCGAAACAGCCGATGACAGGTTCCGTGCGGCACCGGATTGGGCGGCTTCACTTTTTATCACCAGTCCCAGCGCTTCGCCGATGCTCAGCAGCTCCTCATCGATGCGCTGGAGATAATCGCCAAACTCCCGGTCGGCACTGAGGTAACGCTGCATCAAGATGTCCCGGATATCCTCTAGTGTCACCGCCAGGGCATACCAGTCCAGCCCGCGGCTCAGGCGGGACCGGACAATGGAAATCTTATGTTTGATGACATCGTTTGGGTCGACATTATTGATCAGGTTTTTCAGCGTGTTCTCAATGCGAACCGCAACCTTTTCGTACTCATCTTCCGAACCAGCACTGGTAATGGGCGTCAACTGTTCGGCCGGAGTGGGAATGTCTTCACTGTTATCTTCTTCATCGATATCTTCGTTTTCCGGGTCCGCCTTTTTCGCCAGCGTTTTCCGCCCCTTCAGGCGGGCCACGAGCCCCTGTGCCGGCCGTGCCGCCGCGTTGATCGCCTCCCGTTGCAACAGGGCAAGCCCGGAAATAATGGCGGGATAGTGGCGCCACGCGACCAGTTTCGACTTCAACTCCTTCTTGAAAGCGGACAATTGCCTGGCGGTATCGGCGGAAATTTGCAGTTCGAGCAACAAATCGGCCATTCGGTTCAGGTCGTCGACCGCGCCGGCGGACGCCGCCTCGCGCTTGCTTTCGAATTCCACCACCGCCTGTTCCACTCGCTGTAACTGCGCCAGTACCTCCGTAGCGGTGCCGCCGCGAAAAGTCTCCTTCAGGTTGGCCAGTTCCGTGTCCAGCGCCGGGTCAAGGCCGTCCGCCACGGCGCTGAGGTTAATGAGGGTTTTGCGCGCGAATTCCGACTGCGCGGCGGAATGCTTTTCCAGACGCTCCAGCTCTTCCAGCGTCGTCAGGTACTTTTCGCGGTAATTTGAAGCGGTCATTGGCAGGTTGCCCGGCAGAAATTTCCTTGGGGAAAGTATAAAGTATAGCCAGTGCGACCGCCGGGAGGGGAAGAAAGCGGCGGCCCGCTCGGGGCCACCGGCAAACAGATTTATTTTTCGGCGCGGATTTTTTCCACCAGGAACTTGGCGACCTTCAGCATGTCCTGCTGGCTGCCAGCGGAACCGGCGGTTACGCGATATTTTCCATCTACGATGATCTCCGGCGTGCCGGAAATTTTAAAACCCCGCGCGCGGGAGTCGGCCTGCTGAACCTGGCTGCTGACGCCGAACGAATCGAAGACCTTGTCAAACTTTTCCCGTTCCACACCGGCGTCGGCAAACAGTGGGTATATTTCGTCCTTGTCGCTCAGGCGCTTGTTTTGCTTATGCATGGCCGCAAAAACCTTCTCGTGGACGGAATCCAGCACACCCAGCGATTTTGCGGTATAGAAAATACGGGCGTGAGTCTCCATGTTTCCACGCCATATGGCAGGCGACTTAACCAGTTCCACATCATCTTCCAGCGTTTTTTCCCAACTGTTGATCAGTGGTTCAAAACTGTAGCAGTGACCACACCCGTACCAGAAAACTTCGGTCACCTCTATTTTGCCGGGAGTAATGGTGGGCACCGGGGTGTCCAGTGCAATGTAATGCTTTCCCTCTTCGTAGGTCGCGGCCTGGGGGGCATCCTCCTGCGCGCAGGCAGCAAGGGAGACTAGTAGTCCTGCCAAAAATGCAATAACTCGCATGGTAAGCTCCTGATCGATCTATCTGATTAGTGAGTATTCGTGTGTTATGGGCGGCTATTAAATCATTGTTTTTATTAACCGTGGGTGAACAGCTTCCCGATAAGCGACTGCGCGAGGCGACAACCGCCGCCCCGACCAAAATTAATGCAGTCCGGAAATGTAGTTCGCCACCGCCTGGATTTCAGCATCACTCATTTTAGATGCGATGGTGCGCATCATCATGGCTTCGTCGTTGGTGCGGTCGCCAGCGCGGAAATCCCGCAGTTGTTTTTCTATGTACTGGGGATATTGGCCGCCCAGGCGGGGAAATGCCGCCGGCTCGTTACCCTGGCCACGAGGCGAGTGGCATCCGGCGCAGGCCGGTATTTTTTCCTCCAGGTTTCCGGCGCGATAAAGCATTTCGCCGAGGGCAACCCCATCGACCTCCTCGCCGGTGTAGACCTTCACACTCTGCTCCTTGGCGCCGCTCAGTTGCATGGTTTGGGCGTCGTAATAAGCCGCCAGGTCCGCCAGATCCTGTTCACTCATGTTATCCAGCAGGCCCGCCATTTCGGGAACCACGCGATCCAGGGTTTTGATATCGATAAGCTGGTTCAGGATGTATCTCTCCCCCAGGCCCGCCAGTTTGGGGAAACTCGGCGCAGTGCCATTGCCATCCTGCCCGTGGCAGGCGGTGCAGGTTGCGGACAGTGCCTCTCCCCGGGCGGGGTCTCCAGCGGCCGTTGCCGTGGCGGAAACTAGGGTGGTCAACCCCAAAGTCAACATAATGGAAATCAGGTTCTTCATTGGATCTTCCGTTTATACTTCGTGAGAATCAACGCCGGATTATCTTGCCGGTACCGGATGCCGGCCCAAAACCCGGATTCGATAATTGAGTTAGAATACGCCGGGCCCCAACCCGGACGAGACGCGCATTATATACACTAAGCGCGGCTATCACATCATTAGAAAAGCCGAACTTTAACTATGACGGAAATCAACTTCCGAAAAGCGCAATTTTTAATCAGCGCGCCCACGCTGGCGGAATGCCCTCCTGAAACAGGAGCGGAAGTGGCCTTCGCCGGCCGTTCCAACGCCGGCAAATCGAGTGCAATTAATCGACTGACGGACAATAACAAGCTGGCGCGCACCAGTAAAACTCCCGGCCGCACCCAGTTAATCAACTTTTTTTCCCTCGACCTGGAGGGCCAAAAAAGACTGGTGGACCTGCCGGGATACGGCTACGCCAAGGTGCCGCTGGCAACCAAAAAGCAGTGGCAGCAACATCTTTCGGATTACCTTTACGGGCGCCAGGTCCTTAAGGGTCTGGTGCTCGTGATGGATATTCGCCACCCGCTGCAGGAATTCGACACCATGATGATCAACTGGGCCGTCGACGCCAATATGCCAATCCACCTGCTGCTGACCAAGGCGGACAAATTGAAATCCGGCGCCGCCAAAAATACCCTGCTCGCCGTCCGGCGGCACATGGAGGAGGCCAATGTGGAGGACCTCGTATCCACCCAAATTTTTTCGGCCCTTAAGGGCCAGGGGCTGGAGGAGCTTGAGTCCGTGGTGAATCGTTGGTTATCAGGGGGCGCCGAGACGGTGGAAACAAATGCCCTGCCTGATTAATTTGCACGCTTCCGGAGTCCCGCTGGGCGCGCCCTGCAAGGCATAAAAAAACCCAGTGGCCTTGGGGAAAACCACTGGGCTAACAACTGATGCTCGCAGAAAGTTCGTTTCACATTCGAGCATCAAAGGGCTTAACTTAAGACATTTAAAAAAAAGCTTTGTTCATATAAATAAGCTCAGACCAGATAAAGTTGAGATCAAAAGCTCAAATCGCAAGGGAACTGGCAGGCAAAAAAAAAGCCCTGGGGTGTTGGGGGCACCTGCAGGGCTATTGCTATCGCTTGGGGAAGCTTCTTCAATCAATAACTAGGTTGGAGAAAACCTATTTACTACAAACTACAATCTGAAAACATCAAAATTGCTCGCTCGTAGTCTCTGACTTGGCTGCACGGGGGAAGTTCCGGGAAATTGAAAAATTTTTTGTACTTCTGACAAAACACAAACCAGCTCACATCGCCGGTTACTGTTCCATCACAACAGGCACGTTAGTGGGCCTGGTCCCAATTGTCACCAGCGCCCGCTTCGACTATCAAAGGCACCGACAGTTCAACCGCGTTTGACATCAGGTTACACAAATCGCGGGTGACTTCCTCGACGCACTCCTCACCCACCTCGAATACCAGTTCATCGTGTACCTGCATGATCATGCGCGCATTGATCCTTTTCTCGCGCAACCAGGTATCCACGTCAATCATTGCCCGCTTGATAATGTCCGCCGCGGTACCCTGCATTGGCGCGTTAATCGCGGTGCGCTCCGCCGCCTGCCGGCGCATGCCGTTACGGGAGTTGATTTCCGGCAGGTAAAGCCGGCGACCGAGCAGGGTTTCCACGTAGCCACGCTCCGCCGCCCGCTTACGGATATCATCCATATAGCGGGCCACGTCCGGGTAACGCTCAAAATAGGTGTCGATGTAACGCTGTGCGTCCTGGCGGCCAATATGAAGCTGCCTCGCCAGGCCGAAAGCGGACATACCATAGATCAAACCGAAGTTAATCGCTTTGGCGCTGCGTCGTTGTTCATGGGTAACGGAATCGGGATCAACGCCGAAAACTTCCGCCGCCGTCGCGTTGTGCACATCGAGCCGTTTTTCAAAAGCGTTGCGCAAACCCTTATCGCCGGACAGGTGCGCCATAATGCGCAACTCGATCTGCGAATAATCCGCCGCAACAATTTTGTAACCTTTCGGGGCGACAAATGCCTGCCGCACGCGTCGGCCCGCCTCGGTTTTAATTGGAATGTTTTGTAAATTCGGATCAGTTGAAGACAGCCGGCCGGTGGCTGCCACCGCCTGCTGGTAGCAAGTGTGCACGCGGCCAGTGGCGGGATTGATCATGAGCGGAAGTTTGTCGGTATAAGTGGATTTAAGTTTTGCCAGCGCGCGGTACTGCATCAATACCTGCGGCAGGGGATAATCCAGCGCCAGTTCCTGCAACACTTCCTCGGCAGTTGAGGGCGCACCGGTTTTGGTTTTTTTGATAATGGGAATATTCAGTTTTTCAAACAGAATTGTGCCCAACTGCTTGGGTGAGCCGAGGTTGAACGCCTCGCCCGCCATGTTGTAAGCCTCCTTTTCCAACAGCTCCATGGTTTTTGCGTGCTCCGCGCTTTGCGCGGCGAGAATTTTTGCATCAATTAACGCGCCCTGTCTTTCAATACGCGAAAGTACCGACACCAGGGGAATTTCCACTTCGTCGAATAATTTTTGTAAGCCGGTTTCCGCTTTTACCCGCGGCCACAGTTTTTCGTGCAGGCGTAGCGTAATGTCCGCGTCTTCGGCGGCGTAAGGGGCGGCGTCTTCAATTTTTATCTGGTTGAATGTCAGTTGCTTGGAACCCTTGCCGGCAATATCTTCAAAATGAATCGTGGAATAACCCAGGTGAGCCAGCGCCAGCGTGTCCATATCGTGGCGACTGGAGGTGGAATTGAGCACGTAGGATTCGAGCATGGTGTCGTAGGCAATGCCTTTTAATTCCAGGCCATGATTCATCAAAACATTCGCATCGTATTTCAGGTTTTGACCGACTTTCTTTTTTGTTTCATCTTCCAATAATGGCTTTAATTGTTCGAGCACATACTCGCGGCTGAGCTGTTGCGGCGCGCCGAGATAATCGTGGCCAAAGGGAACATAAGCCGCCTCGCCAACATTAACGGCAAACGACACACCGACAACCTGCGCTTCCATGTAATTGAGGCTGGTGGTTTCGGTATCGAAGGCAAACAGATCGGCCTGTCTCAGTTTTTCCAGCCACGCCTGGAAATGCGTTTTGTCCAGCACGGTGTCGTAGCAAAGTGTGTCTTGCTTTCCCGGAACACATTCGCCCTTGGTTTCCTCCTCCAGCTCCGTTACCCACGCCTTGAATTCCAGTTCGGTGAACAAATTCAGCAGCGTGGTGTTATCCGGGGCGGCGGGAATTAGCTGCTCGGGTTTGTACTCAAGGGGAACATCGCAATGAATGGTCGCGAGCTTGTAGGATAAAAAGGCCTGATCCCGGTGCTCCTCAAGCTTGGCACCCATGGTTTTGGCACCGCGAAAATTACAGTCCGCCACTTTGTTGAGATTCGCATAAATCTCCTCAAGGCTGCCAAGGCTCTGGATCAGCGCCTGGGCGGTTTTCTCGCCCACGCCCGGAACACCGGGGATGTTATCGATTTTGTCTCCCATCAGCGCCAGGAAATCGATGATCAGTTTCGGCGGGATACCGAATTTCTTTTCCACGCCGTCCGCATCCAGCACGGTGCCGGTCATGGTGTTGACCAGTGTCGTATGGTCGTCCACCAGTTGCGCCATATCCTTGTCACCGGTGGAAATCACTGTCTTCATTCCCTGCCTGCTGGCCTGGCGCGCCAGGGTGCCGATAACATCGTCCGCTTCGACACCCTCGATGATCAGCATTGGCAGACCCATGGCCTGGATAATGTTATGCAGGGGATCTATCTGTTCCCGCAGCTCGTCGGGCATCGGGGGGCGCGCCGCCTTGTATTCGGCGAAGATCTCGTCGCGAAAGGTTTTACCTTTGGCATCGAATACCACCGCGATGGGGCTGTCGGGGTAATCCTTCGCCAGCTTGCGGATCATGCTGACCACGCCTCGAACCGCGCCGGTGGGCTGGCCTTTGGAGGTCGACAAGGAGGGCAACGCATGGAAAGCGCGGTAGAGGTAGGACGAGCCGTCCACCAGTAGCAACGGAATATTTTTATCGGTCATAACAAATATAGAGGGTTTTGGTTTTCGGAGCGGGGCGATAGCATACATCAAATACGCTCCGGGGTTTTGGTATGATTTTCACCTCCGGTCAAAGTCCGGCGGCACCAAAATCGCCTGGAGGCCAAGAGTCCTTAGCGGGTGAAAGCTATGTGTTTGCTATTTGAAATTGAATAAAAAAGCCAGGCAGCGACAGCCGCCCGTGAAGATGAGAGTCGCTCTAATCAGCCAGGGCTGGCATTGACCAGAAGGTCTTTTTCCTCACCCCAGATACTCCGCGCGATTATAAAGCTGAAGGAACCGCCATCGTCCCGGCGCGGCAATGTCGGTATCACTGGCCAGGAGTCGCAGGAGCGGAAGTTCAGGCCCCCTTGGCGGCAATTACACGATCCGCCGACGTGAATCATCGGCGGCAAACACCGCCAGGCGCGTGGGTTGTTCTTGGGGATGTCTAACGCCGTCGCAACCCAATTCCCTGATTTACCATCTAATCTTCGGCTGCGCCGTTGCCCGCCAAATTAGCAAGATCTAATCCATCTCCTCCACTTTCATTTAGAGGAAACCCCTCCGTTTCCGAAAGTTACTGTGACAGGTAACACATTTCCAGATTAAAAATCCTCTTTCCAAAGCCTTATAATAGAACAAATAATTATAAAAAAGTATTTATATATTGTATTAAGAAATTAAAAATGGCTTAACACGCTATATATTGTATAAAAAACGCGATAAACAACTAAATATTGTATTCCCAACAGCCTTGTATGATTAAGCGCCGAATCGCTGTAATTTTGCATGGGAGGTTGCGCAGCTGCAGCAATGTGTTACTATATGTAACGTAAGGTAACAACTTACACGGACGTCGGCCAAAAATGTTTGTCGGCATTCGGTATCAACCACCTTCAGTATGGAGAACCAATCGATGAAAAATTTAGCTTTTGCAGTACTTTTGGTACTGGCATCGAATGGCGTAGTCGCTGGCGAGGTTGGTGCCTTTAATCCAAACCCGGAAGCTGTTGCAGTTGAACTGGCTTCTGTGTTCCTGGATCCAGGTGTCAGCCGCTGGGCTTCTGAACCATTCTCAACCAAGGCCACAGTACACCAAATTAATGAATTGAATGCTTGCATTGAAAAGTTCAATGCAAGATTGAATGCCGACACCCAGGCCAAAATGGCTGAAATGGTAAATCAACTGCAATTCTAATCCCTTAACTCGTAAGACCTACGAGTCATCTACGCCCTGTACACCTCTCCTCCCTCATCTCTTGTACAGGGCTTTTTTTTACTCAGTACCGTATTTATGTGGGCAAGCCCGCAATATGTAAAAATACCCCTCGCTTTGTAAATCAGGAAAAATAACTGCCTCGGAAATCCCCCTTTACCGATGGCACCGTATTTCCAAAGCTCTGTCACGCATAGGTTCCAACCTTTTTAATTACCGGTTTGGTGGTAATTCTGACAGGCCGGAATACTGCATGGTAGGGTCAGTATCATGAGACAGATTCAAATAAACTCCAGCGTTTTCCATTTCCTCTTCTAACTACTGGTGTCTTATTGGCATGAAGCAAACAAGGATGCTTACGTCGGCTTTGACCGCCTTGGCCTTGGGAATATTAATTGTCACCGCGAAAACCGACGCGGCGTCACTGCCTTTCATCAATGGAGAAGGGCCAACGTATGCCGTGAACCTCACCCCCGCCAACAAATCCCTTGCCGGTTTGATTAAGAGTTACATCGATGAGTTCCGAAAGGCCTCTCCACCGGAAGAGTCCGCCCCTTTGTATCGCATTGCGGAAAAGGAACTGGAATCGATCAGAAGACTGCTTCAGTCGCGCGGATACTACGAACCCACCGTTGATTACCAGATCAGCGCTTCGGCAAAAACCGACAGGGATAAACAGCCGGCTATTACTTATAACATCGAGACAGGACCACAGATCACCGTCAGCCAGATCAAGCTGAACTATCCACGGGGAATAGAGCCACCCGATAAGCAGACGCTTGCCATCAAGGAGGGCAAGGCGCTGGTTGCCCAGAATGTTCTCGATACGCGCGCACAGCTTAAAGCCCTCGCCGGGGAGAAATATTGTCTCCTGAATATCAAGCTCGACTACAAGGCAATTATTTCGCGGGAGGACAATTCGGCAACCTTGACCTTTACCCTGGAAAAAAGTCCGGCCGTTCATTTCGGAGAAGTCTCTTTTGAAGGACTGACAAGCCTGTCACCGAAATATCTTGAAACCCAGCTTCCGTTCGAAAAAGGGGAATGCTTCAGTCAGCAAAAGCTCGATCTTGCAAAACTGGAACTGCTCCAGACCAATCTACTGGCGAGCGCCGACCCGGTTCTCCAGACGGAAGGTTTATCGGGGAACGAACCGACCGAGGAAACCCAGCCGCTCGATATCCTGTTCCGGGTAAAGGAGCGCAACCACCGCACCTTCAGCGCCGGGCTCGAATACAGCTCCGATACGGACCTGGGCGTCATGCTTGGCTGGGAGCACCGGAACCTTCTGGGCGACGCGGAAAAGCTGAATGTTGAAGCCGGTGTGAACAGTATCAATCAATATGTGTCCGGCACCTATACCATCCCGAATTTTATTCTGGAAAACCAGGATCTGACCTTTACCATCGATTTGAACAAAGAGGAAACAGATGCGTTTGAAAGTACTAGAGCCGAGAGTTCGGCTATCCTCTCCCGCCAGATCAACGATGAAATTTCAGGGACCCTGGGTGTTGCCGCAACGGAATCGAGAGTTATTGAGGACGGCAATGAAGAAAACTTCAGCCTGGTATCGTTGCCCGCCAGCCTTACCTACGACAATCGCAACGATATTCTCAATCCCACCACAGGTTGGACCGCCACCACATCCGCTCGACCGTTTGTCGATATTGCCAAGGAAGATACGCGCTTTTTCCAGTGGACCCTGTCGGGCGCAACTTATCTGACGGCCGAAGAATGGTTTATGCAACCAACGCTGGCCCTGCGCGCGGCTTCCGGTGCGCTGACCGGAGCATCCCTCGATGCCATCCCGGCAGACCAGCGATTCTATGTCGGCGGTGGTGGCTCGGTTCGCGGTTATCCCTATCAAAGCATTGGTGAGCTTACCGATGGCGATCCGAATGGCGGCAAGTCCTACGGTGAAGCCGCCGCCGAATTGCGCCTGAAGATTAAAGGCAACTGGGGCATGGTATTGTTCCTGGATGGCGGTTATGCCTATCCGACAGAACTACCCAGTTTCGGCAACGATTTTTTATGGGGCGCGGGGATCGGCGTCCGGTATTTAACCGGATTTGCCCCCATTCGTTTCGATATTGCCGTACCGCTCGACCGTCGGGATGACATTGACGATCCGTTCCAGATTTATATCAGTATTGGCCAGGCGTTTTAAATGGAATTAGTTACTTTGAAAAAAAATGGCTTAAAAGCGCTGAAGATTGCCGGCTGGTTCATGGCGGGTATTTTATGCCTGCTGGTGCTAATGGTGCTGGCACTGGGCGTTACGTTGAGCTTTCCGGCAAGCCGCGTTTCCCTGGTGGAGTTTGTGGTTAACCAGGTGAATGAGCGAGTGGCGGGTATCGATATTTCCGTTAATGATATTTCCTCTCCCGGTATCAACACCTGGCAAATAGCGTCGCTGGAGGTGTTTCTAAAACAACAATTGTGGGTAAATATTGAAAATCTGCATTTGTCTTATGAAGTCAAACCTCTGCTGGACAGGAAACTGGTGGTGAATTACATCTCTGCCTCATCGATCGCCTATCACCATCGGGAAATGGAAGGCGCGGAAGAAAAACAGAGCAAGGAAGAATCCGGCTGGCCACAGGATCCGTGGCGTTACCACGTTGAACATTTTGAAGTCGGCCGGTTGAGCCTTGAGGGACTTCCGGGCGGGGCCGAAGGCAAACTAAACCAATTGCCGGATTATACCCTGGAAGGAAATATCGATCTCTTTGGCGATGCGGCTCCAATCAAGCTCAACCTGGAAGCGGAAAGTCTGACGCCGGAACCGGAAGCCGGTACTTCCACCGAACAGTTCGCCGCCATGCGTATCGACATCGAAACGCATGTCAACACCGACTCTTCGGTAACGATACGCGGCAACATTTTTGAAGCCGCGGCAGGCGAACAGGAAGCCACATCGCAGGGTTTAATCAGCCGAACGCTGCAACTTCCGCAAACACAGGAGGTGGACCTGGGCCTTGCGCTGGATTTCAGTAAAAAAGAATCAACCTATCTGGTAGTGATACGACAGCTGGATTTCCCGTTCCAACAACAGCAAGTAAAGATTAATGGCAAGGTGTCGGCGGCACTTGACCCTCTGGATGTACATGTCGAGGAAGGGCGAATTCTCACCGGCGAGCAGCTGCATACCGTATCCGGAACGTTACGAGACAAAACGATTTCAGCCGCTATTTCGCTGGACCAGTTCCCACTGTCATTGGTTTCGCACTGGGTGCCGCAAATTGGGGCAGGGCAGGTAACGTCGCAAACTGAAGTTGGCGGCACTCTCGATAACCCGGATATCAGGACCAACAGCAACATAGTTGTCAACTGGAAAGGCGTCGACGAAAACATTCAACTCAACGCGCAGGTCGATGGAAGTTACTTATCCAGGGTGTTGCAACTGAACAAGCTGGAAGCCAGCGTAAAGCCCGACGAAACCTCCGCCACGGCATTGAAAGCGAAGGGAACATGGAATCTCAACGATCAGGTTATCGATATGCGGGTTGGGGTAAACAACCTTTCCTATGATCTGGTTAATTCGATTTCAAAGGAAATTCCACTCCCTGAATTGCCGGATCTACACGCGACGGTAAATAGCGCGGATATTCACCTGACCGGCTCCACTGCAAAGCAATTTGCCGAAACATTTGTCGATGCCGAACTCGACGGTGATCTGGTTTACCGGGATCAGCCGATATCATTGACCGCTCGCGCCGAAGGCTCACTCGATAGGTGGAACATTCAGGTGTTGCGCATTCGCTCCGGCGATAATCAAATTGTTGCCGAGGGCTTTTTCGATTTGCGCGGTCCGGACAACGCATTGAAAGTCAAGCTCGACTCCATCGCTGTGGATTTTCTGAGAAGCCTCGATCTTCCGGTGCCTCCCGATCTCAAGGGCAGCATTGACGGCGCTGTCGCACTTTCAGGTCCAATAAAAAATCCGGCCGTGGAATATCAGCTGGATGCGGGTTTGCGTTATCCCGTTCCGGACGCACAATCTCAGCTTAAGGAGGAAGATCTGGCGTTGGTGGCTTCCGGAAGCTGGAGCGATAAGTCCATTCAGGTGGACAATTTAAGCCTGACTTATTCCGGGTTCAGTACGCGGGAACCTGTTCTGGATGCGACTGGACAGGTTAACCTGGTGAAAAAAATTCCGGGCATGCGCTGGAAAATCAATTCGAACCGCATTCCCATGTCATTGCTGACACCCTATGGTTGGCCCGACAACAATGGCGAACTGACATTGAATTTGAATGTATCGGTACCAACAACCGACAACCTCAGCAGTCAATGGTTTGAATCGGTGGATCTGGATGGTAACGCTTTTTATTCCACCAGGGTGGCAAACCCCACTGATAAAAAATCGATGCAACCCGTGGAATGGTCACTGCAATTGAGTTCACGGAACAGTGAAAGTGAATCGCCGTTGTGGACACTCGATTCCGAGGTGTCAATTGCGAAACAGGGCGGCAGTGGCAACGGCAACTTCAGTCGCAGCGGGCAGGTGAAGGTCAAGGTGCAACCCAAATCCCTCTACCGGTTTTTTGGTGACCGCTCACAGCTTCCCGAAACAGAAGTGGAGGCGGAATTCGATATCGCTTCACTGAGTTTTTTGTGGCCGCGCGAGCATCAGCTAACCGGAATATTTAGAACGGATTTAACCGTTTCGGGCAGCCTGGACGCACCGGAAATAGATGGCCCACTGACATTAAGCAGCGGAACGTACGTAAACAGTTCCCTGGGGTTGTATTTTGCCGACATTACCCTGAATGCCAGGACCGAAAACCAGGCGTTGGAAATAGATGCATTTAACGCCATCGGAAGGGACAGTGGGAAATTGTCGGCGAATGGCCGGATCAACTGGCAAGAGCCCGACAACGCTGTGTCACTTGATATTCAGATAAATGAATTCAATCTTGTTCAACGACAGGACGTGGAAGGCCAGGTAAATGCCGACATGCAATTGCTTGGCAGTTTCAACCGGCTGGTGTTATCCGGAAAAGTGGAGGTTTCGCCACTGGAAGTATCGATTGCCGGCAATCCCGGTCCGAGCATTCCCGAAATAGATTACGAATTTGCGTCGGATGCCGAAGAAGACCCGGAAGCGACACAGCGAGGCGGGCTCATGCCTACGTTGGTGTTGGACCTGACAGTTAACGTTGATCAACAAGCCTATATTCGCGGCCGGGGACTGGAAGCCGAACTGGAAGGCAATATTGATCTGCAGGGACCCGTCAGTAATCTGGACTATGAAGGTGAATTTAAAACCATACGCGGTGAATTTGTTGTGTTTGGCAAACGTTTCGAATTACAACAAGGGGAAGTCGGTTTTAATAATCAATCCACCATTATTCTTGTCGATGGTCTCTATAAAGAGGACGATGCGGAAATACGCGCGCAAATTTCCGGCGCCGGCAGCGAATTGAAATTAAATCTGACATCGGTTCCGCCGCTGCCGGAGGATGAAATTCTGGCGCGCCTGATTTTCGGAAAATCCGCCCAGGATATTTCACCTATCCAGGCCCTGCAACTGGCAAGAGCGGTGCAGACCTTGCGCGGTGGTAGTGGCGGGTTCGATCCGATCGGCAGCACGCGTGAAATTCTCGGCGTCGATACGTTGACAGTGGATACCGGCAAAGGCGGCGGCCTGGAAGTGGGCGCGGGCAAATATCTCAGCGATGATGTGTATCTCGAGCTTGAGCGCTCTTCCGATCCCGCTCATCCATGGCGAGGCAACGTGTTGATCGAGCTCACTCCCAATTTCAGCCTCGAAAGTACTACTGGAGGGTCAGGGCAACAGGGAGCGTCGGCCAGGTTAATTTGGAAAAAGGATTACTGATCGGCTATACATCTAAAAATAGATCGGTAACATCCGCGACGGTCAGTTGTGACTGTCAATTAACTTGAAATTAAAGGAAGATACATGAAATTACGTTATGCAAGTATTCTGGCACTGTCAGCCGCCGTTTCAGCACAAGCCGACACTTATCGGGTGGAACTCAATGCGGGTTTTGGCCAAGGTAGTGCAGACGAGGGCTCAGTGGATATCGACTACGATGTTACCGCAGCGAACGCTACCGTCTATTTCTCCGACGTGAGCACAACAACGGGCCGTTGAGCGAAGCCGCTTTCCTGGACAAGGCATCCGGTCTCGGTGCCACCTACTCGAAACTCGCATTCGATGGTTCATTCGACGCATCGAACCTGGTCATAGATGGCCGTTTCGTACTGGCGAATGATTTCATTATCGAAGCTTCCGCGACAAGGGATGAAGTTGAAATTGACGGCTATGAAGCAGACGCCGACAGTTTCAGCGTTGGGCCGGGTACCTACCTGAACAATAACAGCGATATCGTCGCCACTTTCAGCAGCTCGGACGATACCGAAACCGATTCGCTGGGAATGATTACCACACTGTGGTAGCAGCAAATGGCGATTCTGCCTGGGGCGTTGATTTGGGCGCAAGTTACATTGATGCAGCCGATGAAACCGGACATGGGCTGACAGTCGGAGCAACTTACTATCCAAATGACAACTTCGGCATTGGCGCCAACGTAAACCAAACGTCCGTTGGTGATTTCGATACCACCACCGTGACCGCCGAAGCCGAGTACTTCTTTAACACTAACTTTGCCGGCGCGATCCTCTACTCCGTCAGCGAAGAAGATGACGTTGACCTGAGCCAGTGGCTGGTTGGTTTAACCGCACGTTTCTAACTACACGTTAGGTGATACATCAGGCCCGACTCCTCATCATGGCGTCGGGCTTTTTCTTCCAGCAGCTTTTTGTTCCTGCGGGACAGCCGAAGCAATTCAATGTAATCCGAGCTCGGTATGGTCAGCGTCGGCCGGAGTGGTCGCGGATTTCCCTCCATCACTATATAATCGCCGGTTCGATTGCCTACAATGGCGGCCAAAACCACTTTCCCGGCCAGAAGTTATTTTCCGTATGTTATCCAATCTTAATACCAAACCGTATTCGGTAATTGCTTCCAGCTTACTTTTTGTTCTGGCATCGCCCGTTCATGCTGGATTTATCGACTACTTCAAGGATGAAGACGGTTCCACCAACTGGCAGTATGTGGCCAATTTTTCCAGCAGCGTGCTTATTTTGCTGCTGTCAATTACGGCGATTACGCTGTTTTTCAGTCATCGCCGGGCACGGCGGGCCAACCGGGAACTGGAGGAAATCCGCAAATTCCTGGAACAGAGGGTAAGGGAACGCACCCGCCTGCTGCAGGAGTCCGAGGCCTACATCAAAAGCATTGTTGATTCCATGCCGTTAATGCTGATCGGCCTGAACAAGGACCTGAATATCACCCAGTGGAACAACTGGGCGGAATCCACGACCGGTATCCGCAGTGACCTTGTGATCGGCAAAAACCTTTGGGAGGCCTACCCAACCATTACCTTGTCACCGGAACAGGCGAAAGAAGTCCTGCGGGAGAAAAAAACCGTCACCATCAAACACAGTCAGCGGGGCCAGTACTATTTTGATATTACCCTTTACGCCCTGCAAAGCAACAGCGACACCGGCCTGGTTGTTCTGGTGGATGACGTCACCAAACAAAGTAAAGCGGAGAATATGCTGGTTCAGCGCGACAAGATGTCGTCCATGGGAGAGCTGGCCGCCGCCATGGCGCACGATATCAATCTGCCACTGCAGGCAATTCTGGAAAAACTCCAGGCCATCAGGCAGGTCGCGCCGGGCAGTTCCAATGACAAGATTGATTCCCTTGTAAATAACGCCGCGGAATACGGCCGCCAGGCATCCGCCATTATCAACAATCTGCTGGTCTTTTCCCGCAGCCAGGGGGACAAACAACAACTCGCACATATTCCGGACATTATCGATCACACCATCGAACTGGCTGAATCCGTGCTGGCAGACATCTCCGGACTTAAATTCAACGATATCGTGATTGAAAAGCACTACGAAAGGAATCTGCCCAGCATCCCGAGTTACGTCTCCGAACTGCAACAGGTCTTTTTAAGTCTGTTCCGCCACGCATGCCATTCGCTGGGCAAGGCCGAGCGGGAAAATTTCAATCCGAAGATTACGGTGGATGTGAGCGAGTTTTACGATTCGCTATGGATCAAAATCCAGCACAACGGCCGGGGGCTGACCAATGAGGAACAGCAAACAATTTTCGAACCGTTCTTCCAGGATATAACCGAGGAAACAACCGGCGACGTGGAAAACCGTTTATCCTTTTCCTACTTTATTATCACCGAGCATCACCACGGCAACATGGCGGTGACATCGGACATCAACGTCGGTACTACCTTCCATATCCAGTTGCAGCTTAGGTAGCGGCTAGCGGGTTTGGGACTGACGGTGACCTGGATAGCCGCCTAGCGATAATTTTTATATAGCGCATTCACCCAGCTTATTTTGGGTGCGTAACCCGCGATGACACTGGCCAGCGGTTCCGGATAACTCGGCGGCCATTCAAGCCCATACCCTTCGGGACTGCAAAGCGGGGCCAGCAGGGAAGCCACCGCCAGATCCGCCCGGCTGAACGCGTCCCCGACGAAAAACTTTCTGTCCCTGATATGCGCATGTGCTTTATCGACGGCGCGGCTTAATATCTCCATCGATTCCCGTGTGGTCTTGTCATTGATTTTCATATACAGGCGCATTTTCTCCCGCAGCTTTGGAAAGATAAGCCTGATTAGCAACGGGCCATACCAGGGGCCATTGACAGTGTAAAAAGGAATGACAATATCGGGGTAGTCCAGCAGCGTGTGGTAGATAACCCGCCTCACATGCGGGCCGATTTCCTCGTCGGCAAAGCGTTCCCAGGCCAAAACCTCCTCCTTTAGCAGCGGGTCCCGTGGCGTGAGCGGATTTTCGGGAAAAGCGTTATCCAGGTAAGTGATAATTTCACCGGACTCGTAGATGATGTTATTGCCATGTACAACAATCGGCAATGACGTTTTCGGTGTAAGCTTTTTTGCTGTGGAAATATGCAGCCCCGGCAAAAGGTTGACCGGTTTGTATTCCAGTTTTTTATAATCCATTGCCCAGCGGATTTTTTCGCAATAGTGCGAAATGGGCATTTGGTAAAGTTCCAACATTCATCTTCCCACTGTTTCAGGTCTATCCTGCCAATGCAACTGCCGACAGCACGAGTAAAGCAATATTCGAAATCATGCCGATCAGGTAAAAATAGGACCGAGGGCTGGGGTTTCTTTCCGTCGCGACAGCGTAGTACAACAGCATGTGAATCAGGCGCGCCAGCGCAAACGTCCAGATAAAAGCCGCCGTCCATAGCGAGTTCGCGCCCGCCAGGATAGCCAGGAAAGCGGTTCCCAGCATCGCTGGAACATTTTCGAGCGAATTCATAAAGGTGCGATGCGCGCGAAAGACAAGGGAGTCGTGAGTAAGATCCGTATCAATTTTCCCCGGGACAGCGCCGGGTTGTTTTGCCTTGATATAGCTGCCTGCCAAGGCTTGCACAATTAGTGTGGCAATAATAACGAGAACACCCCATAACGCCGCCTGATAATCTTGAAGTTCCATGTGGCTTCCCTTTAACCGCAGTGTCGTCGGCTTCAATTTGTTTTGATGAATCCAACTCTATTAAAACGACACTTGCATAAGCAAATTTTTAATTTAACCGCGCCAACGATCCGGTCGATCCGGTGGTGGCGCTCCGGAAAGACGCCGCAAACCATCGTTTGGGACCTGCTTCGCTAAAGGCTCCCGCGTCGCCGCAAGACTGGCTTAAACAAGTGCCATTTCAACTCTGATCGGTAACTTTATTTCTTCCCCGGCCGCTTCGGCAAGTTTTTCCGCTTCGATCCATCACCGAAACGCACGCGGCATTCAGGTTTAGCATTTTATTGGATACCGGTATCACCAAGAAGCCTGATGCCGTAGATGCCTCCGGCGATGGACCCTTCATTCGCAACAAACTTCAACTCGTGTTTTCCGTTCAGGGCGCGCTGGTGAATATCTTCACCGACGGGATAATCCACAGTATAAAACCGCGGCCCATGTTCATTACTTATTTTCACCTCTGCCAACACACTGCCATTCATCCGGATGGTAAAGGAACGACCGTGGTCTCCGCCAAAGTAAGTAATACGCAGGATTGCGGCTTGATGCCGCGGATCGTTCAGTTGATAGCTGAACCAATCGCGGGCATGGCGCCAATGACGGCCTCGATGAATGCCGGCTTCGCTTCGGCTGCCTTTGAAAAAGTGATCCGCTTCGGGTTGCTGTTCGCCGGGCGCAACTTTGTCGATAGTGCGTGCTTCAAGCCGCAGGCGTTCGGCTTCGGCGGCAGCGGTGGCTTTGAGTTTAGCTTTGTAGTTCTCCGGTGTTCCGTATGGCCAGTAGAGCATATAGCGCGAGCGGTGCAGGCGGAAAAAGGGGATCAGCTCCACATCCCGGTACTGTTTCGGCTCAATAACACTGCTGGCCTTAAAGCGCAATTCGCTCTTATGCGTGCGTTTTATTTTGCTGGCGAAATCCGCGGATTTGGCCACGAACATGGGTGCCTGCTCAATAGGGCAGAGCCGGCCGCTGGCAACGTGCCCCATCCGGCTGTCGTCGGCGTCGAATCGCAGCACTTCGTCTTCGAATGGCGTGGTGGCCGCCGCAAGAACAATCGGCCCATAGAGGACCGCGTAGTAATCCGAACCGTCCGGCAAGGCCTCCAGGTGAACCCGCATGGGCAGTTTCAATTCCACGGTATCCCCTTTGCGCCAATCGCGACGCAAGGTGATGTAACCGCCAGGCCCGATATCGGATTTTTGCCGCTTGCCATTCACCAATACAGTGGCGGTATCACTCGCCGCCCAGGCTGGATAGCGCAGTTTCAGCGCAAGAGAAGCCGGTTTTTCGAACGTAAGCCTTGTGCTTGAGCGGTCCGGAAACCCGGTGCTTTGACTGAGAGTCAAGGACCGCTCCGGCCAGTCCAGCCGGGAGGGAATAAAGAGGTTTACGTAGAGATTATCGCCTTCATGGGCGTAGATGAACTCGCCATATTTCATATGGTTTTCTATCCCCGAGCCGACACAACACCACATGGCGTCGTGCGGTTGCGAGTACATACGGTAGTGGTTGGGTCGCATGGGTGTGAAGTACACCAGGCCGCCGGTCCGCGGGTCCTGCGATGACAGAATATGGTTGTAAAGCGCGCGCTCGTAATAATCCACGTAATCGAGTGATTGCTCGCGCCCGTAAAGCATTTTCGTGAGCCTGAGCATATTGTAGGTGTTGCAGGTTTCCGGCCCCTCCACCTCGCTTACCATGGGCTCAAAGTTACTCTTCTCGTGAAAATGTTCGCGCACGCTGTTGCCGCCAATTGCCACGCTGCGCTCATTGACCACGGTGCGCCAGAAGTACTCGGCCGCATCGTGCCAGCTATCGCGATCACTCACTTCGGCAATCCGCTCGAAACCCACAACCTTGGGAATTTGGGTATTAGCGTGCAGGCCGGTCAGCCGGTCCTGCCCGGCCTTTAACGGCTCAAGGATTTTTTGATGGGAGAATTGTTCCGCCAGCTTCAGGTAGCGTTCTTCGCCGGTAATGCTGTAAACGTCGGCAAATACTTCATTCATACCGCCATGTTCGGTATTGAGCATCGCCTGGATCTGGTTATCATTCAGCCCCGACACCAGGTTTGCTGCCCAGTCCGCCCACCTTATCAGCATGGCCCGGGCCTGCTTGCTGCCGGTATAGACATAGGCATCGCGCAGGCCGGCAAAAATTTTATGCAGGTTGTACCAGGGGACCCAGTAGTCATTTAACGAGAACAGGTCCGCGCGGATATCCCCCTTGGCAATCTGCTTCCAGAGCACATCGCCCTCCGGAACGCCTCCCAGATAACCGTTACCGTTTTTATCCTGGGCGCGCTGGAGTTCATCCAGCATATAGTTCAGGCGATCCAGCACATCCTCCCGTCCGGTGGCGGCATATGCCAGGCCCAGCGCGGTGATGTAGTGGCCGCCGATATGGCCGTTCAGGCCGGAGTCTTCCCAGTTGCCATAATTATCGGCCCGCGGTTCCAGCCCCGCCTCCCTCAAATAGGGTGCCAGCAGCCGGTCCGGCTCCATTGCCATGATGTACTCGAGGTTTTTATCCTGGGCCTGCTTGAAGGGGCTGTCCGTAAGGCGCACCTGGTCCAGCGGGAAGTATTCGACCGCCTGGGTATTCAGGCTCAACAGCAGCAGGCTCGCCAGCAGCCATTTTTTCATTTACTTTTCTCCCGGTAACTTTGTCGATTCGAGATTGCCGATTCAAGATTAAATCATAATATCATTTTACTAATTATCAAAAATGCGAAGCCAATTGGGTTCGAAACCCGGATAGAACCTGCTTTAATCGCCGACTATCTCATAATCACCGGCTGTTTCTCCACTGGAGTCTATCCCCTTGAAATACCTGCCATACCTCCTGCTCCTGGCCTTGGCCTCCTGCTCGTTGAATCGACCATCCACGACTTACGATGCGAGGGTCGCCAAATCCTGCGACGGAAAAGTGAACTGTTTTACCAGTCTGCAGCACGCCATCGACGCGGCCTCGGGCGAACCGTTCCACATCCGCCTGGCTGCGGGGCGTTTTGAGGAAAAAGTCACAATCAAAACGCCCAACATCCGGATCAGCGGCGAAGGGATGGAAAAGAGCTTTTTGTTTTTTGGACTCCCGGCAGCGGAGGCAAAAAAATATCACCGCGACAACTGGGGAACGCCGGGGTCGGCAACCCTGACAGTCGCCGCGGAAAACATCCATATCAGCCTCCTGACGGTTCAGAATACGTTTGATTATCTTGCCAACGACGCGTTGGCTTCCGGTGATCCGGCGCGAGTACGGGATTCCCAGGCGGTGGCGGTGTTGGTCGACCAGGGCGCGGACAAGGTTGTGTTCGACAGGGTCAGCCTGGAAAGTTACCAGGATACGCTGTTTATCGACGCCGGACGCAGTTACTTTCACCACTCGCGCGTATCAGGCAGTGTGGATTTTATATTCGGCGCCGGCCAGGCTGTATTTGAAAGATCGGATATTATATCCCGCCGTCGCGGAAGAACCTTTGGCGCCGGCGAAATCCAGGGGCATGTTACCGCCGCTTCCACCCCGCTGGAGCAGGACCGGGGATTCGTGTTTATCGACTGCAAACTACTGCGCGAGGACGGGGTTCCCGACCATTCCGTATCCCTCGGTCGGCCCTGGCATCCCACCCGTAACTTTGCCGATGGCCGCTATGCGGACCCAGATGCCGTTGCTTCGGTGTTTTACTACAACACCTACATGGACAAGCATATTGTTCCCCACGGCTGGGAGTCGATGAGGGCGACCGCGCGCGACGGGAGTAAATCGCTGGTATTTACGCCAGCACAGTCCCGCTTTGGGGAGCGGAAATCACACGGCCCTGGCACTTCACCCGCGCGCGACGGTCGGGCGATAAGTGAATCCACCTTGATTTCAAAAACGCTGGGCGGCTGGAAGCCTCTAGTGGATTAGATTGTTTAACGGCTGGAAAGGCAGGAGGCAAAGCTGTTGGCAACAGACTGATAATAATCCACATAGCTACCCACCGCAGAGTCAGCCGCAAGTAAATCCACTTGCACCAAGGGCAGTTCCAGCACCTGGGCATACCGTTCCGCGGTGTGCAGTTCGCTTTTGTCCACAATCAGGCACTTTGCCTGTTGCAACTCCGCTTTTAGTTGCGCCAGCCGCTTGGCGCTGATTTGCTCTTCCGGAACCAGCGTGAGCGCGGCGGCCTGGTCCAAGTGATGGGCTTTGGTGAAGTGCCTGAAGCCATCGTGATAAACGGCGAAGCTGCCTTCGGAGTTTTCGAAGGCTTTGTCGGCCTTGATACGCAGGCCGGCCAACCGGCGGTTGAATGCATTAAGGTTAGCATTAAGCTCCTCGTCCAGGTCAGGCCTTATCTCCACCAGTCTCCCGGTCAGCGCCTTGGCAAATATCGCGACATTGTCCAGTGACAACCAAACGTGAGGGTCCGCGCCAGGATGGTCGTGATCGCCATGCTGTTCCACCGGCCAGCTCAAGCCGGGCAGTTCGGTAAAGGTCAACCTGTTCTTCCCTTCCAGTACGTCATCGAAAAAGCGCTCCAACGCC
Source organism: uncultured Cellvibrionaceae bacterium (assembly GCA_964451365.1). Classification (GTDB taxonomy): domain Bacteria; phylum Pseudomonadota; class Gammaproteobacteria; order Pseudomonadales; family Cellvibrionaceae; genus CAYVIB01. Next base: position 24,235 of record CAYVIB010000022.1, read on the forward strand.
GGCCCGATCCAAACGACCAGGTCAGCCTGCTCGATCTTTTTGCGGTCGGAAATTCGCATCGCGAAATGGTGAGGGGAGCCTGCACCCTCGACCAATACTCCACTTTCAACCCATTCACCCGCCAGGTCGTTCACGATCAGCTGCAGCGGCCTGATGGAAGCTAACACTTCCGGCTTACCGGAGGCATTAATAGCCACGGAAAGAGCAGCGATCAGGGTAAAAATCAGGCATTTAAAGAAAGTATTCATCATGCGGGGCTATAAAACCGGCGAAAAGATGTTATATGATAACATAACAATTTGTCCGAAAGCCGCGATATTAAAGCATGTTTGGCGCAAAAAATCACCGCAAAGAGCACGATCATAGTGTTTGCATTGCTTCCGCACTAAAGCAGGCCCGCTCCGTTTGTGAAAAGGAAGGGGTCCGGCTGACCAGTTTGCGTAAACAGATTCTGGAATTGATCTGGCAAAGTCACAAACCCCTCGGCGCTTACACATTGATGGAAATGTTGGAGAAAACCTCCGGCCGCAAACGGGTGGCGCCCCCCACAGTCTACCGGACGCTGGATTTTTTGATGGAACAGGGCCTGATCCACAAAGTGCATTCCCTTAACGCTTTTATCGGCTGCGCCACCCCCGCCCAAAAACACAACGACGCCCTGTTTATCTGTGGTGATTGCGGTCACACCGAAGAGGTGCGCAGCGGCACGATTCAGCAGGCCATTAATCTCAGCGCCTCGCAGCAGAAATTCACGGTTCGGGAGCAGATTCTGGAAGTGGTGGGCCGTTGCGCGGAGTGCCGGGGTAACGCCAAGTGAGTACGGTATTGGTTGCACTGAAAGATGTCCGGCTCCAGTACGGCCAACGAAGCGTATTGAACGATATCAGTCTGGAAATCCATCGCGGCGAAATCACCACTGTCATTGGCCCCAACGGCGCCGGCAAGAGCTGCCTCGTCAAGCTGGTAACCGGACTGTCCGAGCCCACCGCCGGCACGATTGCTCGCGAATCCAGTGTGAAAATTGGCTATATGCCGCAGTTTCTCGCGCTCGACCGCAGCATGCCTGTCAAGGTTGGGCGGTTTCTGAGCCTGGCGGAGCCAGACAAAACCCGCAGAAAAAGCACATTGGAAAGGTTGGGAATAGTTCACCTGGCCGGCGCGCAGATACAGGGCCTGTCCGGCGGCGAATTCCAACGGGTACTGCTCGCCCGGGCAATACTGCGCAAGCCCGATCTGCTGGTGCTGGATGAACCGCTGCAGGGAGTCGACATCAATGGCCAGGTCGCGCTTTATCGCCTGATTGCTTCGCTCCGGGACGAGCTCAACTGCGCTATCCTGATGGTGTCCCACGATCTGCATCTGGTGATGGCCCAAACCGACAAGGTTATCTGCCTCAACCAGCATATATGTTGTTACGGCCGCCCCGAAAACGTTAGCCGGGACCCGGAATACCTGAGAATGTTCGGCGCCAGGGCGGTCGAGGATATCGCTATTTATTCCCACCAGCACGACCACCATCACGACATACACGGCGACGTGGTGGAGTGCGGTAATCATTGTCACCACAACCACCATGATTGACTTTCTTGTTCTGGCACTGCTGGCGGGAGTCGGCGTGGCAATCATTGCCGGGCCGCTGGGAGCCTTTACCGTCTGGCGCAGGATGGCCTATTTCGGCGATACCCTGGCGCATTCCGCCCTGCTGGGCATCTCTCTCGGGCTGTTTCTGGAAATTAACGTCAACCTGGGAATCATCCTCGCCTGCAGCCTGATCGCTTTCATGCTTTCAACCCTGCAAAGCCGGTCCCGCCTGGCGATCGACAGCTTGCTCGGTATTCTTTCCCATTCCTCCCTGGCACTGGGGTTGGTGTGCATCAGTTTCTTTTCCGACACGCGGGTGGATATTTACAGCTATCTCTTTGGTGATTTATTGACCGTCACCGTGCAGGAAGTGGTGATGATCTATATCGTGGGTCTCATCAGCCTCGGGATCCTGGTTTACTTCTGGCGTTCCCTGCTTATTGTCGCCATCGATGAAGATATGGCGAAGGTGGAAGGCAATCCGGTGGAATTTCTGCGTTTGTTGCTGATGCTGCTAATGGCGGTGGTGATTGCCGTGGCGATGAAGGTGGTGGGCGTGTTACTGATTACCGCACTGCTGATTATTCCCGCCGCCGCCAGCCGGCGGCTGTCTTCATCGCCGGAGGCAATGGCGATAATGGCAACCATTATCGCGATGCTTTCAGTAATTTTGGGATTGGCTGCGTCCTGGTTTATCGATTCGCCGGCGGGGCCGTCGATTGTGTTAGGCGCAACCATGCTTTTTTGTTTGAGCTATTGCTGGAAAGCCGCTCATTATTAACCCGGGTTAATCGTAATCAAACGATTTCACAATAGATTGAAATGTCGTTTTTAGCTTGGCCAACTCAAACGGCGGCCGAAAGAACCCATGGTAATGACCATAGGGGTTAATCAACACGATATTGCCGGTGTGATCGACCGTATAATCGTCATCCAGCATCACTTTGTTGAAAGCCACATTAACATTCTGGGCCAGGCTCATCGTCTGCACGAACTCGCCGGTAACACCGACAAAATCCGGGTGAAAATACGGAACGTACTCCGCCAGTTTTTCCGGCGTATCGCGTGCCGGATCGACGCTGACCATCAGCACCTGCGTTTGATCAGCAACGTCACTGTCCAACTGTTTTACCACCTGGGATAACTTTGCCAGGGTGGTGGGACAGATATCAGGGCAGTGGGTAAAACCAAAATAAATCAATGTCCACTTGCCTTTCAGGTTTTCCAGGGAAAACGGTCGGCCTTGATGGTCAACCATTGTAAAATCCCCGATTATCCGCGGTTTGTCGAACACAATAGCACCGTTTGCGCGAAGTTCAGCGGCGGACATAATGCGCGGTGAGAGCATTTTGTGCAGAAACAACACAAGTATCACTGCCATTACCACCAGGCAGGAAATAACTGTAATCCAGATCGCTTTTCGTTGTTGAGGGGACTTTGTATTTACGGAATTTTCCATGGGTTATCTAAACGGGAAAAATTAAAGTGGCATAAGATAGTGATCCAACAGCATGATGCCGAACAGAGCCATTAAATAAATAATGGAATAGCGGAATGTATCCATGCCCGCGTTCGGATTTTTACCTATCATCAAAACAATGGCGTAATACAAAAAACCCAACCCGAGCACAACCGCACCCAGCAGGTACAGCGTGTTGAGCATATGCGTGGCAAAGGGCAGCAGGGTAACCGCGATCAGCATCAATGTGTAAAGAATGATATGGAACTTGGTGTAGTTCTCACCATGCGTGACCGGCAACATGGGAATTTTCGCATTGGCGTATTCCTTTTTCCGGTGAACCGCCAGCGCCCAAAAGTGCGGTGGTGTCCAGGCGAAAATAATCAACACCAGCAGCAGTGCGTGGCCATGGATTTCCCCGGTAACGGCGGTCCAGCCCAGCAGGGGTGGCGCGGCACCGGCAAGGCCACCGATAACGATGTTTTGCGGTGTGGCCCGCTTTAAAAAGAAGGTATAGATAAATGCGTAACCCACCAGCGATGCCAGCGTCAGCCAGGCAGTCAGGGCGTTAATCCAGACCATCAGGATCGTCATGCCGGCCAGCCCGAGGACGAACGCAAACGCAATGGCATTTTTCGGTGCGATGCGGCCCCTGGCCACCGGTCGATTAAAAGTGCGGGCCATTTTTACATCAATGTGGCGATCCACCAGATGATTGACTGTCGCCGCCGAACCCGCGCAAAGGCCGATGCCCAGGTTACCCAGAACCAACACATGCAACGGCACCATGCCCGGCACCGCCAGCAGCATTCCGATCAGTGAAGTTAAAAGCATCAGCGCCACCACACCCGGCTTGGTGAGTTCGTAATAGTCCCGCCAGGAGGCGCTCGATTCATGTGATAGGGATAATTCGGGTTCGGACATAAAAAATTCCGCTGGTACTCTTTTCTTAAACCGTTTTCACGGTCTGGATTCGGTGATTGACGGTGATAATCGTTAACAACAGCAGTGCGCCACCGGCATTGTGCGCGACCGCCACAGTCAGAGGCAGGCTGAACTCCACGTTGCTGATACCCAAAGCTATCTGGCCCAGGAGAACAACCGCTGTCACTATGGCCATCAATCGCGCGGAAAATTCCCGCACTCGCCACAACCGCACAACCAGCACTGTCACAAGGATAAACGTCAGCAATGCTCCAATGCGGTGGGACAAATGGATCGCCGTACGCGCATCGTTATCCAGCAGTCCGCCCAGGTAATTGGGTCCAACATGCTGAAAAATATTAAATCCCTGAGCGAAGTCCGCTTCAGGCCACCAGCGGTTGTGGCACATGGGAAAATCCGCGCACGCCAATGCGGCGTAGTTGGAGGTTGTCCAGCCACCCAGGGCAATCTGGACGATCACCATAACAAGCGCAACCGCCGCAAGCAATCGCAGGCGCAACAAGGGTGCGACAGACCGCGCCGGGAATTGCCAGTGGTATTTCCCGGTTCGTTGAATCAGCAACCAGATCAAGCTAAGCGTGGCAAACCCCCCCAGCAGATGCGCGGTAACAACCTGCGGCCATAGCTTCAGGGTAACGGTCCACATGCCGAAGAGCCCCTGCAGAATAACGAATCCCGCCAGCAATGCCATCAGTTTCAGTGGCTGTTGATGTTCCGCGGGTGTTTTTGCATAAGCCAGGCGAAGGAGGTTGGCAAAATAGATTGCCACAAGCACAAGCAGGTAGGGATCGAGCGCATCGCCCACAACAATGCGCGCGATTGTTCCGGCGACCAGCACACTCAATAACAGCACGATGCCGCGCCAGGATTTGTCGGAAGAGGTACTGTTTACAGCACGCACGGCCAAACCGAAAATAACCAGGATAACCAGGCCCAACGTCGAGGCGAATATACGGTGGATCTGTTCAGGCCAGGTTTTATCGGTTTCCACCGGGGTGTCGGCAAACGCCTGATTGGCCGCGTGAATGTCCTCCGCTGAAGTGGGCACCCAGAGGTGGCCGTAACAGGTTGGCCAGTCCGGACACCCAAGGCCCGCATGCACAAGGCGGGTAAATGCGCCGAGCACAACAACGGTAATTGCCAGAAAGACGGCAAGACAGGACAAATAAAACAGCGGAGATTTTTTCATCGCAAAGTTTATTGGTAGTCGATGGAGTATTTCAGTGCCCGCTTCAGGTCTTTCAACAGATCGTTACCATGAATTTCAGCTGTGTAGGCCATCATGGCAAAACCCTCCTGGTCCACCAGCAGGTAATAGGGCGTCTCTTCCAGGTTCAAGTCTAAATCGGTCGTACCGACCCAGTTGTCCCAGCGGGTGCGATCGACATTCACTACCTTAAGAAAAGGGTGCTCTTCCTTTATCCCATTTAAAAACTCTTCCCCCTGCGCACCCGCAAGGTTAACAGCGTAACGCTCAACGCGAGTGCCTTTTTCGCCCAGGCGAATATGTACCTGCCGGGTGGTGTAAAGATTTTTCCGACAGTTCTCGTTGCAGCCATGCGGAACCGGTAAAAAAATCCGCCATTTCTTGTCGTCATTAATTTCCTGTAACACCGCTTCATTGCCATCGGCCAGGATTTCGGTAACGTGGTTGGCCGGCGATATCAGTTTACCGGTGTTCACTGTATCCTCGGGTACGCCGATGCCGGTAAAGAAAACAAAATAAGCAGCCGCAATGGGCAGAATGCTCACCATAAGAATGGCGATCAGCGGTTTCTTACTTCTCGCGGGAATGTATTTTTCTTCGTTCGACATATCTTTATTTTCGATTTCGGGTCAATACCTGCGCGATATTGCTGTTTGTGTATAGAAAAAGTATTACCAGCGCCACAGCCATGGCAAACCATTGCACCGCATATGCTCGATGCTTTTCCGGCGTCATATTGATCGGCTGCCAATTTACCGCCAGCGCGCCGGGGCTATCCGCATCAATCTGTAAAGCTTGCGGAAAAAGGGGTTCTCCCATCTGCCGCTGCATCACATTCATATCCAGTTCGAGCAAACGATGAGGCCATTCGCTTACCCGGTTTTGCGATTCGTCGATAAACGGCGAATCCGCCGGCGTTACCAACATGCCCGATAACACCAGATCACCTTCCGGCGTGGAAAACTCCGGCAGTTCATCCCGATAGGCTTTTGCCGCAATCCAACCGCGATTCACCGCGACTCGCGCGTCGCCTTCGGTTTGGAACAGCATTATAACGTGATACCCGAGGCGGCCATCCTGTATTTTGTTCTCCAACAGCCAGTATTTCCCATCAAGGAATTTGCCGGTCATCCGTACCCGCCGATAATTAGCCTGTGCCGTTTTCACGTCGCTGAAGTCGACCGGCGGCAATGCTTGCTGTTGCCGGTACTCTTCTTGTATGGTTTGTTTTTCCTCCGCCCGATGTAGCTGCCAAAACCCTAAACTCACCAGCAACGGCAGCAGCAACAGGGTAAAAAGTGTAATCTTCCAGTTGAGTTTGAAGGCAAATTTCGGCTTGTCATTCAACTGGTTCATCCGAAGGCACCGCTTATGGGACTGAAAATCGCTATCGTCGTTTTGTTCATTGCCGTTGTGGCCAGTCTCAGCAGCGGATTGGTTTTCCTGCTCAAAGACCTGAACGCACCGAAGTCGAAACGCGCGCTATACGCACTGGGAATCAGGATCACGCTTGCCGCCACATTATTGGGCTTGATCGCTTACGGACTTCAAAGCGGAAAGCTGGGCAGCACGGCCCCCTGGGATAGACAACAACCAAACTCAACTGCGCAGGATCAAAACTAACTGACAGCGGTAGCTCAAAACAGTTTACCGGTATAAAAAATATCGGGGAGCCGGAGCTCCCCAACGATGATTAACCCAAGATATAAACAAAGATAAACAGGCCCAGCCAGACCACATCCACAAAGTGCCAATACCAGCTCGACGCCTCGAAACCAAAGCTGTCATGATGGTTAAAGTGGCCTTTAAATACTGAACGCAGAAACTGGACCAGCAGCATGAATGTGCCGAGAGTCACGTGCATGCCGTGAAAGCCGGTCAGCATAAAGAACGTGGTTCCGTAAACACCGGAATTCAGTGTCAGGCCCATTGCGTGGTAAGCGTGGTAGTACTCGTAAACCTGCACATGCAGGAAGATAATTCCCAACAGTACGGTAAAACCAAGCCAGGCGTTAAAAGCTTTCCTGTTGTTGTTTTTTAACGCGGTGTGGGCGAAATGCACGGTAAAGCTGGAAGTCAGCAGGATCACCGTGTTCCAGAAAGGCAACCAGGTAAACCAGTTTCCGATACCGGGATTGCTCATATTTTCATGCGGACCGAGCCGCGTGGCACTCTCGCCGTTAAGCGCCATGTCCGGCGTGGTCATCAACGGCCAATCGGCTTTGAAATCATTCCACAACAGTTCGCTGGTCGGACCTTCGGAAAGCCAGGGTAACGCGAAAGCACGAATATAGAAAAGGGCCCCAAAAAACGCGGCAAAAAACATAACTTCGCTGAAAATAAACCAACCCATTCCCCACACGTAGGAACGTTTCAGTTGCGCGCTGTTTTTACCGGCCAGGTTCTCCGCGATAACCGTGGAGAACCAGTTGTATAAAACCACTGCCATCATGCCAAAACCCAGGAGGAAAACGAACTTTCCGCTGGCGTTTTGGTTAATCCAGTTCCCCAGTCCAAATACCGTTAAAAACAGCGCAATCGATGCAAAAATCGGCAATTTGCTTTGCTCTGGAACGTAATAATGTTCGTGTTGATGTTCTGCCATGTTTCTATCCCGTCGTTCTATATTGGCAATTTAATTTTTGGCCATTAAGGTTTGTGTTTCAGATTCTGCTGGTTGTTCATCATTGGTCCGGGCTTGCTTCAGCTCGGACTGTTTGCTCTGTACCGCATCGGGCGATGTTTTGGTTACATCAAAAAGCGTGTATGACAGTGTGATTGTATTGACGCCTTTTGGCATATCCTGGTCGACGATGAACTGCAGCCCCAATTCCGCCGATTCACCCGGTCCCAGCGCCTGCTGGTTAAAGCAAAAACATTCCGTCTTGTGGAAATAATCCGTCGCGTTGTGTGGCACCAGACTGGGCACCGCCTGTCCCACCATAATTTCGCCAGTGGGGTTTTCCGCGTAGAAATGGGTGGTCACAGCCTCGCCCGGATGCACATCGATAGAAAAATCCATGGGTTTGAATTCCCACGGCATATTTTCGTTTTTCGTACCGACAAACTGCACCCGAACCACACGGCTGGAGTCCACCTTGCTTTCCACCGCCTCATAGCGGCCCTTGGTTTTACCGTTGATGCCCGTCAACTCGCAAAACAGCGTGTATAGCGGGGGCATCACCCACATTGCGAAAGCAAACATGGCGATAGCCAGCATCACCAACTTCACAAAAGTGACTTTAACCGCCTGCTTTTCATGTTGCGTTGTCATACCAGGACCACTACCGTCGGTTGATTATTTCACTTCCGGTGGCGTGGCAAAAGTGTGGTACGGCGCTGGGGACGGCACTGTCCACTCAAGGCCGTGGGAACCTTCCCACACTTCCTGGGTTGCCTTTTTGCCACTGACGATGGTTCTAATCACGATGTACAGGAACAGGATTTGCGCCGCCCCGAACAGGAGAGCGCCGATCGAGGAGATCATGTTCCAGTCCGCCCACAGCGGGTTGTAGTCCGGGATACGGCGCGGCATGCCGGCCAGGCCGGAGAAGTGCATCGGGAAGAATGTCACGTTCAGGCCGATAAATGCCAACCAGAAGTGGGTTTTGCCCAGGACTTCGTTATACATATGGCCGCTCCACTTGGGCAGCCAGTAATAAACTGCGGCGGTGATGGAGAAGATAGCTCCCGGCACCAACACGTAGTGGAAGTGAGCGACTACGAAATAGGTATCGTGGTACTGGAAGTCCGCTGGCGCGATAGCCAGCATCAGGCCGGAAAAGCCGCCGATGGTGAACAGGATAACGAAAGCGATAGCGAACAGCATCGGCGTTTCGAAGGTCATCGAGCCTTTCCACATGGTGGTAACCCAGTTGAACACCTTCACGCCGGTAGGTACCGCGATCAGCATGGTCGCGTACATAAATACCAGCTCGCTGAACAGCGGCATGCCCACGGTGAACATATGGTGCGCCCACACGATAAAGCTCAGGAAGGCAATGGACGCAGTGGCGTACACCATCGACGAATAACCGAACAACGGCTTGCGCGCGAATGTTGGAATAATCGCGCTGACAATACCGAACGCCGGCAGAATCATGATGTAAACCTCGGGGTGACCAAAGAACCAGAACACGTGCTGGAACAGGACCGGATCGCCACCGCCGGCGGCATCGAAGAAGCTGGTGCCGAAGTGGATATCCATCAGCATCATGGTTACCACGCCCGCCAGTACCGGCATAACAGCAATCAGCAGGTAAGCCGTGATCAGCCAGGTCCAGACGAACAACGGCATTTTCATCAGGGTCATACCCGGCGCGCGCATATTCAGGATGGTGGCGATGATGTTGATTGCCCCCATGATCGAACTGGCACCCATAATATGAATAGCGAATATGAAGAAAGTGACCGAGGGCGGCGCATAGGTGGTGGACAGCGGAGCGTAGAAGGTCCAACCGAAGTTGGGCGCGCCGCCTTCCATGAACAACGTGGATGCCAGCATCGCGAAGGCAAAGGGCAGAATCCAGAAACTCCAGTTGTTCATACGCGGCAGGGCCATGTCGGGAGCACCGATCATCATCGGCACCATCCAGTTGGCCAGGCCGACAAAAGCCGGCATCACCGCACCGAATACCATTACCAGGCCGTGCATGGTGGTCATCTGGTTAAAGAATTCAGGCTCGACGATTTGCAGACCCGGCTGGAACAGCTCCGCCCGGATAATCAGGGCGAATACGCCGCCCAGCAAAAACATCGCAAAACTGAACCACAGGTACATGCTACCTATGTCTTTGTGGTTGGTTGTGTACAACCAGCGGGTAAACCCTTTCGCAGGACCATGTGCCATAATTTCGACCCCCCTATTGGCCTTGCTTGAAATTAACAACGTCGACTGGCTGGACCTGGTCGCCCATGTTGTTGCCAAACGCGTTACGTTGGTAGGTAATGACGGCGGCCAGTTCCACCGGCGTCAACTGCTCGCCGAAGGCCTGCATCGCTGTACCAGGCACACCGTTGATAACCACATCAAGGTGCGCGGCGAGTTCACCCGTGGCCACCGGGCTACCGGCAATTGCCGGGAACGCGCCGGCTATGCCCTTACCATCCAGTTGGTGACAGGCGGCACAACGCGCGGTGTAAACCTGCTGGCCCTGGGCGTAAAGTTCATCAAAGGAAAGCGTTTGTTTGGCGGCCTCGGCAATTGCCAGTGCCGCTTCGCGTTTCTCCGCCAGCCAGGCATCGTACTCCGCCGGCTCAACCGCATGGACTTCAATCGGCATAAAACCGTGATCCTTACCGCAGAGCTCGGCACACTGGCCACGGTAAACGCCGGGTTCTTCAACATAGGTCCAGGCTTCGTTTACGTAACCGGGGATTGCGTCGCGCTTGACCGCCAGATCGGGCACCCACCAGCTATGGATGACATCCGCGGCGGTTACCAGAAAACGTACTTTTTTGCCTGTGGGGATATAAAGAGGCTCGTCCACTTCCAGCAAATAGTGCTCACCTTTTTCAGCCTGACCACGGATTTGCTCCTGAGCCGTTCCCAGATTGGAAAAGAAAACCACGTCCTGGCCGAGATACTCGTATTTCCACTTCCACTGATAACCGGTGACGAGAATATCCACTTCGGAATTTTCCGTGTCGTAGATATCCTTGAGTGTGCTGGTTGCGGGAACCGCCATGCCCACCAGGATCAGCGCGGGGATAATGGTCCACACCAGCTCCAGGGTGACACTCTCATGAAAATTAGCGGCCTTTACACCACGTGACTTGCGGTGAAGGTACATGCTCACAAACATAGCGCCGAACACCAGCACGCCAATAACGCAGCATATGTAAAATATCAGCATATGCAGGTCGTAAACATCCTTACTGACAGACGTTACGCCCTCGGTCATATTTAACTGCCATTCGTTCGCTCCCGCCAATGATGGCAATACCACCAATGTAAAAGCACCAAATAGCAGAGCGAGCGACCGCTTGGAAATACTTAACATCGCCCCATCTCCGTTACGATTTAGGTTTTAATTTGAAAAAATAGTTATTGGGTAATAGCCTGGCCGATGAAAACCAACTGGATTGACCATACTGTTTGGCAGGGCAGCTTGACCGCCTGCCGGTAGCGGACCCGGAACCCCCAGATCATTTGCCCGATGCCTGTTATTCCCCCGCAAGCGATGAAAGCCAAGAGCTTTCAACACCATCACCCACAAGGAGTAGGTGTGGTCTATTACCGAAGGCCGGCATTATAACGGTAGCCGAAGCAATAAAGTAAGTGCTGAAAACATTTGCAGCCAAAATATCAATACCTTTCCTAAGGACTTAATGCAAAGCTGCCAATATCACCTATGATTAAAGGTTACCTTTCGCGCCAACTGCCCCACGGACAGGCGTTCCGCCTGGCCTGGCCTATGATACTGGCGAATATATCCACCCCCACAATGGGTCTGGTGGACACCGCCATGCTGGGGCACCTGGACAGTGCCCGGTTTATGGGCGCCGTGGCAATAGGCGCCAATGTCCTGGCATTTATGTTCTGGGTGTTCGCCTTCCTGCGCATGGGAACGACGAGTCTGGCGGGAAGGGCGTTTGGCGCGGAAAACGTCCTTGAGGTGCTCGGCCAATTGTTTCGGAATTCAGCCATTGCCGTCACCCTGGGTTTGCTTATTATCGCGCTGCAGTTCATTACCATCCCGCTGGCCATGAAATTGATGGCACCCGAAATGGAACTTCGGGCGCTGGCATCAAGCTACTGCCATATCCGCATCCATTCGGCCCCGGCCGTGCTGGTGACGTATGTAATCATTGGCTGGTTTATAGGTCTTCATAACACCCGAATTCCACTGCTGATTACCGTAAGCGCCAATCTACTCAATATCGCCCTCGACTACCTCTTTATTATGGAACTGGGGTGGGAGAGCGATGGCGCCGCAATTGCCTCTTTGACGGCGGAATATTTTGCCCTGTTACTGGGCGTCATTTCCGTCGCGGGTTACTTGCATAAAGCCGGATGGCGGCTCACCCGACCGATCCGCTACTTTGAGCATGTGCAATGGCGGGCATTGTTCAATTTCAATTCGGACCTTTTTATACGGACCAGCATCTTATTATTTGTATTTAATTTTTTTACCGCCCAAAGCGCGGACCTGGGGCAATATGTCCTGGCGGCCAACGCCATTATCATGCAGTTGGTAATGTTTACCTCGCTCGCGCTGGATGGTTACGCTCATGCAGCCGAAACAATGATCGCCCGCGCGACGGGTGCCAGAAGTTCCGCTTCCTTTTACCGGGCATCCGCGGCCACAACGGTCGCCGCCGTTGGCATTGCACTGGTGTTGTCGGGATCGTTCTGGCTGTCAAGCGGGATTATCGGATCGCTGATGAGCGACTTGCCGGCGGTGAGGCAAACCCTGAGTGCCTACACCATCTGGCTATACCTGTTACCACTGACGAGCGTCTGGTGTTATTTACTGGACGGGATTTTTATTGGCGCTGGCAAAACCCGGATTATGCGCAATTATATGCTTATAGCGGTGCTATTAATTTTTATACCTTTATGGTGGCTTTTGCGGCCACTAAATAACCACGGTTTATGGGCGGCGTTCACAGTTTTTAACTTTTTTCGTGGCGTTTCGCTCGGGTTCGCCTACCTGAGGCTTTCCGCTTCGAACCGCTGGTTTTAAATCTGGATTCGATAGAGCATAAGCAGTTTGCTGCTTAGTATTTTGTCATCTATCGCCTTGTAATCAGGGAAATATGGTTTACTTTAAATAGCAGAGCATCTGCATTCCAAAGGAACCTCGTATTGAGTCCTGCAGCCGCTATCTTATGATGTACAAAAATTCCAAGAACCAATCAACAAGAATGTAGGCGCTTAGGCTTATTTGACCATTACGAATGAGTGAGCAACGTATTTTGCAGATTCGAGAATCCATAGCTGTAGCTCGAAAAACAGAAGCTGAAAAACATACCCTGGAGTACTACCTGAAGGACAGGCTGCCCAGCCTGCACCATTCCATTACACTGCCTGAAGAAAACCCGCACCAGGCATTACTGGAATTTGTCATACGTTATATCGAGCATGTGCCGGATTTTATCGAAGCGCTGGTCGAACTTACCCAGGATGCCGGCATTTACGATTACGCCAAGACGTTCATCGCTATTGCCGAAGATTATTTCCTTAAACCGCGCGAGTTAATGAACGAGCGGTCAGGAATGCAACTGTTAATAGACGAAGCTTACCTGGCCCACCGCTTGATCGAGGAAATCAACGACCGGATTACATTGGTTTGCGGTATTCCCCTGGCGCCACTCGATACCACACTTTCAAACATTATCGTGCACGATATTCTCGGCGAAGAATTTGCCAACCAGTTGGACCTGGCGGTGCACTACGCCATAGAGGCTTTGTTTAACACCGATTCGCTGTTGCGGGATGATAACTTCAAGAATTATGTCAACAAGCACAAGTACAACGGCTGGGACGAGGTAAAAAAACGCTGGCCCTGCCTGGCCGAGGATTCAGCCATTTCACTGAACCTGACGCACTCAACGATGAGTTCCTTTCTACACTAACACTGCCGTAACTTATTAGTGGCTCGGTCTTTTTTACCCGCGGCCAAGCTCATTTTTCCGGCTTCTCCTTCCCGCCTTCCGGAAATATCAGCACCTGGGTTTCAGCGGCGATCTCTTCGCGGCTGCGATTAACGCGGGTATCGACTTCGCGAACCCGCTGCTCAAAAAACATCTCGTCCTTGAATCCACAACTGACGCATTCACGGTATTTTTTTTCCCAATCCTGGTAGGTAACAATTTTATCTACCCCTGAACATTGGGGACAAACCGCCCCGGCAATAAAACGTTTTTTTACTGTCATGCCGCAATACCCGAATGCTTGAGCAGCGCTTCCGGTGAAGGTTCACGGCCGCGGAAATTTTTAAACAACTCCATCGCATCTTCCGAACCTCCTTTTTCCAGAATTTCGGTAAGAAACCGATAGCCGGTGGACTCGTCAAAAATGCCGTTCTCTTCAAATGCCGCGAATGCATCGGCGGACAACACTTCGGCCCATTTATAACTGTAGTAGCCTGCCGCGTAACCGCCGGCAAAAATATGGGTAAAGCTGTTTTGAAACTTATTGAACCCGGGAGGGACCAGTACCGCCACCTGATTTCGCACATCATCCAGAAGCTTCTGAATGCCGGTGAAATTTTCCGTTCCATACTCCATGTGCAAACGGAAGTCGAACAAGGCAAATTCCAGCTGCCGCACCATTTGCATCGCCGCCTGGAAGTTTTTACTGGCCAGCATGTTATTCAGCAGGTCTTCCGGCAGGGGTTCACCGGTCTGGTAGTGACCGGACAGGAATTGCAGCACCTCCTTCTGCCAGCAAAAATTTTCCATAAACTGGCTCGGCAGTTCCACCGCATCCCAGGCGACGCCGTTAATTCCGCTAACGGCGGCAATATCAATTTTGGTCAGCATATGATGAAGACCGTGGCCGAATTCGTGAAACAATGTCGTTACTTCATTGTGGGTAAGCAATGCAGGCCTGTCGCCAACCGGACCATTGAAATTGCAGATCAGAAACGCCACGGGAAGTTGCAGGCCTGCCCTTGTCTGCCGTCGCGCGCGGCAGTCCGCCATCCAGGCACCGCCGCGCTTTTTCGTTCGCGCGTATAAATCAAAATAAAAACTGGCAATGGCATTGCCGTCCTTAAAAATTTCGTAGTAGTGCGCGTCCGGGTGCCAGGTTTCCGCCTGCGAACTGGATTTTATTTCAAGGCCATAAAGTTTTTGCGCCACTGAAAACAAACCCTCAATTACCTTTTGCGCGGGAAAATATTGCCTTATCTCTTCCTGCGAAACCCGGAATTTGTGCTGTTTCAATTTTTCGGAATAATAAGGCACGTCCCACGCTTCCAGATTCTCCACCCCGAACTCATCCCGCGCGTAACTGCGCAATTCCTCCAGTTCCTTCTGTGCATGGGGGCGGGATTTTTCCGCCAGATCCGTCAAAAAACTCACCACCTGTTCAGTGGACTCCGCCATTTTGGGCGCGATGGAAAGTTCGGCATAGTTGTTAAAGCCCAGCAGCGCCGCCAGTTCCTGCCGCAACCCGAGGATTTTTTCCATCAGTTCCGTATTGTCCCACTTGCCCGCGTTGGGGCCCTGGTCGGATGCCCGCGTGGCGAAGGCGACGTACATTTCCCGCCGCAGTTCGCGGCTGTCGGCATAGGTCATAACATCGAGGTACACGGGGATATCGAGGGTAAATACATACCCTTGCAGCTTGCGGTCCCCAGCGGCTTTGCGCGCGGCAGAGATCGCCATTTCCGACAAGCCGGAGAGTTCGTTTTTATCGATAATCTGTTTGCACCAACCCTGGGTGGCATCCAGTACATTGTTGGCAAACCGCGTGGTCAGACTGGAAAGTTCCTTGCGAATTTCTCCAAACCGCGCCTTGGCTTCCCCTTCCAGGGCGACGCCTGACAAGCGAAAATCCCGAATGGCATTGTTTACCACCTGTTGTTGCGACCGGGTCAACCCACTAAAGTCATCGCCGGCTTTTAGCTGCTCGTAGGCCTGGTACAAGGATTTATTCTGCCCAATGCGTGTCTCATAGGCAGTAAGTGCCTGTTGCGCCTCCTCGTAGGCTGCCCGCAATTCATCGCTGTTCATAACGGAGTTAAGGTGGCTCACGGGCGCCCAGGCCTGTGCCAGCCGGTCATCGCGCTCTTCGATAGGCTCCACCAGGCTTTGCCAGCTCACCTTTTCCAGCGCGTTCAACTGTTGTTCCAGCGCATTTTCGTTCTGTTCAACCAGGTCTTTTATGGCCGGTAAAACATGGTCCGCCGAAATGGAGGAAAACGGCGGCAGGCGGTGCGGTTGCAAAAGTGGATTGGTCGTGGACGACTTGGTCATGGATAGTTTGGTCATGGATAGTTCGGTCCTGTTTAATGGATCACGTGTACTGCGTATCATACGTATTAACTTAGACAATGGAGGCGCTGATGTTCGATTCCAATGACTTAAATCCCACTTCTTCCCGAATCCGGCCTTACAAAGGCGTACTACCCAAGTTGGGGGAGCGCGTTTATATCGATCCGGCGGCGGTGGTCATTGGTGAGGTGGAACTGGCGGACGATGTTTCCGTCTGGCCGGGCGCGGTGATTCGCGGCGACATGCACTACATCCGGGTGGGAGCGCGGACCAGTGTGCAGGACAATGCCGTGCTGCATATCACCCACGCCAGCGATTACAATCCCGGCGGCTGGCCGTTGATCATCGGCGAGGATGTCACCATTGGTCACCGCGCCTGCCTGCACGGCTGCAAAGTGGGCAATCGGGTGCTGGTGGGTATCGGAGCCACCATTCTGGATGGTGCCGTTGTTGAGGACGAAGTCATGGTCGCCGCCGGTGCCCTGGTGCCGCCGGGGAAAACACTGGAAAGCGGTTTCCTTTATGTGGGCAGCCCCTGTAAACCGGCGCGTCCGCTGAAAGAGTCGGAGCAGTCGTTCTTCACCTACTCCGCGAAAAACTATGTCAACCTGAAAAATGATTATCTGTTGGGGACTTTTTAATATAAGCATTTCGGTCAGTTTCACCGATTATCCAAACAAATAAACCTAGGGCCTGTTAACACTAATTCGGTTGTCGCTGTTGTGCCTAAAAAGCCGCCAATCTAGGCGCGAGGAGTGTGGTTTGGTCATTCCAAATGAGCGACGAGCAACGACGAGTGGCGGCTTTTTAGGCACAACCCGAAGGGCTGGGGCCATTTTTCCGCCCAGCGGCGTTATCAGTCGCTTATGTAGAATGACTACACTACGCTCCTTCTGCCTTGCTGGACGAAAAAATGGCCTCCAGCAGCGATAACCGAATTAGTGTTAACAGGCCCTAATATAGACGCAACTTTATAATCCCTTGATTCGTATTTAAACAATAACAGGCGGATCGGAACGTCAAACCAAAGAAACCGGAAAATTACCCTGGGTATGGATTCGAAAGACGAAGAACTCGTGTCGCTGATTGCACGCTGCGCCATCCGGGATCAAACTGCGCTCAAGCAGCTTGTGGACCGGCTTGGCCCGTACCTGAATGCCGTGGCATTCCGGATCATGAAGACGGAGGACCTGAGTAATGATGTCCTGCAGGAGGCGTTTGTCCAGATATGGACCAACGCGGCATCCTATCGCCCCGACAAGTCCAGGCCGCTCACCTGGATGACGAGCATTGTGCGGTACCGGGCGCTGGATCGACTGGAAAGGGAGAAGAAGCATCAGGACAGGATACATACAGAGGATGGCGACGATCCACTTGATCGGATAGAAAGCGACGCAAGCCCGGACGGTGAAGTGCAGACCGGTCAGGAGCGGTCACATATCGAGGGCTGCCTGGAAGAACTGAATGAGAAAGTTGGGACGGCAATCAGGCTGGCCTATATTGAAGGTTATTCAAGAGAGGAAATCGCAGGGCGATTTCGAACAAATGCCAACACGGTGAAGTCCTGGCTGCGCCGTGGGGCGGAAAGGTTGAAACAATGTCTGGAAGCGAAACTACAAATAAGCCACTAAGCCCCGAGGGGTTGGCGTTTGAGTATGTAGCCGGCACGCTGCCCGCTTCCGAACGTGCCGAATTCGAGCGCCGATTGCTTGACGATGCCGAACTGCGCGAGCAGGTGGCGTTTTGGGAAGAACAGCTCCAGCCCCTGCACGCGAATGAGGAGGAGTTGCCCCCGAAAGACGATCTCTGGAACCGGATTTCGGCCCAAATCAATCCGGCACCACCGCCGACACCTGAAACCGGCGGCGGCTTTTCCTGGGCCGCCCTGTTGCAGTGGGGGGCGCCGACCCTGGCCGCCATCGTTCTGGCGGTGGTATTGATTGGCTACTATCCCAAAACCGTGGATACCACAGCGGCGATTCCGGATTATGTAGCGGTATTGACCGATGAGAGCGGCAACGCGCTGCTAACCGCGCTCACCACCGGGGACGGGAACAGTATGTACCTGAAGTGGGAAGAGCAGCTCACGATTCCGTCCGAAAAAAGCGTGCAGCTTTGGGCAGTTTCCAAGCGGGATGGCCAGACGCGGCCGCTTGCCGTTTTTTCCAATACGCAGGTCCGGCAACTGGTGCTGGATGAAGCGGAATGGCGGCTGGTGACAGACTCGTCCTTCCTGCTGTTGACCGAGGAGGAGGAGGGCGGCTCGCCATTGGATGAGCCCAGTGAAGACCTGCTTGCCAAAGGGGTTTGTGTTCGGTTTAGCAAGGATGCGGCGATTTAGTTTAAGTGTTTAAGTCGCTTCGATAGCATCTGTCCAAGCCCTGGCCCGCTTCAGAGCTTCACAATGCGTCCGGGAGTGCCGGCCACTGTGCGCACTTCGTGTAGACTCCCTCACTGCCGTCCCGGCAGTGGGGGTCCGTCACAACCGCTGAATCCCTTCGCTTCGTGCCATTATCATAAATTCACGGGCAAATCTCCCATAAATCACTTGCCAATACTTGTTTGCCCCTGCTCCTTCACGTTATCTTTACCGCTTAAGTTCTAGTTTCCCATGCGCCTTTTTTTGGCGCCTGATTCCTACTCCGGCACATCCGGAAAACCTGTATCACAAGTTCTCCAGCGATTGTTTGTTTGATTGGTTTTCTCGCTGGCAATTACAAAAAAGCAGATACAAAGCACATGATCAAACAAATATTATTGGGCGGTTTTTTTTGTGGAGTAACCACTTTCGCGGCCAATGCCGAGGATATAAAAGTCGCGGACGGGAGCCTGCAGGCGTGCATTGACAAAATAGCACAGGCGGAAAAATGGACGACCGCCGAGGAGTTTACTTCCATCTCCTGCCACAGTGACGGTATCGAATCCCTGGAAGGGATAAATAAATTTAAAAACGTAAAAAAACTGTCATTTCATAAAAACAAGATCGCGAGCGTCAACATTGCCGGATTCGATTCCCTCGAACACCTGAATCTCGCCCGCAACAATTTAATCCATTTGACACTGGCTGATCTTCCCGCACTCGAAGAAGTATATGCTTTTGGCAACAAACTTGAGACGCTTGAGCTGGCAAACCTGCCCAAGCTGGAACAGTTGAAGGCCAATTCCAACGAGTTGCTCAAGTTTACCTATAAGGATGTGCCGTCGCTGGAAAAAATTTATCTGTTCGACAATAAAATGGAAACCATCGATATTTATAACCTGCCGTCGATGAAATACATGGACGTTCGCCAAAACCCCATGCCCGATGAATTGTACGAGGAGATGGATGCGCTAAAAGACGTAACTATTTTGCATGACGGCAATGCGGAGGATTGGCAATAACCAACCTGGATGCGCAAAATGATAAATAAAAAGCTGTTTTTCTCCCTGGTTTCCTTGATTGCAGCCGGGTGTCCTCTTACCGGTGTCGCGGAACCGGAGCACACGTTGGATTTTTTAATGCGTGCCCGTTATGGCCATATGGAAGTCGGCGGCACCGACGGCCAAACCGCATCGGTTTTATTCAGGGGATCAGTGGCATCCAACTGGAGTGATTATTTTCATACCCTGCTGGAGGTGGACCATGTGGAAACTTTCCTGGAAGACGACTTCAGCGACGGTGTGCGTTTTAACGGCGAGATTCTGGTACCGGATGTGCCCGGCACTGAAATTAACCAGGCATTGTTATCATTTCAGCTGGGCTCGCTTTCGCTTAACGCGGGAAGGCAGCGGATCGAGTTCGACAACGAGCGCTTTATCGGCAGTATCGATTTTTGGCAAAACGATCAGACATTCGATGCACTGCACGCCCGGTACAATTTTCTAACCAACTCCCATATATCGCAAACCTATATCGCCAATGCCAACCGCATTTTTGGCGATGATGCGGATGAGCGGTTGTCGCCTTCCGACATTAATTATGTCGCCCTGGATGGCATGCGCCCCGTTCGGTTTTGGGGTGATCACGAGCACAACACGCACCTGACCCGACTTGAGCTGCGGGAGTGGGACTATTCCCAGGTTGTCGCTTATGCCTACCTTATCGAAAACGAAGATCTCCCGGCGGTTTCCAATGATACCTTCGGTGGCATGTACAAATTCATCTACAAAGGTGGTGCAATCAAATACCGGCTGGAATTGGAGGCGGCGATTCAGGAGCGTAGCGAAGTTCCAAACGCACCTACCACACCCTATTACCGGTTCGAGGGCGGGCTGGGATTTGACTCCTTCGAAGCCGGCTTGCGCCGCGAAGTTTTGACGGCGGAGGGCGGCGTCGAATTTATTACACCGCTGGGCTCGGGCCATGAATTCCAGGGTTGGGCCGACGCATTTTCGGCTGCCGGAACCGGCGTGGAAGATACGTCGTTAACAGTAAGTTGGCGCGACGCACCGTGGAAACTCGACCTGCGCTATCACTTCTTTAGCGAATACGACGGCAGCCGGGATTTCGGCACCGAGCTGGATTTTGATCTGACATTCAAACCGTTCGACCGACATATTTTCTTTATCCGCTTCGCGGACTTCAAAGCATCTTCCGATTACGGAAACGAACTGGTGGATCAGACCAAGGTATTTTTCAACTACAGTTTTTCCCTTTAACCCATTTAATCCATGGGGCGGGCAATCGCTGCGTTAACCAATCCACAAGCAAAAAAGCCCCGCTGTAAGGCGGGGCAAAAAGGGCGAGCGGGTAAAACGCTTCTTTTTAAGCTCAATAATAAAGATGCAACTGGACAAACGCCTGGGTGAAGTTACCTTCCTCGTTCTGCGGAATGTCTTCACCCACGCGAACCCCGCCACGAATCTGCGCATAGGCAAACGGCGTGGCTTCCAACAGCAGGGAGTTGCGGGTTTTCTCGTTTTCGTCGAGATCCTCATCGTCATCCAGGTATTCCGTGGTGAATTTGATGTTGTAGCCTTTGACGATTTCGCGATTGATTTCAAACAACGTTGCCTGTTTGACAAGCGTTCCACCAAAGGCATTTGGCGATGATTCATCCTCAATGTGATCGAATTCGGCGAGCACATTAAATCCCCATAAATTAAAACCGCCGAAAACGGCAAACATCCTTGTCTCGCCCAGGTCCGCATCGTTAAGAATATAGCTGGCGCCACCGCGAATATTGGTGCCGACGTATTCCGCGCGGGTGGCGAACTGGAAATTTTTATCGTCGTTGTTAGGCGCCGCCGTTCCGTTGGTAATGGCAAAATTAACTGTCCCTTTGCCATACTCCAGGCCAAGTTCCACGCCGGTGTCGTTACTGTCAAATGTGACATTCGATATCTGGCGAACAAAGGCGCTGTCGTCTTCGAACCGGTAACCGTAGGGCAGCATGATGGACCCGGCTTTGATGTAGTGGTTGGATTTACCCAGTTTTGCCAGGCCCCACGCTTCGCGATTCACCGCGCCGCCGGGTGCAATCTGCTCGTCGAAATAAATCAGGAAGCGTGAATCCTTCGGCTGCAGAGTGAAATACAGTTGTCCTGACTGCGTATTGAAGGAACGCGATTCCTCTTCCGCATCGTTATCCGACATATTCATGTTGAAACGCAGATCGGCGCCGAGGCGAAGGGTTTCCGTGATCTGCCCGGCGTCCATTGCCTGCTGGTTGCCGGGCACCGCGGGCAACACCTGAGAACCATAGTAGGAACCGAAAGCTGTTCTCGCACCGCCACCCAACGGGTTGACGTGACAGGCGGAACATTTCTGGTTCGCCCGCAATGCGAGGTAGGGTTCAGCGTTGACCTGCGCCAGCAGAAAGAAGCTCGACAGGATAAAAGCCGCCACCAGAATAACGGCTTCGGAATATTTCCTTTTTTGTCGCTTAGAGTGGATAGACATAGCGGTACGCTCCCCCGTCAACGTTATCGTTATCGCCGTCGATCATGCGGCCGTTTATGTCGAGTACCGACGCCAGCGTCGGGTCATTAACCACCACGGCAAATGAATCCGCTTCCACCGAGGAATCAATCCAGACCTCTAATTCCCGGCCGGAAATGCTCAGCCGGAATTCGCCGGTGTTCGCCAACCGCTCTTCGCCGCGATTGCGGAAGAAAACCTGAACCGAATCCTCGGTGAGCGTGTTTTGCTGGACCGCGCGACTGAAACGCAGCTGAAAAATCACGCTGGTGTTATTTTTGAGAACGGTGGTTTTGCTGATGCCGGTGGCGGCCGTGCCGGTCCCGGTTCGCGGTGCGCCGTTGGTGATCCAGTCGCGGATCATGGTGATCTGGTCCTGTGACAGCGGCGCCATATTAAGAGGCATCTGTCCGCCGACGATGTCCGGCTCCCCTTCCACTTTGTGCACAAGGTAACTGTCGTCGGGATTGCCCGGGTCCACCCGCAACAGTTCCGGCACCTCGTTCGCGGGCACGCCGTTGCCGTCCGCGCCCACCAACTGGTTGTAACTGTTGTCCTCGGTGTCCAGCCGCAAGCCCTGGGGCGCACTACTGCCGGCGTGGCAAATGGCGCAGGGGCTGTCGAAAATTTCCGCCTGGATGTCCGCCAGGGTCACACCGTCCACCGGCTCGTTGTCGGGATTTTCGGTATCCGGCTCCGGCGTTTCGGTGACCGGCCGGCCGTTTTCGTCCAGGCCCTCGCCCGATCCCGCGCCGCATCCCGTTAGTGCCAGCACCGAAAGCAGAATCAATAGTTTGCTTTTCATATCTCTGTCCTTTGGAAAAAGGCTCCGGAACACAGGTTCCGGAGCAACATTGGAGCGACTAACGCATTGCAACGACTAGGGAGTGGCGATAGGCCAGGCGGCACTTTCACCACTGCCCACATCGGGCGTATCGTCCTGGGCAAAGAAGTAGAGCGGCTGGCCGTTATAGGCCCACTGGTTCTGGCCGGCCGAATTTTCGATGATGGAGAAGTTGCCTTGTGCGACAGCACCTTCGGCCGCCAACAGCGGAGGCCAGGCAGCCAGGCAGTTTGCATCGCAGGCGGGCGCGGTGCCGCCGCCCGTCAACGGGGCACCGAAGGTGATCCAGTCGCGAACCATCTGAATCAACCCGGCATCCAACGGGTCGCCGCCGGCCGGCATCCTGCCGCCGGGTGTGCCCAATATGCCTGGTTCACCCTGCAACTTGTGGATGAGATAGCTGTTGTCGGGCTCGCCCGGTTCAACCCGGTTCAGGCCCACGGAATCGCCCGTGGCGCCCGCCGCCTCGGCAGGAGCCAGGAGTTCCGCGTGAACCTGCTCGTTGGTTACGGCGCCCCCGGTGATGGTCATGCCGCCACTGTTACCGTGGCAGCCGGAGCAGTTGGGAGTGAAGACGTTGTCCCGCAGGTCCTGGAGTGTCACCGTGCCTTCGGCGGTATCGGCGGTACGGAAGTAAACGATCTGGCCGGCAAATCCGCTTCCGCCATCGACTTCGGTTCCATTGGCGACAAAGTTGCCACCGCTGTTAACCGCGACCGGAGAAATGCGAGCCAGGTGCCAGACCCCGCCGATGCCGTCACCGTTGGTATCGCCGGGCGCGGTGTCACCGTTTTCCGGGTGGGTGAAGAAATACAGGGGCATGCCATCCAGTGCCCATTGTTCACCACCGGCGCTGCGTTCGATCAGGGAGAATGGACCGAACGGCTCCGCGCCTGCGTGGGCCATCAACGGGTTCCAGTTGGTGATACAGGTTTCGGACACGCAGGTACTGGGCTGGTCCTCGGTATCGCTATCGAAGATATACAGCGACAGGCCGTCGGCGGGAACCGGGTTGTCGGAAATCACCTCTGCTCCCCCGGCGAAAGTGACACGATAGGTCGTGCCTACGGCAGTCAGCACCGTGCCCGCTTCGCCCTGCATCGGGATGGGACGCGCGACAGGCCAGTTGGGATTATTTACGGCCACACCCGGCTCGGCGTCGTTGGCGAAGAAATAAAGCGGCATACCCCGATAGGCCCACTGCATGCCCACGCCTTCCACCGGATGCTCGATCAGGCTGAAGGGGACTTCCGCCACATCGCCTTCCTCCGCGATCAGCGCCGGCCAGTTGGCGAGGCAGGCGGCGTCACAGGCTGACGGCTGTCCGGGGGAGTCGTTAACAAAGGTATACAGCGCAAAACCTTCCTTGTTTTGGTTCAACGCCTCCGTGCCATTGTGAACCCGTACGGCGCCAGCGCCACCAACCAGGCTTTCAATATCGGAGGCCTCGACAGTTACCGTGCCCAATGCGGTGGGCGAACCGGATGCGGCAAACCATACGTCACCGACGCCGTGGCCGGCTTCGTCGCCCGGAACCGAATCATTGGTGAAGAAATAAAGCGGTTTGTCGCGCAGTGCCCATTGCCGGTTACCGTCGTCGCGGTCGACAACCGTTAGAGGGGGAGCATCGACGGAATCAGCATTTGCCAGCAGTGGCGGCCAGTTATCTATACAAGTGTCCACACAGGTGGATATGCCGGTGCCGGGTTCATCCGGCGCGAAGGTATACAAAGTAAAGCCATCCAGATTGGTGCGCTCTTCAATATTTCCGTCGGAAAGCAGTACGGTCACATTACCGTTGGCGACAAAGACATCGCCCACCAGGTTACTGGTTTTTTCCACCGGCGCCGGGACGGGTGACGGGCTCGGGCTTGGAGTCGGAGTTGGAGTTGGAGTCGGAGTTGGAGTCGGAGTTGGAGTTGGAACAGGGGTTGGACTGGGGGTTGGAGTTGGAGCCGGACCGGGGCTCGGAGTCGGTGTCGGATTATTTCCGTAGTTGTTTCCTCCATCGCCATCACCACCGCCACACGCCGCCAGCGCGGACGCAAGCAGAACCGCCAGGGCGGCTCGCGGTATTCTTGTGTGTTTGAAAGTTTTCATGGGTTCGCTCTCCCTTTGTTTGAGTCATGGGAGGAGTACGGAGATAACGTTTAAAAAGTTGCAGGAAATTGCAGGCGGCAATTAAAAATTGCCGGAAGTGGTGAAACGGGATTTTTAAAGGGAGGTTTTAAAAGGAATAGGTGTAACGGAAAACGCCACCGTCCAACTGGTCACGATCGCCATCGATAATGCGTCCGTTGGCATCGAGCACGGAAGATAACCCCGGTTCGTTAACCACCAGTTGAACTGCCGTCGCATCGCTTGGGCGCAAGGGAATATCAACGATCAGTTCCCGGTTTGAAACAATAAGATCGTAGTCTTCCAATGAGGCCAGTCGTTGATTATTTGCCGACAGGAAATAAACCTGCACCGCATCTTCGTTCAGGGTTTCCTGTTGAATATCGCGGCTGAAACGTAATATGAATTCAACGCCGGCGGTATTTAAAACGCTTACCTTGCTAAGGCTGGTGGGCGCGGTGCCGGTGCCGGTTTCCGGTGCGCCGTTGGTGATCCAGTCGCGGATCGTGGTGATCCGGGCATTGGAGAGTGCCGGAGCCGGTGGAGGCGGCATGCGATCGCTTCCCGTGCTTTCTATCAATTCCACCAGGTAGCTTTCATCCGGCTCGCCCGGTTCAACCCGGTTCAACGGGGAATCGAGAGACACGGCTCCCACCAGGTTGTCGTAGCTGTTGGCTTCGTTGTTCAGCAACAGTCCGCCGGCGGGAGCACCCCCCACATGGCATCCCGATACGGCGCAGGAGACATTGAATATCTCAACCTGTATTTGCGCGAGGCTGCCGGCCACCGGTGTGGGGGTGGGGGAAGGTGTCGGCGACGGCGTTGGTGTCGGTGGAGGTGTGGGCGTACCTGTCGGGCCTGGAGTTGCCGTTGGCATCGGTGTCGGCAACGCGGTGGGCGACGGCGTGGGAATGGGCGTCGGCACGGGATAAGGCGCCGGCGGCGGTGCCCGGGTGGGTTCCAGTGTGGGTGTCGGCGAGGGGAAGAGACTCAGGCGGTCGTCGTCGCTGCTGCCGTCATCCCCGCCTCCACACGAAGCCAGCGCCGATATAAACAGCAACGAAATTACAGCGCCAGGAAGTCGTGTGGGAAAGCTGATTTGCATACTTCAGAAACGAAAAGGGACCGCTATTAAAATAACAGATAGCGAAGGTTTTAATAGTGCCGCACGAAAAAGCTGTGCAGATTTACAACGCAGTTCACGTTTTGAAGGACGTCAGGAAGAGTAACCTTTCTTTGCCCTTCCACCGCTACCGTGATCTTCTCCAAAACAGTTCTCGAGTCATGGTGAATCACAAGCGGGGAAACACGTCACCCGTTTCGCCTTGTTTCTAAAAGTAAAACCATGCACTCACATGGAGTAAAAAATCATGAAACTAAAATCACTATGGTTAACTGTCGTTGGAACTGTCGCCATGGCCGCCGGCACCACCGCCGCTGCCCAACAGACTTACCAGGAATGCATCAACCAGGTATGTCCTCCGTCAATACCTTCGCCTTACCGGCAAATGTGCATCGACTCCACGGGTTACACGCAATGCGCGGCACTCCCGGGTGGTCCGGCGTACACGGGGAGTTGTCACAATGAAGTGGATCAGGCCTGCCTGAACAACCTTTGCCCGCCGTCCATTCCGTCCCCCTACCGGCAGTACTGCCTGGAAAGCCCGACCAATATTTCGGCCTGCACTGTTCAGGTGTGTGACTAAAACCTATCTCATAAGTGTCAATTAGGTGTAGCGGCAGCTCTTGCAGCTGCCCGGGTAACCGCAAGGGTTACCCGATTTGTTATACATTGTTGCCCATAGGGAACCACCTACACTCCCCCACAATCTGGAATGACCGGCACGGGCGATAATCACTTATGCAACAGAGACGTTAATATTTCACAGAGCAGCCGTAAGCCTGGGTTACCGCCTCACTGACTTTTTTTCCGCTGGCCAATTCCACCATCGCCTGGTCGACATAGTTGGTGGCTTTGGGAATATCCGCCGGATCCGCCGAACGAATGCTGTCTATTGCGCCCATGTAACGCAGGGTGCCTTCCGGGTCGATGATATACATGTGCGGCGTTGTTTTGGCGCCGTAGAGTCTGCCCACTTCGCCTTTCGGGTCCAGCAGGAATTCCGTTGGGCTCGCGTTGCGCTCGGCGGTGAGTTTTTTGGCCTCTTCCGGCGTAACATAACCCTGCTTGCCTTCGGCGGAGGAGACCACGGTCAACCACACCACATCGTCCCTGGTGTATTTTTCCTGCAGCGCCTGCATATTGCCGCTGCCGTAATGCTTCTGTACAAACGGGCATTCGGCATTGGTCCACTCGAGAATAACCGTCTTGCCTTTATAATCCTTCAGGCTCACTTTATCCCCGTCCGCCGACCTGGCGGTAAAACCCGGAGCCGGTTCGTCCACCGCCGGCACGGCATAAGCCAGCGAAACGCCACACACACACAACACCAGGAACAAACTTTTCAGTAAGTGTCCCATATAACCTCCTATTTAATTGTTGTTAAATCATTTTGCCAAACGAAAATACCAGGCGGAGGAATGGTCCACGACCAGCACGCCCTCCGTGACCTCCGGAACGGCCTGGAGAGATGCCGACCTGACCTGGGAAATGGAAATAAAATTGTTGTTCCAGCGAATTTTCGGCGCCTGGTTATACTCAACCAGATTTTCGTTGATCGAAAAAAAATCAACATGACTGACGCCCTTGAAGGCCTGCCTTGTCGAGTAAAGCTCGATCTCAACCTTGTCACCATTTAGTTTGATCGACCCGTCCATCAGCGGCAGTTCCGGCGGGTGTCTGGCTTTGAAATTCCCGATGGTTTCGGCCTCGCCGGCGGGAACGGTTTTACCCACCGGCAGGGACAGCGCGAGATCGGCCTTGCCGGGAATACAGATTTCCTGGCAAACCAGCCAGGATGTCGCGGCTTTGATGTCCAGCGTTTCACCGGCGAAGCCGGGATTGATTGCAAGGTCGACCGGTAGCACAACACCCTTGTGATAGCCGTAGTTCAACAAATGTTCCACCGGAATTTTTTCCGGAAAGGGCCAGT
This sequence comes from uncultured Cellvibrionaceae bacterium, assembly GCA_964451365.1. Classification (GTDB taxonomy): domain Bacteria; phylum Pseudomonadota; class Gammaproteobacteria; order Pseudomonadales; family Cellvibrionaceae; genus CAYVIB01. Next base: position 52,288 of record CAYVIB010000022.1, read on the forward strand.
GAATTTCCGACGCGCTGACACCCTCGGGCAGTTGCCAATTAATTTTCGGCGCCATTCCCGAGTCACCCGGATTGCGCCAGTACACATGCCAGTCCTCATCCGGGTCCAGGTGCAGTCCCACTGTGACCACACTGCCCGGTGCCACCGCATCGACATCGCTTAACAAGCTGACCTGGATATGAGGCTGTTCCACAACGGGCGATACCGCCGCCTGCGGATTGGAGCAGGTTGCGCAGAGAAACACCGCAAATGCCGGCAAGACTCCATTTACCTTAACCATAAGTTTTACTCTATTGGCAACGGCTGGTGCCGTCAGTTATACACCCATGAAAGTCAACAAGAGATCAAGATGTCATCTTCTTGTCTCTTTTCACCATTCTTAATTGTTTCCCGTTCGTTTTTCCAGTAAAAGAGCCGCCGAGTCCTGGTCAATTTCAAAACGGAAATTGCGCAGCACATTCATTCCCAGCAGGCCGTCAATATCGGTACCCGGTTCAAAATCCACCACGGCCACTTCGACGTCCTTTAACTTGTAGGAACCCAGGTTGAACTCCGGCACGACATAAACCGCTCCCCGCGTTATGCCGTTTACAGTATTGAACATTCGCGGCGGCAACCGGACAAATGAGTGATAGCCGGAGAGGCGGGCAAAACCCGTACTGGAAACCAGCGTGGTGGATGCACCGGTATCGATAACCAAATTAACGGCGTCGTGATCCCCAATTCCCGCTTTTACCAGGTAGTGGTTGCCAACAGATTGCAATGGCACTTCCTCGGTGTATGCCGCCGTCGAAACCTCCGGTACACGGTTTTCGGCCATGGCTTCCAGGCGCAGTCCCGCCTGCTTGCCCCATCTGGGGTGGGAAAGAAGATCTTGAAAAATATTTTTGCTCAAATCTTCGTAACCGTTGGTGGCATAAATTTCTGCAAGCCGGAATCGGTGACGGGCGTCGGCGAGACCGTATTGATTCAGGAGCTCATAAAATATTTGCAGTTCGTACCACATGCCGCTGTCGCTGTGTTGTTTGTCGACATCCGAGACAAACTTGTTCATTTCACTGGCTGCGTGCTGGCGATCGGCTTTGCCCTGAGCGTAGGTACGAATCAACTGGTAGGTTGCCAGCGCTTCGGAAAGATAATCCGAGCGCGCGTTAAATTCGGCCACCAGCAGGAGTACTTCGGTATCGTTGTAGTAAGTGGAGAGATAGGCGTTTACCAGATCAGTAAAGTATTCCTGCTGCTTATTGGCCAGGTATTCTTTTAGCCTGCCCAGCAGAATTCCTTTTAATTCCACCGCCGCGTTCGGATCCCGGAATTCGGTTTCGCGATAAAGGTTGAGCGCCTGACTGTGCTGTCGACGGTTTAAAAAGGTGGTAAATAATTCAATGGTGCTGTTGAGGGAATCATGGCGATGTGGTTGAGCCGAGGTTTCCTTATTATCTGCCGCGTTTTCTGCCACAGGAATCCGGCCAGTTTTTTTAGTGGACGACGCAACTGCAATATCGCCGGAATTATTATCCGGGGAAAAGTTATCGTGGGAAAGCGTGTTTAACTGTTGCTTGCGATCATCGGCCGCTCGCTCGATAGAAACGAATTTTGTCGGGTCCGATTTGCTGCCAATGGAAAAATCGCGAGCCTGCCAGCCAGCGGTAAAACCGGCAGCAACAAGTACGATTGCCGCAATAAATCTTTTCATTGTTTCGCCCGAATTGCCGCGATTCCATCAACCGCGCAGCTCTTTCAACACCGGCTGAATTTGGGGCCTGACGCCGCGCCACAGGAAGAAGCTTTCCGCCGCCTGTCCCACGAGCATTCCCAGGCCATCCGCCACCGCTGCCGCGTTATTGTCCAGTGCCCAGCGTAAAAACACAGTTAGCTGGTCGCCATAGACCATGTCGTACGCTTTTGCCTGCCTGTTAAACAGAGTGGCCGGCAGCGGGGGAAGTTCCCCATGCAAGCCGCTGGAAGTTCCATTGATTACCAGATCGAAACGCTGATCTTCCAACTCGCTAAAGCCACGGGCGCTGGTATTTCCGTGAACACTGAACGAGCGGGCCAGCTCATTCGCCTTTTCGACAGTGCGATTGGCGATAACAATTTCCCGGGGCTGCTGTTGCAACAGCGGCAATAAAACGCCTCTCACCGCACCGCCGGCACCCAAAATCAATACACGCTGGCCGGCTATTTTCCAGCCGAGGTTATCGGTGATATCGTTAACCAGACCGAAACCATCGGTGTTGTCACCGAGCCTGCTGCCGTCGTTTCGCAGGATCAAGGTGTTGACCGCGCCGGCGCTTTTTGCCCGTTCGGTCAACTCGCCCGCGTAGCTAAAGGCGTCCAGTTTGAAAGGCACGGTGATATTCAGGCCTTTTCCACCGTCGTTGAAAAACCGGTTCGCGGCGTTTGTAAAATTATCCGGTTCCACAAGCTGGCGGGTGTATTCCATATTCTGCCCCGTCTGCCGGGCAAAAAGCGTATGGATCAAAGGCGATTTGGAATGCTCAATGGGATTGCCAAAAACGGCATATTTATCCGGCACCGGGTTGGAGTTATTCGACATTTGTTCAGATCCAGTTTTTCGCTGTCAAGAATTTTTCATACAGCTCCGCTTCCGGCGTGCCGGGATCGGGAGACCAGTTGTATTCCCAGCGAACCAGCGGCGGCAGCGACATCAAAATACTTTCGGTGCGCCCGCCGCTTTGCAGGCCGAAAAGTGTGCCGCGATCGTACACCAGGTTGAATTCCACGTAGCGGCCCCTGCGATACAGCTGGAACTGCTTTTGCCGCTCATCGTATTCCATATCCTTGCGCTTTAACACGATGGGAATATAGGCTTTGGTGTAGCTGTCTCCCACCGCCCGCATAAATCGGAAAGACTCTTCGAAACCAAACTCATTGAGGTCATCAAAAAACAGTCCGCCTATCCCGCGGGGTTCATTGCGGTGCTTGATATAAAAATATTCATCGCACCATTTTTTATATCGCGGGTAGACATCTTCGCCAAAGGGCGCGCAGGCGTCCCTGGCGGTTTTGTGCCAGTGGGCGCAATCCTCCTCGAAGCCGTAATAGGGCGTCAGGTCGTAACCGCCGCCGAACCACCAGACGGGTTCGCTGCCTTCCTTCTCGGCGATAAAAAACCTGACGTTGGCATGGCTGGTGGGGATGTAGGGATTTCCCGGATGGATAACCAGGGACACCCCCATCGCCTCAAATTGGCGGCCCGCCAGCTCCGGCCGGTGCGCGGTGGCGGAGGCGGGCATTTGCGCCCCGGTAACATGTGAGAAATTAACCCCGCCCTTTTCAAACACAGCACCGCCGCTTATTACCCGCGATTTCCCGCCGCCACCCTCGGGACGCGCCCAGTTGTCCTCAACGAATTCTTCCTTGCCGTCGACAGCGGCCAGGTCCACGCTAATCCGGTTTTGCAGGTCCAGCAGATAATGCTTTACCGCGACTTTATCAACCATTTGGAGCTTCCTCGATTGTCGTTTTCCGGGAACCGGCCGAACTCCGAAGTTGGGCCTTCCGGTTCACACAGTAGCCGGACTAGGACCGGATCACCTTGCCGGAAATTAAATCACGAATTTCGGACGGCGACCGGCTGTTGCCCAAGGGACCGGGCAGATAGCCTACTTTACCACTGAAATAGCGGCGCGCCTGAAGCTGGGTGCGGGCGGGCGGGAGCCCCTGGGGATTGGCGGAAGTTGACACTACAGGGCTGCCGAAAACCGAACTTAACGCTTTTACAACCGGGTGAGCGCTCACTCGCAGCGCAATCGTGTCGTGTGCACCGGACAGTAGCGGGGATACTCGGCGACGGTGCGGCACCAGCCAGGTATATGGCCCCGGCCAGCTTTGCTCCAGTTTTTCCAGCAGGTGGGGCTCCAGGCCATGCAAAATAAAATCAAACTGGCGTATATCCGCCGCCACCAGAATCAGCCCTTTTTTTTGCGGGCGATGCTTCAGGGCGAGGATTCTGCGCACGGCCGCATCGTTAAAAGGGTCGCAGCCCAGACCCCAGACCGCTTCCGTGGGATAGGCCACAACTTTACCCCGGGCCAGCCGCCTGGCCGCGCGTTGAACTCGAGGATGAAGTTGCCAGACCATATGCGATGCGGGATTACAGGTTATTGTGCGGAAAAAACCGGGGAAATTACCGTATTTTCGGTTAAAGGACAAGCTGGAGTGAAATCAAACGGACAAGGTGGTTCGGGCCTTGGAAGGAGGCATGCGCATATAACCGCCGCCTGTATTGGCTACCAGACCTTTGAGTTCCAGTGTCAGCAGGCAGGCCATCACATCACCTACAGAGAGCCGGGTACGGTCCACCAGTGTATCGATGCCGGTGGGTTCGTGGCCCAGTTCGGAGAAAACCACTTCCTCCATTTCGTTGGCACTGGCGCAATGCGCCTGCCGTGATTCGTCCACCTGATCGTCCAGATCCAGTTGCTCCCATTTCAGCGCCAGGAAGCTTTTCAGTTCATCGACGATATCCTCTGCGGTTTCCACCAATTTGGCCCCATCCTTAATTAAGGCATGGCAGCCACGGCTCAATGGATTATGGACGGAGCCGGGAATGGCAAAGACTTCCCGGTCCTGTTGGAGCGCGTAGCGGGCGGTGATAAGTGACCCGCTTTTTACCGCCGCTTCCACCACCAGCACACCATAGCTCATGCCGCTGATAATACGATTGCGCTGGGGGAAGTTCTGCCCGATTGGGGAGGTACCCAAGGGAAATTCACTGACCAGTGCACCGCCGTTGGCGATAATCTCTGTTGCCAGCGGGGAATTGCGCTGCGGATAAATGGTGTCAATACCCGTACCCAATACCGCAATGGTCCTGCCGGAGACGCTCACCGCGCCCCGGTGGGCGCAGGTATCCACCCCCAAAGCCAGGCCGCTGGTCACCGTGAAGCCGGAGCGCGCCAGTTCGGCGCCGAAATCAAATGCACTGCCGCGCCCGGCGGGAGTCGGGTTGCGGGTTCCGACGATAGCCACCTGGGGAAAGCTGAGCACGTTAGGGTCCCCCGCCACATACAGCAGCGGCGGCGCCTTTTTGGTTTCCCGCAGCAGTTGGGGGTAGTGGTCGTGATGAATATCAATCAAATGCACCCGGTTGGATTGTGTCCAATCCAGGTCTCGCTGAACCTGCCGGAATACCACGCTCGCTTCACCATTGGTTTGATAATCGGCCAGTACCTCACGCGCTTCCTCCGGCAGGACTGCCGCCAGGTTTTCACGGGAAGCCCGAAAAGCCGCGTTCAGATCGGGAAAACGCTCCTGGAGCTTCCAGTAGGTTGCGGTGCCGACACCGGGAAGGCGGTGAAAGAGAAGAAGTTGTTCGGTTGGATTTAACATCACATCATCCATGATTTGTTGAAAAGGCGTATTTTGTAGCCTACCAGCGACAGCAACTGCTGTCACTGGTAATTGGTGCCAAACTGTACAGATTTGCCCGCTGTGGGCTCAAATGCCGGGCCCATGGGCTGTTTTAGGGATTGCGAATCTTATCGTTAACCTTGAGGCCCTGATCAGCTTCCAGGACCAGCCCGAAACTGATTTTTTCAAACGCCCGGAATACCATCAGCAGGCCCGCGCGCTGGTCGGGAAGCTGCACCGTGCCACCTTCCACCCGATCACGCACACGGCCACCGCGCTTGTAAACCGCCAGCACGGTGCCCGGCTGCATGCCTTCGCGCTCGCCGCGGTTGATAACCACCACGTCCATCTTACCCACCTGGGTAAGCCCGCCTTCCACGGCAAGAATAATTCCGTTGACCTCCCGATCGGGAGAGGAGGGGAAGAAGGTGGAGTCGATGGGACGCTCCTCCTGCCGCAACAGGCGGTCGCCCATGCGAATTTCCTCGGTGGTTCGCGTGATGTCGAGCGTGCCGATTTCACCATCCACCGCCCGTAGTGTTCCGCTGCCGATATCCAGTGCCTGGATACCCAACCGCTCCCTGGTTTCCGGGTCCCGATACTCGTCGCCCTTTCGATAGATGCCGTACACGCTGGAGCCCCGTTCGAACAGGCCGCGCGCGTACAGCTTGTCGCCCGCGCCGACAATCAGATTCTCGTTATAGCCGGCAACCACGTAGGGCGCTGTTTCAAGTTCCTCTTCGGTCACGATCCGGCTGCGGGACAAAAAGCTGTTTATCTTGTCCAGCGGAATCGTGTCGATTGCCTCGCCCACCGCCAGCACTCGCGCCTCCGGTGTCAGCTTGTAGGTCCGGCCGGAGGTATCCAGTGTCAGCCTGGGTTTGCCTTCCATATAGACAAGCCGGATGAGGTCGCCGGGATAAATAAGGTGGGGGTTTTCAATTTGTGTGTTTACGTGCCAGATTTCCGGCCACATCCACGGGTTTTTCAGGAAAGTTGCGGAGATATCCCAAAGCGTATCGCCTTTCACCACGGTATAGGTATCGGGGACGTCGTCGCGAAGTATCGGCTGCTCTTGTGCACTTACCGCTATCGAAAATGTCAAAAAGAGGGCACTGAGAAAGCCGAGGTAATTATTTTTCATCTCTTAGGTCCTGTGCAGTTCGGCGCTGAGGCCATAACCGTTATAATAGTCCAATTATTGATTATTGGCGGCTTGCGGTTAACCTCAGAAAAACAGTATAACTACTGTTTGATCATAATGTTAGCAGCGAAACTTACATTAATACTAGAAGTCAGCGAAAGTTAATGCGGGTTTTGTAGTCGTTACTAGAAGTTTGTCACGTAATAGCGATACCTCAAATGGCAATTTTATCTATCCTTGAATTTCCCGATCCCCGCCTGCGCACCGTCGCAAAGCCTGTTACCAGTGTAGACGAGCGCATCCAAAAGCTGGTGGAGGATATGTTCGAGACCATGTACGCGGCGCCCGGCATTGGTCTGGCCGCCACCCAGGTGAATGTTCACGAACAGGTCACCGTCATCGATATCAGCGAGGACAAAAGCGAGCCGCTGGTATTTATCAACCCGGAAATCGAGATCCTGGATCACGACCTGTTCGATTACGAAGAGGGTTGCCTGTCGGTACCGGGGTTTTACGAGGAAATTACCCGCCCCAAGCATGTCCGGGTCAAGGCGCTCGACAGGGAAGGCAAGCCTTTTGTTATAGAGCCGGAAGGCCTGCTGGCGGTGTGTATCCAGCATGAAGCAGATCACCTTAAAGGCAAGCTGTTTGTGGATTATGTTTCCAATATCAAACGGCAGCGTATTCGAAAAAAGCTGGAAAAAATTCATAAAGAACAGGCTTCGGCCAGTTTATAACCACTCCATCTTCCTGTTTTCATAGTGCCTGCCCGGAAGCACACGTTTCCGGGCGCCGTTTCAGGATGGCAATACAACACCATCAGACACCGAGGCCGAAGGCTTGAATATTGTTTTTGCCGGGACTCCCGAATTTGCCGCGGTTCACCTGCGGGCGCTACTTCACAGCTCACATCACATCGCCGCCGTTTACACACAACCGGACCGCCCCGCCGGGCGGGGCAAGAAGCTTACGCCCAGCGCCGTTAAAGTCGTCGCGGAGCAGGCCGGGCTTCCCGTTCTCCAGCCGGCTTCACTGAAAAGCGAGGAAACACAGCGGGAGCTGGCGGCTTTCAAGCCCGATATTATGGTAGTGGTAGCCTATGGTTTGTTGCTGCCAAAACCGGTATTGGATATTCCCGGGTTCGGCTGTATCAACGTTCATGCATCTCTGCTGCCGCGATGGCGCGGGGCGGCGCCAATCCAGCGCGCAATTGAAGCCGGCGACGACCAGACCGGCGTCACCATAATGCAAATGGATGTGGGCCTGGACACGGGCGATATGTGGCTGAAAAGCAAATGCGATATTCTGCCCACGGATACTGCCTCTATCCTGCACGACCGGCTGTGCGAAATTGGTCCTTCCGCGTTATTGGAAACGCTTTCGATTATCGAAGCCGGGCAACAAGCTCCACAGGAACAGGATCACAGCGGCAGCACGTATGCGCGCAAGCTGGAGAAATCCGAAGCGGCGATAAACTGGCAACTGGATGCCGAAACATTGTGCCGCCGAATCCGCGCGTTCAACCCTTTTCCTGTTTGTTATGCGATGCTGGGTGATGAACGCCTGCGCGTTTATTACGCCGAAGTGGAGCGGGAAAAATCGGGTAAGCCGGGCAGAGTAACTGTTTCGTCAAAAAATAAATTGGTTATCGCGTGTGGAAGCGGCGCAATTTCGGTCAAAGAACTTCAACTACCCGGTAAAAAGCCGATGTCCGTCAGCGAATTTATGAATGGATTTGGAGATCAATTAAAAGAGGGGACACAACTGACCTGATCAGTTATAAGCCGCCATGAATATTCGAGTCGTTGCAGTAAAAATTCTCACCCCGGTCGTCGCTGGAGAAGCTTCGGTCAACGCTTTACTCGATCAACACCTGAAAAAACTTTCCGCCGCCGACCAGGCCACCGTGCGCGAATTGTGCCTGGGCAGCCTGCGTTTTTATCACCAATTGGAAAGCATCTCCCAACAGCTTCTTAGCAAACCATTGCGAAACAAAGATTTGGACGTAATGGTATTAATCGTTCTGGGACTTTACCAGATCAAGCATATGCGCGTGCCGGATCACGCGGCGATTTCGGAAACCGTTGATGCGGCGCGCGAACTGAATAAAGTCTGGGCGACAAAATTGATCAATGCCGTATTGAGAAATTTTCTCCGGCAACGTTCCGAACTCGAATCAAAACTGGAAGACGACGATCGCTACCGCTATTCGCATCCGGCCTGGTTAGTTGACAAATTACAAACCGCCTGGCCAAACGACTGGCGGGAGATACTGCAAGCCAACAATCTGAAACCGCCGTTGACACTGCGCGTGAACACGACCAAAACATTGGTTTCCGCTTACTGCCAATCACTGGATCACCACGGATTCAAATACCGGCGGCTACGCTTTTCAGACGAAGGGCTGCAACTGGAAACGCCTTCCGATGTTCCGTCACTCCCCGGATACGGCAAGGGACTGTTCAGCGTTCAGGATGAAGCCGCGCAATTGTCCGCGCACCTGCTTTCACTGGCGCCGCGCGAGCGCATTCTGGACGCCTGCTGCGCCCCCGGCGGTAAAACCAGCCTGATTCTCGAAGCGCAACCACAGCTGGCGGAACTGGTGGGCGTGGACGTGGACGAGGCACGCATGTCCCGCACGCGTGAAAATCTCGAGCGACTCGGGCACACCGCAACGTTGAAAGTGGTCGACGCAAGCGACGTTAGAAGTTGGTGGGACGGCCATCCCTTCGATGGCATTTTATTGGACGCACCCTGTTCCGCCACAGGCGTCATCCGAAGGCACCCCGATATAAAACTACTGCGCCGGGTGTCCGATCTTGTTAAGCTTGCGCAGTTGCAGGCCAAACTGTTGCGCGCGCTCTGGCCAACATTAAAACCCGGGGGGGTTTTGGTTTACGCGACCTGTTCAGTGTTGCCGGAAGAAAACGAAGAAATTATCAAAGCCTTTGTTGCCGAGCAGGCAGGGGCCATTCACGATCCCATCGAGGCTAATTGGGGAATTTCCCGTCCCTTCGGCCGGCAGCTCTTCCCTCAACCGGACGGTCATGACGGTTTCTACTATGCTCGAATTATCAAGGCACACTGACGTTTTCTGAAACAAATAAATCAGGGAAGCGACACTAACCAAACGCTATGAAAATTATTATTCTGGGTGCTGGCCGCGTCGGCGGAACACTTGCGTCAAACCTTTCCAGCGAAGCCAACGATATTACCGTGGTCGACACCAACGAGGCGAGCCTGCGGGAATTGCGCGACCGCATCGATATCGGCGTGGTGGTTGGTCACGCATCCCACCCCAACGTGCTGCGCCAGGCGGGAATTGAGGACGCCGACATGCTGGTGGCGGTTACCGGCGTGGATGAGATAAACATGGTCGCCTGCCAGATCGCCCACAGCCTGTTTCGCACGCCCACCAAAATCGCCCGTATTCGCGCCCAGGAGTACGCCTCCTACGAAGGTTTGTTCCGCAACGATGCCATTCCCGTCGATGTCATCATCAGCCCGGAGCAGTTGGTCTCCGACTATATCTATCGCCTTATCGAAAGACCCGGCGCCCTGCAGGTGCTGGATTTCGCCAGCGGCATGGTGCAGCTGGTGGCGGTGCGCGCCTACTACGGCGGGCCGCTGGTGGGGCAGGAATTGCGCTTTCTGCGCAAGCACATGCCCAACGTGGATACACGGGTGGCGGCCATTTACCGCCGCAATCGCCCGATCACGCCCACCGGCACCACTGTTATTGAAGCGGACGACGAGGTATTTTTCCTCGCCGCCAAATCCGATATCCGCGCGGTAATGAGCGAGCTGCGCCGCCTCGACCGGCCGTACAAGCGCATTATTATCGCCGGCGGCGGCAATATCGGCCTGCGCCTGGCCAAGGCGCTGGAAAACAAATACTCGGTCAAGCTGATTGAATTCCACGAGCAACGCTGCCGGCTGCTGACCGAGCAACTCGACAGCGCCATCGTCCTGTACGGCAACTCCTCCGACCAGGAATTGTTGCTGGAGGAAAACATTGAAGATACCGATGTTTTCCTGGCGGTAACCAACTCCGACGAAGCCAACATCATGTCTTCCCTGCTGGCCAAGCGCCTGGGCGCGCGCAAGGTGTTGACGCTGATTGGCAACCCCGCCTATGTCGACCTGGTCCAGGGTGGCGATATCGATATCGCCATCTCCCCGCAACAGACCACCATCGGCAGCCTGCTGGCACACGTGCGGCGCGGCGATATCGTCAACGCGCACTCGTTGCGGCGCGGCGCGGCCGAAGCCATCGAAGTGATCGCCCACGGCGACGAACGCACCTCCAAGGTGGTGGGTAAAACCATCGAGGATATCGACCTGCCGGAAGGCGCCACCATCGGCGCCATCGTGCGCCAAATTCGCGAGGAAACAACCTCGGATACCGCCGATAAAAGCGGCAAGGCACCAGCGCGTCACGAGGTCATCATTGCCCACGATGACGTGGTGATCGAATCCGGCGACCACGTTATCCTGTTTGTGGTGAACAAACGCTACACCCGAGACATCGAGCAACTGTTCCAGGTGGGATTTACGTTTTTTTAAACGTTCAACTCAAAAATGCATTACGCCATTATTTCAAAAGTTCTTGGTTTACTGCTGATGTTATTCAGCATGACCATGGCGCCCCCCATTTTTGTCTCGCTGTGGTATCAGGACGGGGCGTATATCAGTTTTGTCTTCGCGTTTGCCATTACGCTGGTAACCGGCCTTGCCGCCTGGCTCCCCGTTTACAAGGTGAAGCAGGAATTGCGCACCCGCGACGGATTTTTGATTACCTCCCTGTTTTGGGCGGTACTGGCGCTGTTCGGTTCGCTGCCTTTCCTGCTGGCCGAAGCCACGCAAATGTCGTTTACCGATGCGGTGTTCGAGTCCCTTTCCGGCCTGACGACCACCGGGGCGACCGTACTGACCGGGCTCGACCTGCTGCCGCGCTCCATTCTGTATTACCGGCAGCAACTCCAGTGGTTGGGCGGCATCGGTATTATTGTTATCGCGGTGGCGATTCTGCCCATGCTGGGCATCGGTGGTATGCAGCTTTACCGCGCCGAATATCCGGGGCCGGTAAAAGACAATAAATTAACACCACGCATTACCGAAACCGCCAAGGCGCTTTTTTTGATTTACCTCAGCCTGACCATCGCCTGTTTTCTCGCTTACCGCCTCGCGGGCATGCCGATGTTCGACGCCGTCGGTCACGCATTTTCCACCGTCGCCATCGGCGGTTTTTCCACTCACGACACCAGCATTGCCTACTTCGAAAGCGCCTCGATCATGGTGATCTGCATGGTGTTTATGATTCTTTCGGGAGTCAACTTCGCACTGCATTTTTTCGCCTGGCACACGCGCAGTATCAAACATTATTTTCACGATCCCGAGTTTCGATTTTACGGGTCGATGCTGCTTTTGGGCGCCGCTATCACGGTGGGGTATCTCTACGAAAGCCGCACCTACGATTTTGCCGATAGTTTGCTTTACGGCAGTTTTGAGTTGATATCAATATTAACCACCAGCGGTTTCGCCGTGGCGGACTTTTCCCTGTGGCCAACTTTCCTGCCCTTCCTGATTTTCATGTTTGCCTTTATGGGCGCCTGCGCCGGTTCTACCGGCGGCGGTATAAAAATGATTCGCGTCATCCTGATTATCAAACAGGGCCTGCGGGAGGTTTACCGGCTGATTCACCCCAATGCGGTCATCTCCATCAAGATCGGCACAAAAAATGTTTCCGGTCGCGTGGTGGAAGCGGTTTGGGGGTTTTTTGCCGTTTATGCGATTTCGTTCTGGGTGATGGTAATCCTGCTGCTGGCAACGGGGCTGGATTTTATAACCTCGTTTACGGCGGTGGGCGCCAGTATCAATAATCTCGGTCCCGGCCTTGGGGATATCGCAAGCCATTACGGCGATCTGAACACTCCGGCAAAATGGGTGCTGTGTTTTGCCATGCTGCTCGGACGGCTGGAGGTGTTTACCTTGCTGGTATTGTTTACGCCCATGTTTTGGCGGCGGTGATTTTAGTCAATCACCTTCATCGCGTTGGCCATCGCTCGCGAACCAATCTTTTCCAGATTTTCAATAATATCGGCGCGATCCGCGCGCGATTTATTCTGGCTCAGTTTAAATTTTCCCTGAATACCCGTAATCTGGATTTCCACGCCGACAATTGCCTGCAAAAGTTTTTCGTTGTATTCCGGTTGCCAGGGTTGCTCAAATTCCTTTTCGTATTGGTTTGTCAGTGTTTCAACGAGCGCCTTTAACCGTTCCGGTTCTTTGAAAGTCGCGCATTTTCCATGGACGTGTACAGCCTGGTAATTCCAGGTGGGAACACCGGGTGAATTAAACCATTGAGGAGAAATATAAGCGTGCGGACCGAAAAAGATAATAAGAACCTCCTGGCCCTCAATTTCTTCCAGCTGCGGATTCTGTTTTGCCAGATGCGTTGTCAGAACCGTGCGATCGTCAGCCCGAAGGAAGGGCACATGCGTGGCAAACGGACGGCTCTCCACGGAGGAGATCAGTTGGCCGAAAGCGTTTTTTTGTATGAAATCAAAAACTACTTCCGGGTCGGTGACCTCAAAATGTTTTGGCGTGTACATGGGACGTTACATAAATTAAAGCAGGACGCATTTTCGCACGCACCTCTATTCACTATTTACCGGTCAACCGGACTAGCTGAGGGGAATTTCGGCCATAATGCCCACGAGGTTCTCATCCGGGTCGCGGATAAAACCCATCCACAATTCATGATCCGGCATTTTGGCGGTCAGTTGCGGTTCACGGACAAAATCCACCCCCGCATTTTGGATCCTTTCCGTTGCCTGCCGGATATCCGCCACCTTGTAATAAATGACCGAAGTCCTGTGATCGCGCTCATCCCCCTGTTGTGTCGTCAGCATTAGCCGCACGCCACCGCAGTCAAAAAAAGCCAGGCCCGGCGGCGCTTCGAACAACAGTTTCAGCCCGAGGATTTTTTTGTAAAAATTCACCGATCGGTTCAGGTCCGATACCGCAATGGCGATTTGGCCAATGCTTTGTATTCCCGGTGTTGCCGTCATTCCATTTCTCCCTAAAAATTAAAACTGATAACGCGTTGTCACATCACCCGGTTCCACCTTAAACCGTTTGTATTCCCACTGGTACTGCTCCGGACAAATAGCGATGCAGTTTTCCACCGCCTGGTTCATGGCCGCCAGGCTTTGCGCTTCGTCCTCGCTGTAAATTTCCTCGGGCGGCTGCAGGAAGTGCAGCTCGAAACCACCTTCCACCCGCTGGGCAACGCCGGCGACCACCCGGCAGCCTGTGCGTTTAATCAGGCCGTGCACCAGCGTCATGGTATAAGCCGGCGTACCAAAAAAAGGGCTGAACTCGCCGCCCTGGTCCGGGCACTGGTCCGGCAGTATGCCCAGAATGCCCTTTTCCTTTAGCGCCGCCAGCAACTGGGCCACGCCCTTGCGGTTGGCGGGCGCGGACGTCATGCCCACCTGCCTGCGGTTTTTCACCACGAACTGTTCCAGGAACGGCTGCTTGGGCGGCTGATACAGGCAGGTAACCTGACCATATTTGGAAAGGCGGGCGCCGAGAAATTCCCAGTTGCCGATATGCGGCGCCAGCAGAATCACACCCTTGTCGGCGTTCACCGCATCCAGCATGTTCTGTTCGCCGTGAATTTTAAGGACGTGCCGCTCGCGCCAGGGATTGTCGCGATGCCAGATCACGAACGTTTCCGCCGCCAGCGCGCCGGTGGCCAGCATGCTTTGTTTTGCCAGCGACTCCCGCTCATTTTCCTCAAGCGAAGGAAAACAGATTTGCAGGTTTTCGCGCGTGACCTTGCTGTTGCGATCCTGCCGCCACCAACTGACACGCCCGAAAAAACGGCCCACCGAACGCGCGGTGGACAGGGGCAGGGCGCCCAACGCCCTGATTAAAAATAATGCGGTGCCTTCTTTAAAACTGGCCATCAACTCTCATCTGCTTATCTTGAATTGGCAGGTGGCGCCCGAAGTGTCGGACCATCGCTTACCCACCCTACGGTCGGGATTTTTTTCGGTAGATCGCGGGATTATTACGTTATGCCGGTTTCGCATCAAGGTTTCAGGCCGGCATGCCATGGTGGAACAGAAACTCAGCCGCTATAATTGCGCGCTTCGCGAAAACCAATTTCAGAGTATTTGATTGTGCCGACTCCCGACGTTTCCACATTTCAAGGGTTAATTCTCGCCCTGCAACAGTATTGGGCGGAAAAGGGTTGCGTGGTATTGCAGCCACTGGATATGGAAGTGGGCGCCGGAACCTTTCATCCCGCCACCTTCCTGCGGGCCATCGGCCCGGAAACCTGGAACAGCGCCTATGTGCAGCCCTGCCGCCGGCCCACCGACGGCCGCTACGGCGAAAATCCGAACCGCCTGCAGCACTATTACCAGTTCCAGGTGGTGCTGAAACCTTCCCCCAAGGACATTCAGGATCTGTACCTGGGCTCGCTGGAACATTTGGGTATCGATACCAAGGTGCACGATATCCGCTTTGTCGAGGACAACTGGGAATCCCCGACTCTGGGCGCCTGGGGCCTGGGCTGGGAGGTATGGCTCAACGGCATGGAAGTCACCCAGTTTACCTACTTCCAGCAGGTGGGCGGCCTGGAGTGTTATCCGGTCACTGGCGAGATCACCTACGGTATCGAACGTATCGCCATGTACCTGCAGAACAAGAACTCCATTTTCGACCTGGTGTGGACGACCTACCCCAACGGCGACACCGTGACCTACGGCGACGTGTTTCACCAGAACGAGGTGGAGATGTCGCACTTTAACTTCAGCGAGGCAAACGTGGACTTCCTGTTCAAAACCTTCGATGTCTGCGAAGCCGAATCCACCCGCCTGATAGAAAAAGGCCTGCCGCTGCCGGCCTATGAAATGGTCATGAAAGCCTCCCACGCGTTTAACCTGCTCGACGCCCGCCAGGCGATTTCCGTTACCGAAAGACAGCGCTACATCCTGCGCGTACGAACACTGGCGAGAAATGTTGCCCAGGCCTACTTCGACTCGCGCCTGAAACTGGGCTTTCCCCTGGCGCCACCGGCGCTACGCGAGGAAGTAACACAACGCGCAAAAGAAGAAGGGGAGAAAAAGGCATGAGCAAAGATTTTCTGGTGGAACTGGGCACCGAAGAGCTGCCGCCCAAATCCCTGCTGACGCTGGCGACCGATTTCCGTAACAACGTGGAGCAGGCGCTGCAAAAGGAAAAGCTCGGCTTTAAGGCTGTTAGCTACTACGCCACGCCGCGCCGGTTGGCCGTGGCGGTGGATGCGCTGGAGGAACAGGCGCCGGATGAAAATACCGAACTGTGGGGCCCGCCGTTATCGGTCGCCTTCGATAAAGAGGGCAAGCCCACCAAGGCAGCCGAAGCCTTCGCCAGCAAGAACGGCCTCAATGTTGACGACCTGAAAACCAAACACAGCGACGAAAAGGTCGGCAAGCTGGTGCATCGCTCGGTCAGCAGGGGCGCCAAAGCCGTGGACTTGCTGCCCGCTGTCGTCCAGAAGGCACTGGACGACCTGCCCATTGCCAGACGCATGCGCTGGGGTGCCTCACGGGCGGAATTTGTCCGGCCGGTGCATTGGCTGGTAATGCTTTACGGCACCGATGTGGTGAACTGCGAGATCTATGGCGTTAAATCATCGAATCTGTCAAAAGGCCACCGTTTTCACGCGAATCATGATATTCCAATTCAGGATCGGGTTAGTTACCAGCAAACTTTGACGCGCGAAGGGAAGATCATGCCCGACTTTGCCGGTCGTCAAAAAGCTATCGCCGAGCAGGTAAACGCCAAGGCAAAAGAACTCGGCGGCCAGGCGGTAATCAGTGACGACCTGCTGGACGAAGTAACCGCACTGGTGGAATGGCCGGTGGCGCTGGCGGGTAATTTCGACCGCGAGTTTCTGGAGGTTCCGGCGGAAGCGCTCATTTCCTCAATGAAGGAGCACCAGAAGTACTTCCACGTGGTGGATACCGACAGCAAGCTGATGCCGCACTTTATCACCGTCTCCAACCTGGAGAGCAAGAATCCGGCCCAGGTGATTGACGGCAACGAACGCGTGATCCGCCCCCGCCTGGCGGATGCGGCTTTCTTCTTTAATACCGACCGGCAGACCAAACTGGAAGCGCGCCGGGAAAAACTGAAGAGCGTGCTTTTCCAGGCAAAACTGGGTACGATCTTCGATAAAACCGCCCGAATCGAAGCACTTTCACAACAAATCGCCGCCAAAATCGGCGCGAATACCGACCTGACCAGCCGCGCCGCTCAACTTAGCAAGTGCGACCTGGTGAGCAGCATGGTGTACGAATTTCCGGATATGCAGGGCATTGCCGGCTACCACTACGCCACACACGATGGCGAAGCGCCGGAAGTGGCCCAGGCTCTGATCGAGCAATACCGGCCGCGTTTTGCCGGCGACGACGTGCCCGAATCCCTGACCGGCGCCCTTATCGCCATCGCCGACCGGCTCGACACTATTACCGGTATCTTCGGCATCGGCCAGACGCCCACCGGATCAAAAGACCCCTTCGGCCTGCGCCGCGCCTCGCTTGGCGTGCTGCGGATTATGGTGGAGAAAAAGCTAGACCTGGATCTGCGCGAATTGGTTACCTTCGCCGCCGGCCAGTTCAGGAATCTACCCAAAGCCACCACCGTGGCCGACGATGTGCTGGCTTACATGCTGGAACGGTTCAAGGCCTGGTATGGCGAAGCCGGCATTGCGCCGGAAGTTTTCCAGGCGGTGAGCGCGAAAAACCTGAGCTGTCCGCTGGATATCGACAACCGCGTCCATGCGGTGGCGGAGTTCTACAAACTGCCGGAAGCAGAAGCACTGGCCAGCGCCAATAAGCGCGTCTCCAACATTATCGCCAAGCAAGACTCAAAAATTCCCGATCAGGTAAACGACTCGTTGCTACAGGAAGACGCGGAGAAAAAACTGGCCGGGCAGGTTGCGGCCATGCGCGAAAACGTCGCGCCGCTATTTGCACAGAGAAATTACACGCAAGCCCTCGCCACGCTCGCCAGCCTGCGCGCACCGGTGGACAATTTTTTCGACAACGTGATGGTAATGACCGACGATGAAAAGCTGCGCAACAATCGCCTGGCACTGTTGCAGCAACTTCGCGAGTTGTTCCTGGAAGTGGCGGACATTTCCCATCTGGCCGTAAAAACCTGATGGCCGAAACCAGCGAATCGAATCCATGGATCGTTCTCGACCGGGACGGTGTTATCAACGCCGATTCGGACGACTTTATAAAAAGCGTCGATGAGTGGATTCCAATCGAAGGCAGCATAGACGCCATTGCACAGCTGTCCAAAGCCGGTTACCGGATTGTCGTGATCTCAAACCAGTCCGGCGTGGGGCGCGGCCTTTTCGATCAGCCAACGCTGGAAGCCATGCACAGCAAAATGCATGAACTCGTCCGGCAGGCCGGCGGCAACATTGAAGGCGTTTTTTATTGCCCACACGCGCCGGCGGAAGACTGCCGCTGCCGTAAACCGCAAATAGCGTTATTCAATGAAGCGGAAGCAAAATTTAATATATCACTCGCCGGCGCCTATGCGGTGGGTGACAGCCTCCGCGACCTGGAGGCGGCGATTAAAAAGCAGTGCAAACCGGTTTTGGTACTGACCGGCAAGGGAAGGAAGACGCAACCACAGTTGAGCCAGCTGGAGCAGCCGGTTGCGGTTTTTAACAATCTGTTCGACTTCACCCAACAACTCCTAAGCGGTAGCTTTTAGTAAGGAAAATAAAAGCGTGTCTTTTATTACCACCGTCAGAACTGTTCTGTTCAGCGTCGGGTATTTTTTATCCGGCATTATTTACGGCACCCTTTCTTTATTGACGTGGGTGCTGCCGCCCATACTGCGGCACCGGATTATTATCTACTGGACCTATTTCGGTATTGCCTGGGTGCGCATTACCTGCGGCGTGCGGCACAAGGTTATCGGCCGGGAAAACCTGGCCGACCGCTCGCGCCCCGTGGTGGTGATGTCGAAACACCAGAGCACCTGGGAGACGCTGTTTTTACAGGGCCTGTTTTTTCCCGCCTGTACAATTTTAAAAAAAGAATTGCTCCGCATTCCTTTTTTCGGCTGGGGCCTGCGCGGACTTAACGCCGTGGCAATTGATCGCGGCAATCCGCGCGTGGCACTCAAGCAGGTAAAAGAAGGCGGATTGAGAAGACTTGCCAACGGCTACAACCTGATTGTTTTTCCGGAAGGCACACGCATTCCACCCGGGAGGCAGGGCAAATATGCGCGTAGCGGCGCCGATATTGCGATAAGCGCCAACGTGGATGTGATACCCGTTGCGGTTAACGCCGGCCACCTGTGGCGCAAAGGTAAATTCCAAATAAAACCCGGCGTCGTGACGGTGGTGGTGGGGCCGTGTATATCCTCGCAAAATAAAAACAGCCGTGAGCTGACGGAGGAAGTCGAAAACTGGATTGAAGCGCGGATGAAGGAAATCGATATCGAACCGTAGGGCAAGCGATGGTCCGACACATCAACGTATCAGCGATATTGCTCATACTCCTGCAAACTTTCCGGATTGGCAATCGCTTCCTTATTGGTAATTGGCTGCCCATTGATAATTCGCGCAACCGCCAGCTCGATTTTTTTACCGGAACGCGTGTAGGGAATATCCCTGACCGCGGCAACATTGCCGGGCACATGGCGCGGTGTTGTGTTGGTTTTAATGCGCTGCTTGATTTCCACCTTGCGCTCGTCCGTCAAAGCTTCCCCGCCTTTCATTTTGACAAACAGCACCACATCCACATCGCCGCCTACCTGTTTACCCACACACACGGCATCCTCAATATAATCCAGCGTTTCCGTTTGCCGGTAAATTTCGCTGGTGCCGATACGCACGCCGCCGGGGTTTAACGTGGCGTCACTGCGGCCAAAAAACTTGGCGCCGCCGTGCTCGGTAATACTGATAAAATCGCCGTGGTACCAAACGTCTTCGTACTTCGCAAAATAGGCATCGTGAATTTTCGATCCATCCTTGTCACCCAGAAAGCAGATCGGACGCGAAGGGAAGCTCTTCAAACAAACCAGTTCACCCTGCACTTCTTTTCCGTTTACCGGTTTTACCTCATTGCCTTCGTCGTCAAAACAGGAAACCGCCATTCCCAGCCCGCGGCATTGAAGCTCACCGCGATAAACGGGCAGGATCGGATTGCCGAGAAAGAAGCAACCGAGAATATCCGTTCCGCCGGAGATACTGGAAAGCAACACATCCCCTTTGATTTTTTCGTAAACAAAATCGAACTGTTCCGGCAGCAGCGGTGAGCCGGTGGACAAAATCGTTTCGAGTGAACCCAGATTGACTGCATTCAGGTCAATATCGCTGTCTTCCACCGATTTTAAAAACTTGGGCGAGGTGCCGAAAATATCGATCTTTTCCTTTTCGATAATGTTTAAAAACTCCGCCAGCGAAGGATAGGCGGGTGACCCGTCGTACAGGGTAATGGTGCCGCCAAAAAACAGGCCGCTGACCAACCAGTTCCACATCATCCAGCCGCAGGTGGTGAAAAAGAAAATGTTTTTCCGCTCGTTTAAATCCGTATGCAATCCCAGTTCCTTAACATGTTGCAACAACACACCACCAATACCGTGAACGATACATTTGGGTTTGCCGGTGGTGCCGGAGGAATACATGATGTACAACGGGTCGCCAAACGCGCGATAGGTATAGGCAATGCGTTTTTCCATCGGGTCGACAAAATCCTGCCAGGCCACCGCCTTGGGGATGGCGGCGATGTCGGACGCCTGGTTGAGAAAATCCGCCACAATAATTTTTTCGATGGAATCGATCTGTTCCGCCACCGCTTTGATTTTTTCGGTGAGATCAAAATACTTGCCGTTGTAGCTGTAACCGGCGCAGGTGACCAGCACCTTCGGCTTCGACTGGCCGAAACGGTCGACAACACCGTCAACACCGAAATCGCAACTGGTGGAGGTAAACACGCCACCGAGTGCCGTGGTGGCAAGCATGGCGATAACGGTTTCGGGAATATTCGGCATGTAGCAGGCCAGCACGTCGCCGGCTTTGATATGTGCCTTCAGCCCCGCCTGGAATTCCGCCACCGCCTTGCGCAATTGGCCATAGGTATACGTGCGCCGGTTGCCGTTTTCCAGCAGGCCGACTATCGCCGTGGCATCGGCTTCGCCGTTTTTCAGCAGGTTTTCGGCAAAGTTCAGTTGCAGGTTTGGAAACCAGCCGTACCCGTTAAAACCGGGGTCGGTATTGACCGGCGACAGTTCTCCGCTGGCCTTGATATCAAAAAAGGTCACCAGTTCCTGCCAGAAGTGGTCGCTGTCTTCGATGGAAAAGCGGTAAAGCGCCTCGTAGCTGCGGTCGGGGAGGGTATAGTTGCTGTCGATGTGGTCGATAAAGGCCATCATCGCGCTGTTTTCAATTCGATTTTTATCGGGCTGCCAGAGCATGGGAAACGCCTCCACAGCCTACCGGGAACGGTAAAGCTGACGCAAAATATGGATTGATGAAATTATTCTAACCAAAAAATTGCTGTGGCGCAGCAAGTGTTTATTCTTTTACAATCAATGGCTTATTGAAATTGAGGCAACAGCTGCCACAACTTTCCCCGCTTTGACAGGGACGACGGCGCAAAAATTCCCCACAGCATTCTTCCCGACGCCGGATGTCCGGTTTTGCCGTAACGATGTCATATCGGACACAGCCGCCCTGTAATACACTGACTCCGTGGATGTATGAGGACCCGGAGTATGAGCAAGATTCCGCACAATATCGCCTTTCTCGGCTTCGACGGCGTTCAGTTGCTGGACCTGATCGGGCCCCTGGAAGCCTTCAAGCTGGTGATGACAGCGGACGGCGAACCGCGCTACAACACCTTTATTGTCAGCAATAAGCCGGTTTTTACCAGCGGCACCGGCGTCAAGGTCGTCGCCGATGTACAGCTAACCGATACCGTCACCATCGACACCCTGGTGGTGCCGGGCGGCGAGGGCACCCGCCGGCCGGAAATCGGCAACGCCATGAAATCCTGGCTCGACCGGCAGTTCGACCAGGCGCAGCGCGTGCTGTCGATCTGCACCGGCATTTTCCTGCTCGCCGACCAGCCCTACCTGGCCGGGAAGGAAGTGGCCACGCACTGGGCTTTTTCCAATATGTTGCAAAGCCGGAATCCGCAACTGAAGGTCAATCACGAATGCCTGTTTATCAAGCAGGGAAAGTTCTATTCCTCCGCCGGCGTGCTGAGCGGCATCGACCTGGCGCTCAACATCATCGAAGAGGACTGCGGCGTGGACGTGGCAGCCCCGGTGGCCAAATACCTGGTGACCTACCTGAAGCGCTCCGGGTTCCAATCGCAGTTTTCCGAACCGCTTAAATTCCAGTTCACCGACAACTCCAAACTCAAGCGTATCAACAAGTGGCTGCTGGAAAATCTTTCCTCGCCGTTCACGATTGCGCAACTGGCGAAATCGGTGCATATCAGCGAGCGCCATCTCAACCGTTTGGTGCAGGCGGAATTTCATATGAGCGCGCGCCGCTACATCGAACATATTCGCCTGGAGCAGGCAAAAAATTACCTGACCAAATCGTCCACCAGCATCGATGGTGTTGCGCGTCAGGTGGGCTTCAGCTCGCCCGACAGTTTCCGTCGCAGCTTTAAGCGCAAGTACGGCATTCATCCATCGTCTTACGTCAAACGGTTTCAGTGAGGAGAATTCCCATGCTCGAATTACGACCCAACTGCGAACACTGCGATAAATCACTGCCACCTGACTCGTTGGAGGCGATGATCTGCAGTTTTGAATGTACTTTCTGTACCGCCTGCGTTGAAGCGTTTATTGGTAATGTTTGCCCAAACTGCGGAGGAAATCTTTGCCCCCGGCCGATACGGCCGAGAGTCGATCCCAATGGGAGTAATTACCGGGAGCGTTATCCCGCGAGCCGAAGGATGTTGAGGCGCATCTTGCATTTCGTAAGCGGGTGGAGGGAACACCGCCTCAACACAGGTAAATTGCCAATATTGCCGGCACCGCGATACCAATTGATCAAAATTTCCGCTATAGTCGCGCCATAATCAAAATAATTCTTCCGGCAATACAAAGGGAATTTATCCATGAAATTCAGAATCCTGCTTATTTTAATCCTCGCTTTCTCCTCGGTTTTCACCAACGCACAAGAAGAAAATACATCGGGACAAACGGATGGAACTGTCGCGCCGTCCGAAGAAGAGCAGTACGCGGCCTGGGCCGCGCAAGTCTGGCAGTCGCTGGACCGCCGCACCGGCGAAATCCAACTGGCGGATGCCAAGGCAGTACTGAACGTGCCCAAGGATTTCTACTACCTCAACCCCACCGACGCGCAAACGGTGCTGGAGGAAATATGGGGCAATCCGCCATCCGGTTTGACGTTGGGTATGCTGTTTCCCGCGGACATGACCCCGTTCGATTCCAATTCCTGGGCCGTTACCATCGAATACGTGGAAGACGGTCATGTATCCGATGCGGACGCCGATGAGATTGATTACGATGAAATGCTAAAACAAATGAAAGCGGATGCCCGGGAAGCAAGCGACCAACGCGTTCAGCAGGGTTATCCCGCCATCGAACTGATTGGCTGGGCCTCACCGCCTTACTACGATGCCGCGTCACATAAACTGCATTGGGCCAAGGAAGTGCGCTTCGGTCAGGACGAGATTAACACCCTCAACTACAACATTCGCGTGTTGGGCAGAAAGGGCATACTGGTGTTGAATTTTATTGCCGGCATGGATCAGAAGCAGGTAATCGACTCCAACCTGGACACCGTGCTTGCCATGGCCGAATTCAACGACGGCGCGCGCTATGGCGATTTCAATCCGGATATCGACCAGGTTGCGGCATACGGTATCGGGGCGCTGGTTGCCGGTAAAGTGGTTGCAAAAACCGGTATTCTTGCAGTCGTTCTGGTTTTCCTGAAAAAGTTCGGTATTTTTATCGCGGTAGGAATTGGAGCGTTACTTAGAAGCTTGTTTGGCGGGAAAAAGAAATCGAATGGACCTTCGCAAGAATAAAAACTAAAGAAGAGGAAAAATAAAATGCACAACCCTTATCAAGCACCCGAAACTTCATCCACCGCCACCATGCGTCCATGCGTTGGCTGTAACAAGGATCTTCACCTGACGGCCGCTGTCTGCCCTCACTGCGGCGCAAACCAGCGGTCGAAAAGGTACAAAAGCAAAACCGCTGCCGCACTCCTCGCTTTTTTTCTTGGCCAAGTAGGAGCCCATAGATTTTACTTAGGCCAATGGTGGGGTATTTTTTACCTATTGTTTTTCTGGACCCTGATTCCCGGCTTTATAGCGCTGGTGGAATTTATCGTTTTTCTCGTGACCGACCAGCAAAAATGGGATAACAAATACAATGAAGGACGCCCCGCCGGCCCGGCTGATAAAGGTGGCGCTGGTGCGGTAGTTGCAGTAATTATCGGCGTTTTCCTGTTTATTTCTATTATAGGAATCCTTGCCGCCATAGCCCTTCCTGCCTACCAGGATTACACCTATCGGGCAAAAGTGACGCAAGCGATTATGGAAACGCGGCCGATTCGTGATGCTGTCGAAAAGTATGCAAACCAACATGAAATGCTACCCGACAGCAACATCATGCTTGGGATAGACGAGCCATATGTCACCAGCGAGGGACACACAATACAAATAAATAACGAGGTTGTAATTCTTGAATTCGGAGACAAGGCACAGATGATCGCCGGCGAGACACTACTCTATGTACCTATGCTCAGCGATTCAGGGGTGACCTGGAATTGCACCGGCGGCTCGTTACCAAACAGGCTGCGACCCGCTACCTGCCGGCAGGTTCAATAGGTTTCGTCCAACAACCTTCCAATCAAACCTGTAGGGCGTTGTGAATTCTTCGCGACGCCTTACCCCTTTCGGAACATCCAATGTAACCGAAGTTGCTCTAATGGCTCACGCTCTGCAAGTGAACTATTAATCGGTTATCTGAAAACGTTCAGACATTGTAGGCGCCAGTGGGGCAGTCTGCTTTTTACCCTCAATCTCCGATTTTAAAATCTACCGATATATTAGCTTCATACTTCACTTCATCAAAAGACGGCTCCTGAGTTTGGCTTTTATACCTCGCTACAGATGAACTGTCACCTCCTCCTTTTCTTATACCTGTTACCACCACTTCCTCAAGCATCATCGCGCCACGCGTCGCGCCCTGACGTATAGCAGTATCGCGGATTCCTACGGGAGTAAGTTTGACTCCCAGCGACTGCTCATAAAACTCTTTCTGCTTTATGACTTTCCGCAAGGCCTCGGCCTTAACTCTTTCATTGTATTCATCTTTCTCTGAGTGCTCGAAGGCAGTATCAGATAGCTCGACCTCCTCGAACTGGTCCGCAACTCCCGCTAGCTCTTGCAGATGGGCTTCATTCGTTATTTTTACGGCCATTCGGTTAATCACTTTGTAGCTGGACGGCTTGCTTCCAAACCAGCCGTATTGCGGTGACGATGAAAACTTTGAACTCTTTATTGAATCTGGCTTAATGCCTGCGAACACTAACGAATCAGTGATCTTCTTGCGGAAGGAGCCATTTTCGGCGATAGCCTCAGATAAAAATTTGCTCTCAGTCGTAATCACCAAGCTAACAATTGCCTGATCAGAATAAGCTTTCTCTTCCGCTTGTCCCGTGATTGTCACAATCTTTTCCGCCGGATGCAGGAAGCCGCGTAGATCTTGAGGGCTTCCTTTTATTTCCGGCTCAGCGAATGAAGCTGAAGACAAAAGCACAAGTATTAACAATGTTATTATTTTTTTCATAGTTGCCTCTCTTGGTTTTCCTGGATAGTGGCGATCTCATGTAAACCAGTCAGTATTAGTATTGTTTTCGCAGAGTTATAGAATAGCCGTCTCCAGCGTCGACGGGGTTATGTATCTAACCCTGTCCCCTGCGCACTGGAAATGCCGAAGATGGCCGTATCCTTGGAACAACTAAGCGTTTTTGTTTTTGCCAGCTTCGACGGGGTGGCGCTCGATTGTGTAAATGTCAGGGTATACACCGGCCAGCTGTTGCGTGAATTGTCAACTGCTTGCAGGTAGCTGCAAAGTGTAGCGTCGTCCGGTGACCAGGAACCGGGTGGAGGAGGGGTGGTATTATCGATAAGAATCCCCACCAATGCCTTTGGCGATAAACCGTTTGTGTCGAATTCATTCCAGATATTATCCTGCGACGCCCATTGACATGTTTCCATTGAGCCCGAAGCCACCACGATAGCATTTTTTGCTTTTTGAAATTCCGCAAAAGATACCTGGTCACCCAATGCAGGCCAAAGCCCGTTCGGCGTATTTGGTATATTCCCCGATCCGGCACACACGCCGCCGTCAAAACAACGCCCGCAAAACGCGATTTGTTGGTTTGCATCATTGCCGCCGCAGGATACGGCCCAATTCGTTATTTCGTTATACTGCTTGGCCGGTAAATCCGTTATGGGCGATACCATTTTTGCCCCGCCTGCACTGCAGGCGGTAGTGAATTCGCTTTTGGTGGCAAAATACTTATAGAACCCGAAACTTTCCGCCATGCTGAAGGCCAGACCATACCGAGTATCTGCTTGGTAGGGTTTGATTTTTTTACTTGCATTTGAAATTGTAACTGCCTGCAGTCTTTTCTGCGGTGTTGAAGGGTTGTCATGGAATAATTGGTAGCCTGGAGTTTCCCAGCTGTTTTTGGACAACATGGTGAACGCAATGCCAATGTCATAATTATTGAATTCATCAATAAATGAATCAGAGCTATTATCCGCGACTGCATGGCTACCCAAAAGGCTTAGGGATAAAATAAAGACTGTGCTAAAAACATTTTTGAATTTATTCATGTCGTCCTCTTGATTGTTTAATTTATTGTTCCTGCTACTTCAGACCCATCGTTAGATGGTAGTGAGACGTCTACTTTTCTTGGGGAACTCGGACTCCTAATGCCGCTAACGCAGGCCGAGCGAAAGTGAGGTCCAGCCTGCGAGCTTTTTAGCGCGGGCGTTTGTGCTTGGCCTTGCTAGTTGTTTATTTCCTTTTCGTTTTTTCTTTGTTTTGTTCAGCTAGCAATTTTGCCATGTTGTTTTTACCTTTTGTTTTCTTTGCTTCCTCCAAAGTAATTTTGGTTTTATTGTTTTGTGTCTTCATTTTTTTCTCCCCTTACTAAATCAAACTGAGATAGCTCTTCGTCAGTTAAGTGGTATAAAGCTGGATCTTCATCAATAATTTTATCTATTTCTTCATCCGTCATTGAAGAAACTTTTTTCGCGTTAGATAGGTCTTTTAATTTTCTGATTTGATCTAACGAGATTCTGGTTATTTTCTGGCTCATACTGCTTGACCTTTGTGAAATGTTCTCGATTCATATTGTTCGATATCCTTCTTTTTGGCGGGCCGAACGGAGATGGCGGGATCATAGGCATATCGGCCGGTAAGATCATTTTTATATTTTGGATGAAACACCGAAATATCCATGCGATGCTCAATCAGGTAATGAATTGCGTGCTCAAATGTACCTGGCTGTTTGACCGTCGAAGTTGATTACGACCATTGACGATTGGTTGTAATTGTAAGGAAGGAAGTTTGGCATAAGTCTATACACATCCAAATTGTTGGCCAAATTCTACCAGATTGGCACTTTTCTACAGCCTCAACGTTTTTGTAATGGGCCGGAAAAGCCGGAGGCTTTGGAAGTCCAGCCAGCTTGCTGGCGAGTATTAACAAACTTGTTATGGCTTTGCGTTGACCACATAATTACGTTAATTTTATAGCAGTTGCAACAAAAGCCGATAGCAAAATTGAACTGGCTATGAGTTTTGCCATAGACAATTCCGGATTGAGACCTTTGAAAAATACAAATTCAAAGGCTTTAGTATAGAAATTATTTTGCTCATGACCGGTTAGCAAAAATCCAGTATATTTAAATATGGCGTAGCACATTAGAAAAATAGCAAAAATGAATGCGCTAAGGATCAATACCGATATGAGAAATTGCATTTTCGAGATCTCCTTTTGGCTTATAACAGTTTATTCAAAAGCCGCCGCTCTATATCATCCTACATCTTATTTCTCCGAATTTTTACCCATAACAGGCTGACTTTCAAGCAGAAGTTGTAAATTCATGGAGAAATAGAAAGCCAGGATTTCTATTTATCAAATCAGCCTGGCATTCTATTTCAGTTAACGCGCGCTTTAGGTATGCACGCTAGTGCTATGTAAGCTAAAGAAATATTTAAAATTTCCTCTTACGTCTTTTCCTATTTTCAAGCCTCGGCTCTTGATTTCGGTTGATTTAGACGCCTTGCCTGCTCAACAACCCGGTTTGCAACTCCTTTGCCCGGCGAATATTCCGCCGATATTCCTGGTACCACTGTTCCTGAACACTGCCATTGTTAAGCAAATTTATTGGTGGTAAAACGTCGCTCATTCAGCCAATCTATTTTGCCAGTAGGGGGCGTCATGACAACAAATCACGCAGCAGGCCAATGCCTTTGTGGCGCCGTGGAATTCTCCGCGACGCTGCCTTCCAACTGGGTCGCTCATTGCCACTGCACGTTGTGCCAGCGCGCGCACGGGGCGGCGTTTGTGACGTGGGTGAGTGTTGCGGACACGGGCGTGACGATAAAGGGAGAGGAGGATTTGCGCTGGTACGAGTCAAGCCCGGGGGCGGAAAGGGGGTTTTGCATTAAGTGCGGCAGCAGTTTGTTTTTTCGCTCGGTGAAGTGGCCGGGGGAGTTGCATATTGTTCGCGCTAACTTTACCGAAGATGTGGATCGCCTGCCGCAGGTGCATGCTTATTATGAGACGCATGTGGGTTGGCTGTCGGTGGAGGATGATTTGCCGAAGAGGAGTGGCGAGGGATAATTCCATTGTAGTGAGAGGAGCGGACACATGGGTCTGCCCGTACAATCGAAGGCTAGGGTTAGCACGGATCTTTTAACAATCGGTCCGGCGCCAGCAAATCGGCATTTGAGGAAACGTTCGGCTACGGAACGAATTTTATATCGGGTTTGTTTTGTTGTTCGTCGCCTGTTGATTCGTCCTGGTCGTTTTGCTGTTCCCGCACGGGAACATTGACTTCGTGTACATGCAGCCATTCCAGACGATTGCGTTTTTCCGGCGCCCGGCGCAGTACCGCACTTGTCAGCACTTTTTTCTCCCCGCCTTCGGTATTGCCATATTCCTCGTAAGTGAGCAGGCAGAGGTTGTTGTCCTGCGCGCGCAGGCGAATATTTTCAATGCGCTTGTTCAGGTTTTGCTTTGTACCGTGGCTGCTTTTCATCAGGGTTGTCAACAGTGCTTTGTTGACGGTAACGCCGGTGGCGGTAATGAGTTGAAAATCCTCCGCGATTACGTCGGTCAGGCGAGTGAAGTTTTCGTCGGTACGGGGAATTTCACCGCTGTACCAGCCTTCGAAAAATTTGTGCAGCTCGATGACTTCCGTTTCGGCTGTTTCGTCGCAGATCCAGTCTTCCTTAACTTGCAGGGACAGGGAGGTTTTTTCCCGTGGGGATTTTTGTTCCGAAGCGGATTTTTCTTCCGGAGCAGAGCTGGAGTGGATGACGATACAGCCGGCCAAACCACTCACCAAAAGCAGCAACCCTGATCGGGCAAACCATTTTTTTAAAAATATGTTTTTTGTATTTGTAATTGTTCCCTGCATGAATATTCCAAAAGTAAATTGAAGATCGCCAGATCAAGCTTAATGAGATTTTTATTCCGCCGGGCCCGGCTCTACCGGGAAGAAGCGGATGCTCAACGGATAGGACCAGACGATGCCTTCATTGGCTTTTACCGCGCCGAGTATGGCAAAGATAATGCCGCAGATGGCCAGGGCGATAAAGCCGAGCACGCCGATAAAAATTATGGAGAGAATGGCCGAGATGATACCGTATATCAGCGCGCTGATGATCCAGTTGAGAATTACTTTTCCATGCCGGTCCACAATGGGGTGATTGTCTTTGTTGGTTGCCCACATGACGATGGGAAGAACCAGCCCGGCGAAGGGCACGATAAAACCGGCGAATTGGCTGAGGTGCATTGCCATGCAGAAGGTGTTTACGTCCATTCCCCAGGGCTTGTTGATATCTTGCTCACTCATAGCATAGTCTCCAATGGCTGATGTTTTTTCTTTGTCGCTTATACAACAGCGTTTCCGTTAGAGGGTATTCCTGTCGCGATTCCCTGTGAGAAAGTCGTGCAAAAGGCTTTCCCATCAAAGGGTCGTTCAGTCAGGGGGGCAGTCAGGGGAATAGTATCAATGTTTTAGCACATCGTATATCCGTTAAAGGCATGAGAGCGCGACATGATGGTTGTCCGGCAGTAGTGTTTCGTCTATGCTGTTGCGTCCAATCCGGCGTCACCGCATTCTTGCCTGTGTGATGCCGCCACCTCCTTGCCAATCAGGTTTAATGAAAAAGCGAATTGTTATTGTCGGCGGCGGCGCCGGCGGACTTGTGCTGGCCACGCGCCTGGCGAAAAAAGCGCGAAACCTTGCCGATGTGACGCTGGTCGACCAGTCCCTAACGCATATCTGGAAGCCCCTGTTGCACGAAGTGGCGGCGGGGTCGCTCAACTCCTACGAGGATGAAATCAATTACCTCTCCCACGGCTCGCAGCATGGGTATTCCTTTCACCTGGGCAGCCTGGATAAGGTCGACCCGGAAAAGAAGGTTATTGTCCTGGCACCCATTAAAGCGCAGGACGGCAGTGAGGCGGTGCCACAGCGGCAGATAGGTTATGACCTGCTGGTACTGGCGATCGGAAGCGTCAATAACGATTTTGGCACCCCCGGCGTGGCCGAACACTGCATGTTCCTGGATTCGCGCCAACAGGCGGACCGGTTCCAGCAGACGTTTATCGGCGCCTATGTGAGGGCGCATGAAAACGGCCTGACCGGCAAACCGTCGGAGAATTTGAATATCGCTATCGTCGGCGCCGGCGCCACGGGTGTGGAGCTGGCATCGGAGCTTTACTCCGCCGCGCGCAAACTGGGCATTTACGGGCTGAAAGAAATTGAACCTGGCCAGGTGAACATTACGCTGGTGGAAGCGGCGCCGGAAATTCTCGGCGGCCAATCGGAGTCGCTGATCCAGGCGGCAAGAAGGCAACTGGCGGCGATGAAAATAGATGTGCAGGTCAATACGCGCGTGGTGAAGGCTACCGCCGACGGTATTGAAACCGCCGACGGCCGGTTTATTCCCGCCACGCTCAAAGTCTGGTGCGCCGGCATTAAAGCGCCGGAAGCGTTGCGAACAGCCAACGCGTTTGAGCTCAACCGTTTGAACCAGGTTGCGGTCAGGCCAAGCCTGCAAACAACTTCCCACGACAATATCTTCGCCCTGGGCGACTGCGCCGAGTTTCGCGTCGGCGATTTCAAAGTGCCGCCCCGGGCCCAGGCGGCTCAGCAACAGGCCGGCTTCCTGGTTAAAAATATCTACCGATATTTAAAACAGGAGCCGCTGCTGGAATATCGCTACAACGACCAGGGTTCGTTTATCTCCTTCAGCGATGAAAACACCGTTGGTGTTTTGATGGGCAAGCTGCTGGGAAGCAAAAGCCTGGAAGGCATTTCCGCGCGATTGATCTATATTATGTTATATCGCAAGCATCAAATGGCGATTCACGGTCTGCCAAAAACGTTGGTGTTAATGCTGCGCGACTTCGTATTGCGAACCCTGGGACCCCGATTGAAGCTGCATTAGCCAATCCAACTGCCAATGGATAATCCCGTATTGGCTCCAAACTTGCGACAGAACAAGGGGAAGTTTTTTCTCCCGGCCAGTCTTATCAATAGTTGTTTCGCAAAATAGGGAGTTTACGTTGAACGCACTTACCGGCGATCTGACTCACACCTGGGTTGGGTATCTCGTCCTTTTTATTTTTGCTATCGCCTACCTGCTGGTGATTTTCGAAGAGAAAATTCACCTGCGCAAATCCAAACCTGTGTTGCTGGCCGCCAGCCTCATCTGGATCATTATCGCCTATGTCTACCACCAACGGGGTAATGCCGAACTGGTAGAGCACGCCATTGAAGAAACGTTTATTGAATACACGGAGCTGTTCTTCTTTTTATTGGTGGCGATGACCTACATTAACGCCATGCTTGAGCGCGGTGTTTTCAGCCAATTGCGCCTGTGGCTGGTATCCAAGGGCTTTAGTTACCGGCAATTGTTCTGGCTCACGGGGTTTTTGGCCTTCTTCATTTCGCCGATGGCGGACAACCTGACCACCGCGCTGATCATGTGCTCCGTGGTAATGGCCGTTGGCAGTGACAAGCCGCAATTTATTTCACTCAGCTGTTTGAATATTGTGGTTGCCGCCAATGCCGGCGGCGCGTTCAGCCCCTTTGGCGACATTACCACCTTAATGGTATGGCAGCAGGAGATCCTTTCGTTCTGGGAGTTTTTCGCCCTGTTTATTCCCGCGCTTGTTCACTTTGTTGTGCTTGCGTTTGCCATGCAGTTTTTTATTCCCGCCGAAACGCCCCCGGCATTAACCAATCAGGAGCGCCTGCTAAAACCGGGCGGCATTGCCGTGGTTGTTTTGTTTATGCTCACCATCGTTACCGCCGTAACCTTCCATCAACTGCTGGAAATTCCGCCGGTGTTCGGCATGCTTACCGGCCTGGCCTACCTGAAATTCTTCAGTTACTACGCTTATCTGAAAAGCCACAAGCAGGCAGTCTATGATGACCTGTCTTCCAACCTGGTGGGGATGCCCACCCCCGATACGGTTTTCGAGCATGTTTCCAAAGCAGAGTGGGATACGCTGTTCTTCTTCTACGGTGTGATTATGGCGGTGGGCGGCCTCGGCTTTCTCGGTTACCTGGAGCTTACATCCAACTACCTTTACGGCGAATACAGCGCGACAACCGCCAATATTTTTGTCGGCGTGTTGTCGGCCATTGTCGATAATATTCCCGTGATGTTTGCCGTGCTCACCATGGAGCCGGACATGTCCGACTACCAGTGGCTGTTGGTGACCTTCACCGTGGGCGTGGGCGGCAGCCTGTTGTCCATCGGCTCCGCCGCCGGTGTCGCGCTGATGGGGCAGGCGCGCGGTTACTACACCTTTCTCAGTCACTTGAAATGGACACCGATGATTGCCCTTAGCGTGGCCGCCGGTATTTATGCGCACTATCTGATCAGCGGCTAGGGAGCCTCTGATCAGGTCAAGGTAATTTTTCACTCTCGCCGGGTGCATTGTCACCTGTAAACGCGGGACCCGGCGGTGCAAACTGATCCCAGATCGATGCATAGCAACTGGCGTTTACCGTGTCACACTTGATAGCTACCACATACGATCCGGAAGGGGCGCCAAGGGATTGCAGGGAGAACCGGGATGAGAGGGATTTTGTTGAAACAGGAAGACAGGGAAATCATGCCCCGCCGCAGGGAGACGATTCACTTTTTTACCGTACGGGCACCGACATGGAACGCGGTGCCCAGGCTTTTTGTTCATTCACTTTCTCGCCTATTTTTTTACGTATTCGCTAAATCGGGATGCCTTTTGATACTTCGGGAGGCAATATGTCGATTTTAGCGCCACAGATACTCCCGCCTTCGCAAATTCAATACAATAACCGCAGAATAAAAAACCATACGGTGGTAAGGTTCCGCCTAGGGCATAACCATAAGTTCGATAGATTCGCCCCGGACCTTCGCCCCATTGGCCAATGGCACAAATTCGCCTCGCCCAACGAGCAACAATCTGTGGTCACAAAGAACATGGAGCACAAAAAACTCACCCTGATGTTTACGGATATCGTCGGCTATTCCCGCCTGATGGGCCGGGATGAAACCACCGCGATTGAACTGCTGGGCGAGTACCGACGCATACTGCTGGCGCGCATCGAAGAACACAGGGGAACACTGATCGAGTTTGCCGGCGATGCCATTTTTGCCCGCTTCGATTGCCCCATAGCCGCGGTTCAGGCGGCGGTCGCCATTCAAAAAGACTTGGCCGAATTTAACCGGGAACAAGAGAAGGGCATGCCGTTATTACAGTCGCGAATCGGCATCCACGCCGGCGAAGTGGCACTAAAGGGAAGCGCTGTTTTCGGCGATGACGTGAATATCGCTGCCCGCCTGGAGCCCATCGCCGTTGCCGATGGCATTTGCGTTTCCCGCGAGGTTTACCGGGCGGTAAAAGATATTGTTAAAGAGCCGGTGCTGTCACTGGGCAAACAACCGCTTAAAAATATCGAAAATAAAATCAGGGTATACCTCATTCGCCCGGCGGGAATCACGCTGGGTACCCATGCTCATTACTTCTGGCGAACCTTTCAGCAAAAACTTGGCGCTTACCGTTATCCGATTGCCGCCAGTATTCTTTTGCTGATTGCCGCGGGTGTTTACTTTATTCCCCGCTGGCTGGTGCCAGGGTATACCGCCAATTACGTTGAGATTGCCGATTTCCAGAACTTGATGAATGAAGGCGGAGAGGCGGACTATTTTAGTGCGGGGGTTACCGAGGCCTTGCGGGCGCAGTTGGCGGACATCCGGGATGTATACATTCTTGATGCTGACGAGGGCGTGCGGGCGCCTATACGGCTGGAAGGCAGTGTGCAAAAACTCGGGGAAAATTTGCGGATTGCCTACCGCCTGTTTCGACGGAAGGATAATGTGCAGATTGCCGGTGGGAAACTGGATGGGGCATATAATGATATTTTTATTTTGCAGGACAGGGTTGTGGCGGAGATTGCTGGTTATCTTGCGGAAGAGTTTGGACTGCAGAATTTTAGGCCGGCTGCGTTAAAATTGACCTCGGATGTCACGGCTTATGATTATTATTTGCAAGGGTTGGACTATTCCAAGAGACCGAGTTCCCATGAAAATATTGATACGGCAATAAAAATGTATTCAACAGCATTGGTGCATGACTCTTCCTTTGCACTAGCTAATACTGGGTTGTGCATGTCTTACGCCAAAAAATATGACATAACTTTAGTAAATACCTGGATTAAACAAGCGGAAAGTTATTGCAACCTCGCTTTACAACAGGACGATTCGCTTTCAGAAACATATGAAGCTTTAGGCCGAATTTACCGCGATACAGGACGAAGCGAAGACGCTGTACGGATTCTTACCAAAGCAATTGAATATGATCCAGAAAATGTGGATGCAATGATTAAGCTGGCAAACACCTATAGGTTACAAAGTAATGATCTGCTTGCGGAAGAAATGTTTAAAAAAGCAGTTTCCAACGAGCCTAGATACTGGCGTAGCTATCAGGAGTTAGCCACTTTTTACGCAAGAAAGGGAGAACTGGAAAAGGCTATCCGCACTTATAGAAAAGTATTGAGTATTACACCAGAGAACTCACTGGCATATACCAACATGGCAACAGCTTACACTTATCTCGGTGAATTTGATAAAGCTGCTGATGCCTTCGACCAGTCAGTAACGTTGAGACCTACAGCGATAGGCTATGCAAATGCAGGATGGATGAATTTTTTAAGAAAAGACTACAAAGAAGCAGCAATCATGTATAAAGAGGCGGTAAGGCTATCACCACAGGATTACAAGTGGCAACTCGGACTGGCGGACTCTTTACGACAAATACCAGATCATAGCGATGAAGCAGATAAATTTTATAGACGGGTAATTGACTTGGCACTTCCCGGATTACAAATTAATCCGCGTGATCTTGATGCTTACCAGAACTTAGCGCTTAGCCACCTCGCATTAGGAGAAACATCCAACGCAGAAGAGTATCTGAATTCAGCTTTTAGAATAAACGCTGATGATATGTATAACCATTATATAAATCTGCGACTACAGATGGCCAAGGAAAACTATGACGCCGCATATACGGCTTTGGGGAGTTTAATTACAGCAGGCTATCCTTCTTTTTTTGTTGAAGCGGATCCCGATCTAAGTACGCTTAAGGAACAGCCTTTGTATAAAAGCATGCTTGTCGCCAGCAACGTAGAAAAATAACAACTCGATATATAAAAACCTAGGAGAAGAAATGAAAAATGTTAAATCTTTATTCGTAATATTCTTTATATCCCTTTTAACAGCTTGCGCTGAAGTCAGCATGCACCATAGTGAAGTGACTGGCGTTGAATTTCCGGATAACAAAAAAGTTATAAATGACATCTTCGTCATCGATAAAAAACCTGTCGTTCGATATGAAAAAGTCACTGTCTTTGATGGACAGGAACTGGTATTTCTCGGACCAGATGAGTTTGTCATTCAATTTAAGGAAGGATCGTTTTTTGAAGATAGTGATCAAGCACTATTGCGAAAACAACGAAAGTTAATTGAGTCTCAGGGCATCAGGGGAGAGCAGTCAGGAATTTATCCATCGAAAGATGGAGTTGTGATACTCAAAGTTTCCAGAGAAAAGGCTAAGGGAATAAAAGTTGGCACTGAGTTCAAATACAGCGTTTGGGTTAACGGCGTAGAATTGGATCCCATTGGACGCTATGGCGGTGATGAAAGATAAAAATCAATACTAAAGTGACTTCCTATGCTACAAAACGTAAGCCTGTTTAAAAACGCCCCCGAACACCTGGTTGAAGCCTTAACCCAACTAAGTGTTCGGCATACCTACCCAAAAAACACCATCCTTTTTATGGAAGGCGATGACAGCAGTCAACTGTTTATCATCGAAACGGGAAAGGTAAAGGTGTTCGTCACCAGCGAGGACGGCAAGCAGGTGATACTCAATTTTATGGGGCCGGGGGAATACTTCGGCGAACTGGCGCTGATCGATGGGAAACCCCGATCAGCGTCGGTAATGACGGTGGCGGATACAACTGTCGTTGCCGTCTCCCGTAAAAAATTCCAGCAGTTTATCGCCGACCACCCCGATTACGCGCTGGAAATGATGGAGCAACTGGTTCACCGTATTCGCGAGCTGACCGACAGCGTGAAGGACATGGCGCTATTGGACGTTTACGGTCGCGTCAGCCAATTGCTGCTTCGCCTGGCGGACGAATCCGGCAGAATCAGCAGCCCCAAACTCACTCACCAGGAAATTGCCAATATGGTCGGTGCCTCCCGCGAAATGGTCAGCCGTATCATGAAGGAACTGGCCGTTGGCGAATATATTGAACAGCAACCCGATGCGATTGTTATTTGCAAAAAGCTGCCGCTAGGCTGGTAACGAAAAAGTCAGCGCAGCTTTTTTAGCAATTTATCCCGCCGAAACCACAGCAACAACAAGGCAATAGCCAAATAAATCGCCGGCTCAATCCAACCGCTTTTTACCGACCACCAGAAGTGAATGCAGGCAAGAATGACAGCCACGTAAATCAGGCTGTGGAGTTTTTTCCAGTTCTTGCCCATAGCGCGCAGGATTTTTGGGATGGAGGTGATAGCCAGGGCGAGGAGAATCAACCATGTGGTGAAGCCCAAAAGTATATAGGTGCGTTTTACCAGTTCCTCACCGATCAGACTCCAGGCAAACAACAAATCCAGCGATAGCCATGCGGCAAAATGCAAGGTGGCCCAGGCAAAACACCATAGGCCCAAAGGGCGGCGCAGTTTGTTTAGTTGTCCAAAATTAAGGAAACGGGCAAGAGGGGAGATTAATAGCGTTAACAACAGCAGGCGTAATGCGCCCATGCCCAAAAAATGGATAAGCTCTTCCACCGGGTCGCCGCCCATTGCGCCTTGTTGTACAACGAAATAAAGCCAGACAAGGGGAATTGCCGAGCCGATATGAACGCTAATTCGCAGTATCAGGGCGAGGATATTCGCTGTTCCTTTTTTCATATTGAAATTACCACCGGCAGGTTGTAGGGGCAGACCCATGTGTCTGCCCCTACGGGTGCCGTAGATCGAGCGGTTAATAATAGCGCCGCAGGTTCATGCCCGCATACAACGAGGCGACCTGGTCTGCGTAACCGTTAAACGGCAGGGTTTCCTGCCGGGTGGCATCGAACACGCCGCCGGGGCCGATAAATCGCTCGGTGGCCTGCGACCAGCGCGGGTGGTCCACCGCCGGGTTCACGTTGGCGTAGAAGCCGTACTCTTGCGGCGCCAGGATATTCCAGGTGGTAGGGGGCATTTTTTCCACCAGACGAATCTTCACTATCGATTTGATTCCCTTGAAGCCGTATTTCCATGGCACCACCAGCCGAATGGGCGCGCCGTTTTGCGGGGGCAGGGTTTTGCCGTACAGGCCCACACTCAACAGGGTAAGCGGGTGCATGGCTTCATCCATCCGCAAGCCTTCCACGTAGGGGTAGTCGATACCGCCGACGACGAAGCGCGACTTTTGCCCGGGCATCTGGTCCGGGTCGTAGAGGGTTTCGAATGCCACATATTTCGCTTTGCTGGTGGGTTCGAACTGCTCGAGGAATTTACCCAGTTCGAGACCAATCCAGGGAATGACCATCGACCAGGCTTCCACGCATCGCATGCGGTAAATTCGCTCTTCCAGTTGCGCGGAATTTATCAGTTCCCATACATCCACTTTCGCCGGCCTGGTCACTTCGCCTTCAACAGTCAATGTCCAGGGCTCGACTTTTAGACCCTGCGCATTTTGCGCGGGGTCGGTTTTGCCGGTACCAAATTCGTAGAAGTTGTTGTGGTGTGTGATCTTTTGTTCGGGTGTGAGGGTCAGCTCGGCGGGTTTCTTGTCCGGCGTGTATTCCAGCGGCTTTCTTTCGACCTGGACCACCTCTTTTTCCCCGCCGAACAGGCTGTCAAGAATGCCCGCCTGGGCGGCGGATGGCACCGCCAGGCTGGCGGCACCGAAGCCAAGGCTTTTAAGTACCGCACGCCGGTTGAGCCAGACCGCTTCCGGGGTGACGAGGTTTTCGCTCGGTTCACCCCGCGCCTTTCGTTTTATGTGCAGGCATTTTATGTACATGGAAATCCTCAAATATATTGCCTGGAGATAGTAATCCGACAGCCAGATTAAACCTAGTTTCCTGGATAGTTATCACTATTTAATAACGATTTTTATCGAATTGTGGTGACTGTGGGAGCTAAAGCTCCAAACCCCACCCTAGCCCTCCCCTTGAAAAAGGGGAGGGTTTTTAAGCTCCTCCCACTTTTCAAGGGAGGCTGGGAGGAGGTTAAAGGGCTGATTCTCGGCACATCAATCGGTTTATTT
>CAYVIB010000023.1:0-90529 GCA_964451365.1 uncultured Cellvibrionaceae bacterium
GATTCGTTGGCATGGTCATATAAAAGAATCTTCTCTTAAGGAAGTGCCATTCGGGTCAGGTCATAGCGGGGTTAGTCGTGGCGGGCGCCGTGAACCTGACTGCCCAGCTTGTCCCAGTTCAATTCTCCCGATTCGATTCTCGTTTTAACGTCAGGACAGCCCGCCAATAGTTGTCTGGCTGTCGGAAGCGGGCTCATCCCGCAGGCGAGCAGGACCGCTTCCCGCTCCCGCAGCGTGCCTTCCGACAAAACCCGTTGTATGTCGGACATGGTTTTCTCCCGCAAAAACGGGCCGACAAAGCGCCACAGCTCCGCGGTAACGGTACGGCCGGCAGCCCAGCGCTCGTGGGCGTATTCCACCAGCGTTTGCGCCAGTGTGGCATTGACCCGCCCGTCCGCGTTATAAATGTTGAACAGCGGACGCTCCAGGAAGACGGCCTTGAGTACCAGTTGGTTCCAGGCGGGTTCGTCCAGGTACTCGGCGGGGTAGGGATTGTGCAGGGCCACCGCGTCGAATACCGAGGTTATATTGGTGCGCAATCCTTCCGCTGCCCTCAGCTTCAAGCGCTCGGGGTGGGGGAGCACCGGTAGTGCGGCGTAGAGTGCTTCCTGCTCATGCAGGTCCGCGGTTTCAAAAAGTTTATTGAGGCTCGACAGCCATGTGTCCGGATTGTCGTGCGGGTATAGAAGCAGAAGCCCGACTCGGGCGGTTTGCAGGCGGTTCCAGTACCAGGGGGAGAACCCCGGCCGCAGATCGTTCGCTCGGGCCAGTTCCTGTTCGCTAACGGATAAAGCTGTTTTATCAAAAAACCGGGATGCCGTGCTGAACGCCAGGTAAAAAACCGCCGCGGATGGGCTGGCTGAAATATTTTTTTTCTGCTGTTCAAGCCATGCGATGGATTCGCGACCGGACTGCGTGCCAAGCAGGGAGAAAAGGTACTCTGCAATTTTGGGTAACTCGTACATATCTAACAACTTCCGCTAGTTGGTCCTGGTACCGCTTCGCCCGGCGGCAGAAACGCCAGGGGCCGATAAAATCGCGAGGGCACGCGTAACTCTGAATTTTACCGGTCGACAGGGAAAGTACCTCTGTGGGCGTTGATTTATTCGATCTTTTATTTCCGGCGCTTCGTTGTTTCGTTCAACAGTCGTTCCGTTTAATCAAAATCACCGATAGCATGACACAGCCGTGATAAACGCAACGTCATTTTTCCGGATTGAAGTAAGTTACAAAATAGCCCCGGTAGTTGCAAGACAAGCCGAACCCGGCAGTGATGGCGTTATCGTCCATATCACCTGAATGCTGACACGGTTGTTGCCGTATTCTCCGTTGAACCCGGCAGTGCTTTCTTTACTTCCTCCCATTCCATTTTCATCCACGGCGTGAACTGCTCCGGATGACTCTGTATCTCCGCATCCAGCTGCGCGGAGCCGATAAATCGCCAGTCGAGAACTTCATTGTGGTTGGGCCAGATTTCCCTGCTTTTTACCTCGCCCAGGAAAACGGAACAGATTTCATGCTCGGAGCCGAGATTCCGGTAGCTGGCCTGGTAGTGGAATTTGTACAGAAACCGCAGATCTGCCGCGACGGATAATTCTTCGTCCAGGCGACGGTGCGCCGCTTTCAGCATGTTTTCGCCCCGGCGGGGGTGACTGCAACAACTGTTGGACCAGGTTTTCGGCCATAAGCGCTTGGATGCGCTTCGCTGCTGGAGCAGTAATTCCCCGGCTTCGTTAAAGAGGAATACGGAAAAAGCGCGGTGCAACAGCCCCTCGCCGTCGTGACAGGCCTTTTTGTTTCGGTAGCCGACGATATTGTCCTCGCCATCGACGAGGACCAGTTCGTCATTATCGAAAGATACGACCGGGCTGCGCATGATTAAATCTCCACGCTAACACAATTTTCAGATAGGTTCTAAACCGCTCCAAGCGGCAGCGCCCACCGTGCATGAGCCATACCGTGCCTTTGATTGGGGGCGCGGCGTAGCCGTGTGCATAAAGTAAGCGAGGATAACACCCCGGAAGAATTAAGGCGATCCTTGGCGCCACCCGTGGCGCGGTCGACGCGGATATTGGCAGCAAGCTTTATACCTCAATAGAGACTCGCGGGAGCCGGGGCGTCCCGCACCGTGAAAAACTTGATATGGGGTTGAACTCGTACCTACTTCCACCATCAAACCGCTGTTTATTTTGGTTGTGGGGATGTTTATTCTATAAGCCATTCCAAGCACACAGTCTGTACCCAAACCGATAATAGGTGCCCAGCGTGAAAAAACTGCTATCAATTATTACCTGCCTTGCTTTCATTGCAGCCTGCGAACAGCAGACTGAGCAAGCGAACCTCCCCCAGGAACCCGCGATGAAATCCCCGGTTTCGGGTATCAACCTGGAAAACTTTGACCGTAGCGTTCGCCCCCAGGATGACTTGTTTCGCTATGTGAACGGCACCTGGCTGGCCAATACCGACATCCCGGCGGATAAATCCAATTACGGCGCATTCGTGATTCTCGCGGATAAAGCGCGCGAGGATATGAAGGCAATTATCGGGGAATCGGCCAGTGCCGCCGATGTAAAGCCGGGCTCGGATGCGCAGAAAGTCGGCGACCTGTACAACAGTTATATGGATACCGCACGGCTGAATGAGTTGAAGGTGCAGCCGTTGCAGGCGGAGTTGGCAAAGATTGACGCTATTGCGGACAAAAAGGCACTGGCGGCATATTTTGCCGAGGCGCATCGTATCGGTTCCGATTCCCCCTTCGGTTTTTATATCGATACCGATTCGAAACAGCCGGATCGGTACATCAGCTATTTTGTTCACTCCGGTCTCGGCCTGCCGGACCGCGATTTCTATTTCAAGGATGATGAAAAGTCTCGCGAGATTCGCGACAAGTACGTCAAGCACATCGAAAAAATGTTCACGCTGGCCGGTTTTGATAACCCGGCGCAATCCGCGCAAACCATTATGGCGCTGGAGACACGCATTGCCGACGCGCACTGGACCCGGACCGAGCGCCGCGACCGCGACAAAACCTACAACAAATATGAAAAGGCAAAACTGGAAACCCTGGCGCCGGATTTCGACTGGCAGGCATTCCTGGAGGCGGGTGATGTCGGCGGCGAAAACGAGATGGTCATTCGCACCCCAAGCTTTTATACCAAATTCAATTCCATTTTTACCGAAACTTCACTGGAGGATTGGAAAACCTACCAGCGCTGGCAGCTATTGGGCAGTTACGCAAGCCTGCTGAACGAGGAACTGGATGAGGCGCAGTTTGCTTTTTACGGCACGGTTTTGCAGGGCACTGAACAGCAGGAAGAGCGTTGGAAACGCGCGGTCAACGCCGTCAACAGTCTGCTTGGCGAAATGGTCGGCAAGGTTTACGTGGAAAAGCATTTCAAGCCGGAAGCCAAGGCCCGCATGATGAAACTGGTGGAGAACCTGCGCGAAGCGTATCGCCAAAGCATTATCGAACTGGAATGGATGGGTGAGGAGACGAAGAAGAAGGCACTGGAAAAGTTGGAAAAATTTCGCCCGAAAATTGGTTACCCGGACAAGTGGCGCGATTACAGCGCGTTGACGATCAAAGGTGACGACCTGGTGGGCAACTTCATCCGTGCGCGCCAGTTCAATTATGACTACGAGATCAACAAGCTGGGCAAACCCATCGACCGCGACGAATGGTTTATGACGCCGCAGACGGTAAACGCCTACTACAACCCAGGCATGAACGAGATCGTTTTCCCCGCCGCTATTTTGCAGCCGCCGTTCTTCAATATGGAAGCGGATGACGCGGTTAATTACGGTGGTATCGGCGCGGTTATCGGTCATGAGATGGGCCACGGGTTTGATGATCAGGGAGCCAAATCCGATGGCGACGGCATGTTGCAAAACTGGTGGACCGAGCAGGACCTGGAGGAGTTCAGGAAGCGCACCGGCAAACTGGCGAGCCAGTACAGCGCGTATGAAGTATTGCCCGGTGAACACCTGAATGGGGAGTTCACGCTGGGAGAGAATATCGGCGACCTGGGCGGATTGACCATCGCCTACAAGGCATACCAGTTGTCCCTGGGCGGAAAGGAAGCGCCGGTTATCGATGGCTTTAGTGGCGATGAGCGGTTCTTTATCGGCTGGGCTCAGGTGTGGGCGCGCAAATATCGGGATGAAAACCTGCGGCAACGTATCACCACCGATCCGCATTCGCCGAGTGAATATCGTACTAATGGTGTTGTTCGCAATATGACCGAGTTTGTTAAAACCTTTAATGTGCAGCCGGGGGACAAGTTGTATATGCCGCCGGAGGACAGGGTGAAAATCTGGTAATTTAAAAAAGGAGCCGATTGGCTCCTTTTTTAAAGGATAAGTCTCGGAGTGTGCTAAACCCCATCGCGTGCCACAATCGCTTCTCTTCCGCTCTCTGCCCATTTGTGTGGATAGTTCCTTAAGCGTCATGTTCGCGCCGCCTAGAGGGATGTAGTGGTGCGACATGCCGATATTGGAGCTACGTCATGTTCGCGGAGCAGACATCCAGCGGGGGTTATGATCTCCTTCCCAAGACTCTCCGCTGTGCGAAGATGACTCTTCTGGCTGGAGGCAGGCCCGGGCTCTTCCCAACAGCAGGAGCTGAGTTCTGTGAGGCCATCCACGAAAAATATGCCGACACGCGCCTATTCCAGGGTTTATTTTTCCGGCAAGGGGGGTATAATCCGACCACTGACGAAATTCAATCAGCAGAGACCAAACCAATGCGACAGAATTTGATTAACAACCACACCATGCCCGTGACCTTCGGTTACGTGTGCTGCGCGTGGGCAGTCGCCTTGGTGAAGCGCATTATGTGCTAGGTCTGCTGGATATTCTGGCAGGCAAAAAAGCCTTCCAGAGTAAAGCAAAAATTCGCTGAAACCCGGAAGGCTAAAACCTCCGGGTTTTTTTATGCCCGAAATTTGCCTGGAAGTTCACTGAAGTTTAAATTTTTTGCGAGGATGGTTAGATCGATTTTTCATAATAGATAAAGCAGTTTTTAACGGTA
The DNA here is from genome assembly GCA_964451365.1 of uncultured Cellvibrionaceae bacterium. Taxonomy (GTDB): domain Bacteria; phylum Pseudomonadota; class Gammaproteobacteria; order Pseudomonadales; family Cellvibrionaceae; genus CAYVIB01. Next base: position 5,030 of record CAYVIB010000023.1, read on the forward strand.
GGGTAATCCTGGGGTAGGAAGGGATTCACTTCGCAAAACCGTGCCCCGAATATTGTAAATTGGTGCAGTAAGGAGCGTTGTGCGCGGAGGCTTTTCTCCAGGTAAAACGCCCGATATAACGGAAAAACATTAGTTTAAAAATGTACATTTTTTTACGGTTGAAATGAAACTTTTAGCTTATTATGCTTTACACAACTTCAACGGAAATCGTTTTGGGATACAGTTAATAATTGCATCGTAAAAAAATGTAATTTACGCGGAATTCAAGAACTATGTTTGCAACAAAACTGACAAAGCAACGACATTATCTTTTGGCTGGCGCAGCCTGTTCCAATGCATGTTGGAACGCAGTGATTTGCCAGCGCGTGCCGACCGGCACCGATGATGTCGCAATGGTTCAAATGTATTCCAACAAGGTGATTAATAAAGCAGATTTGTAGCAGCGATTCGATAACCGGATGGCTGCGGCCAACCGGATTAAAGTTTTTACTGAACCCCGGTTGGTGTTTCCAACCGGGGTTCAGTCGTTTTGGACCCTCAGAAAACCGAGAGGTGATGAACAATGGAATTCGAAGAAGAATTAGAGAAAGTTGTTGTTTTAAGCAATAACTAATTTAGTACCGGAGTCCGGATATCTCATGCCGCATCAAAATCAACGCATCATGAAATATCCCGGCTGCTAAATTTACAAATTTACAAGTCAGCTTTTGCTGCTGCCATGACCGCAGGCTGAAACGCAGGATGTTTTTTGGTTTGCATTTCCACGGTCACTCCTCGGCGCACGGACGCGCATTTTTTAAGAATAAAAAGGGGCGGAGAGGTTAAAGCCATCCGTCTGTCAGGGTATTAACAGGGGGCCTCTGGCCGGTCGCGCGCGTAATCGACCGGGACGGTGCAGGATGTTCAAGTCGGAGTATGTTAAGCGTCCGGCCTGAGGCTCCCCTGGAATTGGGGAAAGGGAAAATGAATTTTATCGATGGCTCCATGCCTTCATATGGTAGCCAACACCTGGTGGATCTGAGACAGCGGGAAAATGAGATTAACGAAGCGGCGAATTACCTGCCGCCCGAAGGCGCCGGCGAGCCCGACGACCAGGTTTCCGTGGAGCCCTCCAGCTTTACCGGGAAGCCGTTCGGCTTTGCCAGGTTGTTTCGCCGGTTGTGGCGGGGCGGTTAATTCTGCTTCGATTTCAATACCTTCCCCGGCTTCATTTGGCCGAAAGCCCGCATGGCCTTTATCCATAGAAACCCATGATGGATGGCGCCAGGTCATACCTGGCCCGTGGCTTCGGCTGTGGAGAAATCCCGTTCCTTCCTATTGTGCCGGAGATATAATCGTACTCGCGGTGCGAACCTCTCCTTGGCAGCATGCATATCCACTGATATTCCCGGAATTAGATTGCTAAATCCGGCGTCTTATATTGCATTTGCCCTGGCGGTTGACCAAAATGGACCCAATCATGCTGATTCCTGTCATGGTCGCCCCTATTTTCAGGAAACATCAATAATTATGACCAAATTCAGATTGATACGCCTGCATGACAGCAGGGAATTTAACCTCCTGCGACCGTCAACGACGCTGGGCCGTAGCGAAAGCTGTGATATTCAGATAACCACCGGCCATGCGTCCAGAAAACATGCGCGCATCGATGTGCGGGATGACGGCGCATGGATTGAAGACCTCGATTCAACCAACGGAACTTTTGTCAATAATGAAAAGATAGAGGGAAGCCTCCACCTTAGACCTGGCGATGTGATCCGCTTTGATGAGGAGGCTTTCAGCCTGCAACGGGAAGATCAACCGGACGCCACTATCTTCGCCTCGCCTTTCGATCTCCGGTCCCGCACCAGCAAATCCCTTTTTATCGACGAAGAAGAGTCCGACCTGGAACAAACCTTTTTTCACCAGGGTTATCGTCTTCAGCGGGAAAACCTGGATGATGACGACTGGTACGATGCCAGTAACGGCAGGCTGGCCGAACTCAAGGCGGGACTGAAGGAAACCACGGTAGCGAAATCCCTGGAACGGATAAAGGATCGTCCCGGTATAGTGTTGGTTTTCTTTATTGAATATGAATCTCCCGTCGTGTTCACACTTACCACTATCAGCGAGAACAAACACTGGACGCTGGGCCGCCGAAGCAATAGCGATATTCATATTGCCAACCCTTGTATATCGGAAACACACGCCTTTTTAAAATACCAGAACGGACAATGGCTGTTGGAGGATAACCATTCCACCAACGGCGTTTGGCACGAGCGGAAAAAAATTTCATCGGTGGTGTTGGGGGATAATATGGTTCTCAATCTTGGCGCGGTTGAATTGAATATTTATCTCTCCCATTCTGAATAGCACCGTCCAAATAAAGTGGAAATTTAAATAACGTTATGGCAAACCGATTTAAATTAAAACATCTCGAGGACGACCGCGAATATCCACTTGAGCAGCGCTCCCTGCTGATAGGTCGCAGCAGTTCTTGCGATATTCCGGTTCAGGTGGGCCACGCATCGCGCGAGCATGCCCGTATAATTGAAAAGAACGGTGAAGTTATCCTCGAAGACCTGCATTCAACCAACGGCACATTCGTCAACAATACGAGAATTCATTCCGCCACGGTGTTAAAACCTGGTGATGTCATTCGCTTTGACGAGGATGCATTTACCCTGCAGAAAGAGGGCGAGGACGATGCCACCGTCTTTGCCAGACCTGATCGTGGAAAAGCGGCTAAAAGTGTGTTGGTTATCGAGGAAGAGGATGAAGACGATGACGACGCCACGGCTTTTTACCAGAGCTACGTAATGCCTCCCGGCTGGTCTGATTTTGAGAGTGATAAAGGTACGCCGCGGGATGAGCGTAAACAACAGGCAATCGACAGATTTCTTGAAAAAACCTTGTCTGCCGTGCAGGGAAAAAATGGCATAGCGCTGATATTTTTCGCCGGTGATAAACCGCCGGTGATCAAAGTGCTTTTCAGTAGGGGCAGTGAATGCCAGTGGAGTATTGGCCGGAGTACCAGTTCCGACGTTCACGTAAGTGAGCCGGGCTTATCCAAAGATCACGCCAACCTGAAGTATAAAAAAAATGCCTGGACCCTGGAGGACAACAACTCCACCAACGGCATATGGCGGGACGGGAAAAAGCAGAGTGCAGTAACACTGAACGATGACGTTGTTTTGGATCTGGGTTCCGTGCAGCTGCAAGTGCGGATAATCAGTGCCGGCAAAGATAAAAGCTGTATATCCTGAATATCAAGCTGCGGTCATAGAAGCGATGACTGCAAACAGTGACTTAATGATAGCGGGGGTTTTCATGCGTCTTTCAATTTCCATTACGTCTTTTCTATCGATTCTCTTGGTGATGTCGCTCCCTGTGTGGGCGCAGGAGGAGGAACCGGTCGACCCGATATATACCTGGGACCTGACAGAGCTTTATGCCAGCGAAGCAGAATGGCGGCAGGCGAGGCAGGACGTTTTGGATGCAATGGAAAAAATAAAAAAGAAAAAAGGAACGCTGAGTAAAAGCGCAACACGTTTACATGAAGGCCTCTCTCTGATTTCCAATACACTTAAAAGCCTGCGCCGGGTTTATGCTTATGCCAGCCTGAGGGAAGATGAAGACCTGCGCAACACCCACAATCAGGAGCTGAACCAACTGGCTGAAATCGCCATGGCGGAATTTAATAAAGCCACTTCCTGGTTGCAGCCGGAAATTCTCGACATTGGCGAGAAGAAAATCAATCGCTTTTTGAAACAGAACGAAAAACTGGAACCTTTCAGCCATTTTCTCGACGATACGCTGCGCAATGCACCACATACCCTGGATGAAAAAGGGGAATCCATTCTCGCACAGTTTTCCCAGCCGCTTTCCGCGCCCAATTCGATTTATTCGCTGATGGCGAATTCCGATATTCCATGGCCTACGCTCACGCTATCCGACGGCAAGGAACACCGGATTGATTCCGCCGGATACTCGCGCTGGCGTCAGAGTGAGAACCGCGACGATCGTAAAAAAGTCTTCGATGCCTACTGGGGTAAATGGAAAGATTACCGCAACAGTGTCGGCAGTGTCTTGAATGCACATATCCAGTCACAGGTGGCACTGGCAGAGGCGCGTAATTTCGACACCGTGCTGCAACGTGAACTGTTCCAGGACAATCTGCCCGAGGAGGTCTACCGCACCCTGGTGCGCGAAGTGAACCAGGCGCTTCCCACGCTGCACCGCTATTTCAAACTGCGGGAAAAAATGCTGGGTGTGGACCAGATGCGTTACTACGATATTTATCCCCCGCTGGTATCGCTGGACAAGGAGTTTGACCTGGAAACCTCGAAAGCCATTACACTCGATGCAATGCAACGCCTGGGTGACGACTGGGTGGAAATGCAGCGCCAGGCCATGAACGAGCGCTGGATGCATGTATTTCCGCAAAAGGGCAAACGCAGTGGAGCGTATATGAATGGGTCAGCCTACGATGTTCATCCCTACATCTTGCTGAACCACAATAATGACTACGAGTCGCTTTCGACCCTCGCACATGAGTGGGGGCACGCCATGCACACGCTTTACGCCACTCAGTCGCAGCCATTTGAAACCTATCGTTACGCCACGTTTATCGCGGAAATTCCCTCCACGTCGCTGGAGCTGATCCTGCAGGAATACATGGTGAAAAATGCCGAAACCGTGGACGAAAAATTATTTTACCTGGGTACTGGTCTGGAGGCTTTACGTGGTACCTTCTTCCGTCAGACCATGTTTGCCGAATTCGAGCTTGCGCTTTATCAAGCGGTGGAAAACGGCGAGGCATTGACCGGCGAAAAAATTTCGCAAATCTACGGTGAAATTCTCAGGCGTTATCATGGCCATGATAAACAGGTGGTGGTTATCGACGATCTTTACACCAATGAATGGATGTTCGTGCCGCACTTTTACTACAACATGTATGTGTTCCAGTATGCAACTTCCATTACCGCCGGTACCGCACTGTACGAGAAGATTGTGGAAGAGGGCGACGCCGGTGTGGAAAATTACAAGAATTTGTTGCGCGCCGGTGGCTCGGATTACCCTTATAACCTATTGAAAGCAGCCGGTGTGGATCTCGCCACGCCGGAGCCGTTTAAAGCAATCGTCAAGCGGATGAATGCAATTATGGATGAGATGGAAGCGCTGTTGCGGGAGAAAAATTAATTCTCGGAAATAAATAAGGATGCGGTCTCACCTGCTTACTCTACTGGCAGATCCGCATCCCATGATGACTGTACAACAAGTGCGCCGGCCTGTTGCAACTGGTTTATATTTTCCTCTGTCGCTGGATTCAGCGCGGTGCCGGTGTAGCCAAGCGGGCTGGATAAGTAAACCCAGCCATTGCGCCCAAATTGTTTCGCCATGTACAGCGCCCGGTCTGCAACATCCACCACCTGCTCCCAGGACAGGGCGCTCGGCGCGTTCGGATAAAAAGGGTGGGCCGCGAGACCGATTGAGCATGTCCGCTGCAGGGACTGCCCGTTATCGAGTTTAAATACCACGGCTTCTATACCGCGGCGAATGCGTTCCGCCAGGTCGGCGGCTTCTGCGCGCGAGCAGTAACGGATAACCACCAGAAATTCCTCGCCACCCCAGCGAACCAAATAATCCGATTCACGCAAAATGGTTTCCAGCAGGCGGCTGATTTGTTCCAGCACTCTATCGCCGGCGTTGTGGCCGTATTCGTCGTTGACGGACTTAAAGTGATCGACATCCAATAGTAAAAAAAGGAGATCCGACATCCTCGGCAGCGCATTTTTATTCTGGTCGCTGGACTTCCAGGACTGGTAACGGCGCTCCACCACGGAAACGTCCGCCGGCAGGGATTTGCTCAGGAATCTGCGGTTGTGCAAACCGGTCAGCGGGTCCGACAGGCTGGCTTCTTCCAATCTCCGATTGGCTTCCTTAAGGGCGTTTTGCGCATCGCTGAGAATATCATTTTTACGCCGCAATTCCGCCGTGCGCTCGGCCACTTTTTTGTCCAGGTTGCGCATGGCGTCCACCAACTGGATATGCATTGCCACGCGGGCAACCAATTCTTCTTTGGTGACAGGTTTGGTGAGAAAATCGTTCGCGCCCACATCGAAACCGCTGACCAGATCGCCGGTTTGGGTGCGTGCGGTCAGCAGGATGATGGGCAGCTCGTGGGTTTTATGAATTGCGCGTAAACGCTGGCAGGTCTGGTAGCCGGATAGCTGCGGCATCATCACATCCAAAAGCACCAGGTCAACGTCCGGGTGTTGTTCGATATATTCAATCGCTTCAAATCCACTGGAACATTCGGTGACACGATAATTACGTAGCGAAAGAATATCCGTTAAGACTTGCCGGTTAACGGCGTCATCATCCACCACAAGTACATGCCGGTGTTGGCCGGTTTGCATTTGCGGTTCCGGCTTCGATGTCGGATGCGGAATATCGTCATCCGGACTTTCGAAGTTTGACTGTTTCAGTACTTCCACATGTTCGGTATGCAGCGCTTCCGGCTTTGCATCCGTTGCCGCCGGTAAGGAAATGCAAAAACGGCTGCCCTTGCCGGGTTCGGAGTCCACGGAAATGTTACCGCCATGAAGCTCCACCAGTTGCCGCGTAATCGATAGTCCGAGCCCCGCGCCACCCTGGGTACGAACAAAAGAACTTTCAAGTTGTTCAAAGGGAGTGAATATGGATTCCAGTGATTCCTCCGGAATACCCCGGCCGGTATCCTCTACGCTGATGACAACACCTTCATCAACCGTTCCGGCGGTGACCGTCACAGTTCCTTCATCGGTAAATTTAATTGCGTTGCCAACAAGGTTGTGAAAAATCTGTAACAGTCGATCCTCATCGGCCACGACCGGCGGCAGGGATTGCGGCACCGCGTTTCGAAGCTGGATTGATTTGCCCTGAAGCAGGGGGCGCGAAAGCGTCAGTACCACGTCCACCAGTACGCGCACGTCCACTGGCCGCTTGTGCAGGGTAATGCCTTTATTGCGCAACTTGGAAAAATCGAGAATGTCATTAACGAGGTTGGCCAGGCGTTTGCCGCTTGCGGCGATCATTGCCAGATTCTCACGCGCCTTGGCCGGCAGGGTTCCGGCGGCTCCATCCGTTAATGATTCAGCCAAACCGATAATTCCGTTTAGCGGTGTGCGCAATTCGTGGGAGGTGTTCGCCAGGAATTCATCCTTCAGGCGATCCACCTGGATCAGTCGTCGCACGTGAGCACGTTCGTGTTCCACTTTCTGCTTTTCGTAGGAAACTTTCAATCGTTGAATTCGCAGGAACCAAAAAATTAAAGTAAGGAGTCCAATAGCATAAAGCGTATAGGCCCACCAGGTTCGCCAGAAAGGCGGCAGGATATTGATTACCAGTCGAGCCGGTTCTTTACTCCAAACGCCGTCGTTGTTTGAGCCGCGGACCTCGAAGGTGTAGGTTCCCGGATCCAGATTGGTATAGGTGGCGGAGCGCTCGTTGCCGACATAATTCCACTCCCGGTCGAAACCGTGCAAGCGGTAAGTGTATTGATTCTCTTCGGGCAAGCGGAAATTTAACGCTGCAAAACTGATGGAAAAAACAGACTGTTCGTGACTTAAGGTGATGGAGTCCGCCTGGCTGATGGCTTTTTGCAGTGGAGAACCGGGTGCGCCCGGCTCCATAACGTTGTTAAGAACCTTCAGTTCCGTAAAGACTACGTTGGGCGCATGCTCATTGAAACCCAATTCGTCCGGATCGAATAGAGTGAAACCCTTGCTGTTGCCAAAGAAAAGATCGCCATCCTGCAACAGCAAAGGGGTGTTCCTGTTAAACAGGTTATCGCTCAGGCCGTGACGCTTGTCGAAGTTGCGGAAGCTTTCTTTTTCCGGATCAAACCGACTCAACCCTCGCTGTGTGCCCAACCAGAGATAGCCCTCCCGGTCTTCAATAATGCCGGCGACCACATTGTCCGACAATCCGCTCTCCGCGGTATAGGACTTGAAAATCCCACGATCCCGATTAAACAGGCTCAAACCGCCGCCGTCGGTGCCTACCCAGAGGCGATTACGGGAATCCTCGAAAATCGACAAAACGAAATTGACGTTCAGGCTGTTCGGATCACCGGGGTCGTTATGATAGCGGGTGAACCTGCCCGTTCCAGGGTTCAGCCTGTAAAGACCGCTCATAGCCCCCACCCAAATGTTGTCTTTGGCGTCCTGGTAGATGACGCGACTGTAAAGAGTAATATTCTCGCCCGATTCATTCTTTGGCTGGAGCTGGGTGAAATCATTGGTGGCACGGTTGTAGCGGTTGATCCCCTTTTCGGTGGCCGCCCAGAGGTTGCCCTGGCGGTCGGCAAGAACCGACCAGGGTTCACGGCCCAAAAGGCTGCCGGGATTCTGTTCGTCCGGCAGGTAATGGCTAAATTGTCCGGTTTCCAGATCCAGCCGGTTCAGCCCGCCGGACCAGACCCCGAGCCAGAGTTCATGCTGCCCGCGCCCGGCCATCGATAAAATCGTGTTGCCGGTGAGCCCGTCGGGGTTGGCCGGGTCGTGCGTATAGTGGGTGAAGGTGCCGGTTTTCCTGTCGAAATAATTGAGGCCGTAACCGGCGCCGACCCAGAGGTTGCCTTGTGGATCCTCCAGTGCCGACAGAACGCCGCCATCCGTGACACTGTTGCTGTCCAGGGAATTGTGGTCGTAATTCCTGAACGCGGATGCCAGCCGGTCCACGCGGTCGACGCCTGAGGGGAAAAAGCCGATCCAGATATCGCCGGTCTTGTCCTGGAAAAGTTCATTGACAACGTAGTTGCCAAGGCTGTCGGGATCATTGCTGTTATTGGTAAAACGGGCAAACCGGTTGCTGCCCGGCTCGCGAACATAAACCGCGCTGCCGTCGCCGATCCATAAATTCCCTTTGTTGTCTTCCAGTACGGCCCAGACGACGGCGCTTTTCTCCTTGGAATCGTGCCTCACAAAAACAAATTCGTCGCGTTCACGGTCGTAACGATTCAGGCCGCCGCCGTAGGTGCCCGCCCATAGCCGGTTCCGGCTGTCGATATACAGCTCCCGCACGTCGTCAAACGTAAGTCCGCCCTCCTGGCCGGGGCGGTGGCGATAACTCCGGACTTCCCCGGTAGTCGGGTCAAATCGCGTAACGCCCCGGTTTTGGTGGGACAACCAGAGCAAACCATCCTGATCCTGGACGAGTTTCCAGGTAAAACCGGCTTCTTTCCCTTTGGAATCGCGCAGATCCTGGTGGACCACCGACCCTGTCGCGGGATCAAACCGAAAAAGACCGGCCGCCGTGGCGAGCCAGAAGCTGCCATCCCGGTCCTGCAATATGGCGTTAACGTCATCGCTTTCGGGATAGGTGTCCGTTGAAGTGTCATAGCGGATAAAGGCATCCAGGGCGGCGTTATATCGATTGACCCCTTTATTCGTGGCAATCCAGAGTTCGCCGGAACGGCTCAATAATATGTCATTGATGTAGCTGTCACTCAAGCTGCCGGAGTCGTCCTTATCGTGGCGGTAAATATCCAGTTCGTAGCCGTTGTACCGGACAAGCCCGTTGGCGCCACCAAACCACATGGCGCCAGAGGGCCCCTGGCCTATCGCCTTGATATAACCGATGGTGGACACCTGGTCCGGCAGGATGTGCTCGAAGGACAGGTGCTTTGGGTTTGCCGTGGCTGCCGCACCCAGGCAGAAAAGTATATAAAAGCAGCCGGCACGCCAGAAGCGCCCGGTATACCTGGCGAAACAGGGTTGTGGAGTCGGTTGATACGTCCTGTTCAATGTCAGCTCTTCTGTGGTACCTCTGGAATAACCTGACTTTGTCATGGCTATAAAAAGTTTGATAGCGGGACCTGGCTTTGAGTGATAGGCAGGTCTTATTTGAGCTTAGCGCAAAATTGGGAATGCGGGGACGGTTGCAGCGCTGGTTCTTGGAGAGTAACCGTTTTTTAGCAAGGCAGTTGTCAATGAGTTGTATTCCTGAAGAACGTACTCTTGCTGCACGCACTTGTGCTCTGATATGTATCTTCCCTTGGCGCCTTCATAACTGTGGCATAGAAGTTACGGCAGGGACGCTGGAGTGAACGCTACAAGAATTCATGCTTATTGGCTTCAAGCGAGAAATAAGGTAAATTGCGGGCGGGTGAGTCTTATATCCCAAGTTATGGAGATGACGATTTCAAAATAAAAACAATAAATTGATTCTGTTGAAAAATTTTTGCATCCGTGACAAGAATAAATTAAGCCAGGTATGGCCGCTGCAGCCATATCAAAAGAAAATAATGTTAGGTTATAAGCAGGGGGAATTATGCGCCGCCGTTTACTGGGAGTGGTATTTGCGTTGACAGGGTTGTTGATAGGGCCGGCGGCTTCCGCCATTGAGTTTGATGAATCCAAGTATGAAGTTTATTACGGGGATTTTGATGCTGATGGAAACGAGGGGGATATCTATTTCCATCACAAGGATATATTTGTTCTTATTCATGGCGATGTTGCTGTTCCCATTTATGCGGCTAGCGACGACAGCTATATAGTCTATTCCGGGAGCAGCGAAGCCTCCGTGCTGAAACTGACCTCTTCAGATCTTGAAGGTTATACCCAGGGAGTTTTAGGGGATGACTATCACTTCACTGATAGCAATAACGATGGACTGCAGGATATTGTAGCTATCAACCCCGACTCAAATAACGGGTCTACAGAGCTTTTAGCTTCTTCCGGGGAAACTCCCGTCGTCAATCAGATACCCTCCAGTCTTGTCGAGGGCAGTCCAGTCAGCCAACCCCCTCCATTGAGTGGAAATTTATTAGCCACTGTTACTGATCCAGTCAACGATATTCTGGATGGCAGTGAGTACAGAGGTTCGCTGGAGGGGTCTTTCAGTGTCGGAAATGACGCTTCCTTCAATTACAGTATTCCTATCGCGACACCACCTGGAGTGAATGGCATCGAGCCGGATGTAAGTCTGAACTATTCGTCTTCTGAGCGAAATGGATTGCTCGGCTGGGGTTGGGAGGTAAGCGGTCTTTCCAAAATTCATCGATGCCCTAAAGATACGGTTCGTGATAACCAAAATGGCGGCTACTTGTATTGCCTGGATGGTGAACGACTGATAGGAGTTGCTTACAGGGTCTATCGAACTGAATCTGAAAGTTTCCTGCATATCACTAACAGGGATGGCTATTGGACCGCTATTGACCGAAACGGTACTGAGTGGCGCTATGGATTTAACGATGACGCTGAGGATGGCCCCATTGGCCAAACGCGCGCTTGGCACCTGGACAGAGTGCAGGATGTATTTGGGAATACACTCACCGTGTCATATCAGAAAGGAACACTGACCGCAGGACATTATCATCGTCCTGCCACCATATCCTACACCTCCAATAGTGCTGATACTGATATCCCTCTTCGCGTTGTTCGTTTTGCTTATGAAGATCGACCGGATCTTGTCGGTAAGGTGTGGTCAAGCACTCAATATATAAATACAAAGCGCCTCGCGTCGATTCAGGTTGAATCCGAGGGCGAGATATTGTGGTCGTACGACCTTTCCTACCAGCAGGACGGTTTAACCTACCATGGCAAGTTATATGAAGATCCAGTGGGTATCAGCCGGTTAGCCGCTGTGGAGCGGTGTTTTTACGCGAATGGTGTTAAGGATTTTTGCCAGGAACCTGTCGAATTTGACTGGACCGAACGTAACAGCGGTTCTCATATCTATACAACGATGGATTGGCGGACGCGAACTCGCCGTAGTATCTTACAGTCACAGGGAACCACCACACTCGAAGCAAAAGTGTATTTCGATATCGACAACGATGGTGTGGAAGACGCCTACTATGCCGCGTTTGATAGCGCGACCGCAACTTACAACGGGGCGGAAGAATACATACCAGAAAGCGAATGGTTGGCGGTGGATGTCAACGCGGATGGTTATAAGGATATAGTAAAAGTTAACGCCATTATCAGCGGTGTTGAAGTGTTCCTAAATGAGAAAAATCCTTCGCCTGAGGAGGGTGAACCTGATCGAAGAATCGCATCGTCAGCTTCCACCGGATACTCCGTAGCCGCATCTCAAGTAAGTTTCGATGCTGTGCGCAAGTACATGTATATGGTAAGTGTAGGCATGCACGGGGGGATAAATGAATTTTCCACCCGAACGGGCAAATTTGGCTATGAACTTAAATTTGTGGACATTAATGCCGATGGCTTGATCGACTTGGTCAGGGTGCCACCTGGTTGTGGTGAGCCACGTCATCTTTGCACATTCCTTGATCCTAGTGATGATCCGTCCGCAGACACACTGGATTACGACAACCAGGTTGGTTATCGCAAGGATATCTCCGTTGTCTACAACACCGGCACCGGGTGGATGAAAAGCGGCGGCCAAGTGGCATTTAACAGTTGGTACAGTAGCTGGGACAATACGCAGCAGGAAAATTCCGTTGAGTTTGTTGACTTAAATGGCGACTCGCTTCCCGATCTTCTTGGTTTACACGCTCAATACGGATCAGTCAACGTGAGGCCGATGTATCTCCTTCACAATGGAGAACAGGCACTTAGCGCAGGGGCGTTCGTGAGTTCGACCGCTTTGGGATCAATGGAAGACTTCGGCAGGAATACCACAGGCGATTATAACGGTGATGGTCGAATCGATTTTGCAACTATTCCGGTGGGAAGCTATAACGGTCAAAATCCGATCGAACATGAAATCAAGATTCGATTAGGTACGGATGCTCAGACATTGCCTGAGCATATTGCCCTTGACGATGCAAACTTTTCTCCCTACTGCGATAACAACCGGCCTCATGGCAGCTTTTGTATTCGTACAGCGGTGGATTTCAACAAGGACGGCTATGACGATATTGTTGAATCCTCCGGTTGCGCGGATGTAGTGAGATCTGGCGATTATGGTTATGTCAACGTAAACGGTACCCTGGTTTGGCAGGAACTTGAGCCTTCCAGACCCGGGGAGGTTGCAGCGTATGAGGAGTGTATTGACTTCGGGACTGCGAGCTTGCCAAGTTTTACAAGCCAGGTTTGGTTGTCCAAGGGACCCAGCAGTTCAGGTGGCGTACATTTCGCGGCGCCGATAATCTATCGTACAAGCTCGGCGGTGCACCCAAGTAAACTTCGCTTCGAGGATTTCAATAACGACGGTATTCTGGAAGATGCTCACTGGCAAACATCCAGCTTGAAAGAACATCGTATCGAACGCGTTATTAGTGCGGTGACCAGTGTGGCAATCGAATACGAAAGCTTTGCCGCAACCGCCAACCCAATCAGTGCCGGGGGTGTCAGTGGAGACCGAATGCTGGAGGTTATGGTTTATCAGGACGATAGCGACCGGGTAAAAGTGGAACAACTTCGTTTGTTACCAAAACGTTTTGGTGTGGGAACGTTGGAAGTTAGTAACGGCTTGGGTAGCAGTAACCGGGTGGAATATAGCTATAAGGATGCTCTTGTTCACGGAGGGGGCTGGGGCGATCTCGGTTTTGGGACCATCGAGAAACGGTCATACACGGCCGGCAGTGCGGAATATATGCGTACTGTGTCGGAGTATAACCAGGTCGCTAATAATCAATACAAACTCGCTCGCAAGCTAAAGCGTGAGCGTGTTTACGCAGTCGATGAACAAGGCAACGAACAAATCTTATCCGACAGTCGTTATCGCTGGAAGGTGCGCCTGTATGGAGATGATACTGACCCCAGTTATCAAAGCCCCCATTACATGGCTTATCTGTACGAAAGCAGCGCCCGGACCTGGGATCTTGATGGTTCTGCCATTGCCACCACACGGGTCAAAAACCACAGTGTCAGCACCCGTAGTTGTTCTGAGTTGTCGCTCACTGACATCGATACAGTGCTAACAACAACCGCTGATGACGATTATCATGCGGATGGCATTCTGAAATATTCCGAAGCGATCACCTGCGATCAAAGCGGAACAGATGCCGACGTGCAGTTAAAGGCAGAGGAAAAAAATAATGTTATCAGTCTTGGCGATCGCCGCGGCCTGGTTCAGGAATCCAAGGTGCATGTTTGGGCGGGGTCGTCTGTGGCAGCTATTGATGTCGCTGATTTCGAAACCCGAACCAAAGCCTATAGTTATTTCGAAAGCGGTACTGCCATCGGCAGCCTGCAAACTGAAACCCGTGAACCCGGTGGCGGTGCAGGTGTTCGGTTGCAAACGGCCTATACCTACAATAGCTATGGCTCCGTCGCGAGCGTCACCGAATCATGGACAAATGGCACTCACGATGGTTTGGATTTTACGTCCCGTGTGAAAATTTTTAACGAAAGTTATGACAGCCTGGGCAGGCGGACTGTTACCGTCACCCATCCGTTATTGGGAAGCGAAACCAGTATCTATCATCCGGTGTGGGGCAAGATCGTCAAACACACCGATGTTAATGGTCTGGTAACAGATACGCTTTATGACGATCTGGGGCGTTCGGAGCAAGTTACCGCGCCGGGCAACATTGTCACGCTAATGGACTACCGCACTTGTGACAACTGTTTCAGCCATAACGATCGTGCCGTCAAATATACCCAGACAAAAACCACCGGCAGCGGCGCCCAGCGTCAATATCTGGATATTTTTGGTCGCACCGTGGGCACACGCACGCGCGGCTTCGATGGAGCCTTTGTTTACACAGCGCAGTTCTATAACGCCAAAGGTCAGGTCACCGACAGCTGGGCACCGTTTTATCCCGACGCCGCCGTCCAGACAACCAGCTTCGACTACGATCAGCTGGGTCGTGTAGTACGCACGGATTATCCAGATGCAAGTTATAAAACCCACACCTACAGTGGTTTGGAAACCGAAACCACCAACGCCGAAGGCCAAATCCAGCAGCGTCTGTCCAATGCCGCTGGTTGGGTTATGCGCAGCACCGATAACGCGAACACCCCCGTGGACTTCACCTATAACGGGTTTGGTCAACTGACCGGCACCATCGTTAATAACGATGAAGATACTCAAACTGCCATTGATTATGATGTTCTTGGCCGTAAGGTCCTGTTGAGCGATCCCAACACTGGCACTATCCATTACGATTACAACGCTCTCGATCTGATGGCCAGTCAAACTGATGCCAAAGGCCAGGTGACCCGGTATACCTTCGACCGGGCGGGGCGTCAGGTTACCCGCACCGACAATGCCACCGGTACCGCCCGCACGCAGCAATGGCACTATGACACGCAGTTCAAAGGCTTGGCGGATTCCCTAAGTGGGTACACAACCGAGGGTGAAGTCTACGGTGAAACCTACACCTACAATACTCTGGGCATGCCGAAAACCGTCACCGCCAATTACGCGGGCCGAAGCCTGAGTGTTACCCACGGCTACGACAACCACTACCGCTCGTTGAGCACCACTTATCCCGGCGGCTATCAGGTGGTCAATATCTATAACACCTGGGGCTATCTCAATACGGTGGCGGAAACCGATAGCAAGCGACCACTGTGGAAAGCCTATAACGTCAACGCACTGGGGCAAGTAACCCAGGCTCAGTTGGGAGATGGTTCCATTACCACCCGCGACTATACGCCTGAGACCGGTCGCATAGACCGTATTGCCGTTGAGAGAAGCGGTGTTACCCTGATGGACCAGAGTTATGTCTTTGACAATATTGGCAAACTGACCGAGCGTAGCGATGCGGTCAATAATGTGGTTGAGAGTTTGTGCTACGACAATATGAACAGGCTCACGGCTGCGCGCACCAACGGCTGTTCCAGCAGCCATAACGATTTTACCTACAATGCTCTCGGCAACATCACCAGCAAACTGCATGTGGGCAGTTACCAGTACGATGAAACCAACAACGCCGGTCCCCACGCGGTCACTGCCGCTAATGGGCTCACCTATCACTACGATGCCAACGGTAATCTGGCCGAAGCGAAAAATGCCAGCAATCAGGTGGTGCGGGAAGTGGAGTATTCCGCCTTTAATAAACCCACCTACATTCGCAATGACAATCGCTGGACCAAGGTTACCTACGGCCCGGACCAGATGCGCGTCAAACGTGAAGACGACAATGGGCGAGTGACATACTACTTCGGCAGTCTTTATGAAGAAGTGATCGATGGCGGCATTACCCAGCGAATTCACACTGTGGGCGATTTTGCCCTGCATATCGAAAAATTCGGGCTGGAGACGGACGAATACAATCAATACCTGCACCGCGATCATTTGGGCTCTATTGTCACCCGCAGCACAGACAACGAGAGTTTGGTCGATCAACAGGCGTTTAGCGCTTGGGGTCAAAGACTACTTTTGGCATGGGATGGTATCGAGGCCGGACCGGGTTATGAAGCCAGCAGTCTGCGGGGGTATACCGGGCATGAGCACCTGGATAACGTGGGACTCATACATATGAACGGGCGGGTTTACGACCCCGAGCTAGGCCGGTTCCTGAGTCCGGACCCGTTTGTTCAGGCGCCGCATAATACGCAGAGCTACAATCGTTACGCTTACGTGTTTAATAATCCGCTGAGCCTGACCGATCCGACTGGTTATGTGACTGAAGAAGTTATTGTGACCGGTCACCGGCCAACCTCTGGTGGGTCTTCCTCTTCCAGCTTCGGTTCATATAGTATTCCCATGTCGGACTTGTTTGACTCCAGAGGGGCCATGGGAAGGCAGACTTTTATGAACTATCGTCTGGAGACGGAGCTGACTTTCTTAGCTACCCAACTGCGACATATGGATGGTGCAGTCATAAGGGATGGTAAGGGAGGGTTTTACAAAGTCAGGGTGGATGATAAGGAAAGGGAAGATGGGACATCTGTGCTTGAGAGTGGGGCTTGTTTTGAAGGAGCGGCTCAGGATTGTGCACAGGAGGAAGAGGGTTTTCATCCATTTGTATCCGATAGTGCTTTCGAAGAGTATTTTACTGAAATGGATGCTCTGCAAACTCGAGTAGATCAACTTGAAGCAGGACCATACTACAAAGGGATATCGCATGACATCGGCGTTCTAAAAACTAAGATGGACGATTTGACTTATTCGCTATCTTGCCAGATGGATATGTGTGGTATTAACCCCGTTGCTCCTGAATTACTTTTTGTTCCGGGGGGAGGGCTGGCGAGAGCAGGCTGGTCCATGAAGTTCTTTCGTTACCCAAACGCTGGAGGTGGTGGCCTTAACCTTTTTAAAAACGGTACGCGTCGATTTGCAGTTGAATATCATAAATTTAAATTGGATGGAGTTGAGAAAATGCGACTTCATTACCATAGGGGAGCTACTAAAAGTCAAATGAAAAAGCATAGACCTTATCAAGGAGGGTGGTAATGGTTAATTCGGATCCGGTGTTTCCTATAACGGTAACTTTTCTAGAAGATGGCGATAAGTGGATTCTGAATAATGAAAGCGAGCTTGCGTCTAATCTTGAGTGGTTTGATAGTCGTGATCCAGACGAAAATGCAGAAATTGTCGATCAGCTAAATCGTCATGTGCGAGTTAAAGTTGAAAAACTGGTTTTGATTGAATTCTTCATAGAAGAAAAGTAGTTTTTCTCTTGCACAAAAGGGACTAGTTCGGGATATTTTTGACAGAAGCATGAATACCACTGCGGGAGTTTCTATAACTATCGACGCTCCATTTAGGCTTATGGATAATAAAATACATGGACATCCACCACAATGGAAGAAGTTAAAAAAATCGCAACAACTTGCGACTGTGTTCTCTAAAAAATTTTTAATAAATAGCGAAAGCCGGTGAAACAGCCGAAAGCTTGAATTCAGGACGAAGCTATCCTATCGGGGTGCGGCTTAATTTTGAGAGTGGGCCTTGGTTAGCCAAAAACCTGCTTGCAGAGCGCGAGCCGAAGACTTCGACGGTAGCCAAAAACGCTGAGAGCCTTCTTCATGGAATGGTAACTGCCAATCAGTCCCTTGAACTGGCTTTCAAAGTGCTTACTCATGTATAGGAAATGCTTTGGTTCAATTTCAAGTCGATCAAGAATTGGAGGTAGGTTAGCTGGAATGGCACCTCTTTTGTCATCACGAAGGCTTCTACCAGTCCAATCGATGAGTTCCAGGTAGTCATCCAGTTTAAAGGGAAGGCCTTCTGGCATGGGCTCTCGCGGATTACCTACAAATGCCATTAAATCGGTGGATTGGACATCCGGCTTGATAGCCTTGGCAAGAATTCGTCTTTGCACGGACGTATGCTGGGAAGATTCCGGTGTGTACGCCATTTTTGCTCTTATGGGATTTAAATCCACGTAGGCCATACAGGTGGCCAATGCTTTTTCATCCAGCAAGGCCTGGGACGTAAATCGTCCCTCCCAGAATCGGCCGGTGCATCCATCCTCCGTATTGGCTGCACGAGCGATGGGCTCATTAATTAATCGCATAAACCAGCTGATATCGATTAGCCGTTCCTGCCAAATGGAGATACGCGCTTTAAGCGCGTCCTCCTCGGCCTGGTCCAGCGCCTCGCCCCGAACATACCGCAGTGACAAGGGAGAACCCTTAAACAAGCGGTGCCAGCGTTCACAGACTTCCTTATCGCTCCAGTTTCCAGCCTTATTTGAATTGATGTGTAGGATTACGTGGTAGTGATTGGACATAACGGCATAGGCGGCGACATCGATGGCAAAGATATCGACTAACTCCAGTATGCGGTTTTCCACCCATTCGCGCCGGTGTTCATAGGCATCGCCACACAAAAAGGCACGGCGAACGCAGCGGGACGTGCAGTGGTAATAGGGGGTGGCATCTAGGGAGACCAGGGTTTTTCTGGGTCTGGGCATGGCTAAAGTCCTTTTGTTGAGGAGGCTGTGATTAAAATCAGTAGTGGTTAAATATACAGTATTTGCGCCTAAAGGAGCAATAGTTACAATGGGTGTCCTGCTATCCTTTTGATGGGTGTCCGGCTATCCTCGGCTATCCTTATAGTTACAATGGGTGTCCGGCTATCCTCCTTAGAGCTAGTTACAATGGGTGTCCGGCTATCCTTAGAGCTAACCGAAAAGCAATTGAAACGAGGCGTTTTTAGCAGTGTGAAAGAACTGGAGCAGTCAGTCATGATGTTCATTGAAAAGCATAATCAAGCACCCGCGCCGTACATTTGGACCAAGTCTGCAAGTGACATTTTGGAAAAGGTGAAGCGTGGTAGAGAAAAGCTTAATAAGTTACAAGCTGTTTGACGACCTGCACTAGAAACACAGGTGGTGTTTTTGTCTTCATAATTAACCTTTTTGAATTTTCGAGTTTTTATTGTAGGCGCGCTTGTGGCGATCAGGCAGGGAGTTTAATGCGTGGTTCCGGATAAAAATAAAAGATTGTTGTGAAGACGTATTAACAATTGTTAAGGGGAGGTGAAAAGCAAGGAAAGAATGTTGTTATTTTGCCGCAGTTGTAAATTTTTGTGCGGCAAAACAGGTGGCGCTTCTTTATTAAATTACTTGTATAGAGAAACGTCCACCCGCTCCGCTGCATCCACTTATATTGACAGGGTTATATGGATAGTACTTCCGGCTTGTCCAGGTCGTTAATCAGGTTCCATCTGCCTCCGCCCTCGGCGACCTTACGGCTCCAGGATTCCACCCGGTCCAGGTACACCTGGGGGTTTTCATTGTCGGCCCGCAGTTTGGTAACGTTTAACGCCTGTACGGTAAAACCATCAAGAAGGATATCGAAATCCCGCACATAGCCGGCTGGCAATTCTTCCTTGAGATCGGAGTAAATCAGAATGGTTTTTTTGCCTACATTGGCTTCATTCAAAAATTCGATTCCCTGCAGCAGGCCACCGGAGATATCGGTATACGAACTGCTTTTTACCGTGCTGACGAACTTTTCAATGGTATCGGCAAAATCCCTTTTTTGCTTGTTGGCGATAGAAGGGCGCCCGTCCAATACCACTTTGGCAATAATATCTTTTTCACTAAAGCTGCCGCTGTCGATACGGGCGACCGCGAAAGTATCGCCGGGTTCCAGCGTGGCAAGGATATAGTTGATCAGTTGCCGTGCCTTTTGCAGCTCCTGGGTGTAGGTACCGGACGTATCCAGCAATAGATAAACACCCTGGGAGTAGTTCCGCGGCTGGTTATCGCTGCACGCGCTTAAAGCGATTACAGCAGAATACACAATTAACCTGAGAAGCTTCATGTTATTTCCCCTTACCTTTGGCCAGTGGTTCGTATTCAGTCTCGTAAAAATCGTCGTTGGCACCGCTCTTCTGTTTTCTGCTGTTTTGAATAACGGATTCAATCCACAGCGGCCCGGCAATAAACAGGTCGTATAAGCTGATAATGATTTTGCCGGTTTGCTTCGCGACGTTAGCCAGGATACGGAGCAACATTGCGAACGCGTTCAACAATATCTCCAGGAGCCCGCCAAAAACCGTTCTGCCTGTTTGCAGCAGGTATTCAAGCGGTACCGCCACCATCGTCAGCGCCAACGGCAGAATAAACCCGAGTGTCATATTGGCTGCCAGGGGAATCCATTGATTGACTCCGCCCACATGAGATGATTCTCCCGGTGTTCCCGCCAGTGATGCGCGCAGTGCGGCGAGATCGGCGGCAATCTGGTCGCGCATAAATGCCAGGGCTGATTCCGTGCAGGCCAGTACGATCAGTACCGTTGCGGCGGAGATCAGGATAATCCGGCGAATGCGGTCATCCATCGCGCCGATTAACGGAAACAGCTTGGTAATCCGCAGGCTTTCCAGCAGGAATATTCCCGCCGTCATTTCCAGGCAAATGATGACCAGCGCGGCCAGATCCGCTACTTTCACTCCAGCGATTCGCTGAACCGACCCGACCATCTCCGACATGGGCAGGGCGATCAGGTGAAAGTTAAAGAATGCCCCACCTACAGCGATCACAATGACAATAAGGGCGATAAGAAACTGGGTGATTGCCGATGCCTTGAGTGAACGTTCGGCACTGTCCGTTCCCGCCACGATGGCGTCGTAGCGGGCCATATGCGCATCGATATTCTTGCTACGGGTGACGATTTCCTTCAGTCGTCCTCCCACCTCGTCAACGCTGTAGGCCAGCTTGCGCCAATAGGGCGTCATCGCCTTGAGAATCCTGTGGCGGTTCGACGTTTCCTGGCGATAGGTTTTCAGGTTTTCCGCATGTTGCTGTTCCGCCGATTTGTGAATTTGTTCCAATATCTTTACGTTGATCGCCGGCGTTTTTTCGTTGGCCTTCAAATGCGCGACGGCTTCGATCGCCTCAACCCAGTCCGGCGAGGCCTGCGGCACATCACCGCTTTTGGCATAGTCGTCCTGGATTTGGGTAATGTGTTGCTGGATTTGCTTTTGCAATTGGGGATATCCGCCCAGGTCCCGCTGGACAAATTTGCTGATTTCAAAGAATTCCTTTTCCAGGTCCCGTTCTGTCTGCTCGCGGCCCAGGTTGAGCAATACTTCACGGTTGCGGGCATGCAGTCGTTCGCTGGTGCGCCGTGTTGTAACCGCGCCGAACCGCAAACCGGTATACAGCATCCTGAAAAGGCTGGAGATGGCCTGGTGAGCGGAGTTGCGGGCCAGGTACAGCACGACCACGCTGCCCAGCACGATGACCAGGATCGTCCCCAATGACAGAGAGCCTAACAATGTGTTCATTTTCCACCTCATTTGGTTGGTGATTAATTTTTGTGCGCCTGGTACAAACTTTAACAGTGTCGGAAGGTGGCGAGCGTGCATGGATCACGCTTTGCGGGTGATCAATTCTGGTCAAATGTGGCGAAATATGGCAAGGCTAAGCCTTTGTTTCTTAAGAGGAAATTTTTGTTCCGGAACTCCGGTGGCGATTGCTGTCTTACCTTCGTCAGCGGTTCCTCGATAAGTACCGGCACTCTTTACTACAGGAAGGAATGCTAGTACCTTGTTCGCCCTGCAAAACGGCACCCCGACACCCTGCGGAACTGACGATATAAAAATTCCTACAAACGCTTTTATTTGGACTGGCCTGGTAATGATTCGACGTATAAAACCTATTTTCCTGATGGCGGGATTAACTCTGCTTGGATTGATTTTGACTGGTTGTGGCGGGGGAGACGGCGGCGACCAAGATCCGGGTACCGCGCCGGATGTCGGCCTGGCTTCGTTAACGCTGGATTCCTACGATATTGATTTTGATCGCTTGAACACCGGTCCGTATCTGGTGACCGTGCCGGCCGATGTAAGCCAGGTAAGTTTGACTGCCGTGAAAGCCACGGAGAACACCCGTCTGGCATATACCCTCGAATCCACCCACGGCAACAGCGGCGTTGTGACTGTTGAAGATCTCACCTCCGGCACGCCAGTGACGCTGGATATTGGCGAGGGGGATAATCTTATAACGGTGTATGTGTTTGATGACGAAAAGGTGGCGCGAGGTGAGTATTATCTTCGCGTGCATCGAATCAGTACCAGCGCCAGTTTGCAGGACGTTGAATTTGGAAGCCTTGTAACCAACACTGTACTGAACTTCGAACCTGATTTCGAAAGCGATGTATTTAACTATACAACGAGTGTTGGATATACGAGTTGTTCGGTGATAGCGAGATTTTTTTCCAACGAACGCAATACGACAATTGTCATTAATGACGAACGCGTTCGTCATGCTCAATGGATACCACTTCCTCTGGTAGTGGGCGATAATACTTTTGAAACTGTGGTAACTGCCGAAGATGGTGTTGCTACTCAAACATATAGCTTTACCGTTTCCCGACCCACCCCGACCAACTCCTTACTTGTGCAAGATGCCAATCTTGCCGGGTTGACCCTTTCCGCAGGTAATATTCGGTTTGTTTGCTCAAACCTTAACTACAACGTATTAATAGATCGTGATACCACTTCCGTTGATATTACTGCCGTTACTGCCGCGGAAGAAGCCACAATGACTATCAATGACCAGACGGTGGAGTCCGGCGAACCTTTCAGCGTGGCCCTCCAGCAAGGCGTCAACGAGGTGGAGATCGAAGTCACCTCCGCCGATGGCGATACTACTAAAACATATAAACTTACATTGCAACGCCTCGACACAAATATTGTCTCCGTCGACACGGCGGAAGAACTCCAGGCGGCATTGCGAAATGCCGAACCCGGCGATGAGATACGGGTGGCGGGCGGTCGGTACGAGGGCATCGCGTCAGTGGATGCCAGTGGTAACGCCGGAGCGCATTTTTATTCCGACCGTTCCGGTACCGCGGACGATATGATCCGGCTGGCTGGCGACCCGACGGCGGAAGCGGTTATTCTTGCCGGTACGGACACCTCCGCCAACGCGGCTTTGTTATTGGCCGGCGACTATTGGCGGGTAACCGGAATCCAGTTTACCGATGCGAAAAACGGCATTGTGTTGAGCAATTCAAGCAACAATCAGATAAGCAATGTTGCCGTCAGGGGAACCGGAGAACACGGCATTATTATCCGCGACGGAAGTTCGAATAACATTGTTAATAGCGCGTTGATTGGAGAAACCGGCGTGAACATCGCAACAGATCGCACCGGCCATGCCGAGGGAATTCTGGTTGGGTCGGACGACAGCGAGTGGGCAGGCGCGCCGGGTGGTGCCGGCCTTTACAATGAACAGGACTACGACAATGTTATTCGCAACTCTGAATTTCTGTCGTCGGTTGCTTCCGAAGCGATCGAAGTGAATGAAGGCACTCTCAGAACCATTATCGAGCACAATATTTTTACCAGTGGCTCACTGACCAATGCCGCGGGAGACACCAGCCTGGTTAATATTCAGGGCAATGATGTTATCGTCCGTTACAACACATTTTATTACGAGGATGATGAAAACCTGACGGAGGTTATTTCCGTGAATGATAACGCGGCTGCCTGGAATACCGGTACCAGTTGGGGTGAAAGCAGCAGAATATACCAAAACCTGTTTGCACTTGAGGGGCGGGATGTTCCGCTGGTACGGGCCCAGGACGTCACGTCGGTGCTGGTGGGGGACAACACGCGAAATGACGAGGTCCAACCTGCTTACGCCGGAGCGGGAATCAACCAGGATTTCGCCACGCCCACATACAAAGTCCAGCCGGCTGGAGACGATTCGGTTTGTCTTGATGTGGAAACCGTCGATGACGTCCTGAGTGCGCAAACTACCGTTGAAATAGACAGTGTTCGTTTGAATGAATGTTCATCCGACAACAGTCAGCTTTGGAAGTTGGTGATGGACAAGGATAAATTTATCCGCATCCAGAACGTCCAGTTCAGTCAGATGGAAGTCGACGGCTCACCGCAAGAGGCCTATGTCACTCCACGGCTCGGTTTTGAATATTCATGTCTAGGCACCGAGGGGGAAGAGGTTCCTCCGTTGAGAATTAACCCGGGTTTTAACGGGTTTATGCAGCGCTGGGGGACTGTTCTCAACGACGATGGCATCGCGTTTATCAATAAGTATCAAGCCAATTATGCCATCACCGTACCAGCACAATTTGAAGCCGGTGGGCCGGTTACGGCTTGTAGTACAACCATTGCAGAAGAGGAACAACAAACGCTACGGTTGATTGAACAGTAGCTTCTTATGGCGGCTCCGTTGGGTCAGGGAGGAGCCGCCTCTTATATTTGGAAGTTATTCCCGCCTGTAAATCCAGTTTTGTCGGACGTTATCACATACCAGTACCTCGCGCGATGCTCGCATGCACTGCTTTATCGATGCGGGAAAGCTGTTGTTGTACCGGGCTTTCACCGCATTCGATTTCCTTTCCGTTTTTAACAGTTCATACATCCTTGCAAAGCGTTTGGTAAAACTGTCTCCTCGCCCGGTGATGTCTTCGTACGTGGCCGCGAATTTTGTAAAGGACATGGTTGCATCGCCCAGGCCGATCCTCAGCATTTTTTCCAGGTAATAGGGGTAAATCCGGGAGAGGTAATACTGAACGCTTTCACCGCGATATTCCGGCGCGGTTTTGGCTGGTAATAGCAGTTGGTTTTTTTCTGTCAGCGCATCCGCATCCAGTTGTCTGTTTTGCAGATTGGTTTGCAGTATGTATCGCTCCCCTTCGCAAGCAATACTTTCCTTGTTCAAGCTACAGTTATCCAGGCCGGCCCTTGCTTGCGGAATCGGCTCTTTCGGATTGTCACCTGTTTCTTCCTGCCTTTTGTGGGCTGGCTCGTTCGCGATTGCGGGAGTGTTCGGCGGAGTTGCTTTCCTTGGTCTGTCCGGTTTGGGAATATTTATTCCCAGCTTTTTCGCGGGCTTTTTCAGTAACAGCGCCTGGGTCTGCGGTGGGTTTTTGCGAAACTCAAAAATATTGGGCAGGCTTTGGCCGGCGCCCCGGTCCTGGATATTGCAATAAACCTGTTCCAGCTCCGTTTTCGGTTCAAAATTACAGGCCAGAACCTGCTGGCCGATTAACAAGGGCACAAATAAAACAAGACATGCTTGTCGCTTGGGCGAAATAAATTTTTTCACGGCTGCTGCTTTTCCGCGGTGCGTTTAGCCAGTTGATAATCTTCCGGCGTGTTTATATTGAAAAAGGGATCGATATCATCGCCGATAAACTCGACGCTTGCCGCGTCGCAGGTGGCAAAAAAATCTTTTACCGCGCGCCCGCCGGAGGCGATAAATCGTTGCAGGCGATCACGGATGCCGAGCCGCCACAGAGCGGTTAGAAAATGCGGGCGTCCGCTGTGGGCGTAGGCGATCTCCTTTCCCTGTTGCTGAAACTCTTCAAGCAGCCTGTCAGCCAGGTCCGATGGCAAAAATGGTGAATCGCAGGGCACTGTCAACAGCCATCCGTCCTTGTACCCTTGTCCTTCCAGCCAGGCCAACACACTTGCCACGCCGGAGAGCGGGCCGAGTTGTTCCCTGGTCATGTCGGGAATAACAGGTAGCTGGAATGACCGGTAATACTCAGGGGCGCGGTTGGAATTGATAACGATTTTGTTTGCCTGGTGGGAAAGCGATTGGATCAACGCGTCCAGTATGGTGCTGTCATTTAATTGCAACAGACACTTGTCCCGCCCGGCCATGCGCCGGCTTTGGCCACCTGCGATAATGGCGGCGGTAATATTTTGATTAGGCGCGTTTTTCATTTGCATGGCTTGTAGTACGATATTAGTACGATAGATCGCAACAGTTTAATTGGGGATTTTAAGGGGAACAACCGAGTGCTGGATCTTGATCATATTCGCCGCGAATATTTACTGGGCGGGCTTAACCGGGAAGACCTGGCCGTGGACCCGTTTTCGCAGTTTGCATTGTGGATGGGGCAGGCCATCTCCAGCCAGATTCCCGATCCCACCGCCATGGTGCTGGCCACGGTGTCCGGGCAGGGGGTGCCAAGCCAGCGGATCGTGTTGTTGAAACATTTTGACAATTCCGGCCTGGTTTTTTTTACCAACTACGGTAGCAACAAGGCGCGGGACATTGATCGAAATCCCAACGTAAGCGTGCATTTCCCCTGGCATATGATGGAGAGGCAGGTACGGGTTATCGGGCAGGCAAAAAAAATCTCTGTTGCCGAATCACTCAAATATTTCATTTCGCGGCCAAGGGACAGCCAGGTTGCCGCCTGGGCCTCCAAACAGAGTCGGGTTCTGGAATCCCGGAAATCGCTGCTGGCGCAATTTGACGCCATAAAGAAAAAATTCGCCGAAGGCGAAATTCCCCTGCCGGACTTTTGGGGCGGCTATCGAATCGATCCGGCCAGCTTCGAGTTCTGGCAGGGCGGCGGCAGTCGCCTGCACGACCGGTTTGAGTACACCCGTACCGAAGACGGCTGGCGCATTGACAGGTTGTCCCCGTGACGCTCTCATCGCCGATACTGATAGGCATGCCGGGTGCGGGCAAGAGTACCCTGGGTGTGCAGCTGGCCAAGCGCCTGGTCAAAACCTTCGTGGATACGGATCTGCTTATCCAGGCGGAAGTGGGTATGTCGCTGCAGGACTACCTCGACCGGCATGGCTATCTCGCCCTGAGGGCAGTGGAGGAGAATGTATTACTCAGCCACGATTTTCACAATAGCGTCGTCGCAACCGGCGGTAGCGCGGTTTACAGCGACAGGGCAATGCAGCATCTCAAACAGTTCGGTCCCTGTGTTTACCTGTATATTTCGTTCGACACCATGCTTAAGCGCATTACCAACAAGGAAAGCCGGGGCTTGGCCTGTGCACCGGGCACCAGTCTCGAGCAACTGTATCGGGAGCGCCTGGAGTTGTATGAAAAATATGAAGATATTGTGATGGACGGCAATTCCCTGACCCAGGACCAGGCAATGGAGCGAATCGTGGCTCAGCTCCGATAGCGTTAATTATGAATATTTATTATTCCTCGAAATGTTATTTCACTTTATTCCATGGCTATCGGGGTTGATGAGCTATATATGTAAGTAGATGTTCTGATTTGAAGTTTCTCCATTTCAGGACCTTCTCCTGCAGTTTTGCGGTTTTGTGTTTGTAGTGTGATTGTGTGTTTGTCCAGGCCCGTTTCGAAAGAAGCGGGCTTTTTTTATGGTTTGGATTCAGGGGCTTAGGGGATGGGCAACTGGGTGGTGTACTTCACCTGTTTAAGCGCAAAAGTTGAATTTACGGAAGCGACATTGGGCAGGTGTACCAGGGTGGTCTTTAACAGGCGTTCATAATGATCCACGCTTTTGACCACAATGCGCAGCAAGTAGTCTTTTTCACCCGTGGTGGAATAGCATTCCACGATTTCCCGGATGGACTGCACGGCGGATTCAAAGGCGTTCAGAGAATCCTCATCATGCTTTTTAATGATGATATAGGCATGGACAGTTACGCTCAGATCCAGTTTTACCGGGTCAAGCAGCGTCACCCTTTCACGTATGTAACCTTCCTCTTCCAGCCTCTTGATCCGGCGCCAGCAGGGTGTGTGCGACAAACCAACTTTTTCGCCCAGTTCCGCCATGGAATAGTCCGCGTTAGCCTGCAGGACCCGGAGGATTTTCTTATCGTGTTCATCGAGAGGCATGGAGGAGGTCATACCGCTGTTCCCGTTGTTATTGGCTCTATAAGTCTTTTCTGTGCAAAAACCCCGATCGCGCTATAATCCCACGCTTTTCCCGTGACTGAAAGCAGGTTGACCATGTTTGACGCCCTTGCCCTTTTACCGCCCGACCCGATTCTTGGCCTGATGGCGAAGTTCCGCGCCGACATGCGATCGGAAAAAATCGATCTCGGGGTAGGGGTTTATCGCGACGATGCCGGTAATACCCCGGTTTTGGCGTGCGTTAAAGAGGCCGAACAGCGTATTCTGCGGAACGAAGACAGCAAATCCTATGTCGGGCCGGCCGGTAACCTGCATTTTAACCGCTTGATTGCGGAGCTGGCTTTGGGCGGGGATCACCCGGCCCTGGCGGAACGGCGGGTGGCGGTGCTGCAAACGCCTGGCGGTTGCGGTGCCCTGCGAGTGGCGGCGGAGGTGATTCTCCGGGCCAACAAGGCTTCCAGCGTCTGGGTAAGCGACCCCACCTGGGCCAACCATGTGCCATTGTTAGGTAACAGTGGAATTTCCCTCAGGCATTACCCGTATTACGACTACGAAAGTCATCAAATCAAGTTCGATGAAATGTGCGCGCAACTGCGGCAGGTGCCGAAAGGGGACTACGTCCTGTTGCATGCCTGCTGCCATAATCCCTGCGGAGCCGATTTGTCGGAAGCTCAGTGGCGGGAAATAGCTGCTATTGCCCGGGCCACCGGTTTCA
Source organism: uncultured Cellvibrionaceae bacterium (assembly GCA_964451365.1). Taxonomy (GTDB): domain Bacteria; phylum Pseudomonadota; class Gammaproteobacteria; order Pseudomonadales; family Cellvibrionaceae; genus CAYVIB01. The sequence goes on from CAYVIB010000023.1 coordinate 33,643, forward strand.
TCCCTTTCGTGGATATGGCTTACCAGGGTTTCGGTATCAGCCTGGACGAGGATGCGTACGGCTTGCGTCTGTTGGCAGAGTCGCTGCCGGAGGTGGTTTTCACTGTTTCCTGCTCGAAAAATTTTGGGTTGTACCGCGAGCGGGTGGGCGCTGTTGGCGTGGTTACCGCGGACAGTGGAACGACCGAACGGGTTTCTACCCACCTGGCGAATATTGTGCGGGGAATATACTCAATGCCGCCGTCCCATGGTGCCATGATTGTCGAGCAAATACTGGCGGATGAAGAGCTGCGAACCTCCTGGCAGTTCGATCTCAACACGATGCGCGGGCGCATCCTGGGGATGCGAACCCGGTTGGTTGACGAAATGGCAAAGCGGGGGATTCAGGACCGGTTCGAATTTATTTCCGAAGAAAAGGGAATGTTCTCGTTTTTAGGCCTGACGCCGGAGCAGGTCAACGCCCTGGCCACCGAACACGCCGTTTACATGGTGGATTCCAGCAGGATCAATGTCGCTGGCCTGAACAGGGGTAATTTGCTTTATTTCTGTGATTCCCTGGCGGCCGTACTAAAATAACAATTGTCGCCGATTTCAACAAACCAAATGGTTCTATCGGTTGAACGAACGTTCGCTATACTTACGTTAGCGGTTTTCTTGCCGTTTTAGACTGAAAATAATCTAGCTTTGCCAATGTCAAGCAGCCAAAAACTCCATGTCGGCGAATTGCGGGTCGGGATGTTCGTTTCCAAACTGGACCGCGACTGGTTGGACACCCCCTTTATCATGCAGGGCTTTCTTATTGAAGACCCGGAAGATATCGACATTATTGCCGAGTACTGCGAGTACGTCTGGGTCGACACCCACCATTCTGTTAAAGGCAGCACCTTCTCTTCCAGCGTCGGCACCGCCACATCCGCGCGTTCCACGCCTTACATTCACAAGGCCGAGTTGCAGGAAGAGCACCGCAAAATGTACAAAACTTTTCGCGAGGCGCGCTCGGCGACCCGGAACATGATGGACAATATCCGCCTGGGTGCGGCAATCGACAGCAGCCAGGCCAAGGACACGGTGAATGAATGTGTGCAGTCGGTAATCCGGCACCCGGACGCACTGCTTTGGATGGCCAAAATCCGGGAAAAGGCGGAGTACACTGCCGAGCACTGTCTCAACGTTTGTATCCTGGCTATTGCCTTTGGCCGCCAACTGGGTTTGAGCGAGCCGGACCTGCAAAAACTGGGGTTATGTGGCCTGTTGCACGATGTTGGCAAGATGCGGGTGCCGATTGAAATCCTTGACAAGCCCGCCAGCCTGACCCCTAAAGAATCCAACATGATGAAGGCGCACACGGTTCATGGACGCAACCTGCTGATGTCCACCCCGGGTATCTATGATGGAGTGATTGATGCCGCCTACAGTCACCACGAACGTATCGACGGCGATGGTTATCCCCGAAAACTTCCGGGCCATGGCATTTCCTATTTCACCCGCATTATTACCATCGTTGACGCTTACGATGCCATGACGGCGGACCGCTGTTATTCGGAAGCCAAAACCTCCACCGAGGCTTTAAAAATCATTCACCAGAATCGTGGAACCCAGTTTGACGACGCGCTGGGATTCAAATTCCTGCAAACCATCGGCCTGTATCCCGCCGGGAGCATGGTCGAGCTTTACACCGGTCAGGTGGGTATCGTGATCGAATCCAACCAGCGCTATCGCCACCTGCCCAAGGTGATCCTGTTGCTGGACGAGAAGAAACAAAAACAGAAGGAACGTATAGTCGACCTGGCCCAGGTGGAATCCGGCGAACTGCCGCGCCGCTTTTTGGTCAAGCAGGTCTGGCGCGACGGCAGCTTTGGCATTTTGCTGCGGGAATACGCCAAAAAAGGACTTGTTCTTAAACGTTGATTCCGCGTTTATAATCGCCGCCTCCAACAAATTTATCGATTCGGGGATTTATTCTTTGAAAGCCAGTTTAATTACGCGTGAAGGTTACGAAGCCTTAAAAAAGGAACACGATTATCTGTGGCGGGAAAAACGGCCCGACGTCACGAAAAAAGTGTCCTGGGCGGCATCATTGGGCGATCGAAGTGAAAATGCCGATTACCTGTACAACAAAAAACTGCTGCGCGAGATTGACCGCCGTGTCCGGTACCTGAGAAAGCGTTTTGATGAATTACAGATCGTGGACTATTCCCCACAACAGGATGGCAGGGTGTTTTTTGGTGCCTGGGTTGAAATCGAAAATGACGACGGTGAGAAAAAACGCTTTCGCATCGTCGGCAGTGACGAAATATACGAACGCAAGGATTATATTTCTATCGACTCACCGATGGCGCGGGCATTGTTGAAAAAGGAAGTGAATGATGAAGCGGTTGTTCACACACCCAATGGCAAAGCGGTGTGGTATGTGGTGAATATTGAGTACACCAAGAGTTGGGAATCGTAGGTTGGGATAAGCTTTGCGAATCCCGACATGGGTTCGCGAAAAAGTGTTGGGATTCGCTTCGTTCAGCCTGCGCGGCCCGTCCCAACCCACAAATCGGAAGAATGAAAAAAGCGCGGTTACACGAAGCGAGATAACCTTGTCGCTTTTGAAGAATCACAAATTAAAAATCGGGATAAAATTTTCCAGTTCTTCAGGCAATGGAATATCGAATATCCGGCCATAAAAATACTGTTCCGCTTTCAGCATATGCGCAACGTTAAGCGAATTCCGAAATCCATGAGCTTCATCCGCATATTCAACGTAAGCGACCGGCAAACCCTTTTGTTTGACCGCGTTTACCATTTTGATGGCCTGATTAGGCGGAACAACTTTATCTTCAAGACCCTGGAATACCAGCAGCGGGCAATTAAGTTTTTCCGTGTGTTTGATCGGTGAACGCTGTTCGTAGATATCGCGGTCCCGCTCGTAATCCCCCACCAGCCTATCCAGACATTTTGCTTCGAATTTATGAGTATCCTGCACGAGCGTATTTAGATCGCCAATGCCGTAAAGCGAAACGCCCGCTTTAAAAGTATCGCGAAAGGTCAATGCCGCGAGCACGGTATAGCCCCCGGCGCTGCTGCCTTTGATGATCAGGCGGTCCGGGTCGGCCCAACCTTGCGCAACGGCGTATTCGGCGGCGGTGCAGACATCGTCGACATCGTATATTCCCCAGTTTTTATAAAGCAATTGGCGGTACTGTCGGCCATAACCCGTGCTGCCGCGATAGTTGACATCCAGCACGGCGAACCCGCGATTGGTCCAGTGCTGTACTTTCAGGTTCAGGTTATTGTCCGTGGCGCCGGTAGGGCCGCCGTGACAGGTAACAATTAGCGGAGGCAGTGCACCATCATCGTGATAGCGGGAATTCATCGGCGGATAAAAATAACCGTAAGCTTCCTGGTTGTGTGTAGTGGTAAACGTAATGGCGCATGGAGCGGATATATCCTCGTCCCTGATTTCCAACGGCAGCGGGTTTATTGCGGTGCACGAACGGAAAGCTCCGTCAAAACGGTAAACAGCAGGAAGGCTTTTTTCCGACGCACCAATAAAAGCGGCCCGATTGTCGGCGGCGCTGATACCATCTATCGATGTAACTCCGACGTCGATATTTTCAATTTCCGTGTTGGCCGGATCCGAAATATCAAGAGTACTTAAATACCACTGCCCGCTTTGGTAATAAGTGGCGATAATTGATTTCGCATTCAGGAAAGCGTAGGTGGACATGTTGAATACCCACTGGGGCGTGGCAAATTCCGCCTCCAGGGAAGTTACTTGGGTGACTTCGGCATTGGGAACCGGGCAGCGGTAAATATTCCACCAGTTATTTCTGTCGGAAACAAAAAATAATTCTCCATCGGGAGACCAGTTGGGTTGAAAAATACTTTCGTTTCCATTGCCTGCAACCAAAAGCGGTGTTCCCGGTTCGCCACCATCTTTTAACTCGGCAACCCACAGTTGGGTGGCGTCCCAGGGCATGTCCGGGTGATTCCAGCTTAGCCAGCACAGCCATTTGCCACAGGGCGATATTTTTGGGCTGGCGTAAAAATCGCAGCCTTCGATTAACGTTCGGGTCCCGGTGGAGCCGTCCAAGTCAATCGTCGCAAGATAATTCGCCGGCTCCCGCGCGGTACTTTTGTGTTCTTCACATACGGCGACAAGTCGGTTGTGGCGCTTGTCGAGGCACAGGTCCGCAAATCGGAGTTGTCGCTCATCATTCTCCGGAATAAGGGGGGACGGGTTAAATGCAATACTGTTTTCCGCCGACTCGATATCGGCTGAATAAACACGTTGATCGTCCGCCAGTACAAAGTAAATACGGTTGGCGTCTATCAGATAGCTGCCACCGCCGTATTCATGGACTTTCGATTTGGCACTCAACGGCCGCGGCAGAATCGATTGGATTTGATTGCCGTCGTACCGCATAATGGATACCCGGCCTTTTTCCTCCGGCAAAGTTTGCAGCCAGAAAACCCGACCCTCGTCCACCGTTGTTTCCTGGAGTTTGGGTGTGCCTTTTATCACCATATCGGTGGATATGGATGAAGGCCAGCTTCCGTAAACGCGTTTTGTTTTCATTGTCACCCTTAAGTCTCATTAATGCAGAATCTGAAACAAGCTATAGCAAATATCAAGCCCGACCTGGGGCGCGCGGGCCAGGTGTGGCTGGCCTACAGCGGCGGTCTGGATTCCACCGTGCTGCTCCATGTTCTGAAAATGGAAAAAATCGCTTTTAAGGCGCTGCATATCAATCACCAACTTTCACCTAACGCCGATAGCTGGCAACAGCACTGCATCGACCAGTGTAACAAACTGGACCGCGAAATTGTGGTGGAGCGGGTTGAGGTTAAGAACAAAGGCAAGGGGCTTGAACAAGCCGCGCGGCAGGCGAGGTACTTCTCTTTCGATCGCCATGTGAAAGCCGGTGATGTTATTTTGATGGCCCATCACCTAGACGACGATTGCGAAACGTTGTTGTTCCGGCTATTGAGGGGTTGCGGCTTAAAGGGCTTGGCCGGTATTAAAAGAAAAAGGAATCTTACCGTTGGCGGCCGAATCCTTCGTCCACTTCTTTCGTTGACACGGAACGAGCTGCTGGAATACGCCAATCTCCATACCTTGAGTTGGGTGGAGGATGAGAGTAACAGGGACACCGAATTCGATCGTAATTACCTGCGGGAAATGGTATTGCCATTGTTCCAACAACGCTGGCCGGGTTTCCGCAAACAGTTTTCCAACTCGGTAAAACTATTGCGCGAAAGTGAACAGCTGCTGAGTGAATATGGACAGCGGGACCTGCGGGAATGTGATATGCGTGAAGAGCGCCTGGGTAATAGCCTTAACCTGACGACCCTATCCGCATATTCCGTCGCGCGAAAGAATCATGTATTGCGCGAGTGGCTGGACATTCTCGGCTATACCGCGCCTGGGCTGAAACATCTCGATGAAATACAAAAAATGATTGATGCCCGCGAAGATGCGGCGCCGGTCGTGGATTTTGGCGAGTGTGAGCTGAGGAGGTACAGGAGCCGCCTGTACTGTTTGCCAAGGTTGCGTCCGGTGGATGCGCCGGTACTGCGATGGGATACCTCCGGTAATCTGGAATTACCCGATGGCAGTTGTTTATCGCTTTCCGCTTCGCAAGCGTTCCCCTATCCGAACCTGGAGGTAACGTTTCGTCGGGGAGGGGAGCGAAGCAAACCCCTGGGGAGGGCCCGCTCCCAGACCCTGAAAAAACTTCTGCAGGAATATGAACTGGAACCCTGGCTGAGGGACCGGGTGCCGCTTATCCACTTCAACAGTGAGTTGATCGCCGTGGGTGATCTTTGGCTGTGCGATTCCGCTCTGGCGGATGCCGGAGCTAAATTTTCCTGGGCCTACCCGCATCGCTGACAGGCCGGTGTCGCGACCGTGGAAGGCGCATAATTAATTGAGTCAAAACCACATTTCTGGTAATCTGGTGTCCCATCTTTAGGGGGATCTACCGGCGAGTCCAATTCTGCTTTGATGATCCGTCCTTCCTACCGGCAATACCGGGATCCTCAGTAGCGCACCGCAACTGAGCACTGTCAATCAGGTCACATTAAAGATCATCAAGGGTTCAAATGACGCGATTTATTTTCGTTACGGGTGGTGTTGTTTCATCGTTAGGCAAGGGTATTGCGTCGGCGTCACTGGCGGCACTGTTGGAAGCCAGGGCGCAAAAAGTCACCATTCTTAAACTCGACCCCTACATTAATGTTGACCCCGGCACCATGAGCCCATTCCAGCACGGGGAAGTATTCGTAACCGACGACGGCGCGGAGACGGATCTGGACCTGGGGCACTACGAGCGTTTTATCCGTACCCGCATGTCCAAGCGCAACAATTTTACCACCGGCCGTGTCTACGAAACGGTTTTGCGTAAGGAGCGTCGGGGCGATTACCTGGGCGCGACCATTCAGGTTATTCCCCATATCACCGATGAAATCAAACGCCGAATTCTGAGCGGCGGCGGTGACGCTGACGTGGCTCTGGTGGAAATCGGCGGAACCGTGGGTGATATCGAATCCCAGCCGTTCCTCGAAGCGGTGCGGCAGCTTAAAGTCGAACTGGGAAGCAAGCGGGCTCTGCTGATGCACCTGACCCTGGTGCCCTATATCGCCACTGCCGGCGAGACCAAAACGAAGCCTACCCAGCACTCGGTGAAGGAACTGCGGTCCATAGGCTTGCAGCCCGACATTCTCCTGTGCCGGTCGGAGAGACAGATTGACACGGACTCCCGGCGAAAAATTGCGTTGTTCACCAACGTGGAAGAGCGGGCGGTCGTACCCTTGCCCGATGCGCAAAGTATTTATGCCATCCCCAGATTGCTGCAGAGTTTCGGCCTTGATGAAATCGTACTGGATAAATTCGACATCGATGCGCCGGAAGCGGACCTGAGTGAATGGGATCGCGTGGTGGAGAATGAAACGAACCCGCAGCACGAAGTCACCATCGCCATGGTGGGCAAGTATATGGACTTGCTGGATGCTTACAAATCCCTGAACGAAGCATTACAGCACGCCGGTATTAACACGCGCACCAAGGTGCGGGTGAACTACATCAACGCCGAGGATGTCGAGACACAGGGAACGGCGATATTGGCGGGCGCCGATGGTATTCTGGTGCCGGGCGGTTTTGGCGAGCGCGGCCTGGAAGGTAAATTGATGGCCGTTCGTTATGCGCGGGAAAACAAAATTCCTTATCTGGGTATTTGCCTAGGTATGCAGTCGGCGGTCATTGAATTCGCCCGCAATGTGCTCAACCTCGAAGGCGCCAACAGTACCGAATTCAACCGCAAAACACCGCACCCCGTTATCGCGTTGATTACCGAGTGGACGGATGATGCGGGCAACGTGGAAACCCGTGATGAAACCTCCGACCTCGGCGGTACCATGCGACTCGGCGCGCAGGAGTGCCACCTGGAAAAGGATTCAAAAGTATTTGAAATTTACGGTAAGCAGGAAATTGTGGAACGCCATCGTCACCGTTATGAGGTGAACAACCGCTACCTGGACCAGTTGCGCAAGGGCGGCTTGAAGATCGGCGCCTGGTCCTCGGACGATACACTGGTGGAAGTGGTAGAGTTGCCGGATCACCCCTGGTTTGTCGCTTGTCAGTTTCACCCCGAATTCACCTCGACTCCCCGCGACGGCCATCCTTTATTTACAAGTTATATCCAGGCCACCCTGGCAAACAAAAAGAGTGGCTGAATACGGAGTAAACATTTAAGTGAAAAGTAAAACCATTATTGTAGGTAGTGGCGGCAAGTCCGTCGAAGTGGCAAATGATAAACCGTTTGTATTGTTCGGCGGCATGAATGTGCTCGAATCGAAAGAGCTGGCGTTGCGCGTTGCGGAAAAATACGTGGAAGTAACGGATAAGCTCGGCATTCCTTACGTCTTTAAAGCCTCGTTCGATAAGGCCAACCGCTCTTCCATTCATTCTTATCGCGGCCCGGGCATGGAAGAGGGACTGAAAATATTTCAGGCGCTGAAACAGGAATTCGGCATGCCGATCATTACCGACGTGCACGAAAACCATCAGGCTGCGCCGGTGGCCGAGGTGGTGGATATTATTCAGTTGCCGGCGTTTCTCGCCCGCCAGACCGATCTGGTGGAGGCCATGGCGCGCACCGATGCGGTAATCAATGTAAAAAAACCGCAGTTTTTGAGTCCGGGGCAGATGAAAAACATCGTCGAAAAATTTGCCGAATGCGGCAATGAAAAGGTTATTTTGTGCGAGCGCGGTGCCTGCATGGGTTACGACAACCTGGTTGTCGATATGCTCGGTTTTCGCACCATGAAAGAGGTCAGCGATGGCCTGCCGGTTATTTTTGATGTGACCCATTCGCTGCAGTTTCGCGATCCGCTTGGCGCGGCATCGGGTGGCCGTCGCCATCAAACGGCGGAACTGGCCCGCGCGGGAATAGCCGTGGGCATTGCCGGTCTTTTCCTTGAGTCGCATCCGGACCCGACGGCGGCAAAATGTGATGGCCCCAGTGCACTGCCGCTGGAAAAGCTGGAGCTTTTCCTGGCCCAAATTAAATCCCTGGATGACCTGGTTAAATCGTTTCCCGAACTGGATATTCAGTAAATTTTTACTTAAGAAAAGAGAGTGGTTGATATGAGCAAAATTTCGGACGTTATTGGTTTTGAGGTGATGGATTCGCGCGGCAACCCCACGGTGATGGCGGAAGTGGTTCTTGAATCCGGTGTGGTCGGCAGCGCGTGCGCACCTTCCGGTGCATCAACAGGTTCGCGTGAAGCGTTGGAGCTGCGCGATGGCGATAAAAGCCGCTACCTTGGCAAAGGCGTACTGAAGGCCGTTGCCAACATCAACAATACAATCAAGCCCCTGCTGGTTGGTAAGGACGCCGCAAATCAACGTGAACTGGATAACCTGATGATTGAGGCGGACGGAACCGAGAACAAAGCCAAGCTCGGCGCCAATGCCATTCTCGCCGTTTCCCTGGCGGCGGCAAAGGCCGCAGCGGCAGACAAGAAGATTCCGCTCTACCAGCATATTGCCGATATCAATGGTACTTCCGGCCAATACACCATGCCGGTGCCGATGATGAATATCGTCAACGGTGGCGAGCACGCGGACAATAATGTCGATATCCAGGAGTTTATGGTCCAGCCGGTATCGGCACCCAATTTTGCTGAAGCGCTTCGCATGGGTGCGGAAATATTCCACAACCTGAAAAAAGTGCTGTCGGGCCGCAGCCTGAATACAGCGGTAGGGGATGAGGGCGGTTTCGCGCCGAACCTGCCTTCCAACGAAAGCGCACTGGAAGTTATTGCCGAGGCGGTAGCCAATGCGGGCTACGAGCTGGGCAAGGACATCACCCTGGCACTGGACTGTGCTTCGTCCGAATTTTATAAAGATGGTGTTTACGATATGGCGGGTGAGGGCAAGAAGTTTTCCGCCTCCGAGTTTGCCGATTACCTGGCCGAACTAACAAACAAATTCCCGATTCTGTCCATTGAAGATGGCATGGACGAAAGCGACTGGGACGGTTGGGCTGAATTGACCAAGAAAATCGGTAATAAAACCCAATTGGTTGGTGATGACCTGTTCGTGACCAACACCAAAATCCTGCAGGAAGGTATCAATAAAGGCATCGCCAACTCCATCCTGATCAAGTTCAACCAGATCGGTTCGCTGAGCGAAACACTGGATGCCATCAAAATGGCGAAGGATGCCGGTTATACCGCGGTAATCTCCCACCGTTCCGGGGAAACCGAAGATACCACCATTGCCGATCTGGCGGTGGCGACCGCGGCGGGCCAGATCAAAACAGGTTCCCTGTCGCGCTCTGATCGTATCGCCAAGTACAACCGGTTGCTGCGCATTGAAGCCGAGTTGGGTAGTAAGGCGCCTTATCGGGGCCGCGCGGAGTTCAAGTAAGGTTTAGTGATTGTGGTTGTTCGCGAAAAGGCCGGCATTTTTTGCCGGCCTTTTTTCCATTTGGGGAAAGTTGTGTTATTTTTAGAAAACCCATTCGTTACCACGAGAATAACATTAGCATGAAGTGGTTGATCGGCGTTCTCGCGATTGTTGCCCTGGCACTACAGTACCGGCTTTGGATTGGCGAAGGCAGTATTGCCAACGTGGTTCAATTGCATCGCGCCATAGAAAAGCAGGAGGCTGAGAACGGTCGCCTGAAGGAACGCAATCGCCTGTTGGCGGCGGAGGTGGCGGCGTTGAAAAATGGCCATGCCGCAATCGAGGAGCGGGCGCGAAGCGATATGGGCATGGTCAAGGAAGGAGAAACTTTCTATATGGTTGTGGATGAACAACCGCCTGTCGGTGGAAAGAAATAAGTGGGTGAAAAAACTCGGCCCATCTGGATAGTGGTTCCCGCCGCCGGCATTGGCAGCCGCATGGGTGCCGGGCGACCAAAGCAGTACCTGCCCCTTTCTGGCAAGCCCCTCCTGGAAGTGACTCTCGATACGCTACTGCAATTGAATGATATTGCCGGTATCGTTGTGGCCTTGCACGAAGGGGATCAAACCTGGCCGATGCTGCCGTTGGCCAAAAATAGTCGCATACATACCGTGAAAGGCGGTGAACAGCGTTGCGATTCCGTATTAAATGCAATTGAATTTATTGCCGGTGCGGTCGTCGATCCCGATTCCGCCTGGGTGTGCGTTCACGATGCCGCGCGCCCTTGTGTTTCATTGGGGAAAATTAATCAATTGATATATTCCTGTATTGGTGAAAATATCGGAGCGATTCTGGCGGCGCCGATAGCGGATACAGTCAAGCGGGTCGATGCAGGCCGGGTAATAGCGCGTACCGAAGACCGGGAACAGCTATGGCATGCCCACACGCCACAAATGTTCAAGCTGACGGAATTGCGACGATCACTGAAACACTGCATTGAAAAGGATTTGCCGGTAACAGATGAAGCGTCGGCGGTGGAGCAAGCGGGAGGAAAAGTCAGGGTCGTACCCGACAGACGGGACAATATTAAAGTCACGGTGCCGGAAGATCTCCCTTGGGCTGAATTTATTTTGGCGAACCGATTTACTAATGAAGGTTGAACAATATGCGCATTGGTCAGGGGTTTGACGTTCATGCGTTCGGTCCCGGGGATAAAATTGTTATTGGCGGTGTTGTTATCGCGCACACCCAGGGGCTGGTGGCGCATTCTGATGGTGATGTTCTGTTGCATGCACTGTGCGATGCATTGTTGGGTGCGGCGGCGTTGGGGGATATCGGTAAACATTTTCCCGATACGGATGCGCAGTACAAAAATGCGGACAGCCGAACCTTGCTGAGAATGGTTTACGCCAAAATAAAGGCAAAGGGTTTTTCTCTGGCCAATGCGGATATGACTATCGTTGCCCAGGCACCGAAAATGGCTCCGTATATCGGAGAAATGCGTGCAAAAGCCGCCGAGGACCTGGAAACCCATATCGATAATGTCAATATTAAGGCCACCACCACGGAGCATCTCGGGTTTACCGGTCGGGGCGAGGGAATTGCCGCGTTTGCTACGGTGCTGATTAAATAATGACATTCAATCTCGATTTTCCCTTCGCCTACGGTTTACCGACATCGCGCGCGTTATTTCGCGCACGGCTGGAGGATTTTATTGTAGTGGAGGACCTGGGTTTTGAGCCCGGCGGAGAGGGCGAACATATTTTCGTCAAAATAAAAAAGCGGGGCGAAAACACCCATTACGTGGCCGAGAAAATGGCAGCTTTTTTAGGGGTTAAACCCATGGATGTGGGTGTCAGCGGTCTGAAGGATCGTATTGCCGAAACGACTCAATGGTTCAGTATCTATAAACCGGGGAAGGAGATAGAAGTAGACTGGCCCGGTTTTGTAAAACAGAGCGGGCTCAACATTGATATTCTTGCCGTTTCCCGCCATCACCAGAAATTGCGTCGCGGCCAGCACCGCTGCAATTGGTTTGAAATCACCCTGCGCGATGTCACCCATCCGGAAGAGGCCCAGGCGCGGTTGGAAAAAATTGCCGCCCGGGGTGTGCCGAATTACTTCGGCGAGCAACGTTTCGGGCGCGATGGCGGCAATCTTGTGCAGGCCGAAGAGTGGTTTGCCGGCGGCAGGCCGATTCGCAACCGGACCAAAAAAGGGCTCGTGCTTTCGGCTGCTCGTGCTTATTTGTTCAATCTGGTTCTGGCGGAGCGCGTGCGGCAGTCAACCTGGAACTGTACTGTCGACGGGGATATTTGCCTGGGAGAGTTTCCGTCCGGTCCTCTCTGGGGACGAGGGCGGCCGGCGGTTACTTCTACCGCCGGGGAGGTTGAATTACAAACCCTGTCCGGCTTTGCCGGCTGGTGCGACAGGCTGGAACACAGCGGGTTGTCCCAGGAGCGTCGGGCCCTGGTGATACGGCCGGTGGATTTAAACTGGTCTATCGGGGAATCCACACTAAAATTAAAATTTGGGCTGCCTGCCGGGGAATTTGCCACATCGGTTTTGCGGGAGATTACAGTGCTGGAAGCAAGCCCGGTCAAGTAAATTAAACAAGTGGTGTTGTGTTATAGTTTGGGCGATTTCGGAACCGGCGCAGAATAGAAATGTAAGATAGGCCGGCTCGTTGCATTGGGGGGAAAAGTGAGTCAAATCTTGCTCGAAGGCGTGGGCATGACGTCAAAGCGCACGCGTGACCGCCTGGTCCAACGACTGGTGGATCAGGGTGTTTCGGACCAGCGCGTCCTCGATATCATCGGCAATACGCCGCGTCATTTATTTCTCGATGAAGCCTTGTCCCACCGCGCCTACGAAGATACGGCGCTTCCCATCGGTTACGGTCAAACCCTCTCCCAACCCTATATTGTTGCCAGGATGACGGAACTGCTTATGGGTGCCAGTGGTCGTCTGGATAGGGTATTGGAGATCGGCACCGGCTCCGGCTACCAGACCGCGGTGCTGGCCCAGATTGTGGGTCGGGTCTGGAGCGTCGAGCGTATAAAACCCCTGCAGTTGAGGGCAAAACAACTGCTGCGGCGCCTGGGGCTGAACAATGTCTGTTTCAGGCACGCCGATGGTGGCTTTGGCTGGCCCGAAGAGGCCCCCTTTGACGGCATCCTTTCCGCCGCTGCGCCCCGCGAAATCCCCCGCGAACTGTTAAACCAATTGGCACCTGACGGCGTTTTGGTCATACCGGTAGGGGCCGATCAACAGGTGCTGACCCTGATTATTCGCGAGGGTGATTCCGAAAATTTCATCACCCATAAAATAGAACCCGTAAAATTCGTTCCCCTGTTGTCTGGAATAACCCGCTGATGAATCGAAGTATCAAAGATTACGTGCTGCTTGTATTGCGCGGCATCGCCATGGGAGCCGCAGATGTAGTACCTGGTGTTTCCGGCGGAACCATTGCGTTTATTACCGGCATTTACGATGAACTCCTGCACTCGCTGCGGCAGTGTGGGCCGGGTGCGTTAATGGTATTGGCAAAACAAGGCGTGCCTGCATTCTGGCGCCATATCAACGGCAATTTCCTGCTGGCGGTATTCGGCGGGGTGCTGCTGAGCATCAAAACGCTCGCGTCGGTGATCAGTTATTGCCTGGAGAACTATCCGGTTCTGGTCTGGGCGTTTTTTACCGGCCTGATTGCCGCTTCTGTGGTGTTGCTGGTGAAAACCCAATCCTCCTGGCACTGGCGTCATTGGATAGCTTGCTTGATTGGCGCGTCTATTGTGATCGTCATATCCATCGCCAAACCGACGCACCTGCCGGGGGATTGGTGGATTATATTTTTGGGCGGATTTGTGGCGATATGTGCCATGATCCTGCCGGGGATTTCCGGCAGCTTTATCCTGCTGCTTGCGGGGCTTTACCCGGTGGTACTGAATGCCGTGAACGAGATGGATCTGGTGTTGCTGGGGAGTTTCCTGGCGGGATGTATCTGCGGTTTGCTGGTGTTTTCCCGCTTCCTGTCGTGGCTGCTGGACAATTACCACCAGACAACTTTGGCGGTATTGATAGGGTTTCTGGTGGGGTCGCTGAATGTTACCTGGCCCTGGAAGGTGACGGTGGAAACCGTGATTGATCGGCATGGAGAGGTTACACCGATCGCTCAGGAAAACGTCTCACCATTTTTTTATGAGAGTGTTACCGGCCTGGAGTCTCAATTGGCGCTTGTAATCACATCTGCCGCACTTGGATTATTTTTAGTACTTTTGATTGAACTTTTGGCAGTTAAATTTTCTAAGGCCTAATTCCAAGAATGAGAACTAGGTTGTTGAACTGGAGTAAAAAGTCGGAAAACCAGAAAGTTTGCATATAGTTGGCATTTTTTTATATTTATAATTTATATTAATTTTAAATAAATAGGCGCCATTAATTCCAAAAGGTTCTATTTTTGAATATAAAGTGACCTTGGTTGTTGCGATGCGGCAGGGGTGAGAGGGATGAAAAAGGCATGAAATTGGCGATTCGGGTGATTAAAATATCGATCGCTTCCGCACTTCTCTCCGCCTGTGGTAATCCCACTTATATCGCTCCTGTCGAAGACTTTCGTCAACCCCCAAGTAAGAAACTGACCACCCATCACGTCGCCCGGGGCGAGACCCTTTATTCCATTGCCTGGCGATATAACCTGGACTACAGGAAGCTCGCCGCAGCCAATAATCTGGACTCTCGCTACACCATTTATCCCGGTCAGATCCTCCAACTGGATACATCCAACGTTCCCGTGAAAGCGCCGTCAAGGCCTGTTTCCCGCACGTCGAAACCGACCCCAAAACCGGTTGCAAAGGTGCCCGCCCCTGGTATACAGCGATCAATAAAAACAACAAAAAACGTTACCAAAAAAGTGGATTCAAGCGCCGAATTCACACCAAAGAACTGGGTCTGGCCCGCCAATGGAAAACTTATTACCACTTTTAGCTCAGAAAACGCCCTGCACAAAGGTATTGATATTAGCGGTGATTTGGGAGAGCCTGTCATCGCAGCCTCCGTCGGAACAGTTGTTTACTCCGGCGATGGACTGCGAGGGTATGGCAAGTTGATCATCATCAAGCATAGCGAGAAGTACCTCAGCGCTTACGCTCACAACCGACGGTTACTGGTGACTGAAGGTGAAAATGTAAAGATGGGTCAAAAAATTGCCGAGATGGGTTCAACCGGAACCAACAGGGTTAAATTGCACTTTGAAATCCGCCATGACGGCAAACCGGTAAATCCTCTTTCATACCTTCCAGAGAAATAATCGAAGTACCGGAATTTAAGTCATTTAAATTCCAGCCGAAACAGGTCCGATATGAAGGCTTTCTTCGGGGACAGGTTTCTGGGTTCGAGTTGACCAACTTTGGTTATGTAGTATCGACCACACAAGACAAAGCGCGGAATTCCCTCCATTCCGCAATAACCTCAGGTCACAGGGGATATGGTTATGGCATTACGAGAACTTGAAAGAATAAACCACGAGGATGATGCGATCCTCTCAAACAGTTTCGACATCGACGACGATATGGACGAGCAGGAATCGCTCGAAAAGCCTGGAGGGACGCAGGCGAGGGGCGAGAGCTCTGAGTACGTCGACGAGGAACACTACAAGAATCTCGATGCTACCCAACTCTACTTGAACGAAATTGGCTTTTCCCCGCTGTTGAGCGCGGAAGAGGAAGTTTATTTTGCCCGCAAGGCCCTGAAAGGCCACGAGCCGTCCCGCAAGCGCATGATTGAAAGCAACCTGCGCCTGGTGGTGAAAATTTCACGGCGTTACGTTAACCGCGGCCTGGCCCTGCTGGACCTGATCGAGGAAGGCAACCTGGGTTTGATTCGCGCGGTGGAAAAATTCGACCCCGAGCGTGGTTTCCGCTTTTCAACCTACGCCACCTGGTGGATTCGCCAGACTATTGAACGTGCGATCATGAACCAGACCCGCACGATTCGGTTGCCGATTCATGTGGTAAAAGAACTGAATGTATATCTGCGTGCGGCGCGTGAGCTGTCGCAGAAACTTGATCACGAGCCATCCCCCGAGGAGATCGCCAACCTGCTGGAAAAGCCGGTGGAAGACGTGGAGCGCATGCTGGCGTTGAACGAGCGTGTAACCTCTATGGATGTGCCCATTGGCCCCAGCTCGGACAAAACCGTGGTCGATATGATTCCCGACCAGCACGTCTCCGATCCGGTGGAACTGCTGCAGGATAGCGACCTCAGTATGAACCTGGACGGTTGGCTGGATGAGTTGAGCGAAAAACAACGCGAAGTGGTTGCCCGCCGGTTTGGTCTGCGCGGTCACGAAACCAGCACGCTGGAAGAAGTCGGTCGGGAAATCGGCTTGACCCGCGAAAGAGTAAGGCAGATTCAGGTGGAAGCACTGCGTCGCCTGCGCGATATTCTGGAAAAGCAAGGCCTGGATGCCGCTGCGCTGTTTGGCGCTGTATAAAGCGAACCCTCCCCCACAAACCCCCATAAAAAAGCCGCGAATTTCGCGGCTTTTTTGTTCTCTCGACTTGGGTCTAAGCTGCTTGCTAGCGCTCCAGGTACTGCAGCTTGTCGGGGACGCCGTCCCATTCCTCGGCATCCGGCAGTGAATCCTTTTTCTCGGTAATATTCGGCCAGACCTCGGCCAGTTCGGCATTGATTTGCAGAAATTCCGCCTGGTCTTCCGGCAGCTCATCCTCGGAGAAAATGGCATCCACCGGGCATTCGGGTTCGCACAGGGCGCAATCGATACACTCGTCGGGATGAATCACCAGAAAATTCGGGCCTTCATAAAAACAGTCAACTGGACACACTTCCACGCAATCAGTGTGTTTGCATTTGATACAGTTTTCACCCACCACGAATGTCATCTCGAAATCCTCTTACTGTGGTCCAAAATTTTTAAGCGCGCCATTCTAGCAGGATAGGGTGTGACCGGGAATAGCGTTTTGCTTCTAAGGTTATGACCGATTTTATGATAAGAGTCATCGCTATTTTCGATAATCATAACAACGCATTTCAAAATGCAGGCCGGATAACACAGCATCATCCCCCATAAGTTAAATTGAAGCAGTGAGTGGCGTTCGCTTACGTTTTTCGTCGTCTTTGACTGTTACTCACAATAATTCTTTCAATTCATATAGCAAATCAAGCGCCTGTTTTGGTGTCAGGTTATCGGTATTAACTTCCTTCAACCGCTGCTCCACCTGGCTGGGTTCGGCGCTGAAAAAAAGCTCTCCCTGTACAACGGACGGTTGCGGCTTTTGCACGGTTTTTGTTGCCGGCGCCTCGTTGCGCTCGCCTTCCAGGTGACGTAATCGATCCTTTGCTGAAGCGATCACCGCAGGTGGAATACCAGCGAGCTTGGCTACTTGCAAGCCGTAGCTCTTGCTGGCGGGGCCGGTCTGGATATTGTGCAGGAAGACGATGTTGTCATTGTATTCCGTCGCATCCAGGTGCACATTGCGTACGCCCTCCAGCGTTTCCGCAAGCGCGGTAATTTCAAAATAGTGGGTGGCGAACAGGGTGAAGGGGCGGGTTTGGTGGGCGAGATGCTCGACGCAGGCCCACGCCAGCGACAGGCCGTCGTAAGTACTGGTGCCCCGGCCGATTTCGTCCATCAAGACCAAACTGTTGCGAGTGGCATTGTTGAGAATATTGGCGGTTTCTGTCATTTCCACCATAAAGGTCGAACGGCCGCCGGCCAAATCGTCCGATGAGCCGATGCGGGTGAATATCCGGTCCACCAGTCCAATTTCGCAGCTTTTGGCCGGCACGTAACTGCCGATCTGCGCCAGCAGCACGATCAGGGCAGCCTGGCGCATGTAGGTGGATTTACCGCCCATGTTGGGGCCGGTAATGACGAGCATGCGCTGGTGGTGGTCCAGAACGAGATCGTTGGGGACGAAGGGATCCTTCAGCACCTGTTCCACCACCGGGTGGCGGCCCTGTTCGATCTGGATGCCTTCCTCCCGCCTGAGCCTGGGGCAGCAAAAATCCAGCTGTTCGGCGCGTTCCGCGAGGGTAGTGAGCACATCCAGTTCCGCCACCGCATAAGCGGCAGTCTGCAGTGGAAGAAGAATCTCGTTGAGTTCGTCCACCAGTTGTTCGTAAAGAGCCTTTTCGCGGGCCAGCGCCCGGCTTTTGGCGGACAGCGCCTTGTCCTCGAAGGTTTTGAGTTCCGGTGTAATAAAGCGCTCGGCGTTTTTCAGTGTTTGCCGCCGGATATATTCCACCGGCGTGGAACCGGCTTGGGCCCTGCTGATTTCGATGTAATAGCCATGCACGCGGTTGTAGCCCACTTTCAGAGTCGACAGGCCGGTCTTTGCCTTTTCCTGTTCCTCCAGGCGCACCAGAAATTCACCGGCGTTGGAACTGATGTTTCGTAATTCATCGAGTTCACTGTCGTAGCCTTCGGCAATCACCCCGCCATCGCGCAATACCACGGGAGGATTTTCCACCAGCGCCTTGTCCAGCTTGTCCACCAGCTCCGGAAATTCGTTGACGTCGGTCGACAGCCGCCGCAGCTTGTCGGAGTCGCAGGTTTTCAGGGTTTGTTGAAGCAGCGGAAACTGGGCCAGCGAGCTGCACAGACGGGAAAGATCCCGCGGCCGGGCGGAGCGCAGGGCCACGCGGGCCAGTATTCGCTCCAGGTCGCCGATATGTTTGAGTTCGCGGCGCAGCTCCTCAAACCGATAGCCGTCCAGCAGATTGGTCACCGCCTGCTGCCGGCCCCCCAGAATGTCGATGTTTCGGGTGGGGCAGTTGATCCAGCGCCGCAGCAGGCGGCCGCCCATGGCGGTAGTGGCGGTGTTAAGGACGCTGAACAGGGTGTTTTCCTCTCCCCCGGAGAGGTTGATATCCAGCTCCAGGTTGCGACGGGTAGCCGGGTCGAGGGTGACGTTTTCACCCGGCTGTTCCACCGCCAGGCAACTGATATGCCCGAGAGCGGTGCGCTGGGTCTCCTGCGCATAAGCGAACAAGCACCCGGCGGCACTAATGGCGACGGTGAGACCATCGGCGCCGAAGCCGCCGAGATCCTTGGTGGAAAAATGCTGGGTCAGCAGCCGGATGGACACCTCACGGTCAAATTCCCATTCCGGGCGATTGCGAAATCCCGCCCGGTCCACAATGGCTGAAGGCAATCCCTGTAACTCGCAGGCAAGCAGCTCGGCCGGTCGCAGGCGTTCTATCTCGCCCAGGAACGCCATTTCCCCGACCACCTCCAGAACGCTGAAGCGCCCGCTGCCCATGTCCAGGGTGGCGATACCGTAAATGTCATCATATCGGCAGGCCGCCACCAGCAGGTTGTCCCGCGACTCGTCCAGTAACGCTTCATCGCTGATGGTGCCCGGGGTAATGATTCTCACCACCTTGCGCTCCACCGGCCCCTTGGAGGCGGCGGGGTCGCCAATCTGCTCGCAAATGGCCACCGACACCCCATGACGCACCAGCTTTGCGAGGTAGTTTTCCACCGCGTGGTAGGGCACGCCCGCCATGGGAATGGGTTTGCCGCCGGATTTGCCCCGCGCTGTAAGGGTAACGTCCAGTAGCTTGGACGCTTTCTTGGCGTCGTCGTAGAAGAGCTCGTAGAAGTCCCCCATGCGGTAGAACACCAGTTCGTTTGGGTGCTCAGCCTTGATGCGTAGGTATTGCTGTATCATTGGGGTGTGTGATTCCAGTTGATCTTTGCTTATCGAAACGTTTTCTGAAGTAACTTGTTGATTCATAAGTTAAAAAAATTTTTTAAGTGCTGAAGTCCCACGACGTTTTTGGGCTCAACTGATTTTATAGCGCTCTTTTAAAAGTGTTGGGTGGAAATACAGGTTTTACCCAAACACAACTAGTGCCCACCGTTTTAAATGTAACAAGCGAGAATAGAGAGTGATCAGAGAGAATGCGAAAGAGTAGCAAATCTCTATCCGCTAAGACAGTCTTTGGTGGTTACGCCAAACCCCCATGGGTATTTTAATCCTTCGCCGCACGATCTCTATGCTTGGATATGAATGTAGGGGAATGGCTGCGAATATAGGTCTATCATCTAGATCACCTTTACATCCACAAACCGCTCCATTATTGGATTGTCGCAGTGCGGTTATCATTGGTAGCAACACTTCTGTTTGTGAATTGAATTCGTTTGGTTAGAGGTTTTTAACTCGAAGTAAATGTCTTTGCTATCTCTATTGGAGCTCGTGCTTTAGGTGAGCACTATCAGCTGATAAGGACTGGTAAAGTCTGTCAGTGCAATAGGTCTATACATATATCCCTGAATATTTCAGCGCCCTGATCTTCACGAAAATGCGGGTACCTCATGGCTATGTTGCAGGCGGCGATTTTATGAGAGGGTTGGTTGAGCATTAAGTTGATTTTATCGATCAGCGAGTCCACATCATCGCTATACCTCACGATCCTGGCTGCGCCGGTTTTTTCCGCCAGTTTCGCTATATTTCTTTGTTCCAGTTGCCCCGGAGAAGCGAGTACAGGCACACCCTCCGAAATCGCCCGGGCGATAGTTGTTCCCCCATCCACAATGGCAAGGTCCGTCGATCGCAGAAGATCGAGGTTCGTTGGTGCGTCAAGCAGTTTTATGTGGGGTGAAGGTGGTTTGGATGGTAGGGCTTTTCCACCGCCGATGTATATCAGCATATTGGCTTTCACCTGCGCCAGTGCGGGTAAGAGGTATCTAAGGCTACGATTACCGCAATTCAGGTAGGTGAAAATATTAAACTTATGCTTGCTATCCGGCCATGTGGCGGTTGGTAAGCTGTCGTTTTTTCTTTTTAACGGACCAACATACGCTGCATCGATTCGTTTGCTCGCATACATGTCCAATTCGGGCATGTTTGTAATAACTACCTTGTCCGCCACGAAAAGGTCGCTTATAAAATTTATCCGTTCAATACCCATGCGGTTCGCGACTTTGTTTACGGTGTCAACGGCCCTGGCCTCGGCAGACTGGATCTGTGCATCCACTCCGTGAGCGGGAAAAATTTTTTCCGCCGCTGTACCTGGTACTAATGCGCCAAAGCCAACACCGGTAACTATTTTCTTGAACGAGTAGGTTTTTGCAGCAAGTAAAGCGGTTGGCGCATAGTCAAAAACCACCAGATCGGGAGAATAAATATCAAAAAGTGCGCGCCAAGCCTTCACCAGTGCCTGTAAGCCCGCGAATGAATCGTAACCGCGTTGCAAAAGAATGTCCGGCATACATAGAGTTTGTTTTTGCTGTTTTTCCTTTGGTAGCCATACTGGAGCTTGTACCAGCTTTATGTCGATATCGTGGAATGCTCTTTCGGATTGGTGCAGCTCCTTGGCTGCAACCAGGACGTCAAACGATGCTCTCCTTAGGGCGATAGCAAGATGCTTAAAGCTGAATAAGTGCCCAAGGTTGCTACCCAGCTCCCAGACAAGTAAGATTTTTCGCTGCGTGATGTTTGAATTGGTACTATTGTTCACTAACGTCCCTTGGTTGGCTCCATCGAATCTTAGGCGGCATTCTGTATCCTTTTATCACTTGAAAACAATAGAATTGCGGTACGTAACATTATGACAATTCCCATAGTGAATAAATATGCTTTCGATATGGCTGTTTGCAAGGTGATACATCAAATTCATGACCGACCGGTAATATACTATGAATCGCATGTAAAGGATATTATAGCCACCTCCTACGCGATTGACCTATATAACCCACCTGCCGCTCCCGGGTCAGATCCGGCAATACGTGCGACGGTTATCTCTCATGCCTTATTCGTGCAACATCAGCTTTTGGAGGCGGCCAAGGCAGGAATATCTCAATATGTTGTTGTGGGCGCGGGTCTGGATACGGCGGCGTTTGATGTGCTAGAACGTTATCCTGGTTTGACTATCTATGAGGTCGACAACCAGGAGATTCAGGATTGGAAGATTTCTCTTTTCGCAGCCGCAGGCATTGAAACGCCAGCGAACCTCAAGTTAGTCTCGGCAGACATCGATTGCGAGTGCCTGTTGACTGCGTTGGTTGACCGTGGATTCGATAAAAGTCGGCCCGCGTTTTATTCGTTGCTGGGAGCGGCTCTTCTTAGTAAGAGTCAGGTATTGCGGTTGTTGGAAATCATTGGTAACGGTGCCATCGGTACAGAAGTTGTTTTAAGTTATGTTACAGAGACCGAATCCGAGCCGGGCAAACGTCATCTATACAGGGAATCGCAAGGGAAACTCCCGAATCGAAAGGCGCGCGCGCGGTGCTTCTTCAATTCCGCAAACCTGCAAGCGGATATGGGGTGGATGGGGTATTCAAAGATGACCGATATTGGCTGTAAGGAATTAAATACACAATACTTTGATAACCGTAACGATGGTTTAAGAATTCCCCAGAGTAGAATACGGCTACTTGATGCGGTGGTTTAGTGGTACGTGTGATATTACTGTTCAATGACAAGATGGCGTAATTTACCTTTATGAAGAGGAATCCTGTCCACCAAGTTGACTTTTACATCCACAGGCCCTTCAAAGAAAGCTTCCAGCATTTCCTGAATTTGCGATTTCAGTGAATAATGCCACTCCTTATCCGGAACAATATTGACTACGAAGCGGTCACTTTTTTGAATAACTTGAAATTGCCTGCACCCGCCTATTTTTCGCAAGGATGAATGAATGTGGATGCTGTTTTTGTATCGGTTCCCCGCGATCTTGAACGGCGGATGGATTTTGCCATCGATTCGCTCAATAACAGGATGTTGTCGGCCACAATCACAAGGCGCGCCAAAGCTTGCATAGTCTCCAACAGCGTAGCGAAATAATGGAGACAGATAGTTATGTAGCGTGGTGAGAAGTACTTGTCCCGTCTTTCCGGGTGGGCAGGGCCGCATATTTTCGTCAACAATTTCCAGTATGATATTTTCACAGTGAACGTGTAGGCTACCTTTTTCGCATTCCGAAGCCAGGTAACCTGATTCGCGACAGGTATACATGTCTTTGATCGTGAACCGGGTTTGGATTTTATCTCGCAGACTGTTAGGTAAAGGTTCGGAGAGGCTTTTAATAGTGGTTAACTTTAAATCTGAAAAATTGGTTAAATAATCGGATAGCAGTTCGAGGTTTGAAGGATAGCTGACAAGATAGTCCGGATTTATTTTTTTTAGCCATTCCACTTGATTGTCCGGATCACGTTCGATACTGAGACCGTAACTTGGCCCACATTCTGTACTCTCGGCTATCCAGCGGTCCCAATAGTTCCTTGACACGCCGTGCCAGGCATCATCCGATTTATCAAAAAATATAATGGCCGCCAAGCTTTGCTTAGGATCGAGACCATTCCATTGCAGGTCCCGCAGATTAAGTGCTTTATACCATTCTTGGGTGGCATTGGTCTGAAAAATTTTCACTGGGATACCACTGCTTCCCGAAGTGAATATAGGGCCAGCGTTTACTATACCCGGAGGCATGCTCTGCGCAATGCAAAAATCAATATTGTTTTGGTACTCTTGCCGGCTTAAAATGGGGGTGTTGCCTGTATAATCCTCAATGCAAGTTATAGTTGCAGGTAGCCGATTTTTGTAGAAGGGAACGTGTAAGCGTGCATGTTCAAGCAGCCGGGAAAGTTCTGCAAGTTGGATACGTTTGAGTCTGTCTATCGAAAAATATTCGGCTCTAATTAAATTTTCGTATATTCGTCGATATATCGGCATCTGTTCTTTTGGAATATCGAAAAGTTTAAACCGCTTCACGGCTGACGGGTTGGTTTGACTTTATAGTGGATAATTGGGCATCTTTCCGACAAGCTGTAACTGCCCTGATTAATGGAGATTTCGAGGAATCTTTTATTCATTATTGGATTTAGTTCCTGCATTGTTGGAAACGAGTATTTTGCTTTAATGTTTTTATAAATATGTATAGTGTCAACGCTGTGTTTGTCCCATTTTGACTGCAATTCAATGTTTTTCTTGCTCAAGGAGATCCACTCATTCCATATATCCATTAAGACTATCCCTGCTTCAAACGATGTTTGCAATGCCATAGCCAGTCTCCATTTAAATGCGTGAAAATTATCATCGGCCGTTTTTAAGACTTGAGAAATATTTTCTTTATCCTCAGGGGAAATGAAAAAGCGAATAAACAGATTGCCATCTTCTTTTAAAACGCGACGTATCTCTTTATTCAGACAATAATAAAGTGCCGGTTCGCCCAGAGTGGTGTAACAGCCATCGCCTATCACTACGTCAATACTGTTTGATTTTACTGGCATGTAAAACCAATCTCCTAAAACGCATTTATGGGGACATAAGGGATTCCAGAGGGTTTTAACCATTGAGGGTGATTTTTCTATAACATGCAAGTCAGCCCCATTGGGCCAGGAAAGTTCAATAATCTCCGTGGTGGTGCCCAGGAGCAAGACCTTTAAGCTGTCATGCTTTGCTGCAATGTTATAAATCAGGGTTTTATAGATGTCGATATCGTCGGTGGAAGGGCGCAGTGGACTTGTCACACGTTTCCATTTTTCCGCGTAATTGTCCCAATGACTTCCCATTCAGGTATCCTAGGCCTTATAAATTTAATAAAGATATGATAATAGCATCAACGGAAGGCTTTGCTTTGGCCAAGATTTTTAATCTTGTAATTTGTGTATTTATTGTGCTATCTTGGCGTCCATAATTAAAAAGTAAAAACATGCTATGTTTTTGGTAATTGTAAGATAATAATCTAAGTTATTGAAACATAAATGGATTTTACTGGCGTTATGCGTAACACGCAAATAAGAAGAAACAGGTAGCGCACATTAAGCCAGAATAAGCTTCCTCGACATTGGAATCGGGCTATCGCAAGTAAGACAGGGAGCACTCCAAAGCTGTTCGCGACATTCCATTCTGCTTTGTGTGAATAAATTGTGGTTGTGCCAAGCCATAATTGGCATGACTGTGTCGGGTTTTAAAAAAAAGGGAATGGAGCAGCACTTGTTTGTGAAGAAGCGGTTGCTAAAGCGTTTAGTTAGCATCTGGTTGTGTCTGGGGTTTACTCATGTAGTGGCGCAAGTAGATATTCGTGCGGTAGACCGGATTACTGAAACCGATAGTCAAATCCGGTATGTGGCGACCATTAGTGATTGCCAGAATCTCGCCTCTGTTTCAGCGGGCAGCGCAGAAGTTATGCAAGTCTTCCAGCGCGAAGATGTCTCTATCGATCCTTCCCATCCAGGCAAGTGTTTTATCGATTTCACCGTCAGTGGCCCGTCCCGCTTATACCCCAATGTAATCACAACTCTGCCCGATGGAAGCACGTCTACCTTTGCCGAGGCTTTCGAGGTTGAAGGCGAAGCCCCGACGATTGAGTATCAGTCAGTATCGATACGGGATACCGAGGCCGGCCAGTTACTGGTGGTTAGCATCAAAGCCATGGATAACACGGACATCAGTTATCTTGGGGTGGATGTGCTCGGCCTGCGGGCTTCCGATCTTCGTTCTCATGGCGGTGTGATTGCCGAAGCGAGAAATTCTGCCTTTGCCCGAACCAATGGAACGGAACGGGTGTATCCCATCAGCGAATGGCAGTCCGAATACACGGTAAAGATCCCGATCTCCTCACCGCTTGCGGGTGAAGAGATTGCCTATGATGCTATTGTACTGATTGACGCCTATGTTGTTGATTCCTCGGGGAATCAAGCGAACTTCTCCAAGGTGGCGTTTACCGGGGACTCCATTCAGGAGCAAGCCTATTCACTGCATATTTCCACTACTCCGATAGTCATTAATAACCCCTTGCAAGCGCCAGTGCTTTCGCCCTCCATCGAGTTCCAGTTTCGCGGCCTGGTGGATGTTACGGGCGCGGGTAATGGCGTAACTTACGAATCCTCCCATCCCGACCTGATTGGCGTCACGTCGCGCGGGTTTGTTTATGCACTGCAGGAGACAGACTCGGAAAATGTCACTATCGAGGTTTCCTATCCGGGTCTGGAATCGCGCTTCGTTCCGGTTATCGCGGATTTCAGCAAACAGATAGTGGACTTGCGCGTTGCGGGAGTGACCGCAGATAGCTCGTTCGAACTGGGAAGGCTGAACGATTGGTTCGCCCTTCCCGAAGTCCAGGCGATTTTCGACGACGGTTCCGCCTCGGTTATCCGTGGCCACTGGACTCCGGTTGTCACAGTAGGCGCGGCGTCATCGGCGTACTTGCAGAAAAACCGGTTAAACGAGCTCCGGTCTTCCGTTGTTATTTCCCCTTCGGCGCCAGCTTTCGTGACATTGAGTCTGCTGGAACTGCCGGGTATTTCCTCGAGCGTGGCGGTGACGGCTCGTGACGGACAGCCCACAGTGAGTATGGATGTTCCCACTACCGCTTTCGTTGGAACCGACTTGGTTCTCGATGCGCAGGTTGAGGATGATGTCGGTGTTTCCGAAGTACGGTTTTTCCTGGACGGCGGGTTAATAGGGGCGCGCAACCAGGCACCGTGGCAGTTGACCTTGCCGATTTCCGAAGAACTGGAGGGGCGCACCCTGTCTGTTCGGGCCGAAGTGACTGACACCGTCGGCCAAACGGGTACTACACTGGAGCACTTTCTTCAGGTAAGCAAACAACCCGCCTCGAATGTACCCGCATTCGATTTTGAACTGCCTGTGGATGGGGTTAGGGTTGTTGAAACCTCGCCGTTCAGTATACAGGTCGCCACCTCATTGGGGTTTCTGCCAGATGATTTTGAGCCCCAGAGTGGTATCTCTCATGTGGAGTTTTATCTGGATGCCGGAAAAGTTGGCGAAGCCATGTACCCTCTGGTGGAAGTCCGGGACGTACTGGTTGGCACTGAGGTCAAAAAGGAGCTTTACGAAGTTTGGCGCTTCACTCACAAAGCGCCTTCGATCTCGACCACGGAAACAAGTCTGAGCGTCAGTGCCAGGGTTCATACCAGTCGCAGCCAGAAAGATTCGCCGGCAAAGCTGATCCGTATTGTCGAAAACCGGCCTCCGGCGGTCTTGCTGCAATCCCCGCAAGTCGGTGCCATCGCCACCATCGGCAAGCCTCTCCCGATCACGGCTTCCATATCGGACGAAACGCTGTCGCTGGGCACCCAGGTGGATTTTATTGTTGAAGGGAAGGTCGTCGAAACGCGCCGCATATCCAGGTCTGTCGAGGAAGATGGTGATGTTTTGCTGGCACCGTCAGTTATGGACACAGAAACCCGAATGCTGACTTTCTCTTATCCCGTGCTCGAAGAACATCTCGGATCGACGTTGGCGATTCAGGTCAGGGCGACGGACTACCACGGCAAAATCACGACATCCGAAGTCGTGCGCGTACCCGTCAAGGGAGATCAAGCCCCGACGGTGGCCCTTAGCCATCCTGTGACAGGGGCGTCTTTCGTTGCAGGATTGCCCATCCAACTGCGCGCGGAGGCGACCGACGATCTCGCGGTGGAAAAAGTGGACTTTTATGTTGACAGCCAACTGGTCGGCTCCGACGTCCGTCCGCCGTATGCCTATAACTTCGAAACGCCGGAAACCATTGAAAAGGAGCAGGTGCTTTCGATGTATGCGGTGGTCACGGACAGTTCGGGCAAGACCGCACAAAGTAATATTGCCGAAGTGATCCTCGGGCACGATGAAGAACCTCCTGTAGTCAATTTCGCCTCTCCCGCCGTGACCAGTGGGGAAAATATTGCCGAAGTCATCTCGGGCAGCGAGTTCGTTATCAAGGTGGCGGGCTACGACAATGTCGGAGCGACCAGGGCGGAACTGAGGGGAGTGCGCCGGGAAGGAAACGGATATATTCTCACTGATAACCTGGCTGACGTAGTTACTGGAGAGGACTTCCTGTTACAGCAGATTCCCGGAGCGTTAAAGGCGTATTCGGCATTGCTGTTGTTGCGTGCACACGACTACAACGGCGCCAGCTTTGCGGATTACGATATTTCCGCCACGGTTACCGACGAAGTGGGGAATGCCTCTACTGTCGGCCTGGTTGTGCGTATCAAGCCTGACCAGCCACCTCAAGTGAAGGAAATCATTAGCGATAAACCGGCTTACAACAATACCGATCAGGTGAGTTTCGACATACTGGCCACGGACGATAAGGCCGTTCACCGGTTGGATATCCGCTACGAACTGAACGGTAGCACATTATCGGATAAGGTCATTGACAGCGAGTCCGGCCTCACACCTCAGTCGATCGTACAGTACCGGGATCAAATCGATCTTGCCTCGTTAAATTTGCCTAACGCGGCAGCGGAACTGACGATCAATGTGGTGGCGCGGGATGCTCGCGGTGATCCGGCTTCCGCTGAGATATCGAAGACTGTTGCCATTATTCAGGATAGTCAGGCACCCCTGATCTCCGTCTCGAAGCCCATTCCGGGCAGCACGCTTTACCGTAACAGTGACGTGGATATTGGTTGGCGCGCTGTAGATGAAAGTGAGCTAGCATCGGTACAGGTGCGGGTAAACGGTCAAGCGGTAAGCACGCCGCAAATCAGCGGTAAGGATGTATCAGGAAGTTTTACCTATTCGGTTCCGGGTAACGTCAACGAAATTTCTGTCAGTCTAACGGCTATCGATATTTTCGATAACCAGGCCGTGGAAAGCTGGACTTACGCCGTTGAAACCGACGACCCTCCGTCAATTTCCATTCGTCATCCGGCGGCCGGTTCACGATTTGTCGAGGGTGAGCAATTCACTGTTAGTGCCTTGGTCAGTGATAACCGGCAGGTTGCGGGGCTCGAGTTTTTTGTCAGGGAAAATAATGTCGAAACCCAGACATTTAAGGTAAGTACTGCTGAAATCAACCGGGTAATCAAGGAGGGTGGGTACTTTAGCAAGTTGATACGTGTGCCTCACAAGCTGGAGGATACACCGGATGGCGGAATAGTCGTAGGCGTTCGCGCCCGGGATGATGCTGGGGCGGAGACTGAAGAGACGTTGGACCTGGTGCTGTTGGATGACGAAGAAGCGCCCACGGTGAGCATGACAACTCCGGATGCCGATCTGGCGGTTTTTCCGGGAGCATCATTTAAAGTCGAAGGCGTGGCCAGCGATAACATTTATGTGGACGGTCTGGTGCCTTATCTGGTATCGGACTTTGAAACGGAAATCCCTCTGGAGTGGGATAAAGGATTGGCCAGAAACGACAGAATGGAGCAGGTCACGGTGCCGAATCCCGGATCATTCGGTTCAGTTGTCACCGCGCAAAGATTCTACGTTGACTTCAGCGGTCGGGTAAAAATCCCGCTCACTTTCTTTGCCAACTCGGGGGAGCAGTTCCGGTTTTTTATCAGGGTGACGGATCGGGGGATCAATGCATCCGACTCCAACGATGTCGGTCTGACCATCCAGGAGGATGCAGAGGGTCCTGAAGTTATATTCAACGAGCCGGAAACGACACTGTTCGACAGGCAACCGGCCGAGTTTCAAGCCCGAATCACAGATAACCTCGCAGTGGCTTCCTACAAAATCAGTATTATCGACCATGAAACCCGTGAGATGTTGGCTGAAGCGGATTTGAATAGCAAATCGGTTTCCATTCTCGAAGACGACCTGCTGGATCTATCCCGGTATACGGTAACCGGAGAAGTTCGATTCACCGTGGTTATTGAAGCCAGCGACACCTCCGGCAATTCAACCGTCGGCCGGCGAACCTATACGGTAAAACCGGACGCACCGCCCGAAGTCTCATTGCTGTCGGCTTCTCCCGGGATATCGGTGATAAAAGGCGCGCTTGCGCACCAGCGTATGTCGATCGTGGATGACTACGTTACAAAACAGGACAGGCTTAGCACATTTTTTGTTTACTCGAATATGA
Organism: uncultured Cellvibrionaceae bacterium; assembly: GCA_964451365.1. Lineage (GTDB taxonomy): Bacteria > Pseudomonadota > Gammaproteobacteria > Pseudomonadales > Cellvibrionaceae > CAYVIB01. The sequence goes on from CAYVIB010000023.1 coordinate 63,331, forward strand.
GTAGTCTCGGCTTGACCAGATCGATTCAGGGAAGCCGGGTCGCCGATCCTGATTCTCAGGGTTCCTATTTCTCTACCGCACTTATGGCTTATCCGGAGGCTGCTGATATCAATGCACGCTTGTGGATAAATGACGAAACCTACGCCGGTTTTGAGGCGGGAAGTCTGACGGTCACGCCGGGGTTCATTACTCAGGTGGATAGTCTAAAGCTGGAAGTGGACAGTCATGATGTCAGCTATCGCATTCGCGCCGAAGTCACGGATATCTGCCTCGCGCAGGAGATTGATGAAACAGTGGCCTGGCAGGATCTGCAATCTTCGAACGGAACGCTGGACCTGCTACCGTATAAATCCAAAGGCGCAACCCTGTTGAAGATTCAACCGCTTCTGGAGTCCGGAAGTGGACTGACACCGTTCTTCCTGCATGAAATCGTTATTGATCTGGAAAAACTGTCCGGAAAGTTATCTTATCTTGACCAGGGAACCCGGCGGCAAGCTGCCGGCTACGAAACTTTGCAGTTGCTGCTGGCAGATGATGGCGTTCAAAGCGGTGAAGCTTTCGTTCATGTCTCTCCCGTTAGAGAGCATGTGAATACCAGGAACGTCGAGAATACTTTTCTTCCGTCACTCGCGAAACCGGGCATCGAAGGTTTTGACTTGTTTGCATATGCGGCGGATCGGCTTTCCCACGAAAGAGGCAGCCAGAGCCTGGTTTCCATTCAGCGTTTTGACCTGGTTATTGATGAGGAAGCCCCGAGTATCTCGCTTCCTACCCCGATAGACAGTACGGTGGTTGTTCCGGGTGAAAGCGTTAAAGTCGAAGTCCAGTATGCCGACAATACAGGGTGGCTGGAACACCTTGCGCTGAACGATAATTTTGGCACCGTGGGGCGATTAGGTGGACTACTCGAAGAAGACCAAGCCACTTTTATCTATCAAGTGCCGGTGGATTGGAGCGGAGGTGAAGTCCACCTGAGTGTTACCGGTGAAGACGCGAGCGGTCGATCCACCGCCGATAACATTACATTGCCTATCGATATCAACGAAGCGCCGCTCCTGAACTACAAGGAATTCGCCTCCAACAGCGTGGATGGCAAGTTCCAGAAAATAATCTCCGGTGCGGACCGCTTGAATTTCGCCGAATTCTGGGTGAGGCGGGGCGAACACTTCCGGCTAACGTCGGAGTTCACAGATGACGCAGGCATTTCGCGCTACCGTGTAGTGAAACACCACAGGGACGGATCGGTACAAACGGTCCACGATAGCCCGTTTCCGGTGAGCTGTCCGAACCTGCCGAAGAAACATATTTCCACGCATCCGGCAACCATTTTGTTCGATGAATCGGACCCGACGCAGTACGAAGCGATTCTCGAAGACAATACCGGCAATATAACGAGGCGAAAATTCATTGTTTATCCGCTTGAGAATGTCGCTCCTGAAGTCCGAATTATTTCTCCGGCGCAAGGGCAGGAGATCGTTGCCGGAACTTTCTTAATTGAAATTAAAGTTGTCGGTACCGACGACAGAAAGCTGCCGGACAGCGCAATCAGCATCTTTGCCAATGGTGTACCGCTAACCCAGGTCAGTCGGGATACTGCGCCTGTCTTGGTGGAAGATGAAGTGACCCGGCAGGCGTTTGAGTCCATCCGTGATTCCTTGGAGCGTAAATATTCTCCGGATATCGGAGCGGAATATGGGGAGTCCGATAGCGAGCACGCCGTTTCCACGGCCCTGCTTTTCTCCGTGCCGCCCGGGCTGATTGGCGAGGATGAGGAAATTGAACTGACGGCGCGGATTGCCGATTCGGAAGGCGCGCTTGGTAACCATCGAATCACCTTCAGCGGGAAATCAGATGAGATAAATCCGGAAATCGCGGTTGTCGGTCCGAATGTTGGATATGGCCCGCCGGAATTCACGGATTTTATGTTGGATTTCCGGGCCTACGACAATGTGAAAGTCGAACGGCTCGAGCTTTACCAGGCATATGGCGCGAGGGGAACTGACGGAAGTTATATCCTGCTGGATTACGGTACGCCCATACGCAGTATTGGGAACGTAGCGGCGCTTGACCATGAACTGGTGACAACCAACAACATCGATACGCCGATTTATTCCCAACCGGTTCATGTAGACCGCATGAGTGAGATTGCTTCTCTGTTCGCGGGAATCGAAGAGGGGGCGTCTTTTGATGTCTGGTTGCGGTTGGTTGCCAGTGACGCTTCCGGCAATACGCGCATCAAAGAAGTAAGTTATCCGGTAAGAGTGGATGAGCGTCCGGTGGTGGACATCATAGAACCTCTCGATGGTGCCCGGCTGGTTGAGGGAACTGCCGCGCTGGTTAATGTCAACGCCTATGACGATGTCGCCATTGATACGCTGAAACTTTATGTTTTGCAGGGACCTGACGGAGCGAAGACCGAAATTCAGCAGCTTACTTTGAAGCAGGCGCCTTACGGTTTCAGCGTTCCACTGCCGGCATATAACGAACAGCAGCCGGAACAGAACAAAATTACGTTCCTGGTCGAAGCGCTGGATTCGTACGGCGCGAAATTTGGTGATCCCGATGCGCATATCGCCAGGGAAGAAATCAGAATCGAGGTCGTCGGCGATGTGGCGCCCGAGATAAAAATAGCGAAGCCGGAAAACGGGGGGCCGCCATATACCGAAGGTGAATTGATGCTCGTCCAGGTCAATGCCCTGGATGATGTGGGCGTTGAGCGAGTGGTATTGAATGTCGCCAACCTGATCGGAGGCGACCGCAGCTTTACCGACGGGAAATTTCCTTACGAATTCCTGGTTGAAATACCCTATGGCCAGGCCGGCAAACCCCTTAGTCTGACTGCCGCGGTCACCGAGCAACGCTTTTCCAGTGAGCCGCGCACGGTTGAAACCCTGACGCCGACAATTGTCAATGTCGACAAAGATACTGCCGCCCCGGAAATTACGTTTATTTTGCCGGCGGAAACCGGAACGACCGTCTCGGAAAAACGAAACTTGCCTTACCAGTTGGAAGTGAATGACAACGTGAGGGTTTCATCCGTCAGGCTTCAACTGTTTGTTGGCGGGCAGGAGGTCCGACAGCAACTGCTGATCGCACCGCCATATTTCGGCAGTATTTCCGTCGGTTCGATCGCCGATTATGTCACCGATCAGGGAAGCGGTTTACCGAACGAACTGGACATGGAGTTTGTTGTAACGGCAACGGACGGAGCCGGAAACACGGCAACGGATAACCGCCCGGTTACCCTCAAGAAAAACAACTCGCCAAGCGTGACCGGAATTCAGGTGCTCGATTCACGCGGCTTCAACCTGGGAGACGGCATTGGCGAGATCACTGAAGGCCGGGGAATCGTTATCAATGTCATCGCCAACGATCCGGAAGCCGGAGTGGACTCTGTGGCGTTATATCAGGCCTTGGGCGAGGATATCGCCAGCGCAACCTACTCAATGGTCGGTGCGGACGGTGCGGCTCCTTTCCAATTTAATATCCAGGTTCCTTACAACAATATCGGTAAAACATTAAGTTTCAAAGCGGTGGCTGTGGATGTCGACGGCAATGAATCAGAGCTTTCACCGCTGTCACGGGAACTGCTGATCACCGCCGATGATCCTCCGGCCGCGGTGATTGTTTCGCCGCAGGACGGATCCGTGCTTATTGACGGGCAGGAACTCGAAATCGTGGTTCAGGCGGACGATGACCTGGGCCCCGAAGGAATCGACCGTGTCGAGTTCTATCTGAATAACAAACTGGTTGCCACCCGTTATCAAAGCCTCAGCACCGTTAACGGCACCACCGGCCAGGAAAACCTGTACGGCGCCGCCGTTCTCCCGCCATCGGAGGTTGAAGGGTTTACGCTACAGGCCCATGTCTACGATATAACCGGAAAAATGACGGCTAGTAACGTGGTGAACGTGGGAAAAATCGATGACACGGTCGCGCCAAAGCTGTCGGTACTCTCACCTTTCAATCATGACATTCTTACCGCCGACGAGGAGCTGACGGCGGCGGTGAGTGTGACCGATATCGGTACGGCTGGCGAAGTATTCATGGAATGGATCAGGGAATACCAGGATGCCTCTGGTAGCTGGATCGAAATTGACAGCACCGAAATTCAGCTTTTCCTCGACGATACCCATCCGGATCGACCGGCCGTTCCATTGAGCGACCCCGACAACTTCTATTCAATTTACTGGGCCACCTTTGCCGACGGCAATATCCTGCAGCGCGAGGGTTATACCAACGAGCGGGTGCGGGTCGAAACCCGGGTGGTCACCGGGAATCACGAGGTTGAAAGCACCACCTATCACGAGGTGGGAATGCCGGTAGCGGAGCGGCGGTTTTTCAGGCCAGCGGCCGATTCGTTTCCTGCAACGTCAAAGTCGGTTTATTACTCGGCCATTGACCAATTTAACACACCGCAGGCACAAGGTTCCATGATCGGTGCCTGGTCGACGCTGGATCCAGGAAAACTCGAACCAGGTATCGGCTTCGACTACGCATCTGAAACCAGACCGCCATGTCCTGTATGCACCGGAATCTTTTTGGCGGACGTTGCGTCGGAAATATCCGATAGCGGGGATATCTTTATTTATTCCGATTTACTTAATCCCGCCAGCGAAATCTTCCGCGGGACGATTTCGGAAATTCGAGCCGGCCAGCATATGGTTCTGGCGTCGAAAAGCGGCGAACCGGAGACGTATACCACTGGAATGCAAGTCGGTGTTTTCACCAGCGATCTTCAAAACCAAATCAATCCGGACTCGGGGCTGGTCTCGCTGGAAAATGGTGCCGCTGAGCTGCTGATATTCAGCAACCAGAATGACGAAGGTAGCTTCGGCCTGTTACCTAGCTTGCGGGGGAGAATCGATTTGCCTTTTGTTGAGGCGTTCGGCCTGGATCAACGCGATAACCTGGTATTCGTGGCAAACGGTCACGGCGGTGTTCGCGTTATCAGTATCAGTTCTGTCGCGGCGCCTTATGAAATTGCCTTTATCAAGCCGAACGGTTTTGCCCGGGACGTGAAAATCAAGGGTAATTACGCCTATATTGCAGCGTCCCATGAGGGGGTAGTGGTGGCGGATCTGTCCAATCCCAATCTACCGATTGTCAGTGGTATAGATACGCTTGGTGTGGCGAATCGACTGCAAATCGTGGGTAATAAACTTTACGTTACCGACATGTCGGGAGACGGGCAGATTTCCCAGTTGAATATCATTGATATCAGCGATCCTCTCGCCCCGACGATGGAGAGAACGGTTCTGCTCGAACCGGCGCGAGAGGATTGGGTTTCGGACGGTGTATACGATGTTTTCGTAACCGGCAACAAGGCTTTTGTGTCGGTTCACTATTCCGACCAGGAAGATATGCCCGCGCAAACTGTCGTTGAAATCGTGGACCTGGAAAAAACAGACACCGGAATGGTTGATACCACGGTACCGGCTGTTATTCACAGGCAGGCTGACGTCGATAATTTTGCTGTCCGGGATTTGGTGCTAGCCAGGGGAGCAATTCAAGTGGCCGGCGGCAAAGCGGGTATCAATCGCCTTGAGTTGACCGAACTGGAGGTATTGAGGCACTCGCCTGACAAAGACGAACGTTTCGTGCCGACCGACCTTAAAACTATTGAAATAGAGCTATCTTCGGTGGTGAGCGACACCATTGATCCATCCGACTATATCGAGGTTTACCAGGGAGGTGTGATTCGGGGCGAAGATGGCAGCTACATGGTGGGAGAAAACATTTCCGACCGGTTCAGTGTCGACTTTGGGCTCCGCAACGGCGATCCAGCTTACCGGTTCATCGAAGTGGTTCCCTCTTCGGAGCTAGCGGCGGATATGGAATATGTCGTGGTGGTCAAGGCCGGATTGCCGAGACCCGCCGGCGCGCCGTTAACTGAGGACTACCTCTTTTCTTTCTTTACGTCGCCCGCCGGTTCGCAACCCGCACCGGAAATACGGAGCGTGACGCCCGCATCCGGTACCATTCAGGGCGGAACGGAAATCACTATCGAAGGCCGGCACTTCAGCGATCAGCCACGAGTGGTTCTCGGCGGAATCGAACTGGTGGTGAACAGCGTTCAATTAGCCACCACCGAAGATGAGAACGATGTAATTTCCGCGATCACCGTACCGAATAATGCGGGGCCTGCCTCCCTCCAACTGGTAAACAATGCAGGCCTTGAAGACATTGTTATCGGCGCTTTTAGCTATGTGGATTTATTGCAGGTTTCGTTTATCAATCCTGCAGTTGTCGATATCAGCCAAGCGGGAGAAAACGACCAAGTAGAAATAGTCGGCTATGGTTTCCACCAAAATCTGACCCTGAAAGCCTACCCGAGCGGTCGGCCGGAAGACGCAGTGGAGAATACCGTTGACACTAATCGCATGACACTCGGCATGACGGAAAACGGTCGTCTGGTTCTGGAAACGAGTGAGCGGATGCAGTGGACTGTGCCTGATTTTGGGAACAGTTACCGTGGCTTTGTCGATGTCGAGTTGAGCGATTCCAGCGGCGGTTTTTTCTATCTGCCGCGCGCGCTGTTCTACGGTAACCTTGATTCCAGCCTGACGATCGAAACGCAACTTCCTTATGGGGTGGGAGATATTAAGAAGTATCTCGACGATCTGGCGCGTGGAATCAACAAACCTCTTGAACGCGATGTGAGTAAACTGCCTCCCGGTGAGATCATTGATATTCGCTCGGACAGAGAAAGAGAACTGATTTATGTTCTCGGCCGGCCGGTTAAACTGCTGGACAAGGGTGCGCCTACCCCGGCATCAGTCAGTAGCGAAGAGGAGCTTCGCCATTTTATTTCTCCCGGCTGGATCAATCTGGTCACATACGATCATAAAGATGAAAATGACGAAAGCGAGATCGGTATTAAAAATGCTTCTCCCGCTATCGGGCTGGGCTTTTCCGATTTGCCCCAGGACCTGAATCCATCGGCTTTCGAAATTTCCGATACCCATATTTACGTGGCCGCGAAGGGCTATCATTTTCCTGCCATCGATACACCTTACGAGAACCAGGTGTGGTTGCTGGTTTACAACCGGGAAGATGGCGAGGCACTCGACCGGGATGTGCTTTACAGCCTTCCATTACCATTAAACGAGCCGCCGACTGAATTGGTGATAAGGGACAGCTTGTTGTTCGCCAACGCCGGCAAGGAGGGCGTGGCGGTAATCAGCCTGGCCGATCCGCTCAAGCCCAATGTAATCCGCCGCATAACTTCGGCGACGTTTGAAGGTGTTCCCTTCGACCTGGACGTTATCGACCTGAGTGTGCGCGACAGCTATCTGTCCGTCATAACACGCCAGACAGCAGCGCGAAATGCGTTCCCTGTTCGAATTCTTTACGATGTTAGTTTGCCCAGCATCCCTCAGGCCGGGGAACAGAATTTGGACGAGATCGGTACTGTGGGCGCAGGCATCGGGCAACTTGAATCGACCGTGATCAGTAACGGCACGATCAGCCTGTCCGATGACAGGAAGGTATTACATCCGCGGTTAGCGGCCCGGTACCAATCCAATGGTTTTACTATCACCGGTAGCCCACTGGATGTCCACGGACATACATCCCTTATTGCCGCGTTTAATCGGCAGGGAATTCGCGACTGCGGAACGACCTACTACATCAACCTGTTCGACGTGAGCCGTCCCGAGAACATTAGCGTTATGGATGCCGCCAAACTAAATGACTGTAGTGAATCCGCATCGCTCGTGCCTGGCAATTACGAGACATATTCGGTAAAAAACGAAGGCGCTTCCTGGCTCACCGAAGATGGTTTAATACTGACCTCACGGGTCGGACCGCAAAAGAATACGCTTATCAACATCGTGGATACGTTTACCACCGATCTGGTGTCGAGCATGCCCACGCAAAATGCCACGGGTGTTTCGCTGGACAGCGACATCAGGCTTGTTTTCGATCACGACATCCAGGTACCGGATAGTGGAGATGGAGGTATTTACCTCGCCCGCTATCTTGCGCTGTTGTATGACGATGGAAGTGGGGCGGGACTGCCTGTCTCTTTTAGTGCTTATGTCGATCCGAATCGCAAATATATTGTTCATCTCGATCCATCAACCGATCTTGCGGAAAATGCAAACTATCGGGTACAGCTTAAACCGGAACCCTCCGATGGCGGTCGCCGTTCCCAGGGTTTCTTCGATCACGAAATTCGCTTCAGCACCGGCAGCGGCACGGGTCCGCAACCGCGAATTCTTTCCGTGTCTCCTGCTTTTGTCGAAATCGGTGGGGGAACCGTTAATGTTGAATTGGCCAATGCGGTCGATCCCACTTTCCTCATTTCCGGTGAACCCGCTCATATAGCCGGTTCCGCAACCACGGCAAACGGTATCCGGTATCAGTTGGAAGTGCCCGGACACCTGGTTGGCCCCGCAACGATTTCCGTCACTGAGTCCGATGGCAGAAATGCGGAACTGTTCGGTGCTTTCCAGTACATTGAACCGCTGGTCATTAATGACATCTCGCCGACGCAGGGCAGTGTCAATGGAGGTACCCGGGTAACCATCCAGGGCAAGGGTTTCCAGGCGGGAGGCAATCGAACCCAGGTAAGTTTCAGTAACGTTCCTGTGGATAGCGCCAACATTACTGTTTTGGACCAGGAAACCGTTGAAGTGCTGACGCCGCCGGGCCAATTGGGAGAGGCTTCCATTACTATCCGGCTCGAAAATGGCCAGCAGTTGACGGTCGAGCGAGCTTTCACGTATCAGCAACCTGTTAAATCGAGCATCACCTCCGAGACTTACGACCGGTTTTATGACTTGGCAATGGATCCTACCGGCACTTATGTAGTGGCGGCCGCCGGCCGGGGAGGAGTGGTGCTGTACAACATGGATTCCGCCGCGTTGTTGGGCGATACGGAAAACATCACCAATTTCAATGAACTTCGGGAGATGATCGATAGCGACGGTGATGGCGTGGATGACAGGCTGGTGAGCAGGATTCTCCTGCCTGATGGTTACGCAGCTCTCGGTGTCGATCTGTTCTTTGAGCGCAACAACGACAGGATTTTTGTTACAGCAGCGTTGCTTGACAGTAACGGCGTTGCCAGCAATGCGAGACTGTTCGTTATCGCGGTGGACAGCGAGGATATTACACAATTCACTGTTGTTAATTCATTGCCGCTGCCTGCTTCGTATGCCAAAGGACTGGAAGTTGAAAACAACCAAGTGGTTATGGCAATGGCGGAAGGCGGTATCGGGTTTGTGGACGCCTACCTGCACACCAAGCTTTACCTGTCGGAAAACCTTGCCCTGCCGGGATCGAGGCCGGCGCTTGACGTGACCCGTTTTAATACCGAAGGGGCGCATGCCACCTACTATGCCGCGGTTGGCGGTGATTATGATTTTGCGGTCAATCGGCTTTTGACGGCGGAAGCGGTCGGCGCGGGCGGGTTCTATATTCTGGGAAGAAACGCGGCGGATGGGTTGCACCTGATTTCTCAACTCGATATTCCTGCAAGCCGTGTTGTGGTGAAAGGCAACCACGCTTATCTCGCTGCGGGTGATGCAGGTGTGGTAATTGTTGACGTTACCGATATTCACTTTCCACGCATTGTTCGCCGCCTCGATACCATCGGTCATGTCCACGATGTTTCCTTCTCCGGCAACATTCTCTATGCCGCGCTGGGTGATCGGGGTATTGCCGCCGTTGATGTTACCGACCCGGCCGATGCGCAGTTACTGGAAGGTTACGAAGCGCTCTCGCGCAACCGCGTTTTCACAGTGCTCGCCACCCCTTACTCCGCCATTGGAGCGGGCGTTAACAAAAACGGCCGTGGAATAGTGCAGGAGTCTTCCGATGCGGTATTGAAACTGCACCGCTTTGAGCCTGTAAACGGTATTCTGGATCGTGGTGTCGACGGCGCTATTCAGATCCGGCTGCGATTTAACAAAGCAATCGATCAACTGGATGAGAACCTGCAATATTTCGATCTGTTGTTGCCGAGCGGGCAGCCGGTCAATCATTCCGTCAGCATCATCAATAATGACGCGATTCTGACGCTGACCAATCCGGATTTGTTGGCGACGGGAGATCAACTCACCGTCATCGCGCGAGCCGGTCTCAAAGCCAGTAAATCGCTGTTGCGCGACGGCAATCCTGTGGCGGTCACCCTGTATGAACTGCAGAGTGACCAGCGCGTTACCTTACGCTATCGCGGTGAACGGCCCGATCAGGTTGCAATTGACGCGGTGGTGCCCAGAAGATTGCCGAAAGGTGTCAGCGGCAATATCACCGTGTCCATGTTGGGTGCGCCGCGCGATGTGGCAAGAATTCGTCTATTGGTGAATGACGTTGAACTGCAGATTAACGAGATTCAACAAAGCGATGACGATGAAAGAATTGCCATTATCACCGCTGCCGTGCCTCCTATCCAGGCCAGCGGACAATATGACCTGATTGCGCTTGTTGAAAAAGGAGGCATTTGGCAAGAGGCGCGCCTGTATGCGGCACTGCAAGTTGATAGTCCGATAAAATTTGAATCCCTGTCCCCCGCCTGGGGGCCGCTAAATGGCGGCACCACCGTTACGATTATCGGTGAAGGTTTTGAGCCTGGCAATACTGTGTTCGAAGCCATTACCGCCAAAGTGGGTTCCCACCCTGTTCGCAATATCAAAGTCCTTTCGTCAAACCGCATCGAGATCCTGACACCCAGGGGCGTGCCCGGCCTGCATAATGTGTATGGCAGGGACAGATACGGCAACGAAACGGTTTTGGAAGGACGCAATGGCTTCGGCTACGGCATCGATCAACTCGCGAAGGTGACAGCCGAATCGATAAAACCGCTCGATGTTCTTGTGGATAGGGAAACGGGCGTCGCTGCGGTAACTGCAGGCTATTTCCATCGCCTGTTTGCCAACAGTGCGGGTGTACGAACCTATGAAGGTGTTTTACTACCGGAAACCTATTGGGCCGGAACGTTTGATGTCCAAAATCCCACTTCCCCCATATTGGTGGGTGGAAACACGACCCTGCCGAGCGGCGCGACCGGCATTAGCGAATTGAACCGGTTGGTCACTCACGCCCGTCTGGATGCCAAGCTGAGTTCCGGTGTGCTCGATATTGAGCCGGTGGAGCTCACGCCGGACGAAAAAGCCGAATATGCCCGGACAGACGGTCACAGAATTCCTCTGTCAGCCGATTCCATCCGGCTGGTATCCGACACAATTCTGGAAAACGGCGTGGAACGCAAGCGACTGTTTGTGGCGGCCGGCCAGGGTGGTGTTGCCAACCTGAATTTTGATGAACAAAACGGCCTGCAAACCATCAGCCATGTTCCAGCCGGTCAGGTACGGGAGTTGGAAAAACAAGGTTACACCGTGTTCGCCAGCCGGGGCAGTGGTGGACCGGAAAAGACACCCGATGAATGCGGAGCCGCGACCGATAAGGGAAATGCCGGCGGTGTCATCGGCCTGAGCTATCTCAATCCTTCCGATCCGGTGAGCCTGGACGGGATCGATGGCTTGCCGGGCGGCGATGTCCTGTTGTATTCCGGTGGTTACCTGTTCAGCGGTGGCCAGCCGGACGGCGCGAGATGGGGGCCCTGTCCGACCACTTTCGAAACCGAGACCGCCACGGAACAGAGTGAAGGAGATAATGACCAATTAATTGCCGTCGATCTTTTCGACCCATTGGTCAATGAGACTTACACGTTTGAAAACACCGTTTACGATGTCGTCACTTATAAAAATTACCTTATCGTGGCTTTGGGCGGCCATGGTATCCAGGTCGTCGATCGCAACTTCCCGGAACGACGAATCAGTTTTTCTCTCGGCTCGGAACTGCAGGCAATCAAAGGTTATGCTGTGCGGCTCAAGCGTTTTACCAATCTTCTGTTTGTCTCGGCGGATATTGGTGGCCTGGTCGTGCTTGATATTAAAGACCCTCTTAACCCGGAGGTAATTTCCGCCGGTAACCAGGAAAAAATTGTCGCGGTGGACTATTTCAAAGATCGTGTCGTTGCCGCCGGTGGAACGACAGGTCTGCGCAATATGCAATTACCCGCGTCGTTTGTTGCCGTCGATTCACTGGCGGGCAGGCAGTACCTCTCCCAGGCGGAACACTTCGTGGTCGTTTTCAATGAATTGGTCACAACTGATTCGATCGGCCTGGAAGGAAACGTTGCAGTAACACGCTTCAGTGACGGTCAGTCCGTGAGCGTCAATGTTACTCCGCTCGACGAAATCGGCGGTGCCGCCACGAAATTTACGCTCGATTTCACGCGGCAGGCAGGAGAATCCTATGCGATTCGTATATCCGACGCGCGCAACCTGCGCGGAACCGGGCAGTGGGCGCCTTACTACAGTGAGTTCACCCAGGCCGACGATGAGGCATTGCAACCGGTAATCCGGGAAGTAGTCGGTGGCGCTTACCATCGCGAAGCTCAGGGGGAAATAACCATTGTCGGGGAAAATTTCTCGGCCAATACACAAGCGTATGTCGATTACTATCCGGTGCCGGTCAACTTTGTGGATAGCTCGACACTTGTCATTCCCTCCCAAGCCCTGGAAATGTTGCCTCTGGAAGTGGGACAACATCATTTGAGGCTGGTCGATGCACAGTTGAGCGCGGAAAAACCCGGCGCTGTTTTGGTGGCGGATTCCGTGGAGGGTGTTCAATTCTCCCTCAATCGGGAAACGTCCGACCTGAAAGGCGGATATGAAATGAAGATTACGAGTTCCAGGCCGGTTATCCTGCCCGGAGCTAAAGTGATTCTTCGATCCCTGAGTCGGGAAATCCGCTCCACGGATCCAGAGGATGAAACCGACACAATCAACTTGCTGGACGATGTCGAGACGCTGAATCAGTTCCGCTTCCGTTTGCCGGCAATACTGGCACCAGAATTGTATAACGTATACCTGGAAATCGAGGGGACTGAATACCTCGTTGGACGTGTATCCTATAACATGCCCGACGGACTCGGTATCGGACTGCCTAATTATCCGCCCCAGGTTATCGGTGCGAGCACAATACATAATGACATCATGTATGTCGGCGTGCGCGAGGGTGAGTCACCGCACGACAAGAACCGGTTCCTGATGGAATCCGGCCTGGAAATTTACGATATCGGCATTTGGGAAAACCCAATACGCCTGAGTCAGTTGCACACAGAGTATCCGGTAACCGGTATCGAAGTTATTGGCAACAGTGCCTACCTTGCCAGCGGTGCGGACGGACTGGTTATTGTCGATGTATCCAATCCTGATCAACCTCTGCGTGTGCGCAACCTGTCCATTCCAGCGCACGTGGCTACTGATGTCAGTTTCAATGAAACAGCCAACGTGCTGGCCATGTCGGTAGCGGATGAATTGGGCACCGGTTTTATCCGTTTTTACAATCTTTCGGATGACGAGTTGGATCCTCCAACGGGCTTCAACACTATCGTCTTCAGCGAGGGAGAACTCCAGGGCCAGCCGTTGGATATCCAGTGGCTGGACGGCCAGTTGTATGTGCTATTCAAACGTGAAAATCGGTTGCACCTGGCGGTGTTCAGCGACCTGCCAAACAGCCAGCAGGTGGCAGTTCAGGAAATAGGGCGCGGCGATATCAATAATCTGAATGCCTCCATGCGCGTACAGTACGGCCAGATAATCGTTAGCACAAGCAGCGAAATTCTGACCTTGGCTCGCAACGGCACGGGCCATTTCGAAACCAGTTATTGGGCCAACGCGGAGACTACCGGAGCGGAAATTCTCGATAACGCGGGCGGTACGTTTGTCGCCAACCCGGATGGCGTTGTCAACACTGGCAGTCCCTACCGTGTGGTTAGCAGCATCACACCAACCTCGGGTCAAACCATAAGTACGGGACAAACAATAAGAGTTCGGTTCAACGGAGTCATAGACACAAGGGACGACAGCGTTCGAAATGCCGTGACGCTAGTGGATGGCGCGTCCGCGCCGCTGCCGGCGGAATTCTTCGAACTGGAAGCATCAAACACGCTCGCCGGTGCGTACATCGATATCCGGTTTACCGAGCAAAACACCCACACCGGGCCCATTGAAGTTCGCGTTGCGACAGAAGCGCTTGCGCTCAATGGCGGCGCGTCGGCGTCCGCCCAATACACACTGGTCGACGATGCGAAACCGTACGTCGCGGCGGTGCATCGCCTGGTGGATGGCGAAAGCGGCATTCACTATTTTCACGGAGACGGCTCCGAAAGTGCGCGGATAACCGGCGCAAATTTCGGTACCGACGCCGGTGCTGTCCAGGTGTTTGTCGGTGAGATACCGGTGCTGCCGGCCAATATCACCTTGGTGACAGACGACATCATCGAGTTCCAGATGCCCGCGTTGTTTACGGCCGGTTCAGTCACGTCGTTGCCGCTCACCGTCGTGCGGGGCCAGCTTGATTACATCCGGCACGGCGCGGTGGTTATCCTGCCGCAAATCAGGATCGAGGATGTCACGCCGGTGCGCGGTCCTCCGCAGGGCGGCAACTTCGTCGAGATTTACGGTAGCGGTTTCAGCCACAGTACCCGTGTTCGGTTTGCGGGCGTGCTCGCCGGTGACCTGCGGGTCATCAGCGGTAATCATATACGCGTACGGGTGCCGGCCGGCAATTTCGGTTTCGCCCAAATTACCGCGGAAAACCCAGCGTTTGCCGGAGAAACGGCGGTGTCGGAAATCGATTACTTCTATGCCGGCAAGGAAACCGGCGCGGTCGATCTCGATCCGGGCAGACCTAGTCCCATTTCAGCCGTCCACCTGGGAGAACAAATCATTTATGCCGTCACAGGTGGCACCTTCGATGTTATCGGGCGGCAGAGCGGAAGACTGGAAAAACGGCTGAACAGTAATGTTGCTCGCCTTGTGGTGGCTGACGTTTCCGATCCGACTCATCCGCAAATTATTGAAATGGAATCCAGTGATAAACTGCTTCCGTACCATTTTGATGTTGACGGCGGGCTGCCGCCGTACGGATTCGTTGCCATTACCGGCACGGAACGCGATCTGTTCGTGGCAGGCGGCACTGGGCTTTACCACTTCGACACAACACTACCGGCCAATCCGGTTCGCATGAACGTGGAAACTCTAGGTGGCAGCGTAAGGGATATCGCGATCGATGAAAATATCGTATTCGTGTCCGACGCATCGGGCATCAATATTTACGAGTTGACCCAGGCACGACGCCTGCGCAAACTCGATTCCATCACCCGAGAAACTTTGCGCGGAACAACCGATACCATAGCCGTATCCGATAACAGCCTTTGGGCAGTCATGTCCAATTCGCGACGCGTGGTGGAAGTCGAACTGATGTCCGGCGAATACCGTATTGTTCGGGATATCGAAACCCAATCGGTTGCCGGCGAACGCATTAAACCGCGCGAATTATTGGTTTACGACAACCTGCTGTTTATCTCCACCGGGTCGGGTGGCACAGTGGAACTGTTTGCGTTATCCCAATCCTCGGCCACGCCGGTAGCCACGCTTAACCTGGCTTATTTGATCCGCAACGGTGACCTTTATGCCGGTCAGATGGAACTGCGTGGTCAGACACTCTACGTGTCAGGCGGTCAGGGCGATCTTCAATTATTCGATGTTTCGCCCTGGCTGGAAGGCCGCTACAACGAGCAGTTGGAAATGCGGCATTACTTTTCCGTCGTGGGGAACGTTACCTCCTTTGCCTTCCATCCCCGGGCGATTTATGCCGGCAGTGCTTTTATCTACGATGGTGGTACACCTGCCGAAAACCCGGTGGAAGATCCGGCTTCAATCTCGCAGATGGGCGGGCGGGTCAATTCGATAGTCAACGACCTGGTAATTATTGTCGAACAGGTGCCGGAGGCGGAAGGTGTTTTACCGGCGAATGAGCTGGTGGCAGTTCAATTCAACAAGCACTTGAGCCTGTCACAGGTCAACAGCAACGGATCCGATCTGTTGGAAGTGACACTCAACGGCGCGAAAGTGGCGGGCTTCGTCAATCTCGAAACAACCGCCCATGGCAGCTTGCTCACATTCAGCCCGGCAAATCCGTTTGAAAACGGCAAGCGCTACCGCGTCACCGTTTCCGGTGCGCTTCAGGATAACCTCGGTGCAACCCTGGGCAACGATTACAGTTTCCGTTTCGTAGCTTCGGCGTTGGCGCAGCCTCGAATTACTTCGGTATCGCCACGGCTGGCCAGTTGGCGAGGCGGTGAAGAAATTCGTTTACTTGGAGAAAACTTCAATACCGAAACGGAAGTCTGGCTCGGTGGTATCAGGATTCCGGCGGAAAATATTGTCCGTGTTTCCAGTTCGGAAATTGTTTTTCGACTCAGCGGATTGCCGGGCTCGCCCCAAGACAATTTATTGGCCGGTATCGAAGTGCGCAACGGTGATACCCAATCCAGCCGACGCGCGGCCTTTACCTACGTGGCCGATCCTGTCATAGGACAAGCGGGTTATTTTGATCCGGTGACCGGTGAAATTGATCCATCAATTACACGGTTCGAATTCGGTTCGACCGAGAGTATTGCCCTGGTAGGTCGTGGTTTTACCGAACTGACTCAGGTGAGAATCAACGGTCGGTTGGCGAGGGACGTGACTCGAGTATCCCCGAACACGCTGGCAATGAGATTGCCGGAGAATACCCTCGGTACGCTCGATATCAGCGTCAGCAACCTGGAGACCCGTGAGGATGAATTCCACAACTCGGCGCTAACCATTGAATTGGTGGCGGATGAGCAGACTCACAGTATCGATACCTTCGTGCGGAATGATTCCTATCTGTTGGGTACCCGCGTCGATGGAAGCTGGACCCTATTCAATACCCGTGAATCCGCCACGCCGCAGATCGTATCCAAGGGTAACGAACCTCTGGGAATAACGAGCGCGGCATTAAGTTCCGGCTATCTTGCTTTCGTCACCGGCAGTTCGCCGGCACAACTAAAAGTGTTTAGCCTGGAAAACGTTTATTCACCGGAACAAATTAATACCTTTGCCAACGCGGCCGGATTGCCGCTGGACAATCTGCACATTCGCGACAACGCAATTTATGGTTTTGCCGATGGCAGGCTCTTTAGCGCCCATATAAACGGAACCGCTATCGATGAAATCGACCTCGGGCCGGTGATCGACATTTATTTCGGCGGCGATGGGCTGTTCGCACTTTATGATGCGACAGTGGAGTACCGCGAGTACGCCACTATTTCAGAAATTGCGGCGAGTTACGTCCATACGGTCGCCAACCCACTGGAACTGATGGGTAACAGCCAGCGATTGGGAATCCGCTCAGGCGCCGAATTCGAATTGGTTAACAGTCTGTTCCTGCGGTCCGGCTATGCGGAACCGTTTATCGGTAAAGCATTTATCGATCAACACGACCTTGTTATGAACGGAGAACTGTTGGCGGTAAGGCGCGCAAATGCCAGTAGCATCGCCCTTTACGATATGAACCTGGCAGGGCAGGAAATCCAACTCAACTTCCTGAGCGATGTGCGTATTCCCGAATTTTCTTCCATCGGCTCGTTCTCTTGGGAAAACAATCTGTTGGAATGGGTGCAAGGGAACGCTTACTTTAACGTTGTGCCGCCATTGAATAATGCCTGGGAATTGTTGCCGCAAAATATTGCATCGGCGTCCGCGGATGTAATACTGAAAATAGCCGGCGATGCGGAAAACTGGCAGCAGGTTTCGGTGGATGTGGTCGCGCAGTTCGAAGGACACGTTCTGCCTGGCATGAACAAATTGGTTGGCAATAATCTGTACTTTGAGATCCTTGGGGATACTTACGGCCTGGGTGAATGGTACGCTGTTTCCCTGCCCGTCAATCCGTCAACCGCCATTTATGGCACGGAAGTGAATGTCGACCTGCCGTGGTATCTTACTACCAGTGATCTGTTTGGCTTGAATCCGCTCAATGTCGTCGATCTAACGCCGGCCAACAGCATTACCGACAGATCGGTAACTTACTCTATTGTGGGTGAACAGTTGCAGCAACTTGACGCGGTTACTTTGGGCGAAGCCGTGCTGGATAACAGCGAAGTCACAGTCAGTGCCGACGGTTCGGAAGCGATTTTTGTCACGTCCCATGCGAGTCCTGGATTAAAAACGCTACGTGTTTCCCAGCAAAACGGTGCTCAACAAGCGATCCTGCCAGCAGCCTTGCTGGTAACGCAGGCCATTGTTGTCGAGTCGGTGACGACCAATAACAGCGCGGGCGATTCTCGGCTGAGTGACAGCGGTGGAAACACCATTACCGTGACAGGCGACGGCCTGAACGGGGACCTGCGCCTTCACGTGATTCCCTACAACAGCGGTGTTCAGCCGAGCGAAACCAATCGGATAAATTACCGATTGTCGGGCGGCAATTTAATCGTTTCCGGTTCTCCGGCAACCCTGCCGGGGCAACAGTATCAGTTGGTTATTTTCCGTGAATCGACGGACGAGGCTATTTACGTCGATCCGGCCATGCTTTTGACCGGCGTCGATGATACCCGGCCGATACTCGATCTGTCGCGAGTTAAAACGCTGAGTTATCAGTCTCCGTTGACGCTACCGTTTAATGAGGCCGTGACCGCGTCCGGATTTACCGTAATCAAAACCTTCAAGGATTACAGCAATCAACCTGACGCGGACATTTCCCACCGTTTCGAATTGATCAACTCCGCGCCGCGAACCTTGACTCTGAGATTGCTGCCGGGTGAAGTGCTCGATGACAATGCGCAATACAACGTCACCATTAATGGCATTCAGGATACCGCGGGTAATCCGATGGTGAATAACGGGGTTCATTCATCATCATTCCTGGCGCACGACACCCTGCCACCCAGGAATTTGCAGGTGGTTCGCTTGCCCGATAACGCCGTAGTCAATGAAGCCATGCTACTCACGCGGGGCCGCGATTACCGTTTCAAAGTGACCGCGGAAGACAACTATTCCTCCGCCGAGCGAATTGCGTTGCAGGTGCGCTATTCCACCCAGTTCAATGCGCCGTCAACCGGTTGGCTTTCTCTGAAACAGGGGCTGTTCGACCAGGGAATGCAGGCGAACTACCAGTACTTTGAAGTGCTGGTGCGCGCCTCGGATCAGTCCGGAATAGCGGGTGAACAACGTTTCCGCGCGGCGCTGCGCGACCCGGTCATTGAGCTGGAAGGTTTTGCCACCACACCGGCCGAACCGGAAGAGTCGGTTCGCGCCACGCTCGCTTTCGATTTGGCTGGCGACGTGGACATGGTTGACCGCGCTGAAATGCGCGTTACCCAGATCAACAATGGCCAACCATTGAATGTGACCGACTCTTATAACCGTGCAAGCGGCACCGTTTCAGCCAGCGTGCTCAACCCGAAAATCAAGGACCTGCTGCCAGCCGGGCAGACTGCTGCACCGATTCAAATGCTGGTGCAACTGGAAGTGGAATATGGTTTTGGTTTCGTCAAGACATTTGAAGAGGAATATACGCTCTACCTTGACAAGACACCGCCGACCATCGCAATCGTTTCGCCCGAAGATGGTTCTTTTATCGCGCTGGATGAAAGAACCGATGTGCTGATCCAGGCCTTCGATAAATACGGTATCGATACCGTCGAGGTACAACGCAACGGCGGACCGTTCGAGGTGTTGGCCGATCCCAGCCGCTACAGCTTCGTGCCGACGGTGGATGACATAGAAAATGGCGTGACCATTACCGCCCGGGCGACGGACCCGAATAACAATGTGAGCGATCCTTCCAGCATTATGGTTTACCCTTATGATGCGGAGGCTGGCGCGCCGCGCGTGGATATCATTTCTCCGGCCAATGGTACCCGCGTGCAGGAAGGCGAGACCATTAATTTTGAAGTTCAATTGCGCAACGTGCTCGACGCCGAACTGTTCTTTGATATCGGTGGGGTTGAAGCGCCGGCGGATTCGGGCATTGCCATTGCCCGCGCCGCGGACGATCCTGAGCGCCAATTCATCAGCGCGACCATTCCGAACGTCGATGAAAATATCGTGGTACTGGCGCGCATCCAAAAAGGCAACCTGCGCGGTTACAAGTTCCTGAATGTCGTCAATGATCTGGGAATCGAAGGCGAGGCGAACCTCAGCGTAACGCCCGCTGAAAATGTTCTGACCGGTTCGGTTATTGATGTCATCGGCCTGCCTCCGGAAGGCATGGAAGATTACTCCGCAGACTCCGAGATAAGGGTAAGTGACCCTGAAACCTCGACTTCGCCGGCGGTGGTTCCGATGGAGATTACTTACCGGGCGACTGCGACGGCTGAAGGAAATTCAGTGTTGATTGAAGGCGTGCTGAGGGATAAATCCGGTAACGAAAAAATCTCGTCCCGTGTCGTCGGCAAGATACCGTACTTTACTGACGATCCTCCCTCGGTCTATGCGGAGTTGGCAGACAGCGGCGAGCGCGTTGACTTCCTCACTGCACTGCCCTCGACGACTGAAGGCGACGTGTTGCTCATGGGTATCAACCGTGGGAATGGTGGCTTCAGGATCGCGACGCCTGACGCCGTCATTGCCAGCGAAAATGAAGGTTCTCTGCAACAGTTGATCTATTCGGGTACCGGAATTTTCGCCCAATCGCAGCAGCAGGGTACTGTCCGGTTGACCTATTATCCGCATGCTGGCGACAGTTTCGGGCCGGGTACCAACCACGCGCTGTACGGTGAATTTATTGCCGCCAATGGCAATACCGCCTGGCTCAGTTATGGCAACACGATTGGCGCGGTGTCGATAGTAGGGGGCAATCAAGTTCCTTCGGCGGGTGTACCGATCAACGAAGAAATTCTCCAGACGCAATCCCGCGGCAACAAATTGATGGTGCTGACTGAATCGGGAATTTATCAGTTCGGTCTTGTGGTAAATGATATCGCCAGGGTGATACAGGAGTTTTTTGTCGCGCTGCCAGGCCAGAGCGGATTTGACGCCGATGGAGAAAAGCTGACTACTTGGAGTGCGGATACAATTTCGACGTATCAGTTGTTCGATGACGGCACGTTGTCGTCGTCGTTGAACAACAGTTCGCCCGTTGCCGGCGAGGTGATTCAGTCGGTGCGAGATGGCGAAGTCCTGTGGTTGAGAGCGCGATCCGGCGGCGGCGAAACCGAATGGTTTGCTTATAGTGAAACGGAATTGGTTGGCAGAATCGATAAAGATAGTTCGCAGGTTGTAGTCACCCCGAACAACTTCTACACGCTCACCAGCGAAGCGGGATTACAACGTGTCGTTGCAAGAACCCTCTGGTCCAGCACTGTTGGCCCTGAATTCACAGTCACCACGACACAACAAACCTTTGGTGTGCTGGTTGAAATTGGCAGGCTGACGGGTGTGGCAGAGAGCACCGAGAACGTTGTATTCACTTCGGACAATAGCGAGCAAATCGGCGCGTCCCAGCGCCAGTCGGGACAATGGTTTATCCCCAACAGCAACCTGTCAGGATCGACCGTCACCGTTACCATCCAGGGGCGAAGCGGGCAGTACAGCGACCAATTCGCGGTGGATACCACCAATAACTCGCAAATAGCCGAAACTCATCCGGCTGCGGGTGAAATGTATACCGAAAATGCCTTGGTTCCGGTCACCGTTCATGTCCCACTGTCCGCAAGAATCGACGTCGCGAGTATTGAAAATGTCGATCATGGCGCTCTCTCAATGCTGCCCGGAAACGAAGCATTGACCCAGTGGGTCCGACTGGGAGATTCCGGCCAAAACCATACGATCGAATATTTCATCAATGGCAGCAGTCACGCCAGTGTGGACGTTGCGGTGCAGGCCAATAATGCTGGACTGGCTTCCGTGGTCCTGCTTTCGCCGACAAATAATCAGGAATTCAGCGAAGGGGACATCGTCGATCTTGAATTCCGTGCGAACGGCGGAAATACCGAAGCTTTCCGCTACACTGAAATCACACTTCTGGATTTTAACGGCCAGACTGTCTTCAACTTACCCGTCGCCGCGGAAACCGCCAAGCTGGCATTCCGGTTACCGGCTATCGACGAGGTCGACACGCATTTCCTGCGGGTGCGGGCCTACTATGGCGACGATTTCCGTTTTGGCGAGTGGCAGGTCGGGTTGAGAATCAATCCGAAGCTGCGTGTCCCCGTACCGTCTGTCTCGGGAGTCAGTAACCTGGTATTTGCCGGCGCGGAGGTCGATTGGTCGCTGCAAATGAATTCGGCGGAAAGCGAAGGATTCAATACCCATCTGGAGCTTTTTGATGATCAGGGCAACCTTGTGCGGTCGGATGTGGCGAACCTCATAACGCAGATTCCACATGATGTGGAAGAGTTGCGCCTGGTGGCGACCGTATCCGATGCCTACGGCAATGAGCAGATGGCCGAGTACGCGATAAAAGTCATCGATGGCTTTGAACTGTTGCCGCATTCCGGGGCGTTGAATTTCGACGTCATGCTGCCCAACGTGGACAACGCCTACGTGGCCACCGGACGTGTACTGCGGGACGTGAACGGTAACGCATTAAAAACACTCGACGCCGATATCACCGCCATGTCGGTCCTGGGCGACCGGATATTGCTGGCCCTGGCCGATTTACGTTTCGTTATCCTGGACCCGGCGGAGAATTACCAAGTCGTCGGTACCCATCCGGTGTCGGCGCCCGTGGCGGACCTGGCCTTGCGTAACCAACGAATTCTCGCCAGCGTGGGTGGCACGCTGCAGGGCTTCCACATTGAAGGAAATGTCATTGAAGACGCCGTCATTACAGATCTGGAAACGGGCAACTTATTTAGTGTCGAGGACAATGTCCGGGATATCGCACTCAATGAAAACGGTTTCGTGGTACTGTTGGACGAGTCCGTACTCTGGCTTGACCGGGATTTCAGAACCGGCTTGCCGCAAGCCCTGATTATCGAAGACGCCCTTGCCATGGCAGTTTCAAATGGCTTCGTTTATGTCACCACAGTGACGGGACAGCTCTATACGGCCGACAGTGCGGCTGATTTTACTATCGAGCCCGAACTGAATGTTGTTGCGGAAAAACTGATCCCTTTCGGACGTTACCTGTTGGCCCTCGCGCGGGCAGGTAATACGGTTCAATTCCTTGATGTAACTAATCCCAAACAGATTGAATCGGTCGGCCGTGTCGGTGCGGATGTGTCGCTATCTTCGAATGCGCTCCTGTTTGGTGGCAAGCTCTATACAGGCAACGCCTCGGGCGACATCCTGGAAATCACTTCAAGCCCGTCCGGGTCATCCGGCAGTGCCGATCCGCTTTATATTTCGACCAATCCAAAAGGATTCGCTGGAGACATTGCCATCCACAACGGCCGCATTGTGGTGGCATTGGAGCAATACGGGGCGCAACTGCTCGAATATCGGGGTAGCCAGTGGATCGAAAACCGCTACCCATCCCAGCCATACACGGTGGCAAGTCACCTGGTGGAACTTGACGGGGATACGGTCTTCCTGGGACAGCGGGACCGACGGGTGGTGGTTGCAATTGACGGGGATGCTTTTTTCAATACGCCAGGCTCTGTTAAAGAGCGGGTTGTATTCGACCAACTGGCTGCGCAGCACCTCGCTCTCACACCGACCAAAGTGATCGCCACTGTCGGTAACCAGATCCATATGGCAAGCAAGGCGGATTTCAATCTGAAAGATATAATTGAAATTCCGGTGGGCGAAAACATTGTCAGTCTTGCCACGCATAACGAAACGCTGTTCGTAGCGACCGACAACAACCGACTGTACCGCATATTGCCCGGAGACCTGCCCATTGACCGCTACACCTATGTGCGTGAATCTATCGTCGATGGCGCCGCCGGCGATATCGAATTGCTTGCAAGCTCCGGGGATTTCCTCTTCTTCGTTTCGGACTCGAATATTCACAAGCTGGATCTGAACACCTTTGCCGATACCATGTTGAGCATTGGTAATGCGCAGAATATTTCCGCTCTGGCGTATGCGAACGGCTATGTGTGGCTGGCGGATCAGTCTGCGACGGAATTGCGGCTACGGGCAATTGATGTGCAGAGCTGGACTTTCAGCCCCTACAGTCTTACACCATCAGCGCCGGTGACACGGATTTCCGGTAGCAATGGTTTAATGGCAGTGGCCCAGGGTAGCCAGGGCGTTGCGGTTTTCTCGCTCGTGGGCGAACTTCATGGCAGCAATCCGGCGCTGCTCAGCCCGACCGCAAGCGAAGTGTATGTCCAAGGCAACAATATACGACTTTCACTGACAGACACGCACAAGGTCAATTCGGTCCGTTACTTCATTAACGATGTGCCGGCGGGTGGAACCAACCTGTCGCCCTTTGACATGGAGACACTGGTTCCGCCGAATCTGCGCAATGGCCAGCCATTTAATGTCACCGCGTGGATCGAAACCATCGACGGCGCAATCATTCAGTCCAAGGCACGGGAAGTGTTGCTGCAGGGAGAGGATATACCAGCCAACGGTTTCAACGTGGTGCTGGTCCATCCGCAGGAAGACCAAGCTACTTACATCCCGAAGCCGCTGGAGATTCGCGCGGAAGTCAGGGATAGTTCACAACCGATTTACCAGGTCGAATACTACGAACTGGATACACCGGATTCGCCTCCGAAAATCATCGGCAAGCACTTTGGTCCCGAGTTTGTTATCTACCGCGACTATGGTCTTGAGGACAGCGGTAAATACATACAAGTTCGCGCCATCGATGTGTTCGGCAGGCATACCGAATCGGATCCGGTCCGTTTCATCCGTAGGGAAGATACGGAGCAGCCGGTCATTAGCCCGTTCACTATCGACGGTCCCGTACTTAACGAAACCGAAATCGTCGCGGAGCACGATTTCGATATCAGCATGGCGGTTACCGACGCGGAAAGCGGAATCGAAAGTGCGATCCTGCGTCGCAATGGGGTAATTATTGCGGCGGCGTTTGAAGACGGCGCGCTAACTTACACCGAAACCACTGCCGAGGTCGGCGATCAGCTTACCTATGAATTGACCGCGATGGACAAGGCTGGAAACCCGGCAGTGATCAGCCAGACTTATACAATCATCGAAGACACAGAACCTTCGATAGACGTATTCACCACGTCTTCGCCCACCATTATCGAACAGGGCAGCATTGGCGTTACTTATAATGTGAGCGATATAGTGCAGGTAAGCAAGGTGGAGGTTATCTGGAATGGTTTCTCCACCATCCATGAGCCCAAATCCAACCGCAGCCAGCGAACTATCACATTGCGGGATCAACGTGCCGAGCGGATATCCGGATCAGTGTCGGACAACCTGACCCTGCGCGTATATGACGACATCAATCAGGTGACCGAAGCCGTAATTTCTCTAACGATCGTACCGGATTTGCCGCCGAATGCCGGCGCTATAAACGTCGGCCACAATCTCAATGACTTCTACGGTAACAACTCAACGATTCGCCTGACCAGTATCCGGGCAGCGAACGACGGTAAGGATAGTCTAACCGTGGCAATTACCGACACGACGGGCCGGCCATTGGCGTCAGCCACGGTCGCGTCCGATTCGCATAATTTTAATGTTGCGTTGCCCAAAGACGAGTTGCCGAACGACCAGTTCCTGTTCAGAGTTCGCGTGACGGACCACCTGGGGCAGAGCAACGACTCGGATACTTTCGCGATTGCCCTGACTCGTGAGCCAAACGAGATACGGTTCTTCAAGGACGCAAGCCAGCCGGAACTGAACCCGGTCGTCACCACCGTTGGCCATTCACCCACCTATCAAGTGGCGGTGCTGGATGATGCGGGAAGGCGGGTTCCGAACCAGTCGATTCAGTGGACACTGACGAGCGTCGCCAGTTCGGAAACGCTGTCGCTGGGAACAAGTACATCCGACATCAACGGCTTGGCCTGGCTGGTGCTGGATACGGCGCAAACCGCCGGCTTGTACTCGCTGAGCGCGAAAATCGCGGAGCGCCCGCGCGTTCTGCCCGCTGAACGCAGAATACGAATCGACGCGGGTGTCACAAGCCAGTTCCATTTCACGCATATTCCGGTGACCCAGGCGGGCGAAGTCGCGCAGGTGAATGTGGTGGCGCTGGACGATGGTGGTAACCAGGTCGCGGGCGATTCAATCAGTACCATTGAACTGAAGATACCGAACGGCGGCTTCCACTTTGGCTTCACCAGCAACGGTGTGATAACACCGATTGACGGAGGCGGGGAAAGTATTGCCTTAACGATGCAAAATGGCGCTGCCGCCGTGCCGTTGGCAGTATCGACCCAAACCGGTATTTACCAGGCGCAGATCGTTACCGGCGATCCGCAACTGCGAACTTTCTATTACACAACGGCCAATGCGGATGTGCCGCAACAGGCCGATGTCATAAATCTTTCAGTGGTTGCCGGTGATCCCTTCCAGGTACGCCTCGTAGCGGAAAGTCGAACCAATCATCCGTTCGGTGAACATGAGCGACTGGAGGCGGGTGAGACCGTTACGGTATCTGCTACGTTGCTGGACAAATTCTACAACCGCGTTGTTCAGCTTAATCCGACCGACGCGCCAGTGGATGCCGATTATCTGCTGAATGTCGAAGTCGATGGCTCTGCAAGCATTGACCAAACATCGCAGGCGCAAACTCTCAATCTCATTCAGGGCACGGTACAGTTCGATGTGTCCGACGACGAAATTGAGGAGGTCGCTGTGCGTGTGACTGGCATTATCCCGGGAGATGTAACCAACCTGGGTGAGCTGTCACTGGATTTCGAAAAACGCAAACCGGCAATTGCCCAGGCCGCGTTCAGGCAGGTTGTTAACGAAACCTTGACCCCGTTGGACTTCTCTTACACCGAGGAAGTTGCCATCGACGTGCTGCGGGAAGAGCCAGCCGTTAATGTTGCTCTTAACGGCCAGGCCGTTGAAGGCGAGTTTACGCTGGCGACGGACGACTTATCCGGGGTCACCACGCTGACCTTCACGCCGGCAACGGATATCGCGCTGAATACCTGTTATCAAATAGTATCGCTACCATCGTCTCTTTACGGCCTTGCCGCCAACGACCAAGTGCTGGACCAGAACCTGGATGTATGTTCCCAGCATATCGCGATCGACATTCCGGATTACCGTTATGTGCTGGAAGGGCGGCAGTTCGAATTTAACGTTCTCAACTCTGGACTGATTACTTCCGGCGGCGTGTCGCTGGCCAGGGTCATCAACAGCGATCCGCTGGAGCTGGCCGACCAGATCCAACATAGCGTCGACTGGAGCGCACCGGCTGTTACGTTGCCGACACATTCCCATGACTTGCTGCCCGATGGCCAGGTCGTGAGGCTGCAACT
>CAYVIB010000024.1:0-65043 GCA_964451365.1 uncultured Cellvibrionaceae bacterium
AAAAGACCCCGTGC
Source organism: uncultured Cellvibrionaceae bacterium (assembly GCA_964451365.1). Classification (GTDB taxonomy): domain Bacteria; phylum Pseudomonadota; class Gammaproteobacteria; order Pseudomonadales; family Cellvibrionaceae; genus CAYVIB01. The sequence goes on from CAYVIB010000024.1 coordinate 15, forward strand.
TGGATTCCAGTGCGGGTTTTTTTATATCTATCATCCCTGTTTCAGGGCTTGGCACGAATGGCACTTTCTTAAGAGAAGATTCTTTTAAAAGCCCCAATCACAAATCGGCGCTTTTATTTTGGCGGATGCTCTATCTGGTCACTCGGGCTTTGGCTTCCTGCGCTGCGCTACCATCGGAATACCGAACCACTACATTCGTGTAGGTGTGATGATGACCGGTCATGGTGATGGACAGAAACGTCGGACATCATCCCTGTATCCCAGGCCTGTGGCCAGCTGTCGCTACACTCCCGCGCCCTAACTGGAGCGCCACCCGGTTGTTCCAGACCATTTAGTCAGGTTCTAATATCAAAAGCCCCGGCCAGAGAAACGGGCTGGGGGCTTTTTTTGGCTGATTATGTGAAGCTACTTAAACTTCCAGTCGGCTTGAGCCGGTATTGGTGAAGCGCTGACGCAATAGGTTTAGTGATTCCCGCCAAGGCACTTTTATCAGATTTCCTAATCAGGGTCCGCTCCAGAAAAGATAATATTATCCCCTTGACTATAACCGGTTTCATGCTGGTTTTGTATCTGGCGTCCATTTAGACCGCCAAAACAGGGCATATCTGGTTGCGCTTTTAAAATTTATGTAATAGTGTATGTAACCGGTAACATGAGATAAAGCTTGCCCTTCAGGTAAATCAATGGAGGATTTCGGGTTTTGATCTTTCGCTGGAAGTTTCAAAACCCGTGGAAGCTATTTACAACCTCCATTATCTGGTTGCTCAGCAAGCAAATAGGTTGGTTAAGAATATTAATAAATAACTCAAGTGCTTTAGGAGAACCTATGGGACCGCATCAGAACCAATTTAAGAAAAAAATACTCGCTGCGAGTATCTCCTCTTGTATGTTTACCAGTGCTGGAATGACTGTTGCGCAAGATGAGATAACCGAAGAGGTGATTGTCACTGGTATCCGCGAATCGATTGCAACATCTATTAATATCAAACGGCAAGCAAACACCATCGTGGATTCCATCACTGCCGAAGGTATAGGTAAACTGCCAGATGTAACGATTTCTGATTCGCTCCAACGAATTTCCGGTGTTCAAATTCGACGTTCGGCCGGAGAGGGTTCGGACGTCAACATTCGTGGCTTACCTCAAGTTGTTACCCAGCTTAACGGAGAACAATATCTTGGAGCTGCATCGGTTGTGTCCACTCAACCAAACTTTAGTGATATTCCTTCCCAGCTTTTCAAAGGCGCGGATGTATATAAGTCGGCTACCGCTAATTTAGGGCCGGCAGGTATCAGTGGAACTATAAATTTGAAAACATATCGTCCTTTTGATTTTGACGATGGTCTTACTACCAATGCCAGCCTTGAGCTGCAGCGTGGTGACGAGACTGCCGAGACGGATCCCGTAGTTGCTGGTTTGGTAAACTGGCGGGATGACAAATTGGGTTTCCTGCTTTCGGCAACCTATGCAAATGTCAACCTGTCAAATTCTTACAACGGAGGTAACACCTCTAACCCGGCCGAGCCTGGTGATATTAACGGTTGGACAAACCGTGCCAATGACTTTGCAGTACTTTGTTCAATCGACGGCATTCCCGGTTTGGATGCTGACAGCGATGGCGAATTGGATTGCCCGGGAGATCCTCTCGCTGATTTCGGTAGTACCATTGTCACAGATCAGGGGCGTAGCTATTTGAGCTATCAAGGTATATCTGCCTGGAATCAAGTTACCGAGCGTGAGCGGCTGGGGGTGAATGGGGCTTTCCAGGCTGATCTCGGCAGTGGTTTTGAATTAACTACAGAATGGTTCTATACCAATCAGGAAGAGTACAACCGGCAGGTTGGCTTAAGCGCAACTAATAAATGGCAACATTGGAATTGGCTATACCCTACAGCATCATCCGATTCTGGTGCGGACCTTGATGGCAACGATTTCCATTTCTGGAATGTGGCCGAATTGTCTCCCAAGCGCTTAAAATCTTTTACGCAAAATGTTTCATTCGAAAACACATCGCGTAACTTTAATCTTCAACTGGACTACGATAATGGAGGTCCGTTCATCGGACAGTTCCGTGCCGTCCACGGGGAAGCAAACCAGAAGAAGAGGCACGGCTATAACGAGGGTGACTTGACGAACGGCATGTCGACTCTGGGCCGTACCACCAATTTTGTCCCTTCCGGTGAGTGTGATAGCGAGACTCCAGTTGGCGATCAGGGCGGATGCTTCCAGGCTATTAATCCCCTCGGCTACTCTGAAAACCCTCACATCACTTATGATACAAGAGGTGAACATCCGACATGGAGTGGGTTTGACCGCCCACTGACGGGAGGTTTAGGTGCTGACGCCACTATTGCGGACTATATGGCAAACCTGGAAAGTTACAATGTGGGTGCTTTTTCGTCTGAGAATAATGAGGATTCGGATGGGGAGCTGGATGCTTTCAGTCTGAAAGGCAACTATAAGTTGGACCTCGGGTTTATCACTAGCGTGGATGTCGGCGCACGCTTCAGTGATCGATCGGCTGATTTTACCCGGTTTAATTTATTTACCCCGGCCAACAATACGCTCTGTGAAGCCCAGTGGAAAGCGACGGATGTTCAGTTAAATGCCGCCGCGCCGAATTGTAGTGTCGGAGAGATGGTAGACGGTACATTCGAACCCTATATCGCTTTACCTCATGTACCGTTAAATCAGTACAACAATGTTAATTTCTATACTGACTTTGGGCCAGTTAATGGCATCCCTGGTGTTTGGGCTATCGACCCGCACGACTACGATGATCCAATTGGATTTATGGAAAGCGTGTTTGGTGAAGGTACTCGACAAACGGTTCCTGGATCGAGTTTCAACGTGGATGTACAGGAATTATCGTACTATCTGCAGTTGAATTTTGCGGCTGGACCAGTCTCGGGTAATTTCGGGATTAGGTCTGTTGAAACAGATCTTAACGTGAAGCAGAACATCGCTAGTTCTTCGTCGATTCCTTATGGCAACACGGCTGCGGACGTAGGTGATATTTTGACGAGCCGCGATTACCGGGATAACTTGTTGTCTTTGAACGTCGCCTGGAATGTGGCGGAGGATGTTGTGGCCCGTTTCGCATACAACGAGGCGATGGTGCCGCTCGATTTAGACCAGTACGGCGATGGCTTATCCCTGAATACCGTTATTGATTCAGATCCCTCCAGCCCGACTTTTGGCCAGTTTATCGTTTCTGGTGGAAATCTGACCGGCAATCCAAGTTTGGACCCTTGGCGCTCGGAGAACCTGGATCTTTCCGTGGAATGGTATTTAGGTTCTGCTAGTTTAATGAATGTGGCTCTTTTTGAGATTGATGTCGAAAATTTTACCCAACAGGATACGGTGATTATGCCCCAGCCTGATGCTGATGGTGTCATTCGGCGATCAGTGCCAATCAATACCACGGTTCAGGGCGAAGGCGGCACGCTCGAAGGCGTTGAACTAGGTGCAAAAATTGCGCTCAGTGATTTTATCGATGATGGAATTCTGTCAAACTTCGGTCTTGATGCTAACTACACTTACTCGCCGAGTGAAGGTACGGGAGAGGGACTCGATGGAGATACACTGCCATTTCCGGATAACTCCGAAACTCAATACAACTTTGTAGTGTGGTACGAGGCGGACAGATTCCAGGCTCGGGTAGCTTACAACTACCGCAGTGAGCGATTGGCTGCCACGGGGGCGGGAGGGACGTCCGTTCTACATCTCTACCAGGATGAAACTCAATACGTCGATATCTCCGCGAGCTATGACATAACTGATATGGTGAGCATCTATATATATGGCTCCAACGTAACAGGGGAGTTTGAAGAATATTATTTTGAGAACAAGCAGCAATTAGCGTTCCAGAGCTTCTTTGAACCTCGCTATACTCTTGGAGTGCGCGCTCGATTCTAATAACAATATAGAAGATTAAAAATTAAAGCCGAAAACCGCCAGACGTTGCTAAAGTAATCCGGCGGTTTTTATAAAAGTAATCGGTGTTTATGTCTGATAATAGAGTGAAGAATGTAGTAATTGTTGGTGGTGGTACGGCCGGTTGGATGGTCGCTGCCAGTCTCAGTCATTTCTATAGAAACATCAAATTCATACTGGTCGAATCATCGGAGATAGGCACTGTTGGAGTTGGCGAAGCAACAAACGCGACTATCCGTCGGTTTTATGGTGCGTTGGGAATGAGTGATGCGGAAGTTATGCGCGCTACAGGGGCAACCTGTAAGTTGGGAATTCAGTTTAAAAATTGGTACAAAAAAAATCATGCATTTATCCACCCCTTCGGGTTATTTGGGCAGGATGTCCACGGCGTTGGGTTTTATCACTACTGGTTGAAGATGCGGCAATTGGGGGATATGACCGATATTGGAGATTACTCCCTGGGCGTAACCTTGGCAAAAAACGGTAAATTTACTCCTCCATCGCCAAACCCACCTTCGACATTGTCGGTTTTTGATTGGGCTTTGCACTTCGATGCGAGTCTTTTTGGGAAATATATGCGGCAATTTGCGGAGAAAAATGGCGTTAAGAGAATTGACGGTCGTGTCGAACTGGTCAATTTAAATGACGTCAATGGATTTATAGATTCAGTAACGTTAGATAACGGAGATATTCTCGCAGGTGAGCTGTTTATCGATTGTTCCGGATTTCGGGCGCTGCTGATTGAAGGAGCCTTGAAAACCGGATATGAAGGCTGGAGTGAGTGGCTGGTTTGCGACCGGGCGGTAGCGGTACAAAGTAAGTTAGCCGGGAATCCGATGCCTTATACTCTCTCAACCGCGCACGAAGCTGGATGGCAGTGGAAAATTCCCCTTCAGCATCGACAAGGCAATGGCCATGTCTACTGCAGTCGCTATATAAGTGACGATGAGGCAGTGCATACACTGACCGAAAATATTGACGGCGAGCTAGTTGGTGAGCCGAAGGCGTATAAATTTATCCCTGGACGTCGAAAAAAAGCGTGGAATAAAAATTGTATCGCTGTTGGTCTAGCTGCCGGCTTTTTGGAACCATTGGAAAGCACCAGCATTACCTTGGTGGAAACCGCGATAGAAAAGATCCGGCTTTTGTTTCCTGACAAATCCATGGGTCAGGGATGTATTGATGAATTTAATGAAATGACGCGGCTGGAGTATGAGCGCGTCCGGGATTTCGTCATATTACATTACCACGCTACGCGCAGGGATGACACACCGCTTTGGAAATATTGTCGTAACATGAGTGTGCCTGAAACGCTCGAACATAAAATGAAGCTATTTCGCGAGCGAGGCCATTTGGTTAAATACCGTTGGGAGATATTTCAGCCGGCAAGCTGGGTGGCCCTTTATTTGGGTAATAATATGCTTCCTAAGGCCTACGACCCGTTTGTTGATAATATAGACGTTGATTATTTGCGAAGCAGTTTTGCGGCAATGAAGAAATCTGTCCAGGAAGCGGTAGCGGCGGTGCCAACGCATACGGAATTTATCAAGCGTAATTGCGCGGTTTCGGAAGATGTATTTTTAGATTAGTTTTTATCCGTTTGACCTTCTGCTGCGCAATGACGTTGAATAAATGCGTCATGGGAAATTGCCCCTAACGCTGCATTTTCCACAGATGATTTCATTTGCAATAAGTGGTTCCGCAGTAACTCGGTGTCAATGGCATCCGCTCTTGGATCATGTTTGCGGGGTATAATATTAAAGCCATTGTACATGGTGATCCAACTTGCATCCTGGAAACATTCCTCCTCATAGTTGACCAGATGGCCCCGGCTCTTGAATAATTCGATTTTGTGGGCCAAGGTGCCTGGATGTCTATGGTTCTGCAATAGCGCCAGAATTCGGATCGTCTCGTTGAGACGCTTTGTAGTGAAGAACAAGAAAATCCCGAATGCGTTCAAATTCCAACTTCCCAAGGCGATTCGCTTCATCGATATCGGACTGATTGAAGGTTCTATCAGGAAAGAAATGTAAAAGTTTTGAGATGCCGGTTTGAATTAATGAAATACTAGTGCTTTCCAGAGGTTCGAGAAACCCGCCTGCCAAACCAAGCGCGATACAATTTTTATTCCAGAATTTTTTTCGCCTTCCTGATGTAAACCGTAGGTGTTTCGGTTTGGATATCGGAGTTTCACTGATATTGGCAAAAAATTCTGATTCCGCGGCTTTGTCGCCAACGAATTTATCGCAATAAACGTAGCCGTTGCCCAAGCGGTGCTAAAGAGGAATTTGCCACTGCCAGCTGGCACTCTGCGCTATTACTTTCGTGAAAGGCGTGAGAGGATGCTGCTTCTCGGTTTGAACTACCCAAGCTTTTTGTTGCACGGTAGCCAATTGGCCAGTCGTCATATCCGGTATGCAATGTCTCCTCGATTAGCAATCCTCTAAACCCGGAGCAGTCGATAAACAAATCTCCCTCCAGTTCTGATCTATCTTCCAGCGTTAGCGCTTTAATAAACCCATTTTGGCTTAAGAGGGCTTTGATTACCTTGCCTTCCATTCTTACGGCACCGAGATTCATTGCGTAATTTTTAAGATACCTGCCGTAAAGTACAGCGTCGAAATGAAATGCATATTTGTAATCCGCCAGGGGGCTCGGAGGGGTTGGGTGAGGCTGCGCAAATTTATTGAACCGTGCTAGTTTGATTGAAATGGAATAATCCGAAATATCCAAACGATACTCTAGCTTTTTCAGTCTGTTTATATAGTGGTGGAAGCTAACTCCGTTGAGATCAATACCATAGCTGGAAAAAGGGTGGAAAAATGAATGACCTTTTTTGTACCAGTTCGAAATTCAATGCCAAGCTTAAAGGTCGCCCCTGTTTTGAGGACAAAGTCCACTTCATCGATACCAAGGGAGGCGTTGAAATCCCTGATTCCCGGAATGGTGGCTTCTCCCACACCGACGGCCTCAATTTCGCTGGACTCGATTAAAAGGATCAAGGATCTGAACGTCCTTGCGGCCATGGAAGTACGCCAAACTTGCCGCTGCCATCCAGCCCGCTGCTCCACCACCCACAATAACGATTTTTTTAACTTGGTTATCAGTCATTATCTTGTAAATAGGGAGAGAGTGTATTTAGTTTGAAGCTGGGTTGTTAGTTAATGAAATTATATCGTGAATGTCCCATGCTTACTTGTGCTCAAGCTCGTTAATAGTCGTTTAATGGTTTTGGCTTCTCTGTGTGGGAAAGGCCTGGGAACCACTATATGGTTAGTTTGACTATAAGATGCTTGGGTTGATTCTGATGACAGGACTCGCTTTCGAGGAGGTGATTTTTAATGGAAGATAGAGGAGATCTGTTCTCTTATCTGTACCATTGCATTGCGTGGGAGGTTGCAAGATGCATGTAACGCTATCATAATGGCGGCACCGAATCGTTGCCCAACGGGCGTAGGTCCTGTAAGGTGTGCATTCAGCGGCTTTCGGTGATTGCTCGGTTTGGATAAAAAGAAACTGTAACGGCCAATGCGCTGGTTAAGAATTGATCTTTTTTGGGGTTCCCGAAAGTTTCAAACTGGTGCCTGTGGACCAATAAGAAAAGCGAATCATCAAGTAGAACCAGTGGGCAATAAAAGCAGATAAAAGAGGTTCTCTATAACCGACATGTGCAACTCGTCTGGCGTTTGTAGGTTTTTAAAATAAATTAAGGTCGGATTTATTGACCCCAGATACTTGCTTTATTTGTAGTTCCAAAGCGAGGCATTGATGTCGTCCATGCTCAGCATGTGGATGGTGTCATTGAATAGTGCTACTGTTTAGTTTAGTAGTACCAAGCGGTAGCCAAGATTTGGAAGCCAAAGGTAGTAAGAGTTGGCCTCCAGTATAAAAAAATAAACGGTAAAACGTAGGAGAGGAAACCTCTATGCTCAATAGACACAATTTTAAACTTAAGCCTATCGCGGCGGCAGTTGCTTCAACTATGCTTGTCGGGTTGGGCAATGTGGCATATGCGCAAGATACCCAAATGGAAGAAGTGGTTGTAACTGGTATTCGCGCTTCTTTGGAGCGCGCGATGGATATCAAGCGCGATGCTGCTGGTGTTGTCGATGCTATTTCCGCAGAAGACATGGGTAAATTCCCTGACACAAACCTTGCAGAATCGCTACAGCGAATCACAGGTGTTTCCATTGACCGAGCCAACGGTGAAGGTTCCCGTGTGACTATTCGGGGCTTTAGTGGCGACAACAACCTTGTTCTGCTGAACGGCCGTCATATGCCGGCCGCCAGTGCTTACGGTGGTAATAGTGGTGCCGGTGGGGCTCGAAATTTTGGTAGCCGCTCTTTCGACTTCGCCAACCTCGCTTCCGAAGCTGTGCGGGGCATACAGGTCTATAAGACTGGTCGTGCTAGCATTGCAACTGGCGGTTTGGGCGGAACTATCAATATTGAAACAACTCGACCCCTAGAAAATCCTGGCCTGCAGGCCTCCGTAGGTGGAAAACTTGTTCATGATACAACCGTTACTAGTAGCCAGGAAGATGTGACCCCAGAAGTTTCCGGTCTTTTCAGCTGGACAGATGATAACGAGCAATTTGGTGTATCCCTGAGTGCAAGCTATCAGGAGCGGGATTATTCTTTCGCCGGCGCCGCATTGAATGAATGGCATGTGGGCGTTTGGGAGGGTTTGGATAACAGTCGCTATTTGCTGGTGGACGGTGCTGAGCTGGTTAATGAGCCGGACCAAGGTCAGCTATACGCCACGCCGAACGACGTGCGGTACAGCTTCTCCGAGGGTCATCGGGAGCGGACCAATGCCCAGTTGACTCTGCAGTTTCAGCCGGTCGAAACAATAACTTTGACTGCGGATTACACCTACGCAGAAAACCAACTTGAAGAGCATCGCGGCGAACAAACATTCTGGTTCGCAAACGCAAACAGCACACGCGCCATCACTTATCTTGAGTTTGATGATAGTGCTGTCGCCACGCCACTTGTTATTCAGGAAGATTTGACTGGCCTTAACAAAGACAGCGGGCATGAGCAGCAGTACCGCAACCAAACTAATACACTTGATTCCATAGGCTTTAATGTGGATTGGGATGTGACTGACTCATTCAGTGTCCAGTTTGATGTCCACGATTCAACCATGGAAAGCTTGCCAACTGGCCCTGCTGGTGCGGGCTCTCTTGACGTCAGTGTGGCGGCACCGATCCATGCTTCTCAGCGCGCGGTTTTTAGCGGTGACATTCCTAATGTTGCTACAACAATTAATGACGCCAATACCAATAACAATGGCCAATGGGATCTGGATGATTTTGGTACTCAAATGGGCCGTATCTGGTATGCCGACCAGATTACCGACATCACCCAGGTCCAGTTAAAAGGCGCCTTCGAGTTTGATAACGGTCGTTTTGACTTTGGTGTTGAAACCCGTTCTATGCAAACTACCGGCAAGTCGTCCAACAACCAGTTGGTGTTGGGTAACTGGGGTGTAAATGATGCTGGCCAGATTGATGAAGGATTGTTGATGCAGTTCGACATGCGTGGTCAGTACGACGACTATGACCTGTCCAATCACCAGGCGTACGCTGTTCGTGCGACCGATCCTGTTGCCTTGTTCACGTGGGCTACAGAGACCTACAACCATCCTTTTGAAGTCGCTCAGCCTTTTACCACCAATAACGATTTGAAGGAAGACACTAAGGCGTTGTTTGCTCAGGTGTCCGTCGATGGTGAACTTGGTGGTATGACCACTAATCTGACAACGGGCTTCCGTTACGAAACGACTGATGTCGAGTCAACGTCGCTTGTGGCACCGCCTCGATGGCTATACTGGTATGATAACAATGATTTTGCGCCGGAAACGGACGGAGTGGAAGCTACGCCGTATACAGTTGAGTCGGATTATGACAATCTTCTGCCAAGCTTGGACTTCAGCATTGATTTTACCGATGACCTGAAAGGCCGGTTCTCCTACAGTAAGACCATCGCTCGCGCAAACTATAATGACTTGGCCGTTTCGGCCGGTAATTTTGCCATTAGCGGGTCTACGCTAAACGGAGCCATACCTACAGCCCAGGCCTCTAACCCTGGCTTGGTGCCTCTCGAATCGGATAACTTCGATTTGGCGGTAGAATGGTACTACGCTGATGCCAGCTTTGCGTCCTTGACGTTTTTTGAAAAGCGGGTAGCGAACTTCCAAGGTAATGAACCGGTGGTGACAGATCATTTTGATATCCGAGATCAGACTTCTGGTCCGCGAGCTCTGGCTGCTGTGGATGAGTTGGGCGAACTTGACTTGCCTGTGGATGATACCAACCTATTTGTCATGATGGGCGTCATGGCGCATCCTGATGAGTTTGGTGCGCCTGAAGATATTCCCCTGGTGGATGGTCGAATTGATCCTGATTTCCATAGCGCAGTATCTACTTTCTTGGCAACCAATGCACCGTTAGAAGGCCTATATCCTAACGAAACTGATCCGCTGATGCAGTTCCGTACCGATACACCGGTCAACAACAAGGAAGCCAAACTATATGGTTTTGAAGCGAGTGTTCAGCACTTCTTTGGTGAGACTGGCTTTGGTCTTCAGGCTAACTACACAATTGTGCGTGGTGACGTATCAAACGACGATTTGGCTAACCCGAACGAAACTCAGTTTTCTTTAACCGGGCTGAGTGATTCTGCTAACCTGGTTGGTATCTATGAAAACTACGGGTTCTCAGCGCGTTTAGCTTTAAACTGGCGTGATGAATTCTTGACTGAAACTAATCGTGGTTCGGGTAATAATCCCACTTATGTTGAAGCCTATACGCAGGTAGACTTGAACGTTGGTTATGATATCAACGAGAATCTTAGTGTATTCTTTGAAGGTATCAACCTAACGGAAGAGAACGTCCGTCATCATGCGCGCAATGAGCGGATGATGTGGTATCTCGAAGATCAAGGTGCACGTTATCATCTTGGTGCGCGGTACACTTTTTAACGGCTGCTGATGCTAACAGTACGTTAGAGCGTAGGCAGGAAGTTGCAAGGCCGCTGACAACATCAGCGGCCTTTTTCTTTAATGGGGTTATTGGTTTAGCTTAGAGGCACCAGCTACCAAAGATTCGGTATTTTTGCACCTAAGGTTACGTAATTATCGACAGGTACGAGACATGGCAAGGCATGTTCTATTAAATAACATTGAACACAAAGATTTAAAAATATTAACCGGGTACTCAGCGGAGTTTGGCAACAATGTAAATACCGTTCTCACGTTTCCAACGGAGTATGCGGACATTCAGCGGGAATACCCTATCTTCTTCAAAAAAGAAGAGTCGGGCTATTTTCAATCGATTGTGTTACTCGGTTTGGAAAAGGGGGAAAACCTGTTTTTGGACAGCAATGGCTGGTCTGCCAGTTATGTTCCTGGAGCTATTGCAAGGGAACCGTTTTTGATCGGTTTTCAGGAGCAGCAGTTACAGGAAAGCCCAATAAGGGAACCTGTAGTCCATGTTGATCTCGATAGTCCGCGCATAAGCTGGACTGACGAGGGCGATGCGGTATTTCTAAAGCACGGCGGTAACTCTCCTTACTTGGAGAAGATTATTCAAATACTTAAAGGCATTCATCAGGGGCTCGTCATGGGACGTGCCATGTCCGCTGCATTTCAAGAGTTTGGACTCTTCGAGCCCGTTAATCTTCAGGTTGAGGTCAATGAAACAGATAGGTTTACCTTAAACGGACTATACACGATCAATAAAGATTTGTTGCTTCAGCTCAACGGGGAAGCCTTGGGAAAACTCAATCGCTCGGGCTTTCTTGAAGGTGCATATTTAGCTGTCGCTTCTCTTACCAACGTCAGCAAGCTGATCGATATCAAGAACCGAAGAAAGCCATTAAATAATAATGGCTTGATCGAAAATCGCTCGTGAGTCTGATTATGCTTGATATCGCAAATAAAACACGGATTATCGAAGGCTGCCGTCCTGATACAGTTCCATATCAAGAACTGATGGATGCGGGAGAACCGGTTATCCTGAAAGGCGTTGCTCTGGAGTGGGGGCTGGTAAAAAGGGGGGTGGAGTCCTATGGTGCAGCCATTGAATACATCAAATCTTTTTACAACGGTTTAACTGTGGGAGTCTACGTAGGCCACCCGGGTAATCAAGGTCGATATTTCTATAAGGAAGATTTAACAGGGCTGAATTTTGATCTTAAGCGCTTACCGCTGGATCAGACTTTGGACGAGATGCGAAGCCATCTGGAAGAAGACTGCCCTCCACCGCTTTATATAGGATCAACATCCATGGATGCTTGCCTACCCGAGATGCGGAAGGAAAATGAACTGCAGTTCAATCACGAGATGTTCTTGAACAACAGACCTTTAACTGGTATATGGCTCGGAAACCCATCTATTGCTTCAGCTCATTATGACGCACCTAACAATATCGCGTGCTGCGTTGTCGGTAAAAGGAAGTTTACTCTATTTCCTCCCGACCAAACGGTAAATCTTTATCCGGGACCGCTTGATCCTACTCCGGGAGGGCAAGCGGTGAGCATGGTTGACTTCAGGAATCCTGACTTCGAGAGGTATCCGAGGTTTAGAGATGCGTTGAAAGTTGCCCAAGTGGCGGAAATGGAGCCTGGCGATGCATTATTTTATCCGAGTTTTTGGTGGCATAACGTTGAGGCTACCGCGCCATTCAATGTATTGATTAATTACTGGTGGCATACCTCCCCCAAATTCATGGACACCCCAATGAATGTCTTATATCACGCGATTTTGAGCTTGCGGGACCGCCCGGAGCACGAGAAGCGAGCTTGGAAGAACTTATTCGACTACTATATTTTTGGCTCACCGGAACGTCCCCGCGCACATTTGCCTGAGCATGCGCATGGAGATTTGGCTTTAGTTGATGAAGTTAAGGCTCGAAGGCTAAGAGCGATGCTCATCAATAAGTTAAATCGTTAGAAAGGTAGATGTTATGAATGGTACTAATGTTAAACGTGTCGTGATTGCGGGTGGGGGTACAGCGGGTTGGGTTGCTGCCACAGCCCTTTCCAAAAAGCTCGGAGATCTCCTAGATATCACGCTCATTGAATCCGAGCTTATTGGGACGGTCGGTGTAGGTGAAGCAACAATTCCACCCATGCGCAAATTTCATGAACTGATGGGAATTCCCGAGCGCGAGTTCGTGCAAGCGACCAACGCAACTTTCAAACTCGGAATTGCCTTTCGGAATTGGGGCCTTGAGGGTGACGATTACCTGCATTCATTTGGCATGACCGGTAAAAGTTCTTGGATGGCGGATTTTCATCATTTTTGGCGGCGAGGCCTGGAAAAAGGGATTGATACCGAGATAGGCGAGTTTTGTGTCGAGCATAAAGCCGCTCGTGCTGGTCGTTTCGCAATCACGCGGGAGCCAGCAATTAATTACGCATATCATTTGGACGCAACCCTCTATGCAAAATTTCTCCGTAAGATTTGTGAGCAATTGGGTGTGCGGCGCATAGAAGGGAAAATCGGCGAGGTTTTGTGTGATAACGACACGGGTTATATAAAAACGTTATGCCTGGAGGATGGTCAAAGAATCGATGGGGATCTGTTTTTGGATTGTACTGGTTTTCGAGGCTTACTCATCGAGCAGACTCTTAAAACCGGGTACGAAGATTGGAATCACTGGTTACCTTGCGACTCCGCGATTGCTGTTCAAACAGAATCCAAAGGCCCCATCATGCCATATACAGAGTCCGTTGCTTATAAATCCGGCTGGCGCTGGAGAATTCCGCTGCAATCCAGAGTTGGTAATGGCATGGTTTATTGTAGTCAATACATATCGGATGATGAGGCCCATGCACTTCTATTGAGTGAAGTTGATGGTGAAAGGCGCACCGATCCGCGGCTTATAAAATTCCGTACAGGCCGGCGGAACAAAACATGGAGTAAAAACTGTATCGCCCTGGGTTTGGCGAGTGGTTTTTTGGAACCACTCGAATCAACCAGCATTCACTTAGTCGTTATTGGTGTGACGCGGTTGCTGCAGCATTTCCCGTTCAACGGCGTCAGGCAGTCCGTGGTGGACCATTACAATAAGTTAACCAATGATGATTTAGAAAATATCCGCGATTTTCTCATTCTCCACTATCACGCCACTCAGCGGAATGATAGCGAATTTTGGCGTTATTGCCGCGAGATGGATGTGCCAGAGTCTCTTGTCAGGCGCATTGATATGTTTGAAAGTGAAGGGCTTCTTGTTCATGCCGAAGGCGAACTTTTTGCTATCGATTCGTGGATTCAAGTGATGCTGGGCCAGCGGCTCGAGCCACGGCATTATCACCCGCTTCCCCGATTGATGAATGACGATGAGCTAAAGCAGTTTCTGGGAAGTATTCGAGCATCTGTGGCAAATTCAGTGGCGCAACTGCCGCGACATGAAGAGTTTATTAACCGATATTGTAAGTCCAGTATGAGTTAATATTTTGTGATGATTATGGAGCCGGGCAAAAAATTTCAAATTCAGAAATTCAGCATAGGACGTGAAGGCGCGCCCTTAATCGTTGTTGATAATCTGACCGCTGACGCCGAGCAGTTGATTCAATTGGCTACTCAAACGACTTTCACCAACGGCGGGCGCTTCTATCCTGGCATTCGAGCTGTTGCGCCTGTTGAATATCAGCGCTTTTTGTTGCGTTGCGTGAGTGAAATTCTAGTTCAACAACTTCAGATCAACGCGTCTCGGTTGTGCTTGAGTCTCTGTCATTATTCGATCGTAACTACGCCAGCCGATGATTTGGAACCTCCGCAACGAATACCGCACATTGATTCTATTCAAAATGACAGTTTTGCGGCAGTCCACTATCTTTTCAAGGGGGCGTTGGGAGGTACCGCTTTCTACCGCCACCGACAAACCGGATATGAGTGCATTGATCAGAATCGCCAGCAGCAATATTTTCAAACACTCGAAGAAGAAAGCCGAGACCCGGTTTTTCCGACTAAGGGTTATATTAATGGTAATACCCCCTTCTTCGAACGCATTGCAGCGCAAGAAGGTGTATTCAATAGAATGCTAATCTATAAAAAGAATTCTCTGCACTCAGGTTCTATCGAAGAGGCCTTTGTACCTGACCCTAATCCCCTTACTGGCCGCCTTTCCATCAACAGTTTTTTTGACGTACGGTAAATCAACTACCTGCTAGTTTGGTGTAACAAACAATGTAGTCATATATAACCAGCTTCACCCCCTTAATTATAAAACGCTGACTATGCCTGCCACAATAACAATCTCACTTACCGAAGAAGAGTGCAGAGTTTCATCTCTTTGCCGAAGTAAAAGACGCCAGCAAGACTTAAGGAGCGCTTATCTATTGTATTGGACGATGTGCTGTTCCTGCTCGGCCTTAACGGTGAGCTGTTTGATGAGCGGTGTAAAGCCATCTTTACCACTCATCGGCTTGCCTGCCTTGAGATCTTCGAGGGCTTGGCTTGGGTCAAAATCGATTTTGACTTTTGGCATAAGTCATCCCCTCAGTTGCCAGTGTAAGGAAATGACACAGGTTTATGAACACTACCGATCAACAGGATCAGCGGTAGCAATTAAATTTTTATATCGGTATAAAAGTTATGACGCATGACTATGTTCACCTGCGAGTGCGAACCGAATACTCTCTTGTCGACAGCATCATTCGCATAAAGCCACTGGTGGCGCGGGTGGCGGAGTTAGGCATGCCTGCCTGCGCGATTACCGACTTCCACAACTTCTTCGGCCTGATCAAATTCTATAAAGCTGCGCAGGCCGCTGGAATCAAGCCTGTCTGCGGCTGCGATTTTCACCTGGTGCCCCGCGATGATGAAAGCAAACCTGGTGTTTTCACACTGTTGGCGATGAACGACACAGGTTACCGCAATATCACATCATTGATCTCACTCAGCTACCAGCAGGGCCAAAAGCATGGCGAACCCTATATCAGGCGCGAATGGTTGAGTGAGCACGCTGAAGGCGTGATCGCGCTTTCCGGTGCCCGCCAGGGGGAAATAGGCCAGGCATTGGTGGCCAAGCGCCTGGATGAAGCGGAGAGCCTGGCGCGCGAATGGATGTCGCTGTTTCCTGACCGGTTTTACCTGGAACTGCAACGCACCGGGCGCGAGAACGACGAGGCTCACCTGCACGCCGCGCTGGCGTTGGCGGAAACGCTGCAGTGCCCGGTGGTGGCTACTAATGACGTGCGTTTTCTCGACCAGGATCAGTACGAGGTGCACGAAGCCCGCGTCTGTATCGGCGAAGGTCGCACTTTGGATGACCCGAGGCGCGAGCGCCGCTACAGCGACGAGCAGTACTTGCGTACCCCAGCCGAGATGGCCGAGCTTTTCAGCGATATCCCCGAGGCGCTCGAAAATACCGTTGAAGTTGCCAAACGCTGTACGCTTGATATACAGCTGGGCAAATACTTCCTGCCGGAGTACCCCATACCCGAAGGCATGACAGAGAACCAGTTTTTTGAGCAGATCTGTTATCAGGGGTTGGAAAAACGCCTGGCAAGATTGTTGGACAGGGAGGATACGGATTACGAAAGCAAACGGCAGCCCTATTTCGACCGCCTGAAGTTCGAGTTGGACATCATTATCCAGATGGGCTTCCCCGGTTACTTCCTGATTGTGATGGACTTCATTCGCTGGGCCAAGGAACAGGGGATTCCGGTGGGGCCCGGCCGCGGTTCGGGCGCCGGCTCGCTGGTGGCTTATGCGCTGGATATTACCGATCTGGACCCCCTTGAATACGACTTGCTGTTCGAACGATTCCTCAACCCCGAGCGGGTGTCGATGCCCGACTTCGACATCGATTTCTGCATGGAAAACCGTGATCGGGTCATCGGATATGTGGCGGATCACTACGGGCGCGACGCGGTTTCCCAAATTATCACCTTCGGTACCATGGCGGCCAAGGCGGTGGTGCGCGACGTGGCGCGGGTGCAGGGTAAATCCTACGGCCTGGCGGACAAACTGTCGAAAATGATCCCGCCCGATATCGGTATGACGTTGAACAAGGCCTACGAGCAGGAAGAAGTCCTGCGGGAATTTCTGGCCAATGACAACGATGCCCAGGAAATCTGGGACATGGCTCTGCAGCTTGAAGGTGTCACCCGCAACGTCGGTAAACACGCTGGGGGCGTGGTAATCGCTCCCACAAGGCTGACAGACTTCTCCCCGCTGTATTGCGACGAGACCGGTAGTGGCCTGGTTACCCAGTTCGATAAGGGGGATGTGGAAGACGCGGGCCTCGTGAAATTTGACTTTCTGGGTTTGCGAACGCTGACCATCATCGACTGGGCGGTGAAAATGATCAACACCCAGCGGTCCAGAGCCGGTGATGAGCCACTGGACATTTCCGCTATTCCGCTGAGTGACCCGGTAACCTTCGACATGCTGAAAAAAGCTGAAACCACGGCGGTTTTCCAGCTCGAATCCCGCGGCATGAAGGACCTGATCAGCCGCCTGAAGCCCGATAACCTGGAAGATATGATCGCCCTGGTGGCGTTGTTCCGGCCTGGTCCGCTACAGTCCGGCATGGTGGACGACTTTATCAATCGCAAACACGGCCGTGCCCAGGTGGCTTACCCGGACCCGAAATACCAGCATCCCTCGTTGAAGCCGATTCTCGAACCCACCTACGGGGTTATCGTCTATCAGGAGCAGGTAATGCAGATCGCTCAGGTGTTGGCGGGTTATTCGCTCGGTGGCGCGGACCTTTTGCGTCGCGCGATGGGCAAAAAGAAGCCGGAGGAAATGGCCAAGCAGCGGGAAACGTTTGAATCCGGCGCGAAGGCCCAGGGCATCGACCCCGACCTGGCGATCAAAATTTTCGACCTGGTGGAAAAGTTTGCCGGTTACGGCTTTAACAAATCCCACTCGGCGGCCTATGCGCTGGTGTCCTACCAGACGGCCTGGCTCAAAGCGCATTACCCGGCCCACTTCATGGCCGCCACCATGTCCTCGGATATGGACAAAACCGATAAGGTGGTCACCTTTATCGAAGAATGCCGCAACATGAAACTCAACCTGTTGCCGCCGGATGTGAATCGCGGCGAGTTTCAGTTTACGGTGGACGAAGACAACAACATTATTTACGGCCTGGGTGCCATCAAAGGCCTGGGCGAGGGGCCGGTGGAAGCCATTCTGACGGCTCGCAAGGATGGGCCGTTTACCGACCTGTTTGACTTCTGCGCCCGGGTGGACAGTCGCAAGATAAACAAGCGCGCGCTGGAGGCCCTGGTGCGAAGCGGCGCTTTTGATCGGCTCGGTCCGGGTGTCGATCTCGATTACGACCGCGCGGTGCTGTACGCCGCCATCGGCGAAGCGGTAAAAGCCGCGGAGCAAAGCGCCGCCAACGCCAGCGCCGGTATGTCCGACCTGTTTGGCGAGGTGGTGCCTAGCGCTGCAGCCGATGGCGATGTGTACCAGGATTTCCGCCAGGTGCGGCGCTGGAGCAACAAGGAGCGCCTGAATGGCGAGAAGGAGACACTGGGCCTCTACCTGACCGGTCACCCCATCGACGAATATGAAACGGAGATGAAGCACCTGGTTTCCGCCAGAATCGCCGACCTCAAACCGGAAAAGAACAAGCAAAAGGTGGCGGGCCTGGTGGTGGGCTTTCGCGTGATGAAAACCAAGCGCGGAGACAGTATGGCTTTTATTACCCTGGACGACCGCACGGGCAGGATCGAGGTGGCGGTATTTGCCGATACCTTCAGCCAGCACAGGGACAAGCTGGTGAAGGACGCGCTGCTGGTGGTTGAGGGCCAGATCAGCCACGACGATTACAACGGCGGGCTCAAAATGCGAGCCGACGACGTGGTCGATCTCGCCGATGCGCGGGAACAAAGCGTTGCGGGCATCAAGCTCGTCTGGCACAGCGGCAGCCTGCCCGTGGAATACTCCAGCAAGCTGCGATCCCTGCTGGAATCCCACACCGGTGGCGGTTGTCCAATTACTATCGTCTATGACCGTTCGGACGTGAATGCCGAAATCGTACTGGGGGAAAATTGGCGCGTTAAGCCCAACGATGATTTATTGCAGTCGTTGCGCGTCCTGTACGGCAGCACTTCGGTCCAGTTGGTTTATCGTTAGTGTCTGTTCGAGCAGTCTCCGGGCCGATGGCTTTTCGAGGGATGATGTCCTTTCGGCCGTCCGTCCGGTAATGCTAGAATTCACCCCCCAATTGCGTAAGCCAACAGGTGTTCTAACCCCATGAATTTAAACTATCTCGATTTCGAACAGCCGATTGCGGTATTGGAAGGCAAAATTGAAGAATTGCAGCTGGTTGGTTCCGACAACGATCTTAATATCAGCGACGAGATAGAACGCCTGCGGGAAAAAAGCACCAAGCTGACCGAAAGTATCTACTCCAACCTGTCCCCCTGGCAAATCGTTCAGGTGGCCCGCCATCCACAACGTCCATACAGTTCGGATTATATTTCCCGCATATTCGAGGATTGGGATGAGCTGCATGGTGATCGCCATTTCGGTGACGATAAAGCCATTATCGGCGGGATCGGTCGTTTAAACGGTAAGCCTGTAATGGTTATCGGTGAGGAAAAAGGGCGTAGCGTCAAGGATAAAGTGCATCGCAATTTCGGCATGCCCAAACCCGAGGGTTACCGCAAAGCCTTGCGATTGATGGAAACGGCGGAGCGGTTCAAATTGCCTGTTCTGACCCTGATCGACACTCCCGGCGCTTATCCCGGCATCGACAGTGAAGAGCGTGGCATCAGCGAGTCCATTGCTCAAAATCTCGCGGTTATGTCGCGTTTACGGTCACCGATTATTTGCACCGTTATTGGCGAAGGATCCTCGGGCGGTGCGCTGGCGATAGGCGTGGGTGACCACTTGAATATGTTGCAGTATGCAACCTACTTCGTGATTTCTCCGGAAGGATGCGCCAATATCATTTGGAAAACGGTGGAAAAAGCGCCTCTCGCGGCGGAAGCCATGGGTGTAACTTCCAGCGTGCTGGAAGAAATGGGAATTGTCGATGAAACCATAAAAGAGCCGATGGGCGGAGCGCATCGCAATATCGATGCGATGGCCTCCACGCTAAAAGAACGCCTGTCTTTACAGCTCGAACTGCTGCAGTCGCAGAATATAGAGACCTTGTTGGAGAAGCGCTACCAGCGCCTGATGAGCTACGGTAACGATTAAAATGAAAAAATTGCCCGTTGCTATATTGGTGATGGCAATTCCTTGCGGGTGCGGCGGAACCCGATTCTTCGCCCCGTGAAAAAAGGCATTTACCTGCAATTCGATTTTTCGGTTTGGTGAAAAACAGCACGGGTGGATTAATCCGGCGTTACCACCTCTAAGGCAACTTGCCCGATAAAAGAGTGCGACAGTATTTTAAAAAAAAGCAGGATGGTAAATGGCAGCCCTGGTTCGTAGGGGTTTATAAAAAGCCCAACTTAATTTATTTATTTTCTCGCGTGTTCCCAATTCCCTTTGTGGCAAGTCAGCTTCTTAAAACATGTCGATTAACACCACGGATTTTGACCTGAATACTTTCGATTCCGAGTTGGAATCGACTCTTCTTGTCGACCGCCGGAATCTGCGCAATCAGTATCAAAATATCTTAAAGCGGCAAAAACAAAACCAGCCGGTGGATCAAGCAATTCCCCGGCTGGTTGAAAAACTTCAATCATCCCGGGATCGGGTGCTGGAAAAACAAAACAACCTGCCGCGGGTTTTCTTTCCGGAAGAACTTCCCATTTCGCAAAAGAAGGATGATATTGCGCGGCTGATTGTGGAAAACCAGGTAGTTATTCTCGCGGGAGAAACCGGGTCGGGCAAAACCACCCAAATTCCGAAGATATGCCTGTCTCTCGGCCTGGGTATAAAAGGCATGATTGGTCATACGCAGCCAAGGCGTATCGCCGCGCGAACCGTTGCCAGTCGCATCGCGGAGGAATTGCAGGTCGAACTGGGTGGGGCGGTGGGTTACCAGGTGCGGTTTACCGACCACTCCGGCAAAGACACCTACATCAAATTAATGACTGACGGCATTCTGCTGGCGGAAATTCAACACGACCCCCTGTTGCTCAAGTACGACACACTGATTATCGACGAAGCCCACGAGCGCAGTCTCAATATTGATTTCCTGCTCGGTTACATCAAACAGATACTACCCAAACGACCGGACCTGAAAGTTATTGTCACCTCCGCCACCATCGACCTGGAGCGCTTTTCCAACCATTTTGATAGCGCCCCGGTTATTGAAGTATCCGGCCGGACTTATCCGGTGGACGTACTTTACGAGCCCTGGCAGGATAAATTCGAGGACGTTAACGAAGCGATTGTGGATGCCGTGAGCCAGGTGTTGGAACTCAGCAAGGGGCAGGGCGGAGATATCCTGGTTTTCCTCAGCGGCGAGCGGGAAATACGCGAAGCTTCCCACGCAATAAAAAAAGCGGGATTCCAGCATCTGGAAATCTTGCCGCTGTACGCGCGCTTGAGTTTGGCGGAGCAGAATCGGGTATTTCAGCCACACAAGGGTCGTCGTGTGGTGCTGGCCACCAATGTGGCGGAAACCTCCATTACAGTGCCTGGAATTCGCTTTGTTATTGATCCGGGTACCGCTCGCGTAAAGCGCTACAGCTTGCGCACCAAGGTTCAGCGGCTGCCAATCGAAGCTATTTCCCAGGCCAGCGCTGAGCAGCGGAAAGGTCGCTGTGGCCGGGTCAGCGCGGGTGTGTGCGTTCGTTTGTACGAAAAAGCCGATTTTGATAATCGGCCGCAATTCACCGAAGCGGAAATCCTGCGTAGCAATCTCGCTGCCGTCGTTTTGCAAATGTTGCAGTTGCGCATCGGCGACATTCGAAAATTTCCTTTTGTCGATCGTCCCGATAAGCGGCTGATTTCTGACGGTTACAAACTGCTGGAAGAACTCGGGGCGGTGGATCGGAACAATCGCATTACCGGAGTGGGTAAACAGTTGCAGGCATTTCCGCTCGACCCTAGGATCGCGCGTATGCTGCTGGCAGCAAAGGATCATGCCTGTCTCAAGGAAATGCTGATTATCGCCAGTGGCATGACCATTCAGGACCCGCGTGAACGACCGGCCGACAAGCAGCAGGCGGCAGACGAACAGCATCGCCGCTTCCGGGATGAAAAGTCGGATTTCCTGTCACTGGTGAACTTGTGGAATTACATCGAAAACCAGCGCCAGGAACTTTCGCAAAATCAATTGCGGAAGCTGTGCCAGAAAGAGTTCCTGAATTTTCTGCGAATAAAAGAGTGGCGGGACCTGCACTACCAACTCAGGATCACCATAAAAAAACTTGGCTGGAAAGAGAACCAGGAACCCACGCACTACGAGGTGCTTCACCGCGCGCTGATTGCGGGGCTGATATCCAATGTAGGTCAAAAGTCCGAGGAAGGGGATAAATCGCCGGCGGAAAAAGGCCGCAAAACATCGAGAGAATACCGGGGCACGCGCAACCGCAAATTCCAGATATTTCCCGGCTCGTCCCAGGTGAAAAAGAATCACAAATGGATTGTATTCGCGGAAATTATAGAGACCAGCAATTTATTCGCCCACAGCGTTGCGTGCATCGAACCGGAATGGGTGTTGGATGCCGCTGGCCACCTGGTAAAACATCATTATTACGAACCGCACTACGACATTAAAAGCGGACAGGTGAAGGCATTCGTGCGAATCACCTTGTTCGGGCTGGTGTTAGTGGAAAAGAAGCGGGTCGGCTTTAACAAGGTAGATCCGGTGACGGCGCGCAAGGTATTTATTCGCGCGGCGCTGGTGGAGGGCGGTTACCGTGGCGACGGTGAGTTTTTCCGGCACAACCAGGCGCTGGTTGAAAGTGTGCTGGAACTGGAAGCCAAATCCCGGCGTCGGGATATTCTGGTGGAAGAACAGGTGATTTTCGATTTTTACAACGCGCTGCTACCGGAAAATATCGGCAACCTCGCCGGCTTCGAGCACTGGCGAAAGTCCGCTGAGAAGGAGGCGCCGAAACTGCTTTGCCTGGTGCCGGAACTGCTTATGCGGCACAGCGCAGGCGACATCACCGAAGCGCAGTTTCCCGACCAGGTTACCTACGATGGCTTGACGCTACCGGTGACCTACCATTTCGACCCGGGCAGCATCGACGATGGTGTCAGCGTACTGGTGCCCGTTTCGCTGTTGCATAACCTGCCGGCGAACTACCTGGACTGGGTTGTGCCGGGTGTACTGCGGGATAAATGTATTGCTTTGCTAAAGGCGTTGCCGAAAAAACTCCGCAAGCAACTGGTGCCGGTACCGCAATATGTTGATCGGGTTCTGCCGCGATTGCAGGCGTGTAACAAGCCGCTGACGGAAGTGCTTGGAAATGAATTATCACGCATAGCGAACGTATCGTTTCAGGCCGGGGACTGGAATCAGGATTCCCTCGACGATTTCTATCTCATGAATATCAAATTGCTTAACGACGAGGGCGAGGTGATAGACCAGGCGCGGGATATCGAAAAACTTCGCCGGCAGTATCACCAGCAGGCCAAGCGAACCATTCGCGAAGCCGGAACGGATATCGAGCGGCAAAATATACAGCAGTGGGATTTTGATGAGCTGCCAAAGGCGGTTCAACTGGATCGCGGCGGCGTAAAAATTACCGCTTATCCTGCGTTAATCGACAGGCAAACCGGAGTTGACCTGCGGGTTCTGGATAATCCGAACGAGGCGGAATACAAGTCGAAATTCGGCCTGTGCCGCCTTGCCGATCTGGCGATGGGGCAGACCACGAAGTATCTGCGCAAGCAGCTGTTGAAGGGAAAGGATATCGGTTTGTCAATAGTGAATCTGGGAGACCGAGTACAGGTGGTGGACCAGATTATTCTCGCCGCCATCTGGAACTCCTGTTTTGAAAAGGGGGATGATCACGAGGACGGACTCGTTCGCTCGCAAGTGATGTTTGAACAGTGTGTGGAGAAAGGCAAAGCGCAGGCGGTGGAAGCCGCTCAATCGTATGAGGATAATTTACTGTGTATTCTCCAGATGGTGGTGGAAATCAGGAAAATAATGAAAAGCAACAAAAATGCCCTTGCGCTGGCGTTTTGTTTCGCGGACATTAACCGCCAGTTGGAGCTGCTGATCGCACCCAATTTTCTATTCGGCATGGGTCGGAACCAACTTTCGCGCTACCCTGTGTACCTGCAGGCTATCAAGGTGCGGCTGGAAAAAGCGCCGGCGGACCCTCACCGGGACAAACTGGCGATTGCCTCGATTGATAAACATCTGCAGAATCACCTCGATCGTATGCATAAACAGGGAGAGGCAAAATACGATAAAGATCGGGAATGGCAGCATTACCGCTGGATGATTGAGGAGCTGCGCGTATCCTTGTTTGCCCAGACACTGAAAACGTCGATGCCGGTATCGGAAAAGCGTCTTGATAAACAGTGGAGCCTGGTTAATCGGTAGTGAGCAAAAATACATCTTGTAACAGACATGCCACCATGGCTACGTTAGAATCGCACACGTTATGGCGAGTGGGCTGCACGCAAAGTTCGGAAACAGTTCGCTTCGCCAGGACGCCGGGCCCGGCGTTGGAAAAGTTCGAAGTCGCACCACTATTCCTGCGCTTTTCCGCCTTGATCTGAACGCCCTGGTTGTGCTTTTACGAATTTCACCAACAGCTTACTTGAGAAGGAATATTGCTTTGGATCCACTAAAAAAAATGGCACAGTTTCCACCTGTAATTAATCGTGTTGTACGGTTTGTCGCGCTGGCCGCTGTTGTTTCGCTGGTAAGCGCTTGCGCATCGCACGAAAAAAAGGATGCGACAGGAGATGATTTTACAGTTCAGCAACCTGATAAAGATCGCTTCGAAGGGTTTAACCGGACGATGTTTTCGTTCAACCAGACTCTCGATAAATGGATATTGAAACCCGTGGCGAAAGGGTATCGGTGGGTTGCCCCGAAACCTGTCGAGATCGGTGTAAACAATTTTTTTAGCAACCTCGGCGAGGTGAGCAATATCGTTAATGATGTGTTGCAGTGGAAGTGGGAACAGGCGGGTAACGATACCGGCCGAATATTGATTAACTCCACGGTGGGGGTGCTGGGCCTTTTTGATGTGGCCAGCCCCGCCGGACTTGAGCGAAGCGATGGTGAGGATTTTGGCCAGACCCTGGCGGTCTGGGGCGTTCCGCGGGGACCCTACCTGGTGTTGCCGTTAATGGGACCGGCGACGGTAAGGGATGGCACGGGCATGCCGGTTGAATGGTATCTGGATCCGGTATCCTATCTGGACCCGCCCAGGGATGAATACCTGGTGAAAGGGCTGGACATTGTTCGCCAGCGCGCCGAGTTGTTGGATGTTGAGGATCTTGTTTCCGGTGATATGTATATTTTTATGCGGGACGCCTACCTGCAACGCCGTAACTATTTAATTAATGACGGCGAAGTGGAAGACGATTTTGGTGCGGACGCGTTTGAGGACTTTTAACCGCGATTGTATTGGCTGGTTCTTTTAACCAGCCAATCATTACCTCCTGATCCAGAACCTTTTCACTGGTTCAGCGCCTTAGATCAGCATTAATTGAGCACCTTTTCAATTCTCAGGCCCAGCAGACATTTTTGCTCCCGGGTAGACGATGGCAAAATTCGGGCGACGGTGGTTTCCGCATGCAGTATGGGTCCATTTTTCCCGGTCGATTTTATGGTGACTTCGACATTGGTGCCCACTGACAGTGCATCGTCGAGTTCAATCAGCATGCCGCCCCCGCTTAAATCGCGGCATATCCCCATCAGGCTTTTGCGTTCATTGCTAACCAGCAACTGCGCGGCAACATCAACTTTAATGCGATTGAAGTTGCGTTTCTCCCCTTCACTGTAATACGGCAAAATCATAAAGACCTCACGGTTTAGTTATTATTTGGTTATTTAACGGAGTTGCTTCTTACCGCCAGGCTAACGATACTAAAACTTTAGTCAAAAGTCCTGTCTTTCTCGCTTGCGCGTCAAGAATTATGAGAGTAGTGTGGCAGGCCTTGACGACGCCCTTGAATCCAGGGCTTTATATATTTTCGAACAATTGGATAATACCGGCTTTGCAGGTAGCGCACAGGTGGCGGATGACGCAGTCTGGTCTGATGATACTTGTTATTGACGAGGAAGAGTCTGCCCGTCAATACATTATCGATGCTTTAACAAAGAACGGATATTCAGTATACCGGCAGGCCAGGGGAAATGACGCGCTGACCTGGCTGCAACAAAAGTCGGTCGACCTTATTTATATTTCCCTGTTACCGTCGCAGTCAGAGAGCCTGCGGTTTCTCGAAAAAATCCGCGGTATCGTTCCCCAGACCCCCCTGATTGTTTCCTCTTCCAGGCCGCAAACCGTCGATGATACCAATGAGATCTGGCGTGCCGGTGTTGCCGATTATCTGAATGAGCCGCTGAGCGTCGCCGATCTGTTGCAGTCGGTAATCCGTGTCGCCAACACCTATCCCTCCCTGCAAAAGAAGAACTCCCGGTTTCTGGCCCTGGAAAAGGAAAACCGGCGGCTGAAGGACTACGTCGAACGGCTGGAGATGGACCAGCAGGCAGGCCGACGCGTGCAGAGTAAATTGCTGCCATCCACACCGTCGCGTTACGCCAATCATTTAGTCAGCTACAAAATCATCCCCTCGCTTTATCTTAGCGGTGATTTTATCGACTACGGTTTTAGTGCCGATCGGTATTTGGCGTTTTATCTAACAGATGTTTCCGGTCACGGGGCCGCTCCGGCCTTTGTTACAGCCTGGCTGAAGCAGTTGGTCAGCGGGTATTTTACCGAGCAGAAGATTTTTCATTCGCAGGAGTCTTTCCAACGCGACAGCGCCCACCTGATCAAACTGATCAACCGGGAGGTAATGCGTGCGCATACCGGCTGTCATTTAACCTGTCTGGCGGGTGTTATCGATACGCATTCGGGGGAGATGCGCTACGTCGTGGCAGGGCACCTGCCGCTGCCTTTACTGATAAGTAACGGGCGCGCCGAATATCTGGAGGGTAAGGGTAAGCCCCTGGGCATTTTCGAGGACGCGGAGTGGAAGATAAATGTGATCCAGCTCCCACGTTCCCAACCTTATTCGCTGATCATTTTCTCCGACGGTATTCTTGAGGTTCTGCCGCCGGATCAACTGATCGAGAAGGAGCGCTACCTGAAAGAACACCTGGCCGCGCATTCAGGCGATATTAATCTTCTCTGTGAAAAACTGAATATCACCGATATGGACACAGCCCCCGATGATATTGCTATATTGAAGATAGATAACAGCCCTAGTGAGAGTTATGACTAAAGGCATTATTAAAGTAGCTGAACATGATGGCGTCTATGTCATCAAAATGGAAGGCGATGTACGCCTTACCCTTTGCCTGTCCTTCGACGAATTCATAGAGCGGATGTTCCGGCAGAATAATTTCTGCTCAGTCGTGTTTGACCTGACCCAGGCGGAAGCCATAGACAGCACCACCCTGGGACTGATGGCGAAAATTTCGATCAAGGAGCGGGCTCTGGGGTATGAGGAACCTATTGTCATCTCCTGCAACCCGAGCATTACCCGCCTGCTTGTCACCATGGGATTTGAGGATATCTTCCAACTGGTGGGGAAAACCGATTACGACACACTGCGAGCCAGGCCGGTGCGGACGGAAGTGATTGAGGAAATTATCGACGACCAGACAAATATCACACGCAAAGTGCTCGAGGCACACAGGTTGCTTATGGATTTAAACGATGAAAACAAAAGCACGTTTAAAGAGCTTGTCACCAGCCTGGAGGAGCAGATGTGATGGAAAGTAAAAGCGGCCAGCCGGCGATCACTTTTCTCCTGTTGCTCGTGGGATTTATCTCCGGCTGCGCGTCAACCCTCGAGACCCGCGTAAGTACTTTTCGCGACGAGTCGGCGGTGATTGGCCAGGGCACAATTAAAGTGGTACCGGACAAAAGCGAATTGACGGATTCACTCGAGTTTGGTCTCTACCGCCAAAAGCTTGAACAGAAGCTGGCTGCTCTCGGTTATACCCCTGTCGAAGATAACCCGCGATATATTGCGCAGTTGGGTTATTGGGTTGAGGAGCGCGAAGTACCTGACGACGGGCCGCGTACCTCCATCGGCACATCCATCGGAACAGTATTTGGCGGACGGGTGGGGGTGGGTACCGGCATAACCCTTGGTGGTGGCAGGGGCACGGAAACGGAATATTATCGCGTGATCACCATCGCCATCGAGGACAACAGATCGTTTCCTAGGGACGGAAAAGCACGGCAGGCAAACCGCCTGGTTGAAATCCGCGCGTCCAGTGCCGGCTCCTGTGGCAATCTGCCGGTGGTATTCGACCAGATGCTGGACGCTGTTTTTACCGACTTTATGCGACCTTCCGGTTCCACGGTAACTGTCGAAGTTCCCGCCGATTCCGACTGCTAGTCTATACTCATCAAGAAGAAGAGAGGTACCGCGGAGGCGCCAGCCGCTTCCTGCCCATCGGTTGCCTTGTTCCACACGATATTGCCGCCGGTGATTAAGTTTGGCTGCAACCGGTTTTAGATAAGATCAAGAACAAATGTATGGTGAGTGAAAGACCACCGGTCCCTGAAAAACTCCTCTGGGTTTTGTTTGGCCTGACGATAGTTGCCGTCGCCGTTGAGCCTTGGCTTTTCAATACCAGCCTTGTCATTAAACCTGACTCGAATTTCCGCTACGGTATCCACAGTGATGAGGATATCGGAGGGTCAAGCAAAATAACCTGGGTAAACGAAGAAAAGAAAGAGTGGAAATGTACCATAGGCGAAAGTATTGATTATCCGTACTGCGACTATCGGATCTACTTGGGAGACGGGTTCGAGAAGGGCGTGAACTTGAGTCGCTTTGACACCGTTAACTTGTGGATAAGCTACCGGGGGGCAGCCGAAACCATCCGCCTGTTTATTCGCAACAGCAACCCCGCATACACCCGTTTGGATAACGAGGGTACTACCAAATTCCATCAATTGGAGGTAAAACCGGAACTGTTCGCGGTTCCCGTTGAGTTAAAGCTTTCTTCGTTTAACGTGGCCGAATGGTGGCTGCGTGATCATAACATCTCACTGCAGCACGCTCAGCAGGACCTGACCAATGTGGTATCGCTCGATATCAGCACCGGCACAAGTGTGCGGCCCGGCGATCATTATTTCAAATTTCATCACACTATTCTGACCGGCCGCTTCATGTCGACCGAACAATGGTACCTGCTGATTATCGCAATTTGGCTCACGCTTCTTTTCGTTTTCCTCGTCTATCTTTTTGCCAGCAGGCGGATATCGGCACGGGGTAGAAATCAGCAGGAAGCGGAGCTAATGGAAATCCATACACTATTGGATAATCGCGCCAGCGAACTTGGTAAAACGATGATTCGAGGCGAGCCTGTTATCGGAGAAATGCACCGGCAAGAGGTAGAGCAGGCGTTGCGGAATGCCCTGGTTGCGTATAAGGAAGACGGGGCGCCCCTTTCTATCGTCCTGGTGGATGTCGACAATTTTATTGCGATAATCGATCAGTTGGGTCGTGATGCGGCGGACAAGATCCTTATCGGCGTTTCGGTGTTAGTGAAATCGAATATACGGGAGAATGAACAATTTGCGCGATGGGGTGCCGATGAATTCGTACTGGTTTGCAGCGGTGTGGATAATGAAACCGGCAGAAAAATCGCGGAAAAAATCCGGCGGCTGGTGGAGGGCTGTGACTTCGGTATCGGCAGGCGTATTACCGCCAGTTTTGGCGTTGCCAGTTTAAAGGAAGATGAGGGGCTTGCGGAGTTGTTTAAGCGGGCGGATGTAGCGCTGTACGCGGCCAAGGCCGTGGGTCGCAACCGGGTTTGCATATCGGGGGAGAACGGTCCCTCCAGTATTGAATAGACCTGTCTCACCGTTGCGGAATCGCTTCCTTTCCGGGCTGTGATTGTCGTTCCCAACGCTGTTAATAAGAATCCTCTGATATCTGTTCCCCATAATATTCAACGTGTTCCTCAACCGTTTCGGAATCGCTGAAGGTGGCGATATGGAAGAGGGCGTCGCCACTATTGACCAATGGAACGGTCGTCATGCCGATGACGATGCCGGTTTTGGTGGCTTTCACTTCTATTTTCCGGTCGCCGAACGGGTCGGAAATTACGCCGATTACTTGCCCCTTTTGCACCATTCGCCCCAGGCGGGTTTTCAGCCGTAAACTGCCGCTGTGGGGCGCCCGTACCCAGTGGCTGGAACGGGCGATAAAAATTTTTCGATCTGCCTGTTTTCTTGATTGTTTCCCGGCGTCAATCATGTTGATGGCCCCCATCACATTGATAATGCCGCGCAACGCGGATTGGGTAACCGCGTCGTCATATCGCAGCGCTTCCCCTCCTTCAAACAGCAGCATGGGCAGGCCGTGCTCGGCCGCCGCCTGGCGCAGGGAGCCGTCCCGCAGGTCCGCATTAATCACCACCGGCACGCCAAAAGCTTCGGCCAGCATTTTGGTTCCGGGGTCGTCCAGGTGGGCGCGAATTTGCGGCAGGTTGGTACGGTGAATAGCCGCCGTATGCAGATCGATACCGTGAGTGGCGTTGCAGACGATCTCCCTCATCAGAATATGCGCGATCTGGTTACCCAGCGGGCCATTCCTGGAGCCGGGAAAACAGCGGTTGAGATCGCGCCGGTCCGGCAGGTAGCGCACATAGCGGTTGTAACCGAACACATTGACGATGGGGAGTAAAATCAGGGTGCCGCGAATATCGCGCAGTAGTTTCTTTTTCTCCAGCAAGCGGCGGATAATTTCCGGGCCGTTGATTTCGTCCCCGTGAATTGCCCCCGAAATAAACAGGCACGGGCCATCCCTGACGCCCCGGATCACTTCGATGGGAATGTTCATTTCGGTGTAGTCGAAAAGTTGGGCGACGGGAATATCGAATCTCAGCCGCTGGCCGGGCTTTATATCCTTGCCGGCGATAGTAATTGTTGAAGGGCTATTGTCATTCGTCACGGTACTGGCCTGTTTATAATTCAACCCCATTATAGAGGCGCTCCCTAAAATAATGTGCTTTGGTAATCGTCTTTGAACGTTGTTGGCGGCGAGGGCTGCGGTCTCTCCTATAATTAAAACGGAACCTGAATTCAGGCGACTCTCGGGACGGCTTGAAGTTTGATCAAGTTCTCATTCATGTCATACCATTCATTGCCGCCAACTGGTAGGCTTAACCACCGAGCGCGGCCGCGTGGTGCTCCCTGCATCACACAATTAATCCGGCGATTACGCGGGGTTAACTATAACAACAAGAAATCAGGGAAAAAACGGAGGCGTCGATGGCGTATTTGCGACACTTATACAACGGTAGTACCGTCAGTATTTATGAACTTGGGGACACCACGCTGATAGGCCGGCATCTGGACTGTAATATCCACATTGACGAGCCGACGGTGAGCAGCAGGCACGCCGAGGTGGTAAAAAATGAACGCGGATGGCTGCTCCGGGATCTCGGCAGCACCAACGGCGTTGTCGTGCGCGGCAAGTTGGTTGAGCAGCAGGAACTGGAGCCAGGCCTGTTTTTTTCGCTGGGAACACACACTTTTGAATTCCTGGACTCGCTGCCAAACGACCTGGACCGAACCCTGAAAATAAAGAAAAGCTGGATACCCGGCATTTACTACACAGAATAAGGGACACCTCTATTAATTGGGAGTAGCCTCTGGCTTTCAGGCGAGGCCGCAATCAAGGCGCGACTTTGAAGGCATGCTGGTGGCCTGTCGAGAAGTTGCAACGCCGAGTGCGGCCTCACCTGAAAGCCCCGACGGGCGCGGACAGGTGCTGGCGCGGTGTTGGCTTGCTTGGAAAGGCAACCAGCCTTACGCTGCGCAATCCGCCTTGCGCCAGTACCTGTCAGGTTGCGCAGAGGCCACTCCCAATTAATAGAGGTGCCCTACAAATATCCGGTCAACACTCCGCCCGGAGTACGATTAGAGCGCGTCATTGGAGGTTTTAACTACTTGTTTGCTGTTGTGAAGCAACTGGTATTGCGTGTCAGCACAATCAGTTTGCGGGGAATACTTCTTATTGCCGGCCTCGTCATGACGCTTATCCCCTGGCACTCCGAGAGAGTCGGTGCCGTGGATGAGGGTCTGTTGCGCTTTGGCAGCTATCTGCTGGAAACGCCGAAAGGGTCATCCGGCACCGCCGTGGTCGAAATTCCGCGCGAGGAGCTGG
The DNA here is from genome assembly GCA_964451365.1 of uncultured Cellvibrionaceae bacterium. GTDB lineage: Bacteria > Pseudomonadota > Gammaproteobacteria > Pseudomonadales > Cellvibrionaceae > CAYVIB01. The sequence continues at coordinate 32,171 of CAYVIB010000024.1, forward strand.
ACATCTGGCAGCAGGATATCAACCGGGCCGGACGCTTTGCCGCTTTGCTTTCCAATATCCTGCACAGCCCCAACACCCTGGTGGGCGTGCTGTTCGATCAACCCATGGATGCCCGCAACGGGGTTGCCGATAACCTGATCGAAACCGTCACCGCCTCCGCCGAAACACCGGGAGACGAATTGAAAGCGCTGCGGGCACTGGTTCAGCGTAAGCAGTTCCTGCTGGAATTTCTCCATAGCGACCGGGTGGTGCTGGGTGTATCCGGTGGGGCGTTCGATGGCCAAAAATCGATTTCCATCCGGGAAGGTGTCCTGGCCCCTGTGCCTTATCCCGTCAGGAAGTGGTACTGGTACAACCCGAACCTGGGCGAACAGCAGGTCCAATTCCCCCGCCCGTCCATCGATCATTACCCCATCCTGATGAGCGGCACCACCGGGCAATATGCTGTGATTCCGGCCGGTGAGAGCGACAGCCTCGGCGGTTTTCTTACCTATTATCTTTATGCTTTTCAGCGGTTCAAGGATGGCTCGTCGGACGCAAGCGCCCGCCTGGTCTGGCAGCAGGATGCGGGAGTCACCATCGGCGGAATGCTGTTGCCAACATCGCCGGCGGGCAAAGTCATTCCGCTGTATGGGCTGACGGAACGAATGACGCCCCCCATTGATGTGATGTCGATTGAAGATGCCCTGGCGCGGGGCGCGTTTCCGGACAAAGTCTTTCTCGCGGCCGCGGGCGATGAGCTTGCGCTTAAGATGGCCGCCGCCGCGGTAAGCGTGGAGCGCGGCGCGGTTATCCATACCCCCTGGTGGCACCTGCCGGTTAACCGCATACTGCTGTTGCTGCTGACGCTTTACATCGTTTTTATCATTCCCCGTGTGGTGGCCCTGTCGGGGGTGCTGATCACTGTATTGATTGTGTTTATCCTGCTGGTGGTCCAAATTGGTGCCGAGGCGACCCAGAAGCTCTGGTTGCCGTTTGCCGCTCCCATGCTCTGGGCTATTGTCGGACATGTTTTGATCTGGGTGTGGCGGCTGCGGGAGGCAGGTTGGCAGGCACTGTCCCAGCGGGCGGATGACGCCTGCCTGGACCAGGCAAATTCCCTGTTCGAACGGGGGCAGTTGGAGCGGGCGGTGGAGGTAATCAAACCGTCAGCCACCAGCGAAGCCCAATTGCGCCTCTTCTACAACATTAGCAGTGCCCATGCCAGCAAACGCCAGTACAAACAGGCGGTGGATGTGTTGAAGGAAATCACCGCGCGCAAATCCCGCTATCGCGACGTGGAGCAGAAAATCGAGGCGCTGATGCCGATGATTTCAGCCAACGAGCGGGCCTTTGAGAAAACCCAGGTTATCGATGCAACGGTAATGCTGGATCAACCCCTTATCGACCGGCCGCGCCTGGGGCGATACGAAATACGTGAGGAACTGGGGCGGGGAGCGATGGGCACCGTTTATCTGGGATACGACCCGAGAATTTCCCGTCAGGTGGCAATTAAAACCCTGAGTTACAACCAGTTCCAGGCGAAGGAACTGGACCAGATCAAATTGCGTTTCTTTCGCGAGGCGGAGGCGGCGGGGCGGCTGAACCACCCCAACATCGTCTCGGTGTTCGATGTGGGGGAGGAAAACGATCTGGCATTTATCGCCATGGATTTCGCCGAGGGTAAACCCCTGAGCGAGTTTGCCGAGGGTGACAATCTGCTGCCGGTGTTTGAGGTGTATCGCATTATTTGCGATGTGGCACAGGCGTTGGAATATGCGCACAGCAACAATATTGTTCACCGGGATATCAAGCCCGGCAATATTATGTACAACCCTTCACCCTACCAGTTGAAAGTCACCGATTTTGGTATTGCCCGCCTGATCGATGATTCGCGCACCAGTACCGGAGAAATTCTCGGCAGTCCCCTCTATATGGCGCCGGAACAGTTGAAAGGTAAAAAAGTGGATCATACGGCGGATATTTTCAGTCTGGGAGTGACTTTTTATCAGTTGCTCTGCGGGCAACTGCCATTCGACGGAAATAACCTGGCGAGCCTCACCTACGAAATCATTCACGGCAAACATAAAAGTGTGCGTGCCGTCAGAAAGGATCTGCCGACCAGTGCCTCCCGAATCGTTAACCAGGCACTGCAGAAAAATGCCGAGGACCGTTACGAGTCCGCGGGTGAAATGGCCCTCGTGTTGAAAAAGGCGATCAAACGTGATTTCGCGCACGAAGCCAAGCGCGCCGGTTATTTATAGTGATGCCGACAGTGCCAACGGTCATGGGGTAAGAGTCCAATAGCGGTGGAAGATATAGCGCCGGCGGCCATATGCGATAGCAAAAGGTAAAAAAGTTATGGCGATTTTAGCTCAACTGATGGACGACGTTGTCGTCCATAAATTCGAATTGGCCAAAGACGAATTTCGCCTCGGCCGGCACCCCGACAATGATGTTGTGATCGATGATGGCGCGGTGAGCGGCAAGCACGCGTTGATCAGCGTAAAACCCAACGCACATTTTCCACAGTTCAAGGAATTTTATATCCAGGACCTGGGCAGCACCAACGGGACTTATTTAAACGAGCTGCGGATAAAAGGCATCAAGCGTCTGCATCACAACGATGTGGTAAGAGTTGCGTGGAACAAATTTAAATTTATCGACGACAAGGAGGCCGACCTGGAGGCCACCCTGCATATGTTGTGAGGTTTGAGCTAAGGGTTTGGATATGAAGCCGATTATGAGTCGGCTTCGGCTTTCTCTTCTTTGTGCTCTTTTATTTCACCGGCCGGAGCAAACGCGATACGCCGTTTATTCATATCCACGCTGCTTACTTTGACTTCCACTTCGGTATCCAGTTTATAAACCACACTATCCACTTCCAGGGTCATCCGTTTCGCGTCGTATTTTTTCTCTTTTTTCTTGGGAAACAGGACAAAACCGTCGATGCCGAATTCATTCAAGCGAACCCCGAAACCCTGTTGGGTAACGATGCGCACTTTGCCTTTTCCTTGGTAGCCGATAAGCCCCAGTGTGTACTGGCAGATCAGCCACTGGTAAAGCGCCCGGTCCGCCTGCCTGCAATGTTGCAATACTTCCTGCAGGTTTTCCAGTGCGGCTTGCGGAAATTTCACTGACGGCTGGTTTTCAATGATCGACAAAATCGCCCAGTGATTAAACAAATCGGCGAAGCGGCGTATGGGCGACGTGATGGTGGCGTAATGTGGCAATCCCATGCCCAGGTGTGGTCCCGGCTGCAGTGAGAGCGAACTGGTTTGCATCATACGGCGAAGCGGGGAGAGCAGTTCCTTTTTATCCGGCTGGCTCTCGAGGCTTTTCAGCAGGCGAAGGTGTTCGTTTACTTCATTCAGGTCAACCCCGGTTTCAACCTGCTCTTCCTTTAACAGCGCTCTGACTTCGCCCAGGCGGTCCTCCCGAAAACCATTGTGTACTGTGTAAATACCTCTGCCGTGTTCCTGTAAAAACTGTCCGGCACACAAGTTAGCTGCCAGCATGGCTTCCTCGACAATGCGGTGGGCGATGCCGCGGTTACGGGCGGTAATTTTTTCAATTTTGCCGCGGTTGTCGAGACGAATATCGTAATCGTCCTGCTCATGGCCGAGAATGCAGTTTTCCTCGCGATACTTCAGGCGCTGGTTGGCCCAATCGCCTAACAATTGCAGCATGTTCTTTATATCTTCCGGCAATTCGTCGCGGGTTTCACTGCTGCCGTCGAGGAGGGATGAAACACCCACGTAGCTGAGTTTGTGCCTGGACTGTATCAGCGCCCGGACAAAACCATACCCGGAGATGTTGGCGTTTTTATCGAATTGAATATGACAGACAATAGCGGGGCGGTTTTTTCCCTCTACAAGGGAAAAGCAATCATTTGCCAACTCGTCCGGCAGCATCGGCAGGATGCCACCCAGGAAATAACAGCTCTGGCCGTTTTGCTCCGCGCTTTTGGCCAGGGGAGAATTGGGCTGAATAAAACTCGCCGGGTCGGCAATGGCGACATGCAGGGTTATTCCATCCGGGGTGCGTTCAACCGCCAGCGCGTCGTCCATATCCCGGGTGGAAGCCGAATCGATAGTGACAAAGGGAAGGTGGGTCAGGTCCTCGCGCGCACCGAATTCTTCCCGCGCAAATTGCTCGACAATGGTTTGGGTTTGTTGTTTTTGTTGTTTGCCGGGTTTGCGGTTAAGGCCGTATTCCGCCAATGTGTATTTGTATTCGATATAGTTCTCATCCGGGAAACCTATCCGTTCAACCACATTTGCCTGGGCCTTGCCATCCTTGTAAGGATGACGGATCACTTCCGCCACCACCAGTTCATTTTCCCTGCTGCCCGAGCGGTTTTTGGGCGGAACGAAAATCCACCGGTTGATGTGCGCTGCCTGCGGCACAATAAAATGCCCCGCGCCCTTTACCTGGTATTTGCCGATAAAACGTTTTAAGGGGGATTCAAGCAGGGCTTCGAAACTGGCTTCCAGTTGATCCTTTTCATTTTTTGTCAGACTGACTTTAAGCTTGTCTCCCGGCAGGACATGTTGCATCTTCTCCGGTGACAGGAAGGCGTCGCGTCCATCCTCCAGCCGTACAAACCCGAACCGCCCCGACGTACTTGCGACAGTGCCGGTGGCGTATTCTTTCGAGGCTTTTATTTCAGCTTTGAGTTGGGATAACTGCGAGAGGGTATTTTTGTCTAACATTTAATCAGTCCGAAGTCTCAGGCCGGTGATTCTAACAGAACGCTGTTGTAAGTTGGATCGTTTCAGGCGTCCCGCTGTCTGGGTACGGGAATGAAATATTGTAACCAAAGTGTTGCCCTCAAAACGTGCATTATATACGGATAAGCGAGTGATACCGGTGCCCGTGGGCAAGACCGGCATTTTGCGTGGTTTCAGGTTGATAATCAAATAAATCCGGTGTGGGTTTGAAGCGGGTTTTGGTACAGTGCCGCGCGGAAATTCCTTGCGGGTATATGAACGACTATACTCTGAAGTAAATAATTGTAATGTGGTAGGCCTTTAATGTTGGCGGATGCGCAACCAGTTAAAAAAAAGCGGAAGCGATTTGTGGGTCTTTTTTTCCCGCGAGTTTTTGTATTTTTAACCGCGGCTGTGTCGGGTAGTGCCGTACTGGCGGAAACAGAAAAAAATCTGCAGGTGAATCAAGCGTCCCAGGGGAGGGAACAGCAGGCGCAAGAACAGCGGTCACAAGAACAACAGAGCATACCGTCACCCGTCCCGAGCCTGGCGGAAAACATAGACCTGAAAGAGGTTGTCATCCAGCCCCTGGGAGAGGAGGAGTTGCCGGAAGTCCCGGCGAAACAAGCGGAATCCGGAGAAGCCAAATCCGTGGCCAAACCGGAAAATGCCGGGGAGGCAACCGGTTCGCTCAAAGAGCAGGCGACCGCTACCCCCGAACAGGAAAAAGAAACCGCTGTTGCCGATTCCGTTTCGGGCGAAGCGGAAGCTGAATCAAAAACACCTTTAACGTCCCTGCTGACCACCGTAACGGAGCCGGAAAAGCCGGCAAAATTGCCGCTGGTTCTGCTGGATGCGGAAGTGCCTCCCGGCACCTCCACACGACTTGCCTGGACCCCCAAAATGTCCTTTATGGGAATTGCCGCGCCGACGGCAGTATTGGTCATCAATGGTGTCAAGGACGGGCCGACCCTGTGCCTGACAGGTGCGGTGCACGGTGATGAACTCAACGGCATAGAAATCATACGGCACGTGGTCTACAACATTGACCCGCGGGAACTGTCGGGCGCGGTAATCGGCGTGCCCATCGTCAACCTGCAGGGTTTCCGCCGGTCGTCGCGTTATCTGCCGGATCGACGGGACCTGAACCGCTATTTTCCAGGGAATCCCGACGGTAGTTCCGCTTCGCGTATAGCCCATTCCTTTTTTGAGGAAGTGGTGTCGCACTGCGATATGCTGGTCGATATCCACACCGGGTCATTCCACCGGACCAACCTGCCGCAGGTAAGAGCTGATCTGGCTTATCCCAATGTCAAAGAGTTGGCCAAGGGCATGGGTGCGATTGTGGTGGTACAAAGCAAGGGGCACCCGGGCAGTTTGCGCCGGGCGGCGGTGGAGGCGGGCATTACCGCTATCACGCTGGAGGCTGGTCAGCCCCACGAACTGCAAAAATCGGCGGTGAACCACGGTACCAAAAGCCTGGAAAACCTGATGGATTCGCTGGGCATGCTCAAGCGCCGCAGTTTTTGGGAGATCAAGGCGGAACCCATTTATTACAGCTCCCGCTGGGTGCGTGCGACCCAGGGCGGCATATTGTTCAGCAATGTGGAATTGGGAGACCGGGTGAAGGAGGGTGACCTGCTGGGTACGGTAACGGACCCAATCACCAATATGCGTGCAAATATTACCGCGCCGGCGGACGGTCGCGTAATCGGGATGGCGCTTAACCAGGTAATGTACCCCGGTTTTGCCGCCTACCATATTGGCCTCCAGGCCACGGCGGAAGAAGCGGTGGAAAAGGCCACAGAACTTGAAGCTGGGGATCTTCTGGATGCGGGCGTTGATGGGGACGATCCGGATGAAGTGATCGATGTCCCAGCCGGGGCCGTGGGGGCGAATACTCCTCCGCCGAAAAAGAAAGAGCCGGATGGCAAGGCCGCTAATGCCGCGCCCGAGCCCCTGGACCGTTTCGGCGTGCTGGAAGATTCCGAGTAGGGGCGGACACATGGGCCTGCCCCTACATATCAATTTTGGTGTTGCTGACGAACGCCACGTACTTCCCATCCGGTGACCAACTCGGCACATTAATCGTACCCTGACCGCCGTAAATATAGGCCACAACTTTCGGCTCCCCGCCTTCAATCGGCATCAGCCGCAGGTAAACGGGGCGATAAAACGGATGACTGGCAGGGTCGATATCGTCCATGTAGGACAGCATCATTATCCATTTGCCGTCGGGAGAAACGTGCGGGAACCAATTGTTGTACTTATCCGAGGTCATCCTGGTTTGCTCGCTGCCATCGGCTTTCATCCGCCAGATTTCCATGGTGCCGGTGCGCACCGAATTGAAGTAAATATGCCTGCCATCCGGCGCGTATTCGGAGCCGTCATCCAGCGTTTTTAAATTCGTTAGCGGTGTTTCCTTGCCGGTTGCAATGTTTATTTTCCATATGTCCCACTGGTCGTTGCGCTGGCCGGTAAAAATCAGGTTCTTGTCGTCCGGTGAAAACCCGTGCAGAAACGAATGACCGGCGCCTTTTTTGGTGATTTGTTTCGGTTTGTCACTGCCGGTCAGCGGTAGAAGATAGATGGTGGATTTTCTGTCGTCATCCGCAGCGTGATGGCTGATGGCAATCTGTTTGCCGTCCCACGACAAAACATGATCGTTATTATTGTCGTTGGCAAATCCGGTATTTAAAACCGACTGTTTGCCGGTAGCCAGATCGTATTTATACAGCAAGCCTTTTTTGTTGTAGATCAGTGTTTTTCCGTCGTGGGTCCAGTTGGGTGCCTGGATGGACTCCGGGTCCCGGTAGATAATTTTGCGTTTGCCGGTGGCGACTTCCATCAGCTCCAGGTTGCTGCCGATATAGTCCTGGTAGGGACGAAAATCCGGATCGGCCGGGCGAATAATCCTGACGTTGCTGAATTTTGCCTGCTCCATCACGTCGGCGTTGTGCGCGCAAACGGACAGGCCGACGTAAGGCTCCTGGCCAAGGTCAAGATTCTCCACTTGTGAAGTCACAAACGGCTCACCAAATTTTGCGACCGAAAGAATATAAGTATTGCCGCGTCGCTCCAGTTGGACGATTTGCGGTGCCTGGTAATCCGGTCTCGCCTCAAGCGTTTCACCGCCTTTTTCTTTGCGGTACTGCAATGATATCAATCCGTCACCATGCAGAGTGGCGTTGACCTGCATGCCGTGTGGGTCGAGATCCCTGCGCACGGTCCAGCCGATTTTACGGTGCGGGTCCACACCTTCGCCGATAAACTCCATGCGCGCCCGCACAATAAAGTCACCCTGGATTTTCGTCCATAGGTAATGAAACTCGTCGGTACCCGCCCACATGTTCGCGCCGGAACCGCCTATGGTATAAACCTGGTTCTCTTCGTCGTATTTAGCGAATCCCGGCTTTTTTACATTGCCGATATCGCCGTGGGAGTCGAACTCGCCCAGTGATTTAGTGCCGGCAAGAGCCGGGCATATTACAACAAAAAGCGAACCGCATAGTGACACGGAAAACAGAAACCTTCTGATTATTATATTCATGTTGGAATGCCTGTTGTTTCGTGAGTATTGATAAAAAAACGAGTTGAATAAAGTATTCTTAACACAGCCAATGTGAAAAGGTCGTGAGATTTTTAGCAAATGGGGGAGCGGTACCCAAATATTCACTTAGTTTTCACGCAACAGTTGATAGTTTTCCGTATACTTGAATTGCAGTTGCCAGTTCTGTGTGTGGTCGGCTTCCGGCTGCAGTTTCGCAATGCAATCCAGGTCGAATGATCGGGCGAACGTTTGCCGAAATTTTTATTGGTTTCGCCGGGTCTATTCTGATCTTTTTTTTATTTCCAACTGAACTTGCAACTCCCAATACGTTTACAACGTATCGTATATTTAGGGGCGGAAAGCGACTTGTGCGCTTTCCGTTTTTTTTTCGTAAAAAAATAGTATTTAACTGGTGCAGAACAGTGAGCATTAATTCATTGTTCTGCCGAACCTTCTGTAAGTTTCAACTTAACTGCTTGCCTACAGCTATTAACCTGAAAATTAAACAGATCGTCCTGATCTATTTAATTGTCGTCCGGTAAAACCTGGCGTAACCCAACATGTCTGAATGCCGGGTTAATAGAAGCTTCATTATTAACAATATTTACTTTTAGCGGGTACAACGGCAGAGCAATGTTGATTTTGCGCCAAAATAGTCGTTACACCACACTAGACGGCCCCTGCAAATTCCACTTGGCGCCATGCTTCGTACACTAAAACGGACACCGCGTTCGACAGGTTCATGCTCCGGCTGCCGGGAAGCATGGGAATGCGCAGCACCCGCTCCGGCGGCAGGGAGGTAAGAATTGCCGGGGGCAGCCCCCGCGTTTCCGGGCCGAAGACCAGGTAATCCCCTTGTTCGAACCTCACTTCCGAGTAGCGGGCTTTGCCCTTGGTGGAAACCGCCCACAGCCGTTCGGGGGTTTCGCTCGTCAGAAACCTTTTCCAGTTGCCATGAATTTTCATATCCCGCCACTCCCCGTAATCCAGCCCCGCACGGCGCAGGCGTTTGTCATCCAGGGCGAAGGCTACCGGCTCGATCAGATGTATCCGGCAGCCGGTGTTGGCGCAAAGGCGAATGATGTTGCCGGTATTGGGGGGAATTTCCGGTTCAAACAGAACGATATTGAACATGTGCACCTTTTTTTTGCTATTCGGGTTATAGCCATCCGGCGAAGAAATTAGGTTTGTCTATACTAAATGTTATTGAAAGCCCGTCGAATTATAAAGAAGGGTTATGTTGGTATGACAATTGATAAACGCCCTCTGCCCGTCAATTTAATGACGCAGAAAACAGGGGCAAGGCCAAGAACAAGATGAACTGGTTTAGGAAGTTGGGTGGTAGCACGGATACCGTCGGCATAGAAGTATTACCCGACGGTTTGGCCGTGGCCGTGAAGGCGTCGTCCGGCGGTGCTCAGGGTATTCGCGCAATGACGGTGCTCACGGGTGAGGCCGCCGATAGCAAACTGGAGGAAATGCTCTCCAGGTACGTGGCCGACAACGGTCTTGCGGGCGCGCGCTGCAACCTGGTATTGGCCCACGGTGACTACCAGCTACTACTCGTGGAAGCGCCGGACGTGCCCGATGAGGACCTGCGGGATGCGATTCGCTGGCGTATCAAGGATCTGGTGAGCATGCCGCTGGAAAATGCCGTGGTGGACGTGTTCCAACTGCCGGCGGATGGTGTACGCGGGGCCAAGCGGATGGTTTACGTGGTGGTGGCCGAAATCAACCGCGTTAAAGGTTTGATTGATATGGTCCGTGAAGCGGAGCTGGAACTGGAAGCTATCGACATTGGTGAAATGGCCCTGCGCAACGTTTCCCTGCTGCAGGATGAAGGTCAGGCCGATGCTCGCGGTGTGGGCTTTGCCCGTATCACCGAAGGGGCTGGTACCGTTTCGCTGTATCGCGGCGGCAATCTTTACCTCTCCCGCCAGTTTCAACTGAACTACAGTGGCGGCCTGCTGGACGAGTTGCCCGTCGACAGCCTGATCCTGGAATTCCAGCGCTCGCTGGACTACTACGAACGACAGATGGGCCAGGCGCCTCCCGGTGCGCTGTATATTTGCGGCACCAACGTCAGTCAGGACAAGGTGACTCCCGAGTTGTCCCGGGCGTTGTCCGTACCGCTGAAGTACCTGGAAATTGAAAGTTACTTCCAGTTCGGTGACGGCGCCGAACGGGACTTGAGCCAGGTTTGTATTGGCGCACTGGGCGGAACTTTGCGCGCTGGCCCGCGTGCAAGGATGGGAGGGGCTTAACATGCAGCAGGTCAACCTCTATCTGCCGGAACTGCGACCAAAAAAAGAGTGGCTTACGGCCAACACCGTACTGGCGTCCGCCATTGGCCTGATGGTCATGCTGGGTGTTATCCAGATTATTGTCACCGGCTCGGTAACGCGTTTTGAAAGCAACGTCATCATCATGGAAAACCAGCAAGTGGCGTCCGCATCGAGGGTGGAAAAACTGAAAAACTCGCCACTTTCGTCCAACCGCGTTGGACTTGAGCAGCGTATAGACCAGTTGCGAAATGCGATAAAAAGCCGCGAGTACGTCGGCCTGATTATCGAAGACCAGAATCTCGGCAATTCGGAGGGATTTGCCGGCGCTATGACAGGGCTGGCAAGACAGTCTTCGGATTCCATCTCCTTGTCCCGTATCCGGCTTTCCGCCGGCGGCAGTGCGGTGGAGCTGGCCGGTGAAATGAAAAGGCCGGAGGATATTCCCCTGTACCTGCAACGCATCCAGACAGAAAAAAGTTTTCTCCAATCACGGTTTGGATTGCTGAGCGTGGCGCAGGAAAAAAACTCCCGCTCGGTGCATAAGTTTTCTCTTGGTTTCGAAAGCCTTTTCGACGAAACCGTTGCAGGTGAATCGCTGTGAAGGAAAAGTGGGAACAACTCTCGTTAAAATTTAACGCTCTCGCGCTGCGCGAACGGGCGGTAGTGGGTCTGGGCATTCTGGTGGCAATCTTTGTCGCCTGGGATTTTATTTTCTACCAGCCGGTGGCAAAAAAGCACTCCGCGCTGCAGGCAAGAATGGATACGGCCAATGAAAACCTCACCCGGCTTTCCGCCGAGGAACAGGTTTTTGCCAAGGCGTTGACGAGCGATCCCAATGCCGCCCGCAAAAGGGAAATCGTTCGCCTTGAGCAACAGCTGGATAAACTCGATAGCGAGTTGGAAGCGTTATCCGTCGGTTTAATCCAGGCCGAAAAGCTGCCGCAGATTCTGCACGACGTCCTTTTTTCCAGTGGTTCCCTGAAGCTTCTGGGAATGAAAACCCAACCAGTGGAAAAGCTGAATTTTTCCCAGCCCACAACTGCCCGGGAGCAGGTGAAGCAGGAGGATGATCGACGGGAAGACGTCAACGAAGAATTTGCGCAGGAGGAAGAAAATGTGGTCAGCGTGTTTAAACACGCGGTCACTATCTCCCTGGAAGGGCGCTATTTTGATGTGGTGAACTACCTGTCGGCGCTTGAGCAATTGCCGTGGAAAATTTACTGGGAATTTCTCGACTACCGGGTAGGGGATTACCCGAAGGCGCGGGTCACACTGCAGGTATATACCCTGTCAACCGGGGAGGGTGTGCTGGGTGTTTAGCATGCTGAGAAAACTTCCGATGCTCCTGCTTTTTGGTATCAGCTTTGTGCCGTGCGCGCTTCTGGCGAACGAACCGGACCGAGCGTTGCGCGACCCTACGCGCCCCCTGAATTACCGGGCAGCGGTGGAGAAACAGGATACATTGACTTTACAAGCTATATTTACAGGAAAGGACAGAAAAGAAGCCATTATCAACGGGCTCGCAGTATCGGAAGGGGAAACCATCGGTAATGCCAGGGTCGTGGATATCGGAGAGAAGCAGGTGCGCTACATCATGGATGGGAAATCGCACATTCTACGGCTCAGGCCCAGTATCACCACACGGTAGTGTTTGGTAAACCAGGAAAAAAATGAATAAAAGACTTGTCAACAAAATCATTGCCGGCCTCTGGGTACTGATACTCACTGCCTGCGCCAGCGTTCCACAGGAGCAGACACCCGCGGAGTCCACCCTGCAGGCGGCGTTGAAAGAAAGTCGCGCAAAGCCCGTGCAGGTGCCGGACGAGGTCTCCGATGTTTTGCTTGGCGGTGCGACAGTGGATACGCGTGCCGGTGGAATGTTGCCGATGGAAGAGCGGTTTGATGTCTCCGTTAATCAGGTTCCGGCGCGAACTTTTTTTCTCAGTCTGGTGGCGGATTCCGGCATTAACGTGGTGGCGCATCCGGATATCTCCGGCACGATTTCCCTGGAACTTAAAAATGTAACCGTCCCGGAGGTGCTCGAGGTCACGCGTGATGTTTACGGTTACGAGTATAAACTCTCAAACGGTATTTACAGTATTTATCCGCGCAAGATGCGCACCGAAATTTTTCCTATTAATTATATAGACGTTGAACGCAAGGGCATCACGGAAACCAGCGTGCGCATTGGTGAGATCGTTTCCAACAACGGTAATGGCAACAACGGCAATTCCTCGAATAATTCATCTTCCGGCGGCAATGGCAATACGGAAGAAAGAATGGCCTCCGGATCGCGAATCGAAACCACCAATGTCACGGACTTTTGGGCGTCAATGGAAAAAACCGTTACCGCCATTATCGGCGGCAGCGCCGATGGCCGGATGGTCATGGTCAATCCGCAGGCCGGCCTGGTGGTGGTCAACGCATTACCGCGTGAAATCAGTGCCGTGCGCAATTTCCTGGAGCGGTCCGAGTTGAGCATCAAACGGCAGGTTATCCTGGAAACCAAAATTGTTGAAGTGCGCCTGTTCGAGGATTTCGAAGCGGGCATCAACTGGAACCAGATTCAGGGGCAGCTGCTGTTGACGAATAACGTAACGGCCTTTGAGTCGCCGGTGGATATCACTGGCTATAGCGAAGCGGCCGGTGAAATATTCTCGTCGATATTCAAGGTGGGGGATATCTCCAGCATCCTGTCGTTGCTGCAAACCCAGGGCAATGTGCAAGTGCTCTCCTCGCCCCGTGTTTCAACAGTCAATAATCAAAAAGCCATTATCCGGGTCGGTTCCGATGAGTTTTTTGTTACCGGCATATCCAATCAGACAACGCAAAGCGCCGCCGCCGTTACCAGCGCGCCTAACATTGAATTGAGTTCGTTTTTCAGTGGTATCTCCCTTGATGTCACCCCGCAGATCGCGGAAAACGGCGATGTGATCCTGCATGTCCACCCGATTGTGAGCGATGTGGTGGATCAACAGAAAGAAATCACTTTGGGCGACGAGCGATTTTCCCTGCCGTTGGCCTTCCGCGACATTCGCGAATCGGACAGTATCGTTCGCGCGCAAAGCGGCCAGGTGGTGGTGCTCGGCGGTTTGATGCAGGAAACTCTGCGCGATGTTTTTGGCAAGCGCCCGGTGCTCGGTGATATACCGGTGCTCAACAGTCTGTTTCGCACGAAAAATAAAGGCAAGCAAAAAACCGAGCTTGTTATTTTGATGCGTCCCATCGTGGTTGACGATAATACCTGGCGGGATCAATTGTCGAGTGGAGAACATCGTGTCAGGGAGTTATCCGACCAGTACCGCGCAAGGTAGGGGTGGGCCATGTACTACAGCTTTTTCGGTTTTAACGAGCGGCCTTTCTCCCTCACACCCGACACGCAATTTTTTCTCAACCAGCAGAGTCACCGCGGGGCACTCAATACCATGCTGGTGGCGCTGCGCCACAGCGAGGGTTTTATTAAAATTGTCGGCGAAGTGGGCACCGGTAAAACCCTGCTGTGCCGCATCCTGCTTTCGCGCCTTGGCTCATCCTTTGTTACCGCCTATATTCCCAACCCGTATTTAACCCCCGAGGAACTGAAAGCTTTCGTTGCCCTGGAAATCGGCGCTGATTATCGGCAGGGCATGCCGGCACACGAACTGGTAACGGGAATTTATCGCCGTTTGTTGCAACTGGCGCGCAAGGGAAAACAAGTTGTGCTGGTAATAGACGAAGCGCAAGCAATGCCGAGGGAAACCATCGAATGCCTGCGCCTGCTGACCAACCTGGAAACAGAAAAACGAAAGCTGCTGCAGGTTGTGATGCTGGGGCAGCCGGAACTGGATGCGCTGCTGTCGCGTCCCGATCTACGCCAGTTAAAACAGCGTATCGTTTTTGCCGAGTATTTAAAGCCACTCAGGTTTACAACCATGGCGACTTACGTGCGTCATCGCGTTGCCGCCGCCGGATGCAACAATCCCCGCCTCTTTTCCGGTGGCGCTTTGCGTCTTCTCGCGCTTGGTTCCGCCGGCATACCACGTCTAATTAATATTCTGAGCCACAAGGCGCTTATCTGCGCTTACGGCAAAGGGCATCAAAGGGTCAATGCCTGGCATGTCGCCAAGGCCATAATGGATACACAGGAAAGTAAAATTCTGGGGAAATTTTTCGCCTGGCACTGCCGGCTGGGCGGACCATTGGCCGTAGGGTTACAGTCGGTTGTTGTTTGCATCGGTATCGCCGGCTTGATCAAATTCGGAGGCGTATTATGAGTTTGATCAATGAGATGCTGCAGGATCTGGATGCGCGCAAACAGATTTCTGAACCTGAGTCAGTTACTCCGGATAGCAATGCTGGAATATCACCCTTAAACAGCGATAGATGGCGATTGGCGCCGGTTCTTTTGGGGTTTGTATTGGCGGCGGCCATGGGATTTTTTATGGTTCAGCACCTGGGTGCCGGGGTTGACTCGCCCCAGCCGCGGGTGCCGATTGAATTAACTCAATCCGAGTCGGCCGCCGATCACAAGAAATCAGATGCGCGGGTGAATGGAGCCAAGGCGGCAGGTTCCGTGACACCTTCGGTTATTGCCCTTGAGACTGAACACGCGGAAATATCCGCTAACAGCATTGCTGGGGACGTGAAGCCAAAAGCGATTGTTGCGCAAGGCGGAAAGACTGAAAAGATAAATGAACTCTTGCGTGAAGCCGAAATTGCGCTGAGCGAAAACCGCCTGAGCCTGCCCCGGGGCCAAAGTGCTTATGATCTGTATCAACAGATAATTGCCATGGACAAGGATAATTCCCCGGCGCTGTCCGGATTGAAGCAAATTAAAAACCGGTATATAGCGCTTATCGATAATGCACTGGAAGAAAAAAAAGTGGGACGAGCCGAAAAGCTGGTGAACCGGGTTGAAGGCCTTTCGCTGCAGCTCGAACCCTCGGAGCTATCCGGTTACCGCGATCAAATCAAGACGCAACGACAGTTTTTGGTCGATGCAAAAACACAACCGCAAAAAGCCACACCGGTTACCCATGAAGAACCGCAATTGGCCATTAATAAAACCCTGGCTTCCAGGGAGCTGGCTATCGCGCGGGAAGCACAACAATTGCTGGCGCGGGGACGCGGCAGGGAGGCGGTTGTGCAACTGGAAGGTTTTATTGCCAGCAACACGACAACGAACCTGAGCCGGATTGTTTTGTTTGATTACTATCTCGATCAAACGCGACTATCCCAGGCCCGGGCGCTTTTGCAACCGGCTTACGCGATGGCGGCGTCAACGCGGGTATACATGCAGGCCCGGCTTGCCATGATTTCATCCAGCAACGCGGCCGCGATCGCACTACTGGAAAAAGTAAAACCCGAACCCACTACCACCGAAATCTACAATGCGCTGTTGGTGGGGCTCTATCAGAAAGAAAAAGCACACGATAAAGCGGTACCATTGTACGCGTCACTGATAGAGACAAACCCATCCAATGTCACCTACTGGCTGGGCATGGGTGTTTCCCGGGATGCGCTGGGTGAATACCAGCCCGCACTGAATGCTTATAACGTGGTGATAACTCATAAACATCTCGATGAAAGCGTGCGCCGTTTTGTCAAAGCGAGAATACAGGCCTTGTCTTCGCAAGCGTCGTCGTCACAGGATTTGGCGGAGGCAGGTGTCGCATGGTAGCGGGAGAGTTGAAACGTATCCGCCTTGGCGACCTGCTGGTTGCCCAGCAGTACATCACCCAGGACCAGTTGGAACAGGCCCTGGGCCAGCAAAAGAAAACCGGGCGCAAACTCGGCCGTCAACTGATCGACATGGAATTTGTCGAGGAAAACACCCTGTTATCGCTGTTGTCCAAGCAGCTGAACATTCCCTTTGTCGAGCTTAAGCATTTCCGGTTTGACCGGGATCTGGTGCAAACCCTGCCGGAAACCCTTGCGCGTCGTTACCGGGTAATGATTTTGCGGGAAGACCCCGACGGCATATTGCTTGGTATGTCGGATCCGACCGATATTTTCGGCCTCGATGAACTGCAAAAAGTGATTTCCAAACCGATTAAAACCGCGGTTGTGCGCGAATCGGAACTGCTGGATATTCTCGATATTGCCTACAGCCGCGCGAGCGAAATCGCTTCGTTGGCGGAGCAGTTGGACGAAGAGCTGGAAGGTGATTCCGTCGATCTTTCCGATATCGTCACCGATGCCACGGACAGCGATGCGCCGGTGGTCAAACTGCTGCAAAAAATCTTCGAGGAAGCCATCAGTACCAAGGCGTCCGATATTCATATCGAGCCGGACGAAACCGTGCTGCGAATTCGCCAGCGCATTGACGGTGTCCTTGTCGAACAAGTGATGAACGAAAAACGCATCGCCGGGGCGCTGGTGGTGCGTTTAAAATTAATGTCCAACCTGGACATTTCCGAAAAGCGCCTGCCGCAGGACGGCCGCTTTCACCTTAAAGTAAAAAACCACAATATCGACGTGCGTCTTTCCACCATGCCGGTGCAGTTCGGCGAATCGGTGGTAATGCGTATTCTTGATCACACTGAAGGAGTGTTACCGCTCGACAAAGTGGGGATGCCGGCTAATTACATAAAGCGCTTTCGCAACCTTATCAACCGGCCCCACGGGTTGGTGTTGGTAACCGGGCCCACCGGTAGCGGTAAGACGACAACGCTGTATGGCGCCCTGTCGGAGCTGAACACGCCGGAGAAAAAAATTATTACGGTGGAAGATCCGGTGGAATACCGTCTTCCGCGAATCAGCCAGGTACAGGTGCACGAAAAAATCAGCCTGGATTTTGGTACCGTGCTGCGAGCGGCTTTGCGACAGGACCCCGACATCCTGCTGGTGGGCGAAATTCGCGATTCGGAATCGGCGGAAATTGCCCTGCGCGCGGCCATGACCGGCCACATGGTGTTGTCGACACTGCATACTAATGATGCCGTAACGTCCGCATTGCGTTTGATCGATATGGGCGTCGACTCCTACCTGGTTGCGTCGAGTTTAAAAGCGATTGTTGCGCAGCGATTGATACGCAAAATTTGCGAAAGTTGCGTGGAAACACACACGCTAGGGGAACAAGAGCACGAACTGTTGCGTGCCTTGAATAAGGGGCGAAACATTGAAAACGCGCGGTTCCGTCGCGGCCTTGGCTGCCCGCATTGCTACAACACCGGGTACCGGGGGCGAATAGGCGTGTTTGAACTATTGGAAATTAATGCCGCCATGGCAAACGCGTTGCGGGATAACAGTGTTCGCAATTTTAACGATGCCGCGCATTCCCATCCGCATTACCGACCGCTGGGTGCGTGCGCGTTGGATTTTGCGCTCGAGGGGATAACGACCCTCGATGAAGTACTGCGTGTTACCGCACAAGTCGAAGACGAAAGCATGGCGGATATCGCTGAAAGTTAATTCCGAAATGACGAAAGAAGTAGGGCTGTTAAAGGTAATGGTGTAAATGCCGCAATTTAAATTCCAGGGCAGATCCAGCCAGGGGCAGGTTGTCGACGGTCAGGTGGAAGCCGCCACCATGGACGCCGTGGCCGCGCAACTGGTCGGGCGCGGTATTACGCCGGTAAAAATCGTACCGGTCACTATCGGTGCATCCTACCTGCGAAAACTGAATTCCCTCTTGGGAGCGGACAAAGTCAAGGATGTCGAACTGGTCATGTTCTGCCGCCAGATGTACACGATTTCCAAGGCCGGTATTCCATTAACGCGCGGTATTCGCGGCCTGGCCGCCAGTATCCGGCACGAAAGCTTTCGCGATGTGCTGAACGATGTGGCGGACCGGCTGGAAACCGGCGTTGGCCTGTCCCGCGCCATGCGTTATCACCCGAAGGTGTTCAATCACTTGTTTGTCAGCATGATCAGCGTGGGCGAGAGTAGCGGTAAACTGGATGAAGTATTCAAACAAATCGGTTTTTATCTCGAACGCGACGAGGAGACCCGCAAGCGGGTGAAATCCGCCTTGCGCTATCCCACCTTTGTCATGATTGCGCTGGTGGTAGCCGTCGCCGCAATTAATATTTGGGTTATTCCCGCGTTCGCGCAAATGTTTGCCAAGTTCAACGCCGAATTACCGATAGTGACCAAAATACTGATTGCAACGTCCAACCTTTTTGTTAATTACTGGATGGCCATGCTGGTTGTATTGGTTGCCGCCGTTGCGGGAGCCATGTACTACGTGCGAACGGAAGAAGGCGCGCTTAAGTGGGGCCATGCCCGCCTGCGGCTGCCCATTGTGGGCGAACTTATCGATCGCGCGTCCATGGCGCGCTACGCCCGCAGTTTCGCGTTAATGTTAAGAGCAGGTGTGCCCCTGACCCAGTCGCTTTCTCTTTGCGCGGCGGCCATTGACAACCCTTATCTGTCGGTCAAGATTTTGAAGATTCGCGAAGGAATCGAGCGCGGCGAAAGTCTGTTGCGAACCCATTTACAAGCGCAAATGTTTACGCCACTGGTATTACAAATGATCGCAGTGGGTGAAGAGAGCGGTCAGGTGGAAGAACTTTTGACGGAAGTGGCCGGCTTTTACGAGCGGGAAGTGGACTATGACCTGAAAACACTGACGGATCGCATCGAGCCGATTTTGATTATCACAATGGCGGTGTTCGTTACCATTCTGGCGCTGGGTATTTTCCTGCCCATGTGGAGTTTGTACGAAGTGCAACAGTAACCGTGGTGAATATGACACATGGTAAACAGTGCGGTTTCAGCCTGTTCGAATTGACGGTGGTGCTGATCGTTATCGCTTTTTTGATTTATATGGGCTACCGGTCCTACTTCAGTACCATAGCGGACTCGCAGGCAAAAGCCATCGGCTACCAGGCGGACGCGTTTTCCCGCACTGCAAATAATATTCGCGGCATGGCAATCGCGACAAATTCGACTAAAGTAGTGTTAGACAACGCCGATATGGATGGCCAGGCAATCTTTGTTAATGAATACGGCTGGCCGGCCAATACCGATGTGGGCAGGTCCCCCAAGTCGTCCACTCAGACGGCGGAGGAATGCGAGCAGCTTTGGCACGCCATATTCGAAAACGCGCCGAAAACGGCGCTAAAAGGCAAAGTCAACAGCCACGCGGCGGACTACGAGGTTTCGGCGATAAACGGTCAGATTTGTCGATATGAATTGACCCGAAAACAGGAAGGTTCCTACTTTTTTGACTATTCTTTAAGGACGGGAACAGTTTTTGTATCCCAGCCAGAAGGTTAGGCTTATCGACGGAAAACCGTCGGACCCAAAGATAAGGCTGGGTCGGTGAATGGGATGACCTGAATGAGACACCCTGTCGTTTGGGGATCGTGAATTAATGTATTTTTCCTAACGGAGAGAATAAAAATGGTTAAGCAACAACAATCTGGTTTTACCCTGATCGAGCTGATAGCGGTTCTGGTTATCCTCGGGATTCTGGCGGCGACGGCGGTGCCTAAGTTTATTAATTTGTCGGAGGAAGCTCAGACAGCGGCAACAAGAAGCATTGCAGGTAGCCTTGATAGTGCCAGCGCTCTTAATCATGCAGTGGATATCGCGAGGGAAGCGGAGTTAACCAATGATGAACCTACCCAAATTGAAGATTGTCAGGATGTTGCAAGCTTGCTGACCGCTCCATTGCAATCAGGTTACATGATTGCCTCAGCAGCAGTTACTAACAAAACTTCCGTACAATGTACACTTAACGGGCCATCCGGTAGTTCTGCAAATTTTTATGCGATAGGTGCTTGTCAGAATGCGAACGATGGTGCCGATGGAGCCGCTTGTAATTAATCAAGCAGTAGTTAGCATTGGTTGAGTTAGGAAGAGAGTCAGGTTTTTCTTTGATAGAACTGGTAGCAGTCCTGATAATAATCGGGCTGCTAGCCGCTACCGCAACCTCTACATTAATCCCCAGCACTTCATTCCAACTGCAGGCAAGCCGTGACCAAATCGTCACGGCTTTTTTTTCCGCGCAACAAAAAGCCATGACGCAACTGGACCCGGTTGCGGTTTTTACCTCTGCAAATCAAATCGATATCCGCCAGGACAGTAACAATGACGGCACTTTTACCGCGAGTGAAAGTGTAACGGTAGGTGGCGTGACTTATCCCGTAGCCTTACTGGCAAACCAAACACTCACCGGCGCCACGTTTCAGTTCGATCGTCTGGGTTATACCACACCAGGCAGTGTAACGCTTTCGCAAAATGGTGCGAATGTTGCCATCAATGTTACGGCCACAGGTTATAGCTATTAACATTGTTGGGGTTCGCAGGCTCATCCCAACGTTATTTTCTCAGTTCATTCGATTGACAAGTTCATCTTAATTTATGCGCTGTAGGGGCACCCCTTGCGGGTGCCCGGGCAGGGGCACAAGCCCGGCCCCTACATTGTCACGAGCACAATGTTTTCATCGGAAAATATTTCCTGCGGAATAAAATTTCCTTCAACCAATTCTCCGTTAACCGTTATTTTGCTAACACCTTTCTGCACGCCGTTCGGGTTTTGCACCTCGATCTTAAACAACTTGCCCCGAAAGCGACGTGTCACGGTAAAGCCCGACCATTCGGCGGGAATGCAGGGATCAATTCGCAAACCGGTGTATTCAGGCTGGATACCAAGAATATATTGCGCGGCGGAATGATAGGCCCAGGTGGCGGCGCCGGTAAGCCACGGTACACGGCTGGCGCCAAAACGCGGGCTGTATTTGCTATGGGTGGACTGGCTGTAAACGTAGGGCTCGATCTGGCGAATCTCCGCCTTGGTGTTGTACGCGGAGGGCATGTACGCGCGGTAGTATTGCCAGGCGCGGTTGCCATTGCCCAACAAGGTTTCCGCCATAATTGCCCAGCCTTGGGTGTGGCAGAAAATAGCGGCGTTTTCCTTCATGCCCGGATTGAACAAACGCGCGCGCATGATTTTCGGGTCGAGTTTTTGAATCGGCGGATCGCAGATCATCAAGCCGTGTTCGGTGGCCAATCGGCGGTTGACAGACTCCATCGCGGTGCTGGCCTTTTCCGGGTCAGCGTGGCCGCTCAATACCGCCCACGACTGCGGGTTGAGGAAAATCGACGCCTCATCGTTTTCGTTGGAACCGAACTTGTAACCGTCCACGCGAAACGCGCGGCGGTACCACAGGCCGTCCCAAGTGTGTTTGGCGAGGTTGTCATCCAGCGTGGTTAAATGTTCTTTGGCCCAGGTGATTTCATCGGGCAGGTTTTTCATCTCGCAAATTTCGAGATAGGTTTTCAACGCGAAACGAAGCTGCATGGCAACAAAAACCGTTTCGCCGTCGTGGCCCAGCACCAGGCAATCGTTCCAGTCCGCCAGCAATCCGCAGGGCAGGCCGTGCCTGCCCAGGCGGGCGAGGCTGAATTCAATGGCGCGGCGCAAATGCCCGAGCACGGTGGCCTCACCCTGGTCGGCAAACGGCAAAACCTTGTCGTAAAAATCAAGCGCGCCGGTTTCCTTGACGAAAGCGGGCACGGTATTGAACAACCACATGCAATCATCGGAGCGGTACTCGGTTTCCTCCGGGCATTTTTCATTGCCGGGTTTGTGGGCGAAGGGTTTTACCACGGGCATGGCGCCGCCGGTGCTGGCCTGGCCGGTAATCATTAGTTCCAGTCGCTCCACCGCTTCGTCCGGAATACTGTGCAGGCAGCCGAGCATGTCCTGCACCGTGTCGCGGTAACCCAGGCCGTCGCGCTCGCCGGCGTAAACCAGGCTGGCGGCACGGGACCACGCGTAGGTGATCAGGCAGTTGTACGGGTTCCAGGTGTTGAACAGGCTGTTGAATTCGGCATCGGGTGTTTGTGCGTTTAGCGCATTGAGGCGCGAGTGCCAGTGGGACTTGAGTTGTTCGAAGACGGTTTCGATTTGACTTAAATCGGCGTATTCGGCCAGGGCGGCGGCGCCTTCCTTATCGGCTTCGCCTATTCCCATCACCACCGCCAATTCTTTTATTTCGCCCGGCATAAGGGAAAGCTCGATTTGCAATGTGCCGCAACCGTTGTCCCCCACGGCGATGGAGTTGGAACATTCCCCGTTTTCCACGGCGATTGGATTGCCGTAACCGCGATAGGGGCCGATAAAGGCTTCCCGGTCGGTATCGAAACCGGAAACTTCCGCGCCCACCACACCGAGAAACGTGTGGCGGCCCTGGTCCGCGTCCTGGAAATTGGAGGGGTTTGGATCCATCTGCACATTGGTGCCGTGGTCGATGATGTTGTCGTTCACCGCCATTTTAAGAATGTACTGGGAGTACTGGAGGTTGGTTGTGTCGTTGTACAGGCTCCAGCTGTTGGCGTATTCCACATAGGTGAACAGGCGCAGTTTCCTCGGCGTATTACCGGTGTTGGTGATTTTGGTCCACCAAAGCTCGTGCGTTTTGCCGAGCGGGACGAAGTAGGTTACGGCTGTCTGTATTTCGCTGTAGGTCGATGCAACGCGGGTATAGGCCGTGCCGTGGCGGCATTCACTTTGGTATTGGTCCAGCGGTTTGGCCACTGGTTGCCAGGCGGCGGACCAGTAGTCGCCGCTGTCCATATCGCGCAGGTAGAGGTTGCGGCCCGGCTGGTCCATGGGAATCGTGTTGGAGCGGTAACGGGTAAAGCGCCCTTGGGCGGCGGATCGATAAAAGCTGTAGCCGCCGGCATGATTGGTAATAACCGCGCCGTATTCGGTGGAACCCAGGTAGTTTGTCCACGAGCGGGGAGTGTCGGGGCGCGTGATGACGTATTCCCGGTTATCGTCGTCAAAGTAGCCGTATTGCATGCAATATCCTGTTGGTTGGTGGGTTGACCGAATGGGTTTGGTGGGGGCGGATTATAAAGCAATGAATGGCGGTTTTGGGTGGAGGTGGGGAGGAGCGGGTAGCGTTTTTAAAATGGTAAAAAGTACTATGTGATGTTGTTTATTTTGCAGGTAGGGCGGCCCGCGTAAGGATGGGTTTTGCGAATACCAACGGTTGCCGCCGGAGAATTATTGGGATTCAATTCATTCATACCAATCTACCGGATCCATTTTGAAAAACAGCGTTTTTCAACAGCATGTTAGTTCGTCGTGGTCCGCGCCTCCAGCAAAACATCCTCTTCAGCAAATCCAAGAATCAACTGGTCGTTATTCAATTCACGGGTTTTGCTGTTGATTTCTTCCGAAGCCGGGCCGGTATGGGTGGCCCTGGCCGCGCGGATGGTGTTAACGCTTTGGATCACCACGGAATTGGCGTAAACGGTGCCGTCGTGCACAACGCCTTCGCTACCCGGTGTGGCGAACTCGACGGTGGCGTAGGGCGCGTAGAGATTGGCATCCAGTTCGCCGGTAATGGCAACATCCCGGCTGCCGAGATAGCTGATTACCATATCGGAAACCGTGCCGCTGTAGGAGAGTTTGCCGGAGTGGGAAAAGCCGTTCAGCACATAGATATAAACGGTTCCCGCCTGCGTATCCACCGAGATATTCGCGCCCTTGAGCACCTCAAAACTGTCGAAGTAATAAATACCGGTGCGCAGCGCCAGTTCGGCGCGCTCGCTTACCACCACGTCCTTGTATCGGCCCGGTAGCAGCGACATGCGGGAAAATGTGTTCACCTGGATTTTCGGCGTGGTGGCGCTAAAGGCGGGGAGCTTGAGTTCGGTGTTGGTGCCTTTTAACTGTCCGTCCGGCGCCGCGGTGGGCATTGTGCCGCCACTTTCCTGCTCCACGTTGCTTGCAACGATTTTGCCGGCAATCCGGCTGTTGTTTTTCAATACCACCTTGTTGGCAAACACGCTGCCCACTTCGGAGCCGGAGCCGATAAATGACTCGCCGCTCAACGTGACCACGGTTCCCGGGTGGGATTCATCTTCCTGGATAAATACATTGTCGCCGATGCGGAGCGAATTCACGGACGATATCACGGCAGGGGTGGTGAGTGTTGCCGGCCGGTAAATTTCAACCTGGCAGATATCCGCGTCGCACATGGCGTTGGCTTCAAAAGCGGACAGGCTCAACGCTGCCGAAAACAGCAGAAAACAGGATTTTATTAACATGTTCTTCGTTTCTTCAAAAGGCGGCCTCGTACCGGGCCGCGATAAATTGTATTTTTTCTTTGCCGAAGTTTCCGGCGTGCACGCTTTCTTACGTGTCTAGTAGGAGTAGAGCAACCGCTATTTGACTGCAAATCATCATATGAGTCGATGGGACTATTAAGCGCATGTGATAGCGCTCACATAAAATTTTTTGGATTTGAGAGGTAAATTTTGTAAGGAGATGGCGGGAATAACGACCAGAGTTTTTTATACCTGAATGCCGAAAACAATGCGGACTTGTGTCACATCAGGAATGGTTTCTTCGTTGCAAAACCGAACCTGCGAAGCGAATACGATACGCGCCAATAACCAGCGGCGCCACAATAAACAGGGTGGACAAAATATCCGGCAGCGAATGGTACCGCTGATAGAGCATGAGGGCGATGTACAGCGCCAGGCTGACGAGAAACGCAATCGCGGCGGGGCTTTGCGGTTTGCGTTTGTGAATATGAAAATACACCAGCGCAAAGGCCACCGCCGAATGCGTACTGTAGTCGAGCGAAAACGACTTCCATATTTCCAGAACATTATCGGCAAACATAATGAGGTAACAAATAACAATGCCGATAAAACCTTTTAGCGGCGCCGCGCGGTCGCCTGATCGAAAATAAATAATCGACCAGACGATGTAGAACGCAAAGAGCGCCGGATTATAACTGTCGGCGATTGCATCCCATTGTTCGTAAGTCATATTCATTGCCGATTCGTAGGGCGGACCCGCGTGTCCGCCCTGGTTTTTAAGATTACGTTTGGTTTGCAAAGTACTGAGGCAGGCACATGGGCCTGCCCCTGCGGGCGATGGCAAAATTTGCATCAGCCTGATTTTTTCAGTCCTTCCTGCACAGTTTTCATTGTTTCGTCAGTCAGCTTGTAGGCGAGCATTGCCAGCGCGGCGATAACCGACAGGATGCCGGGAATCCAGGTAAACATCATGCGGATTCCTTCAATGGTTTCTTTCGGTTGTACCACATTCGGTTCGTAATGGTAGAACGCCAGCAGGTATCCGCCGGCTGCCCCGCCAACCGTCCAGCCGAGCTTTTGCGAAAAGGATGCACCGGAAAAAATCAGCCCGTCGATGCGATGCCCCTTTTTGTATTCCGTGAAATCCACGATATCCGCGTACATGGAAAATACGATCACGGTGATCGGACCGGCGATAATTCCGTTGCCGAAGTAAAGGATACTGAACATCGCCATGTTATCCGGCGAAACATAATAAACCAGCGCAACCGTTACCGCATTTAAAAGCATAAGCACGATAAACACGCGGGTTTTATCGCGCCCCTTGCACAACCATTGCGTTAACGCCGCGCCGATAATATTGCATATGGTAAAGCCGGCCATGTACCACTTCGCCATGCTTTCGTCGAGCAGGTAATATTTGAAATAGTAAAGAATGGATGCGCCGCGAATGGATACCCAGGAAAGGGTAAACAAACCGACAAAAAACAAAACAATAAACGGGACGTTAGTAAAGAGATTCAGCAGGTCCACCCAGAAAGGCGCGCGTTTATTTGGAATAGCCGGCGTGACACGCTCGTGGGTCCAACTGAATGTCAGCAACAACAAAATAATAAAAATGACTGCGTACAGGCCCATGGTGAGCTGGAAGCCTTTTTGGTCGTTACCCTGGCCAAACAGTTCCACCAGTTCCAGGGTAAAAAACTGCACAACCAGCCCCGCGCAAAATGCACCCACCAGCCGGGCGGAGGATAAACCATTGCGCTCATCGCGATCAGCGGTAATAACGCCGAGCAGGGACGCATAAGGCACGTTGAGCGCGGTGTACACCATTCCCACTAAAAAATACGTTACGTAAGCCCAGGTAATTTTGCTTTCGGTACTGATATCCGGTGTGGTAAAACACAGCACTGCCACAATGCCCAGCGGCGCGGAGCCAAACAACAGAAACGGACGGAACCTTCCCCAGCGGGTGTGGGTGCGGTCGGCAATCATTCCCATCAATGGATCGTTTATGGTGTCCCAAATGCGCGTGATCAGAAATAAACTGCCGACGGCGGCGGCGGAAATGCCAAATACGTCGGTGTAAAAATAAAGCCCGAAGTAAATAAACGTCATCCAGATAAAATTAAAAGCGGCGTCTCCCATGCCATAACCTATCTTTTCCTTCAAGCTGATCCTGGCGGATTCGAGGGTCATGGATAGCTCCAGTCAATTGTTGCGAGTCGTTATTGTTATTGCTACCGGTTTGTTATTTATAACCCGGTATTGCCCTTGTGCATGGTAATCTTCGCCCCTCGCGCATAATTTACTCTGGCGCATGTTCACTTACGAAAATGGGCGAGGCGGGAGTATACCCAAGCCGGGTGAAAATAGGGAATGGGTTCCGCCCTTTCGTGATTGGCGTCTACACTTTTAGCATTGCGTCGGTCGGATAAATACACAAACAGTCGCTTATAACCAAACAGACGAGGGATCATGAAGATTACGAACTCCATCTACCTTAAAACTGTTATCGGCTCACTACTCGCATTGTGCGTTGGTAATATTTGCGCGGACGAGCTTGACAATGCGCCTTACCGGGACGCGAACCTGCCGGTTGAGAGGCGCGTTGCGGACCTGCTGTCTCGCATGACGCTGGAAGAAAAGCTCGCCCAGTTGCAGGCGGTGTGGCTTAAGCGCCAGACGCTCGAAACGGAAGACGGCAGGTTTACCGATGAAAAAGCCAGGGACGTTCTCGGGCTCGGTATTGGTCAGGTGGCACGCCCATCGGAGAACAAGCATCCGGCTTCACCCAACAAAACCGCGCGTCAGACGGCGGAATTCGTTAATGCAACGCAGCGCTGGCTACTGGAAAACACCCGCCTGGGCATTCCCGCCATTTTTCACGAGGAGGCACTGCACGGCCATGCCGGGCGCGACGCCACCAGCTTTCCGCAGGCCATTGCCCTGGCCAGCACCTGGAATCCCGACCTGTTGCGGAAAGTCTACAGCGCGACCGCCGCCGAAGTGCGGCGCCGGGGCGGAACCCAGGTGCTGACGCCCGTGCTGGATGTGGGGCGCGACCCGCGATGGGGGCGTATTGAGGAAACCCCCGGCGAGGACCCCTATCTGGCGGCGGCCTTTGGCGTTGCGGCCATCCATGGCTTCCAGGGGGACAACCATGGCGTTATCCCGGCCGATAAGGTCATCGCCACTCTCAAGCACCTGGCGGGTCACGGCGAACCGGTGGGTGGGCTTAATACCGCGCCGGCGCCAGTGGGCGAACGTCTCCTGCGCGAGGTGTTCCTGTTTCCGTTCGAGGCAGCGGTGAAGGTGGCCGGCGCGCGTAGCGTAATGCCGTCCTACAACGAAATAGACGGTATTCCGTCCCACGCCAACAGCCAACTGCTCGATGAGATTCTGCGCGACGAATGGGGCTTCAAGGGCGTGGTAGTCAGCGATTATTTCGCCATCGGCGAACTGGCCGCCCGGCATAAATTGTTCGCAGACAAAGCCGGGGCGGCCGAAGCCGCGCTGGAAGCGGGGGTGGACGTGGAAATGCCCGATGGCGATACCTTCGCCCACCTGGCGGACCTGGTAAAGAGTGGCCGGGTGAAACAGGAGACGCTGGATGCCGCGGTAGCCCGGGTGCTGCACGAAAAATTTATCCTGGGCCTGTTTGAAAACCCCTACGTGGAACTGGAGGGGCTGGAGGAATTTATCGGTAACGCGGAGCACCGTTCCCTGGCGCAACAGGCGGCGGAGCAGGCCATGGTGCTGCTCAAAAATGATGGCGGACTACTGCCACTGGATAAAAGCAAAGTTAAAAGCCTGGCGCTGATCGGCCCGCATGTGGATGAGACCCTGCTGGGTGGCTACAGCGACGTGCCCGCGCGAACGGTGACAATTCTGGACGGCCTGAGGGCGTACCTGGGCGACGAGGTTAAAATTCGCCATGAAAAAGGCACGCTGCTGACAATCGACCACTGGAAGCCCGGCGCCGATTCGGTTGCCGCCAACTCCCGCTCCAAGGAGCGCTGGCATACGGACAAAGTGGTGGTGGCCACGGCCGGCGACACCAAAGGTTTGATTGCAAAGGCGGTAAAGGCCGCGAAAAAAAGCGACGTGGCGGTGGTGGTGGTCGGCGATAACGAAGCTACATCGCGCGAGGCCTGGGCTGAATCGCATTTGGGCGACCGCACCTCCATTGGTTTATTCGGCGATCAAAAGCAACTGGTGGAAGCGGTGTTGGCCACCGGCACGCCCACGGTGGTACTGCTAATCAACGGCCGGCCGCTGGCCATTACCGACCTGGCGGACAAGGCGCCCGCCATTATCGAAGGCTGGTACCTGGGGCAGGAAACCGGGCATGCGGTGGCAAGGGTATTGTTTGGCGACGTCAATCCGTCGGGCAAAATGCCGGTCAGCGTGCCGCGCTCAGCCGGCCATATTCCCGCCTACTACAACCATAAGCCAACGGCCAAGCGTGGTTATGCCTTTGATGAAACCGGGCCGCTGTTTCCCTTCGGCCATGGCCTGAGTTACACCACGTTTACCTATAAAAATCTGAATATCAAAAATGATTCCGTCCACGCGGGAGAAAAAGTAACCATTGCCATGGATATTAAAAACACCGGTAATCGGGAAGGAACGGAGGTGGTACAGCTTTATATCAACGACGTGATCGCATCTTTGACACGACCGGTAAAGGAATTGAAAGGCTTTAAACGCGTGAGTCTCAAGCCCGGCGAAACAGCGCGAGTCAGCTTTGAACTGGGCGTGAATCAATTGGGCTTTTATGACCGCGGTATGAAATACATCGTCGAGCCTGGAGAAATTAAAGTCATGCTCGGTAGTTCATCGGAGGATATTCGGTTGGAGGGGAAGTTTGAGATTGTGGGCAAAACAACGGATGTGAGTGATGCGAAGGAGTTTTTAACGCCGGTATCGGTAAGCAAGTAAACGGGATGAGGTTTATGTAGGGGCCGCTCTTGCAACTGCCCAGGGTAACCGCAAGGTTACCTCAACCTCCCCTCGATGCGAACCCGCCCTTAAATCGCCTATAAAGCCTGGTTATAAACTTTTAGTTAATCACGCACCAATATTGCCTATAAATTAATTTCTTCCAAAGTTTCCTGAAATTTACCGTCCCTATATGTTGCTTCTGCTATATTGCGACAATAGGGAAAAAGACAGGACGATATTTTAATAAATAGAATAATTGAGGTGCGCCATGCTTTCTCTCAACCCCGCGAAAACGCTCTTTGTTGCCACGATTTGTCTTTGCCTGTTTGCCTGTGGAGGCAATGGCGGTAGCAATAATCCCACACCGACGCCCAGTCCCGCACCTTCTCCCACACCGACGCCGAGTCCCACGCCTACACCAACCGCAACCGAAGCTATTCGGTTAAACCAGATCGGCTTCCATGCAAGCGCGCAAAAAATTGCGCTTGTTCCGGATGTCGCCGCGACCGAATTTACGGTTGTGTCGGACGCGGATTCCAGCGTGGTTTTTACCGGCGACCTTTCGGCCGCGGCTGTGTGGGCTCCGTCATCGGAAAGCCTCAAGCTGGCGGATTTTTCCAGCCTTACCACAAGCGGTAGTTATCACATCGAAGTGGAAGGCGTAAACGACTCGCACAGTTTTGAGATTGGCGGGGCGGATCTCTATAACGATCTTCACGATGCAACAATTAAAGCCTACTACTTCAATCGCGCCGGTGCCGCATTGCTGGCCGAGCATGCGGGCGCTTATGCGCGTCCGTTGGGCCACCCGGATACCGATGTGCTTATTCATTCCTCGGCGGCCGGTCCCGTGCGCGTCACCGGACAATCCATTTCCTCATCAAAGGGCTGGTACGACGCCGGTGATTACAATAAATATATCGTTAATTCCGGTATCTCCACCTATACCCTGCTGATCGCCTACCAACATTTTCCCGAAGCTTATACACGCAGCTTAAATATTCCGGAATCCACAAACACCGCGCCGGACATTCTCGATGAAATATTGTGGAACCTGGAATGGATGCTCACCATGCAGGACCCGGACGACGGTGGTGTCTACCATAAACTATCGACGTTGAATTTCAGCGGGGCGCAAATGCCACACACCGCAATGGCTCAACGTTATGTCGTGAAAAAAAGCACCACGGCGGCATTGGATTTTGCCGCGGTGATGGCGGTGGCGAGCCGGGTGCTGGCGGATTTTGAAACCGAATTTCCCGGTAAAGCCACGCAAATGCGCGCCGCTGCAATCGATGCCTGGAATTGGGCGCAGGCACACCCGAATGTGGATTACGATCAAAGCACAGCCGAACTCAACGATGTCATTACCGGTGAATACGGTGACTGGCGATTTACCGACGAATTTGCCTGGGCGGCAGCGGAACTGTTTCTGCTTACTGAAGACCCGCAGTATCTCACTGCCTTCCTGGGCCAGACCATGAATGTGAACGTGCCCGGTTGGCAGGATGTTCAAGGGCTGGCGTATATTTCACTCGCCAGCGAGGGGCAGGGCCTCCTGGAGGAGCAACAGTACAACGATGTCACCAGCCAGATTACCAACCTGGCAAACGGCATCGTCACCGCCTACCAGAATTCCGAAATCATGGTGCCGATGGCCACTGGCGATTTTTATTGGGGCAGTAACAGCGGCGCGCTGAATAAAGCGATGATGCTTATCCAGGCCTATCGTCTTAATCCGCAAGTGGATTACCTCAATGCCGCTTATGCGCTGCTGGATTACATTCTTGGTCGCAATGCAACGGAATACTCAATGGTCACGGGGTTTGGTGACAGGTCGCCCATGGGCATCCATCATCGCGCATCCGAAGCGGATGGTATTGCCGCGCCGGTACCGGGTTTTGTTGTCGGCGGACCGCAGCCGGGTCAGGAGGATGGTTGTACTTATCCATCCGACCAACCGGCGAAATCCTACCTGGATGACTGGTGCAGTTATTCGACCAATGAGGTGACGATTAATTGGAACGCGCCGATGGTTTATTTGTTGGGTGCGTTGCATGTTATTGCTGGCGGTTGAAGAATAACCCCCTCCCAGCCTCCCCCTTAAAAAGGGGGAGGAGCCAAAATTCCCTCCACTTTTCAAGGGGAGGGGTAGGGAGGGGTAAGTGTTCCAGAATCGCTGGATCTCCGTTGTGCGAAGATGACGATGTTATGGTCTTTTCGTAGTGAGCCCATCACTGCACGGTTAATGTTGGTCATTCATATTTTGGCTAAACAACCCGGTTTTCCTCCGAAAGTTCCCCTTTCTCGAATGCGGTAATGTTCGCCAATGTAATGCGGGAAATTTCGCTCAATGCTTCATGCGTAAAAAATCCCTGGTGACCGGTAATAACTACATTGGGAAAAGTGGTCAGCCGGGCAAAAATATCATCCGTCATAATCCTTTCGGAATAATCCTCAAAAAACAGATCCGCTTCCTCCTCATACACGTCAAGCCCCAGGTAACCGATCTTGCCGGTTTTCAATTGGGTTATAACAGCGCGCGTGTCCAGTAATCCCCCGCGACTGGTGTTAATCAGCATGACGCCATGTTTCATTTTATCCAACGCATGGCTATCGATAATATAGTGCGTTTCCTCCGTCAGCGGGCAGTGCAGGGAAATAATATCGCTTTGTTGCCAAAGCTCGTCCAGCTCCACGTAGGTGCCGTAGCGTGTGAACTCCTCGTAGTGAAAACGATCATGGGCAATGATCTTGCAGCCAAAACCCGCCATTATCCGGGAAAATGCCAAACCGATTTTTCCCGTGCCGATAATGCCTACGGTTTTGCCAAACAGATCAAATCCCATCAACCCATGGAGCGAATAATCATTCTCGCGTATGCGATTGTAGGCGCGGTGAAACTTGCGGTTAAGCGTCAGTATCAGGCCGGTGGTATGTTCCGCCACGGCGTGGGGAGAGTAGGCGGGTACCCGGCAAACCGTTAGCCCGGCCTCTTTGGCGGCGGCAATATCAATATTGTTGAAACCGGCGCAGCGCATGGCAATCAGCTTTACGCCCTGTTCCTTCAGGGCGGCAATCACTGTGCTGTCCAATGTGTCGTTTACAAAGCAACAGACTGTGTCGGCATTCTGTACCAGCGGCAGCGTGTCGCCGGAAAGATGGGGCTCGTGAAATACCAGGTCGTGGTGTGATTGGTTTTCGAGGTATTTTCTGTCATAGGGCTTGGTGCTGAAAACTGCAACGCGCATGATAAACCTCGTTGTTCGATAGAGACATTTTTGACCGTCGAACCGCGGTTCAGGTTTAGAATAATTTAATTTAACTTCGTTCCCGCCGATGGCGCCACCCCGCCCCTACATGCGTGCCGTATTCAATATTCCGGCGACCAGCATATCGGTCATTGCG
>CAYVIB010000024.1:65143-88419 GCA_964451365.1 uncultured Cellvibrionaceae bacterium
CCCCTACATGCGTGCCGTATTCAATATTCCGGCGACCAGCATATCGGTCATTGCGTCAAATGCTTTTCTCGTCGATTCTTCGTTGTGCAACATAAATTCCGCCGGCCAGCGCCCCATCAGGCAGGCGGCGTGGTTGATCTGTTTGGCGGCGAGCGTGGTCACCCCATGGGCGATGGACCAGCAGGCAAAGGCGCCCAGGCCTTCGTTGTACTGCGTAATGGGGATGTTGTGCTTCTTCAGCAAATCAATGACGGCCGAGCGCAATTCCGCCTCGGCCTGCATCGCGGCATCTATCATTTCCTGCGTCACATATTCGTCCGGAACATTGCTGCCAAACAGGCAGGTAAAATAATGCGCATGTTCGATTGAATAATTAAAGTAGGCCTTGCCCAACGCATTGATTCTTTTTTCCGGCGATGCCTTTTTTTGTGAACGGTTTTCCAGGTAATTTGCAAAGTGCAACAGGCAACGGGTTTTTACCGTTACTATCAATTCTTCCTTGTTGGCAAAGTGATTGTAAACAGCGGTGGGGGCGACGCCGACACGGGTTGCCAGCTTGCGCAACGACAGTTTTTCGAAGGACTCGGTTCGCAACAATTCCAGGCACGCGTCCACCAACGTTTGCTTAAGGTTCCCGTGGTGGTAGCTGCCGGCGGGTTTCATTTTTGCCGGTTTATTTTTTCTGACCGGAGTGCTGGTTTTTTTCATGATATTCACGTGTTACGTAGGGCGGGTAGCGATGGTTCGAAGTGTCGGACCATCGCTACCCGCCCTACGGTTCAACAACATTCCCATTAATAATAGTACTCTACCGAAAAATTCATACTGTCGTGATTCTGGAACGGATAAAAGGTGGATTCTTGGGCTTTCGCCTCGTAAAGCACCAGGGCCGCGGCAACCTTCCATCTGTCACTTAAATCGTAAGACGTTTCCCAGCGGTAAATTTTGCCCTCGCTGCCAATAATATCCATCAGCCAGAGCTGATTCTCCAGGCGATCGTTCATAGCCGTGTTTCGCACCATAACCAAATAGCCCGGCTGCGACTCATCGACATCGACACCGGAATTTTCCGCTGGCGGGTCGTAGTTCGACAGATATATGTTGCTCAATTCCACGTTGACCAGCCAGTTATCCCAGCCGTTGTATTCCACGCCGATCATGCTGCGGATCTGGTCGAATTCCTGCCATGGCAACCCTTCGGTATTGGCTACCGGCTGATCCCAGAATTTACCCACTTCTGCCTGGAAAAGCCAGCTGCCCCGCACGCGGTTGGCCGAAACGCCCACCATCCGAACCCGCTCCTGGGTAAATATCGCTCTGGTAAAATCCTGGTTCAGGCGCTGGAATGCCAGCTCATTATCGTTGATATCCGCCGCGACCGCGGAGATATCCCCGCCATTAAAATAGTGATCGAGTTTAATGGCAAGCTCCCACGGTTTGTCCGGTTCCCTGGCTTCAATATTGACTCCCATCTGTGCCAGTTCCCGATACGGATAAAACTCCTCGTCCTCATCCGCATAACGATTGTGGCCGGCCTCGTAAGTAACCACCGTCGAAAATTTTGAATCGAACACCGGAACGGATACCATCACCGCCGGCACCTGCTCGCGAATATCCTGCAGTTCCGCCTGCCCGGGTTCGCGCAGGTCCACCGGGCTCAACACGTCGGTAATCGCTAAAAAACTTTCCGACTGGCGCCAGGAAAAAACCTGGTGCCCGGCACGTACCCACACGCCGTTATCAAACACGGCATCGACGAAGGCATCCTTTAGAAACAGTTTTTCGTGGTTCGTCTCCCATTCCGTTTCGCCGTTGTTCCACCGCAGCCAGTCCGCCTCTGCCTTGCCACTTAACTGCCACGTGACATTGGGCGAAAACTCTCCGCGCCACTCATGAAACCAGTCGGTTTGCACCTGGCTGAGTCCTGCCTCGTCGCGCTCGAAGCCAAACGCCGGCAGCGGTTCGCGCAAACCGTATTTGAACTTTTGGATGACAAAGCCTTTGTAACTCAGCGAGATTTCACTTTCGTCCGGCTGCGACTGCTCTTCCAGATCAACGTCGATGGGGCTGAAAAAATCATCGGCGGCAAAGCCGGAAAAAGCCGAGCCGGCGAGAAAGAGCACTATCATTGTCTGTATGCACTTCAACTTTTTACCCTTATCAATGAATGGCACTTTCTTAAATCAGTTTCGCTTAGTGTCGCAATGGAAGTTTGTCTGTGGGAGGTCCTTCAGAAACCTTCGGCAACATGGACGTTGTCCGTAGAGCCTCCAGGGAGGATTTACGGCGTGTTTCGGAAGGACCTCCCGCAGACGAACGGGTTCGATGGCACTGTCGGTATGAAAAGAAATTTCGCATTAAGAAGTGCCGTTTATCTTTAGATACCTCGTTGCATCGCCTGCGTATCAAACATCGATTCATCGACATTTTCGTTGTATTTAATGTTGTTGATTTTAAACAGGCTGGCATGCTCCTTTTCCCCCCGGCGGGTGGTAATCATCTGCAGGGTTTTCGCTGTCCAGACTCCCTGTATTTCCTCAAGGTCGGTGGCGGAAAAATATTTTACCCGTTTGCCTTTTTTGACATTAATGATGCCTTTAACCATCACAAAGTTATCCTTTCGCACCCAGGACATGGCCGAGGTATACCCGGTTTTGTCCACAATCTTTTCGCTCTTTGGCGTCGAAGCGATAACCCAGCAATCGTGGCCGTCCACCATCTCGCTTTCCTTTTCCATGGCGTAGTTGAAATCCTCATAGTCCGTGCCGTTGATATCGGTATAACTGAAGTCACTCCCCATAAACGCGCCGGATTCGTCCGACGCGGCAACACGGGTAACACGCTGTAATGCGGGCAGGTAAAGCCAGGAGTCATCCTCCTTGCTTTCATCCTCCCAGTCGAAGGACATATATGCGGTGCCCTCCACATCCGAAGGCGAGCGGAAATAAATAATCGATTTCTCCACCTCCGGTTTTTCAATGCCGAACAGCGTCAGGTCGCGCACGCGCTGCCGGCCTTTGTTATCGATCAGCACCAGCACACTTTCGGATGTGCGCGTATCTCCGGTGTAGCGATCGTCCACTTTTTTCATAATCTCGCTTGCGGACAAATCCTGTCCGTAGCTCAAACCGCTCAAGCCAACTGTGATTGCGGT
Organism: uncultured Cellvibrionaceae bacterium; assembly: GCA_964451365.1. Classification (GTDB taxonomy): domain Bacteria; phylum Pseudomonadota; class Gammaproteobacteria; order Pseudomonadales; family Cellvibrionaceae; genus CAYVIB01. Next base: position 68,298 of record CAYVIB010000024.1, read on the forward strand.
TGCGGCGGCGGTAACAAGGCGTTTAAACATTTTCCACTCCTTCAATAGCATAGGTTTCGCTCACGGGTTTTGATAATGCAGCGGGTGCTGCCACTTCTTTCGGCGCGTCGTTATCCAATGTCTCCAGTGCCTGAACCTCGTCCCGGCCACCATCGACCAGGTAAAGAATCGCCGGCATGAATATCAAATCGCCCAGTAGCGCCAAAGACATAATCATGGCCGAGAACAAGCCGACATAAATGTAGGAAACAAACGAGCCCAACAGCATCACGCTAAAGCCGGTAACTAAAATAATCGAAGTCAGCACCACGGCGCGCCCCGAACTGCGCATGGCATGCTCGATAGCGGCGCGAACGCTTTTGCCCCGACGCCGCAGCAACAGATAGCGGCTCATTAAATGAATAGCGTCATCCACGGCTATGCCGATGGTCATGGCGCCGACAATCATTGTGCCCAGGTCCAGCGAAATACCCATCATCGCCACCACGCCGCCGGTAATCAGCACCGGCACAATACTTGGCACCAGCGCAATCACGCCGTATTTGAACGAACGGAACAGCAAAATAAAACAGCAACCGATCATCAGAATGGCGATGGAGAACGACTGGAACATGCCATTGCTTACGTAATGGTTCTGGGCGTTGAGCATTACCAGCGTGCCGGTGAATTCCAGGGCGAGATCCGGAAACCGCTCGGCGATACCATTTTTGAGTTCATTGGTGAGCGCGGTCACCTTGGTTTCGTTCATATTGATTACCGGCACCCGAACCCGCAGATAGCGCTCGTTAAAATCCTTGAGATCCGTCAAATCCTCTTCCGGTCCGGTGTTTTCGTACAACAACAAAAACTGCGCCGCCATTTTCCGGCTGGTGGGCAGGGTGAAAAACTCCGGCTTGTCCTCGTTGAGCGCCTGGTTGATCTGCTTGTAAAAATCCACCACCGAAGTGGGTTTGCCAATTTCTTCATGGCTGTACAGCCAGGCCTGCAATGCTTCCACCCGCTGCAGTACAGCCGGGTTTTTAACACCGCCTTCCTCGCCGGTGTCGACAACAATTTCCAGGTTGCTGATACCCTTGAAGTGTTCATTGAAGTACAACAGGTCCCGATTGATCCAACTGCTCTCTTTAAAATAATTCACCACATTGGAGTCCACCCGAATCTGGCTGACCCCATACGCGCTAAAAAGCGCGAGTACCAAACCGATGCCGGCCAGCAGTTTTCGGTTGCGCCAGGAAAATTCGGGAACGGCATTTATCAGCCGGTTTACCGGGCTGTTGTTTTTCTCCATATCGGCGTGGGTTTTATTGTTGCGCGGCATCCACGGAATAAAACTCAACACGGCCGGCAGGGTCGCCATAACCAGCAGGAAAATCACCATCGGCGCCAGGGCGGCGAGGGCGGCAAACTGACGGACCGGCGACAGATCAGTAACAGAAAGGGAAATAAAACCCACCGATGTGGTTACGCAGGTGAACAGTACCGCAAAGAAAAGATCGTTAATCGTCGCCACCGCCGCATCCTTCGGGTTTTTGCCGTCGCGCCGGAACTGGAAAAACTCCACCAGAACATGAATGCTCGCGCCCACGGAAAGAATAATGGTGGTGGGAATCAGCGCGGAATTCACCGCGGTAAACGGCCAGCGCATCACGCCTTGAATTGAGGTAATGATCAACATCGTGGAGATAATAGTGATCAGCGGCACCAGCGTGGCGAACACCGAGCGGAAAATAATAAACAGGATCACCACCATAAGGACCATCATGGTCGGGTTGAGCCACGCCATATCGTTTTGCGTCAGCGTCTCGAAGCGCTCGCCGATCACCGGCATGCCGGAGAGGTGCAACTGATACCCCTGGTCCAGGTAGCTATTCTCCTCGATAAAGGCCTGCAGCTCATGCACCAGTTCCACTTTATGGTGATTTTCACCGGGCAGGTAAGTGGTGCGCGCGATAATCTGCGTGTGCTTAAAGTCGCGGGTGATCAGCGTTTCCAGCGCCAGTTGCTCCCCCGCCATAACCTTGCGTGCGTCTTTCAACAATTCCGGTTCGTCCGCCAGCGCATCCACATCCTCGAACAAATCGTCCGTCGCCAACATGCCGTTGTCGTAATGGGTGTACTGGTACTTGCTGAGGGAGCGCACCTGGGTGACATGGCGGTGGTTTTCGAGGAAGCGGGTCAATCCGTCGATCATTTTAATCGTTTCGGCCTCGAACACATCCGCATCCCGTGCCCGGGCGGGAACGCCCACCAGCAGGTATTCCGGATCGCCGAATTTTTCCACCAGATCATTGAACGCGATCAGGTTGGGATCGTGCTCGAGAAAATAGCTCTCGTTCGAATTGTCGTGATAAAGACGGTTATAGGACAGGGGGCTTACTACCAACACCACCAGCGTAACAGCAATCGTCAGCCAGCGCTTTGCGATAACAGCGTTGGCCCAGGAATGGCTGAACCGGTTCATTCCTTGGTTCTCCTTTAGGCAACGGGATTGTGGGTAAAGCTTTTTAATATTTACAGTGTAAATATTGGGTGCGAACTATATGTTACCGCTGTTCATATTGCAACCATCGGGTGTGTGACCTGGTCGTTCTATCCGGCAGGCGGCGGATGGGTTGAATAGGTTAAAAGGTGGAAAGCTGTTTATACGTACAGTTTTGCTGTGTTATGTTGCTTGCTGCCCGTGCTTTACCAGCCAAGCCGAAAGGAGACGCCGTGAACGATATTGTGATTTTTGAAACCGACAGCCAGAAGGTGGAAGTGCGGCTGGAGGGGGATAACCTTTGGTTGAGCCTCCAACAGCTGGCGGATTTATTCGGCCGGGACAAGTCCGTTATTTCCCGGCATCTTAAAAACATTTTTGATATCAATGAGTTAGAAAGAACTTCAGTTGTTGCAAAAAATGCAACAACTGCCGTCGATGGCAAGGTTTATCAGGTCGAATACTTCAACCTCGACGCCATCATCTCCGTTGGCTACCGGGTTAATTCCACCCAGGCCACCCGTTTCCGCCAGTGGGCCACCCGTGTGCTGCGCGAACACCTCACCCAGGGCTACAGTTTCAATGAACACCGCCTCGCCCGCCAGGGCCTGGACGAGCTGACCCGCGCGGTGGATCTGCTTGGCAAAACCCTGACGCGCCAGGAACTGGTTACGGACATCGGCCGCGAAGTGATTGGCCTGATCCTGGGCTACGCCCGAACCTGGCGCCTGCTGCTCGACTACGACGAGGACAAACTCACCGTTCCTGAGGGCAGCCGTCCGGCCCGCGGCGTGCTCCGCTATGAAGAGGCGCGCCGCGCGCTCGATGCCCTGGCAACGGAACTGAAAAGCCGTGGCGAAGCCAGCAATCTGTTCGCCCGCGACCGGGGCGATAACCTTTCATCCATCCTCGGCAATGTCGAGCAGAGCATGTTTGATGAGCCGCTCTACAAAACCCGCGAGGAACGCGCCGCGCACTTGCTTTATTTTGTTATCAAGAACCACCCGTTCTCCGATGGCAACAAGCGCTCCGGAGCTTTTCTTTTTCTGCTTTATCTGCGCCAGGAGGGCATGCGCCTGCCGTTGGATGAACTGGGGCTGACCGCGCTTACGCTGCTGATTGCCGAGGGTAATCCGAAAGGCAGGATTTGATGGTGCGGTTGGTGATGAATTTGTTGGCGCCTGATGCGGATTAACTAACCTTTTCAACCGCAAAAAAAGCTGGACGCGGCGACCTGCCTAACAACTGCCTCCTTTTGATATGATTGCCGCTTTGTGACCCAGCCTTAGCGAGACCATATGAGTAACCTACCCGCCTGCCAGCAATGCAATTCCCCTTATACCTACCAGGACGGCGCGATGTACATCTGCCCGGAATGCGGCCACGAATGGACAGGCACTGACACCGCCGAAATGGATGACAACGAAATCGTGGTCAAGGATGCCCATGGTAATGTGTTAAGCGATGGGGACTCAGTCACCGTCATCAAGGACCTGAAAGTCAAGGGCTCATCCTCGGTGGTAAAGGTGGGCACGAAGGTTCGGAATATCCGGTTGGTGGAAGGAGATCATAATATCGATTGCAAAATCGACGGGATCGGCGCGATGAAGCTAAAATCGGAATTTGTCAAAAAGGCGTAATCCTCGGCCTTCCACCATCTCCCGTAGGGGCAGACCCATGTGTCCGCCCAGGGCTCAATACCTAACTCAAACAAAATGCTGGCGCCAAAATCACCATATTTATCAGAGGTTTACCCTCATAGGCTAAACTCAGATAACCCAAAAATAATAAGGCTGACGGATGATCCAAAACCCAAATATAAAGCGCAAGCTCAAACCAAGCGGCGGAGAACTGCAACTTGACCGGGCGGTGATGAATAAAGAAAAATCAATGTCGCCATCTGCCTGTACTCAGTAACAAAGGGTTCGTCTGGCACGAATAGGTATTCAAACAATATAAAAACAAGGACCATAAATGCCCCATAACGACCATCAAAATCTCGTCGGCCTTATCTGGAACATCGCCAACAAACTGCGCGGCCCCTACCGTCCACCCCAATATCGCAAGGTCATGTTGCCGCTGATCGTGCTACGCCGTCTCGATCTGGTGCTGGCCCCCACCAAGGACAAAGTGCTGGAAGAAGCCAAAAAGCTCAAAGCCAAGGGGCTGAAAGATAAAGCCTACGAAAGCGCGCTTTCCCGTGTCGCGGTCGGCAAGGACCGCACCCAACCGCTCTACAACACCAGCAAGTTCACCTTTGAAAAACTGCTCGGCGATCCGGCCAATATCGCCAGCAATCTGATGGCCTATATTCACGGCTTTTCACCCCGCGCCCGCGATATCTTCGACAAATTCGAATTTGAAACCGAAATTCACAAACTCGATGAAAGCGACCGCCTGTTTCTTATCATCAAGGAAATCTGCGCATCCAATATCGACCTGTCACCCAAGCGCATCAACAACCTTCAAATGGGCTACCTGTTCGAAGAACTGGTGCGCAAATTCAACGAGCAGGCCAACGAAGAGGCCGGGGATCACTTCACCCCACGCGAGGTTATTCGCCTGATGGTGAACCTGGTATTTACCGACGAAACGGATGTATTCAAAAAGGGCATCTACAAAAGCATTTACGACCCCACCGCCGGTACTGGCGGCATGCTGTCGGTGTCGGAGGAATATATAAAAAGCCAGAACCCGAATGCTCATCTGGGCCTCTTCGGCCAGGAATACAATCCCGAATCCTACGCGATCTGCTGCTCCGACCTGCTGATCAAGGATGAGCCCATCGACAACATCGTTTACGGCGATACCCTCGGTGTCAAAAATGCCAAACGGCTGACCGGCGGCTATGTGCCCCATGACGGCCACGCGGATAAACAATTTCACTACATGTTCGCCAACCCGCCCTTTGGCGTGGAATGGAAACCGGAAAAGGATTTCGTCGAGAACGAGTATAAAGAGCAGGGCTTTAACGGCCGCTTCGGCGCCGGCACGCCACGCATCAACGACGGTTCGCTGTTATTCCTGCAACACATGATTTCCAAGATGCACTTGCCGCCAGAACAAAAGGGGGATGGCTCCAAAATTGCCATCGTCTTCAATGGCTCGCCCCTGTTCACCGGCGATGCCGGCAGCGGCGAAAGCAATATCCGCCGCTGGATTATCGAAAACGACTGGCTCGATACCATCGTCGCGCTGCCGGACCAAATGTTTTACAACACTGGCATCTACACCTATATCTGGCTGGTCACCAACAAAAAGCCCAAGGCCCGCAAAGGCAAGGTGCAACTGATTGATGCCACCCGCCATTACCAGAAAATGAAAAAGAGCCTGGGTAACAAACGCAATGAGTTGGGCGAGCACCATATCAAGGAGATCGTCAAACTCTACGGCGGCTACCGGCACAACGCCAAAAGTAAAATCGGCCCGGATGGCAAGGGTGAATCGAGGGTATGCAGCAAGATTTTCAATAACCGCGACTTTGGCTTTCTTAAAATCGCCGTCGAGCGCCCCCTGCGCCTCAACTTTCAGGCCAGCAAGGAGCGCATAGCGCTGTTGGCGGAGCAAAATGCCTTTGCCAACCTCGCCACCAGCAAAAAAACCAAAAACACCAAGGCCGCCGAAAAGGAGATTGCCGAAGGCATCGCGCTGCAACAAGCCATAGTGAAAGCCCTGGGAAAGCTGAACGGGAAAACCCTGTACACCAACCGCGGCGCGTTCGAAGTGCAACTGAACGCGGTGCTGAAAAAAGCCGAATTAACCCTGCCCACGCCCGTGCGCAAGGCCATTCTCACAGCCTTGTCCAAACGTGACCCAAAGGCTGATATTTGCACCGATAGACATGGCAACCCCGAGCCCGACAGCGAACTGCGCGATACCGAAATCGTGCCGCTGCCCGACAATATCAAATTGCCGCTGCCGCTGGGTTACGACAACGAAACCGGCCATGATAAGTTGCTCAAACTGGTCAAGGCACATTGCGAGGACTATTTAAAACGCCAAGTGCTACCCCACGTGCCGGATGCCTGGATCGACCACGGCAAAACCAAGGTGGGTTATGAAATTCCGCTTAATCGTCATTTCTATGTTTACCAGCCGCCGCGTGATTTAAAGGCGATTGAAGCCGATATTAAAACGCTGGAAGGCGAGATTATGGCCATGCTGTCGGAGGTGGTGTGATGGCGAGGTATCAGGCTTATCCCGAGTATAAAGATTCGGGAGTGGCATGGTTGGGGAAGGTGCCTAGGCATTGGGATGTGAAGCGAGTAAAGAATATCGCTACCTATAATGATGAGGCGCTAGATGAAAAAACCCATCCAGATTTTGAAATGGAGTATGTTGATATTTCCAGTGTGAATCTTGTGGATGGAATTAAGTCAACTGAAGTAACCTCTTTTGAGAAAGCCCCTTCGAGAGCCCGTCGTAAGGTGAAGGATGGTGATACCATCGTTTCGACAGTGCGCACTTATCTTAAAGCTATTGCGGCGATCAGGAATCCGCCGGAGAACCTGATTGTTTCGACAGGATTTGCTGTTATCCGCCCGAAGCCCGGATTTGATTCAGGCTATTTGGGTTACCTCTTGCAGTCAGAAGGCTTTGTTGGAGACGTAGTAGCAAATTCTGTCGGCGTAAGCTATCCCGCTATTAACGCAAGCTTCTTGGCTGCATTACCTGCTGTACAGCCGACTCTTGAAGAACAACAAGCCATCGCCCGTTTTCTCGACCAGAAAACCGCGCAGATCGACGCCCTTATCGCCAAAAAACAAACCCTGCTGGAAAAACTCGTCGAAAAACGCACCGCCCTTATCAGCCACGCTGTTACCAAGGGTCTTGATCCAAACGAAAAAATGAAAGACTCCGGTGTGGAATGGTTGGGGCAAGTGCCGGAGCATTGGGAAGTGAAGTGCATGAAGCATTTAACTAGAATGCTACGCGGAAAATTCACCCATCGTCCCAGAAACGACCCTCGGTTTTATAATGGGGAATATCCGTTTATTCAAACCGGAGATATAGCAAATGCATCAAAATATATTACGAAATTTTCGCAAACTCTAAATGAAGAAGGTTTGAGTGTAAGCAAGGAATTTCCTGCGGGAACGCTCGTCATGACGATAGCCGCAAATATAGGTGATATGGCTATATTAAATTTTAATGCTTGTTTTCCAGATAGTATCGTAGGCTTTGTGCCGAAGGAGAATGTGGATTTAGATTACCTTTATTATATATTTGTTGCCATGAGGCAGCAATTAATGTCAACGGCTGTACTAAATACACAGTTAAATTTAAACATTGACCGCATAAGCAACCAGTTTGCTGTACTTCCCCCATTAAAAGAACAAGTAAATATCGTTTCGTATTTAGAAAACGGATTGAATAAACAGATAGACCAAGAAGCGCATATTGTAGATGCTATTGAAAAGCTCAAAGAATACCGGTCGGCGCTAATCACCCATGCAGTCACTGGAAAAATAGATGTGCGCGGATGGCAATAGTTCAACAAAAAGCAATTCCAAAGGATTTCGGACATGGCAGAAAAAGAAAAACTTTTAGAGCGTGGCTCAGTTTGGAGAAAATGGGACCTACATATCCATACCCCTGCGTCCTTTCATTGGAAAGGAAAGCGATTCGATGCTGATCCGAACTCACAAGCCAACAAAGATTTAGTCGATGAGATGATCTCAGCCCTAAATTCGGCAGAGCCAGCCGTATTTGCGCTAATGGATTACTGGACATTCGATGGTTGGTTTGCTCTCAAACGACGTCTGAAGGAGAAAGGTGCACCTGAACTCAAAAAAACGGTTTTCCCAGGGATCGAGCTGAGGCTAGTGGCGCCTACCGACTGCCGTTTAAATGCCCACGTAATTTTCTCTAATGAAGTTGCTGATCAGATTCTTCGCGATTTTATGTCTGCCCTTCAAGTAGAAATTGTTACACGTCCATTATCTGAAGCATCGCTTGTCCAGTTGGCCCGCAATGTTGGTGCGGACAAATTGAATAAGCATGGGTTCAAGAAAGCAGATGTCGATGGGGATGACGGCCAAGCGCTACTTGCTGGTTCAACGATAGCAGAAATTAATTGTGAAAGTTATAAAAGAGCGATTGAGCAAGTTCCCCTGGGGAAGGCCGTAGGGTTTATGCCTTATGACACTAGCGATGGATTGGCTGAGGTCAAATGGCAGGATCATTATGCGTATTTTTTGGGGCTTTTCAAATCGTCACCAATATTTGAAACGAGAAACCATGATCTGAGATGTGCGTTTGTTGGAGAGAAAACGGGGGGAAACAAAAAATGGTTTGAAAACTTTCAGAATGGACTCGGAAATGTACCACGGCTCGCGGTATCTGGGAGTGATGCCCATCAGTTTGTTGGAGTAAAGGGTGACAATGATAAACGGGGGTATGGTGATTTCCCATCTGACAAGGCGACATGGATAAAAGCTGATCCGACGTTTCGGGGTCTGCTTCAGGCGATTAAAGAGCCTGCGAAACGTTCGTTTATTGGCGAGCGGCCGGATAAGCTTAAAGAAGTAAATGAAAATAAAACGTATTTTATCGATTCAGTAGAAGTGGCCAAAGTCGCAGAAGCGACCGCGCATGGTAAGTGGCTTCATGGAAGTAAGGTCGAGTTAAACCCTGATCTGGTGGCCATAATCGGAAACAAGGGCAGCGGGAAAAGTGCGCTTGCGGATGTCATTGCCCTGCTGGGGAACTCTCGACAGAAGGAACATTTTTCATTTCTTGTAACGGGTCGCTTCAGAGGTAAGTCAGGCGAGCCGGCAAAACACTTTTATGGAACGCTTACATGGCGAGACGGAAATAGCGAGCAACGAAATCTCAATGACGACCCGCCAGAAGACAAAGTGGAGTTGGTGCGATACATACCGCAAGGCCACTTTGAAGAATTATGCAATGATCATGTATCAGGCCGCACAAATGCTTTCGAGCGAGAGCTAAGAGCTGTAATTTTTTCGCACGCTGGTGAATCAATACGTCTTGGCGCACTGGATTTTGAACAGTTGATCGATCAACAAGAAAGTAGCTATCGGGATCAACTTAACGAGCTAAGAAAAGATCTTAAAAGGCGGAATCAAGAAATTTCTTCCATAGAAGATCAGTTACAGCCGGACGTAAGAAAATCGCTGAATGAAATGTTAGTGCTTAAACTTAGGCAAATTGAAGAGCACAACAAAATTATACCTGATCCAGTTCCAATGCCCTCCGACGACCTCACAACCGAGCAGAAAGCAGCGGCGCAAGAATTGGACCTGATTACCAACAAGCTGAAGGGGTTAGATGAGGCTGCTCTTAAAAATGCAACCAAAGAATCAACCCTGGCTGGTAAGCAGAAGGCTATAAAAAATATTCGTGAACGTTTGCGTTTTCTGGAACGCATTCACAAGCAGTTTCTCGAGGAAGTTGCAAAAGACGCCGAAACCGTCGGTATTAAGCCCACAGAGCTCGCTACACTATCAGTAAACACAAATACTTTAGAGCAGTTAGCGGTATCAATTCCCGAGGAACAGGCAAAACTCCAGGCCGAATCAGCTACAAGCATGCAGCAGAAAGCAAAACTACTGGAAGAACAGGCAATATTAAATGCCAAGCTCAACGAGCCCCAACTCCTTTATCAAAAATATTTAAAAGCGAAGGAGGTGTGGGAAAGCAAGCTAAAGGAACTAAACGGCGCTGCCGATGAACCTGATACCCTAAATGGGTTGAAGGCGCGAATTGCGCAGCTCGAAAGTCTACCCGATAGGCTTAAAGAGCGCCGGAAACAGAGGCTAGAGTTAACAGGGGAAATTTTTGATGTACTAAATGGCCAACGGAATGCGCGCGAACAATTATTCAAGCCAGTGCAAGACCTGATTCAGGGAAACAGCTTGATAAGAGAGGATTACAAGCTCCAATTTCAGGCGACTTTGGGTGGATCGCCAGATATTATGGCAGGCACTCTTTTTACACTTATTAAACAAAACTCAGGTGATTTTCGTGGCGAAGACGAGAGCTACGGGACTGTCAGGAGGATTGCTGAAAAGTATAGTTTCAATAAGAGAGATGACGTTCTAGATTTCGTGACGGAACTGCACGCAAAAATCGAAGAGGCGGCAAGTGGAAATGGCAAAGGGGCGATAGGCATTTCATCGATACTAAGGAAAGACAAGATCGCTAGCGATGTATACGACTTGTTATTTGGACTCTCATTTTTGGAGCCTAGGTATTCATTGTTGTTCCAGGATGCCCAGATCGAACAGCTTTCGCCTGGTCAAAGAGGAGCCCTGCTGCTTATTTTCTATCTTCTCGTGGATAAAGGGCGTAATCCGATAATTCTGGATCAACCTGAAGAGAATCTCGATAACGAAACAGTTGTTAGCTTGTTGGCGCCTGTGCTGAGTGAGGCTAAAAAAACTCGTCAGATAATCATGGTCACACATAACCCCAACCTAGCCGTCTTTTGTGATGCCGAGCAGATCATTTACTCCAGTTTTGATCGGCAAAACGATTTTAAGATCGCGTATATGTCAGGCTCAATTGAAAACCCAGTTATAAACTCTCATGTCATTAACGTGCTGGAAGGGACCAAGCCGGCGTTTAATAATCGCCGCATTAAGTATGACTGATTTATCGCACTTAGATTAGGATAACGACCGAATCACAATGGGAGAACGCGCCGCTACTCTGGCAGGATGGTCAGGTTGTAAGGCTCGACTTTTCGCCTGAGCCGGTAGTACAAGTGCAGGGCGATGCGGACGAGTATCACGGTCAGGGATAGCTCTAGCAGACACCGAGGTTCTCCATAAGAAATTTGGGAAGAGGCCGATATGCGCGTAGGGGCGGACCCATGTGTCCGCCCTGGGTCTGGGAATAACATAGTTACGACAGGCATAAAGGTTAGTTCTTGCGAATGAGGGCAGACACGTGGGTCTGCCCCTACGATGGAGGGAGAGCAGCACGGGGTACGGTACCTTTCGCACTTGATAGTTCATAGTTAAGGAACTAAAGTTCACAAAAAATGAACTATGGTAAATCCGCTATGAGCCGACTCGGTGACACGCTATTCACCGCCACCCAGCAACAGGTGCTGGGCTTGCTATATGGACAACCGCAGCGCAGTTTTTATACCAAGGAGATTCTGCGCCTGACTGGCATGGGTGTGGCGACTATAAAGCGCGAACTGGACCGCATGCGGGCGGCGGGCATCCTGCGAATGGAGCCGATTGGCAATCAGCATCATTACCAGGCCGATCCACAGTGTCCGATTTATGACGAGCTGCGCGGTATTGTTGAAAAGGCGGCTTTCAAATCGAATACAGTTTCAATCGGGGTTGAACATGTTGCTGGATGAATTGCGAAGCAAAAAAGCAGTTATTGAGGCACTGGGCCAGCAATACGGTGCCCGGCATATCCGTGTTTTCGGCTCGGTTGCGCGGGGCGAGGATCGGCCCGATAGCGATGTGGATTTTCTGGTGGAATTTCCACAGGGGTATGATTTATTTGCCCAGCGTTTGCCCCTGACGGAAAAACTGGTGGATCTGCTCCAGCGCAAGGTGGAACTGATTCCCGAGCATGAGCTAAACCGGCATATTCGCGAGCAGGTGATGAAAGAGGCCGTTGAGTTATGAGCGAACTACAGCTATGACTAAGCCAACCTGTTGGATTATTGCCGGACCTAACGGCGCGGGTAAAAGCACTTTCGCTTTGGCATACCTGCCGGTGCTCGGTTGTCGAAACTTTGTTAATGCTGATCTTATCGCGGCCGGACTTTCGCCACTGGCGCCGGAGCGGGAGTTGATTACGGCAAGTCGTTTATTTTTGAGCGAGATAGAACATTATGTGGCATCACGGGAAACCTTCGCTTTTGAAACCACGGCAGATTGAGTTGATATACCTCGCGTTGGCGAATGTCACGTTGTCCAAGTCGCGAGTTGCCGAACGTGTGGCGCATGGCGGTCATAATATTCCGCTGGCTGACATTGAGCGACGCTTCCCACGAAGTTGTACAATTTATTGCATGTTTATGGGAGTGTCGTCAGCCGGGCACGCTGCTTCTACAATACTGGTTCCACACCCAAGTTAATATTCGAGCAACGGGGAGACGAGCGTCGGGTCGTAGACGATGCGCTTTTTAAGTTGCTAGAGCAGGAGTCCATATGAGTTACGAACCCTCGCAAGATACTCTGGAAGCACTGGAAGTTCTCCGTGAAGCAGTCGCCAAGGCGCTTGAACGCAAACGCCGCCTTGGTCAGTACGCGGTTATCTGGGAAGACGGCCAATTGGTGTATTTGGGAGGGAAACCCGGTGACAACGGGCAGGTGCGTGAAGATTCTGCTGATTACGGCGAGCGGGAAGGTTAATCGTCGGTATCTAACCGGCGGGTTAATAGAACAATAAAAAAAATTAAGGAGGGTTGGCGTGCATACCGAATGGGATTTTGAGAATGGTGTCGAGGCGGAGTTAATAAAAAGTGGCCGCTATCGTCGAGGCGAGCCCGCCGGCTATGATGCCGAGCGCGCTCTATTCCCCGTCGATATGCAAATCTTTGTACAGGCCACCCAACCCAAAATTTGGGATTACCTGCAAAGCCTTCACAAGGATAAAACCCCCTCCGTATTGATCGACAGCCTGGCTAAGGAACTGGACACCAAGGGCATGCTAGGGGTATTGCGCGAAGGCTTTAAGTGCAGCGGTAAAACCGTTAAAGCCGCTTTTTTCTCACCTAATACCGGTATGGACCCTCAAGCGCGGGAGCGCTACGAGGCTAATTGCTTGAGCGTCGTTCGACAGGTGACCACCAAGAGCGGCGCTATTCCGGACCTGGTGGTGGCGGTAAATGGCCTGCCAATTGCCACCCTGGAACTTAAAAACGTCATGTCCGCTACCCGCTGGACGGTAGAGCATGCGAAAAACCAATACAGGTTCGAGCGCGACCCGCGCGAGAAACTTTTTGCCTTTAAGCAGCGCTGCCTGGTGCATTTTGCCGTGGATACCGAGCAGGTTTTTATGACTACCAAATTGGAAGGCAAGAGCACGTTCTTTTTGCCTTTCAATCGCGGCCATGACAATGGCGCGGGTAATCCGCCGGTGGCTGGCGATGTGCGCACGGCATATTTATGGCAGGAGGTACTGACCAAAGACAGCCTGCTGGATATCCTCGCCCGCTTTATGCACCTGCAAACGGAAGAAACTACCGTTGCCACCGGAAAGGGTCTTAAGCGGCATATTAAGGAGACGATGATTTTCCCTCGCTATCACCAGCTCGATGCGGTTCGCAAGTTGGTGGGGCATGCGCAGGGGCATGGCTCCGGGCACAATTACCTGGTGCAGCATTCAGCGGGCTCGGGCAAATCCAATTCCATCGCCTGGCTCGCGCACCGCCTTTCCAGCTTGCACAACATTAATGATGAAAAAATCTTTCATTCGGTGGTGGTAATAACCGACCGCCGCGTGCTCGACAAGCAGTTGCAGGACACCATTTTTCAGTTTGAACACAAACTGGGTGTGGTGCAGAAGATTGATGAGAATACTCAGCAATTGGCCAAGGCACTCGCTGACGGTGTGCCAATTATTATTTCCACCATCCAGAAGTTCCCCTTTATCACCCGCGCCATTCAGACGCTGGAGAAAAAGGGCGAGACGGTGAATATAGCCACGGCGGGCAAGCGCTTCGCGGTAATTGTGGACGAGGCTCATAGCTCGCAGAGCGGTGAAACCGCCATGGAACTTAAGAGCATACTCAACAAGGACGGCATTGAATCGGCAATTGCCGCACAACTGCTGGACGACGAAGACGAGAGCCTGAGCAGCGAAGCGCAACGCGCCATGCTACGCGAGCAATTGAAGCGCACTCGCCAGCCCAACCTGAGCTTTTTCGCCTTTACCGCCACACCCAAGTACAAAACCCTGGCGGTGTTCGACGAGCCGGGCGAGAACGGCGAAGCACCGTTTCACCACTACAGCATGCGCCAGGCTATTGAGGAAGGTTTTATTCTCGATGTGTTGCAGGGCTATACCTGCTACAAGCGTTATTACAAACTGATCCAGGGCGTGGAACACGATCCTTCCGTGCCACGCAAAAAAGCGGCGCGGGCGTTGGCGCGCTTCGTGGATTTACACGATTACAATATTGGCCAGAAAGTTGAAATTATTGTTGAACACTTCATCGCTCATACCCGCCATAAGATTGGCGGTCGCGCGAAAGCAATGGTGGTAACCGGCTCGCGTGAGCACGCCGTGCGTTACAAGCTCGCGTTTGATCAATATATCAAGGATAACGGAATCAAAGGCGTGCGTTCCCTGGTGGCGTTTTCCGGTGAAATATCACTGGAAGACCATGCCGGAAAATCTTTCACTGAAGTGGCCATGAATAATGGTATTAAGGAGACCGAACTACCGGAAAAATTTAACACCGACGAATATCAGGTGTTGCTGGTGGCGGAGAAGTACCAGACCGGATTCGATCAACCGCTGCTGCACACCATGTACGTGGACAAAAAGCTCTCCGGCATTCAAGCGGTGCAAACGCTCTCACGGCTAAACCGCATCTCTCGTGGTAAGGAAAATACGTTCGTGCTGGATTTTGTTAACGAACCCGAGGATATTTATAAGGCGTTCAAGCCGTACTATGAGGTCACTCCGATGGGGGATGATGTCGATCCCCACCATATGAATGAACTGGCCCACACGCTGGCGGATTGGCGGGTTTATACCCAATTCGAAATCAATGATTGGTGTGAAATCTGGTTTCGCAACCGCATGCAACCCACTGGTGGTGAACATAAAAAATTGAATGCCATTATCGATGTGGCGGTGGAGCGCTTTAAAGCACTCGATGAGGAAGGGCAGGACGAGTTCAAGAGTCAATTGGTGAGCTTCCGCAACCTTTACATGTTCCTGTCACAGATTATTCCCTACCAGGATTCCGACCTGGAAAAGCTCTATACCTACAGTCGATTTCTTCTAAATAAACTGCCGCGTACGAGCAGCGAGACGAAAGTGACGGTGGATGACGATGTAGAGTTGAAATATTACCGGCTGGAAAAGATCAGCGAAGGTTCGATCAACTTGCGCGAAGGAGAGGCGGAATACTTGAAAGGCCCTGGCGATGTAGGCACTGGCCAACCCGACGAGGAAGTGCGCCTGTCCACTTTGGTGGAAGCGCTTAACGAGCGTTTTGGCACTGATTTTACGCCCGCCGATCAATTGTTCTTTGAGCAGGTTCGCGAGACAGCCGTAGCCGATGAGCAATTGCGCCAAGCGGTGGCGGTCAACTCCATTGAAAACTTCGCGCCGATTTTCAACAAACAGCTCGAATCGCTGCTGATCGAGCGCATGGAAGGCAATGAGGATATTTTCTCGCGCATGATGAATGATGAAGCGTTTCGGAATGTTGCTGCGGGTTACCTAATGAAGGCGGTGTATCGGCATATTGCTGGGCAGGTGGAGTCTTGAAGGTGTAGCTTATTAAGGCCTTTTTAAAAGGACTAGGTCGTTTTACGGTTGTCAGCCAGAGTAAGATTTCAAAAAGTAGTGAATATGGACATCTTTTTTCCTTAGATGATCGCGTCCTTCCCGACAGTGAGGCCACCCGGGTTAAGCTAGTCTAGTTTTGTCTTGTTATACCTAGGCTTTAACATGGGAGCTGAATTGCGATATGTTATAGCCTGCCTTTAACATGAGTAAATCGAGGATCTATCGTGAATCCAGGCTATAACAAGCGGGCTGGCGTCTATATCAAACAACCCTCAGGCTATAGGGCCTTTATCCCCGGGCCCTTACCACCTCAACCCCCTGTTTTATTGGATGGGGAGCTTCAAGGTCAGTTATCTCAGGCTGACCGGGCCCTTGGTCGGCTGGATGGTTCTATCACCACCTTGCCAAACCCCGACCTGTTTGTATTCATGTACGTCCGGAAAGAGGCGGTTTTATCCAGCCAAATTGAGGGAACCCAGAGTTCATTGCAGGATGTTTTGGCGGCTGAAGCGCGAATCCTGGACCGCCAGCGACCCTCCGATGTAAGGGAAGTGCTCAATTACATTGATGCGCTGCGTCATGGCCTGGAACGCCTTGGTGACTTGCCGGTATCGGTACGAATGTTCGGTGAAATTCATGAGCGTCTGTTACGGGGAGTACGAGGTGGCCAATTGACTCCCGGTGAGCCGCGCCGGACCCAAAATTGGATTGGCCCGGCGGGTTGTACGCTCAATGAGGCTATTTATGTTCCGCCGCCACCTCAGGAGGTGCCTCAAGCGCTGTCCGACCTGGAAAAATTTATTCATTACGACCAGTCGCTACCATTGTTGATCAAAATCGGATTGGCGCACGCACAGTTTGAAACCATCCACCCTTATCTGGACGGCAATGGCCGTATCGGCCGCCTTTTAATTGCATTGTTGTTGTCTGAGGCTGGGGTATTGCAGAAACCGGTTTTGTATCTTTCTCACTTTTTTAAGCGGGAGCGCCAGGCATATTACGATTACCTGCAAGCGATACGGGATAACGGCGACTGGGAAGGGTGGTTAAAATTTTTTCTACGTGGAATTGTAGAAGTAAGTGCACAAGCGACCGATACGGCGAGAAATATTTTGCATTTGCGCGAGCAACACCGGTCGTTGATTGCGGAACACCTGGGATATTCAGCTGGCAGTGGGTACCGGGTTCTGGAAAACTTGTATGAACATCCGATTCTATCCGCGAAAGCAGTTCAACAGGTTACCGGTACGAGTTATGCTGCGGCGAATAATTTAGTATCCCGACTTACAGAACTTGGGATATTACGGGAGATCACTGGTCGGAGCCGCAATCGACGTTTTCGTTACGAACCCTATATTGCGTTGTTTGAAGATGGGCAATAAGCTGTGAGAGCAGGAGTGTAAAAGAAATGCTGATGATGCCCAGGGAAAGGACGAACACTGGGTCATGGATGATGTGCTTTTTACCTTACTACAGCAGGAGTCAAAATGAAGCACGAACCTTCAAAAGATAGCGTGGTGGCACTGGAATCGCTCCGCAGGGCGGTCGCTAAAGCACTTGAGAGAAAACGTCTTCTGGGCAGGACGGCAAACCGATGTATTTGTGTGGACGACCTAACGAGCCGGGGCAGGTGCAGGAAATCCCTGTTGACTACGGGGTTGATCAAGTTTAATCACTTGTGTCTCGGAACAGGTACAGGGCGTTGCGGACGATTACAAGGGAAGGAGTCGTCATCGACGTTAAAGTGTTCGGACTTCCTCGGTCGGGGCGGACCCATGTGTCCGCCCAGGTTCGTCGGGGGCTGAAAGAGGGCGGACACGCGAGTCCGCCCCTACGGGGATTGTTAAATTATTTTAATAACAGGAGTTGGCAGGTGACATCTGGACGTCGTTCAATTCGGTTGCGTCATTACGATTATTCGCAAGCTGGTGCTTATTTCGTGACGATATGCGCGCAGAATAAGTTGTGTTTGTTTGGCGATATTGTGAATGGAGTCATGCAATTAAATGAAGCGGGTTTGATGACGGAGCGGTGGTTCGGCAAACTGGAAAACAAATTTCAGCATTTTCAACGTGATGGTTTTGTCTGCATGCCTAATCACATTCATTTTGTCGTGGTAAACGTAGGGGCGGGCCCGTGTGTCCGCCCAGGTTCGTCGGGAGCTGAAAGAGGGCGGACACGCGGGTCCGCCCCTACGGGGTTGGCGGAGGTGGTGCAGTGGTTTAAGACGATGACGACGAATGAGTATATTCGGGGGGTTAAGCGGGATGGTTGGCAACCGTTTCCTAAAAGGTTGTGGCAGCGAAATTATTGGGAGCGGGTTATACGGGATGAGTCAGAGTTGATGCTTGTTCGGGAGTATATTCAGAATAATCCGGCGCAGTGGGAGTTGGATAAATTGAATCCGGCTTGTTGTCGAAAGTATGAGAAAGAATCGTTGCCGTTTGAGTGAGTAGTGCGTCACAACACCAACAACAAAACCACCAACCCCCAACCCACCAACGCAATCACCTGCCAAACCCGCACTGGATTTCTCTCCAACAACGGCTTCTCATTATGATTCAACCAATCCGGATTTGGCCGCTTGAGGTCCGTCAGCCATTCGGACAGCGCTTCGTAACGAGTGCTTGGCTGAATGCTCAGCGCTTTTTCCAGCGCCCGGTCGAGCCATATTGGCACCAGCGGGTTGTGCTTTCTTGCCGGTGTATATTTAAGTCGCTGGAAGGCTTTTAAATTCATCGCGTCGCTGAACGCTTCACCGTAAGGCAATTTTTTGGTCAGCATTTCATACAGAATCACCGCCAGGGAGAATTGATCCGAACGCGGGCTTACGGTGCCGCCGTAGCGGTATTCCGGCGCGGAGTAGTGGAGTGTTCCAAGTATTTTATCGCGCTGAAAAGCGGAACCCACTTCGTGTACGCCCGCCACCCAGCAGGAACCGAAGTCGATAATCACCGGGCCCTGGGCGCCGATGACGATATTTTCCGGTTTAATGTCCTGGTGCAAAGTGTCCTTGCGGTGAAAGGCGCGCAGGCCTTTGACGATTTGTTCGATCAGTTCCACCGCGTCGGGGATGGGCATTGGTGCCCGTTCTTTTATTATCTGGGTCAGTGTGGGCCCGGCGATATATTCGGTGAGGTAGTAAAGCGTGCTTCTGTTTTCCGGTGGTGGGATGACTTTTACCACGTTGGCGTTTTGTATGCGCGTGCCGATCCAGGCTTCCATGACGAAGCGCTCTATGTAGGCGGGGTCGTCTTCGTAATTAACCGATGGAGTTTTCATTACCATGGGAACGCCTTTGTCGGTTTCCACCAGGTAAACCTGGCTGCGTTCGGACTCATGCATGATTTTTTTTACTTTCATGCCATCGAGAATATGGCCTACGTCCAACAAAGGAGGGAAGGGCAGTTTGGTCAGCACTGCAACCGTGTCGTGTTGGGTGGGGGTGCCGAGGGATTCTATTCGCGCCAACTGAATGCTGAGGTTGTCCGTTGATTGGTTTTTTAACGCCGCGTCGTGAGCCAGTTTGACCAGTGCATCGGTATCGTCTTTGTTTTCATGAATCAGTTTTTCAAAATCGGAATGGCTGAATGCGTCGTGGATGCCATCGGAGGTCAGGACAAAAATATCACCCACTTCCATTTGGTCCACGTGCATATCGATTTCCAGCGCTGGGTCGGCACCGAGCGCGCGGCTGAGGTAGGTGGTATTTTTATCGATACGTTGGGTGTGATCGCGGGTTAACAATTCCAGGTGCGATTGCCGCAGGCGATAAATACGCGTATCGCCCACGTGAAAAATAAAGCTGCTGTCGCCTTTTAAAATCAATACGGAAAACGTGGTGAGATAACCTTCCTCGCGCACGCTGTTGCGGCTTTGTCCCCATAAAGATTGATTCAGTGATTGAATAACACGTATCGCGGATTGTTGTGTGCGCCAGGTATCCGGCGTGGCGTAGTAGTCGGTGAGAAAACCGGTGACGGCGGTCTGGCTGGCGAGGCGGGCGGAAGAACTGCTGCTGACGCCATCGGCAATGGCGATGGCGATGCCTTTGGTGACCAGCGCGGAGCCTTCGGGAATACGCGCGCCGACGGTGTCCTGGTTTTCGGGTTTGCGTCCCTTGTCGCTGAATTGCGAGAACGCGACTTTAAGTGCGGATTGAAGGTGTTCCAATAA
>CAYVIB010000025.1:0-85887 GCA_964451365.1 uncultured Cellvibrionaceae bacterium
AACGAGGCACTATTCCAGCCAACCTGCCTCCTATTCTCGACAGGCTCGGCATTGAACCAAAACACTTCCTGTATATGAGCAGGCATTTTGAAAGTCAGTTCAAGGGGCTGGTTGGCGGCTACTACTCAATGAAGAAAGCTTTCAACATTTTTGGCTACTGCCGAAGCCCTGGGCTTAAGCTCTGCAAACACGTTTTCGGCTAACGGAAACTCTCACTCTAGCCACTTCACATCTACCCATTACGATAACTTTGCCCTAAATTCGGGTTTTTGGTCCTTTTTGGCTACGCCACCACCTATCTTAATCAACTGGTAAATTTAAAGGAGCCTCATAGCGAGCTATTACGATCGTTTTTGCGTTTCTTTAATATGGGTGTCCATGTATTTTCCATGTATTTTCCATGTATTTGCATGTATTTGTATGGGTGTCCATGTATTTGACGGTATGGGTGTCCATGTATTTGACGTTTGCGTTTCTTTAATATGGGTGTCCATGTATTTTAGGTGTCCATGTATTTTTAAAGCCGCGGCTCTTGATTTCGAATAATAAACGCCAACGCAGGCACACCTCTTAGAACTGGCACGTCAGTAAAATCGGGCCTGAGGAGGGCCTGGATAATCCAGGCCAGGGAAAGGAAGGAAAACCCGCGGTTCTATAAACCGCTATTCCGATTCAGTCACTTCTTCAAGCTTGTCTGAATATTTCACCAGAGTTTTCAGTGTGCTGACATCCGTAACGAATACCGAGTTGAGCCCCTGCGGTTCCTGCGGGGGATCGCCGACGAAGGATTTGTCCCCTTTGCGCCACTTGGCGTCTTCGTGCAGGGCTTTTCCATAGCCGCCCCAGGCCCAGAAGTTAACACCGGCGAAGGGGCCATTGTTATCGACGCTTTCCACCAGTCTATCCAGTACAAAGGTGTAGTATTTATCACGATAAGTAGTACCTGCCGCGGGTGAGAGTTTGCCTTCGTCGCGTTCGAGGCCGAACTCTTCCAGCACGGCGGGCATATTCAGGTCTTCAGCTATCGTCAGGTGGGAGTCGATATATTCGCCCGCCAGGCGGATGGCTTCGCCGTAGGTTTCCGCCGGTTTTTGTACATCGAACCAGCCCCAGTTTTTCAGCCACATGTGAAAGGTAAAATAATCGATGTCAGTTTTTTCATGGGCATTGATAACGCATTCGGCCAAGCCGAGGCAACCCATGGTGCCTTCGCTGCCGATGGAGACCAACTGGTACGGGGCGAGTCTTTTGATCAGCGTGGTGGTGTCCTTTATCCATTTGTAATACGCGGGAAGATTTTTTTCGCTTACCTTGCCGTCGCCGGGGCGTGGCTCGTTGGCGAGCTGCCATGACATTATCGTGGGATCGTAGCGATAAAGTTTGCCGGTGATTGAGTTTTTGCGTTCCAGCAATGTTTTGATGTAGTTGTTGAACAGTTCCACAGCCTTTTCGTTGGAATAGAATTGCGCGGAAAAATGTGCGAACGCGGGCCAGGGTTTTTCCGGGTCGGCCATATCGACGATTTCGCCGTTGTTAACCCAGGATAAATAAGTTGCCATGCCGCCGGACCATTCCCAAAAGTTGTTCAGGAAGATCACCCCCTTCATATCGCGCTTGGCCATTTCCGCCAGCAGGAAGTCCAACCCAACAAGTATGTCTTCGTTTTCAATTTTGCCTTTGTAACTGATGGCGGGCCGCATGGAGTCGCGCAGAGGTGAGCGTTCGGACGCGCCCAGTATGCGCAGGTTTGTGATGCCGAGGGATTTCAACAGGTCGAGTTCTTTTACCAGCCGCTCGCGATCGCCGTATTCCTTATTGGGAGAGCCAAGGTAGGCGCCATACCACATATTGGTGCCGACAAATGTGTAAGGCTCACCTTCGAGTACAAATTGTGTTCCATCAACGGTGACGAATTTGGCGGTATCCGGAGTGGAATCCTTATCCTTGGCGACAGCACCGAAAGACAGCGACGCTAGAACCAATATCAGCACCACAACCGGATTTAGTGTAATTATTTTTTTCATTATCTCCCCACCGATATTGCTTTTAAAAAATTTAGAAACGACTGCTACCGGAAAGTTCATCCAGCCGGCGACACACTTCCATCATCGTCCGGCCGTTGTGGTAGGGCGCTTTCCATAAGCCCACCTTGCAGTCCCCCCGACGGGGAAGATCCAGCGTGGACAGCCAGTGCCACTCACCGTGCTGGTGATCTTTCTGATATTTTTTTATGAATTCCCAGGAGTTAACAAATGCCTGGTAAAATTTTCTTTCGCCTGTTATTTGATAGGCGTTGAGAAAACCGACTACGGCTTCCGCCTGTACCCACCAGATGCGCTCGTCGTGAAGGGTGTTGGTTTTGAAGTTGTAGGCATCGAATACTTCATGATGCTCACCCACGCCCTGTTCCAGGCAACTGCGCGCCAGGTTGACGACGATGTCGCGGTAGTAATTCTTTAATTGCTCGTCTTGCAATACTTCCAGCGCTTCCCATATCAACCAACTGCATTCGGCGTCGTGACCATAGGAAACGGCAACTGATTCGTCCTTCCAGTCCATGGCGTAAAACATACGCAGATGAAAATTTTCCTTATCGATAATGTAGGTATTGAAGTAGTCCAGGCAACGCTTGATGGAGGCAATCACTTCTACCGAAGGCGCGACAATCTGCAGTGCGGTATAGGCTTCCAGTACATGCAGGTGCGTGTTCATGGATTTGGGGGAATTCAAATCCAGGTGACTCAACCGGAGATCGTCTATGGCGCTCCAATCGCGGGCAAAGGCCTCGATGTAACCGCCGTGATTGTGATCGTGGGTGCGGGTTTCCATCAACCGATAAATGCTTTTGGCCACACGCAGCACCTCTTCATTTTTTGTCAGTTTGAAGTAAGCACTTAAACCATACAGAAAGAAAGCTTGCGCGTAGGTTTGTTTGCGATTATTCGCCACTTTACCCTTTGCGTTTAACTGCCAAAACACGCCACCGTAAATTGGATCAACGAAATACCGCACCAGGTAATCGTAAGCGCGCTCAGCCATCGTCGCGTATTCTTTATTGCCGCTAAAAAGCGCGGCCTCGCTGAAAAACCATAAAATGCGGGAGTTTTGAATAATGCCTTTATTCGCGCTCGGGTTAACCTGATTATCAACGTCAATTTCACCGACAAAGCCGCCGTTGTCGTGGTCCTGGCAGTGGGTTATCCACCATTGGGCAATTGCATTTAACTCGGTCAGAAATTCTTCTTTCCGCACGCCCGATACTTGCGGTGCATTCATCATCGCAATCCCAGTTCCTTCATCATCCGAAGATTGTCTTCGATCAGTTTGTTGCGAGTTTGCACCGATGCCGCCGAGCGCAGGCCGTCCTCCGGCGTATTGATTACATAATCCACCAGTTTGTCGAGCGTTGAAGTGGCCACATGAAGCCGTGTGTCCGAGGAGGCGTAATAAATAAATACCTCATTTTTGTCGTTCACAATCCAGCCGTTGGTAAACAGCACATTGGAGACATCGCCCACGCGCTCATCGCCTTCCGGCGCCATAAAGTGGCCGGCAGGACAGTGGGTAACTACCCAGGGGCGTTCCAACTCCGTCATAAACATATACAGTACATAACGCAAACCGGCGGCCGTATTGCGCACACCGTGCGCCAGATGCAGCCAGCCCGCGTCGGTTTTTAACGGCGCCGGCCCCTGCCCGTTTTTAACTTCCTTGATGGTGTGATAAACCTTTTTGTCGACGATGACTTCTTCGCGCACTTCGGCTTTTTCCATGCTGTCCGTAAGGCCCCAGCCGATACCGCCGCCGCTGCCCACGCTGATAAAACCGTCCTGAGGGCGGGTGTACAAAGCATATTTGCCATCGATAAATTCCGGATGCAGAACCACGTTGCGCTGTTGGCCGGAATAGGTCACCAGGTCGGGCAGGCGCTCCCAGTTGATCAGGTCAGTGGTGCGGGCAATGCCGCATTGCGCTTCGGCGGCGGACATATCGTTCGGCTGGCGTTCATCCTTGCGCTCGGTACAAAACAGGCCATAGATGTAACCGTCCTCATGGCGTGTAAGGCGCATGTCGTAAACGTTCACGTCCGGACAATCGGTTTCCGGCATGGTTACCGGGTAATCCCGGAAGTGAAAGTTGTCGATGCCATTATCGCTTTGCGCCACGGCAAAAAAGGATTTTCGGTCATTGCCTTCAACACGTACCACCAGGGTGTATTTGTTGTCGAAAAGAATTGCGCCGGAATTAAAGGCGGCGTTAATACCTTGCCGTTCCAGCAGGAGTGGATTGGTTTTTTCGTTTAAGTCATAGCGCCAGAAGACGGGAGTATGTTGCGCGGTAACCACCGGGTTTTGCCAACGCTGGTATACGCCGTTCGAGGTTGTCGGGGAGTTTTTTTGTTGTAGTAGTGCTTGGTGATCGTTAAATAGTTGTTGTACCTGTCTGGCAAATAAACTCATGAAGGGAAGACCTCAGACGTTACCGGGAATACAGCGAGTTTCGTGCAATTCAAAAATTCAGGGCATAAAAAAACCGCCAAAAACAGCTGGGTCGTTTGCGGCGGTTATTATACGACATATCAAAACAGACAACTTCCGGGCCGGGTAGTGGATGAATCGCCAGGAAGTGGTTAGTAGCACCTGCTGGCTTGGCTGCGCCAAAGCCGACAATGTAATCGGTTACAAAAGAAAAATCAACCTCCTTTTGCGTAATCAGCTGCTTTGGGGATAAAAAAGCCGGCTTTGATGGAAATTCGATTAAAGGGGCTTGATATTGTGATGGGATATTCGATAATGAAAACCGTTTATGTAACTGTTTCATTGCAGCCGGGGGAATCAGAGGTTTCTTCGACTACATATATTAATGTGAATTTTAGTGCTGCCACTGTTAAGTTCGCCGGGGTTGATTCGAATCCCTCACGCAAATGCGGCAGCGTAAACTCCAGTGATAGATACATAAAAACAATAACAGGCCCAATATGTCCAATATCAGAGAAGTAGCACGAGTAGCTGGCGTTTCCGTTGCAACCGTTTCACGGGCGCTCAGTCACCCGGAAAAGGTTTCGGAAGCCAGTATCCAGAAAGTAAAAAAAGCCATCGAGGAAGTGAAGTACCGGCCGAACATGCTGGCACGAAACTTCCGCTCCGCGCGCTCCTATTCCCTTGTGGTGCTGGTGCCGGATATTGCCAACCCGTTTTTTTCCCTGATCATCCGCAGTATTGAAAAGCAGGCACAAAAGCGTGGTTATGCGGTGTTGCTGGGCGATACCCAGGACAATAACACCCGCGAAAAGGATTACATCAAGCTGGTGGAAACACGGCTGGCGGATGGTGTGATCCAGTTGCGTCCCCACTCGCCGGATTCGCCGTCACCCCGCACGCCCGGCGTGCCGCATATCAACCTGTGCGGCACCGAAGGCACCCCTGGTCCCTGCATTCGAGTGGACAATGTTCAGGCGGCGAAAAATATGGTGGATTACCTGATCTCCCTGAACCACCGGCGAATCGGCCTGGTTACCGGTTTGCGCAACAACGCGCACACCGTTGACCGGATGAAGGGTTATCGCCAGAGTCTTGAGGAAGCGGGAATTGAGTTTGATCCGCAGTTGGTTTCGGAAGGGGAGTACACTATCTGGTCCGGCGTGAACGCGGCCAATAAACTTTGCACTTTAAAAGAGCCACCCACCGCAATCGTGTGCATGAACGATGAAATGGCGATTGGTACTCTGCAGGCGCTGAAAGCACATGGTTTTTCCGTTCCCGGGGATGTGTCGGTGACCGGTTTTGACGATATCAATTACGCCCGCTATTGCGATCCGCCCATTACCACCATTGCCCAGCCGGTCGAGGACATGGGGCGGATAGCAGTGGATTTATTACTGCGCTTGATTGAAGGTGAGGAACTGACAGAGGAACAGCACGTTCTGCCTTACGACTTTATCGTGCGCAAGAGCACGGCGCCGGCAAAGCGCTAGGTTTCTTCCGTCCTTATCATCTCGTAGGGGCAGCCCTCGCGGCTGCCCTGGGGTAACCGCGAGGGCTGCCCCTACAAGTACAGTAGGGCAGTTGGCGTTGGGCCTGCCCGCCTTACGGATTAATCAGCTCCGCTCGCTCACGTAGGTCGAAACTTCAACCGCCGCCATTATCAGGTGATACAGCGAACTGGCCGGCGCGAAATCCACCAGCAGCTGGTCCTGCCCATCCAGGCGGTCGATATAGGCTCCCGGTGTGGAAGCCTTCAGGTAATACCGCATCAGCGCATCCATGGCATTTGCCGCGTTTTCCTCGCAACCGTCACGCCCTTCCCGCGCCTGTGCGATACTTGCCTTGATCAACTCGGTCATAGGCCAGCAGCGTTTGGTGAGCGCGATGACATTTCCATCGGGAGAGACTTCATCGTACAACAGGCCCTTGTCCGTCAAGCCAATTTCCAAAGCCCTGCTGTACAAGGCATCTGCATAACGATCGACCTTCCGCCCGGTCCGGCCCTGGTAGCCGCGCAGCAGCCATACCCACTCCATCATATGGCCCGGTTCAACAATGTCGCCTTCCGCGCCTTCCAGCAATGTCCAGTCGTGATTGAAGTATTCGCGCAGCACATTGTTTTGCGGATCAAAAAAACGTGTTTCAAACAACGCGAACATTTCGCCGGCGCGGGCCAGCCACTTTGCATCGCCACTGGCGTCATACAGCGCGAGAAACGCCTCGAATAAATGCATGTGGGGGTTTTGCCGGCGGCGATCGGAAGCGTAATCGCCTTCCAGCCAGCCGCCGCACTGTTGCCCGAGTTCATCATCCAGGAAGCTGATTAACGCCTCGGCCTCCTCCAGCGTTGCGCCGTCGTTAAACGCCCGGTAACGCCAGGCGCAGGCGAGCAAAAAGAATGCATGATCATAAAGATCCCGCATCGGGTTTTTTACCTGATTATCGGGCGACAGCAAATGAACGTAACCCCGGCCGGAGGGGTGAACGGCGTGGCTTGAAACAAAATCAACCATTCGCCGGACTTTGGCTTCCGCGTTATCCAGCCAACCCAGCTTCGACGCGAGTGAAAAAACAAATATCTGGCGCGCCTGAACCCGCAATCGGGTATCGGCGGAGGTATCCACCTGGCCACTGGCAAGAAAGCGTTCATAACTGGCGCCGGTTTCGGGGTTGATTCCCGAAGTGCTCCATAAAGGAAGCGCCTGTTGCTTGATCCAACTTTCAAAACGGGTGGCGGAAGCAATTAATTTCGGATGCATTTTTATTCACACGATGCGGGAAGGAGGGCGAATGGTGAAGGATTAAAAAAAGTAATTCAAGCGGCCGCTAACTGCCTCTGCCTTGTCGCCTTTTTGTCTCGTGTCCCATCAATTTCGCTCGCAGACCAGGTTCGCGACGCCTATATGGATGTAGTGATGCGGCATTCCGATGGTAGGCCGGGCTGGCGCTCCAGCGACACAATGGTTCGACATTTCGGAGCTAAAGCCGAAGCGGACATCTGGAGAAATCTCTCTACCAATCCCGAGTGTTCTGGATCTCCGCTACGCGAAGATGACCACATTCTCGCCTTTTTCCATGATCTGTCCCAGGTCACTATTAGTCACCTGCTTGCCTCATTCCACCACGCGCCAACGCTCTAAGCTATCCCTATCCGGTAACAAAGTAGAATTATTTCGACCATCCAAATATACCGGATTCCTGTTTCGTTACCGGTTTGACTTCATCGTCGACATGTTCATGCACATCGTATTTTTCAATGCGTCCATTCCGCCCGCTGACATAACAATTGATATAAATAAGTGGTGGCGCCTCTCTGCCGTTTTCTTCGCTCTGTTTCCGGTCAATCGTATAGAAGATTTTGTACAAAAATTCCCTCTCGTCGTAGCGACTCGAATGATTGTCCAACAACAGGAATTTTATCTGGTCCGCAAACCGTTCTTTTGTTGCCGATTCGCAGGTCAATACCGCATCGGTGAAAGTAACATTTTGATAGCCTGTCCTGTCACCACTACGCCAGGGGTTAAGGCTGCTATCGGAAACGAAAAGCGTGACCAGAACGGACACCGCAACTACAACTATCGCGAACACTACAACAGCAATACGCTGGACACGAGAAATCCCGTCCATTCTATCTCCGGAATATTTATTTAAATCAGATTATCGGGTGCCCGACGATTCCTGCCTGGCGGGCCGGTACACCCCGATATTGGTATAGCCCCCATCCATCAGGTGGGCCGCGTGCAGGCGACTCATGACACCCTTATCACAGTAAAGCAGATATGTGCCGCCCTGATCCAATTTCGGATATTCAGTACTTAAACTATAGAAGGGAATACAGAGAACGGGGCATTCGATTTGCAGCGGCTTCATTTCCTGCTCGCCCGGATGGCGGATATCGATGACTGTTGCGCCCCCCGTGGGCAGTTCAAACACCGGGGCCGCCTGCCGATCTTCCATGTCGGCCATCACTTCATCTATCAGCTGCACCTTTGCCGCGGCCACCGCTTGGTCCAGCAAGTCGAAATTAAAACCCGTTTCCTGTTGTTCCACCCGCTTCGGATTGACCTTGGCCGAGGGGCGCACGGATATCACTCCACAGTATTCGGGAATGCTGCCACACAGTTCTTCCGTGCCGATCTTGCGCGCCAATTGAATAATCTCGGGTTTGTCCATAGTGATCAGCGGGCGCAACACCAGCATATTGGTTACCTGGTCAATGGCGGTCAGGTTGGGCAGGGTCTGGGAGGATACCTGGGAAATGGCCTCGCCGGTCACCAATGCCTGCACGCCGCCGTAGGCCGCCACTTTTTCCGCCGCCCGCAGCATCATGCGCTTGAGCACCACACCCATATTGGAAGGGTCAATTTTTTCCAGGATCTCCGCCACCACGCCTTCAAAAGGCACGGTGATAAAGCGCACCCGGTGGGAGGAGCCGAAGCGGTTCCACAGGTAAAAAGCGACTTCCTTCACCCCGAGTTCGTGCTCCCGCCCGCCGAGGTTAAAGAAGCAAAAGTGAGTGCGCAGCCCCCGCCGGATCATCATATAGCTGGCGATGGTCGAGTCGAACCCGCCACTTACCAACGACAGCACAGAGCCTTGGCTGCCCACCGGAAAGCCACCGAGGCCTTCATAACGCTGTTCCACCAAATAGGCGGTATCATCCTTGATTTCCAGGTTAATGGTTATGTCCGGGTCTTTCAGTTTTACCCCCGCGCTGCTGCAGTGCTGGTTCAACTCGCCGCCCACGTAGCGCTCGACATCGGTGGAGGTGAAATCGTGCCGGCCACCGCGCCGCACCCGCACGCAAAACGTCTTGCCTTCCAGGGCATCGCCCCAGGATTCGGCCGTCTTTTCATAAACGTCCTGCAGGGTGGAAAACGGGAACGCCCGGACAGCGGAATAGTTAGCAATGCCGGCGGTACGGCCAAGCAGGTCGGCGATTTCCTGCTGGAGTTTTTCATCATCGGAGGGTATCCGCACCTCCAGTTTGTCCCAGTGTTGGGTAACTTTCGCGCCGGGATGAATGCGGCGGGCGAGCACACGCAGGTTTTCGGTGAGAAACCGCGTCAGCCGCTTGCGAACAGGATGGCTTTTAATGGTGATTTCTGGGAACAAACGAACGAGGAAAAGCATCAGATAACTAACCGTTGAGATCTATTTTGGTGCATTTTTTCAATTCTGCACCAATTTGGGTCTTATTTTTGCTGCAAAAGCGATCATGGATCAGAAAAAAACCGCGAAATGCGCCGTGCGCCAGGGACGCGCACCAAGTTGGAATTATGGCATATTATTTGCCCTTCCGAGGTACCCATCTTGCGTATTGGCGGGATTACTTTAAGATGGCGTCCCGCCGTTAGCGGAAGAAGAATTTTTCCATATTTCCATCAATAACATAAAGTGGCTAGGGCCATGACTCTGGAGGCATCCTCATGTCAGAGAAGACTCTGAACCTGATTAAAGAAAATGAAGTACGCTGGGTCGACTTGCGTTTTACCGACACCAAGGGCAAAGAACAGCACGTTTCCATGCCGGTTAAGGAAATAAACGAAGAATTTTTCGAAGGCGGAAAGATGTTTGACGGCTCTTCCATCGCTGGCTGGAAGGACATTAACGAGTCCGACATGATCCTGATGCCCGACGACAGCACCGCTGTACTGGACCCCTTTACCGACGAGCCAACCGTTATTATTCGCTGTAACATCGTTGAGCCTTCCACCGGCCAGGGTTATGAAAGGGATCCACGCTCCATCGCCCAGCGCGCTGAAGAATACCTGAAATCCACCGGCCTGGGAGACACCGCGTTCTTCGGCCCGGAACCGGAGTTTTTCGTGTTTGACGATATCAAGTGGGGCTCCGACATCAGCGGCGCATTCTACAAGATTTCTTCCGAGGAAGCCGCCTGGGCATCCGAGCACACATTTGAAGAAGGCAATATGGGCCACCGCCCGGGTGTTAAAGGCGGTTACTTCCCCGTGCCTCCGGTTGACTCCCTGCACGACCTGCGCGCCGCCATGTGTAACGCCATGGAGCAAATGGGCCTGGTTGTGGAAGTTCACCACCACGAAGTGGGCACCGCCGGCCAGTGTGAGATCGGCGTTGGTGCCAACACCCTGGTGAAGAAAGCCGACGAAGTCCAGATCCTGAAGTACTGCGTACACAACGTGGCGCATGCCTACGGCAAAACAGCGACTTTTATGCCCAAGCCTCTGGTGGGTGACAACGGTAGCGGCATGCATGTACACCAGTCCTTCTCCAAGGGCGGTGTTAACCAGTTCGCAGGTGACGTCTATGCCGGCCTGAGTGAAACCGCGTTGTTTTACATCGGCGGTATCATCAAGCACGCCCGCGCCTTGAACGCCATCTGTAATGCGTCCACCAACTCCTATAAGCGTCTGGTACCTGGTTTTGAAGCACCGGTTATTCTGGCTTATTCCGCCCGAAACCGTTCCGCCTCCATCCGTGTGCCTTACGTGGTTTCCGCCAAGGGCAAGCGTATCGAAACCCGCTTCCCGGACTCCACCGCCAACCCTTACCTGGCCTTCGCGGCCCTGCTGATGGCTGGTCTGGACGGCGTTAAGAACAAGATCCACCCCGGCGACTCCGCGGACAAGGACCTGTACGACCTGCCGCCGGAAGAGCTGTCCGAATACCCGACCGTGTGCCACTCGCTGGACCAGGCTCTGGACGCGCTCGATCAAGATCGCGCCTTCCTGACTGAAGGCGGCGTGTTCACCGACGACGCGATTGATGCGTACATCGCGCTGAAGCGGAAGGAAGTGGAAGTGCTGAACATGACCACTCACCCGGTCGAGTTCAACATGTACTATTCCTGCTAAATATTTCGACTTTCGTCATATTAAAGAGCCCGCATCAATTGCGGGCTTTTTTTTTGGGCGGTACTATTCAAGGAGCACAACCCATTCGAGGCGCCTATGCATATCCGCTCTGTTTCGGTGTTACTTGCCGTTGTCTTTCTGGCCGCTCCATCCATGGCGGACGAGGTTTATAAAACCGTCGATGAAAACGGCAACGTGGTTTTTACCGATTCACCACCGAAAGATAAACCGGCGGAGAAGATCGAACTTAAGGAAACCAATATTCAGCCACCCGTTGAGTTCCGCTCACGTGGCAGGGAAAGCGGTGAAGCCCGGGAGGAAGAAACCGGCCCCTATGATCCGCGCATCGTCAGCCCGGGCAATGAATACCAGATGGGGCCCACCGAAACCTTCCTGAACGTGTCCGTCGATGTCAGTCGGCCGCTGGAGGACGAGCACTCTTTCCAGCTTTTCGTCAACGGCGCCCCTCACGGGGAACGCACCCAGTCATCTAACCTGACCCTGACCGATGTCCGTCGCGGCCGTAAACAACTTGCGGTATCGATAATGGACGCCCAGGGATCAGTGGTCGCCACTTCACCCCCGGTGACTGTCTACGTTATCCGTCCCAACTCCAAGCCAATGTAGTAGAATGCACCGTTATGGTGCGTTGAATGACCGCAATCAGGGCATAGTCGGCCCCCCGCGCCCACCTGGGCCGGCTCCGATCTGGCAAAGAATCACTGCACCGACGAAACCGGTACACCACCGTGAGGCCGGAGAACTTTGCCTTTGGTTTGAAAATGCCCATTTTGCCCGGGAATAAGAGCTGTTTTTCGCAATTTGCGGCACTTTCCACCCAGCCTGAAGTTCTTCACCTTCACTCGCACTAGATTCGCCCATATTTTTTTACCCTGGGTACTCCCTTGGTTCAGTTATTGCAATCAGGTGCCCCAATAAAGCGGAAACAAAAATGGTTGAGCAATCCTACTTCCAGCATATTCTCGATAGTTTGATAACAGCTGTACTGGTACTGGATGAAAACTCGTCCATCTCCTACATGAACGCATCGGCTGAAATGCTTCTGGGGGTCAGCGGAGAACAAATGCAGGGCAAACTTATCGATGAGTGCTTCTCCGAAAACGACGGGACACCCATTTCCCTCCGCGAAGCATTGCGCGAAAACAAACACTTCACCAAAAGGAAAGCCCGCTGGATGCTGCACAACCAGCAAACCATAACCGTGGACTATTCGGCCATACCCAATCCGGAAGCGGGAACCATCGTCATCGAGGTACAACCACTGGATCGCCTGATTCGCATAAGCCGCGAGGAAGCGCTCATCTCATCCCAGGAGACCTCCCGCAACCTGGTGAAAAGCATGGCCCACGAAATCAAGAACCCTCTCGGCGGTATTCGCGGCGCGGCGCAGCTGCTGGCGCGTGAACTGGAAGACGAGGACCTGAACGAGTACACCAGCATCATCATCAACGAAACGGACCGCCTGAGAAACCTGGTGGACCGGATGCTGGGCCCGCGGACACCGGCCATTCGCAAGCCGATCAATATCCACCAGGTCATGGAGCGGGTACTGGGAGTCATCAAGGCGGAAGTGGGCAACCAGATAACCCTGGTACGGGACTACGACCCCAGTATCCCGGAAGTGGAAGCCGACCTGGAACAACTGATACAGGCAACGCTGAATATTGCGCGCAATGCCATGCAGTCGCTACTCGAATGCGTGGAAATGACCAGACCCAAGCGAATTACGTTTTCCACTCGTGTACAGCGTCGCTACACCATCGGCAGAACCCACTACCCGCTCGTGGCACGTATCGGCATTCACGACAACGGTCCCGGCATTCCCCCGGAAATCGCGGAAGATATTTTCTTTCCCATGATCACCGGCAGGGCCGAGGGCAGTGGCGTGGGGCTCGCCATTTCGCAAAACATCATTGGTCAACACAACGGACTGATCGAATGCGAAAGCGAAAAAGGCTCAACCGAGTTTGTTATTTATCTTCCGCTGGGAAATAACCATGAATAAGCCAAATCTGGTCTGGATTATCGATGACGATCGCTCCATCCGCTGGGTGCTGGAAAAGGCCCTGCAACAATCCGGCATCGCCACTTCCAGCTTCGAAACCGGTGACAAAGCCGTTGCCCAACTGTCCCAGGAAAAGCCGGACGCGGTAATAAGCGACGTGCGCATGCCTGGCATGGATGGGCTGACCCTGCTGTCGAACATGCACCGGGAACACCCCAGCTTGCCAATCATTATCATGACCGCTCATTCCGACCTGGACAGCGCCGTATCGGCCTACCAGGGCGGCGCGTTCGAATACCTGCCCAAACCCTTCGATGTGGATGAAGCCGTCGCCGTCACCCAGCGCGCCCTGGCCCACGCCCATGAACAGCGGCAGGATAAAATTGTCCCCGCGCCGGAAATGAACACCGAAATTATCGGCGAAGCACCCGCAATGCAGGAAGTATTTCGCGCAATCGGCCGGCTGTCGCAATCCAATATCACTGTTTTGATCAACGGCGAATCCGGTACCGGTAAGGAACTGGTCGCCCGCGCCCTGCATAAACACAGCCCACGCCGCGAAGGCCCTTTTATTGCCCTGAACATGGCGGCCATTCCCCGCGACCTGATTGAATCCGAACTGTTCGGTCACGAGAAAGGCGCCTTTACCGGCGCCGCCGCGCAACGGCAGGGCCGCTTCCAGCAAGCCGACGGCGGTACCCTGTTCCTAGACGAAATCGGCGATATGCCGGCCGAAACCCAGACCCGCCTGCTGCGCGTATTGGCCGACGGTGAATTCTACCGGGTGGGCGGACACACTCCCATCAAGGTTGATGTTCGCATCATCGCCGCCACCCACCAGAACCTGCAAAACCTGGTGGAGGACAACCGCTTCCGCGAAGACCTGTTCCACCGCCTGAACGTGATCCGCATTCACCTGCCCAAGCTGGCGGACCGGCGGGAGGATATCCCCAAACTCGCGCAACATTTTTTACGGCGCGCCGCCAGTGAGCTGGGCGTCGAACCGAAAACGCTGACAATGGAAACGGAAAATTACCTTAGCCACCTCTCCTGGCCCGGCAATGTGCGGCAACTGGAAAATACCTGCCGTTGGATCACCGTGATGGCTTCCGGCCGCGAAGTACATGTGCAGGACCTGCCACCGGAGCTGATGGAAGTAAAAAGCAGTGAAGCGCCCAGCGACGATTGGGATAAAGCCTTGCGACACTGGGCCGACCAGGCACTGGCCTGTGGCCAGCGGGAAATTCTCTCGGAAGCCGTCCCCACGTTCGAGCGCGCGCTGATTGAAACCGCGCTCAAGCACACCGCCGGAAGAAAACGCGATGCGGCCAATTTGCTAGGCTGGGGAAGAAATACGCTTACACGCAAGCTCAAGGAATTGGGGATGTCGAACGGAGATGACGACAGTGATTAAATATTGGTGTAGGGCGGGCAAGCAAGGCGCCGCCCGCCAGTTTTTTTACTCTGAAAATGCGAGCCCGATTTATCGGTGGTAATACCGAACGCTGCATTTATCTCGCGGCACTTCAATTAAATTCTCACCGAAGGGGCGTTGTTCCACTCTAAAGCAGGTTCCATATTCATCGCGATAGTAAACCGGGCCGGAGTAATGGTGTTGTCTGCGAATGTCATATGAATTGTGATGATCCGCCAGCAGGCTTCCGATAAACAAGCCACCTAAAAAGTATCCCGCTTCATATCGGTGATGATGGCCATGTTTGCGATAGTGGCGACCATTATCGTGATGGTTGTTATGCCCGTAACGAAGCCGTTGCTTGTAGTGGTGTTTTTGTTTGTGGTGGTTTTTGTGCTTGTAATGTTGTCCGTGGTGACTTCCATGATGGTTTCGATCCCGATCATGATGTTTATTCCGGTCGTGGTGTGGCGAGGCGCTGACCGCACCGGAAAAGGCAAATACCAGTGCGAAAAGAAAAGTTAAGATTGTTTTGTTCATTTTTATACCCTCTTTCTCTTGGCTACGGTTGCAGTCTATGGGGAAAAGACTGAATTGAGCCTGAATCGGGCGAGGGCATGGTTCACACAAATAGTTTAATAAAAAAGGGGCGAATCGCCCCTTTTTTATTTAAAGCTTTTGCTTTTGATTTAGCCTGCGGTACTGCCTTCGGCTTTCTGGCTGCGATTGCGCGCTTCCGCCACGGCTTGCGCATATAATGCGTCGAAGTTGATGTGCGGCAGGTAGAGCGGAGAAAAGCCACCTTTTACCGCCAGGGTATCGACGGTTTCGCGCACATAAGGGAAGAGAATCTGCGGGCAGGTCGCGGTTAACAGCGGCTGAAGTTGTTGCGGCGGCACGTTTTTGACTTCAAACACGCCCGCCTGGTGAACCTCAATCAGGAACGCGGTTTTTTCTTCCGACAGTTTCAGTGATACGGTCAGCTTCAAAACCACTTCATAAAGGTCGTCACCAACGCGGTCCACCTGGGTGTTTAAATCCTGGCTGACTTTGGGATTGGCGTTGTTGTTTGAAAAAGCCGCGAAGCCCAAGGGTGATTCAAATGAAAGGTCCTTAACGTAAATGCGCTTGGTAACAAACACCACGCCGTTATTTTGCTGCGCACCTTCGGGTTGTGATGATGCTTGCGCTTGTTGTTCTTCTGATGATTTATCTTCCGCCATAGCTATTGCCTTACTAATTTTTAAGGTTTTATAAATTTTATTTGGGTCTGGTCAGGAGTTTATCCAACTCGCCCGACTGATCAAGATGATACAGATCGGTAAACCCGCCGACATGATGCTCGTCTACCCAGATCTGCGGCACGGTGTGCCTGCCGGCCTTTTCCATCATTTCACGGCGTAGCATGGGGTTTTGGTCCACGGGGATTTCCGTGTAATCAAGCCCCTTCGACTGCAGCAACTGTTTGGCCCGCACGCAATAGGAGCAAAACCGGGTGGTATAGATAACAACGTCCAAGGGGTTTTACTCTTTGGAAACCGGCAGGTTCTGGCCCACCCACTCCGTCATACCACCCTGCAGCCGGGTAGCGGTATAACCGTTGTCTTTCAGCTGCTTGCCCGCGGCGCCCGCGTGCTGGCCCATTTTGTCGATAATCACAATGGTCTTGTCCTGGTATTTTTTCAGCTCGTCAACGCGCTCGCCGAACTTGGTGTAAGGGATGTTAATAGCACCGACAACGTGCCCTGCTTTAAATTCCTTACTGTCGCGGACATCCACCATCACGGCTTCGCCACTATTAACCAGGCGGGTCATTTCGTTGCAGGTAAGTTTTTTGCCGCCCTTGCTGCCTTCCACCCAGATCAGGGCGGTCACCAACACCAGGAGCAGGCTTACCAGCAGCCACTGTTCACCGATAAATACCATCCAATTCACAAACCGAGCCCCACCTCTGTTATACCCATTCAAAGTCGCGGGAGTATACACGAACAATAACGATGTTTCCGCATCCAATCCCGCCGCCGGACTGGAATTTGTCGGCTCAATCTAGGATCATTGCGGCATTTTATCCATCCGCAAATTCTTGAGGGGCAGCATAAATGTACAAACTGGTGTTAATCCGGCACGGCGAAAGCCAATGGAACCTGGAAAATCGATTTACCGGCTGGCATGACGTGGATTTGACCGAGACGGGCGAAATCCAGGCACGTTCCGGTGGCCGGGTACTGAAAGAAAAAGGTTATGAGTTCGACCTGGCTTATACCTCGGTTCTGACCCGGGCCATCCGCACGCTGAATATCGTGCTGGAGGAGATGGGCCAGCTCTACTTGCCCGTGGAGCGCCACTGGCGCCTGAACGAGCGCCACTACGGCGCGCTGACCGGCCTGAACAAGGCGGAAACCGCGGCCAGGCACGGCGACGAGCAGGTTAAAATCTGGCGTCGCAGCTATGACGTGCCGCCACCGCCGGTGGATGAGGATAGTGAGCACTTCCCCGCCCACGATCGCCGCTATCACGGCATCGATCCACGCATCCTCCCCCGGGCGGAAAGCCTGGCGCTGACTATTGAGCGGGTATTACCCTACTGGCACGATGTTATCCGGCCTTCCATTATGTCCGGCAAGCGTGTGATTATCGCCGCCCACGGCAACAGCC
Organism: uncultured Cellvibrionaceae bacterium; assembly: GCA_964451365.1. Taxonomy (GTDB): domain Bacteria; phylum Pseudomonadota; class Gammaproteobacteria; order Pseudomonadales; family Cellvibrionaceae; genus CAYVIB01. The sequence continues at coordinate 17,416 of CAYVIB010000025.1, forward strand.
TGCGGGCACTGGTGAAGTACCTGGACCAGATGAGCGATGAAGAAATTCTCGAACTAAATATTCCCACCGGAATCCCACTGGTTTACGAATTGGATGAAAACCTGAATCCGGTCAGCAAGGAATACCTGGGCGATCCGGAAGCCATCAAGGCGATGATGGACGCGGTAGCCAGGCAGGGGCAGTCCAAGTAGACCCACCGGTTTTGAGGTACACTCAACAGGATGAATCTCCCGTTGTTGTTTTCCAGAAAAAAGTCCGGACAAAGCCGCTCCCGCTTCAGGTTAGCGGCTTTTCCTGTTTTTGCAGGTGTTGTTATCGTCGCCGGCCTGCTTTGCCTTCCCGCCCATGCCGATGAAGCGGCTGATCGCAAGCGCCTGGAAGCGCTGAAAAAGTCCATTGCCGAACTGAAGTCCGAGTTGCAGTCCACCAAGTCCGACCGCGATAAATTACTGAAGTCGCTGGAGGAAACCGAGGAGTCCATCGGCAAGCTCAGCAAAAAAGCGGAAAAGCTCCAGCAGGAGTTAAAGCAAAGCGCGGAAAAGCTGGAGGGCCTGCGGGACGAGCGGAGCCAGTTGAACGACAGTAAAAAGCGCCAGCAATCCCACGTAAGCCAGCATATCAATGCAGCCTACCGCCTGGGCCAGCAGAGCAGCCTTCGTCTGTTGCTCAACCAGCAGGATCCGTCGGCGGTAGCGCGCAACCTGAAATACTTCGATTTCGTCATCAGGAGCCGGGCAAAAAAAATCGCCGGCTATATTGAAACCATCGACAGGCTGAACCAGATCGAGCCCCGGATCGCGGCGGAAACCAGCCGCATTGAGGAGAATTATTCCGAGCTGCGCAGCCAGCGGGATGCCCTGCGCCAGCAAAACCAGCAGCGGCAACTGACCGTGGCCAGCCTGGATAAAACCATCGCCAGCCAGGACGAGCGGTTAAAAACCATGAACCGCGACCGCCAGCGCCTGCAAAATATTCTGGCCGAAGTGTCACGCTTTCTCGACGATATCAAACTGCCCGAGGGCTCCACCAGTTTTGCCAGCCTGAAAGGGAAGCTGCCGTGGCCGGCGGACGGGCGGGTAATCCGGAACTACGGCACGCCGCGAATATCCAATAGGCTTGATTGGGAAGGAATTCTCATCGAAGCCAACCCGGGCGCCCCGGTCAGGGCAGTCCATCACGGGCGGATCGTATTTTCCGACTACCTGCGAGGTCACGGCCTGCTTATCATAATCGATCACGGCGCGGGCTTTATGACGCTTTATGCTCACAATCAGGCGCTGTATAAGGAGATAGGGGAGTGGGTAAATGCCGGCGAAACCATTGCCTCTGTGGGAAACAGCGGTGGCCGACGGGACTCTGCTCTATACTTTGAACTGCGGTACAACGGCCAGCCAGCCAATCCGCGAGGATGGTTCCGCGCCGCCTGATTTTGATTCCGGTCAAATTAGTTATTTACGGACACAGTCCAGGAGTTTAAAACGGTGTTATCCCTAACCCACAAAAGCTTATTCATCAGGCGCGGCGCGATTGCCGCCGTTTTCGCCCTGTCGCTGACGACGGGTGCGCAAGCCACTGAAAATAGTCCCGCGAGCACTACCGACGCGGCCGATAACATCAGTGTGCTGCCGCTCGAGGACCTGCGGGTATTCACCAAGGCCTACGACCACATCCGCTCTTCCTATATCAAGGAGATCGATGACCGCACCCTGCTCGAATACGCCATTCGCGGTATGCTGGATGAACTCGATCCCCACTCCGCTTTCCTGGATGCCTCCTCGTTCGACGACCTGCAAATCAATACCACTGGCGAATTCGGCGGCCTGGGTATCGAAGTGGGCATGGAAGACGGTTTTGTGCGGGTAATTTCCCCTATCGACGACACCCCCGCCGCGCGCGGCGGCGTGGAAGCAGGGGACCTGATTATCAAGCTGGATGACACGTCGGTTAAGGGACTGACCCTGAACGACGCCGTGGAAAGAATGCGCGGGCCGAAGGGCAGTGAAATTACGCTTACCATTGTTCGCGAGGGCGTTGAACAACCTTTCGAGCTGGTATTGAAGCGCGACATTATTAAAGTCAAAAGCGTCCGCTCGGATATCCTGGAAGACGGCTTTGCCTATTTGCGCATAGCCCAGTTCCAGATGAACACCGGGGCCGACGTCGAGGAAGAAATCAAAAAACTGCAAAAGCTGAACCCCAAGCTCAAGGGCATGATTCTTGATCTGCGCAACAACCCCGGCGGCGTTTTGCAGGCCTCGGTGGCGGTGGCGGATTTGTTTATCGACAAAGGCATGATCGTTTACACCGAAGGCCGGCTCAGTGATTCCAACACCAAATTTCTGGCAACTCCCGGCGATATCACCAATGGCCTTCCACTGGTGGTGCTGATTAACGATGGTTCCGCCTCGGCGTCCGAAATTGTCGCGGGCGCGTTACAGGACCAACGCCGCGCGTTGGTGATAGGCACCCGCAGCTTCGGCAAGGGCTCTGTACAATCCGTTATCCCCATCACGGAGGACCGCGCGGTAAAACTGACCACGGCGCTTTACTACACCCCCAACGGCCGCTCCATCCAGGCCCAGGGCATCGCGCCGGATATCGAAGTGGAACGCGTGAAAGTAACGTCGCTGGAACCGAGCACCAGCCTGACCGAAGCAGGCCTTAGCCGTCACCTGGAAAACGGCAATGGCAAAGGCGACCTGAAATCGGGCGATCGGCGCAGCAGCTCATCGGAGCTTCACAGCGAGGACAGTCAGCTTTACGAAGCGCTCAACATATTGAAAGGTTTGAACCTGTTCAGCCGCAGTCAGGTTTATCAGGCACAGAAACAAACTAAAATCAAATCCGCAGCCAATAATTAATAGATGCGAAACCGCCGTCCACGGAAGTACGCCGCGCATCTTTTAAAGGTCATTTCCATTTCGCTCGCCGTCAGCTTTTCCTTCCAATCGCTGGCGGCCGATCGCCCTTCCGCCAGAATCGCCATTATTATCGACGATCTGGGTTACAAGCTGGCGGAGGGTCGTCGGGCGATTAACCTGGCGGCCCAGGTAACGCTATCCATCATCCCGTTCAGCCCGCACGCGAAAAAGCTCGCCCACTTCGCCAATGAAAACCACAAGGAAGTTTTGCTTCACGCCCCGATGACACCGATAAGCCAACGCCCCTGGGAATCCGGGCTGGCCAGCGGCATGAGCAGGGAGGAACTTTTTATTACCGTTGACGCCATGCTTGCCGACGTGCCTCACGCAAGTGGGGTTAATAACCACGGCGGAAGTCATTTCACCCAGGACCGTGAGCGAATGTCCTGGCTGATGACGGCACTGAAAAAAAATAATCTTTTCTTTATCGACAGCCGCACTACGGCAAAATCCATGGGAATGGAAACCGCGCTTGAAGCGGACATCCCCTATAACTCGCGCGACGTTTTCCTGGATAATGAACGCAACGCGGAAGCCATCGTCCGGCAATTGGACCGGCTGGTATCCATCGCGGTAAAAAACGGCCAGGCGATTGCCATTGGCCATCCGCACAACGAAACACTGGACGTTCTGGAAGCTTATTTACCCCTGTTAAAAAAACACGGGATTGAGGTGGTTAATGCTTCCGTTTTACTTAAAAATCCCCAACAGCCAAAAGCAATAATGCCCGCCAAATTGGAAACGCAATCAGCTTTAGCACTTAAGCGTGATGGCGACTGACTCCGATCTCAGACTTGCATATTAATACGCCAAAACGCACAAATGTGATGCATTTTATGGCGCATAAATTTTCTTTAAAGATTTTTTTGTGATGTATGTCTATTGTTTGACCGGATCTGATTTCCTGTGGAATAATGCCCGGGCGTCTGTTGTCATAGCTTAAGAGCCTCTTGATCGTTGGCTTCGGACGGACGTTTTAGGGGACACTCAAAATGCTGTTTCGGGTGTTTTTTGGAGCATGGACAGATCGACCATTGTGAGGAACAACTATGAACAGATCAGGTGAAAACGGCACCGTACCTGTGCGCTCAAAGCGCTTTTTCAAGAAAGGTGATTACTGGTATTACAGTACCCGCGAAGGCGTGGATATAGGACCGTTTGATAGCATGTATGAAGCCGAAACGGGAGCCAGCGAGTTTATTGATTTCATTATTCATGCTGAACCCGCTGTTGTGGAAACACTGGAAAAATATGGCAGGGTAGCCGCCGCATAAAAATAATTCCGGGGAAAACCGAGCCGTCGGTTTTCCCCACCCCAAATCTCTCTCCGGTTCGGTTTACAGCCTGACCTCTACTCCCCTCTCCCTCATAAATTGCTTGGCCTCCGGCACTGAAAATTCACCAAAGTGAAAAATACTTGCCGCCAGCACCGCATCCGCTCCACCGTTAACAACGCCATCGACCAAATGCTGCAGATTTCCGACACCGCCGGACGCGATAACCGGTACCGGCACCGCATCGCTGATAGCGCGGGTCAACGGCAGATCAAATCCGGCTTTGGTACCGTCGCGATCCATGCTGGTTAACAGGATTTCACCGGCACCGTAATCGGTCATTTTTTTCGCCCACTCAATCGCATCGATACCGGTAGGTTTTCTGCCACCGTGGGTAAAGATTTCCCAGCGCGCGGACTCACCCTCTGCACTGACTTTCTTTGCATCGATTGCCACCACAATGCATTGGGCACCAAACCGTTCCGCCGCCCGCCGAACAAACTCCGGCTCCCTTACCGCCGCCGAATTGATACTGACTTTGTCCGCGCCGGCATTAAGCATTTTACGGATATCGTCCAGCGTGCGAATGCCGCCGCCCACGGTCAGGGGAATAAATACTTCCGCCGCGATTTTTTCCACTGTGTGCACAGTGGTGTCGCGGTCTTCGTGACTGGCGGTAATGTCCAGGAAGGTAATTTCATCCGCGCCCTGTTCGTTGTATTTTTTTGCCACTTCCACCGGGTCGCCGGCATCGCGGATATCGACAAACTGCACGCCTTTAACGACGCGGCCACAGTCCACGTCAAGGCAGGGAATGATACGTTTTGCCAGGGCCATAAATTCAGTTACTCGAATGTGTTGTCACAAAAAAAGCTAGGGCAATGCGTTGTCACAGTACTGTTGAGCTTCGGCGAGATCGAGACCGCCTTCATAAATAGCACGGCCGGTAATGGCGCCGACGATGCCGGAATCGGCTGCTTTCACCAATTCCCGGATATCGTCCATATTGGTGATGCCGCCGGAGGCGATAACAGGAATGGACGTTGCCCCGGCCAACTCCCTGGTCGCCGCCACATTCACGCCCTGCATCATTCCGTCGCGCGCGATATCGGTGTAGACGATGGCGCTCACGCCGTCCCGCTCGAACTTTTTCGCCAGTTCGGTGACTTTTACCGACGACACTTCCGCCCAACCATCGGTGGCAACAAAACCGTTTTTTGCATCAAGCCCCACAATAACATGACCGGGAAATTCGGCGCAGGCCTGGCCGACGAATTCCGGCTCCTTTACCGCCTTGGTGCCGATAATGACATAAGTCACTCCCGCGGCGAGGTAATGGCGTATGGTCTCCAGCGAGCGAATGCCACCGCCTATCTGTATCGGCAGTTCCGGATAAGCCCTGGCGATGGCGGTAACCACTTCGCCATTGACCGGCTCGCCGGCAAACGCGCCGTTCAGGTCCACCAGGTGAAGGCGCCGCGCGCCCATGTCCACCCATTTTTTTGCCATGGCCACCGGGTCGTCGGAAAACACGGTGGAATCCTCCATCACGCCCTGCTTGAGGCGCACGCATTTTCCGTCTTTCAGATCAATTGCGGGAATGATTAACATTTAAAAAACCTTTAGAAGCGGCCGTCCCAGGCGACAAAATTTTCCAGCAGTTTCAAACCATCCCGGTGACTTTTTTCCGGGTGAAACTGCGCGGCAAACAAATTCTCGTGCGCCAGCGCGGAGCTGAAGTCCACGCCGTAGTGTGTTTTGCCCGCGACGATTTCCGCCCGGGCGGGGGTAACGTAATAGCTGTGCACGAAGTAGAAACGGCTGTTGTTTTCGATGCCCTGCCACAACGGGTGATCCAGCGTCTGCTCCACCTGGTTCCAGCCCATGTGCGGCACCTTGAGGCGCTCGCCTGAGCGACTGCCCTCATCGGAGGCGGCATTGAACCCGGCACTGCCGGCAAAGAAATTAACCTTTCCCTCGAAAATGCCAAGGCACTCGGTGCCGTTATTTTCCTCACTGTATTGCATCAACGCCTGCATGCCCACACATACCGCCAGCACCGGTTTGCCGGAGGCAATCGCCTCACTCACCGCCTTGCCGATTTCGAGCCGGCGGATTTCCGCCATGCAATCGCGGATTGCACCCACGCCGGGAAAGTAGACATGATCTGCCGCCGCGATAACCGCGTGATCGGACGTGACGGCAATATCCGCCTCCGGCGCGACTTTCTGCAGGGCGCTGGCGACGGAATGAAGATTCCCCATACCATAGTCGATCACGGCGATTCGTTTGCGGCTCATAATTTTCTACAACGACAGGCTATTAAAAAACGATTCAAGAAACGATTTAAAAACTACAGCAACCCTTTGGTGGATGGCATGGCATCGCCGAGGCGCGGGTCTTTTTCCAGCGCCATGCGCAATGCCCGACCAAAGGCTTTGAACACCGTTTCGATCTGGTGGTGCGCATTGGCGCCGCGCAGGCAGTCGATGTGCAACGTCACCTGCGCATGATTGACGAAGCCCTGGAAAAACTCCCAGAACAGTTCGGTGTCGAACGTGCCGATACGCTTTTGGGTAAATGGCACATGCATGGTCAAACCCGGCCGGCCGGAAAAATCGATTACCACCCGCGACAACGCTTCGTCGAGCGGAACATAGGCGTGACCGTAACGGCGGATACCGCGCTTGTCGCCCACTGCCTTGGCAATCGCCTGGCCCAGGGTAATACCGATATCCTCAACACTGTGGTGGTCGTCGATGTGGGTATCGCCCTGGCAGGTGATATCAAGGTCCATCTGGCCATGGCGCGCGATCTGATCCATCATATGTTCCAGGAACGGCACACCGGTGGCAAAACCGGACTTGCCGCCCCCATCGAGGTCGACGGCAACGGTAATTTGCGTCTCGAGTGTATTGCGGCTGACTTTCGCCGTTCGATTTGTCATAGTGCGTCTCTGGCTGGCAAAGCGGGAATTATATCGTTTTGTGCGCCGTGAGAGCTACCCGAAAGAGCTACCCAATACCAGCGAGTAAAGCCAGTTGATGCAGGAATCACCAGATAACGTGAGTTCAAACCGGGCATGGTTTAAAAACCTGCCGTGGAAATCCTGGGCCGGCGTTATCGCCTTATTGGCCGTCGCCTATTTTGCCAACGTGGAAATCCAGAGCTATCTGGGAAGAGAAGCACTGAACGCCACGGGCATTGAGATACTGCCGCTGGATCAGGCTTTGGCCCGGGCCGCCGCCGAAAACAAACCGGTACTCGCCAACATGTCCGCCATCTGGTGCCCGACCTGCCGCAAACTGGACAGCACCGTGTTCAGTGATCCGGCGGTTAAACAAGCCATTCATCGTAAATATGTTTTTACCCGCATCGAATACGAATCGCCCGAAGGGAAAGCGTTTATGGAAAAATATAATGTGCGGGGGTTCCCAACCCTGCTGGTTTTGGACAGCACGGGCAAAAAGCTTCGGCAGCTGCCACTCACATTCGAGGCAAGCGAATTCCTCAAACTGCTTTAAGATTCATCCACCCACTTAACACACGAAACGGTTACTTTATGACAGTGGCGGAACCGGAAAAGGAATTCGCGCACGACATAGCGATTGCCAACTCCCTGAGCGATCTGGCGTTGCGTCCTTTACGCATCGCATTGCTGGGTTACCGCAGTCATCCCTTTGTCGGCGGCCAGGGCATTTACATTAGATACCTGAGCCGGGCGCTGCATCAGTTGGGACACCAGGTTACAGTTTTTTCCGGCCCGCCTTATCCTGAACTCGACCCGGGCGTGGAGCTGCGCAAGGTGCCGAGCCTTGACCTTTATGCCAAGGCGAATCACGTTACCGCGCTTAAACTCCGGCACCTGAAATCCTTCACCGATACCTGGGAGTGGTGGACAATGCTCAGCGGCGGCTTCGGTGAGCCGTACACGTTCGGCCGGCGGGTGAAAAAACTATTGCAACAGGAAAAATTCGATATCATCCACGACAACCAAAGCCTGTGCCACGCGCTGGTCGAGTTACAAAGCCAGGGTCATAATGTGGTGGCCACTGTCCATCATCCAATTCATCGTGATCGCGATCTGGCGCTGGCGTCGGCACCCAACTGGAAGTACCGTGTATTGATTCGACGCTGGTACAGTTTCATCGGCATGCAACAGAAAGTGGTCGAACGATTGAAACATGTTGTTACCGTCTCCGAATCGTCCCGGCGCGATATAGAAAACTATTTTTCACGATCACCGGAAAAAACCCATATTATCGCCAATGGTGTCGATACGTCTGTTTTCCGTCCTTTGCATAACGTTGTAAAAAACCCTTTTCAAATCATTACCACCGCATCGGCCGATCAACCACTAAAGGGTTTGCGCTACCTGCTTGAAGCCCTCGCCGAACTGAAAATCCGTCATAGCAATATCTCCCTTGTTGTTATCGGCAAACTCAAACCCGGCGGCGACACGGAAAAACTGCTGCACAAGCTGAGCATCGCTGACAACGTGCGGTTTTATTCCGGCATCAGCACCGAGTCATTGGTGGAAAAATATAACCAGTCCCAAATAGCGGTTTGCCCGTCGCTGTATGAAGGCTTTGGCCTGCCGGCCGCCGAAGCGATGGCTTGCGGCCTGCCGGTGGTTTCCACAGATGGGGGAGCGCTTCCCGAAGTCATTGGCGATGCGGGCGTGGTTGTTCCAGCGGGCGCCAGCGAAGCACTGGTGACCGCTGTTGACAACCTGCTGCAATTTCCGGAAAAAGCGGAACTGCTTGCCCGACGCGCCCGCCAACGGGTTCTCGATCATTTCAGCTGGCAGCAGGTGGCGATTAAGCTCAGCCGATTTTATAAAAATATTCTTGAAAAAAATGTTGACCGTTCGTTTTGATAGTATTCCGATAAAACCGGGAGACAGCATTCTGGACCTAGGCTGCGGCGAAGGTCGCCATATTCTGGGCGCCTACCAACTATTGGAAAATAATCGGCTGGTTGGTGTAGATCTTAGTTTTAAGGATATTTCGACCGCAAAGCAACGGTTTGCGGAATATTTCGAGAGCGAAAACAAACTGCAGCAGTGCATTTTTATTCAGGCCGATGGCACGACTCTTCCTTTTCCGGAGCAGGTTTTTGATCATGTCATCTGCTCCGAGGTGCTGGAGCACATCCATGATTATCAAAAAATGCTGACGGAAATAAGCCGGATTCTGAAACCCGGCGGCACACTGACCGTGAGTGTACCTCGGGCCTGGCCGGAGAAAATCTGCTGGTGGTTGAGCCGCGAATACTACAACGTGGAAGGCGGTCATGTGCGTATATTTAATGCCAACGAATTGTGTCGCGCCATTCAGTCTATGCGGTATCATTATCGCTCCCGTCACTGGGCACACGCGCTTCACGTTCCCTACTGGTGGTTGAAATGCGTCTTCTGGAACAAGCCGGAGACTTTTTTTCCTCTCCACTGGTATCACAAATTATTACTGTGGGATCTTTTCAAGAAGCCTTGGATAACGCAGGCAGTGGAAAGGCTGCTTAACCCCATTATGGGCAAAAGTGTTGTTATGTATTTTGTTAAACAAAGTTGAACTGACAATTGAATATTTCCCTGACTTCGAAAAGCATTACTTCGCTCGCAATTTGCAATGCGGTTGAATATTTAAACGCATGTCAGCGGTCGGATGGTGCGATCCTGTGGTTTACCGAAAATAAACTGGATCCATGGGATCATACCGAAGCCGCGATGGCATTTACCATTGCCGGCGAACAAGAACGTTTTCAACACGCTTTTAACTGGCTTGCACACAACCAGCGAAGCGATGGCAGCTGGCACGCCAATTATTTTCCAAGGCCGGATGGTACTTTATCACCGGACATGACAGGAAAAATTGAAACCAACTTTGTTGCCTATCCGGCGACAGGGTTGTGGCACTACTTTCTTGCCACGAGTGATAAAAACTACGCTGGGAAAAATTTCGCTGTTATCGAGCGGGCAATCGATTTTGTGCTTTCCCACCAGAATCCGGAAGGGGATATTCAGTGGGCTGTTTCCGACACGGAAACCCTGCCGCACGATTCGCTGGTTACCGCCTGCTCGTCCATCCTGCGCAGTCTGGAGTGTGCCATTTTACTTGCCGAGGTGCTGGATAAGGACAAACCGGCCTGGCTCGCCGCCTATGCCAAACTTTTCGATACCCTGAAAAACAAGCCCTGGCGATTTGATCGCACATGGGAAAGCAAATCCCGCTTTTCCATGGACTGGTTTTATCCTATTTTGTCCGGCGCATTTACGCCGGCCGAAGCAAAGCTTCGCTTGAAGGAACGATGGGCGATATTTGTACATCCGGATATTGGATGTCGCTGTGTATCGGATCAACCGTGGGTGACCATAGCGGAATCGTGCGAACTGGTGTTGGCGTTGGTATCGGCGGGAGAACAGCAGAAGGCGGAAAAATTATTCCTGCAGCTGCAGCGCTGGCAGGACGACGATGGCGGCTACTGGACCGGCTATAACTTTAAAAACAAGGTAATCTGGCCGAGGGAGAAAACCAGCTGGACCGCGGCGGCAATTCTATTGGCGGCGGATGCTCTTTATCACATGACTCCGGCGTCTCGTCTTTTTACCCAACAAAGTTCAATAAACCGGTAGGACCGATTAAGCGACGCGCTACCATAACTCCGGCGCGAAAAATGGCGGCTGGCGCCCGAAGAAAAATCGGATTTATTTTCTTTTAAGAATTCCGAGCGAATTTACCTGATCGCATACAATCCAGTCCCCGCTCGACGCCACTTCGGTAAACCCAAGGTAAGGCCCCTGCCCGCCTTCGGCCGGATTGGGAAAAATATCGTGGACTGCCAGCACACCACCTGAAACAATATGTCTCGACCATTCCACACAATCGTGCATCGCCGATTCATGACTGTGCCCGCCATCGACAAATACCATCGCCAGTGGTGTGGTCCAGTGCCGAGCCAGTAATCGGGAGTCCGTGACTATTGGTATAACACTGTTCTCCAATTCTGCCAGTCGCAATGTTCGTTGAAACAAAGGCAAACTGTTAACGCCACGGCGGTTATGGTCAAGCAGATCAACATCGTGATATTCCTCTCCCGGCTGATGCTCTTCAGAGCCACGATGGTGATCCACGGCAAACAAAATATTGCCAGCCTGCCTGCAGGCGGAGCCGATATAGACCGTCGATTTTCCACAGTAACTACCTATTTCGAGACAGGGGCCCAGGCTGGCAACACTTTTCGCAAGCCGGTAAAGTGCTTCACCCTCTTCATCGGCAAGAAAGCCTTTTATTGAATTGGTAGAAATAAACTCTGATAATGATTCCGACATAACACCCCAAATAGAATCCGTCGTTAATAATTGTGCGAAAAGAACACCGTCCACTGTTTATTTTGCGTTTACAACGCTGGCTGAACCGGCACTACGTAAACCATTTTATTACCCCTCAATTCGATCGAATCGGCAGGGACTTGCGCGTATTAAATCCACGCAGCCTGAAAATATTCGGAGAGCGGATTCAGGCAGGAAAACACCTGCATTTAATCAGCAGCCGAACCAAGCCTATCGCGCTGACCACGTGGACCAGCAAACAGGAGCAGGGATCAATTACCATTGGCGATCATTGCCTGATCTCCCCGGGTGTCACCCTTACTTCAGCGGCATCAATTGAAATCGGAAACAATTGCATGATCGGCGCTGAAGCCTATATTTCCGACAGCGACTGGCACGGCGTTTATAACCGCACGCGTCCCTTTCGCTGTTCCTCACCGGTGCACCTGAGGAACAATGTGTGGCTCGGATACCGCTCTATTATATGTAAAGGTGTGACGATTGGGGAAAACAGTGTTATTGGCGCCGGCTCGGTTGTCACCGGTGATATTCCGGACAATGTCGTTGCCGCGGGCAATCCGGCACGAGTGGTGAAAACAATTAACCCTGGCCGAAGAATGCTGACCAGGGAATTTTTGTTTTCCGGCGGTGTGGATTACTGGGAAAACCAGAGGGCGCTGGATATGTTTCTGTTTTCTAACAACTCGATTGGCGATTGGGTGAGAAGCTGTCTTTTTCCCACAACAAAAGATTAATCTGCCAGTTCGTTTTTAATATCCCGGGCAATGTTGTCGGACAGTTTATTCACCAGGCGATTCAGCGTGGCCACGTAATCATCGTAACTGTTTGATTGTGCCTGTTCCCGCAGGCCTTCTGTGCCCGTCAGAATCACTTCCGTTCCCCGCTGGTTTAGCAGGGACCACTTCGCTTTCACTCTAACCTCACCGCCGCGAACACCGGCGAATTCCTGAAAGAGGATTTTAATTTGATAATTCGGCCGGAGGCGATTATCCCAGGGAAACGCCGAGACCGAGCTGGTATTGAATAGCGATCCGAGATTACCGGCAATTACGCGGGAGAGATTCTCGCTTAAATCTCCCGCCCAGGCATGGTAGCCAGACACGGCAATCTGGTTGGTGCCGGTCAAACTGACGATGCCCACATGATCCACATACTCGGGCAAGCTGATCGGTCCAACACCGAAGGAAGCATCGATAACAGAACCCATATTCGCGGATGAATAATCGCCGGGGAAAAGCGAATAGTACTTGGTCTTAGGGCCGCTGGAGGCACATCCATACAAGCTCAACAAAATGGCAAGCACCACGATTGTTTTCTTTCTGGCAAATAGCATGATTACTCGTCCTTCTCGGTCCCGTAAATTAAGGCGTTGGGATGCCGGTTGAGTTCGTCGATAAACAACTGCAGCGAATCCGCCGCGTCACCAACGGCGTTCAGCATTTTGGTCATTTCGTATTTCAATTCAGAATCCGGCGCTACTGCCTGATCGAGGCTTTGCATGGTCATGTTCAATTGTTTCAACGCATCGTTTGCCGCGGCGAGCGTCTCCTCCATATTGGCAACTGCGTCATCGACTTTACCCGCCGTATTGCGCTTGTCAAACTCGGTAAGAATACGATTTAAACTGGCGAGGCTTTCAGACAGGTCCTTGCCGATGGTATCGAAGGGAATTTGACTCATTTTATCCAAAACGTCGGACGCCTGGCGCGCGATTTGATCGACAGAACCTTCCGCCGTGGGAATTTCCGGCACATTTTCCGAGCGCACAAACTCGCCCGGTTCGGTGTCCTCCATAAACACCAGGTCGATATATCGGGAGCCGGTAAGGAAATTGGCCGTTTTCATTCGGGCGCGAAGGCCCTGCGCCACCATTTCCTCCATCCGCTCATCCACCTGTTCGCGTGTGGGGTTTTCATCGGGATTCAACCGCTGCGGTTCCATGGCAATATAAACGTGCAGCACTTTGTCCACGTTGTCCGAGCTGTCCAGCATCACGTCGACCACTTCACCCACATGAATACCCCGGAATTCCACCGGTGCCCCGACGTTCAGGCCCCGCACGGAATCCCCGAATTTAAGCACATAGTAGTATTTGATATTGAAACGACCTTCCAGTACGGATTCGCGGTCGGGATAAAGGAAAAATCGGGCACCGCTTTCCGCCACTTCGGCATCGCCGAGCCCGGCCATATTGTCGAACGCGATACCACCACTGATCAGCGACGCCAGGGATTCAACCTGTGCCTTCAATCCTTCGGCACCGATGGAAACACCCACGCCGCTGACATTCCAGAACCGGCTGCGGGTCTGTACCAGTTCGTCGTAAGGTGCCTGCACGAAAATATTGATATCGACACTGTTGCGGTTGTCCGACAATTTATAGGAAGTCACTTCGCCCACTTTGATCTTGCGATAGTAAATCGGGGAACCCACATCAAACGATCCCAGCTCTTCCGCCTGTAAAACGAAAGGCGTTCCCGGTTCACCTGATTCGAAAAGCGGCGGCTCGTTCAGGCCTTCAAAGTGGGTTTGATAGGTTCCCGGCTCGCCGGGGTCCATCACGATATAAACACCATTGATCAAGGTGCCGAGGTTGGACACACCGGTAACGCTGATACGCGGTGTAACCACCCAAAAACGGGTGTTTTCGCTAAGGTGATCGGATACTTCCCGGTCCAGTTCAACGATGACACGCACGGATTTGAGATCGCGACTTAGACGGACATCCTTCACCATTCCCACTTTTACATCGTTCAGGCGAACCTGTGTCTGGCCCGGAATAATATCGGCACCGCTGTCGAACTCGATTTCCACGGTCGCACCGGTTTCCAGCCGCGCCTGAATCGCCAGCCACAGCGCAATCACCAGCGCCACAACCGGCACGATCCAGACCGGTGAAATGAATTTAACTTTACGAACGGCTGATTTATTGAGTTTCATTTTCTTCCACTGCGTCCCACAACAAGCGGGGATCGAATGTCTCCGCCGCAATCATGGTAAGGATAACGACGGCCGCGAAGGCAATGATAGCGCCTTCGGCTTCGACGGTATAGATAAAGCCAAACTGCACCAGGGCCACCAGCAATGTCACGACAAAGACATCCACCATGGACCAGCGACCGATAATTTCTGTAAGCCGGTATAGCCACGCGCGGTGCTTGACCCCGGTTTTGATTTTGAAATACACCGCCGCCAGCAGGTAGTAAAAGATAACAAGCTTGGCGATGGGCACTACGATACTGGCGACGAATACCACCAGGGCAATCCAGTAGAGGCCGGCAATCATCAGCTCCAGCACGCCGGAAAGAATGGTATCGGTTTCGGTAATGCCCAACGAGGTATAGGTCATAATCGGCAGGACATTGGCCGGAATATATAGAACGGTCGCGGCCACAACCAGCGCGGTGGTTTTTTGCATGCTGTGAGGAACCCGCTTATGCAATTTCGCGTAGCACCTCGGACATTGTTTGTTTGCATCCACCAGCGACTCGCCCACCATGGCCTCGCAAATTCTGCAGTCATAGACAATTTCTTTTTCATCCCGGGAGAAATAGTTGTTCGGATTCATCCAGCTCCACAACTTGCGTCGGTCCATTTTAAAGTAAGCCAGAATCAGCACGGCCACCAGAATAAAAAAGATGTACGCCCCCGGCTCCAGGATTAGCACGGCCATATCCGCCAGTTTGACCGACGTTACTACCACACTGAGCATAAAGACTTCCAGCATACTCCACGACTGCACTTTTATCAGCCAGTGCATAATCGAAGTCTGGCCGCGAAGGCGCTTGTTGAAGTAGTACGGAATCAGCACATACAAAAACGCGAAAATCTCAAACAGCGGAAAAAGAAAAATAGTGGTGAAAACCGACGCGGCCAGCAGCCAATGACCCCGCTCTATCAGCGCCCACACACCATCGAGAATGGTTGCCGTCTGGCTGTGCGGCCCCACCTCGAGCGTCAGGAATGGCAGAACATTACAAGCGATAAAAAGTATCAGCGCGGTTACCGCCAGCGCGGAAGCCGTTTCCAGCCAGCGACCCAGGCCGACATGCAGGACGTTACCGCAGTTAAAACAGACCAGCTGGTATTCGGGCGAAACCTCCACCGGTTGTTGCAATTCACCGCATTCGTGGCAAATCAACCAGTCTTTTTTTTCCGCGTGAACAGGGGGAGTTGTATTAATGGATTCTGTCAAACAGGTTCCCGCTTGGTTTGCTTGGGTTTTTATCTTGTCCAAGAATGTATGTTTTGCTTGATTGCGGCATCCTACAAATATTCAGCGCCGTATATTGTAGCGCAGTCCTTGCGGCTGCCCGGGTAACCGCAAGGGTCACCCCTACGAACACCGCAGGGTTACTCCGTTTCAAACAGCTCGCTGTTGGCAATCAACCACTGGCCATTTTTGCGAGACGTTTTTTAATCCAGCCTTGTCCGTTAAAAAACCGCATGCCGGTGTTGCGCAGCCATCTCACTGCCGGATCGTCCGCACCGAATAGTCGCTTGAAGCCTTCCATTGCACCCATTGCCAACAGGTTGTGGGTTTTGCGGCGGCGTTCATAGCGCTGCAACAGGGAAAAATCGTCCAGGGGAATTTCCCTGATACGCGCGCGGAGAATTTCTTCCGCCAATACCTGCACGTCGTACAAACCGAGGTTAACACCCTGGCCCGCCAGCGGATGAATGGTATGCGCGGCGTCGCCCACCAGAGCAACGCCGGGACGTATATAATCTTTCGCATGACGCTGGACCAGCTTTATCGCATAGCGCGTATCCGCGTCGAGCACCCGGCCCAACCGGTATTCAAAGTCGCGCCCCAGCTGCTCGCAAAACGCTGCCGTTTCCAGTTTCACCAACTGTTCGGCCAACCCGGTATCGGCGGACCAGACAATTGAACAATGGCTGTCATCACCCTTGTTTTGCAGTGGCAGAAAAGCGATCGGACCATTTAACGTGAATCGCTGCCAGGCGGTAAAGCCATGGCCTTTCTCGGTTTTTACCGTCGTAATAACTGCTTCCTGGCCGTAATCCCACTCCCGAACCGGCATATCCAACAGTGTTCGCAATGTGGAGTTGGAGCCATCAGCCGCGATAAGCAAGCTGGTGGTTAACTCTTTCCCGCCGGCCAGTACAATTGTTGTCGGGCTGTTCTCACCGGCTTTTAATTTCACCGATTCGACCGCAAGGTTGTGGTAAAATTCGACTGAATCGAGTTGTTCAATTTTTTCCCACAGCGCTTTTAGCAATACGCTGTTTTCAACGATATGGCCGAGGCTGTCCTCGTGCAAGTCATCGCAATCAAAATGCATTTCGCCGGTACCTTCCGCATCCCAGACGTGCATATGATAGTAGGGGCAGGCGCGCTGGTTGAGCACCTGCCGCCAGATACCGATGTTATCGAGAATTTTTTTTGATTCGCCGGACAAGGCCACCACACGCGGATCGAATGAATCACCGGAGAATGCCCGCAGTTTTTTATTTGCCTCCAACAGGGCAATTCGGCGCTTGCCGATCCGCTCGTCCACCCCTAGCGCGCAGGCAAGGGTCGAACCGACTATGCCACCCCCGACAATAACAATATCGAACGCATTGGCGGAGCTAATACCGAACGCATTGGAGGAACTACTCGTGACGGCAGAACCATTCATGATTGGAACCTCATTATTGCCAGTCTGGCCCTGGGTTGGCCCCGGCCCATCATCTGGCTGAAGAAATCGCTTTTTAATGGAGGTATCAGCTCCATGCTTATCAGGCCGATGTTTCGGCCCAATTGCAACCAGGGCTTGTTGTTGGAAAAGATGCGATTAAAACCGTGGCTGATTCGGGATGTCAGGAACTGGTCGCGGTTCTGTTGTTCCAGGTAGTGGTTCAACACCGACAGCGAGCCCAATGCTTGCCTTGCCTGCCACGCTTCACGCAGCACCGAAACCAGCCGCGCGCAGTCGCGCAGTGCCAGGTTAAATCCCTGGCCCGCGACCGGATGCAGGGAGTGAGCGGCGTTACCCATCAACACGATCGAAGAGCGAATCTGCTCCTTCGCCAGACTCAATTGCAGGGGATAGCTCACGCGTTTTCCCACGCGGGAAAAGCGGCCGAGGCGGTAACCAAAACGCTCTTGCAGTTTTGCAAGGAACCGGTCATCGCCCAGCGCCATATCATGTTCGATCTCTTCGCTCGGGCGGGTCCAGATCAATGCGCTGGTTTTGGCTTCGGCACTGCCGCCCAGCGGCAATAAAGCCAGTGGTCCATCATCGGTGAAACGCTCATAGGCCACGCACCGGTGCGGTTTTTCCAGTTCCACGTTGGCGATTATTGCGTGTTGCCGGTAATCGTGCAGCTCGACACCGATCCCGAGATCACTTCGCAGGGAGGAATCCACACCGTCGGCAATAATGACGAGCCCGGTATCCAGCGGATTTTCCCGACCGTCGATATGTACCTGCGCGCCGGACGCCCTGGGCACGATGCGGCTGACCTGCGCGGGCGCAACGGCCGTTACGCTTTTGCTTTTCAGCAACTGCTCAGTGAGACAGCGTCCCAACCAGCTATTCTCCACGATATAACCCAGATTCCGGTTATCATTTTCCTCGCGCGAATAGGTGGACATGCCCGGATGGCCGCGATCGGAAATGTGCACCTGGTGGATGGGCGTGGCGCGGGAGACAATGGACTGCCACAAACCCATCGCATCGAGCAGGTCGGCGCTGGTGGCGGAAAGTGCGGTCGAGCGACTGTCGAAACTCGGCTGATACTGTTTTTCCTGTGACTCGGCCAACGGAAAGTTTTCAACGATGCACAGTTTTATCTCCGGCAGTTCGTTGACGATAATCAGGGCCAGTGTTAAACCGACCATGCCACCGCCGACCACGACAATATCGTAGTCACCAGTCGACTGTTTTTGCTTTTCCGCCGCGGCCATCAACCTGCCTTTTTTGCCGGCCTTTTTCGCCTGCCGGCCATCAGCGCTTCAATTTCCTTCACCGACTTCGGCACATCCTTGGTCAACACCTCGCAACCGTCCTTGGTGACCAGCACATCGTCTTCAATTCGAATACCGATACCGCGCCATTTCCTGGCGACGTTTTCGTTATCCGGCGAGATGTAGATACCCGGCTCGACTGTCATCACCATGCCCGGTTCCAGTACGCGCCACTCGCCACCGACTTTGTAATCGCCCACGTCGTGCACGTCCATGCCCAACCAGTGACCGATGCGGTGCATGTAAAAATCGCGGTACTTTTCCTCTTCGATCAGCTTGTCCACCTCGCCCTTGAGCAGGCCCAGTTTCACCAAACCCTTGGTGATGATCCGGACAGATTCATCGTGCGGCTCGTTCCAATGATTGCCCGGTTTAACCGCCCTCAGGGCGGCTGCCTGGGCTTCCAGCACCACTTCGTAAACCGCTTTCTGCTCACTGGAGAATTTGCCGCTGACCGGAAAGGTGCGGGTTATGTCCGACGCGTAACCTTCGTATTCGCAACCGGCATCGATCAACACCAGGTCGCCATCGCGAAGCTTGTCGGTATTTTCAATGTAGTGGAGGATACAGGCGTTTTTGCCGCCGCCGACAATGGAATTGTAGGCCTGGAAGCGCGCCCCGCTCTTGGCACACTCGTGCTGGATTTCCGCTTCCAGTTCGTATTCGAACATGCCGGGCTTGCACACCTGCATCGCGCGCTTGTGCGCCCGCGCGGAAATTTCCGCCGCCGTTGTCATCACCCGGATTTCCGCCGCGCTTTTGTACAGCCGCATATCGTGGAGAAAATGGTCCAGGTCGAGGAATTCACCGGGCGGGTGCGCACCGGCGCGCACTTTCGCGCGAATGCGGTTGACCCAGTCCATCAGGCGCTTGTCGAAACCGGCATCCTTACCCATAGTGTAATACACCCGCTCGCGGCCTTCGATCAGGCCCGGCAGGATTTCGTCGATATCGTCAATGGGGAAGGCATCGTCGGCGCCGTAGTCCTTGCAGGCGCCTTCCGGCCCCGCGCGGTAGCCGTCCCATATTTCCTTTTCCTTGTCACGCTCGCGACAGAAGAGCACGTATTCACCGTGGTTTCGGTCGGGGATTAATACCAGCACCGCTTCCGGCTCGGGAAACCCGGTCAAATAGTGGAAATCGCTATCCTGGCGAAAGTGGTACTGGGTATCGCGGCTGCGGGTTTTCTCATCGGCCGCCGGCAGGATGGCGATACTGTTGGGCTCCATCATCGCCATCAGCGCCTTGCGCCGGCGGGCGATCTCCTGTTTGGAAATAATCATGCTCTGCCTTCTTGTTTTAGTGTATTGATTCGCCGGTGGGTCGGTCCGGGCTCCGCTTGAATTCGCCGTGGATATTCAACACGGCGACTTTCACGTACTCCACCAGTTCGTTCCAGTAGACCTCGTTTTCCTCCATGTCGGCATCCTCGTCCAGCACGGCATTGGATATCTGCGCCAGGTCCCGCAATGCACCGGCGACATCCGGACTGAGCGTGGCATCACCCGACAGGCCGGACGAGCCGAGACCGTGCAGGTAGCCCTGACACCAGGCGCCGAGTTCATCGACGCGCCGGTTAATGGTGGCGCTGTCCCCCGGTAAAAGGGGACGGAAGATAAAGTTATCGTCGCGCAGATGCTTTTCGGACTCGGCCAGCAAAAGATCCAGTAGCGCCAGTTTTTCCTCCGGGAGTTCCAGGTGCGCAAGATCCATAAAACGGATAGCTTCATCGCGCCAATGTTCCCTGGAAACGTCACTTCCGCCGGATAACATGCCGCAGAGCATCCCCTGCAGTTCCGAAACGGAGTGTATCGCTCCCATATTCAGGAACTGGTCGTTCAGGTATTCGAAATCATACATATTCAAATCATACAACCAATGGGTTTTTCCCTTCACCATGTAGACGGGTATCGGCAACCGTCCGACAAGAAGGACAGAAGCGCCAGGAATTCTCAGTTTCTCCTACATACATCCATACATCGTGTTCGCAAAGCCCGCAGATGGCATCCTGGTTTTTTCACATGAATTTACCTCAGGCCACTCGTTATCCTATCACTTCTCCCTATCTATGGCGTTATTCCTCATTTTTAAAGAAAACACTATACTTTCAACTGTTCCCGACTGCGATTCATTGACCCGTGACGGGCTCGCAAATATAGTTGTGCAGTCGCGGTTAATCCAAGAGTACCCATACACCACCATGACCAGCCAAACACTGAAGGATATCGAAAACAAGCTGGATGAACTGATCAGCCTGTGCAATCGACTGGAAAAAGAAAATGCCACGCTCAAGGCCAAGGAGGAAAGCTGGAAACAGGAGCGCACCCGACTTCTGGAGAAAAACGAAATTGCGCGCAGCCGGGTGGAAGCCATGATAGCGCGCCTGAAAAACCTGGAAACCGAATAGCGGCAAACCGGAGCTGGTATGAGTGAAATCAACAGAGTCTACGTGACCATTCTGGATAAGGATTACCAGATCGCCTGCCCACCCGAGGAGCGCGACGCCCTGCACAACGCCGCGGATGAACTCGACCAGCGCATGCGGGCAATTCGCAATTCCGGCAGCGTGATCGGCCTCGAACGCATTGCGGTAATGGCCGCCCTGAACCTTTGTCACGAGTTACAACAGTTGTCCAGGGGCAAGGAGTCCGGGCCGGGCAAGAATGATGAAGAAATCCTGGAACGTATCAGCCGTAAACTGGACAAAATACTCGACTCCGCAGGTTAATTTTTGTTTTTACCGGCTATCTTTCCAGCCGTTTTTTTTGCTGTTGAAAAAAATTTGCCTACTTGCCGGAAAGTCCAGAATGTCAAGACTGTTATCCTGAAAACCCGGTGATATACTTAAGTCATTGCCTGGGATGTTCGCCAGTTAGCCTAATCCCTGAGCCGATAAATCCCTAAAAGGAGGTTACTCGTTTGTGCTGGTGAGCATGTCCGCGAGACGGAAAGCCTAATGCATAGCAGTTCCCTCCCCCTTGAACCTACGGTTCAAGGTACAGCTAGCAGCGGCATCCCGGGCAACTTTTATTTCACCTCGCGTTTTTCACTTAACGCTTCCAATCGGTAGTTCCTGATTTATTCATGAACAAAAGTGCGCTTCGCCTCGAAGCCAGAAAGAGAAGACGCAACCTCAATCATATCGATCAATTAAACGCCGCCCGCGCGCTCGCGGGACAACTCAGGCGACTGCCTGTGTATCGCCGCGCCGCCAATATCGCTTTTTATATTGCCAACGACGGCGAGTTGAGTCCGGTACTTGCGCTGAAACAGGCGCTGATGCGAAAAAAGTGCTGCTACCTGCCGTGCCTGACCGCGAGAAACAGCATGATCTTCCGACGCTACACCCGTGCCACCAGGATGATTCCGAACATCTATAAAATTCCGGAACCGCAACCGAGGTCGGCCGGTATTCCGGCCACCCAACTGGATGTGGTGTTGCTACCGCTGGTGGCCTTCGACCGGAAGGGAAATCGACTGGGAATGGGCGGAGGTTTTTACGACCGCACTTTCGCCTTTAAAAAGCGCCTTTACTTGCGCCGGCCGGTACTGATCGGTCTCGCGCACAGCGTTCAGGAGGTGGACACGCTTCCAATAAACAACTGGGATGTTCCACTGGATTATGTGGTAACGGAGAAGGATATTTTTCGTACCGGAGGGGCGGTAAAAGCGGGCGGCATGATACCGCCCGGAAGTTGATTTACTCGCTGACACCCTGCTGACGTTCAGCCGGGGGCGCGGATTCCTGTTCCGCTTCAAATCCCTCTGTTATACCTAAACTGCTAACCAATATTCCTACCAGAAAAATAATCGCTGCAAGAGTCATTACATCGGTTTTCATTGTTGATACCAGCCTTTGCTCCACATTTTATTTTTGAAAACTTGTATTTGTGCTCGCAACAGCCACTTATAAATTGCGGGGCAGGATTTATACCTATTTGCACGTCAAATTTCAATTACCATCGATTTTGGTAATACCTGCATTAAAGGGTAGTACGGAGGATTTGTTATGCCAGGAGGACTTCTCCGTTGTGTTAACCCTATCACAGCCGAAGTAACTACTTACATGTCAGTTTGATTACAACATCACAAAAATTTTCCCTTGTTGTCCGCTTTTATCAGCGAGCAGAGAGTAAGGAAAAGCCGGTTAAGCAGGATATACGCACCAAAATCTTTCACTGAGAAGAAATTGGTGCGCAACTTTTTCGGCAGGCCTGGGTCGCATTAATCGCCTGTTTGAATCAGCGCGTTCACCGCCGGCCAAATGTTGTCCAGGATTTTCGGCTGCGCTTTCGCGGTGGGATGTAAACCATCCTCCTGCATCAGTTCATCGTTACCGGCCACCCCATCGAGAAGAAAGGGCAGATACTCCAGTTCGTATTGGCTGGCAAGGTCGGCATACTGGTTGAAAAAGGGTTCGGTGTATCTTGAGCCAAAGTTCGGCGGCAACCGAATACCCACCAACAGCACCTTAACATTGGCGGATTTGGCTAAGCTGATAAGTTCAACCAGGTTCTGCTTGATATAGGGGACGGGTTTTCCCTGCAGGCCATCGTTGGCACCGAGTTCGAGGATCATGTAATCCGGCTGGTGGCGTTCAAGTATGGCGGGAAGGCTTTGCAGGCCGGCCGCCGTCGTCGCACCGCTGACGGAACCGTTGACCACGGACACATTTTTTCCGGCTTCCTCAAGGCGCTGTTGTAGTAGATGCACCCAACCACTTTCGGCGGAGATGTTATAGGCGGCACTCAGGCTGTCACCCAATACCAGCAAAGTACTACGGCTGGTCGAATTGGGGAGGAATTGTGAATCCGGGCGGGCCGGGCTTGAAAAGCCCAGGGTAAACAGCAAACTCGCTAAAAACAGCAACGGCAAAACACGCCGTGTAACCTTTAATCTGGATGTGTAACTGGAACAATTCATGATAAAAACCGTTAATCTTTGCCAGCAGGTACCCGTATTTGACGGAACGCTGGATATCCTGAAAGGAATCAACCTCGAAATCAAGCAGGGTGAATCCGTGGCCATCGTCGGCGCCTCCGGCTCCGGCAAATCCACCTTGCTGGGCATGCTGGCCGGGCTGGACGTTCCCTCCTCCGGGGAGGTCCACCTGAACGGCCGGGAAATTACCTCGCTGGACGAAGAAGCCCGGGCGCAAATGCGCGGTCAATATGTCTCTTTCGTATTCCAGAACTTCCAGCTACTCGGCAGCCTGAACGCGCTGGAAAACATCATGCTGCCGTTGGAAGTGCGCGGCGAAAACGACCCCGCGACAACAGCGGCAAAATACCTCGAACGAGTGGGCCTGGCCGAGCGCGCGCATCACTATCCCAAACAACTCTCCGGAGGCGAGCAACAGCGGGTGGCCCTTGCTCGCGCATTTGCCTGTGAGGCGCCGGTAATGTTCGCCGATGAACCCACCGGCAATCTCGATACCGTCACCGGGGCCAAAATTGCCGACCTGCTTTTTACCATGCACAGCGAAGCCGGGGCGACGCTGGTGCTGGTAACCCATGACCGCGGCCTGGCGCAAAAGTGCCAGCGACAGTTTGAAATGAACGCCGGCGAACTTCGCGAAATTGCCCCGGCGGACGTACGCCGGGCGAGGGTGCTTTGATGAAGGCCGGTTTGAAATTGCTCTGGCGGGACTGGCACGGGGGTGAATTGAACATCCTGATCATCTCCCTGTTGCTGGCCACCGCCACGGTCACCAGCATCAGCCTGTTTACCAATCGAATTCAAAACTCCATCGAACAGGAAGCGTCGGAGTTCCTGGCGGGTGATGCACAGATTCGCGGCTCCATGGATCTGCCCCGGGAGTGGTTCGACCAGGCCGGAGAAATGGGCCTGCAAACGGCGCAGGCCGTGGGTTTTCGGGCCATGGCGTTTTCCGACAACGGCATGAATTTAACCGTCGTTAAAGCGGTGTCCGCCGAATATCCACTAAAAGGCGAGCTGATGGTGTCGGACAAACCTTTTGCCGTCGGTGAGGCAAGAGACGGCGGTCCCCCGCCGGGCGAAGTCTGGCTGGCCTCGCGCCTGTTTGGTGCCCTTGACATTAAAGTGGGAGATCGGATCAGTATCGGAGAGGCGGAACTCACCGTTTCCGGCGCCTTGATACGGGAGCCCGACAGCGCGCAAAGTTTTTTTGGTGTCGCGCCGCGCGCGATGATCAATATTAAGGACGTTTCCACCACCGGCGCCATCCAGACAGGCAGCCGGATAAATTACACGCTGATGCTGGCGGGACATAAAACCAGTGTCGAAGGATTCAACGAGTGGGTGATTCCCAAACTTGGCAACCACCACCGCTGGCGCGGCATTGAAGAAGGCAATCGCGGAATTGGCGAAGCGCTTCAGCGGGCGCGAAATTTCCTGCTGCTTTCCGGCAGCCTGGGCGTGATTTTATCAGGGGTCGCCGTTGCCCTGGCGGCCCGTCGTTACGCTAATCGCCAGACCCGCCACGTGGCCCTGCTGAAAACATTTGGCTATGTTCCGCAACAAATCGCCCGGTTGTACGCGATGAACATTGTTGCCATGGGCTTAGTCGGTGTGGTGGCGGGCACTTCCCTCGGATGGGCTCTGCACTGGGGAATTCTGCAGACGCTGGGGCAGCTTCTGCCGGCCGGTCTCGCTCCGGCCTCCTGGCCGGCCTATTTGACCGGCGGGATTTCGGGCTTCGTCGCGCTGCTCGCCTTTGCCGCGCCCCCATTGATGGCCCTGCGCCGGGTGCCGCCGGCGAAAGTGTTGCGCGATGATGTGGAAAGCCATGTGGTCAGCCCGGCCACAAGCGGCCTGATCGGCTTTGCAGCCATTACGCTACTGGTTTTCTGGTACAGCAGGGATATTGTGCTGACGTCAATTCTGACGGTGGGCGCCTCGCTGGCATTGATCGGCGTCGGCCTGCTCGCCTGGCTGACCATTCGCGCCAGCAAGATCTTGTCGAACCGCGTGGGAAAAACCTGGCGTCTTGGCCTGGCCAACCTGCAACGGCACCAACGTTTCAACACCCTGCAGATCATGATCTTTTCGGTACTGCTAATGTTGTTGTTCGTACTGTCGGTCACCCGCACAGGCCTGCTGACCGAGTGGCAACAACAGTTGCCGGAAGATGCGCCCAATCATTTTATTTACAACGTCTTTCCCCAGGAGCGCGAACAGATCGAGGCATTTTTTGCCGACGCCGGCGTGGAGCCGAACCCGTTCTATCCGATGGTGCGCGGCCGCATTCTCAATATCAATGACGACCTTTTGCAAGATCGCGCGGAAAATACCGAATCGGAGATGAATTACGAGCGCGAACTCAACCTGACCTGGGCGGAGCAGCCGGGCGATGACAATACCATTGTCGACGGCCAGTGGTGGGAGCAGGGGAATCAGCAAATACAGGTGTCGATGGAACAGGAGTACGCCCGGGGTGTTGGCATCGGCGTGGGCGATACCCTTACTTTCAGCATCGCCGGCCAGACAGTACAGGCGAATGTCACCAGTTTGCGAACGGTGGACTGGAATTCGATGAATCCCAACTTTTTCGTCATCTTCAATCAGCCGGTTCTCGATGGTATCGGCGCCAACTGGCTGACCAGCTTCTATCTGCCGGAAGACAAAAAACCGCTGCTGAATAAGCTGAGTCGATCTCACCCCACCGTGTCCCTGATCGAACTGGATCAGGTGATCAGCCACATGCAAAGCATTATCGGCAAGGTAACACTGGCGGTGGAATTCATTTTGTTTCTGATCACCGGCTCGGGCGTCCTGGTGCTGATTACCAGCATTCAAGCCACTCTCGATGTGCGCCTGCAGGAAGGCGCAATTCTGAGAACCCTGGGTGCCAATCGGCAACTGGTGAATAGCGTCTTGTTGATTGAATTCGGCGCTCTGGGATGGCTTGCGGGTTTGCTTGGGGCTGCCGGAGCAGAAACGACGATGTATTTTCTCCAGACCCGGATGTTTGATCTGGAGGCCATTTTTCACTGGAAAATGTGGCTGGTTGCTCCCTGGCTGGGTATGGTACTGGTTGGTGGTATAGGCTGGTTTTCAACGCGGGGCGTGACCCGCGTGCCGCCGCTGACTGTATTGCGCACGGCTCAGTAACGGACGGCGTGTCCCACCGGGTAAGGATATTTTGCTGCCGAATGAGAAGCGCCTATTGGAACCTCTCATAATTGTCGATTATGCGTAGGGGCAGCCCTTGCGGCTGCCTATGCGACGTCATTCACCGTTGGTGATTCACGACCTGCGCAGCCGAAACCCGGCCCCCACATCGGGTTATCGCGCGCCCTGCTCGGGCTTTATGGGATAGGTTCTAGAAAGATTTCGCGGGATCGCTGCTCAAGCGAAACCAACCTGTCAGGCTGTAGCGCGGCTTGTTGGATGGTAACACTTCATGGGGAAAATCCTCGCTGAGGAAAATCACCATCCTGCCGAACAGTGGCTGTACGGTTTCGAGAATTTCCTGGTCCGGCTCCAGCGCCCCGGCGGGTTTATACAAAACCAGTTCGCCGCCGTCCTCCGCCTGCCAACTCGGATTAAGGTACAGAATTGTGGAGACCACACGGTTGCGATTGGCTTTGAATGCATCAAAATGCTTTTTATAAAACGCCCCCTTGTCGTAACGGGCGTAATGGCACTCGTAATCAAACAGGCCGAGGAACAAGCGGCGGTTCAGAGCAAGCCGCAGATTTTCCATCCAGTCCAGATACGCCCGCAGGGGAGATCCTTCAGACGCCAAGCCTTCTTTATCCACCCAAATAATTTCGTCGGTACGTACAAAAGGGTTGACCTGGTGCTCCAAAGCGCGCCCGATACCGGCGATTTTGAAGTCGTTCCGGTCCCGCGCCAGCAGGTGGGTGAAAAGGTTATTTACCATCAACTCCGGCAACGGAAACAGATTGGTAATATACCCGCGATTTTCGATGGCGCGGGCGATATAGCCGAAAATATCGCTATCCTCGGGGCCGGAATAATCGAGAACTTCGTTCAACGTGGAGTGTCCGAGAGGGGTGTTAAAACAGTGTCACTTTGGCCGCGTTTTATATAGTAAAGTTCGGGCAAAGGCGAACAAAAAAGCCGAAAATTTTTTTGTCACAATCTGCCGCTATTCACTTGCAGTTATCGCGAAAATAACGATAATAAGAATTATTATTAAATGCGCTTCAGTTAGCTCTTATGACCTTAAATCAATTACCAGTCGGGTGTTTCGCGATAATCAATTCGCTGGTGGGCGACAACTCTTTGCTCGCGCGCCAATGTAGCGCCTTGGGCCTGACCCCCGGCGCAAAAGTGCAGGTGCTGCGCCGTTCCCGCGGCAAAGGGCCCTTGCAGGTGAAATGCCTGGGCACTTTGTTTGCCATCCGCGCTGATGAGGCTGAACAAATTAGCGTCGCAGTGGAATAGCAGTGAAAGAAATCGCCATTATTGGCAGCCCCAACTGCGGTAAAACCACCCTATTCAATCGTCTCACCGGCACCCGTCAACGCACAGGAAACTGGCCGGGGGTAACGGTTGAGCGCAAGGATGGCCGCCTGGAGCTGCCGTCCGGGCAGGTGCGAATTGTCGACCTGCCCGGCATCTACTCCCTTCACGACGATATCCAGGGCATCGAAGCCCGCATCGCCCATAAATACATCACCGAAAGCGACTCCGCACTAATTCTGCTGGTGCTGGACGCTACACGCCTGCCGCGCCAACTGGCCCTGTTACCGGATATTCTCGCCACCGGAAAGCCGGTCTTGCTGGTGGTCAATATGCTCGACAGCGCGAAGGCGGAAGGCATCAGCGTTAATCTGGAAACGCTCAGGCGTGAATCAGGGTTGCCGGTGGTGGGCGTTGTCGGCTCCACCGGTGAGGGGATCGATCAGCTCAAGCAACAGATTAGTAATTTAATGCAGGCCTACCCGGCTTCCTTGAAAAAGGAGCTAAACGCGGAGAAGCTCGCCAGCGCCTGCTATCGGGAAACCCACACTGCGAGCCGCACCGAAAAAATTGACCGCTGGCTGCTACACCCCTATCTCGCGTTGCCGTTTTTCCTGCTCGTCATGTACATGTTGTTTACCATTGCGGTGAACCTCGGCGCGGTATTTATTGATTTTTTCGATATTTTGCTGGGCAGCTGGTTTGTCGACGGCACCCGCTGGATACTCGCGTCAGTAAACACTCCGGAATGGCTGCAGGCGGTGGCGGCCGATGGCCTGGGCGGCGGTATTCAACTGGTGGGCACGTTTATTCCGGTAATTGGATTCTTGTACCTGTGCATGTCGGCACTGGAAGACTCCGGCTATCTGTCCCGCGCCGCCTTTGTAATCGACCGCCTGATGGCCAAAATCGGCCTGCCCGGGCAAGCATTTATTCCGTTGATCATTGGTTTCGGCTGTAACGTGCCAGCGGTAATGGCCTCGCGTGCGCTGGGCCAGGAAAGCGCCCGCTTGACCACCATTTTTATCGCGCCCTTCATGTCCTGTGGCGCTCGCCTGTCAGTGTACGTGTTCGTGGGTACGGCCTTTTTCCCAAGCCAGGCGCAAAACGCAATTTTCGCCCTGTACCTGCTGGGTATTGCCGTGGCAGTCATCTCCGCCTGGATATTGCGCCGCTCACTGTTTTCCGGTGCCGTGGGGGCAAATATCTCCGAAATGCCCGCCTACCATCGCCCATTGATACGCAATGTGCTGACCCAAACCTGGCACCGGCTCTACTCGTTTATCTGGCGCGCGGGCAAGCGCATTCTGGCGGTGGTGATGTTGCTGTCCCTGTTGTCGTCCTTTGGCACCGACGGCAGTTGGGGTAACCAGGACACGGAAAAATCCGCCCTGTCCAATATCGGCAAAGTACTGACGCCGGTCTTTACACCCATTGGCGTGGGCGAGAACAACTGGCCGGCGACGGTCGGTTTGTTCACTGGCCTGTTTGCCAAGGAGGTGGTCGTGGGCACACTCGATACGCTGTATGCCCCGCCGCTGGAAGACGATACCGATACGGGCGGCAGGCCGGATTTTGTCGGTGACATCCAAGCCGCCTTTGGCAGTGTTGCGGCCAACGCTGCCGGCATGGCGACATTACTCACGGATCCTCTCGGCATCTCCTCCGCCCAGGAAGATGCGATAAGCCAGCAACCGAGAAGCTACCAGTCAATGCAGGCGCTGTTCCCCTCCGCCTGGGGCGCTTTCTGTTATCTGGTGTTTATCCTGCTTTACGCTCCCTGTGTTGCCACTATCGGCGTGATGCAGAAAGAAGCAGGCCAGGTGTGGCTTGGCTTTTCGGTGGTGTGGAGTCTGTTGTTGTCGTTTTGGCTGGCCAGCGTATTGTGGCACTTGAGCCTGTTGGTCGTATCACCAACTTATGCAGCTTCCTGGATACTTATTTCGACCGCCATCCTGTACGGCTCTTATAAGCTTATTCTGATGCGAATGAAGAAAGACCTCAGCGACCGCATTCCAGTGATAAACGTTTAAAGTTTAAAAAATTTCGCAATCTCCGGCAGCCAGTTTTCAAAACCGTCGAACGTGTGGCTGCCATCTTCCTCCACAAGCTGTTTGCATTTGGAATACCTTTCCACCGCCAAACGGTAATCGAGCGTCTGGTCACCGGTTTGTACCATTAACCAATATTTTTCCGGTTGGCTAATGGTTTTACTGTCATAATTTTCCAGATCAAGCAGGTCTTTTTCCGTCAGGTTAAATACTTCTTCCGTGTAATAACTTTGCAAGGGTACGCCGATCAAATCAGTAAAGCGCACCTGCGGTGAAACCGCGGGGTTAACCAGAACAGCCTTTCCAGCTTTTTTACGTTCAACCAAATAAGTCGCCCAAAATCCTCCCAGCGAACTTCCGATCACATATAGCGTTTCACTTTCAAGCCGGTCCGCCAGTTGGTCAAGCATCGATTTCGCAACAGAGGGATAGGATGATAAGGACGGACAAAAGAATTTCACATCCGGATAATGTGTCTCAAGCCAACGCCGGGTGAGCTGGGCTTTTTGGGATTTTGGCGAGCTCAGGAAACCATGAATATACAGAACAGCAGTCATGGTGCTTTTGGCGAATACGGAGAGAGGTTTTTAATAGCCTGTCGAGGCAAAATCGATGGAATAGGCTTTGTCTTCTATGCGCTTGACCGTAGTGCTGAATGTGCCATCCGGAAACAGTTCGAACAGTCGATACCCCGGCATCGCCGTATCCACTTTAAAATCCTTCTTGTTGGGTGCGAACTGAATGCAGGTTGACGGTGTGGCCAATAACGGAATGCCGTTGTGGTCGCCGGTAAACTCCTGGTGAACATGTCCCCAGCAAATTACCTTGACGTTGTCGTGTCGATCGATTATTTCAAAGAAGCGGTTCGCGCTTTTGACCACGTACTGATCCACCCATTCGCTTCCAACCGGTACCGGCTGGTGATGCAGGAATACCAGGGTGGGCATGTCGGGGCTGGCTGCCAGCTCCTGATCCAGGCGGACCAGTTCAAACTCGTTTAACTCGCCGCCTTCTTCCATGGGAATCCGGGAGTCGAGCAAAATGATATTCCAGCCGCCGATTTTGTGATGAGCTTCTATAGGCAGGTTTTTTACCTGGTCCATGCTCATCGGGTCATCGTGGTTGCCAGGCAGCCAGGCGAGCGGCACGGAAGGGAAGAACTGTTTTACAATATCGATAAAACGTTCATAGGAGGGAACTCCCCCGTCGTTGGACATATCGCCGGTGGCAATTATGATATCGGGAGATTCCTGTGACCGCAGAAGTTCCAGCACGTCATAGAGACTCTGGTCGGTATCAAGCCCCAAAAGCATCTCGCCGGGCGTACTGCCCAGATGACAATCCGTTATCTGAAGTAGGCGTAGCGGCCTCATCTTTTTCTGCCTGAATACCTCTAAAGTCATCTGTTCGCCCTTACTTGGGAATCGATGGAATCTACATATAGTTTGGTCCTTTTCGATTCCAAAGAGGGAATACTATTTCCTGTTTACGAGAACCTGATCACAAATATCGGACCTAAGGTAGCCGTGTTTGAGACAGAATACCAGCCAGTCTCCAAAGAACTGGTTGAGCGCCAATTTTTCGTCAGGATGATACATATGACGATTGGGATAATGGTATTTTGGCAACCAGCATCGATGCTTGTTCCAAGATACTATTTCGGCCATGCTGGCATCGTGATAAAGACGGATGACCATTTTTGGCTGCTGCATAAAATCAAT
The DNA here is from genome assembly GCA_964451365.1 of uncultured Cellvibrionaceae bacterium. Lineage (GTDB taxonomy): Bacteria > Pseudomonadota > Gammaproteobacteria > Pseudomonadales > Cellvibrionaceae > CAYVIB01. The sequence goes on from CAYVIB010000025.1 coordinate 49,124, forward strand.
AGAGGCGATGTCAGGATGATTCTGCAAAATCTCGATTGTCGTTGTATAGGGGGCAGCATCAATGATATTGAATTCCACTTCAATATTTGAGTTCACACCCGATCCGTTAAGAGTTACACAAAACGACCACTTCTCGCGTCCGCTTCTTAAATCAAACAGTATTTGTTGAATACGATGATAGTTGAGTTCGCATAACGCATGATGCCCGCGAAGATCCACGGCGGTCTTTTTGTTGTACAAAACGGGAGCGGAAATAGTCATAAATCAGTGTGATTACTCGCCAGAGAATTTTTCTTTCAATTCATTTCTGTGTATCTGCAACCACTGCAGTGCAATAAGGGTTGCTGCATTATTCATCCTACTTCTAAGCATAACATCAAAAACTGCGGTGGCCGGAAAAATATGCAGGAAAATGTCCTCATCTTCGGAATCCAGGCCGTGTATTCCCCCGCTGTCGCCAAGATCGCACAGCGCGCAAAACAGATTTATCTTTTCGCTGCAACCCCCGGGTGTGGAATAGTAAGATGTTATTGGAATAAGTTCCGGATTTTTTACTCCTGCTTCCTCTTCCAGTTCCCGCAGTATCAACTCCTCCGGTGTCTCGCCGTGTTCCAGCATGCCAGCCACCACCTCAAGGCACCAGGGTCCATGCTCCGAATCCAGCGCGCCCACCCGGAACTGATCAATCAGACCAATCAGGTCGCGTCGGGGATCATATATTACACATGCCGCCGCCTGCCCGCGGTGAAATAATTCCCTCGAAATTTCACCGCTCCATCCACCCGCAAACAATTTGTGTTTGAGGCGGATGTCGTACATCTTGAAGAATCCGTTCCAGACGGTTTCTTCCTTGATCACGACGACATCGCTTCTGTCGAACTGAGACACCAGCTTTTTATTATCGTTATCACTCATGCTGTATTTATTCCTATATCCGCGAATAGATTTTACTGCCTTTTTCCCTGAACTCTTCGGACTTTTTCTGCATCTCCGCTTCAACGTCAATCATTTTGACAGCCTCCACGCCATCGAGTGAAGAGGCGGCAGTTCCCTGCGGGGCGGCTCCTTCCCTGGCAGCATAGTCGCGTACTTCCTGGGTAATTTTCATGGAGCAGAATTTGGGCCCGCACATGGAGCAAAAATGAGCCACCTTGGCGGAATCCTTGGGCAGCGTTTCGTCGTGATACTCCCGCGCGGTATCAGGGTCCAACCCCAGGTTGAACTGGTCCTCCCAGCGGAATTCAAAGCGGGCTTTGGAAAGCGCGTTGTCACGCAATTGTGCACCTGGATGTCCCTTCGCCAGGTCGGCCGCATGGGCGGCGATTTTGTAGGTAATAATCCCCTCCTTGACATCGTCCTTATCGGGCAGTCCCAGGTGCTCTTTGGGAGTCACGTAACACAGCATCGCGCAACCGTACCAACCGATCATGGCCGCGCCGATACCGGAAGTGATGTGATCGTAACCGGGGGCGATATCGGTGGTCAGCGGACCCAGTGTGTAAAAGGGTGCTTCGCCACATTCGCGCAATTGTTTGTCCATGTTTTCCTTTATCAACTGCATCGGTACATGGCCAGGTCCCTCGATCATGGTTTGCACGTCGTGTTTCCAGGCAATTTTTGTTAACTCGCCGAGCGTTTCCAGTTCGCCAAACTGCGCCTCGTCATTTGCATCGGCAATCGATCCCGGACGCAAGCCGTCGCCGAGAGAAAAACTGACATCGTAGGCTTTCATAATTTCGCAGATGTCTTCGAAATGGGAGTAAAGAAAATTTTCCTTGTGATGAGCCAGGCACCATTTGGCCATAATCGAACCGCCGCGCGATACAATTCCAGTCACACGTTTTGCGGTAAGGGGAACATAGCGCAACAACACGCCGGCGTGAATTGTAAAATAATCGACTCCCTGTTCCGCCTGTTCAATCAGGGTATCGCGAAAAATTTCCCAGGTAAGATCTTCCGCCACACCATCAACTTTTTCCAACGCCTGGTAAATGGGAACAGTACCGATGGGTACGGGAGAATTACGAATAATCCACTCGCGTGTTTCGTGAATATTTCTTCCGGTGGATAAATCCATAATGGTGTCGGCACCCCAACGGGTTCCCCAAACCAGTTTCGCCACTTCCTCATCGATGGAAGACGATAGGGCGCTGTTACCGATGTTGCCGTTGATTTTCACCAGGAAATTCCTGCCGATAATCATCGGTTCCAATTCAGTGTGATTGATATTGGCCGGAATAATTGCACGCCCGCGCGCCACTTCGGAACGTACAAATTCAGGCGTAATTTCGTCGGGTATCGCCGCACCGAAAGATTCTCCCTCGTGCTGATCCGCATAAACCCCATTCTCCCTTGCCTGTTGCAGGCTCATATTTTCACGAATGGCAATGTATTCCATTTCCGGCGTAACAATTCCCTTGCGCGCATAATGCATCTGCGACACATTGTTGCCGGCCTTGGCTTTGCGCGGCGAGCGAATATGCTCGAATCGCAGCGCAGCCAGCTTGGGATCGTTCAGGCGCTCCCGGGTAAACCGCGAAGTGTTTGTGTCAAGGATTTCAGTATCGTTTCGTTCGATTATCCATTTGGAACGGATGTCGGGAAGACCACATCGCAAGTCAATGCTCACTTGCGGATCGGTGTAGGCACCGGAGGTGTCGTAAACGCGCACCGGCGGATTTTTTTCACCACCAAAATCCGTGGGCGTATCACTCAGGGAAATTTCCCGCATCGGCACACGAATGTCCTGCCTCGAACCCGGCACATAAATTTTGCGTGAATTCGGAAATGACTGTGTGGATTCATCCGCCTGCGCTGCTGTCACTTTAGACTCCGGGGTTCTACTCATGATATTAAACTCTCACTTTGTATTTGTGGTGATAAAAATGGTTTAACGGGCCGTTGTTTTCCACAATATTTTGCCGCACAGCGTGGGCAAGGGCATTGGTGACATAAACCTTGGCGATTTGCACCGCATCCGCCAACATTTCGCCTTTCGCCAATGCCACGGCAATTGCAGTCGACAGAGAACAACCTGTTCCATGCGTGTGAACGGTTTTTATTTTTTCCGCTTCAAAAAACTGGAGACGATCGCCGTCGGCCAGCACATCGGTAATTACCGTGGCTTTTGGCAAATGCCCTCCTTTTAGCAGCACGGCGGGGGCACCCAGCTCTTGCAGCGCCGTCGCCTGCCCGCGCATTGCATCCACATCCTGTGCGATTCGGGTTCCCAAAATCACTGCCGCTTCATCCAGGTTGGGTGTGATAACCGTAGCCCCGGGGAACAACAAATCTTTCATCGCGCGAACAATATCGTTCGTCGCCAGATCGTCGCCCGCGCTCGAGCGGATAACGGGGTCGAGTACGACCGGTATGGTTTTTCGGGAGGATAAAAAGCGACCGACTGTTTCCACTGCGTCGACCGAACCGAGCATACCGATTTTTACCGCCCTTATCTCCACATCGGCAGCTACCGTCCGCAACTGGTTTTGCAGCTCCCTCGGCGGCACCGGCCAGATACTGCTGACGGTTTTGGAGTTTTGCGCGGTAACCGCGGTAATCGCGGTGCAGCAATAGGCGCCCAGCGCACCGGCGGTTTTGATATCCGCCTGTATCCCGGCGCCGGCAAAAGAATCACTTCCGGCTATGCTCAGAATAACCGGAGGATGGAACGGCGTATCACTGCCACTGGTTTCCATGCCTTGGTCCTGTGCTGCGTGAAAAGGATTTATGTTCGAGGAAGGGACTAAAAGCTGAAAAGGCAGAATAAGAGAGTGTCGATTACCATTTCTCGTTTCCTCCGCCGGTACTAACCGGATCAGGTCAGCGGGTATTTCTCAGCGGCCTTTTAATATGGGCGCACCCCGACAAGAACAGGACTCAGTTTATGGAAGTGCGTCGGGACTGTAAAGACCGGCCCGACGCCAGATGGGGCAGCGGTTTTAATTTTTATTTTTGAGAACAATAAAGGGTTTTGGCACCGCAGGCGGGATAGAATTGCGCGCCCTTCCCTTGGTCCAATACGTGCTTTACTTAAATGATTGAGGTGTAGAATTTTTAAACGGACCCTATGGATATTCCATCTTCCAGCTCATATCCTTTCTTATCGCCGGCCAGGCCCGGCGCGCAGGTTGTTCGCCAATCGCAGGCGGATCAACCCGGGAAGGGAGAGGGAGTGTTGGAAAGCGAAAAGCCTGAGGAGCACAATACCTCACGGGAAGCAGGCGGGCGCCGCAGCGAATGGGTATCCCGTATTATTGATGCCCAGGCTTCGCGTGTCATAAGCCAAACCGAGGACGTTATCGAGCTAAAACCTATCACCATAGAAAATCGCCCACCGGCAAACATCCAGCGCTTCCTCGAAACCGCCACCAGCGGCAGGAAGCCCGGCTCCATCATCGACATCTACGCTTGACGTTTTTTTGCCATTTTTTAAGTTAAATTGGCGTTACCATTACACCTGTCCGTATAATGCATGGCCATTACGGCGCTTCCCGAAATAGCCGCAAAAAAATCAGCTTTGACCATCAGGGATTAATAATGAGTAAGTACACCAGAATTTCGATGGCCGCATTGTTTTTGGCCGTCACCCCTTTCTCTGCGCCTCTTCTAGCCGAGACACTCGAAGATATTTACCGGCAGGCGCTCACCAATGATCACCAGTTCAGGGCCGCCCAGGCCGCTTTTGAAGCCGGCCAGGAAGACAAGGCCATCGGCCGGGCCGGACTTTTGCCGCAACTGGGCGCCGAGGGTTCCTGGTCCAAAAGCGAAGTGACCCGGGAAGGCGAACAGGTGGAGTTTGATCCCGACACCGGCGGCCCTTTTATCGCGCCCGCCTTCGCGGAAGGTAACAGCACCCGCTCAGGCTATTCCGTTTCCCTGTCCCAACCGTTGTTTGATATGGCCGCCTGGTACGGATACAAGCAGGGCAAAGTCTCCAGCCAGATCGCGGCGGCAGAACTGAACAGCGCCGAGCAAAACCTGATTATCCGCACCGCCCAGGCCTACTTCGATGCGTTGGAAGCCGTGGACGCACTGGAAACCGCCCGCGCGGAGGAAGAAGCGTTAAGCCACCAGTTGGAACAGACCAAGCAGCGCTTCGAGGTCGGCTTGACCGCCATTACCGAAGTTCACGAAGCCCAGGCGGCCTACGACTCCGCAACCGCCAACCGACTGCTTGCGGAGGGCCAGCTCGGTATTGCCTTTGAAGCGTTGGAAGTCATTACCGGAGAGCCGTACAGCAACATCTCACCGCTGCAGAAGGATTTTCCGGTCACGCTCCCAACCCCGGCACAACGGGAAGATTGGGTGGAATTTGCGCTGGAAAACAATTTTGAGTTGCAATCAGCCAAGTTATCCGCCGAATTTGCCAGGCAAACGGCCAAAATCCGGAAAGCCGCTCATTTTCCAACTCTGTCTGTCGGTGCAAACGTGAACGATTTCGACACTGAATCCGATAATGGGGCCATCAATCTTGACGACACGACACTGAATGAGCAAGTGGAATCGGTAGGACTGACATTGACCGTGCCTCTGTTCAGCGGAGGGGCCATATCCGCCCAAAGACGCCAGGCCGCGGCACGCTATATCGAATCTCGCGAACTCTACCTTCTGACCCAGCGCGACCTCGTCCAGGAAACTCGCTCAGCCTATCTTTCGGTGGTTACCGGTGTCGCCACGGTTAAGGCCCGCCAGCAGGCCATTCGCTCCAGCCAGAGCGCCCTGGAAGCCACCCAGGCGGGCTACGAGGTGGGGACAAGGGATTTGGTGGATGTGCTGAACGCCCAGCGCAACCTGTTCCGCGCGCAAAACGATTACTACGACGCGCTCTACACCTATGTAATGAGCACCTTGCGTTTAAAGGAGGCAGCGGGGCTGCTTTCGGCGGACGACATCCTGGCGTTGAGCGAATGGCTGGACCCGGAGAAAACCGTCAGCCCGATGTAAGTTAATCTCCGCCGGGTAAGCGAAGAAACAAAGAGCCGTCGCCGGTCAATATTTTTCCGGCGGCGGAGCCACCCGCATAACCTCCGCCACGGTAGTGGTTCCCACCGCCACCTTCTGCGCACCGGACAGCCGCAGCGTGCGCATTCCTTCTCTCATCGCCTGTTGGCGCAGGTGGTTCAAATCGCAGTTATCATTAATCAACTCCTGCACTTTCTCACTCAAGGTAAGAATCTCGTAAATACCCTGGCGCCCCAGATAGCCAGTGTTGCGGCACTCCAGACACCCTACCGGTTCGAATACTTTTTTCGGCTTGTTTACCTTCCAGGGTTTGACCAGGTTATCCCAGTCCGAGTCCGTGATGGCGGATTCCTTCTTACAGTGAGGGCACAGGGTGCGCACCAGGCGCTGCGCCATGATACCCAGGACCGTGGCCTTGATCAGGTAGCCGGGCACGCCCAGGTCGAGTAAGCGGGACACCGCGGACGGAGCATCATTGGTGTGCAGGGTGGAAAGCACCAGGTGGCCGGTCAAGGCTGCCTGCACCGCCATTTTGGCGGTTTCGATATCGCGGATCTCGCCCACCATGATGATGTCCGGGTCCTGTCGCATCAGCGTGCGCACGCCGGCGGCAAAATCCAGGTCGATATTGTGCTGCACCTGGGTCTGGTTGAAGGCTTCCTCCACCATTTCGATCGGATCTTCAATGGTGGAAACGTTCACCTCGTCCGTCGCCAGGGCTTTTAAGGAAGAATAAAGTGTGGTGGTTTTACCGGAGCCTGTCGGCCCCGTCACCAGCAAAATGCCGTGCGGCTTTTCCACCATGGCTTCCCAACGCCGGTAATCGTCGCCGGTCAGGCCCAATTCCTCGAACGAACGCAACAGCACGTCCGGGTCGAAAATCCGCATCACCAGCTTTTCGCCAAAGGCGGTAGGCATGGTGGACAACCGCAGTTCAGCTTCAGTGCCGTCCGGGCGCTTGGTTTTGATCCGGCCATCCTGGGGTTTGCGCTTCTCCGCCACATTCATCCGGCCGAGGATTTTCAGACGGCTGATGATAGCGGTGGCCACCGACACGGGAAATTCGTAGATATTGTGCAGCACGCCATCGATACGAAAGCGCATGCGCGCAATTTCCCGCCGGGGCTCGATATGAATATCGCTGGCACGCTGGTCGAAGGCGTACTGCAGCAACCAGTCGACGATATTGACGATATGCTGGTCGTTGGCTTCCGGGTCCTTCAGCGTTCCCAGTTCCAGCAACTGCTCGAAATTGGCCACACCGGAGGAGCGGGCCTTGCCGGTTTGAGCACCGGAAATGGAGCGGGCCAGCGAATAAAACTCAATGCGGTAGCGCTCGATTTCGGACGGCAACGCAACCACTCTTTTGATTTCCTTGTGCACGATTTGCGACAACTGGTCGATCCAGTCCGTCATAAAAGGCTCGGTCACCGCAACCACCACCATGTCCTTGGTCACGTTCACACACAACAGGCCGTGCCGTTTGGCAAAGGCGTAGGACATCACGTCGGTGCTTTCGGCCACCGGCACCTTCATCGGATCGATATGAAACAACGGCAGGCGTGCCTTTTCCGCCAACCAGTTGGTCAGGATCAGTTCATCGATATGCTTGCCGGGTTTCTTCGCATTCTCCGGACGGGTGCTGGCGATGTAGGTGAGCGGATGCATGACCGACTGTTCGCGCGTACGGGTGGCGCCCATCAGCATATTGGCATCTTCCTGCTTTATCAGCTTGTCTTCCACCAGGTCCAGCAGAATGGAGCGGAGATTAAGCGACCTTTCAACAACGTGTTCTGAATTCATTCTTTTCTCTGGGGCTTTATGAGTCTCTGAGCCGGAGTTTTCGGAGCATCGCTGTTAAGTCTAGCGGAGATCCAAAAACCGAATACATAATGGCAGCTTTTTTTGGTAATGTATGCGAAAGCATACCAATAATCCTCTGGCAGGGAGCTGAGTTTTGACACATCAGACCAACCTCGAGTTTTACCACGTAGACGCCTTTACCGATTCCATTTTCAGCGGCAATCCGGCGGCGGTGATTATTCTGGACGAGTGGCTGCCCGACATGGTGATGCAGGCTATCGCCGCCGAGTTCAACCTGTCGGAAACCACCTTTACCGTCAACAGGAACGGCGACTACCGGATCCGCTGGTTCACGCCCACCACCGAGGTGCAACTCTGCGGCCATGCCACGTTGGCCACCGCCCATGTGCTTCACAACCATCTGGACGTGCCCCGGGAGACCATTCGCTTTCAGTCGCTGAGTGGATTTATTTCCACAACACCGGAAGGTGAAGGCTTCACCCTCGATTTTCCCGCCAACCCCGCCCGCCCCATAGCCATGCCGGAAGGCCTGCGCGAGGCATTGGGGGGCAATCCGAGGGAGGTCCTGTTATCGGACCGACTGGTGGTGGTTTATGATGACGCCACTGAAGTGGAAATCCTTGAGCCGGATTTCGGCAAAGTGGTCCGGCTGCCTTATTCCAGCGTGTGCGTCACCGCGCCCAGCACCAACCCGGACATTGATTTTGTCTGCCGTTACTTCGCACCCGCCTGCGGTGTCAACGAGGACCCGGTTACCGGCTCGGCATTCACGGTGCTGGCACCCTATTACGTGGGCAAAATGGGCAAAACGTCATTTTCCGCTAGACAGGTTTCCCGCCGTGGCGGTAACGTGCGCGTATCCATGGAGGGGGAGCGGGTAAAAATTACCGGCTGCGCCAAAACAGTGATGAAAGGTCTTTTTTACCTGGCCTGAACCGGATTCGATTAACCGTCCAGTCATAACACACCATGTCCGTTGTTAACGTTTTTAAAGATCGCCTCAGCCAACTGGTGGCAACGCCCTCGGTAAGCTGCACCTCGCCCGAATTCGACATGCCGAACCTGGCAATTATCGAACTGCTGGCCAACTGGCTGAACGACCTCGGTTTCACTGCCGAAGTCATTCCCCTTGCCGGTTATCCCGGCAAGGCCAATCTTTTGGCCAGCTACGGTTCCGGACCCGGCGGACTGGTGCTGGCAGGGCATTCCGACACAGTGCCCTGCGATCCGGAACGCTGGCAGCAAAATCCCTTTTCCCTGGCGGAGAAGGACTCGCGATTTTACGGCCTTGGCACCACGGATATGAAAGGCTTTTTCCCCACGGTGCTGGCGGCGATCGAACAGATCGACCTGAACAAGATACAGCAACCGCTGATGATACTCGCTACCGCCGACGAGGAGTCCTCCATGTCCGGCGCTCGCGCGCTGGCAACCCTCGGCCGGCCGAAAGGGCGGTACGCGGTGATTGGCGAGCCGACGTCCATGCGACCCATTCGCATGCACAAGGGCATCATGATGGAAGCAGTCAGGATACGCGGGCGCTCCGGCCACTCATCCGATCCCGCCAATGGCAACAATGCTTTGGATACCATGCATTTGGTGTTGAACGAGTTGGTGCAAATCCGCGGTGAATTGCAGGCAAGGTACCGCAATGACGGCTTTGCCATCAGCGTGCCGACCTTGAACCTCGGCTGCATCCACGGCGGTGATAACCCCAACCGCATCTGCGGCGACTGTGAATTGCAGTTCGACTTGCGGACCCTGCCGGGCATGACCACCGATAACCTGCACGAGGATCTGGCCAGGCGCGTGACTCCCCTGGGTGAAGCCCACGGCACGACAATCAGCCTTGAGCAACTCTTTCCTGGCATAAACGCTTACGAGGAACCGGCCAATAGCACACTTGTGAAGGCGGCGGAGAAATTGACCGGCCACACCGCCGAAAGTGTCGCCTTCGCCACAGAAGCCTCCTTCCTGAAGGATATGGGCATGGAGACCATTGTCATGGGGCCGGGTTCGATCAACCAGGCGCACCAGCCCAACGAGTATCTTGACCAGAGCCAGATTCTTCCCGCCATCGATATTATCAAGTCGCTTATCCGGCAATTCTGTTTTTAAGTGCTTTTTACAAGCGTTGTACAGCGCGGAAGAAATTCAGGGAAATAGTGTGAATAAGCCTAAATACTGCTAATCTTTTGCACCTGAAGTAACAGCGGCTCATATTTCGAACGTTAAGGCGCCAATTTTTACCGGAAGTCCAAACAGCAGTGACCGATATCAGCGATCAGTACGTCCATTGGTTCAGGCAGTCCTCGCCCTACATCAATACCCACCGACACAAGGTGTTTGTGGTTATGTTACCCGGCGACTGCATAGATCAACCCAACGTTCAGAATATTGTCAGCGACCTGGCGTTGCTCAACAGCCTGGGCGTGAAGCTGGTGGTCGTGCACGGCGCTCGCCGGCAGATTGAAACCCAGCTCACCGCCCGCGGTTTTGAATCCCGGTTCCACAAGGGCATGCGCGTGACCGAGCGCGAACACCTGCCCGAGGTGCTCAAGGCCGTGGGTGAAACCCGATTTCTTCTTGAAGCCAGCTTTTCCAGCGGACTACCGGATTCGCCGATGTACGGCTCCAAGATCCGCGTGCGCGGCGGTAACTTTATTACCGCCATGCCCCAGGGTGTTCTCGACGGGATCGACTTCCAGCTCACCGGCAAGGTTCGCTCGGTAGACACACAGGCCATCGAGGAACTTATCGACAACGACGCCCTGGCGATCATCTCCCCGTTGGGCTATTCGTTTACCGGCGAAGTTTTTAACCTTTCGTTTGCCGACGTCGCGATCCAGGTAGCCGTGGCACTGAAGGCCGATAAGCTGATCGCCTACAACGACGACGGCCCGATTTGCGATGCCAAAGGAAACCAGTACCGGGAAATGACGCTGCTCAAGTGCGAAAAATTCCTGGTGGAACAGGGGCAGAACAACCTGTCCAACACCTACTTCTCACTGCGAGCCTGCCACAAGGCCTGCGACGGAGGTGTCGCCCGCGCCCACGTAATCTCCTCCGCGGAGGATGGCGCACTGCTCAAGGAGCTTTTCACCCGCGACGGCTCCGGCACCATGGTCTACCGCGACAGTTACGAAACTATCCGCCGCGCCCGAATTGAAGATGTGGTGGGCATATTGAACCTGATCGACCCGCTGGAACAGCAGGGCATTCTCGTAAAACGCTCGCGGGAGCGCCTGGAAACGGAAATCGAATATTTCACCGTGATGGAAAAGGACAACCTGATCATCGGCTGTGCCGCATTGTACCCTATCGGCAAAAGCCACCAGCGCGAACCTCGCTCGGGCGAGTTGGCCTGCGTGGCGGTTCATCCGGACTATCGCTCCAGCGGCAGGGCCAAAAAGCTGCTGATGCACCTGGAAAAGCAGGCTGCGCGCCTGAAGCTGCAACAGCTTTATGTGCTGACGACCCAGACCGCGCATTGGTTCATCGAGCAGGGCTTTACCGAATCCCATGTAGATATGCTGCCGGCGGAGAAGAAGAATATGTATAACTACCACCGCAATTCCAAGGTATTCGTAAAGAAGGTTACCCGATAGCTGACACCCAATCCCCTGCCACCTTGGGCAGAGATGCCTATCTTTGCCTACTATTACTGAATAAGCTTTATTATTTGGTAATCCGATGAACCCATTGCTGCACCAAAACGCGGAACAAGAGCTGCGCCAGATCGACATCGTCAAAATCTACAATGACAAACGATGCCTGGTGGTGGACGACTTTCCGGAGGTCCGCGGCTCCCTGACCCGAATGCTGCGGATCTTCGGCGCCCAAAGCGTGGATACCGCCGCCGACGGCGAAGAAGCTGTCGCCCATTGTGCCGAAAACCGATACGACGTCGTGCTGTGCGACTACAACCTGGGCTCGGGCAAGGATGGCCAGCAAATACTGGAAGAGGTTCGTTTTACCGGCACGGTGCCGATGACCAGCCTGTTTGTGATGATCACCGCCGAGGTGACCAGTGAAATGGTACTTGGCGCGCTCGAATGCCAGCCGGATGACTACATCACCAAACCCTTCACGCAGGCCTCCCTCAAGGTTCGGCTGGACAGGGCCATTATCCGCCATATGGCGTTGATCGAAATCAAGAAAGCCATAGCCGAAAAAAACTATCTGCGGGCGCTCCACCTCTGCAACGAAGCCATTCAACAGGGCACACGTTACTCACTCGACTGCCTTAAACTGAAAGGCCAGTTGCTGTTCGTCGCCAACAAACTGGAAGAGGCCAAAGCGCTTTACACCCAGGTGCTCAATACCAAGCCAGTGGTATGGGCGCAACTGGGGCTGGGCAAGCTGCTGCTAGCTACCGGCGAACTGGATACCGCCGCGGAAATTCTGAAAGATGTAATTGCCCAGGACAACCGATATATCGAAGCCCACGATCTGCTGGGCGAAATCTATCTTCGGCAACACAAGCCCCGCGAAGCCCAGGAGGCGGTCCTCGACGGCTCGCGTATTTCACCAAAATCGGTTTTGCGCCACCGCCGCCTCGGTGAGCTGGCGGAGTTGAACCACGATGACGATGCCGCGCTTAAATCCTACCAGCACGCGGTTCGATGGGGATTCAACTCCTGCCACGAATCCGAACAGGATTATTTTAATTACACCCGCAAAGCGGCCGAAATAATCCGGGAAGGGAAGTCGGAAGACATCAGCGCTATCGAAAAGCAGGCAAATACTTTTCTTGAGCGCGCCCGCAAACGTTATCACAACCGGCCCGACGTTATCGTGCAGGCTTCGATGGCGCAGACCCAGCTGCTAATAGCCAAGGGTAATGAAAAAAATGCGAAAGCCGCCGCGGAAAATGCTATTCGGGCGTTTAACGAACTCCCGATGCCGCCGGTGGAAGCAACCCTGGAATATGCTCGTACCTTGCGCGCCATGGGCGAGGAGCAAGAAGCGATAAACGTATTGCTGCCGTTAACGGAACGCTATGAAGGCGATGAAAAAATTATTGCCAAAATTGACAGCATCACCAGTGAGCCGATTTCCGACCCCGGAAAAGAAATAGCCGCCCGATTGACCAAAGTCGGCATTTCCGACTACGAACAAAAAGAATACGATAAAGCGATCAGTATTTTTCGCCAGGCATTGGAAGCCTATCCAAAACATATTGGTCTCAACATGAATTTAATCCAGACCCTTATCGCCTGCATGGAAAATAACCCGGGCGAAGACACTTCTGAATACGAAAACCTCTGTCGGCACTGTCTGCGCGCAATCGACACGCTTCAGCCCGACCATCAACAGTACAAGCGCTATGAATTTCTTGTCCGGCAGGTACGGAAATATTTTCCCGATCTGTTGGCGTAGGTTGCCAGCTTAAGTCCCCAGGTTAACAGTGGTCTGAGGTGAATGGTCACGCACGGGCTCCGCATCCACCCCGCAATCTGGTATCCTTTCTTTCCCTTCGACGCTGCACTTATCCTGGTCAGCGCTTGTCACTGATATAACCGGGGCAGGAGATTTCAATGCCGCAATACCGATCACGCACCACCACCGCCGGAAGAAACATGGCTGGCGCCCGCGCCCTTTGGAGGGCAACGGGAATGAAGGACGATGACTTTCAAAAGCCGATTATCGCGGTGGTCAACTCGTTCACCCAGTTCGTACCCGGCCACGTCCACCTGAAGGACATGGGCCAGTTGGTGGCGGGTGAAATAGTAAAAGCCGGCGGCGTGGCCAAGGAATTCAACACTATCGCTGTCGATGACGGTATCGCCATGGGTCACGATGGCATGCTTTACAGCCTTCCCAGTCGCGATATCATCGCCGACTCGGTGGAATACATGGTAAACGCCCACTGCGCCGACGCCATGGTTTGCATTTCCAACTGCGACAAAATTACCCCCGGCATGCTGATGGCGGCCATGCGCCTGAACATCCCCGCGATATTCGTTTCCGGCGGACCGATGGAAGCGGGTAAAACCAAACTGGCGGACCACAATCTCGACCTGATCGATGCAATGGTCATCGCGGCAGACAGTTCCGCGTCGGAAGAAATGGTTACTGAATACGAGCGTAGCGCCTGCCCGACCTGCGGATCCTGCTCCGGCATGTTTACCGCCAACTCGATGAACTGCCTCACCGAAGCGCTGGGCCTGAGCCTGCCCGGCAACGGAACGGTGCTGGCGACTCACGGCGACAGGCGAAAATTGTTTGAGCGTGCCGGCAGCCTGATCGTGGACCTGGCAAAGGACTACTACGAAAATGAAAACGATAAGGTCCTGCCGCGCTCCATCGGCTCCAAGTCCGCATTTGAAAATGCCATGACTCTCGATATCGCCATGGGCGGCTCCACCAACACGATATTGCACCTGCTGGCGGCAGCCCAGGAGGCACAGGTTGATTTCAGCCTGACGGACATCGATCGGCTCAGCCGCAAGGTGCCGCAGCTCTGCAAAGTGGCGCCGAACACCCAGAAGTACCACATTGAAGATGTTCACCGTGCCGGCGGTATTTTCGCAATTCTCGGGGAACTCTCCCGCGCGGATCTGCTGAATACATCCGTATCCACCGTTCACAGCCCCACCTTGGGCGATGCACTCCAGCGCTGGGATATCAAGCAAAACGGCGACGAAGAGGTTGCCCGGTTTTTCCGCGCCGGGCCCGCCGGCATTCCCACCCAAACCGCGTTCAGCCAATCTACCCGCTGGCCAACGCTGGACGGCGATCGCAGCGAAGGCTGTATCCGCTCGTACGAACACGCTTACAGCAAGGAAGGCGGTCTGGCGGTCTTGTTCGGCAACATCGCGGAAGGCGGTTGTGTGGTAAAAACCGCCGGAGTGGATGATTCCATTCTGGTATTCGAAGGCCCTGCGCATATCACCGAATCCCAGGAACAGGCGGTGGAAGATATTCTGCAGGACCGGGTGAAAGCCGGAGCCGTGGTAATTGTGCGTTATGAAGGACCCAAGGGCGGGCCGGGCATGCAGGAAATGCTTTACCCTACTTCCTACCTGAAATCCAAGGGACTCGGAAAATCATGTGCCTTGCTGACCGATGGACGATTTTCAGGCGGCACATCCGGGCTCTCCATCGGCCACGTATCACCGGAGGCGGCTGCCGGCGGCGCGATTGGGTTGGTAAAAAACGGTGATCTTGTGCGCATCGACATTCCCAACCGGAAAATTGATGTGCTGTTGACGGAAGACGAACTCGACCAAAGACGCCAGGAGCAGGACAAAAAAGGATGGAAGCCGGAAAAGCCGAGACCACGCAAAGTTTCCGCTGCGCTTCGGGCTTACGCACTACTGGCTACCAGTGCCGACAAAGGTGCGGTGCGCGATGTGGGATTACTGGACGAACTAAATTAATCAGTAGCACGTACAAAAAAAGGGGCTTTGAGCCCCTTTTATTTCACTGAAAAAGTTGTTTGCTTAGGTGCCACCGGCCTCAATTGCTTTCGCCGCCTCGGCCAGCTGCTCCGCACGGTATTTTTCACGCTCGGCGTGCGTTTTCCATGACAGCGCCAGTCTTTCGGTTTCCTTGATCTTGGCTGATTTGCTGAATGACGCAATTGCGTTATCGTACTGCTTCAGCTCAAGGTAAGCCCGGCCCATGTTCAGGTGCACATCACCCGGCCGGTCGAGCTTACCCTTATCAATCGCGTTTTTGCCTGCCTCGACGGCCTTCTTGTTCTGGTCGCGGTCGACATACATCGCCACCAATTGGCCATACAAGTCGCCGTTTTCAGACCGACTGGCCGCGGCTTCCATTACTGGAATCGCGTCGTCAACCTCCTGTGCGATATACAAAGAACGACCCAACAACTCCAGGTTCTTTTCGTTTTTGGCAATGATTTTATCATCCATGCCTTTCTGGAGAATCTGGGCGGCCTTGTAAGGAACTTCAGCGCCGAGATACAGGTAAGCCAGGTTAATCAGCTGCTGCTCTTTGTCGTAAGCGTCCATCATGTAAGTGACGTCCATCGACTGCAGCTGGTCTTTCTCTCTTTCCAGCACGCCGTACAAACTTCCCACCTGCACCCAATAATCCTTTTTCGGGTAGTGACGAAGAAGCTTTATCATTATATTGAGAGCAGTGCGGTAGTCCTCCTTGTTCTGGTAGAGGGCACGTTGCAGGTTATACCAGTTTTCCTGCGCAACATTGCCGCGATCTTCCACCATTTTTACCGCGATATCGATATTTTCGAGGGCGCATCTCATATCTTCCTTCTGATAGCAGATCATCGCCTTCAGATAATAAATATCAGAGCCAACCTCATCCGCCATCGAAATCCATTTGTTCAGGTAATTCAAAGCGTCGTCGTACCTTTCTTCACTAAAGGTCAGCTGCGCAAGCGTCTTCAGTGACTCCAATTCAATACCAAGCGGAATTTCAGGGGCCTGTGCGATAACCTGCTGATAATACCGGATTGCCTGGTCGGTATTGCCCATTTCATAGGTTACCCAACCCATGTAGCGATAGATGGAAGCAAGTTCATACTTGTTGCATTTATCCTTTGCCTTACAGTCTCGCTCCATATCCCGCAGAATCTCCATTGCGCCGGCCATGTCGGGCTCTTTGTTTTTTTCCTCCTCGGGAGGAACGGCCAAATTCGCGGCCTTGCCCAATTCCTTGTAAATGGACTCACTCATCGCGGGTGTCTTTCGGGTTTCCTGCTTCTTACCCTGCTGCGCACTGACGTTCACTGACACAGCGAGCACAGAGGCGGCAACAAGGGCACCAAATCCCAGTTGTTTTATCATGCTTTGTAATTTCATAACCTTACCACCCCCGTTACTCGGCCATCTGGAAGGTGAAGCGGTTGCGCACACCCGGCACTTCAATAGGATCACCGTCAACCACACGCGGCTTGTATTTAAATTTCTCCGCTGCCTGGACCGACGCCCTGGCAAAAACTGACTGCGGGCAATCAACAACTTGGATATCCCGGGTTTCACCGGTTTTGGTTACGGTGTACTCCACCGTACAGTACCCTTCCGTCCCTCTGGCGGCAGCCCGGGAAGGATATTTCGGGGCCACTTTCACAATCGGCAGGTATTCGCCGTCGGAACCGAATCCACCGAGACCGGCGATTTTGATGCTGTTGTCAACGTTCGGCGAAACGCTCAGTGAATTATCGATTTCCACATCCTGGAACTCCGGCTCCGGCAGATCGGGTGGCGGTTCCTCGACCTCATCGGGCTTATCCGGCTTGCGGGTATCGTATTCAGTCCTGATATCGCGTTCCGGCATGACGATTTCCGGCAAGGTAAACTCATCGACTTCCTTGGGTTCAGTCATGTTACGCAATATGAGGAAATGCATTAACAGCAACAGCCCCAGAGTCACACCCAACGCGGGGATCAGTGCTGAAAACAGTCTGGCTATGCTCATAGTAAAAACCTACTTCTTATCAGTGGCGATCGACACATCCTCAACGCCCGCTTCACGAGCGGCCTGCGCCACCTCTGTCAGAGTTTTGATATTCGCTCCGGTATCCGCTTGGACAACGACGCCACTTTTTGGGTTCTCGGCCAGCAAAAGCTGAATCTGGTTCTTCACTTGGCGGGCATCGATTTCCCGCTTGTTAATCCAGATTTTATTTTCCGGGGTCACTGCGATCAGAATGTTGGAGCTCTTCTGCCTGGCTGTCACCGCGTCCGGCCGGTTAACCTCGACACCGGGTTCCTTAACAAAGGTTGCCGTGACGATAAAGAAGATCAACATGATAAAAACCACGTCCAGCATGGGAGTCAGGTCAATGACTCCGGCTTCGTCGTCAGCTTTGGCGCTTCTTTTACTCATACTAGTCTCTTAAAATTCAGCATGTATCCGAATGGACCACTATCAGTGGTCCATCGTCAAGTGGTCTTCCAGCAACTGGGACTCACGTTCCGCGGTGTTGTTGACAATAGTGCTGCCAAACACCCCGGAGATGGCGGCGACCATGCCCGCCATTGTCGGGATAGTCGCCATCTGAACGCCGGACGCCATCGATTTGGCGTCGCCGCCACCGGTTGCCGCCAGTACGCCAAACACACCAATCATGCCAGTCACCGTACCGAGCAAGCCCATCAGTGGACAAAGCGCCACCATGCTTCCGATCAGGTCACGGTTTTGGTTGATTCTCTCCGATACGCGTGAGATCAGCGCTCCGCGTATCTGCCGGGCGTTCCAGGACCTGCGCTCAGCACGGGATTCCCAGGTATCCAGTGTACCGCGGACCAGTTTCGGCAAGGTTCCCTTGTAAAACCACATTCTTTCGAAAATCAAAGTCCACATGAAGAACGTCAGGACGGCAATAACAATCAGAACAGGGCCGCCCGACTCCACAAAGGCTCTAATGGCTTCGAGCGCTTCCATCAATGCCACCATGATACTTCTCCTCTACTTATTTCTTCTTCTCTACTTTTTCAGCAATCAGGCCCGCGCTCTGCTCTTCCAGAACATGGATAATGCGCTTGGCTTTACTGTTAAGGATCGTGTGAAGAAGTACTGTCGGAATAGCCACCACCAGACCCAATACGGTAGTGACAAGTGCGGAGGAGATACCGCCCGCCATCGCTTTCGGATCGCCGGCGCCGTAGATGGTAATCGCCTGGAAGGTAACGATCATACCGACAACCGTACCCAACAGACCCAGCAACGGGGCCACCATGGAAATAATTTTCAGTGTCGCCAGTTGGCTTTCGATAGCCGGACGCTCTTTCAACACGGCCTCTTCCAGCTTCAACTCCAGCGATTCGCCATCTATACCAGGGTTATCTTCCGCCACCTTCAATACCCGACCCAGCGGGTTGTTCGGGTTCGCGCGGTCGGATTTAAGCTGGGCGTTGACGCGACTGCCCATGCCGGAAAGTACCATGAAGCGCCACAAGGCCAGCAATATCGCAAATACACCCACGCCGGAGATGATGTAACCCACCAGTTGGCCATCGTGCCAGTACTCGACAATGGAAGGGCTGTTGATCAGCGCCTCGAGCAGAACACCACCAGCCGGGCCAGTCGGGTCTATGCCCACCCTGGTGAAACCGGAGGTCGACGACTGCAGGTCGGCCGCGGCGGATTGCAGAGCTCCCGCCGGCTGGCGAGGCAGCACGCTGATAGTACCGGTGTCCGGCTCATAGTTAAGGTAGCTGCCGTTGGATACCAGGTTGAAGTTACCGATACGGACCACTTCCTGTTCGTTTTTATTGCCGGAAGCATCGCTGACAGTAGCGGTAAATTTGGAAACACGACCAGATTCAACCGTTTCGCGCTGCAACTCATACCACAGACGCTCGATTTCCGAGATTTGCGGAATCTGGGTTTCGCCATTCATTTTCTCGATAAGTTCATCAAGGAATTCGCCACGGTTGGGGTATTCCGCGCTGACGATCGAGGTGTCGATCGCGGTGCGCAGGTCGCCGGCCGCGGAGGTCAGGTGACCAAACAGCTCTTTCAACGAACCCATGCGCTCATCGAGTTGCGCGCGGCGGGCCTGAATCGCCAGATCCTGTTCTTCGTACTTGTCTTCCAGTCGCTCGGAACGGGCTTCCTCAGCCGCTTTGGTATTTTCGGCTTCGCGCAGCAATTGCGCCTGATTGGCTTTCTGCCGGGTAAATTCGGCTTCGCGCTTACGGTGCTCGGCGCTTTCGGAGACTTTCGCGTTGCGCACCATTTGCAGCAGTTCTTCCAGGGAGCCCGCTTTTTCGTTCTGAGCGAACGCCGCACTGGACAAAACAAAAATTCCTGTTGCGGCCGCCGCCGCGATCTTACGTACTAATGTCATTTTCATTGTGCTGCCCCCGGAGCCAATACTGGTACTTGCATAATGTCGGTTGAGGCCTGTTGCTTGGCGATGCGGATGCCTTTGAGAATCGACGCCCGGTACTGGCCCGGATCGAGTTCCACCCAGGCGCGCTGGCTCTGGTCCCACGCTCCGGAAAATTCGGTGTCGGTGGTTTGGTACATCAGCGCGACCTTGCCCACCCCAAGGATGTTCACCTGGCGCTCCTGGCCGCCAACGTCCAGGGTATCCACGTAAGTGTGAAGTTTGCGTGCATATTCGGCTTCGATGTTATAAGCCTCGAGTACCTGACGGAATTTTTCCGCCACGGAAATATCAGCCCGATCCTGGTTGTTGCGCAGGTCTGCGACCCGCTCCATGCGCTCCTCCCGATACAGAGGGATATCCAGTTCGACAAACTGCTCCAGACCATCGAGCATGCGCAGGATCAGAGGTTGGATTTGTCGTTCGATTACCGTTACGTCAGCGATGGATTGCTCCAGGTCCTTGATTACCTTCAGCTGGTTGGCCAGTTGTTTTTCCAGCTGGGCGTTATATACGCGAAGACCTTCTATTTCCTTATTGACGACTTTGAACTGACTGAAGAGTTCGTTAGTCTCATTAGCCAATTTATCAATTCGCTTTTGAGACTGCTGGGCGGCGGCGGTTTTTGACTGGCCCACCTCCAAAATCGCGTCCAGTGTTTGATCTGCATAGACATCGCCAACCAAAAGCGCGCCAGCAGATAGGGCCGTGGATAACACCACAGCTTTCATTCGCTGCATCTTCATATATCCCCCAACTCGGGTACTTTATTAAAAAAATTAAACGTTGCGACCGGATCAGGCATCAGAGCAATGTAGATCCAGAGTGTTTTATTAATAGGATTTCTGGCTAGGTAATCGCTAGAGAAACGCATTTTAATAAGACCATTCCCGAACATTCAAACACAAAACGACACGCATTTTTGTGGTGCAAAAAAGTATCACTTTTGGTAACACTTTTTACTTTCGGCTCACCCTGGCAGTAACACTCAGGTAACAGAAGCCGAAAATTAAACACGCGACACTGCATCTTGTGCCCGTAAGTCTTTGTGCGCCAATAGCCGGTCAAACCACAGCCTGGCATGCTCATACACTAACCAGGAATTTTCCGGTCGAGCACTATAAACGAATAGTTATAGGGATTTCCAGTGTCTGATGAGTGCTCGACCCGTGACACCTCATTCCACTGTTGCCAATCAACTACGGGAAAAAGGGCATCACCCTCCACTTCAGCGTGCACCTGGGTCAGATACAGGCGATCCGCCCGGGGCAGCAGCTGGTCATATAAATTGGCACCACCAATCACCATAAGTTCCCCGACGCCAACGGCATCCGCTTCCCTGTTGCCCAGCCTGAGCGCCTCTTCCACGTCGAGGCAGACGATAGCGCCGTCGGCGGTCCAGTCCTGCTGCCGGGTGATAACGATGTTGATTCGGTTGGGCAGCGGACGCCCTATGGACTCGAAAGTCTTCCTGCCCATGATGACGGGATGTCCGGTGGTGACTTTCTTAAAATACTTCAAGTCTTGCGGCAAGCGCCAGGGCAACTGGTTTTCCCGGCCGATCACGCGGTTTTCCGCCATGGCCACGACTAACGAAATTTTATTCATTGCTTGTCGATCATTTTCCTTCTCACACCGAAATGGGTGCGGAGATATGAGGGTGGGCCTCGTAGTTCAGTAACTGGAAATCGTCGTACTTAAACGCAAAGAGGTCTTTTACCCCGGGGTTTAGTTTCATTGCAGGCAGCGGCAGCGGTTCCCTCTGGAGCTGTGTTTCCACCTGCTCCAGGTGGTTGAGGTACAGGTGCGCGTCGCCAAACGTATGGACAAAATCTCCCGGCTGCAAACCGGTCACCTGCGCCACCATCATGGTCAACAGCGTATACGAGGCGATATTGAACGGCACCCCGAGAAACACATCCGCGCTGCGCTGATACAACTGGCAGCTCAGCTTACCCTCGGAGACGTAGAACTGGAAAATCGTGTGACAGGGGGGCAGGGCCATCTTTCCCCGGCGCGCATTCTCCCGCGGCGAAACAGTCTCGTCGGGCAAAACCGCGGGATTCCAGGCCGAAATAATCAGCCTTCTCGAATCCGGCTTGGTTTTAATCTGCTCGATCAGCTGGCTGAACTGATCGATCACCTCGCCACTGGCCGTCGGCCAGGACCGCCACTGGGCGCCATACACCGGCCCCAAGTCACCATTCTCGGTCGCCCATTCGTTCCAGATTTTGACACCGTTTTCGTTCAGATAGCGGATATTGGTATCGCCGTTCAGGAACCACAGCAACTCATAAATTATCGACTTGAGGTGGCACTTTTTAGTCGTTACCAAAGGAAACCCTTCACTCAAATCAAAGCGCATTTGATAACCGAAAATGCTTATTGTTCCGGTGCCGGTTCTATCTTCTTTTTTTACACCGTTGTCGCGGATATGCCGCATCAGATCCAGATACTGTTTCACCTGTTCACCTTAAATTTTTCTCTGGGTTGCCTCTTTAACCCTGCCTGGTCCGGACATTTCGGCGACCTTTGGTATCCCGCAATTGATAGGTCCAGTACATGATAGACGCACCGAAAAGAATCATCGGTATGCTCAGTAACTGGCCGCGGGTCATCCACCCGAACATGTAGCCGATATGGGCATCGGGCTCGCGAAAAAATTCCACCAAAAAGCGGAACAAGCCATACAGGATTAAAAACAGGGCGGCCACCGCCGCCTTCGGGCGCGGTTTTCGGGAAAACCAAAATAGTATGACGAACAACACCAGCCCTTCCAGGAAGGCCTGGTACAACTGGGAGGGATGGCGAACCAGCTGCTCCGAATCTTTTGGAAATACCATTCCCCATGGAACATCCGTCGCCCGGCCCCAAAGCTCGCCGCCGATAAAATTGCCCAGGCGCCCGAGCCCCAAACCAATGGGCACCAGGGGTGCCCCGAAATCCATCAGGACCAGGAACGAACGTTTTATTTTTCGGGAATAAAGCCACATGGCGATGATGACGCCCAGCAAACCGCCATGGAAGGACATGCCGCCCTCCCAGACCCGGAAGAGTTCCACCGGATTCTCAAGGAACCCTTCCAGGTTATAAAAAAGCACATAACCGATTCGGCCGCCGAGCACCACGCCGAGCGCGGCATAAAAAATCATGTCCTCCACCTGGGACTTTTGCACCGGCGACCACTCTTTTTTTGCCCGGTACACGCCAACCGCCCACGCGGCGGCAAAGCCGAACAGATACATCAACCCATACCAGTGGACGTTGAGCGGTCCGATGGTCCAGCCAAAAATTTCAAACGCGTCGATATGCAGGGCGACCGGATCAATGTCGGGATAGGTCAGCATGAATGAAGTCCGTCAGGTAGCCATTGAATGACTAATTATTCAGGTGGAAAGAAAAATGCGCGCAGATAATAACATTGTTACCGCGCATCGGGAGAATCGATGCCGGCAACGGCATCATTGCTGATGTTTGGATGAATTGAGCATTTCCGGGCGCAGCAGGCGTGTGAGGCCGGCCTGGCGGAAAGCCAGTTCCAGGCAGCGGTTGATGGACTCCACATCCGGCAGCAGCATGGCTTCTTCCAGCAGGGCTTCGGCTTGTTGCAGTGTTACCGCGCGCACCACCGATTTCACCTTAAGCAGGTTGGTGGCACTCATGGAAAGCACATCGTAACCCATGGCCATCAGCAGCAACGCGGCTGCCGGGTCACCGGCCAACTCACCGCAGATACTCACGGGCACCCCCTGGCTGTGGGAGTCTTCGACGATTTTTCTCAATGCGCGCAGTACCGCCGGGTGAAGCGCATGATAGAGGTCCGCCACCCGCGGGTTATTGCGGTCCACCGCCAGCAGGTATTGGGTAAGGTCATTACTGCCGACGGAAATAAAGTCCACCCGCGCGGCGAGTTCCTTGGTCTGGTAGACAGCGGCAGGCACTTCCACCATCACCCCTATCGGCGGCATCTGAACCTTATACCCCTCCTCGAGCAGTTCGTCATGCGCCCGGCGAATAAGCATCTGGGCGATTTCCAGTTCCGAGATATTGCTGACCATTGGCAGCATAATGCGCAGGTTATCCAGCCCCTCGCTGGCCTTCAACATCGCCCGCACCTGGGCGAGAAAGATTTCCGGGTGGTCGAGCGTGACGCGAATGCCGCGCCATCCAAGGAAAGGATTGTCTTCCTCTATGGGGAAGTAGGGTAGAGATTTATCCCCGCCGATATCCAGAGTGCGCATGGTGACCACGTGAGGGGCGAAGGTTTCAAGCTGTTCGCGATAAGTAATGCGCTGCTCTTCCTCGCTGGGGAAACGATCGCGCAACATAAACGGCACTTCCGTTCGATACAGACCCACGCCTTCCGCGCCACGTTCCAGTGACAGCTTCGCCTCCGCCATCAGGCCGGTATTTACCCACAGGGCAACCCGGTGATTGTCGGCGGTTTCGCAGGGCAGGGACTTGATTGCCTCCAGCTCCCGGACGAGTTCCTTGTCCTCTTCGACAATCGCCTGGTACTGGGATTTTAAGTCGTCACTCGGATCGCTGTAGACCGAACCCCGGTATCCATCGACAATCAACTCCCGCCCGTCCAGGCGGGTAAAAGGCAGATCCACCGCACCCATTACGGTGGGTATCCCCATCGAACGCGCCAGAATGGCAATGTGCGAGTTACTGGAACCGCGCACGGATATAATGCCCATCAGCTTGCCGGCCGGCACTTCACCCAGCGCCGAGGCGGTGAGATCCTCGCCCACAAGAATGGTATGGTCGGGATAAACCCGCTCGTGTCGGGCGGACTGCTGCAAGTAAGCCAGCACTCGGCCACCCAGGTCCCGCACGTCGGAGGCTCTTTCGCGCAGGTAGGGGTCGTGCATGCTGGAGAAAGTCTTGATATGTTCGCGGATAACTTCGGCCCAGGCATAGGGCGCGGATAACCCCTCACCGATCTTGGTGCGAACCTCCTCGCCCAACGAGGCATCGTTAAGCATGCCTATATAAGCATCGAACAGAACCCGCTCTTCCTTATTAAGCCGGTTTTCCAGCTCGGCGCTCAGGCGCCTGACATCCGCCCGCACCGCCGCAAGGCCTTCATTAAAAAACTGGATCTCCTCTTTGATAGAGGTACAAGTCTGGTAAGGCACCGAGTTGAGGTCGGCAAGCGGCGACACCACCACGCAGCGGCCGATAGCCACCCCGGGTGCGCCGGCCACACCCAAAAATCGCGCCTCGGTTTTCTGGCCGATGGTACGCAGGGCGCCGGTAGCTTCGGCGTGGGCGATCACCCCCGCAAGCTGGGCGGACATAGTGACAAGGAAAGCTTCCTCACCCTCGTCGAAACGACGCTTTTCCGCCTGTTGCACAACGAGGACTCCGAGAACTTCACGATGGTGAATAATGGGCACGCCGAGAAAAGCGGAAAACCGTTCTTCCCCGGTTTCCGAAAAGTATTGGTATCTTGGATGACTTTCCGCGTCGTCCAGGTTGACCGGTTCCTCCCGCGCCGCCACCAGGCCCACAAGGCCTTCGTTCTTGGCTAGGGTCACGTGGCCGACAGCGGTTTTATGCAGGCCCTCGGTGGCCATCAGCACATAAACGTTACTGCGGTCCCGCAGGTAAACCGAACATACCTGGGTGGCCATGGCTTTTTTTACGCGGGAAACAATGATCTCGAGAACGGAATTCAGATCCGGTGCGCCATTAACCTCCTGGACAATACTGCGCAGCGAGTTCAACATGCCACACCTTCCCGGCCGCCATGCTGGGCGATCATCTGGTTGTAGGCGGGGAGCAGTTCTTTAAGCGCGCGCCGATAAACATCCTGTTTAAAGGTAACTACCTTGCTCAGCGGATACCAGTAACTCACCCACTGCCAGTTATCGAATTCGGGCGGACCGGCCGCATCGAGGCGAATCCTGCTTTCAGCCGACAGCAACTGCAGCAGGTACCACTTCTGTTTTTGCCCGACGCAGATGGGTTCACGATTGCGGATAAGGCGCTTGGGCAGGCGATATCGCAGCCAGCCGCGGGTGACATCGAGAACTTTTACGTCGGCTTCCGTAAGGCCGACCTCTTCTGTCAACTCGCGATAAAGCGCATGTTCCGGGTTTTCGTCTTCCTTTATGCCGCCCTGCGGAAATTGCCAGGCATCCTGACCGCCGACCCGCCGCGCCCAAAACAAACGACCCTTATCGTTCGTTATAATAATGCCTACATTTGGACGGAACCCGTCAACATCGATCACTCAAACCTCGCACCTTGCATAATTGTTATAATGATCAGGTTATTGTTTCACAATTTTGCAAGACTCAGCAATTGCCGCCGCGCCTTGCCCACGTATGTTTTGACTAACTTCGCGCCACTAATTAGCACGGCGCGACAGTTTATGCATACATTAAAATAACCCAAGCCTCATCGATCGCAACCGGAGCCCACATTGAGCCTCGCCATTTTCGACCTGGACAACACCCTGCTGGCTGGCGACAGCGACCACAGCTGGGGCGAATTCATCATCGGCAAAAACCTGGTTGACGCGATCACCTATAGACAACGCAACGACCAGTTTTACGCGGATTACCAGAATGGTTCCCTCGACATTTTTGCCTACCAGGAATTTGTGCTGGAACCTTTGACCGCTTTTACCCCTGGAGAGTTGGCGGAACTCCACGCGGAATTTATGGAAAATACCATTGCGCCGATGATGCTGCCCAAGGCGGCCGCACTGATTGAAAAGCACCGCGCCGACGGCGACACGCTGCTTATCATTACTGCCACCAATCGCTTTGTGACGGAACCGATAGCAAAAAAGCTGGGGATTGATAACCTCCTGGCCACCGAACCGGAACTGATTGACCGGCGCTACACCGGCAAAATAACAGGAACACCGTGCTTTCAACACGGCAAGGTGGAGCGCCTGCAAAAGTGGCTCGACGAACACCGGCAAAACCTTGACGGCGCCTGGTTTTACAGCGACTCCGCCAACGACATACCACTGTTGAACGTGGTGGACCACCCGGTGGCGGTCGACCCGGATGAAAAATTAAAACGCGTGGCACAGGAAAAGAACTGGCCCATCATCAGCTTGCGATAGGAAATCTTCCAATGGTAATTCCAACCTCTGCTGTTTCACATGGCCGCGCGCGGCTGTTGCGTATCGTTCGGCTCGCAAGCGCTGTCATTATTGTGGCAGCAGCTTTAATCGCGTGTGAAAAAAAGCCGGCAATCGAGGTTGAAACCAGCGTTGAACCCACACCGGTCATCGACAAGGAACGGGTGAATACCGCGGCGGATCAATTGTGGACGGCGGGCACGAATACATTTTCCACCTCCGTGGGCGCAGCGAGTGAACTTAACGCGGCAATAGACGCTTTCCTCACATCTCCCTCAACGGAAACATTAAAAACCGCGCAACAAAAATGGCAGGATGCCTTCCTCGCCTATCGGCGGTTTTATTTTTTCCACTTTCTCGGCCAGGCGGCGCCGTCCTCTTTTAACACGCTGGCGGAATTGCATTTTCGCATCGCCGCGCACCCGATTCAGCCGGGGTACCTGGATTCCTTCGGCCCGTATTTGTATTCCGGCATGGTGCACGACATCGGCATGGAAATCACCCGCGAGAACCTGATCGGCCAGCACGGCCTTACTGACCCGGAAGATGCCGCCCTCGGTTTGTACGCCATTCACTTTATGCTGTTCGGTATCGATGCGCGGCGCCAGGTTGAAGATTATGCGCCGGTCAAACAACTTTCCCGAGAGGAAATAGAAAGCGGATTTAAAAGTGTAAAGGAAACACCCAATCACCGCCGCCGGCTGTTATTACAATTACAGGCCGACATTTTACTGGACGACCTGACAACACTTCAAAACACCTGGCAAAGCAGTGAACCGGATTCAGCCTACCTGAACTGGCAAGCGCTCGCGCCTCGGGAAAAACTGAATACCGTGCGGCAAACCCTGAAGCAGGGCCTCACGCAACTTATCGTGGATGTGGTTGAAATTAAAAAACTGCAGGAAGCCGCAATGGTAGAGCCGGAAGAAAATGCGCAGGCCGGGACGGAGACGGGAACCAACGAAACCGAAGAACCCGCCGCAGCGGAAAATGAATTCCACTATTCCAGTTACCCCGCCGCCGATCAACAGCAGTTTGTACTACTGTCAATAGAATCTCTGATGGATGCGGTGCCGGTACTGAGAAAAGAAAAACGGGAACAGGTGGAAAGCCTGCTGAGTGAAACGAGCGCGCTACTTTCAGAACCCTTCAGCGAAAAGCAGGACTCCTGGACCAGCGTTTACGAAAACCTGAAATCCGCCATCGATACCATAAACGCCAAATAAGCCATAGGGCGGGCAAGCTCAGCGCCACCCGCCAAAAATGCCGCTATCCAAAACGGTAAGTGGCGCCCGAAGTGTCGGACCATCGCTTATCCGCTCTACAAAAATTATTCCTCGTCGTCGCTGTCTTCCAGCGACTCCTGGTATTCATCCGCCGACAGGCAGTTTTCCAGTTCGTCAATATCATCCGGCTGCACGCGGAAAAACCAGCCTTCATCATAGGGTGAACTGTTGACGGTTTCTGGCGCTTCCTCAAGTGCCTCATTAACGGCAACGACTTCGCCGGAGACCGGGGAATAAATATCCGACGCAGCTTTCACCGATTCCACCACGCCCACTTCCTCACCCACGGAAACATGGCTGCCCACTTCCGGTGCCTCCACATAAACCACGTCCCCGAGCGCCTCCTGGGCATGGTCGGTAATACCGATGGTGACGGTGCCGTCCTCTTCCAGCCTTGCCCATTCGTGACTGGCCAAATATTTTAACTCCGGTCTTAATTCGCTCATATTTTTTTCCTGTTACTGGATTTTTTGCTTTAGAAAACTTTTTTGCCGTTTCTGACGAAACAAGGTTTTACCACATCCACCGTCAGAATTTTATTTCTTATTTCAACCTGGCACTGATTACCGGTATCTTCCGGCACGCGCGCCAGCGCGATGGAGTAACCGAGCGTGGGTGAAAAGGAGCCGCTGGTGATAATACCCGTTCGCGAATTGTCCGCAATATCCGAACCGCCAACAACGACTTTTTGACCGGCGCGCAGCACGCCTTTTTCCTTTAACGCCAGGCCCACCAGTTTTTGTTTAACGCCGCCGGCCTTTTCCGCTTCTATAACCTTGCGGCCGATAAACTCGCGCTCTTCCGGTTGCCAAGCAATAGTCCATGCCATATTGGCCACCAGGGGAGACGTGTTGTCATCCATCTCGTGACCGTAAAGATTCATCCCCGCCTCAAGTCGCAAGGTATCGCGCGCGCCCAAACCGCATGGCGCCACGCCGGAATTTTTCAGCTCGCGCCAGAATCTTTCCGCGCTGTGGGCGGGCAGCACAATTTCATAACCATCCTCGCCCGTGTAACCGGTGCGGGCGACAAACCATTCCTCACCGTCAACATCGACAGGCGTGCCCTGGAACACCGCGAGTTCGTCGAGCTTTTTCGAACCCCCACTGTTCGAACCGATAATATCAGCCACCTTCATGCGCGCCTCGGGCCCCTGCACCGCAATCATCGCCAGGTCGACGCGTTCGTTTACCGCCACGTTAAAATCCACGGCATGCTCCATAATCCACGCCAGGTCCTTCTCCCGGGTTGCGCAGTTGACCACCAAACGATAGTACGTGTCCATGTTGTAGACAATCAAATCGTCGATAACGCCACCGCGCTCATTAAGCATCGCGGTATAAAGTGCCTTGCCCGGCACCTTGAGCTTATCCACATCGTTTGCCAAAAGGGTTTGCAGGAAGGCTTTGGTTTTTTCACCCGCCAGGTCCACCACCGTCATATGGGAGACGTCGAACATGCCGGCGTGTTTGCGCACGAGGTGATGCTCCTCCACCTGGGAGCCGTAGTGCAGCGGCATATTCCAGCCGCCGAAATCCACCATCCTGCCCCCCATTTCCTTGTGTACTTCAATCAGCGGGGTTGCGTTAAGCATCGGGAAGCCTCTCTATGGTCGGGTAATGGGGTATGGTGAAGAACTCGCTATTGTAGCGATTTCACCGGCCGGATAAAACGCCGCTTGGTTGGCGCCGAATGTTGTGGTAAAAGCCGGCGTAAGAATTAATGTATTAGAAAATCATGCCCAAACAAGACGCCTTCGCCAACACCCTGCTCAAATGGTTCGACGTACACGGCCGCAAAAACCTGCCGTGGCAAAAACCGATTACGCCCTATCGTGTGTGGCTGTCGGAAATCATGCTGCAACAAACCCAGGTGGAAACCGTCATCCCCTATTTCAACCGCTTTGTAAAAGCGTTTCCCTCTTTTAAACAACTGGCCGCCGCCAAACCGGACAACGTACTGCATTTATGGGCTGGTCTCGGCTACTACGCCCGCGCGCGCAACCTGCACAAATGCGCGCAAATCGTGGTGGCGGAATTCAACGGCAGAATGCCTTCCACCGTGGAAGAGCTAGCGAGCCTGCCCGGCATTGGCCGTTCCACCGCCGGCGCCATTGTCAGTATCGCTTTTGAAAAACCGGCACCGATTCTCGACGGCAACGTAAAACGCGTGCTTGCACGCTACCACGCCATCGAAGGCTGGCCCGGTAATAAGCAGGTGGAAGAAGCACTGTGGGAAAAGGCCATTCAACACACACCCAACGAGCGCTGCCGGGACTACACCCAGGCGATCATGGATTTGGGCGCCACTCTGTGTACCCGATCATCGCCGGACTGCCCCGCCTGCCCCTTCAAACGCAGCTGTGAAGGCTTAAAGCAGGGCCTGGTAAATGAACTGCCCGGCAAAAAGCCGAAGAAAGCGTTGCCGGTAAAACAAATCCAAATGCTGGTGATTAAAAACAGGCGGGGCGAAATCCTGCTGGAAAAGCGTCCGCCGCGGGGCATCTGGGGCGGCCTCTGGAGCCTGCCGGAATTGGACCTCGGCGCCGACAGCCACAACCACTGCCTCACCCGGTTCGGCGAAGCCAGCCCACCGGAAACCCTGCCGGCACTGCGTCATACCTTCAGTCATTACCACCTGGATATCTCGCCGGTACTGCTCACACTGTCGAAACCGCTGAATGGCGTTACCGAAAGCAGCGCACGTATCTGGTACAACCTGGAGCATCCGCAGACTATCGGCTTGGCGGCGCCCGTCAAAAAACTCCTTTCCGGTTTACCGTAAGTTGGGGCAAGAACAAAACCCCAACACTGTTTTTTGGCCTCCCGCCACTTTTGTGTAAGATACACTCCCAGTTCACACCCTGCCGGGAGAAACCATGAGCCGCACCGTATTTTGCCGCAAGTACAAACAGGAAATGGAAGGTCTTGAGACCCCGCCACTGCCCGGCCCCAAGGGGCAGGACATTTTCGAAAACGTCTCCAGGCAGGCCTGGCAGGAGTGGATGGCCCACCAGACCACCCTGATCAACGAAAAACACCTGAATATGATGGATATGGCGGCACGCAACTACCTGGGCGAACAGCGGGACAAGTTTCTTTCCGGGGAGGAGTACGACCGGGCGGAAGGTTTCGTCCCGCCGGAAAAATAAATTTTGCTGGCGAGTCATCCGGTGTCTTGACTACTTTGGCCTTAGCGGGTTTAATACGCGCCTCGCGCTTTTTGGCCCCTTTTGAAGCAGTTGGGGGAAGGGCATGGCTGATCAAAAACCAACCGCCATACGGCTTGGTAAGTCAGTTAATTCGAAGTTATAAATGCCCAGATAGCTCAGTTAGGTCAATTGCACCGCAATTGACGACGTTGAAGCGAGGGGCTGTGAAGCGAAGCGCCCCCGAGCGTTGACTCAACGCCAGGGCGATGCTCCAGGGACGGCTGCTTGGTAAGTTAGTTTAGTTCGTAAGTTATATAAATGCCCAGATAGCTCAGTCGGTAGAGCAGGGGACTGAAAATCCCCGTGTCGGTGGTTCGATTCCGCCTCTGGGCACCATCCATACGAAGTTGAAACTGCACACTGTGGATTCACCCATAATATGGCGCAATTGCCAAATTATGGTAAAAAAAGTCCACTGCCAAAATTTGGTAAAACGAGGCTTTTAACGTTGAAAAGCCCAGCAATATAATAAGAGTTGCTGGGCTTTTTTATTGCCTGAGCTCTAGTATTTGCCAACTTGATTAAGAGCCATGTCTTCGGTCACCTCGCGCATAAATTGTCAATCGCGCTCATATTTATTGGCAAGGGTGCGAAGCACCGTAGGTACGCCCTTGCCAATAAATATGGGTGGGATAGATTTATAACAGCGCAAGGAGAGTGAAGACATGACAGGCAGCAAACAGCCAAAAGCAGACATTAAATAAATACACTACCCCCGGAATCCTACTAATATTTACTAGATCTTTAAATGTAAATTTAGTGCCCCCTATAATAAGGAATCAAAGGAAAATGTTCTTCGCTATCTGGCTGCATGTGCCGTGATTTATGCGTCTTTGTATAGCCTTCTGGAGGAGGGAAATATTCTTTATCAATTATTATAATTTGAGTTCCGGCCAATTCTTTAGCAGCAAGTTCATAAATAAGCTTTATGAAACCTTCAAAAACATCTTTATTCTCTCGCTCACTAATATTTTTCATAGGGGAGTCTATGATCAATAAAGAAGGTAACACTTCGTTTCTGGTTGATCTAGCCAAATAATGCGCAGCCAACGCAAAGCAACTTTTGAAAATTGTTTTCTTACCACCACTGCTCAAATTCGCAAAAGATGTAACAGCCAAGTCACCAACTTGTGAATCTAATACATCAGGAAGAAAATCTGGAGATTTAATAGAGACGGAGTCATCTTTCTTTATTCCTGGAAACTTAGACCTCAACAACATCTTCAAGAATATTTTTTCCAATTTTTCAAGGTTTTTCGTATCCTTCTCTGCCTGCTCCCTGGCTTCCTTAAGCTCCTCATGAAGATCATTAATTTCTGGCGTTAAATTAATAGCATCAGATTCTAGCTGAGAAACTCTAGAGGGAAGCTCTTGTAGTTTCCTCAATCCCTCCATTTTTTCCTTAACAGATATAAGCTCTTTTTCAGTCTCTAGAACCGTCGACAAATAAACGGAATCATACTCACTTAAAAGCTGGGTCAATCTATTATCTATTTCTACCTTCTTACGTATATATTCGTTTCTTTTTCTTTCCAGCTTAGAAAGCTGACTCTTATGATCTTTTACCGCCCTAGCTAGCTCTTTAATTCTTGATTCGGCGTCTCTTTCTAAAATCTCGTTATTATTATCGGATGCCTCACCTTCGCTTTCTTCCTGCCCACAGACCAAACAGGAATTGGCTGGCCTCTGTGGCAAATCTTTAAAGCAGGATGGGCAGGATGAGTATGAAACACTTAAAAGCGCCAACCTAGCAGAAGCGTCTCTCTTAACTTTTAATCTAAGCATTTCAATTTCATTTAAATGCCTAGAATCTCTAGATATCAATTCTTTGACTTCTCTGATAGCAATATCTAGGTTTTCTATTTCATAGAAAATCGCCCTGGCGTCGTTTTTCAAACCATCTACAGCATGGCGATTATTTGATTTTTTAATATTTGATTTAAGTCCATTTATTATCTCTGTAAGCTCAGCCTCTTTCAACTTCAGTCTTTCAATCTCCCCATGCATCTCATCATAGGAGTCTATAGAAGCGTCATTTAGAACATCTCTCAGGGTGCTTGCGGCGGCATTTAAATAACGCCTCCTGTCTCTAAGCTCAGCCAATGATTCTTCTAACTCAGATACCTTCTCTTGGTGAAACCCAATAATAAATCGCAATACATCTCTACTCGCCAGGCGTTTCCAATTATTAGCATCTTTTCCAAGATGAAAAAAATCACTATCAATTTCATCTTGATCTAAATAGCAATACCAGAGCAGATTTCTGATACTTAATCTCTGCAAATCAGAATCTTCCTTAGCTTTACTTCTCCTCACTTTAGGTGGCGCCATTCCCGCTAGGAAAAAGATGAAGTCTGAAAGATTTTCAATACCACTATCTGGAATTACCTCTTCACCGGCGTCAATTGGCACAACCAACCTATATTTTTCTTCACCCACTGAATATGAAGCTATGACACTAGCCGCATCCCTTGGCCTAGATATAATTAAACTATTCTCATTTATAGAGAGGTCTAGAGAAACTGAAACGAATTCTTGTTGAAGAGCGGGTGAATATTCAAAATCACCACCAAAGCAATAATCTATTAGGCGCGCAATGCTAGTTTTTCCAGCCCCCATCTTTCCATAAAAGTAGGAAGTATCAGCAAAGCCTATGATTTCTTCTGATTTCTTTAATTTTAAGATAAGTTTGTTTAAATAAATCTTCATAGCTCTATTTCATCCCCCCAGCGCATATCATTTAATTCTGGAAAAGTCTCGTAAATAAAGCTCATCAACTTCGTGGCTGAAAAGCCTCCAAAAGTTTTAACGACAGCTGTTGCTCGGAGATACTGCTCCTTGTGGATCTCCGATTCAGCGAGCCCATCGACAAACTCCTGGCCCAAGTCTGTTGATTCCACTATTACTGTTTTTCCTTCTGTATAGACATTTAATAGTCCCTTTGCCTTTAACAGGCTAATCCATCTACGATAGCGGCCATCCCATGGACCATACCTAAATCTAATCATTTTAGATTCAATGGTATCTTTTTCATGACTCTTAATCTCAACATCAAATTGAGATAGTGACTTACCTTCTTTTTCAATAGCCACATTTAGACAATTGGGGTACCGAAGTAAAAAATCCATCTTGGCCAGTTTAGTAATGCCTTTTATCTTCCTTTTTCCCTTCCACTTACCTGATATAGCAACGAGCATTAGCACTCGCATCATGTGTAAATCGTCAGACAACTCAGCCTGCGCAGCCTTTCTAGCAAGAAGTAGACTCATGATCCATCTCCCAGATCAAACTCTTCTGACCACCAAAGCTTGCATGCTCCAGTAAGCAACCCGGCAACTCCGATTAGGCAATCAGCGTTCTTGGATGATACTTGAGCTGGGTTATTCTGGGATAGATTTTCAAGCTGTTTCCTTGCGGACTTGAACGCCTCCACACCATTTATTTTTCTTTCATTTGTAGCATCAAGTATCGCATCAGAACAAGCTGACAGAACTGTTCCCTCCACTTGATCAAGCATTGATCGAAAGCTTTCTGGATTTTTATTGGCCTCTTCTAGAAGAAGCTGCTCAGCGGATAGTGCCCGTCTTTTCAGAGACTCATATTGCGAACTAAGCCCTGCGCGATCCATTTTCCTTTTGAGGACCTCCATATCTCTCACGGATGCTCCAATTTCAAGTTCAGCACTATTTACAGAATACATAAAGACCTGTGTAGGAATATCACCAATAAATGATGAAAACTCTTCGAGGTCAATTTTCTTACCTAATACACGAGGATCATACCTTTTATCACTTAAGCGGCAAAAAATATGTTTGTGCGTGTCATTAATGCTTAGTGATGAGGCTTTAAATACCTTATGGAGAAACTCATCCCTAATTCGATTAATAAGAACCAGGCTCATATCTTTCATACGGGGGATGCTACTAAGATGAGTAGCTGACAAATCTATTTCAAAATTTTCTAGAGGAGGGCCTACAACCAACTCTATTTTTTTTATTGCCTGTAGAAGAGTTAATTCTTCACAACCTACAGCCTTAACGAGATTATCTAGTCTTTTTTTGAATTCGCCCTCAAATTTAGTGTCATCCTTAACATACCTTAAAAAATTAATTGGACTTACTGCCTTCTCTTCTTCTTTAGTCTCTTCTTTTGACTCTCTATATGGGCAGTTTGATACAAAAACAAAATTGTCTATTAACTCTCCATATTCATTCTCAAATTCACAAAATCGCCTTATGCTTTTAACGATAGCTTCATCTGTGATCTTCCACTTCCCCTGCGTAGTTTCGCGAGTTTTTACCTGATAAAAACTGAAATGACCGTTATTTTTCTCCAGTAGAATATCTTCATGCTGTTCGAACCATAGAGATTTACAGTCAAGCTGATCAACTTCCGCTGCGCAGAATAAAATCAACCCGTAACCATGCTGATACCGCAGACGCAGCTGCATTTCGTCGCCAGGATCTGACATATCATATTTTTCTATAGGAGATTTACTCATTAAGCAATTCTCCTGAGTTCGCAACGAATATGTCGGCACTGATCTAGAGGCTCAAAACAAGCTGACTGAAGTAGAAGAGTGATCGATAAATGATTATGAATCATTGTCATCCTTGGTCGGTCCGGTATTATTATAATCGCAGAGCAACTTTATTTTTCGATAAAACCATAGAAATCAATATCATACAAGAATAAATCGGCGACCTAGTGCTACCTGCGAAAATGGGGGCAGGCGTGGGTCTTATCTTTTACCAAAAGACCGCTTTAGGTAGCTTGTAGGCAAAGCTAATAAGCAGTTTACAACACGCCAAACTCAACGTTTCTGATACGAGCCATAAAGACTTCTAATCCAGCGGTTTCCAGCACTTCAACTCCACAAGATTTATATGAAACCATATAACTTTTACCTTATTTATCAATAGGTTAAAACTGAAAACCGCTTGACATCCTCTTTCATGAGCGATACCGTTTCCAGTACAAAACTAGCCCCATTCCTGTAACACATCTTGAGTCCGCAGGAGATGTCATGACCCCATTCGGCCAAAAGCTCGAACAGCTCCGTCGAAGCCGTGGTTTACAGCAATCTCAACTCGCTGCGGAAGCTGGGGTTCAGTCCTGTTACATCTCGGCCATGGAGAATGGCCGCAAAGGCCCACCATCCTTAAGTGTGTTCGACCAGCTTACCCAAGTTCTCGACCTTTCAGAAGCCGAAAAACGTGATTTGTGGCGCGCAGGGCTTCAGTCGAAGAAAACAAGAAAAATGCCGCCAGAGACGTCTACTAGCGAATATGTGTTGGTCGACGAGCTGTGGGAGAGGCTTGGCAGCTTGACCGAAAACCAAATCAACCTGATTTCTTTAGCGTTAAAAACAGCGACCAGCGATGAGGGGAGGCGATATCGGGAAATTTGACCGAGCTTAGAAACTAAAACAGGCCAAACCCGAAGGAATGACCTGCTTAGAATTGAGATTGCTCTCGCTTAGACACCGTAAACTCCCCCAAAAGGTAGACCACTCTTAAGTAGATATCTGGCAAGATATCA
>CAYVIB010000026.1:0-85143 GCA_964451365.1 uncultured Cellvibrionaceae bacterium
GGCGAACTTACCACCGCGATTTTGAGCAAAATTGGCTTAAGGAAGTGCCATTCGGGTTAGTGCTTGATTCTAAAGCTTGAACTATAGAGGCTTGGAAGCCTGTCCGGGATGGAAAACAAGACAACAACGTTCCAGTATTAATGCCGCAATCTTTCTCAAGGGATAAAGAATCTCATGGTTGCGCTACCGTTATCAAAGAATTGAAGCGTTTGTTATCTCAAAGGAGGTGGATATACCGGCGACCGGGCCTAAACGTTCGTTTTCCGCCGGCTGCCCGCCACCGATCCACACATTGACCTTGCCGGGCACAACGCGGCGGACTCCTTGTTCATCTACGATACTGAGCTCGGATTCACTAAGCGTAAAGGTAACTTTTTCCGACTGGCCCTGCTTAAGGGCGATGCGTTTAAAACCTTTTAACGACCGTATCGGCGCGCCATCAACGTTCGGGTGGTCAATATAGAGCTGTACCACTTCATCGCCGGCCATATCGCCCCTGTTGGTTACCGTTACGGAAATTTCAATACTTTCATCTGCCTCAATACGTTTGTCGGAAACGCGCGGCTTGCTGTAGTCAAAAGAGGTGTACGACAGGCCATATCCAAAAGGATAAAGAACATCGCCGTCAAAATAGCGGTAAGTTCTGCTCTTCATTGAGTAGTCGCCAAAGGGTGGCAATTGGTCGACCGAGCGATAAAAGGTTACCGGGAGGCGGCCGGCCGGACTGAAATCCCCGGCCAGCAGTTCCGCCACCGCTTCGCCGCCCTGGCCACCCGGATACCACGCCTCGATAATGGCCGGCACATGCCGGTCGGCCCAGTTTACCGCCAGGGCACTGCCGTTGGTAAGAACAAGCACAACCGGTTTTCCTGCATCCACCACTTTTTCCAACAGTGCCTGTTGAACGCGGGGCAGGCTCAAATCGACCCGATCGCCACCTTCAAAGCCTTCCGCCGGTAACGGCATTTCCTCGCCTTCCAACGCTGCTGTGAGGCCGGCGACAAATACCACCAGATCCGCTTTTTGCGCCGCGCGCAGTGCTTCCTGCGATCCCGTATCACTGGGCAGGCTCCACACCAGACGCTCATCGCCGTGATCGCGCCGTTGGAACGATTCGATGCGAATGGGGTAGGTTTTACCTTCGGTTAATTCGATACTGCCGCTGATCATCGAGGGGCGCCAGTCCAGGTGCCAGGTATCGATCACTTTCTTGTTGTCGATCCAGATTCTGTAACCGCCGTCCGCGGCAAAACGGAAATAATACTCTCCGGACTCGGGCGCTTTGAGATAACCGCTCCAGCGCGCGGCACTACGCCGCCTTTCGCCTTCCCATGTGATATGTGCGTTTTTTACTTCCGTGGAGATTGTCGGTTTACCTTCCATTTCCTTGGTGGGGAATTGCTCAAACAGCAGACCTTTTTTATTGCATCGTGCGGTCAGGCAGAATACGGCATCAGGCACGTTCGACTGCAACGGATAAAGCAATTCGAAGCCCTTGGCGTAAGTGACATGACTGTCGGAAAATCTCGCGCGAATCCCATCGAGAATCGTGACGGGCTGGGAGGGCGTACCGTTGTAATTCCCTACCAGGGGATCGACATCATGCGCATTTTTACCGACCACCAGAATATTTTTCGGAACCGTTTTCAGAGGCAACAATTGATTTTCGTTTTTCAGCAGTACAAGGGATTCCCGCGCAACCTGCAGCGCCTTGGCGCGATGTTCCGGTGTATCGTTATCGCGCGCGGTTATTTTTGGAAAGACATCGGCGCCCGGGTCGAATTGGCCCAAACGCATGCGCGCGGTAAACAACCTTACCAGTGACCGGTCGAGAACCTCCTCGCTCACCAATTCCTTGCGCACGGCACTCAGGATATGGTCGGCTTGTTTGGCGCTGCCACAGATTAAATCCATGCCGGCACCAAAGGTTTTGGCGATGGCTTCCTCGGGAGTATCCACGTAATGATGCTTGTCCTTCTCGTACACATCGGCTACCGCGCCGCAATCCGATACGACATATCCGTTGAAGCCCCACCTTTTGCGTAAATACTCGGTCAGGAGCATTTCGCTGGCACAGGCGGGCGCGCCGTTGACGGCGTTATATGCGCACATGACGGAGTACGCACCGCCCTCCTCGACCGTTGCCCGGAACGCGGGCAGGTAGGTTTCCTCCAGGTCGCGCGGACTCGGGTGAATATCGTCTTTGTGACGGCCGGACTCCGGGCCGCTGTGCACGGCAAAATGTTTTGGCGTTGCGACAGCCATCAGGTAACGCGGATCATTACCCTGCAAGCCTTTAACAAAGGCGACTCCCAGACGCGAAGTGAGATACGGGTCCTCGCCGTAGGTTTCCTGTCCCCTGCCCCAGCGCGGATCGCGAAAAATATTGATATTGGGAGACCAGACACTCAAGCCGCTAAACCAGTCCGAGCCACCGAAGCGGTGCTTCATCTCTTCATAATTGGCCCGAAACTCGATGCCGATAATGTCGGCCACCTCCTGCATAAGCGGCACATCCCAGGTAGCCGCCATGCCAATCGCCTGAGGAAACACCGTTGCCTCTCCGGCCGCGGCAACGCCGTGCAGGCCTTCACTCCACCAGTTGAATTCGCGCACACCCAACCGGGGGATGGCGGGCGCGTCATTTACCAATTGCGCCGCCTTTTCCTCCAGGGTCATTTTCGAGACAAGGTCCTTCGCGCGCTGCTCAAAGCC
Organism: uncultured Cellvibrionaceae bacterium; assembly: GCA_964451365.1. Taxonomy (GTDB): domain Bacteria; phylum Pseudomonadota; class Gammaproteobacteria; order Pseudomonadales; family Cellvibrionaceae; genus CAYVIB01. The sequence goes on from CAYVIB010000026.1 coordinate 2,716, forward strand.
GAGGCTTGTATCAAGATAAACCGGGGTGCCTGAAGTATCCTGAGCCGAGGTGGCAGGTATCAGAGCCGATAGCGTCAGGGCGGCGGCAAACGATGCGAGTTTGAGTAAACGCGGGGCAAAACCAGGACAGCGATCAGAAGCACTTGATATGCACATAGATATTTTCCGGAATAATATTTATGAATTGCTGTGGCGCCCGGGCGAGCGCGCGGATATTGTTATCACTATATTTTGACATATGATATGATCTTATCGTCCAAGCGACAATATCACAGCGCGGGAATAGCGTAAAGACGAGCGGGTAAATGAGAGTAGTGCACCACGTTTAAAAAAAGAATGAAGGAAACCGAACCTCATCTTCCCTGACCACGTCCTGATAACACCTGTGTATGTGGTGCCGGCATCCCGGTGGCCGACATGTCGACATATCCATGATCCGGCACACTCGGTAACTGCAAATGAACAGTCATGCTGCCCGAGGCAAGCTTTCCGATAACTATACATACCGGACTTTCCGGGCCTCTGCACATTTAACAACACAAAAAAATAAAATTTACCAAAGAGAGGAAATTATGCAACGACAACTGAGTGTTTTTTTAAAACTATTGATGCTGGCCATGTTCTGGTTGAGCAGCGCGGCCGCGACTGCTCAGGACGGGAAAATGTATCCCATGGAAGCGCCTGAGGAGCCGGGGGCCATACCTTTGAATACCGGCGGTGTGGACGACCAACCGGAAAAAGAATCGTGGTTTCGTCAGTGGGGTGACCCCATGGCGAGGAACATTTCAAGGGCAACCTTGACACCGTTTCTCGCCGATCCGAAAAAAGCGAACGGCACCAGTATCATCGTGGCGCCTGGCGGCGGATTTATGTGGCTTTCCATGGGCAATGAAGGCTGGGAAGTTGCGGAGGCACTCGCCGCTCGCGGGATCAACGCCTTCGTACTAAAGTACCGCCTGCAACCTACCGCCGGATCGCTTGAGGGTTTTGAAGCGCAGATGAAGCAGCGTTTCGCGGAGGCGGAAAATCTTTCGGACAAAAATAAAAAGGACCAGCCCCCGAAAAGACCGCGTTGGGATCTCAGCAACCAGCTCGAAGATGTGGAAGCAGCATATGCATTGATAACAAGCCGGGCAAAGGAATGGAATGTCGATGTCAACAGAATTGGAATGGTTGGCTTTTCCGCTGGCGCGGGGCTGACCATGGCAACGACGCTTGAATCCAAAAAAGTGGACCTGGCCTTTATCGCACCAATTTATGGTGGTATGGGCGCGGTAAAAGTGCCCAAGGATGCACCACCGATGTTTGCCGCGATCGCGGTAGACGATTTTCTGTTTGGTGGGGAATTCGGACTGATAAAATCCTGGTATGAAGCGAAAATCCCGGTTGAATTTCACCTTTACCAGAATGGCGGACACGGTTTTGGACTGGGAAATCCCGATCGCACCAGCAACAAGTGGTTCGATGCCTTTATGCATTGGCTTGATGTAAACGGATTTCTTAAATCCTAGATATTACGTAGTGCAATTAAAAAGCAGGCCACGGATGGCCTGGCTGCGAGCATTATGAGCTGAGGGACAAACTCAACCCGCGAGACGAATTACCAACCTTCCTGGATAAATCTCCTTTTGGCGCCACTAATTCAGTTGAAGCCTGGCGCACCAAATGCGCCAACCGGCGCCGACCAATGAACCAATTATTTTTTCCAAGAATCCAAAATCTATCTCATACAATCGCCGGTTAGCGCAGGGGCAGCCCTTGCGACTGCCACATTCCAACACTCGCAAGGGTATCCCAAATACTGCCACATAAAAAAGGAGAAAGTTATGATAGAGATCGACAAATTTCCCACCCTTCCGGTTTCAGATTATTACACAACGACAAGGGATAAACTTGAGGATGGCGATGTACTGATATGCGCCGGAAGCGGCATATTTTCCGCGATGATTCAACAGGCGACGAACAGCGTATGGAGCCATGTTGGTTTTATTCTACGGCTGGATTCAATTGACAGGATCATGCTTCTCGAAAGTGTTGAACCAATTGGGGTTCGCACCGTCAGGCTATCCAAATATCTGGAAAATTATTCAAATAACGGCAAACCCTATCCAGGAGGCCTTGCCGTTATTCGACACCGGCAGTTTAAAACTTCCGTCGCCACACAGGAATTGGCAAAACTGGCCCAGTTCGCGGTCGATTGCTTTGGCTGCCCGTATGATAAAAATCAGATAGCAAAAATTGCCGCAAGAATTATGGCTTCGAAAATCCCTTTCACCAAAAAACAAATGAAAAAAATTAAACGGGATCAGGAATTTATCTGCTCGGAATATGTCGCCGAATGTTACGAAGCCATTGGATTGAATGTGCAATGGAACCAAAAAGGGTTTGTCGCTCCATCCGATTTTGCCGCGGACCCAAATTTTGATTTGGTGGCTGTGCTTAAACGCTGAATAAATCCGCAATCACAACGGCGAACCGGTCTGCCTGATACCCGGACAGCCCGCTTTCGGTTTTGGTATTCAGCCACGGATACAAGCAAAATGGATGTCTGGCGACGATCCCTGAATTCATAACATTCCCGCCGAATAAACAATATTAATCTTCTCAAAGTCGAATGCCAGGAGTAACATTTCCTCTCCTTTTGCAAATTGTTAAATTTTTTTCCAGAGGAACACAGGTTATGAAATTAATCGGCATGCTGGATTCACCCTATGTGCGTCGAGTGGCTATCAGCCTGGATTGGTTGGGCATTCCTTTCGAGCACCAGGCGCTTTCTGTGTTTTCCACCTATGAGCAGTTCCGCGCAATTAATCCCGTGGTAAAGGCGCCGACGCTGGTCTGTAACGATGGTTCGGTGATGATGGACTCCACAGCGATACTACAATACGTGGAAGCTTTGTTTCCGTCGGAAAAAGTTCTTGCCGCGCAAAGCGTGGCAATGCAGCAGCGCTTGCTGCGCTGTATCGGCCTGGCGCTGGCAGCATGCGACAAAAGCGTGCAACTTTACTACGAATTTAATATTCGCCCCGAATCCGCCCGTCACCTACCCTGGGTGGATAGGGTAAGTAACCAGATCCACGCGGCTTACGCCGGTTTGGAAAATGAAATTTCCGCCTGGCGGGCGCAACCTGTTCCAACACCCAACCAGGCCAGCATTATTGCCGCGATTGCGCTGGATTTTGCCATCACCATGATACCTGGCACCATTCGAGCGGAAGACTATCCGGCACTGGCCACTCTTTGGCAGGAGCAGGAAAACTCGGAGCTGTTCAAGCGCTACCCGCCGGTTGGCCCCGGCGCGCCTTTTGGCGCGGGCTGAAATAAAAATCTCAGCTCATTACTGTCCGGAATAAATTTAATTCGTTATAAAAAACCATCCATCGTTCCGCGAACGTCATGATCGCGTTGCGGAAATCCAGCTGCTGGCTTTTTATTCCGCCCAGTAATGGGCTCAGCGATATCGGCGGTCCTTTGATTAATCGATTTTTATTGGCGTCAATGCCCCTCAGTTCGGCGGAATACGATAGAGGGAATTCCCACTCTCATCAAACAGATTTATGGATGGTTCGTCCATATCATCCAGGCCGGCCGCCAGCCGTGTCCGGCCTGTTCTGTCGTTGAACAGGAGGTGGTTCACATTCAGGGCTGGTTGGCTGGGCGCGTTGAAATTAGTCAGTTGAGTTCGCGGGCCGGCGTCATCCGTTGGATGAGTCTCGAAGAATTCCGCAATAGCCGCCGCCTGCTCATCTTCCGGTAAATCCCGAATGCTTTCGAGCAAGTCCAGGTAGTCGACAATGGACCAGTCCGGGATGTCGAAATACGTCATTGTAGAACGGTGATTTGTTCCATCATCCTGCACGTCAATTGCAAACAACTGGTCCTGTTCATATCCGTCAAAACTCAGATGGCCGAAGCGGGATACTTCCCTTTGTTCACCTGTTCCACCGCCGAATGTAAGCCCGCCGCTTTCCGAACCTTCACCATCGTAGAAAAAAATTCCCGCCGTCGTGGAGCCCTTGCGATTGGTGAAATCAGGATACTCGTTGCCGTGCATGATGATGCCGGGAATACGACGATTGTTGGTCAGGACCATACGCAGGGTTCCGTCCGGCTCGACCACATTGATGCGCTGGACGGTTATGGTATCGAACCACGCTCCGCGGTGGCTCGAGAAACCGGTCAGGAATGTAACGCAAACAATCAGCGTGAGTATGCCGGAGTAGACTGCCAAAAATTTTTGGTTGCTGAATATTTTCATGATGGTCTCCTTGCATTGGCCTGAGGGAAAAGGTTTGAGGGAATGACCCGAAGGAAAAGTCAGCCGGCAGAATCCGCCGACGCGAGTGCCGCCGATGCCGCTGTTTGGAACAACCGGTTAAACCAGTGGCGAGCCGCTAAGCAATGCTGAAGAAAAGCTGATTATAAGTCGGGGGTGGATAATGGCCCGGGGCAAAGTTCTCAAAAGTTGTTATTTATGACGCGGGATTTCTTATTCTGAAAATGACCGGTTGATCTCGCTTTTTCCCAAAATGGGCTGACGAAATTTTTCTTGCTGCAGACAGTTTAGCGTTACTGACAAGCATATTTCACGCCACCCCGGACTTTATTTTTTATTAAAAAATAACAATTTCAACCCGTTCCTTTTTCCTGCCAAAGGAATATACTCAGAATAATGGGGTTCGATTACTGATCAAGCCACCCGAAAAACGTCAGGCTGAAAGGGTACTTTCTTTGCAAGGCACAAAATACACCAAGCCATTGGCAGAGCATCTCCTCACCAAGGGCCGGGGCACGCCACTGTTCGCCAGGCGATTTTCGCCCATTGTCGCACTGCAGTTTATCCTTTTATGTTTGCTTAACCCGACGATTCTCACCGCCGGTCAGGAAAGCTTTGACAGCTTGCCCGACGGGGTGGTGGCCGTCGCGGGCTCCCTGACAAATTCCGAAAAGCCCGGGCGCGACCACGCCCCGTTACCGGTCGATGACGATGATCGCGGCCATCTAAATGTCACCTTTTCCGCCGCCACCGTAGCTGGCAAGAGCCCTGCTGGCGGCAAAACAATATTTTTCAACGACCAATTTGTTTTATTCCAACCTCCCATCCGAGCTCCTCCGCTGGCATTAGCTGCCTGAATTTTTAAACAGCAAAATTTCCCGCGGTTTGCCCTTGCGAACCGAGGTAACGCTTATGAGGAATTTGGTATGAGAAAGTTAAGCCTTCACAACGCTTCCGATATCAACCGCCTGGTATGGCCCACGGCACAGGATGAAATTGATCCCGACCTGCCCGCCATCAAGGCATTTACGGATTTTATGATACACATGCCGTCGATTGTGCATTGCGATGAGAACGCGCTGGACGCGGCCCTGTCGATGCGTCGCGAACACGTGTTGTTGAAGTTGGTGGTGGACAGTTATGAGCAGTTTTTAGGCGTGGTCACACCGGAAAACCTGAGTGAACAGGAAATTCTGAAAAAAGTGGCGGGGGGGTTCGAACGGGCCGATCTTCAAGTACGGGATTTCATGACAGCAAAGAACCTGTTGCGCACCCTGGATTATCGCGAACTGGAGCACGCCCGCCTGGCGGATGTTCTGGTTGCGCTCAAAACGGAAGGCCAGCGACATTGCCTGGTGGTGGACGGCGAACATGGGCGCGTCCGCGGCGTCATTGCCGCAAGCGAAGTATCGCGCCGATTTAACTTGCCCTTGTCCGCGCAATATCGTTCGACCTTTGCGGATATTTTTAACGCCGTGCATGAGGCAACGAGCGGGCCGGATATCGCCAAGGGAGATATCACCAAAGGGTATTCAATTTTTTCATCAAACCTTTGTTGATTCCAACATAGGGGCCGGACGTGAATGGCACTTCATTAAGAGAAGATTCTTTTATATGGCCATGCCAACGAATCCGGTCGATCCGGCGGGGGCTCTCCAGAAACACGCCGTAAACCCATCCCTGGGGGCTCTCCGGACAACATCCATGTTGCCGAAGGTTTCCGGAGAGCCCCCGCCGGACCGACCTACCATAATCTTTTTAAGTAAAACGGCTTAAAGAAGCGCCATTCGGGCCGGACGTGTTTTTGCATAGCACTGTATCCGTTGCGCAAATCGTTCCGGCCACCACGGGTTTTCAATCGCAATTCAAGCCCGGCTGGTGATGGGAAATGGCGACCTGGAAAATCACCAAAAGCCGCTATTCCGCATATGCAAAAAATATTTAACCTCTGACGATATAGAGACTTATGCTCTGGCTACTACTGATACTCGGCCTCGTATTATTGATATTTGGCGCGGACCTGCTTGTAAGGGGCGCCGCGCGACTGCGCCAACGCCGTTGCTGGCAGGCGAGCAGATGGCGATGCTGGATATTCCGGTTATGCTGGGGACGGCGGTGCTTTGCCTTCCCTTGTTTTTCACCGGCGCCGTGCTCAGCCGGGTTGAAGGCGTTTTGTTCCTTGTCCTGTATGTGGCGTATGTGTGGGTACTGATTGCGATGGCACTGGCCCTGGGATACCTGCCAGCGCTCGGGAATGCAGTCCTATATGGATTGGTTCCAGTAATTTTGATTTTTGTCGTGGGCTCCCTTGTCCGGGATCGACGCCGGTATCACCACGGCTGAGTTCTCCATCCTAAAGCATTTTTCATTTACTCCCCTCATGGTCGTGCGACTCCCGCCAGCCCCTGTTTACGGACAGTATCTCTATGGTAGAATTTCCAGCAACAGATAACCTGGGCACCTCCAGTAAAATAAAATAATAGCCAGTTCCTTTTTTGTGATCCGACATAAAACGTTAATAATGATCCTGTGAAGATAACAACACATGAATCGGATAGAAAGTGTAGATACCATCAGGCTGCTTGCAATTATTTCTGTCATTGCTATTCATACGGCTCCCTTCCTGAGCGAAAGCTACCAGAGCGGCGCATATCATTATCTCGCCGTCGTAATCAACCAGTTGGCCCGATTTGCCGTTCCTTTCTTTTTTGCTATTTCCGGTTATTTTTGGGGTGTGAAAATCCTGAGAGGGGAAAACGCTTTCGAGGTCAGCAGAGATATGGGGCTTCGGATCCTTGTCATTTTTCTTGCCTGGTCTTTCATTTACCTTCTTCCGTATAACATCTCGGCCATTTTTGAACATGGCTGGCAGGGCCCCTTCAAGGCGGCCTATTGGCACGCCTACGGTTTGTTGCAATATCCTCCCGGGCTAATTCTCGGTGGAACGAAAATACACCTCTGGTTTCTGGTCGCCCTTCTGTTCGCCCTGTTTATCTCGTTGGTGTTTATCAAGTTAAAGGCAGAGAAATGTTTACTCTTATTCGCATTGGCCTTGTACGTCGTCGGCGTTTTTCTTAAATCCTATGTACAGACGCCGCTGGGAATACCCTCTGAATTCGACTCTCGATACGGGCCGTTTTTCAGTACGCTTTTATTTGTGTCAGGCTATTTTATAGCCAAGATAAAACCAACCGAGAGGTGGTTCTTTTATGGACTCGGTATATTTCTTTTAGGATGTGCAATTCACTTTACCGAAATCTACCTGCTTAACAGGTTCTACGGCACTTACATGATGATGCATGATTATGTTTTCGGTACTTATCTGATGGGGGGTGGCGCCGCTGTTTTAGCCTTATCCAATCACAGAGTTATAAGATCCAGGTCTTTAAGCGGAATAGGCAAACTGACATTGGGAATTTATGCCATTCACCTCATATTTGTTGATATCTTGCAACCATTGGATAATGCGACTGACTTTGTCATATGGGAGGTTGGTTACGTTTTTATAGTATTGCTGTTATCCGTTCTATCAACGCTGATTCTGTCAAAGTCAGTCCTGTTCAGGCGTATGGTTGTATAGAAGCGCTTCCGTGGGAACTTTGGGAGATAGCTGCAAGCTTGCTCCGGGATGTCCGCTTTTGGCTTTAGCTGCGTCAGCTTCGCGCGCAGGCGGAAATGGTGCAAGAGGAAAATAATACATTAAGACGCACCTGTTCCTTCTTTGGCATCCTCCAAAAAGTACTGTAGGTTGGGGTGCAAACCCCAACGGCATCCCTACATCAAGGAAAGTTTTATTAGGGTTTTCACCCCAACCTACGACTACTCACACATTGACCGGAATCCATTTCCACAAATCCTGTTGAAATCCGCGTTACCTTCGCCGGATCTTCCTACCACAAATTAAAATTGGCGTGAGTGTTTACCCGCTTATAAATAAACACGCCTAAAATTAACAAACAGCCTGAACTCATTCGTTGGTTCAAACTCTATCTTGAAGCTGCGCTCTCGGACCACCCAGCGAACATAACTACCGCGCCATATTTTCCTCTGTTTCATTAAAACGTTTAACAGATTTTCACGCAAATTCTGCTATCCACATATTTTTAAAGGCGTAAAGGAGGACAAAGTGAAAAAGTATCGCATGCTTACGGCAATGCTGGTTTGCCTATCGATTTTATTTTCCAGCAAATTTGTTTATGCGATCCCTGTCGAGTTCGAGCATCCCTCCTGGTACGAGCTTTCGGGGGACCTGGTTTTTGAACAGGTTGGGCTGGAATGGATGCGCTGGGATATTACCAACGGCCTTTCCATTCGACAGGCGGTGGATATTTACAGCCCCCACGGCTGGCGCCTGGCAACAAATCATGAAATGGCAGGCTTGATGAACCATTGGGAATTTCACATCGTTTCCGGTTTTGAGGACCACGAGCTCTTTCACCATGATGAAAATACGGTACAGGAACGTTGGGATCCGGCCACGCATGCCAATCTCAGCTCCTTTGAAGATCTTTTCGGCCTAACCAGCTACTATTGCAACGAAGACGAACCGTTAATGCTTGATTTGTATGGCTGCTGGTCTCATTCCGCCGCTTTTTTTGGCGCTGACGGTGACGGAGACGACTTATACAACATTGTCGACCTGTCTTTTGTACACTGGCCGGATAATTCCTGGTCCACGGCGCTACTGGACTCAGATAAATATCATCCCGATTTTGCCAAGGGCACTATAGATTGGAAAAGCTATGCGAGCGGCGTGGCGCTTGTGCGGGATATTTCGCCGATACCGGTACCATCGTCTCTCCCTCTGTTTCTTTCCACCTTGTTGGCGTTCCACCTGGTGAGGCGGCTGCGTCGGAAACGGCATTAATTTGTTGGTCCAGGGCGCGGGATTTCGTGCCGTGGGCCAAATTTTTTATTCCCTATGATCAGTTGGCGCACTATTTCCGGAAGAGAAGGGTTAACGCCATAACGTCAACGTTGGAATGCTTTCGTTTTCCGAAAGCTATTCTGCCGAATAATTTTCAACGGTGAGGGGCCAACTCCAAAAACCGCCACGCTCGCCACCCCGGGCGTGGAATATCAGTTCGACAGGATCATCCGTGCCGACAACCAACCCCGGCCCAGCGGGATTGCCACCGACACCGTCATTCTCGCCGAGCGCACTGAAGTAAATATTTTTAACAAAGCCACCGCGGTCGGCCGTTATCGACCCCTGGTAAGTCTGCGGATTAAACAGATTGCCAGACGGAAACCAGGAGTTATCGTCGGCTGGAATTGAATAGGAAGCGTTCGGCAGCGGGATGGTGATGGTTTGGGAGCTGCCATCCAAACGGTATACATCCATCTGGACATTCGCGCCGACCAGGGATACTTCCGCTTCCGAATGCTCGCCCGGTATCGACAGGGCATAACCGGCCTCGATAGCGTCACCGGGACCAAAAAACAAAGGCCGCTTCATTGACGCAACCACGGTTCCGTCGCCGGGGTTCCAGTTATTGGGGAATGTCGGATATCGTTTCCCCCACCACCAGGTCCAGCGCTCGTAATCAATTGCCGGATAGGGGTGAACCTCCACATTCGTTTCGATGTCCTGGTCACCCAGCAGGAATTTATCAACAAAGTCAGCAATAGCGGGCTCCTGTTCCGGCGGAATCTGGCAATGCCCGTGGCCACCATCAATATAGAAGCCAAACCGGTCCCCTATTCCGAACGTTTCGTAAATTCGTTGCGTCGCGCGGGCGGTAATGTAGTTGGAACGATTGGAAAGCCAATTGAAATCAGTGTTGCCGGTTTCCAGTAGGGCGCGCGGCGCCACCATGGCCATTAATTCGTGATGGTCGTGAGGCATCTTGTAAACATTATTGTTGCTGAACTGGCGCATCCGCGAGGCAAACCAGGTGTAATTTGTGTTGGTTACGGTTTCCACCACGCTATTGGCTTCGATTGCCTGTGAAATACGCCAGGCCGGAGCACCGCCACCACCACTCTCGATGGGAATGGTGAGGGCTATTCGCTCATCGAACGCACCGGCGTACAGCGCCATTTTTCCCGCGTAGGAACAGCCGGTTACCGCCAGGTGTTCCATATCGATGGGCAGCGGGTCAACCTCCTGCTGGCCGGCGATTTTAATGCCATCGATGAGTCGGCTCACGCCCCATATCCAGGCGGCATACTGTCCCGAATTGCTGTCTTCCGTGCCCGCCGCCAGTTCCGGATACATTTGGTAGAAAGGATCCATTGAATGATCGGCATCGCCGAACGAAAAACTGGTGACCTGGTTGTGAATAAAATCGATGGTTGCGACCGGCCGCCCGGACAAAACGCTGGCCGGCAGCGCCCCGTAGCTGGGTCCGGTAGGGCTGGCAAAGAATGTCATGGGGATCAACGCCGGAAATTTTTCCCGACCCTCCCATCCTTGTGGAATGTAAACCTTTGAAGTCAACGTCAGCGACGTGCCATTGGAGTTACGGGTGACGTTCACCGTCAGCGAGCCCGTATCCGAACCTTCCGCGGGCGGCGTATAAGAGGCGGAAACGGCAAGATCAGAAGTATCGGGCTTGGGGCCGATTTCGTATTTTTCGATCGAAGCCCTGATCTCGTTACGCCGTCGCTCCCAACTCCGAAAAGACGTATCGCGCCATCCATTGTAAAACCGGAACGGGTCCGGCAGCGGCCGAATAATCGGAAGCCAGTCGAATTCCGGAAAGTAAGGCTCGGGGTAATACGCACCGGTGTTTTCGATGTTGTAGACCAGGGGAATCTGGTAGTCGTTGCATTTGTGAAGCCTGTGTTGCCGACGATGTTCGGAACAATGCTTTTTTGACGGGTGCCAGCCGGGTTCCGGAGAATATTTACCTCCCGCATATACTTCCGGCGACGCCATCATAACGAACAGAAGCAGTACCAAAAATCGATAATATTTCATACTCGGCTTCCTTATATTTGTATCTCAAGTACCAAGATATTATTCGAATTCCGGCTTGGGGCGAGTATGTCGACCAAACTTCCGGAACCGCGCGGGTGGAGAGATTCCAACGAAATATCGAAAGTCATTATTGTTTTTGCGCCAGTCTAGCATACTTGCATGTTTGACGATAACCGTCTTCTGAACCCCGATTTCGCGCGACAGTACTTAAAAAAGAAGCCTGTAAAGAAAGGCAGCGGTGATGACACCTCCATTTCCCTTGCAGGCGTCATGTTCGCGCAACGGGCATTCAGTAAAAATATCTCCGTCAAGTCCAGGGTTCTGGATCTCCGCTACGCGAGATGACCACATTCTGGCTTTTTCACATGAACCCGCTCCAGGCCATGATTGTTTGCTCTTCGCCGTGACATCCTTCCGTTGCCAAATCGCTTCAATTTTCGACGAACAAAACCCAGTACAATGCATACCCCAACACACTGCATAGTCAAGAAAAAAGAGAGGTATCCCAATGAAAACTTGCAAGCAGATTTACCTGAACATTTGTTTTTTTCTTTTTGGCATCTTTTTCCTTCAATCGGCAGCTCATGCAGCCATTACTTACACACTACACATGGAAAGTGTTGAGTCGTCCATCGCAACACAAATATCCAATTCCATGGCGGAAGCCGTCAACATATACAACAGCAATGGAAACTTCGATAAGCACCTGAACGTATACTACAGCAGCGGCGTACCCACCGCGCAGGCCAACTACGATGGGGTAATCACTTTCGGAGGCTCGCGTAACACACGCGTTGCCATTCATGAAATTTCCCACACCATGGGCGTCGGTACCTATTCGGCTTACTGGAGCTTGATGACTGGCGGTACCTGGCACGGGCCGGCGGCCAACGCCGTTTTATCCGGATTCGATGGTGCGGGCTCCGTTCTGCGGGGAGATAGTCAGCACATGTGGCCCTATGGTCTCAACTACGACAGTGAAGACAGCTATACCAATCGCATTCGCCATGTCGCGATTGTTGAAGCCATGCGCTGCGATTTGGCCATCGGTCCCTGCCCGGACGGTAGCGATACGGGCAGCATCGAGGGCGACAACCGCATCATCGTCAATCGCGCCAGCGGCAAAGTACTGGACGCCGTTGGCAACAGCAATGGTTCCAACCTTATTATCTATTCCGACTATGGCACTGCAAACCAGCGCTGGCGCATCACGCATTTGGGGAATGGCGAATACAGTATCCGCAGCATGCAAAACGATAGCCGCGCGATGGACACCTGGAACTGGGGAACATCCAACGGCACTAACATGGCGTTATACGACTACTGGGGCGGCGGCTCTCAGCGTTTTTATATCGAAGAAGTTGAAACAGGCTGGTATCGCATTACACCGGTTATAGCAACCGGCCAGTGTATCGACGCTTACGGAACCGCAAGCGGGGATAACGTCGGCACATGGAGTTACTGGGGTGGACAAAACCAGCAGTGGGCAATCAGATAAGCCTCTTTTTCCGTTATCATGGCTGGCCGAATGGAATAAGGCCAGCCATATATGCCGTGCAATGCCTTACATTAAAAACTTTTAATTCAAACATTCCCTGCCAGCACTCGTTATATCAACACGCCTTTACCTTTAATGCAGGCCTTCACTACCTTCCCGGCGGCATCGGATAATCGTTTTGCGGTTCACGACCATCTCTTTTCCTTTCTTTTCCAGAGAAGTGCCACCACATTCGCAGCCGTTGCCCTCCGGCGCCCTGTTAAGGGATAATTTCCTGCCCTCTTGGGACAACTAACAATAAAAACACGCTCGTCCAGCGGACGAGTTCACCCTCTGTTACGGGAGTTTTCATGGCTGTTTACGCACATTTGAATAATTTTCTTCGGTCCGTTCGCGCGGCCAATCCAACTTTCGAAAAACATAAGACCAGCTCTCTACGGCCGTTGATCAATATTCTCAACAGCCCCACCGGTACCGCGAACCAGGTACTAAACGCCGTCGCGGCACTCCCAACAGCAAAAACGGCGCGCTACCTGGATGCGCTCTACTATCTTCTGGCGAATTACCCCGGCCTGCCCCTGAACGCGGCCTCCCGCCTGAATATGCCTGCACTGGCGAAAACCAACACGGCCCGCTATACCCAAACGCAAATGCCCAACAATTTCAACCCTCAGGGGCCGCAGAACGGGCGGGTATTCGTCACTCCTCAATCGCAATTTATCAATTGCACCGTCGAGCAATTCATCCTGAATAATGCCACCACCACCGGAATCTTGTTAATTCATCTTTCGAGCTGGCAAAACGGCATGGACACCACTTTTAACGGTCGTTCGGTAGTGCAGCATATCACTTCCGTACTCCGGGTGGGCCGACTCAAGGGCTGCCCGGTATGTGTATTGACCATGGAAGCCGATTCCGACGTGTGCGCGGAAATGCGCGCCGAGTTCAATCAATTTCCAGCAGTCACACGCGTGTACGAACCTAATCATCATATGGGGAGTTCGCATCAACATTTTCGCGATTTCGTCACCGCGCGCCAAAACCTGGTGGTTATGGGATTCGATGCCTGCGTTTGCGTGTTCGCCAATGTTTTTGGGGCGAACGAGAAAATGCCTGATAATTCCTATCGACCGCCATTGGCGACCCTGGCAAATGTCGTTATGTCGCGGGCCACCCTGGTTACCACGGGAACGGTGAACTCGCAAAGTGCAACCATGGGTGCGGCGGAATACGGCCCTTTATTCAACACCTGAGCGTGATATCCAAAAAAAACAATTTGTCCAAACTCCTCTGGCAGCCCCGGCTTATCGGGGCTGTCTATGTAAATCTTAATTTCCAAAATACGTTATAGAATTCTTTTTTTTATATGTAAAACAGTTCTTTAAGCGTTAATATCAAAACACTTTTTTATCATAAGAAATATTCAATTTTAGTACTTAAACGAAAAAATTATGCCTCTCCTTTTTTATGCGCGCTTTTAACGTTTTTTATATTTTAAATTAAAAATTCCAGTCTCAAGAATCACCAGGTGCGTACGTTCGGCTTGTATTCAAGGGGTCCCTTTCCTAAGCGCATACTGCTCGTAATTTTAATTCACCAATAAAACGCCAACCGGGCATCACATTTTTCCCGAAATCGATAATTGTCCGGTTTTTTACCCGGGAATCAGGTTATATTTCTCATTGCGCGGTATCGAATTACACCACCAAACCAGTTATTCTTCCGCGTGCTTTGTTTACTGGCGGAGGCTTTGTCTGCCGGAAAATGAAGGTGGCCTTGAATGAAAAACAAAAACAATATGTGCAGTTCATGTTTGTGAAGCAGGTGTTTGACCATCAAACCCTTATCAACAACAAAGAGGAAATAGCCATGATGACTAAAAAACCCTGGAGGTTTCTGCGTGCCCCGCTTGCCGGTGGCTCTCTATTGATATCCTCCCTTTTTTCCTTACAGGCGTTCGCCGTCCAATGCGAATACAATGTCACCAACGACTGGGGATCCGGCTTTACCGCCAGTATCACCATTTCCAACGATGGTTCCAGCAATATAACGGCCTGGGAGGTCGAGTGGCAGCAGAATGGCGGCTCGACCGTTACCGCTTTGTGGAATGCCGATTGGTCCGGCAACAATCCTTATACCGCCAGCAACCTGGGCTGGAATGGCGCGATTTCACCCGGAGCATCACAAAATTTTGGTTTCCAGGGTGATGGCAGTGATTCGACCGGAAACATTTTGGGTTGTACTGCCGAAGTGGGCGGCTCTTCGAGCAGTTCGTCAAGCTCTTCCGGTTCGACTTCTTCATCAAATTCAACTTCTTCATCGACTTCAGGCAGTTCATCATCCAGTTCGTCTAGTACCAGTTCCTCTTCCAGTTCATCCGGCGGAACCACTACAACATTTTCTCGCTATACACCGTCGGGCTATACCCATTGCGCCGATGTCGGTGAGACCTGCGTCGTAACCGAGCCGGTCGATGCCATATTGGGCGGCTGCTTCAGGTACACCAGCCCGACCGAGACAGCCGGCGGCTGCAGCCATGGCTCCATCACGCGCATGACCGAGAGCTTCGTGTGCGACGATCCACCACTGGAAGGAAGCGGCGCCTTCGGCAGCACTGTTAATTGTTCAATACGTCCTGCTACCACATCGTCATCCAGTTCCTCTTCAAGCTCTTCCAGTTCGAGCGGCGGCACTTGTACAACTCAATGCAACTGGTACGGCGAAATCCGCCCGCTTTGCCAAAACCAGGACAGCGGCTGGGGCTGGGAGAACAATCAAAGCTGTATCGGCGAAACCACCTGTAACGACCAATGGGGTGATGGCGGCGTCGTTTCGGACTGTTCCTCTTCCAGCAGTTCAAGCTCTTCATCTTCCTCAAGTTCAAGCAACTCATCGAGCTCGACTTCCAGCTCCAGCAGCTCCTCAAGCTCGAGTTCAAGCAGCTCAAGTTCAAGCTCGTCCAGTTCGAGTTCCGGTGGCGGCATTCCCAATGCCGCGAGTAATGGCTACCCCTACTGCCGTTCCGCCGATTCCGACCCGGACGGCGATGGCTGGGGCTGGGAAAACAGCTATTCCTGTATCGTCCACGGCTCGTCCGCGGATCCCGGTGTTGGCGATTACCCCTACTGTGTGATCGGCGGGTCGCAGTTGACGCTATGCGCGAGCGATAATGGCAGCTGGGGCAGCGAAAATGGCGAAATTTGCCTGTCCGAAAGCATGTGTCCGGGCATGGGCAGTCCCGTTCAGGACCCGATGCGCACCACACCAGTCAACCCCGGCGCCGACGCCACCACGCAAAGCGTGTACGCCTATTTAAGATCAGTCTGGGGCAACCATATGTTGTCCGGCCAACAGGACCTGACCTGGCAGGATAATATCGACCAGTATCAACGTGTTACCAACGATACCGGTCGTGCACCCGCCATTATGGGCTACGACTTTATGAATTACGGTTTGTGGGAAGGCAATCCCGGTCTGGCACAAACAGAGGAGGCGATCACTCATTGGGAGCGCGGCGGGCTGGTAACGTTCTGCTGGCACTGGCGCGATCCGAATGCGAGCGATACCACTATCGGTGAGTTTTATACCGACAGTACGTCGTTCCAGATTCCCATTGTCAACGGTCAGTTGGATACCAACAGTACCGCTTACGTCAATATCGAATCCGATATCGCGCTGATCGCGGCCGAGCTGCAAACACTGGAAAACGCCGGTGTAACCGTGCTTTGGCGTCCGCTGCACGAAGCCTCCGGCGGCTGGTTCTGGTGGGGCCGCAACGACCGCACCGACGGGATTCCAGCAGCTTATGCACAGGTTGTATTGTGGCGTCATCTCTACAACCGCCTGACCAACGACTACGGCCTTAACAACCTGCTTTGGGTGTGGAACGGCCAGAGCGCTGCCTGGTATCCCGGTGATGAATATGTGGATATCGTGAGCCACGATGTTTACGACGGCAGCCAGAATTATGAGTCACAGGTTTCAACCTACAACCTGGCAAAGAATTATCCTCAGGAAGTGAAAATGGTCGCGATGAGTGAAAACAGCAATATTCCCGATCCCGACCTGATGGAAGCCGACGGCGCGTGGTGGCTGTATTTTGTCGTATGGAATGATACCGACACCGCCGAGGGCGTCACCAGCGACAGTAATTTCTGGACAGGCGAATACTACAATACCAACGCGCACAAGATGCACGTTTACAATCACGAAAACGTTATTACGCTGGATGAACTTCCGGAATTCTGATGCATGATTGAAACCCACTTCACAGCCCGCTTTTAGCGGGCTTTTTTTTGCGGCAAAAGAGCTGGTGGCCACACGCTTTGCGCGACTGCCGTCGATATCGGTTAGCAGAAATGAAATAACTTGCTTAAAATCTACTATTATTATTAACCAGCTGATTTTTTGCGGGGATATTGGCAATGAGCGATGATGAAGACACAACAATTTACTGCGCTGTTGTAAACGACGAAGAACAGTATTCGATATGGCCGGTGGACAGGGAAATTCCCCTGGGTTGGAAAGATACAGGCAAACACGGCACGAAGGCGGAGGTTCTCGCCTGGATTGAGGAAATCTGGACTGATATGCGGCCCAGGAGCCTGCGTGAAAAAATGGACAATGACGGAAACAGCTAAATCTCACGTGGAATAAGCCCGCTTTAACAGCATAACCAGATGGGTTATGCAAAAAGGCGAAAAGGCCGTCATCTTCGCACAGCGGCGATCCAGGGATCACGATCATTGCAATGGATCTGGATGTCCGCCGCGCGAACATGACATGTGGAAAAAGGCCAAAGTATTCGGCTTCCTTTTTTCTTTTTGGCTAAAAACCCTTAATTTTCAGGCCCGCGTTTCGCTCACGCAAACGTGGACTTTCAAGCCACATGTTTTGTTTTTTCTTTTAAAATAAAAAGATCGAACGCATGAAAACTCTTTGGATATTCCTTTTTTTGTCAGCTTTTCTGTCATTTGCTTCGCCGACTCATCCAGGTTTACCGTATTTGAATTTGATACAAGCGCCGAAGAAATTCAACTGTTCCTGAATGACGCAACCGGCCGTCCATTCCATCGGCTTGAAAACCTGGACAAATGGCTTGCAACGAAAGGAAAACACCTCACCTTCGCCATGAACGCCGGCATGTTCAAACCGGATTATTCGCCGTTGGGCCTTTATGTTACGAAAAGAAAGGAACTTGTACCGCTGAACCTGTCTTCCGGTCAGGGCAATTTTTTTATGAAGCCAAACGGCGTATTTTTTCTTACAGCCGACGGACCAGGCATTGTCGAGTCATCCAAATATTCCGCCGACGCTTCGGACGTACTCCTGGCAACGCAATCGGGCCCCCTCTTGGTTGAACAAGGTGTTATTCACCCCGCGTTCAACCCGGTGTCCAAATCCCGTTTCATTCGGAATGGTGTCGGCGTAAGAGGCAATATAGCTATTTTTGTTATCAGCAACGAACCTGTCACCTTCCACGAACTGGCGATCTTTTTTAAAAAGAAACTCAAATGTAAAGATGCGCTTTATCTGGACGGTGTCGTTTCGTCGGTGTACCTGCCGGAGCGGAAACGAACGGATTCACGCGTCAATTTGGGGCCTATTATAGCGGTCGTTCAATAACGGTCATACGCCGCGGTCAATAACCAAACCCGGGAGCGCACCCGGATTTTATGGTAGAATCCCGCGCCACTAGACAAACCAGGGGCCTCTGCAATCGCCTGGTTAACCGTTCGGTAAATAACAATAAACCTGGGGAAATACCATGATCAAGCCGATTACCCTCATCGTCTTCCACCTTCTGTGTCTGTTCATGCTTGCCGCCTGCGGCGGCGGAGGCGGCGGAAGCACCAACGGTGGCAATCAAGGCGGAAGCCAGCAGCAAGGGGCATTTACCCTGGCGAGAAATGAGGCCAACTTTGAGCTGACTTCGTGGGGTGCCGCCAACCAGACCATCGCGCTCACATTGACAGGCTCTGGCACTACCTATGTGGGTGCCGCGTTTACCGATGGCCAGAGCCAGCCCAGTTGGCTTACGGTGGATATCACCGGTTCCGGCTCCAGCTATTCCGTTGTTATCACCGCGGATGCATTCGGGCTGGCTGAGGGTTCACATTCGGCCAATTTTTCCGTGGGCACGGCGGATGGTGAGGGTAACGTCCTGCAAAGCAAAGTGATTACCGTTAACCTGACTGTCCTGGCCGCGATCTCATTTTCCGAAACCTCGCAATCCGCCAGTTTTGTTTACGGCTCCGACCAGACAAGCCTGCCCATAACCCATTCCTTTACCGCCGGCAGCAGTACCAGTTGGACAGCTGGCTCGAATCAGCCCTGGCTTTCTGTCAGCAACCCCTCCGGCAGCGGTAGCGGTAATATTCACGCGACAATTGACGCCACGGATCTGGCACCCGGCTCCTATTCCGCGGAACTAACGTTGACGGACGATGAACGCCCGCAAAACCGCTCCACCGTTTCGTATTCCGTGGAGGTAACCGAACCGGAACTTACCCTGGAGCAAGCCGAGTTGGTATTGGGTGGCACCGACGGAGTGGAGGCCCTCGAAACACAGTTGTCATTCAACCTCAATACCGGCACACAAACTTATCCCTGGTCAATTGCGGTGACGGAACATGAAGGTAGCGGTTGGCTCTCCCTTGGCACCGAGAGTGGTGATATTGGGGGAGAACCAGAAAGTATCAGGATTGCAGGGCCGGAGCTTATCCAGAGCGGAACATATACCGCCACGCTGGATTTCTCCGTTACGGTAAAAGAGCAGACGTTAACGCGGGAAATTCCGGTTACCTTACACAAAGAAGCCAACCGGATCATAGTCAGCAGCGCGGGCGTGGCATTTACCAGCGCACCAACCCGTTCCGTGTTGAATCGAACAGTAAAAGTATTGAGCAGTATTGATCGCGACGATACCCCCTGGACGGCGACTGCCAGTCAGAATTGGATTAGCGTTACACCCAGTGGCGAAACTGGAGACAATCTGGAAATAAGTGTTTCCGCCGAGGGTCTAGCACCAGGCGAGATTTATTTTGGCGAGATAAGCGTTACCTCATCGGACGAACGTGTTGAAAATGAAGAAAGCATTCGTGTGGGACTGACGGTCTTGGCGGAAGATCCACAGGAAATTATCACTGTAGAGCTTCCCGTAAGCTCTGATTTTATAACGGCCAGCCCCGTGGAACCGCTTGTGTTCACCAAAGTGGATAATGACATACGGGCATACAATGTGTTTACCGGCATTGTCGAACGTACTTTTACCGACCTGGCCGGCGGACCGGGCGGCATGACCATGAGCGACGATGGCCGCAGCCTCTTTATCTATAACCATACAGACACGGAAGTGGTTGAAGTGGATTCGGTAACCGGTGTGGTTCGGCACCGATACCCGACCACCGGCGGGAATATCGACTATATGCAACCGGCCTATATGCGCCCGAATGGAATTCCGCTGTTGGTGGGCGCTGGCCCGCACATTTACAACGTCGAAACATTCGAGGAAATCACCCCCAGCAATGAGTTCGCCACAATTCCCGGCGGGCTCAGCTTGTCGGTGGCAAGCAGTAATCCAGCTTGGGTTGTCGGAACCAACGGCGAACTCTACGAGTTTTATTACTCGGCGTTAAACGGGGGGGAGCTTTCCGTCGAACAGATATTTTCCGCGGGCACCGCGCAAGGCCGCGATGGCCAGGCGTGTGTCAGTGCCGATGGAACACAGGTTTACACCGCCAGTGGCGCTCCCTATAACTTCCCCGGTACCGGCATAGAAAGCGGACAACAGGAGCAGGTGCTGGATGGCACAAACTACCCCAATTCCATTCTGTGCGGATGGAATGGCGTAATCATCGGAGGGGCAGAATCCTACTACAACGAAATTGATATCTTTATATACAACGGAAATACCGGACAGAGCCTGGGCAATTTGAGCTCATCCACCCAAACAAGCTATCGCAGTCTTATTCATCGTGGGTTGGCTTTATCCGGCGATGCAGCGCGACTTGTTTCCATCAGTGAAGTTTACGACGATTATAATCAATTGCGTTTTTACACCATTCCACCTCAAATTACCCAAACAGTGTTTGTTGATGTATTGGATTCTGAGTGGCGGTTCGGCGCCTACGACACCGATAATGGAAATTATTTGAAGGCGAAAACGATAACCACGTAACCTGGCAGACAATTGACAGCGGTGATGAAGCACACGCAAATGTAATTGAAGTCGAATTTCATTTAAATACGTCAGGAAACTTTTACCTCTGGGGCACCAACGGTGTGACAGACGAAACCAAAGACATGTCTGCCTACGCCGATGGTCATCTGACATTTGATTTGCAGGTGATGGATTACGGAACGACAACCGGAGACTTACAGGTTAATATCCACTGCGAACACCCCTGCCAAAGTGGTGATATCAGTGTCGGCCGCCCAGCGGTCGGCGAATGGGAGACAATTTCAATTCCTGTTGCCGATCTAGTGACCGGCGGCCTGGACCTGACCAGGGTGTTTACCGGTTTTCAGATTTATCCGACGATCGGTGACCAGGAAGGCGTCATCCTGCGCGTGGATAATATCTTTTGGGAAGCGGAGCAATCTGCTTTCGCCCCCTAAGCGGGAACATTGCCCCTGCCATGCCGAATGCAGGATGTCCCCGGCAGAAAATTTCTGCCGGGACACCCTGTGAGGAAGCAATTAAATAACCGTTAGCAGTGTTATTTTTTTGCAATATTTCATGGCTAGTATTGCGGGTTGTTTTAACTAATAAGCCCGTACAATGTATTCCTCATACAATAACTGCCGCTTCTTCTCCCGGTCCTGCTGTCTTTGCTGCTCTGCTCCGGCGTGGTATAACGGTCGACTTTACTTTTCACTTCGTCGTTGTGACCAAACTGGATTATCACCACATCTTCCGCCTTCACTCCGTCAAGCAAGGCCCGCCAGCGCCCCTCTTCGATAAATGTGCGCGTGTTGCGGCCATTCATCGCATGGTTGTATACCTGAACCTCATCACTAAAATAGTACGCGAATGGTTCGCCCCAACCGGTTTCCGGATAGTCCTTTGGATCCTTGGTCGACATGGTGAAGTCGCCGGCCAGGTGGAGACCCAGCGCCAGCGCGGAACTGGCGATAACCAAAAGAAACACCACGCTTAGATTTTAACTAATGCCTTCATTTTTCAGTCCCGCAATAATTTGCGCACCAGCCTTGAACATCGCAACGCCTAAAGAATAGATATTCAATTCGGTCAAGTCCAGCAAGGTATTCGGGATGCCGACGGCCCGCCATCCGAACCTGTAGGCGTAAAGCCATGCCGAATGGCCAAGCGAGAAATAAAACAGATAAAATGACCTGCAACCATTTTTAGCGATGACCTGGCAGCTTACGGTCACGCCGGATACGTGCCAACCGGTGGAAACCGGCAACAGCGTCAACGCCATGGCCACTTTTACGGGGAACAAGAGAGGATCGATTTGAAAACAGTGCTATTTAACGTTCACGACGTGACACTGCTGTTAATTGTCGGTGAATGCAGTATGTTGGCGTTGTTTTTTCTGGTCCATCGGGGTTCCAGGCCCGTCAGCCACTTATTGTTGTCAGCCTTTCTGCTACTGAACGCTTTGATTGCACTGCATACCCTGATCGTATGGGGAGATGCGGTGCGCTTCCGGGTGTTTGAATTTTCTCCTTATATCTTTTTTGCGTTCAGCTTTGCCTTTTTCCTGCAAGGCCCCGTGCTGTACTGGTATACAAGGTCGCTGATCTACAAGGATTTCCGGTTTGTGGCAACCGACTGGCTCCACCTGATACCCACCCTGCTGACACCGGTTTACCTTTACTTCGTTTACTACCGGCATTCTCCGGAATTAAAGAGTTGGCTGGCCCTGGAGTCCGGGATATACCAGGCCCACGGCTACAACTTGTTCGTCCATATGCAGAAAGCCGTGGTGGTTGTTTACGGGGTGATGTGCCTTTACCAGCTTCACCGCTACCGCAATTTGTTGAAACACAATTATTCCAATATCGAAAAAATCGACTTCAACTGGCTGCTGCTATTGATCGGCGGGTTTCTGGTTGCCTGGCTTTGGGTTTTGATCACTCACATCGTGGGTTTTTTCGAGTTTTTTCAGCTCGGCGATATTCTGGGAATCGTGGGCAATTACCTGATTTTTATCCTGATCAATGCGCTTATCTTCTATAGTCTCACCTATTCCGGCACCTTCGAGGGGATAAGTTCGGCAACCGGGAAACCTGATGATGGCGACCAGCGGGAAGCCGTCAACCACGAGCATGCGGACCTTATCCGCCGGATCATGCTGTCGGAAAAACTGTTTCTCAATTCACGCCTGACATTGGAAGAATTTGCCCGCCAGGTGGGGCTTTCCCCGCGCCAGGTGTCCACCGCGATCAACCGGTGCCTGAACCAGAATTTTCATGAGTTCGTCAATACTCATCGGGTCGAGGAGGCGAAACGGTTATTAAGCCAGTCCGAAGCAGGCACGCATACTGTCATTGAAATCGCCACCCTCTCCGGTTTTAACAGCAAAGCCGTTTTCAATCGCCTGTTCAAAACATACACTGGCATGACTCCCACCCAGTATCGAAGCAAATCACCGAACGAGCGGGCAAAGGTCCCGACTCCATTGAATTAACATTTAGTCATGGTTATTTTTTAGCCGCAACGGGCGTCCCAAAGTCTCAATATCTGCAATTCGTAAACTGTTACTTTACGACCTTCGGCACCGGACTCACACTCTCCGGAGCGTCCGGCTGGCAGCATTAATTTAACGGCGCCTCCTGTACCTTTACCCCTAAGCCCCTGCGCCCAATGCCCGGTCCGCGCCTATAAATACAAATACTCAATCATGTAAAGCGAGGAAAAAATGAATACGATGAAGAGGAAAACCAATTACCGGCTGAAATGGCTACTCATTGCCATTACCGCTGTCTGTCTTCCACTCTCCGCCATGGCGAAGCCGTACAAAAGCGCCGAGATTTTCACGTCCGCCGACGAACTCTACGGCAAGTATGTAATCCGCATGCAGGCTGCCAAAGGCAGTGGCATTATCTCCAACTTCTTTCTCTGGAAAGACGGCTCTGAACTGCCGGAGGTCTTCTGGGAAGAGGTGGATGTGGAAGTATTCGGCAAGAACAACGCCACCTCCTGGCAAAGCAATATCATCACCGGTCTCGGCAGTCGCACCACCTCCGAGCAGGTTCATTCGCAAAACGCCTCCTTCGGTGACAGCTACAACACTTTCACCGTGGAATGGACGCCGGACCAGGTCCGCTGGCTGGTCAATGGTCAGGTGGTCCGTACCACCACGGGTGGGCAGGCACGCGAACTGATGAACCCGGCGCAGCTGCGCCTCAACTTCTGGCCCCCGAACATTCCCGAGTGGGTCGGCAGCTGGAACGACAGCATTCTGCCGGTCCACATGTTTGTGAACTGGGTTGAGTACCACCGCTGGAATGGCAGCAGTTTTGAGCTCGCCTGGCGCGACGACTTCAACAGCTTCGATACCGGCCGCTGGGGCAAAGCCGACTGGACCTTCGATGAAAACCGGGCGGACTTCTCCCCGTCCAACGCTGTCGTGCGCAACGGCTACCTTGTCCTCGCCATGACCCGCGAAGGACAGGAAGGATATAATGGCACCCCCCCTGCCGATGACGGCGGCAGTTCATCGAGCAGCAGTTCCAGTTCGTCTTCAAGCAGCTCCTCTTCCAGTTCAAGCAGCAGTTCCAGCTCGTCTTCCAGCAGCTCCTCCTCTTCCAGTTCGAGCAGCTCTTCCGGCGGTTCCGCCTGTCAATGTAACTGGTATGGCGAAATTCGTCCGATGTGCCAAAACCAGGACAGCGGCTGGGGATGGGAAAACAACCAGAGCTGTATCGGCATCAATACCTGTAACAGCCAGTCAGGCAACGGTGGTCCGATCAACTGCGGCTCAAACAGCAGTTCATCTTCAAGCTCAAGCAGTTCATCTTCGAGCTCAAGCAGTTCATCTTCAAGTTCCAGTTCCTCCAGCAGTTCCAGCAGCAGTAGTAGCTCAAGCTCATCCAGCAGCTCTTCATCCGGCGGAACCGGCCAGGTAAGCTGTGAGCACGTTATTATCAATTCCTGGAACGGCGGCTTCCAGGGCGCCATCCGGCTGACCAACAACAGCAGTTCCGTGGTGAATGGATGGGAAGTGAACTGGAGTTACACCGATGGCAGTTCGCTTGCCAGTTCCTGGAACGCGAATGTTTCCGGTTCGTACACCGCCAGTAACCTGGGATGGAATGCCACCATCAACCCCGGCAGCTCGGTGGAATTCGGTTTTACCGGCAATGGCGGCGGCTCAGCTTCCGCCGTGACGGGCGATGTGTGTAACTAAAACAGAACGAACCTGGCAATTCGAAGGCCCCTGCAGTTTTTGTAGGGGCTTTTTTATATCGTAAGCCAACGATGGAATTCCACTCCAGTAACAGCACGTAAAAAACCGCTCCCGATGTGGAAACGGACAAACAACCGAATGGAGAGGAAAGAGGTTATAGCTTTACCCGCTACGATCGGGCAAGGCGCTGATTTCTTAGGTAGGCAAGCACTCCCAACTGCTTGAGAGAGGCAGCCATCACATGCGCCAATTCCAGGTACCCGGCGCGAAACAGATGAATCGCAACCGCATCCTCAATCTCGCGCAAGGCATCGAGACTGACCGAATAAAGTCCTTTCAGCGTCAGGTGCTCGCCATCATCAAACTTCAATGACACATCAACGGGTTCAATAAGGTTCAGCTCCGTGAGTGACGCTATGAACGCCCTGGTGGCATCATCCCCCGCATGTAACCGCCCCAGCCCAATTTGCACCTGACGCAGACAGTCATCGGGCTGAAGTGATCCGGTGAACAACGGTTCACCCTCCGTTTCGCTAAACCGGGGATTGTCACGATCGATAACAATACGGTCGTCGGAGGTATAAAAGCCATGACATTGCCAGGATAACGGATTAAATCCGCCTCGCTCTTCTGTAGACTTCAGGGGCGTTTCACCCGGTTTCAGGCTCAATACTGCAATTGCCAGAAAATCCCCTGTCTCCGGATCCTTTGTCAGCATGATCGGGCACGACGCTGCCGCCAGGGTAAATTCGCTAAGAACGATTCGGGCAAAATGGGGTTTACGCTCACCCGCGCGCAGACGAAGGTGCGCGTGTTTTTGCGGATCGAGCAATTCATACTGTGGCATCGATTATCCCCCCAAGGCAGGCAAGAATAGGTCAGCCCCGGCCGGTGTTGTGTGCCGGGTTCATATTCGTTGCAGCCCGTGATCAACAATTTTGCGAATCAGGTCGCGGTGATGCGGCAAGCCGCCGCGCAACTTTTCAGTCTGCGCAACATTTTCCCGCATGGCCCGTTCGGCCATTTTTTCAGTTGCCGTCAATGCCGCCGGTTCGACATCGGTACGAAAACCCATGCCATACAGCACATACTGATAGCTGGCAGCGGGAAAGACCTCCTCCACCCGGTCGAATTCATCGTGAAACCACGGCGACTGATAGCGCCAAAGCAACAATAAATCCTGCAGTCTCTCGGGAATGGTTTCCAGCAAAAGGTTGTCCCGCCAAAAAGCGGTATCGTTCCGCTTTGTCAAAATATAATGAAGTTTCAGGAAATCAATAATTCTGCCCCACCGGTATTGCGTGCTTGCATTAAAGCGCGAGGCTACGATGTCCATCACCTCTCTGCACACAGGCATTTGTTCCGCAATCAATTTTGCGGATAACTCGATAAGCACGATGGCTGATGCTTCGAGCGGTTCAAGAAATCCCGCCGCCATGCCGACGGCGACGCAATTCCGTTTCCAGAATATTTCCCGGTGCCCGGACCGGATCGCGATCCTGCGCACCGACAGGTCCGACCTTTTCGCATCGGCGCCAACATAGGCGAGCAACTCGCGCTCGGCTTCAGCGTCGGAAATGTGCCTGCTGGAATAAACGTGACCGATACCGCGCCGGGTAGGCAGGCCAATATCCCATATCCAGCCGGCCGACTGGGCGGTGGAAAGCGTTTGGCAGGCGATCGGGCTGACGTCACTCTTATAGGGCACCTGTACCGCCAGCGCGGTATCGCAAAACAGGATATCGCCGCACTCTTTGAACGGTACGCCCAGTGCGTCACCGATAAGCAAAGCCCGGAACCCCGTGCAGTCGATAAACAGGTCCCCGTCGATCTCACCGGCTTGCGCTGTGTCCACGCTGCGAATATCGCCGTTTTCCAGAAAGTTCACGCCTTGCACGTCCGCCAACAGATGGCGCACGCCCAGTTTTTCGCAGCAGTGCTTTTGCAAAAATGCCGCAAATTTGCCGGCGTCCAGATGATAGGCGTAATTGGTAATGGCTTCGAATTCCGCATTGGCAATCGTTTTTGGCGCCAGACCGTCCTCACACACCCGCGCCTGTGGGCATACCGCATCACAGAAGGTGAGCCCTTTTTGATTGTGCAACCAGTGAGGCGCCAGATTGATGTGGGAAAAATGCTGGGGCAGCATCAGCGGGTGGAAATAGGCATCATCGCTCGCGCCCGTGGTCCATCGCGCAAACAGGGCGCCCTGCTTGAAAGACGCGTCGCATTGACGAAAAAATTCTGTTTCGGATACGCCAATGCGAGCAAGGGTGCCACGCAAGGTGGGCCAGGTACCTTCGCCGACACCAATTGTCGGTGTGGTGGGCGATTCAACGACAGTGACATTGAAGCCGTTGACCATACGGCCGCGATGCTTGGCGGCGATCACCGCCGCCGTCAACCAACCGGCGGTACCGCCACCAACGATGACTATTTTTTTTACGGGAAGCATAACGATAGATTGAATCGCAAACGGAAGGGGATATCAATTCAAAAAGCTATCCCCTGCCATCCGCAACTGTCTACATCTTAAACCGGACACCCAGAGTGTAACGAGTCCCGTACGCCCACACATCCAAAAGCTGATTGTCGAAGCGACCGTGGGTGCTCATCGTGTCATCGGTCAGGTTAAGGCCTTCGAAGAACACGTTGAACTGTTCGGTGAATTGATAGCTGGCACTCAGATCAATTTGCGTATTGGAATTCACGAAGGTCGGTTCAGTTCCAAACGCCGAGAGGTTTTGCGCCTGTCCGAACTGGAGCAGATATTCGTCACGCCAGTTCACCGCAATACGCACTTCAAAACTGTCCTTATCGTAGAATCCGACGAAATTCGCGGAGTTAGCCAAGCCGGTAACCGCGAAGCCGCTTTCGCTGATATCGTATTTGTCATAGGGCCTGTTGGTATCCACAAAAGTGGCGTTGGCATTGAAACCAAAGCCGGTTTCTCCAAACACATGCTGCCAGGCAAGCTCAAGGCCATTGACCCGCGCGTCCGGTCCGTTAACCCATTGTGTCACGGTATATTCAGCGGGCCGTCCGGTTGTCGGGTCGATAACGTCATTGATCGTCTGGCGCTGCGCGCCCTGCACAATAAAGTTTGTCACGTACTTGTAAAAGGCGTTGGCCGAAACATAGGAGTTTTCCTGGAAATACCACTCCAACGCCAGATCAAAGTTATCAGAGAGGAAGGGCTTCAACGTCGGATTTCCGCCGTTTGCGCTCAACGCGCCTACCCGAGGCAATGCGCCCACGTTTAATACCGGCGTAAGATAATTAATATCCGGGCGTGTCAACGTGCGCGAAGCGTCAAAACGCAAGTGAAGGTCGTCGGTCAACTCCAGTTTCATATCCAGGCTGGGCAGCAGGTAAGAATAATCACTATCCGTGGAAATAGGCTGCGACTCAGAAAAGGTCGTGGAAAGCAACGTTGGGTCGGCCTCGCTTAGTGACAACTCGATAGGCAACCGACCGATACCCGCCGACGTCACGTTAGTCCGCTCTTGACGAAGACCCGCGCTGAAATGCAGCGGTTTATCACCAAGATCCGTATCGAAGCTGGCCCTGAGGAAGAATGAAATCCTTTTTTCGGTAATATCCTGGACGCTACCCGGATCAAGCGCCAGGTCAAGACTACCGGTGTAGTTTTCTCCGCAACAGTCATAGTTGTACCCTTCGATCGTCTCAGCCTGCGGATTTCCCTGACCTTCCAGGAACGCATAGACATCCTTGGGATTGTATACCAAAAGGTTTGGCATCAATTCAGCATTACCGGAAAATCCGGGAATAAAGCCCGAGGTACTTGCATGCCCCTGATAAATGTCCGCCGGTATAACCAGGCCGGTGCTTCGGCCGGAAGGTGCGCCATATCCCGCCCATGTCTGCCAAAAGTTGTTGGCAAAAGTGTTGCTGTTTTGAAGCGTGAAGTTGTCGTCCAGATACGACACTCCGACATCGATTTTTACGTCTTCCTCAGTCCACGTGGCCGCGAAACGGGCCTGTTTGATTGTGTCACTGTTTTCCTGCCGCATCCGCACGATAACGTGCGACCCGATCACTGCCGGATCGAGCACGCGGGATTCATCACACCCGGGGCCGAAGGTGGTCATCCGCGGTAGCGAACTGTCGCTGTTACCGACGGTTTGAACCCCCATGTCACACCCCAAATCACCGCCGTAACCGATGTCCATCCCATCGTTACCATTCTGACCGTTCGGATTCATTTCGCTTTTGGCATAAGCAATATCGAAGTCGTAACTCAGGTTTTCGCTGACGTCATATTTGAGGTTGACACCAAACTGATTGGTGACAAGTTGGGTACGGTTCAGGCCGGCATTAAGATCCATGACATCGTTGGGGTTGATGAAATCCACAATTGTGCCGTTGCTGTCCATTTCGACATTTCGAAAGGAACCGAAGTCAAACCAGACACCGAAACCGTAATTAAAAGTCTCCACGTCCTGACGCGAATAATTGTCATCGACCGTCAACAATAACTTCTCGTTCGGCCGCCATTGGAATGCAATGCGACCGTCGATGCGTTCGTCATTGGTAATATTCTGATCCGCCCCAAACTGCTGGGGATACCAGGACACAATGGTTCCCGATTCTTCCAGCTCTTCGTCCGTACAGGTCGATGTCATCTGACACGGACGCAAATAACCGCCCTGCCAACCGGATTCAAAGACATGGTTCGTTTCCGTTTCGCGTTCGCTGCTGATTATGTCAACAAGAAAACCCATGGTATCGTCGGCGAACGTGTTGCTGTACAGAGCGCCGAAAGTCGGCGTGACCTCGCCCGATTGCTCCTGCATCGATCCGGACAATGAGGCCGCAAAACGCTGACCCATGCTATCGAATGGTTTAGGATATAACACATTCACCGTTGCGCCGATGGAGCTGGCTGACAACGTCACATCCGGTGTTTTCAGTACCATTAAACCGCCCACAAAGTCAGCGCCCATGGTACTGAAATCGACCGAGCGTTCACCAGCGGCCGTGGAAACGCGACGCCCATCGACCAACGTTTCGTTAAAGTCGCCGCCGAAGCCACGCACTGTAATGCCGGTGGGTTCGCCTCGCTGGCCAGAACGCTGAATGGACACGCCCGGCACGCGCTGCAGTGACGCCGCAATATTGGAGTCGGGAAATTTACCGATACCTTCCGACGTAATCGCATCGACAACACCCGATGATTCGCGCTTGATATCGAGGTTTCGCTGCATTGATTGTCTGATACCGATAATGACAACTTCCTCGGTGGCGCCTGCAACTTCTTGAGCATCACCATCAGGCTGCGCATTTGCCGTCATCAAACTCGTTGACCCCATTACCGCCATTACGGCGGTGGTCAGTGTTTTTGGTTTGAACATGTCCTGAAGACGGCGTTTATTTATGAATCTGACGCTCATGTAAGGTTCTCCTGTTCAAGTTATTTTAATTATCGATTGCAACAACGAGATTCGAACTGGACGTTCAGGCGTGGCGGGATCGGCTGATACTCTTTTTTGATTGCCCCAAACCGATCCCAATCCAGGACGCTTAACCGAAAAACGCCTGATACAAAAACAAAAATGCCGCCAATCGGAAGGTAATGGCCAAGCAGGTCACCACATCCATTGATTTACACCGGCCACGGGCTAGGCACATTTATAATAATATCATAATAACGTATGACAATAGAGCAAACTATGTCATATGGGCAAACTCAAAGAAAATCACACGAATTTGTGATGAGCTTCAAATAAGCAATTAAAAAAAAGCGTGACGGGCAAAGATTGGCGCGCCATTGCGCAACGGCTTACCGTTTCGATTAGTGGCACCGCAAGCAACCTGAGATGGAATGCGATCTTCAACCTCTGTAGTTTGGTGGAATTCGGTTTTATCCCCGTGATATTTCCACACAACTGCTGGTTATCATCGGGATAATGTAATATGCCGGCTGTCGTTCAACGCTTTCGAGACTTTTATCAGTGCAGTACGCATCCCTCCATTTGAACAAACAGGCGGATCGCCGTATCAAACGCGGCCATCCCTGGATTTACTCCAACGAAGTGGATACCAACCGTTCCCCATTCAAATCCTTCAGCGCCGGCGAGCCGGTGGTGGTGCACTCGGCCTCCGGTCAGGTGTTGGGTTCCGCCATCATCAACCCGAACGCCCTGATTTGCGGCCGGATATTCAGCCACAATCCGGATGCAAAACTGGACCGCGCTTTTTTTGCCGACCGAATCCGAACGGCGCTGGACCTGCGTGAGACTCTCTTTTCCCAACCCTACTACCGGCTTGTCTATGGTGATTCGGACTTTCTCCCCGGCGTCGTGGTGGACCGCTTTAACGAACACGCCGTGGTGCAATTAACCCTGGCCGGAATGGACAGGGTACGGGAGGATATTCTGGCGGCACTGGACGAAGTGATCAGGCCCAAGGGGCTTGTAGTGCGCCATAACCACAGCGCACGCGAACAGGAAAATCTTGCTGATGAAATTGTCGCCGTGGGCGATATTCCCGAGTCACTGACAGTTGTGGAAAATGGTTGCCAATTTCATGTGGCGGCCACCAGCGGCCAGAAGACCGGCTGGTTTTACGATCACCGGCCCAATCGCGCATTGCTGCAACCGCTGGTGAAAGGCAAATCGGTACTCGACGTTTTTTCTTATGCCGGCGGCTGGGGTGTTCAGTGCGCTGCCGCGGGCGCAAACGAGGTTGTTTGCGTGGACGCCTCCCGGGCCGCGCTCGACTACGTCAACACCAACGCCGCTCTCAACAGCTGCGGCGAAAAAATTTTTTGCATGGAAGGCAAAGCCGTCGAAGTTCTAAAACAACTGGTGACGGAAAAGAAAAAATTCGATGTGGTGGTACTGGACCCACCCGCATTTATCAAAAAGCGCAAGGACCAAAAAGCCGGTGAAGCAGCTTATCGCCATCTGAACGAACTGGCCCTGCAACTGCTAAACAGCAGCGGCATTCTGGTTTCCGCCTCCTGCTCCATGCCGTTGATCGACGATATCTTAACGGACATCGTACGCGCCGCCAGTTGGCATCAACGGCGCCCGGCGCAGTTATTCTATCGCGGCAGCCAGGGCATGGATCACCCTGTCCATCCAGCCATTCCCGAAACGCGTTATTTAAAAGCGCAGTTTTTCCGCCTGCATTAACCCAATATACGGTGTGATTAAATGTTTATTATATCGCTGACTCACAAATCAGATCTTTCCGAAGTGGACAAACATATGGAAGGTCATATGGCCTATATCGATAAATATTATGAGAAAGGATATTTCATTTCCTCCGGCCGGAAAGTACCGAGAACGGGTGGCGTTATCCTGGCTCGCGTCCCTGACAGGGAGGAACTGGAAAATATTGTACAGGAAGATCCCCTTATTAAAGCGAACGTGTCAAGTTACGAAATAATTGAATTTATTCCCACCAGGACTGCCTC
Organism: uncultured Cellvibrionaceae bacterium; assembly: GCA_964451365.1. Lineage (GTDB taxonomy): Bacteria > Pseudomonadota > Gammaproteobacteria > Pseudomonadales > Cellvibrionaceae > CAYVIB01. Next base: position 35,239 of record CAYVIB010000026.1, read on the forward strand.
CGGATTTGAAAATTTGGTCGACGACGCATAGGGGCAATTCTTGCTGCTGCCCACACTCTTTTCGGCACTCTTTTCAGCACGTCCAGGCAAGCAAACGCAACAGCGTATTCTTTTATATGTCGCGATATTTCTCCCTTTCCTGGAGTGCGTATAACAGATGCGCAAGAGTAGCTCGCGAAGGGGAAGAGGGTATGCATGTGGCACAGTTGGTGCTCCGTATCCAAGGAACGAGAAGGCACTTTACGCCAACTTGATTTGCAAAGAGTTCAGGAGGTTTCCCATGAAACGCAGCATTTCCCTAACCGCGGTAATTATATTTACCTCCGGCTGTGCCACTGTGCATGATATGAATCCATTTGCGAGTAACCTGGGCGGCCTGGATGCCGACGGAGATGGTGTTATCAGCCAGCAAGAAGCGCGAACATCCGACGCCCTGTCCGCGAATTTTGATGACATTGACACAAACCGCAGCGGAGGCATTAGCCCCAATGAGTATAAAGCGGCCAACATGCAGGTGGCTGGCTTGAGTTTTAACGAGGTCGACATAAACCGTGACGGCGTAATCAGCAAACGCGAAGCCGAGGCCATGCCAATATCATTGAAAGAGGCTTTTGGCAGCGTTGACGCCGACGGTGACGGAAACGTCAGCGAAGAAGAATATAACGCGGCGCGTGTGAACTTGCTGAAGGAGGTTCACTTTGGCGATATAGATTCCGACGGCGACGGTGTTCTGGATGAGCAGGAGACAAAGGATACGCCGGCATTGTCTGAATCCTTCAAACGTGTGGACACCGATGAGGACGGGCTGGTCAGCGAAGACGAGTTTAAGGCAGCACAACGCTAACGTTAACGGCGGGTCGGCGAAGGAGCCGCCGGCAGCCGCTTTCCCCCGGCTACATTCTCCATGGATGAGTATGTGCCTTTCCTCATGCCTGACACTTCCACGCCAGATTGGGGTTTATCCTCTCAAGGCGAATATCTGCCAATAACAATGAGACCAAGGTAGCAAAGACATTCGCGCATCAATCAAAAAAGAAACATACCGCGCCAATGCGCTGCATTGATTGCTAATTACCGGGTACAATGCGGCGGCGTCCAAACAATAAGTAGTACATGGGCGAGCCAGACATCATGTTTGATAAGACAAATTACAAGAGGAAGCTTTCATGGTTACATCACGCATTTACTGTCGCCTGCGGCACTCCTGGGCGGCGCTTGCTTTGCTGTCGGCAATTTCGGCACCCACTTTTGCTGAATGTGAGTATGTCGTCAGCAATCAGTGGAATAACGGATTCACCGGCGTTATCCGTATTTCCAATACGTCCACCAGCCCCGTAAGCGGCTGGAGTGTGGATTGGCAATATAGTGGCTCGGACCGCGTCACCAGCAGCTGGAATGCCAACGTTTCAGGTAACAATCCCTACAACGCCACCAGCCTGGGTTGGAACGCAAATATCCAGCCTGGACAATCGGTGGAATTCGGCTTTCAGGGAACAAAGGGCGGCGGCGCGGCGGAAGTGCCCGTAGTAACCGGTTCCGTTTGCGATACCGGCACATCGAGCAGCTCCAGCTCTTCTTCAAGCAGCAGCTCATCGAGTTCGAGTTCTTCAAGCAGCAGTTCATCGACTTCGAGCTCTTCAAGCAGCTCAACTACGTCCAGTAGCTCCAGCTCATCGTCGTCTTCGAGCAGCTCATCCTCCACCTCCAACTCATCCGGCGGACCATCGACAACCTTTACCCGCTGGACCCCATCAGGCTACACCCATTGCGCCGATCTCGGTGAGACCTGCGTGGTAGCCGAGCCGGTTGATGTCGTATTGGGCGGCTGCATGGTGTACCGTAGCCAGAATGAAAACGCTACGGAATGCGGCACCAGGCCCATCGGACTCATGACCGAGAACTTCGTGTGCGAAAAGCCGGAAGATTACGGCTCCGGTCATGCCGTAAATTGTTCAATACGCCCAGCTTCTACGACATCGTCATCCAGTTCCTCTTCAAGCTCATCCAGCTCGAGTGGCGGAACCTGTACAGAGCAATGTAACTGGTACGGTGAAATCCGTCCGCTTTGTCAAAACCAGGACAGCGGTTGGGGTTGGGAAAACAATCAGAGCTGTATTGGCGAAAACACCTGTAACGATCAATGGGGTGACGGTGGCGTAGTGTCGAACTGTTCCTCGTCCAGCAGTTCAAGTTCTTCGTCTTCGAGTTCAAGCAGCAGCTCATCGTCCAGCACAAGCTCGACATCCAGCAGTTCCAGTTCTTCAACTTCAAGCTCCGGTGGCGTCTGCGGTACCGCGCCTTCCGGCACACTGACTGCCACTGCCATCCCGGGTGCCAGCGCCAATCGCAATGGTTTGTATGAAGGTCCGGTCTGGATCGACGGCGCGTTGTACTTCTCCGACTTTACTTTTGACCCGGGCTTCCCGTCGCGCATTCAAAAGCTGACTACTTCCGGTGTAATGACAACCCAGATTGCCGACAGCGGCAGTAACGGACTGGCAGTCGATGCGCAGGGCGATATCGTTGCCGCCACCCACAAGTACAGCGGTCTTTCGCGTTACGACCTGGCCACGGGCAATCGCACGGCAGTCGCTTCCACGTACAACGGCAATGTCTTCAATTCGCCGAACGACCTGGTTATCGCCGACGATGGAACCATCTACTTTACCGATCCGACCTACCAGCACGACTCTTCGGCGGGAGGACAGCCGATTACCGGCGTCTACCGCGTCGATGTCAACGGCACGGTTACGTTGATTGAGGATGGCTTGAACAATCCGAACGGTATTGCATTGTCTCCGGATGAAGATGTACTTTACGTTGCCGGCAACTCAAGCATTGTTCGGTCTTATCCGATCATCAACGGTGAAGTATTTGCCGGTACCAACCTGATCGAGGGGCTGACAGTTCCGGACGGCATGGCAGTCGACTGTCACGGCAATATTTATGTTGCCGAACACAACGCCCAGCGCGTGAGTGTGTTCAACCCCAACGGCGGACAATTGGCTACCATTAACGTGAACGCCAATGTCACCAATGCCGCCTTTGGTGGACAGGATGGCAAAACGCTTTACATTACCGGTGCCGGTCGCGTGTGGAGTATTGACCTGGATGTGACGGGTTCGCCGTACTAAAGCAAACGATCCCTGAAAAAAATCCCGGCCTCGGTCGGGATTTTTTTATTCGGCGTCCTGAAATATCTCTTCTTCAATAGACAGATTAAACACCCACCCAAACCCGGCCTTGCCTTTTGCTCCAGTTGCCTCTTAAATAACGCTCTGCCAGGGCGCGTCGGACGAAACCGCGCATACCGGTATGCCATCTTCACTTTTTTATTTCGAATAACAAGAGGTGCACAATGACCAGAATAAACCTCCTTTTCGTATATATTTTTTGCCTGTTTGCCCTGGGCGCCTGTGATACGGGAAAGAACAGCACTACCAAACAGTCCCCGGAGCACGCTTCGACCGAAAAGTCTTCTTCAACCGAAGTGCCTTCCCTGAAGGAAAAGTACGAGCCGTACTTTCTTATCGGCGCCGCGGCGGATCATGATTCCTATAAAACCCACGTGGACCTGCTGAAAAAACATTTCAACAGCCTGACGACCGAAAACGAAATGAAATTCGAATCCCTCCAGCCGGAGCAGGGAAAATTCACTTTCGAAACGGCTGACAACATGGTCGCCTTCGCCGGGGAAAACGACATGGCGGTGCGCGGTCACGCGCTGATCTGGCACCGGCAGACGCCTTCGTGGGTGTTCTACAACGAGGACGGCGAACAGCGCAGCCGCGAGGAAGTGATGGACATTATGAAGAACCACATCAACACGGTGGTTGGCCACTTCAAGGGAGAAGTGGACGCCTGGGATGTGGTGAACGAATCCATTATGGATGACGGAAGCCTGCGCACCGCCGAGGAGGAAGCCGATGATCAGAAAAGCATGTGGTACGCCATTCTTGGCGAGGAGTATATCGCCGCTGCATTCCGGTTCGCGCACGAGGCGGACCCGGAGGCGAAATTGTTTTACAACGATTACTACAACTACATTCCCGCCCGTCACCAAGCTATTTACGAAATGCTAAAAGGTCTGCTGGAACAGGGCGTGCCGATTCACGGTGTCGGCATTCAGGCGCATATCAACACCACCCCCTCTTCCGATCCAAACCACCAGTCCAATCAGCAGACGTCAGCAAATATGGAAAAAGCCATAAAACTGTATTCGTCTCTCGGGCTGGATGTTCATATTACGGAAATGGATGTGTCGGTTTATATCGGCGGCAAAAAATATCAAGAGAGCGATTTTTACACCGTCGACACATTTACAGAAGAGGTGCAGGCCAGGCAGGCGGGACGCTATGCGGAATTTTTCGACCTGTATCGTCGCAATAAAGACGCGATCAGCAGTGTAACGTTCTGGGGAATCGCGGACGACAACACCTGGCTGTCGGAATTCGACTCCGGCCGGCAGGACTTTCCGATGCTGTTTGATGCAAATCACCAGCCTAAGCCGGCTTTCCATGCGGTCATGGATTTTTAATTTCAGTCAACAGGGGTCATCCTTGGCACCAGTTATGGATGACCCCGTTTCCTGTTGGCATCCAGCGTCGCTTTATCACGCTACCGCTGGGTCACTTCCTCCCGACCAACAAGTTCGTTCAGCCGTTGATCGCTTTCAGGTACGGGGTTGTAATTTCGGGGATCGAACTGTTCGGCGTTTGCTGCTTCCTCCGCCAGTTTGTTCGGATCCAGCACCAGTTCGCCTTCCTGTGCCATTAAGGCATCCGCGGGTATATATACCAATTGCCCTTGGTGCCCTTCGGCGGGCGAGGTACGGACGATCAGTCCCGCATCGGAGCCATCGTTTTTAACGATAACTTCCTGTACACCACCTACGATATTACCGGCCGGATCAAGAATCTGCGAATCCCGAATATCGGCGATGGACATGGCATAAATATCCCGCGCCTGGCCAGCCTGTTGTTCATCTTGACGGCCCTGTTGCTGACTTTCCTGTTCCCGAACCGCGGCTTCGGGCTCCTCGCTTTGCACATTGACTTCCGGATCGGATTCATCCTTTGATACCTGGAGTTGATCCCGGTTTTGATCCGGCTCTGAAAATGCCGCATCGTCCTTCGCTGTCACAACGACCGATAAAATAATTCCGGCGGCGCCGGCGGTTAACAATCCCGACGTGTATTTGATTCCACGATACTTCATAAAAACCTCCATTACTGAGTGGGCTGTTCACCTGTCGGAAAAGGACGAGGCAGAAAGCCATTTACCGATTGTTCAGTTGGAAAAATTCCCCTTCAAAAAACATCCAGTCAATAGCCAAACCTGATCGATACGGAAAACTTCTTTCCTCATGTTGTGCCTGCGCCTTAATCACCCTCTCCAATGCATCGGCTTTCCAGAGAAAATATCGTTTGGCATCGTACGAATCCGGTTCTGGTAACGGCCCAGGAAGTCACTGTTGCTGCTGATCTTTCAGAAAACGATTTATATTTTATGAGCAGAATTTACGCCAAGATAAAAATAATCTTCGGCCGTGACGACAGGTTCCCTGGCGTATGAGCCTTGGCAATAATGAGCAGGCGGTATGAACTGGCCACCAGGCGCCGTTACAATCGGCGCTATTACAATCGACGCGCCATATTTACACATCAACTTTATACATCAACGCCTCTGCCGGGCTGCTAATTGGGCAGATATTTACCGGTTACCCACCTCATCGAATGAAACCGTTGATATTGTTCATTATTTGCCACCGTTGGACAGCACCATCCCCATCAGATCAGGATCACTATTGGAGTAACAAAAATGCAACGATTGTTGCCAGGATAAAAGAAACTCCTTGCCAGAAAAGGACAGGGTTCCGTTCCATTAACGGTGTGAAGGTATTATTGAGGAACTCCTTGTTCGGCTGACGCAGGTCAAACGTAAATTCGGATAATTCCTGGTACCGCTTGTGCGGATTGGGATGGACCATCTTCCGCAACGCGCCATCCACCCAGGTGGGAATTTCGCGTTCATCGGCAAGGGCGGAACGGTAAACCAGTTTTCGTTGCGCCGCCCGGCTTCTGCACTTTGCCACTTCCGTTCCGTAAGGCAACCGCCCCGTCAACATCTGGTAGGCAATCACTCCCAGGGAGAACATATCCGAACGCGGTGTACCACCTTCGCCGAGGAAGTATTCCGGCGCGGTATATTGGGCGGTGCCCAGCAAGTTATGCTGCCGCGTGGACAGTGCCATTTCCATAATACCGGCCACGCGGGTGGAACCAAAATCGATAATTTTAATGGTGCCGGTATTGTCGATCATGATGTTTTCCGGCCTTAAATCCTGATGCAGCATTTCGAGCCGATGAAACGCTCGCAGTCCCCTGGCAATCTGCTCCACAATACCGCGCACGGTTTCCAGATCCGGTTTGGGGTGGTCAGTCATCCACTGGGCCAGCGTCCGCCCTTCCACAAATTCCGTAACGGTATATAAATAATTGCGCCTTCGCGTTTGCAGGCAGGGCTTGAGCACGTGCGGACTGTCGATGCGCCGGGCAATCCACTCCTCCATGATAAATCGCTCCAGGTACGCCGGGTCGTTTTGCAAGTCGATCGACGGGGTTTTGATGACTACCGCCGCATCGCTTTCACCGTCCTCAGCGAGATAGACATGACTACGACTGCTGGCATGCAGTCTCCGGATAATTTTGAAACCGTCAAATAGCACCCTCGGTTCCAACACCGGCGGAAGCGGCAGTTCATTTAATTGGGGATAGACGGGATTGATATCGCAACCGGGCAATTCATCTATTCTGACAATTTGAATGGTCAGGTTGTCCCGACTTTCCCGCTGGTACGCGTCATCGATAATTATTTTCGCCGCTCGGTCGAGGTCATTCTGATGCCGAGTAATGCTATCGCTTATAAACCCGGGATCGGAGTGTTCGTAAACGCCATCCGCAACCAGAACAAAAATGTCGCCCGGCTCCAGCGCCAACTCCTGATAGTCGATTTCAAGCTGCCGGTTAACCCCCAGTGCGCGACCGAGATAACTTTTTTCCTGCGACACCCAAAGCCGGTGATCCTGTGTCAATTGTTCCAGTAACCCATCTCGCAAGCGGTAAACCCGCGTATCGCCAATGTGAAAGATGTGTGCGGACGCAGCCTTGAATACCACGGCGCTTAATGTGCACACGTAGCCCCGGTCTTTATCGTAACGGTACTGGCTTTGTTGAGTCTGGGAGTACAACCACGAGTTGGTGGCGGTGAGTACGCACTGGACCGATTTTTTTACCGACCAGGCTTCCGACGTACAAAAATAATCGGCAAAAAACCCGGTCACTGCGGCTTCGCTGGCGACCTGACTGACAGCACTGCTGCTGATTCCATCGGCCAGCGCGACCGCGATACCCTTTGAACTCAGCTGCGGCTCCCTGGGTATATAAACGCCGTGAAAATCCTGATTAATCTCCTTGCGGCCTTTGTCGGAATACTGGCCGACGGAAACTTTTAACCGGCTGCACACAGGCGGAGCAAGGGAACCCATATAGTTACCAGCCTCGGGTAATTTGATCCCGGTCCGGTTCCGTCCCGACCGGGATCAATAATTATTGTGCGAATTTGGCAAGCGCGCGTTGCGGCGCGGTTCTTACGTGCGTGGTGTATAGAGTCAGGCCGGTCAGGGAAAGTCCGCCGACCAGGTTGCCCAGCACCACCGGAATTTCGTTCCAGATAAAATAATCCAGCAATGAAAAATCCCCGCCCATCATAATTGCCGAGGGAAACAGAAACATATTCACCACCGAGTGCTCGAACGTCATGCCAAAGAACAGCATGACCGGCATCCACATGGCAATGACTTTACCACCGACGGAAGTGGAAATCATCGCACCCACCACGCCCAGCGAAACCATCCAGTTACACAATACGCCCCGAATAAATATTGTGAGCATCCCGGCCGCACCATATTCCTTGTAACCCAAGGTACGCGCTTCACCGACGCCGGCAATCACTTTACCCACTTTGTCCGGCTCGGTGGAAAAGCCGTAGGTAAAAACAATCGCCATTAACACCGCCACAGTCAGGGCACCGAGGAAATTGCCGATGAACACGATTCCCCAGTGTTTTAAGATGCCACCCAGCGTCACACCCGGTCGCCCATCAAACAGGGCCAACGGTGTTAATACGAAAACGCCGGTGAGCAGATCGAAACCCATTAAATACAATACGCAAAAACCGACGGGAAACAGGATGGCGCCAATGATCGGATAACCGGTTTGAACGCTGACGGTAACCGCGAACACTGCCGCGATCGCCAGAATGGCGCCAGCCATATAGGCCCGGATTAATGCATCTCGGGTTGCCATGAATAATTTTGATTCACCGGCATCCACCATTTTTGTGGCAAATTCTGAAGGGACTAAATAAGACATAACAGGATCTCTATCTGGACTTAAGGGTGGATTGTTGGAAAAAAATTTTGCGTAAGTTGTTGCCGCGACCGGATGAGAGCAAGATGCGCACCAAGGAGAACTGATGCGGTAAGCCATTGAAATAATTGATTTTTAATTCAGATTGAGAGAGGACGGCAAAATTGGGGCAGGAATCGAGGAATCATGATGGTGCAGCCGTGGAATTTATGATTTATTTTGGGGCTGTTCGCAAAACCACTTTTTGGTTTTATGCTCGCACGTGAATCACCATTGAGCCGATTTGGTGATTTGCCGATTTGGATGGAGCACCTCATCCCATGAGACGCTGCTTTTGTTCTTCCGACATCAGTTCAACCAGGGGCAACAACCGGGTCAGCGCCGCGTCAAGTTGCTCATCCGCAATATCGGTTTTGCCTTTGCCGATTGCATCAAGCAAACCATCGATGGATACCACCAAGGGGGTTTCCCCGGTATGCTTTTTACCCTCCAGTTTCAGAATCTGTACTTCGCCCGGCCCGACCTCCTTGGCAATTGCCAGGGCCTTTTCGGCGGACTGCAGCATGTCCTTGGCAGTGGCGCAGCTGCCTTTTCGCGCTGCGGCAACACCAGCGGACATGGAAATGGTGAGCGGCTCGCCCCCGACAGTAATTTTGAATGCGCTTACCTGCCCGCACAACCGCTTGGCCAGTAAAATAACGCCTTCGGTTTTAGCCATTGGTAAAACCGTCACAAATTGGCTGGCCGCGTACCGCCCGACACTGTCTTCCCTGCGTACCGCCCCCGTCAAAACAGTGGCGATCTGTTTTACGATACGATCCGCTCCCTGCTTGCCCAGTCGTTCGTGAATCCTTTCAAAGTTATCCAGTTCAAACAGGATCACCGCCAGGTTTTCCGCATGACGTTTGACAAACGCGACATCCTTTTCCAATTGTTTTTGTACACCGGCGGGATTTAAAGCGCCGGTCTGTAAATCAACATCGAGATTTTTTTGCAGATTTTCGTTATCGCGCCGGTAGCTCGCATGCGCCTCGGCCCGGGCAAGCATTTCAACGGATTTAAACGGTTTGGTAATAAAATCCGTGGCGCCGAGCTCAAGAACTTTTCTTCGAACTCCCTCCTCCTCGGCCGCACCGGTAATCACAATAATCGGTTGGTTACGTATAGCTTCATTGTCAGATTGCCTGATACGCCCAATAAGCTCATAGCCGTCAAGTTTGGGCATGCCCAGATCGGTGAATATGACCTGTATCGTATTGTCCTCACGGATTTTTCTCCACGCCTCTTCGCCATCTTCGGCAAAAACCGGGTCAAACTTTTCCGAGAGAATTTTACTTGCGGCCAACCTGACCAGCTTGGAATCATCGACAACGAGAATTCTTGCCTTGGTGTCCTGGGTATTTATTTTTTCGCTGTCCGCCATTGTTAATCGACCTTAAACCAAACCTTAGGAAAGTGATTCTATTAACTATAGCGTTTCCTGCGACAGAAGAATGGCCATTAATCGCTTTTATATGGTCGCTTAAACCGCGGTTGATGATTTTTGCGTGTTCCTATAATTATCTGTAATAACGCGAACAAAAAACGGGGCAGTAACAGGACGTGATTAGTGGACAGGAGAACGCGGGAACCCGCGAAAACGCTGCGAGATATTCACACCATTTCCGGGTAAGAAAAAAGGCAGCCGAAGCTGCCTTTCTATCATTTTAATCGGCGTGCATGCGCGGACTTAATCCTTAAACGGTACCAGTGCCACGTTGTAAATATCCGCTTCGCGCGCGGCATCCGCGATCGCTATATAGGAATTGGCGGTGGAAAGTTCATGCGCGCGAACCACGACGGAAGCTTCCGGGTTTTCCGCATGCTTCTGCGCAATCAGTGAGCGCACGGAACGAATGTCCACCCGCCGCTGATCGATAAAAATCTCATCTGTTTTGGTTACCTGAATCAGGATGTTGTTTGATTTGTCATTCACCTCCTGCGGCTGATCCTTCGGCGGCACGTTCACGCCGATGGTTTTTTCCTTGATGAAGGAAGCGGTCACAATAAAGAAGATCAACATGATGAACACGACGTCCAGCATGGGGGTCAGATCGATATCTGCCTTGTCTTCAGCTTCAACTTTCTTATGTCTTCGACTCACCTTTTATTCTCCACAACGCATGTTGGCTTTAAGTCTTTTGTACCGGCAACCGGAATGGTATCGCCGCTGTTTTTGGCAGTTCGCGACCTAAATACCACCGGATAAAATCCGACCGCAGGTCCCGACACTCCCCTCTTCCGAATGGCGTATTCTACATGATCTTACGAATATATAGGAGGCCCAGTTAACTCGTGGTCAAACAGAAGCTAAGTCATTGATTATTAATGATTTAACCTTTTCCCCAGTCAAACCTGAATCCGCCGTTGTCAGTTCATTAGCGCCTTAAGTCGCGGCGCCATGGCTTCCGCCCACAAGCGGTAACCCTTCTCACCCGGATGCAGCAGATCCGGCATGACGTCTTCCGACAGAACACCACGGTCATCGAGAAACACATCGTTGATATTCAGGAAATGGATGTTTTCACCGTCCGCGTAGTCAGCTATCAGCGCGTTTACCTCTTCGTTCAACTGCCTCATGGGGTCTTCCGGCTGGCCGGAACGGGGGAAGATGGCCAGCAACAGGATTTTGGTTCGCGGTAGGCGCTCCCGCAACTCATCCAGAATAGCCTTGATACCCGCGGCCGTGAACCGGGCATCTTCGCGCCGATGACCGGTATTGTTGGTGCCGATCATCAGCACCGCCGCTTTCGGCGAGATACCGTCCACTTCACCCTGCCGCAGCCGCCACAGAACGTTTTCCGTCCGGTCGCCGCTAAACCCCAGGTTCACGGCGTTCAAGTCACCGTAGTACTCTTCCCAGACAGCCTTGCCCTTTTCCTCCCAGCCATGGGTGATGGAGTCACCGATAAACAGCAGGTCTACGTTACCCTGCTTCACCCGGGCCACCTTTTCCTCATGTCTCGGCATCCACCACTCGAGTGCCCAGAACTTGTTCAGCGTCTCGGGTGTGACGGAGAGCCTGCGGTAGTCGGGGCATTCGAAGGTGGGCTCACCATCAAGTAAGAATTTCACATTGGCAATCACGATTTCGCCACTACCACCCACTTGCAGGCCGAAAGGCTGCTCCACAGAACTGAGGGTATCGCCCTCGTGAACGAAGCAGGAGAGCGGCAATGCGATGTTTTGCCAGCCCTTGCCCTGCATTTTGCGGGCAAATTCGTCCAGCACGACTTCGCGCCCACAGCCGGAGCCACAACGCATTTCCACGCTCAGGCCCGCCCGCGCCAGGTCCACGACGTTGAGATCGAACGACAGAACTCCGGACTGCACGTGAGCCGCCAGATCCATCGGCGGTCCGTTCTCCAGGGTCAGTGCCGCCTGGTTCACGTCGCGCCAGGTAAAACGCAGAGCGTCTTCCTGCACATCCTTGTCTGTCGTCTCGACTTTGACATCGCCATCGGGCAATGCGGCAAACGCGCCGCTCAGGATCTGTCGACGATCTCCCTTGCGTACATACACATCCCAGGGTTCCAGGGGACGGGCGACGTAAAAATCAATATCCCCCACGGTGCCGGTGGCGACGCCACGAACATTTTCGTCGACCCGTTGCGGCCCGGTTTGCGTGCTGGAATAGGTCAGGCCGTAACCGATTGGCAGCAGGGGGTCGTAATTCTGGTGGTGCGGATTCAGTTTGTCCTGCAATGGTGTGCGCGGCCAGGAGAACGAGAGCTTGCCGCGAAAATCGTAATTCGGCGAACCATCCTCGCGTGCTATCAGCACATCCGCCACACCGCCGCCCTCGGTTCCGGGCAGCCACGCGGCGACAAAAGCATCGGAGAGATTCAGTTCCGGGTTCACCCAGAGCGGGCGGCCGGAGATAAATACCGACACCGTCGGAATTCCGGCATCCTTCAGTTTTTTCAGCAGCGCCAGGCTCTCTTTTTTCCCGGGTTCGAACTCCAGTGTGGTGAGATCGCCCTGCCCTTCCGCATAAGGATCCTCGCCATAAACCACCACTGCAACGTCGGGCTTGGCCTGATAGCCGCCGTCCTCGGACAGAATAGCCTTGCCGCCGCCGGCTTCAACTGCCCGGCGAATTCCCTCATAAATGGAGGTGCTGTTCGGGTACGCCTCGTTGGCATGGTCGCGCCCCTGCCAACTGACGGTCCAACCACCGGATTGCTTGCTGATGCGATTGGCGCCGTTCCCGGCCACCAGAACCGTCTGGTCAGGCGCGATGGGAAGAACGTTCGCGTTTTTGATCAACACCAGGCTCTCGCGAACCGCCTGACGAGCCACGGCCCGGTGGTCCGCGTTGCCCAGCAGGGAGGCGTCACCGGCATGAGGCCGCTCGGAGGGTTTGCTGTCAAACAGACCCGCCCGCAACTTCACCCGCAGGATGCGACGCACCGCATCCTCCAGGCGGCTCAACGGGATCTCCCCGGTCTCGACCTGTTTGATGGTGTTGTGGAACATATCTTTCCAGTCGTAGGTAACCATGAAAAGGTCGAGCCCGGCGTTCAACACCTGCGGACAGGAGCTGTTGGTGCAACCGGGTATCTGGCCGTGGCCGTTCCAGTCTCCCACCACCAGGCCGTCAAAGCCCATGCGGCCTTTTAATACGTCTGTCAGCAGGTATTTGTTCGCATGCATTTTTTCTCCGTTCCAGGAGGAAAAGCTGGCCATAACCGTCAGCGCTCCCGCTTCCAGTGCCGGAATATAGCCGGCATTGTGGATTTGCACGAGTTCCTCCTCGCTGATACGGGCATCGCCCTGATCATCACCGCCAAAGGTGCCGCCATCGGCCAGAAAATGCTTGGCGGTAGCGATTACATGATCGCCGTCGAGGAATTCATCGGTTCCCACCCTGCCCTGCAGGCCTTCCACCATGGCTTTGCCAAGCCGGGCCACGATTGCCGGATCTTCCGAATAGCTTTCGTATGTCCGCCCCCAGCGGTCGTTCTGCGCCACCGCGAGCGTGGGTGCAAATACCCATTCCAGCCCCAGTGCCCGCACCTCAATTGCCGTGATCTCACCAATTTTTCGGATCAGGTCCGGGTTATTTGCCGCGCCCAGGCCGATATTGTGGGGGAAAATCGTCGCTCCGTAGGCGTTGCCGTTGCCGTGTACCGCGTCGGTACCCCAGAAAATGGGAATCGCGACACCGCCATCCGAGGTATCCATTGAAGCTTCATAATACTGATCCGCCAGCGCCACCCAGTCGGAAGCCGGGGCTTGTTCATTGCGGTTGGGAGTGGACCCGCCACCGTTCAGGACTGAACCAATATGGTATTTTTTGACATCTTCGGGCGTAATGGACTGGATCTCCGCCTGCAGGACCTGCCCCACTTTTTCCTCCAACGACATGCGGCCCAACAGCTCGTCGATATGTTTTTCCAGTTCGGCGGAATTCTGCAACGGGCTTTTCAATTGCGGCCAAAGATCAATATTTTGTTCTTTCACGCCTGGCGGAGGAAAGTTTTCCGGCGTTGCCGTTTGGCCTGAAGGAAGGGAAGCGTTTTCCATGGAGTCGTCTTTATTGCAGGCCGCCAGACTCAATACAACCAACAACGATAGTGTCAGTTTAATAACGTGACTGGCCGAAGCCCTGAATAGCTCTGTCATGATTACACCTGATGATTATTGAAATTATTTTGCTGCTGAATGCGAAATTATATTATTTATTAGGCGAAGAAAAGTATTACATTCCCTGAGCGCTTCATTTTCTGCCGCGGAAGGGTTGACGATTCGTCTGCGAAGCCTTAACACCAACGCACAGGAGATCTTTTTTATTCCGCATTTATGGCAGTGGACAGGCGGTCATGAGCAGGCCCTCATTATTCGTACGAACGTTCAGGCGGGTCAACGGGCCATTGCCAATTCCACATTAGTTTCAATTTTCAATTGCATTTTTACCGCGGGACTTCCGGAGTCGGTCTGTTCGGCAGGGAAAAGAAAGGCTGTTTTTCAGAGTGTTTTTATCAGTAAAAAAAAGCCCCCGTCTTGGCGGAGGCTTTTACTCGGTTTCTCAAACTTTCCTGATTTAGCGGATGTACTGGTTAATGATGTTTTCGTACAACTCCTGCTGGCCGCTGGTTTGTTTCGGCTCACCGTTGGCGTTGCCGATTTCCGCCAGTGCTACCAGATCCAATTCGCCATTTTCAAAGCGTTTGCCATCACCGCCGTCAAAGGACGCGTAACGCTCCTTGCGCATGGACTCAACCTTGGACTCCCGCAAAATACGATCGGCAATAATCAATGAACGGGCAAATACATCCATGCCACCGATGTGACCGTGGAAAGTATCGTTCAGGTCGGTGGAGTTACGTCGGCGTTTCGCATCAAAGTTAACACCACCACCCTGGAAGCCGCCACTACGCAGCAGTACCAGCATCATTTCAACCGTTTCGTTGATGTTGTAAGGGAACTGGTCCGTATCCCAGGCATTTTGATAGTCACCACGGTTGGCATCCATGCTGCCAAGCATGCCTGCCGCGGCCGCCACGGTCATTTCATGTTCCATGGTGTGTTGGGCCAGGGTCGCATGATTGGTTTCGATATTCAGTTTGAAATCCTTATCAAGACCGTGTTCGCGCAGGAAGCCAATTACGGTGGCACAGTCAAAATCATACTGGTGCTTGGACGGCTCCATCGGCTTCGGTTCGATAAAGAAAGTACCCTTGAAACCCTGGCCGCGAGCATAATCGCGAGCCATGGTCAGGAAGCGCGCCATGTGTTCCTGTTCGCGCTTCATATCGGTGTTGAGCAGGCTCATGTAACCTTCGCGACCACCCCAGAACACGTAGTTCTCACCATTCAATGCGATTGTTGCGTCGAGCGCGTCTTTTAGTTGCGCACCGGCGTAAGCCACAACAGAGAAGTCAGGGTTGGTGGAAGCACCGTTCATGAAGCGGCCGTTGGAAAACAGGTTGGCGGTGCCCCAAAGCAATTTTACGCCGGAAGCTTCCTGTTTTTGCCTGGCGTAGTCGACAATCGTTTGCAGGCGCTTTTGGGTTTCCTGGCGGCTACCGCCTTCTTCAACCAAGTCCACATCGTGGAAACAGTAATAAGGCGCGCCCAGCTTGGTGATAAACTCGAAAGCGGCATCCATCTTGGCATGGGCCCGGCTGATGGCATCGGCGGGTTCATCCCACGGGAAGTTGAGAGGACCGGGACCAAAGGGGTCGTGTCCCTTGCCGCAGAAGGTGTGCCAATAGCAAACGGCGAACTTGAAATGTTCCTTCAGCGTCTTGCCCGCCACCACGCGATTTTCATCGTAGTATTTAAAGGCAAACGGATTGTCTGAATCCGGACCTTCATATTCAATTTTGCTAACGCCGGGAAAATACTCTTTATCGCCAAGAACAACACTCATTTCCTGTATCCTCTCTTTACTCTAAATTCTCGAAAATAAACCTGTTAAAAAAGCGGAAAACGCAACGTGAATAAATTAACGCCCGGTATATTTACAGGGCGAGCAACTTATCCAACTGCTCTTTCCATTTACCGTAAACATCCTGGTACTGTTGCACCAGTTCCGCCCGCGGTTCTATCGCCTGCAACCGTTCCAGGCTGCGGAAGGCTTCTTCCCTGTTACTGTAAAATCCGTTAGCCCAGGCCGCCGCCCGCGCCGCGCCTTCCGCGCCATTGGTATCGTACAATTCAACGGGTATTTGCGTGGTGTTCACAAATGCCGCGGAGAATACATCACTCAAAAACATATTGGCCTTGCCCGCCCGAATGACATGCGCTTTTACTCCCATGTCACCTATCAGATTGGTGCCCATTGCCATGGCAAAGGCCACCCCTTCCTGTACGGCCCGCGAAATATGTGGCAAGCCGTGGCGATTGAGATCGAGCCCGTTTATCTGGGCTTCCAGCAGGCGGTTGCCCAGCATACGTTCGGCACCGTTCCCAAAAGGTTGCACAAACAAACCCAGGCTGCCGATGGGTGCCTGGCTGGCTACCTCGCTCAGCTTTTTATATGTAACGTCACTGCCCGCGGAGACGAACAGGTTCCGCAACCAGCTGTTCATACGCCCGGCGCCGTTGATGCAGGCCAGCAAACCGACAGCTTGCTTCTCCGGGTGATGGTTGATGTGCAAAAAGCTGTTAACCCGTTGGTCCCTGTCTGCAATCAACTGGTCGGTAACCGCGTATATCACGCCGGAAGTCCCGGCGGTGGTGGCAAATTCACCCGACTCCAGCACATTCAAACTAAAGGCGTTGTTGGGCTGGTCGCCGGCACGATAAGTTAATTTCACCCCCGGTTGCAAGCCCAGTTCATCCGCCACGACCGGGCTGAGTTCACCGGCGTCCCCAAAGTTGGGGACAATGCGTGGCAGCAACTCAAAATCGAAACCAAACTTGTCGAACACACCAAAGGCCGTTGCAGCCTCCTGAAAGTTCCACAGGATGCCTTCGGAGAGGCCGCTGGGGGTGGTGGTGGCTTCGCCGGTCAGGCGCATCGCGATGTAGTCGCCCGGCAGCATGATTTTATCTATAGACTCGAAAACGTCCGGCCGGTTTTCCTGCAGCCACTTTAATTTTGAGAAGGTGAAGTTACCGGGAGAGTTGAGCAGGTTCTGCATGCACCACTCGGTTCCCAGGCTGGAAAAGGCCTTGCCGCCAACTTCGGTGGCGCGGCTGTCACACCATATTATCGACGGATGAAGTGCTTTCTGGTCCTTGTCCACCACAACCAGGCCGTGCATCTGGTAAGAAATACCAATCGCACCAACTTTCGGCCCCGCCTCCGGGCGTTCCGCCAACAGACGCTTCATTCCGGTACATATGGCCTGCCACCACATTTCCGGCGCCTGTTCCGCCCACCCCTGTTCGGGGGCATTGATGGAAAACTCGCTGTTCTCCGGTTCCTGTGTCTGTGCCACACACCGTCCGGTCTCACCGTCGAAAATAGACAATTTCACCGAGGAACTACCGATATCTAATCCAAGAAAATACATAGTTTTCACACTTATCCGATGTCTGTTGCCGCAAGTTATCGTCTTTTTCAGTGACTTGCGGATGAGATTTTGAGGTCACCTGGGGAAGAGTAAAAAGAACGTCTTATTATACTCTTATTGTATTAATGACCACAAGAGAAGGCGTGCGCAATACTCCTTCAGGGACCGTCTGTTAAATTCCCCTTCCCGCTCCGGCAAAAACCGCCAGGCCCGCACAAAAAACGGAGAAAGATTCACCTTTGGGTCGTTATAATCGGGAATTTTGTTATTATCGCTCTGTAAAGAAGCTTTTTCATCAAAAAGTTAGCCCTTAATCCGTGGCGTCGGAGTGGGTGCAGAGTGTAAGGCATTGTCGTCACAGTGGATTTTCTTCAGTCTGCCCTATCGGGGAATACAACCGGCTGAAGAAAATTCGCTGTGGCGACAAGGACTTGCGTTATGCGCCGCACCGAAGCCACGGTTCCAGGGTTAACATCCAGACAAAGGTAAACAGGTTTGAATAGTCAACACGAACCCCGCTTTTACGCACCGAAAGCCACCCAAAAGCCTATCATGGAAAACCTGTCTATTGACTGCGTGCTGTTTGGTTTGCACAAAGGGGAGCTGGAGGTGCTGGTGGTCAAGCACGGAGAAGGCATCAGCATGGGGGGCTGGGCCCTGCCGGGCGGCTGGGTGATCACTGATGAAGATCTTGATGCCGCGGCGCACAGGCTGCTTTTTGAATTGACCGGACTGGAAAATATTTACCTGGAACAACTTAAAGCCTTCGGCCGGGTCGACAGGTTTCCGGATAACAGGGTGGTAACTGTTGCCTACTACGCCCTGGTTAAACCCGAAGATTACAAATTGATGGCGGGGTTCACCGCCTCGCACGCTGAATGGCAGAAACTTTCCAACCGCGAAACACTGATTTACGATCACGAGGAAATTCTTCAATACGGACTGGAACATCTGAAGGCCAAGGTCTGCCGCGAACCCACCGGCTTTAATCTGCTGCCGGAGAAGTTTACCCTGCTGCAATTGCAGGAGCTCTATGAAGCCATTCTGGGTGTCAAACTCGACAAGCCCAACTTCCGCCGAAAAATGATAAAAATGGGTCTGTTGATTCCCTGCAATGAAAAGCAGAAGGATGTACCACACCGGGCCGCCGCGCTTTATCGCTTTGATATGGATATTTATCGTCAGCTGACGAAGCAGGGATTTGTCTTTGAGGTCTAAAACAGGCTTGGCTTTCAAGCCCGGTTTTTTGAGGTGTGAATTACGCCGGTAACAAGTCAAACCAGGCTGGAGCGGGCGCCGAGGGGATACATGGCCCTATGACCCGCAACCTCGCCGGCACACCGCTTACCTCTCACCGGCCGGTGATAGATGCAACGCAAAATTATTCACTGTGATGCGGACTGTTTCTTTGCCGCGATTGAGATGCGGGATGATCCCTCCCTGCGCGGTCGCCCCATTGCTGTCGGGGGCGACGCAAATCGTCGCGGCGTCATTTCCACCTGTAATTACGAAGCGCGTGAATATGGTGTCCGCTCGGCAATGGCCTCGGCCCATGCAATGCGTCTGTGCCGGGACCTTCTTATAGTTCCACCCAATATGGACAAATACCGCCGCGCCTCCAAGGCGATGCGCGATATTTTTTTTGATTACACGGATCTGGTTGAGCCTCTTTCACTGGACGAAGCATTTCTCGATGTTTCCGCCTGCGAACGGCACGCAGGTAGCGCAACATTGATCGCCCGGGATATACGCGCACGCATCTCCGATAAATTGGGTATCACAGTTTCGGCGGGAGTTGCACCAAATAAGTTCCTCGCCAAAATCGCCAGCGATATAAATAAACCAAACGGCTTGTATGTAATTACCCCCGGCGACGTCGACAAGTTCATCAGCCAGCTACCGGTTAAGAAAATTCATGGCGTCGGCAAGGTCACGGCGGAAAAGCTGCGGCGATTGGGAATTGAAACCTGTGCCGACTTGCAGCGTTATGATTTGATAAAGCTGGCCGAGCTGTTTGGCGCCTTCGGTAAACACTTGTTCGATCTGGCCCGGGGTATTGACGATCGGAACGTCATACCCTCGCACAGACGCAAATCCCTTAGCGTGGAAAATACCTATTCCGAGGATCTGGCCAACCTGCGGGAATGCCTGGAGCACCTGCCCGAACTTTTTCACACACTGAAAAGCCGACTCAACCGCCTCGATGAAGCTTATTTGATTAACAAGGCTTTCGTTAAAGTCAAATACAGCGACTTCACCTCCACGACATTGGAAAAAATGGGAACCACTCCCGATCTCGCCACTTA
This sequence comes from uncultured Cellvibrionaceae bacterium, assembly GCA_964451365.1. Taxonomy (GTDB): domain Bacteria; phylum Pseudomonadota; class Gammaproteobacteria; order Pseudomonadales; family Cellvibrionaceae; genus CAYVIB01. The sequence continues at coordinate 54,982 of CAYVIB010000026.1, forward strand.
TCGATCACTTATGGAAGAAGCTGTGCAACGCCAGCAAAAGCCAATCCGCCTTTTAGGAATCGGTGTTCGCCTCATCGACACACAGACGGAACAAAAATCGATTCAACTGGATTTATTTAAAAACCACTCCGGCTGAATCAGGACATAAATTTCAAATCGGAAGTCCGTTTTACATTAATATTCGTCGAAATGATAAAAAAATTTAAGATTATTGGATTATTTTGGATAAAAAACTTGAATTTTTCTTGTTATTTGGTTATCAAGTGCTACAACTTTCTTATCATAACCCGTAAAAGGAAAAAGTCATGGCAGCTCGAAAAACAAAGAAAGATGGTGATCCGGTTGCGAAACTGGAAAAAGATCTGGCCCAACTGAAGGCAAAACTGGCTGGCGCCCGTCAAGCCAGGGAAAAAGCCGCCGCAACAACGGTAGCGAAAGCAACAAAGGCTTCCTCGGCTGCAGCGAAGAAAGCTCAGGCGGAAAAAAAGAAAGTCGCCACGATAGCCAAGAAAAAGAAATCCGCGGCCCAGGCAAAACAGCTGGCTGCTGCTCGCAAGTCTTCAGCCGCGGCCAGCGTTGTTGCGACAACGGCTAAGCAGGCTCTGGCGGAGGCGAAAAAAGCGCTCGCTGAAATCAAGTCACAGAACAAAGAGGCCGCCGCAGTAGACAAGGCCATCGCCAAAGAGGAAACTGCCTACGCCAAGAAAGCAGCCGCGGCAGCGAAAAAAGCCGCCGCCAAGGCCGCCAAAAAAGCCAAGGCCAAAGCCAAAAAGAAGAAGGCAGCAAGCAAGGCCAAACCAAAGGCAAAAAAGGCAGCCGCTAAAAAGGCAGCTCCGAAAAAAGCCAAAAAAGCCGCTCCCAGAAAGACAGCAGCCAAGAAAAAGGTAAAGGCAAAGAAGGCCGCGCCTAAAAAAGCAAAGAAAGCGTCCAAAAAAGCCGCCGCTAAAAAGAAAGCCGCTCCTAAAAAGGTAAAAACGGCAGCCGCCAAAAAGGCTCCAGCCAAGGCACCCAGTCAAAAAAAACGCAGTTCACGCAAAGCCAAAAAAGCCTAAGGAACCTGCAAGACGGGTTTAGCAAAAGCCGGTAGCTCACCCGCTGCCGGCTTTTTTATTGCTCTCAAGGGAAATAGGACAGAAAAGCGGAAGTATTTTTCAGCGTTTACCTATATGCAGCTCGTAGTCCGTTGCAGAGCCGAAACGACAAGTCGCTCGATAATGAAGCGCCTCCCCATTTAAAGTCTCCGCATCAAAATCTATAACGTACACCAACTCCTCCTTCGTTCGGGAGACCGGCTCACTGTTGTCTTCGCCCAACCGCCGGGGGTTTTCCATCAGTTTTATTCGTTGCCGCAGTTGATCCTCACATACCTGCAGAGCCATTTTTTCTTTTTTGGCCTGTTTCCTTCGCTCTTCCTCGAGCCGTTGCTGGACGAGTTCCTCCTTTGTCAGCTTATATTTCGCTCCTCGAGGAGTGGTCATTGTTTCGAAGCTGAGGCCGTCGACCATTTCGTTATAGGTGCGACCATCGGGCTGCCGGCAGGTAATTCTGAAAACAGGATGACTATCCCTGCTCCGATCGCGATCCAGCGTACCGGATACAACCTCTTCGCATCGCTCAAGTGACTCCGCCGAAGCGGCGGCCTCTTTCAGTTTGAGGTAGTGGGTTTGATATGTGACAGGAAGCCACAACCGGCTTTCGTCGAATGCCGCTGCCGAAAAGGAAAAGAGAAAGCACCCGGCGCAGGTGAGGGCCGTATCAGGCAGTAAAAACCTGGGGGGAAAGAGTCTGCTCGATCGCCGTTTCATTTTTTAATACTAGCAAAAGCCGGGCGAAAATCCGGAAAGGCTGAAAGATGGCGCTTGTACGCGTTATCCCAGCGCTGCCAGCGATTGCAGGTCCAGGTTTTCCCTGGGGGTTATCGCCAGGCGATCGAATTCCAGGTTCCAGTTAACCAGCAGCCGCGCCAAAGCCCTGGCCTGTTCGTCCAGGCTTTGCAGCTCCTGCATCGTGCCTTTGCTACCGGTGTACAGTTTTATCTTACGGTGATTGGAGGCAAAGGAATGCTCGGGATAGGACATGCGATAAACTTCCAGTTTCCACCGCAGGTTGTGTACGACGTTGCGGTAGTACTCGAGTTTGGTGGCGAGCGACACTTTTCTTGTGTCCGTCAATTCGCCAAACACTTGAAAATCAGTACCGAAAACCAGCACGCGCCGGCTGTTCGAATCGGCTATCACCGTGGCGGTTCTCTGATGGTCGACAAGTACGGCAAGATCGCCAAACACCTCTCCGGGTGTAATATAGTTGACCACTTTCCGGTCGCTTGTGCCTTCACCCACCACTACAACCAACTGCCCCTTCAGCAAGAAGTAAAGCCACTGGTCCACCTGGCCCTGTTCCATAATCACTTCGCCCGGACGATATTCAATGATGCGCGAATAGCTCATCAAGAGGTCATATTGCCACTGGTCCTGTTGTTTGACCGCCTTATAGAAAGGGATTGAGGAAAGTAAATTGTCCAGAGAATCCTGGGGATAGTGGTGTAGCGGGTGTACTTCCATACGACAAAACCTTAATGCCCGAAGAGCGTCAGTCACTCGAATGATCATTATCCTGGAAAGGATAGCGGCTATTCCATGTGAAAGATCAACTTTCACTCAAACGACGCCAATTAATCGCGGAAATGTTATTGGCTTCACGCTCCTCATCCCAGCGCACACACCCTTCCAGGAAGGCCGAACAGTAAGCATAGACCAGAGTATCGCGTGCGGTGGAAAGGTCTACATATTAACTATTTGTTATAGCCGATTCGAATGACCCTGCTGCTCCTAATTCCAAGTTTTTTCACACTTTCCTTGCTTGTGAACCGAGAAATGGGTAAAAAGACGCGACACAGCGGACTTCTTGCTTTGCTACCTTTTTTAGAAGTAATTTCTCTGACGCATTTATAGAAAACCGCGACAATTCAACTATATTTATAGATATATGGAATAACGACCTATAAGAGATTCCCATGCAAAAGCGTAACCTGACACCGTCCACCCTGGTCCTCTTCCTTGTGGTCTCCCTCGGCTCCACACTGGCCGTTGCGGACCCCCTGCTGAACGGTGTGGCCACCCATACCGAGCTTAGCCAGGAACAGTTTATCGCCGGCCTGTACACCTCCACCCTGTCGACCGAGCGCAACGAAATCCTGCTCAAACAGGAAGACAAGCGCATGCAAGTGCGGGTAACTGCGGACAGTATCACTCCACGCCGGTTTCGGCGGATGTGGATTGAGGGTATGGCGATTAATGCGAGTTCTTCCGAACTGGAAAAACACTCCGAGAATATGGCCGCCTTCAGTAATATGCTCCGCGTACGTCTGGCGGCGGGGGATATTTTTACCGTTGACCGCACCAGCGCCGGGGTCGACGTGATCATAAACGGCACCACGCTGGGCACCGTCAATGATCCGACCTTTTTTGATCTATTGCTACGCACGTGGATTGGCCCCGTTCCGCTGTCTTCCAACTTTCGCGAGTCCCTCCTGAAAGCGGGAGATGTCGACCCGGACGTACTTGCACGATTTGAAGCCACCCGCCCGACAGACGAACGAATCGCGGCAATCGAAACCGCTATCCAGAGTCGCCCCGCCCCCCAGCCTGAACAGGAGGTTGCACGGGTGGAGACGCCTCCGGTAGACACGGCTCCGGCGGTTACTCGTCCGGCAATCGCTCCCCCGATTGCGGGCACCACTTCCGCCATCGCGCCGCCGGATTTGACACCGGCCGCACCGCAGCAACAAGCCAGCGCGAGTCAATCCACGCCTTCACCACGTCCGACGGCGGTACCCTCACCCCGTCCCACCCAAGTCGCCGTCGCTCCGAAGCCAACAACTGCTTCATCTCGCAACAACGTGCTTGAGGAAGAAGAGGAAGAAGAGGAATTTACCGCGGCCAGCCTGTTGCAACAACAGCTCTACATTGCCGAGTTGAAAAGATGGTCCAACAAATTTACCGAATATCCCCGAAGGGCGCTGGAGAGAAACCAGCAAGGCACCGTTCGGGTCAGCGTAACTATCGATCGGCAGGGCCAGGTTAAAAATGCCGAAGTTATTGAGGAAACAAAACACTCCCTCTTGAACAAGGGGGCGATCAGCATCATAGAAGATGCAAGCCCTTATCCCGCAATTCCTGATGAGATCAAGGGCGAAAACTTTACCTTCAGTTTTCCAATTATCTTCCAGATCCAGTAACGCGAAGCCGCGCTTTGATAACAAAGCGCGGTTTTTTTGCAAGCTTTTACTTCCGGCTCGCCAGTTCTTTTAACCGGTCCAGAATTACGGTTTGAATATCCTTTCTCTCCAGGTTTGACAGCCTGTCCGCCGCATTGATTTGCAGCATATGCAAGTGCAGGCACGGCGTGTTTTGATCCAGTTCCCGCAGGTCCCCCTTCATCAGCACGGGTAAAAACGGTTTGTCCGGCGGTCGCTTCTGGTTGATCAGGCGAAGCCCGACTTCCAGCGGTACCCGCCGACTGTCTTCGCTCTGGCTTTTTAACGGCAGGATAATATTGAGTCGGCCGAGTCGGTCCCGGGTATCGGCGGGAACAATAAACAAACCCGTGGGTTTAACTGAATCCTCGGCAACGTTTTGAAATGTGTCATGGTGGGCGTAGGGGTTCGGCAGGATAACAAGTTTACGGTTTTCCTCCTGGGGAAAGAAAATATTGTAGTTGGTGTATAACTGCTCTACGGAACCGGAATACACGCAAAGCTTGTTTTCAAACCCCAACACAAATTCCTGAGCCGCCTGGCGTTTTTTAAAGGTATCCAAATCCCATATGAGATCTTTATTTTCCATGGCCCCTCATAAAATTATTGATGAAAATCTTATTATTCATATTAACCCAAATTCAGCCAATTGCCCGGCTTCCCCGATAAACAAGACTTCATGTATTTATTAATATCCAAAGTGGTCGCAGCCGCACCTATGTAGTATTTCGCGCCAAACCCGACTCCAAGTTGGATAAGGGTTAATAAAACACCACCACCACGAAAGACGCCGTAATAATAAGAAACCTTGCCACTGGAGAGTTCAGGCCCATTGGAATCACTCCGTCAATGCGTTTAACGCGAGCTACTGGTTTTTTGGGATTTTACCCTTGTACTTGCCGTTGATATAACCACGGATATTTTCCGCGTCCGCGATATAGTCACCTGTCGTAGGCCAGACTTTATCAAGCACGATTGTCTTGCCGGGATAATCCCAGGCGACGATCAACAAAGGGACTTTCGCACCGTCCACCACACGCAGAAAACCGGTCTTCCATTTATCCACTTTCGCGCGTGTCCCCTCGGGCGTAATCACCACCCAGACCTGGTCATGCGTATCGTACCAACTGATAATCTGCTGCACCGTATCCTCGGTGGCACGGCGGTCCAACGGTATCCCTCCCAACCACATAAAAAGCTTACCGAAAGGCCAGAAGAAAGCTTCTTTTTTCATAAGGTAGGAAACACGAATGCCCAGCGCCATGATCGCCAGCATCGCCACCACGAAATCCCAATTCGAGGTGTGCGGCGCCGCAGCAACCACGATTTTGGGTTCGTTGGGAAGCTCCCCCCGCACCTTCCAGCCCAACAACGCCAATAGCTTTCGGCCGAGCCAGCGGGTAAACCGGTTACCGGCAACAGGCACCAACGGTGGCATGACAGGAAGGTGTTGCCGGGGATTATTAACTTCTGTTTCGAATTGGCTATTATTATTTTGTTGTTCGTACATCATTTTTTTCTGATTAATGCTCTCGGGTTGCCCGGAACTCCACGTCCGGATAGCGCTCCTCCGAAAGCGACAGGTTGACGCGGGTGGGAGCCAGGTAAGTCAGGTGGCCTCCGCCATCCACGGCCAGATTGTCCGCGCATTTACGTTTAAATTCCTGCATTTTCTTTTCGTCCCCGCACTGAACCCATCGCGCCGTCGCCACGTTAACAGGTTCGTAAACCGCTTCCACTTTATACTCGTCCTTAAGGCGATAAGCTACCACTTCAAACTGCAGGACGCCAACCGCACCCACGACGATATCGTTATTGTTGATCGGGAAAAAGACCTGGGTCGAACCTTCTTCCGACAATTGCTGCAGGCCTTTTTGCAGTTGCTTGGCCTTCAGCGGGTCCCGCAACCGGATTCGTCGGAACAGCTCCGGCGCGAAATAGGGAATGCCGGTAAATTTCAGGTCTTCACCTTCGGTAAAGGTATCCCCCAGTTGAATGGTACCGTGGTTGTGCAAGCCGATAATATCACCGGCTATGGCCTCCTCCACGTGACTTCGATCGCCAGCCAAAAATGTGACCGCATCGGCGATTTTAACATCTTTCCCCAAGCGCACATGGCGCATTTTCATTCCGCGCGCGTAGGTGCCCGAACACAATCGCATAAAGGCGATTCGATCACGGTGCTTCGGGTCCATGTTGGCCTGGATTTTAAAAACGAAACCGCTCAGCTTCGGTTCGCCCGCAAGCACCTGGCGCTGATTCGTCTCCCTGCCCTGTGGTGGCGGCGCCCATTCGACGAAATGGTCGAGCATCTCACGTACGCCGAAATTGCCCAGCGCCGTACCAAAGAATACCGGTGTCAGGCGGCCCGCCAGATATTCCTGTAAGTCAAACTTATGGGTCGCGCCTTTTACCAATTCGATTTCCTCACGCAGGTCATCGGCATAACTGCCCAATAGTTGATCCACCTCCGGATTGTCGAGGCCCTTAATCTGTATATCGTCGGGAATGATATGCCCCTGCCCCTGCTTATACACGTGCACCGTATCGGTGTAGAGGTTATAAACGCCCTTGAACTGCTTACCCATGCCCAACGGCCAATTGATCGGCGCAGCGGAAATTTTCAGTACCGCCTCGATTTCATCCATCACATCAACGGGATCGCGAATATCGCGGTCCATTTTGTTGATAAACGACAGGATTGGCGTATCCCGCAGGCGGCATACTTCCATTAACTTGATAGTGCGATCCTCCACACCCTTGGCGCCGTCAATGACCATCAACACCGAGTCCACCGCCGTCAGCGTGCGGTAGGTATCCTCCGAGAAATCCTCGTGGCCCGGCGTGTCCAGCAAGTTGACAACCCGCTCCCTGTAGGGAAACTGCATTACCGAGGAAGTTACCGAAATGCCCCGCTCCTGCTCCATTGCCATCCAGTCCGAGCGCGCGTGCGGGCCTCTCTTGCCCTTTACCGAGCCGGCCAGTTGAATAGCGTTGCCAAATAGCAACAGCTTCTCAGTGATGGTTGTTTTACCGGCGTCGGGGTGGGAAATAATGGCAAAAGTGCGCCTTTTGGCAACTTCACCGGCATGATGATTCGATGACATATAAACGTTAACTTCTTCTGGCGTGGTAAAAAGCGGGCATTATACAGCGCGGGCCGTGGCAGTGCTAAATTAGTCCGTTTCCCGCTCAATCGAACAGCAGTGCGATGCCTCCTCCGGCTTTTCCACTGTGTCCAGTACACTGCCGGTGACGGCATTGGGCCGAAAAGTGGTACACCCCTTCAACCCCATTGCATATGCCTGCCGGTAAAGATCCTGAAAATCCGCAAAAGGAAAATCCGCGGGGACATTAATGGTTTTGGAAACGGCGTTATCAACGTACCGCTGGACGACTGCCTGCATTCGCAAGTGATTGATGGGAGTCACGTTATGCGCGGTAACGAAGTGTTCAGGCAACGTTTCGCCCGTTGCCTGTTGCTTCCATAGCGCGTAAGCGTAGTCCCGCAACAGGTATTGTTTCTTCTCGCCGCCGGATTCGATTACCGTGCGGCGGTATTCGAAATCAAATACCGGTTCAATACTGCTCGACACATTGTCTGCCAGCAAGCTGATGGTGCCGGTGGGAGCAATGGCGGTCAAGTGGCTGTTTCTAATGCCGTATCCGGAAATATCCTGTTTTATTTCCGATGGCAGGGATTGAATAAATTCTCCCGCCAGATAGCGCTCGGTATTAAACAAGGGGAATATGCCCTTTTCCTTCGCCAGTTCTATCGATGAACGATAGGCAGCGTGACATAGCGTTTTCATCATCGATTCCGCAAACCGGAAACTTTTTTCGTCACCGTATTTGTAACCGAGCATAATCAGCGTGTCCGCCAGGCCGGTCACGCCCAAACCGATACGGCGGCTTGCTCTCGCCCGCTCCTGTTGTTGGCGCAGGGGATAGTGGGAAAGGTCAATAACGTTATCCAACATTCTCACCGCAGTGGCGACCGAAGCTTCCATGGAAGTCGTGTCAAAGCGGGCATGTTCGGAAAACGGTTGGCTGACAAAGGTTGTCAAGTTCAGTGACCCCAGATCACAGGCACCAAAGGGAGGAAGTGGAATTTCACCACAGGGGTTGGTGGCGGATATTTTTTCGCAGTAGTGCAGGTTATTCGTCCGATTGATGCGATCGATGAATAACACGCCGGGCTCCGCGTAATCATAGGTCGCCCGCATTATTTTTTGCCACAGATCGCGAGCGCTAACGGTACGATAAATTTCACCGCCGGCCACGCCGTCCCGTGCCGGAAATATCAACGGCCAGTCCAGGTTGTTTTCGACTGCCTCCATAAAATCATCGGTAATCAGTACCGACAAATTGAAATGCCGCAACTCCGCCGGATTTCTTTTCGCATCGGTAAATATCTGTATATCCGGATGATCACAACGCAGTGTCGCCATCATGGCGCCGCGCCGCGCGCCAGTGGACTGAATCGTTGCGCACATGCTGTCCCACATACGCATAAAGGAGACCGGGCCGGAAGCAACACTACCGGCTGAGATCGCTTCGGAACCAAAAGGCCGCAATGTGGAAAAATCATAACCCACGCCTCCGCCCTGCTGCATGGTGACGGCACCATTGCGGAGTGCACTGAAGATCCCGTCAATGGAGTCCTCAATTGTATCCATTACAAAACAATTAAATAAAGTTGCCTGCCGTTGGGTGCCCGCGCTGGCGAGTATTCGGCCCGCGGGGAGGAATTTGTGGTTTTCCATCAACGAATAAAACCGGCGCCGCCACTCGTCACTGTTTGTTGGCTCGACGCTCGCCAGCGCCCGCGCCACCCGGGTCCAGGTCGCCTCGATATCCGGGTCCAAAACTTCGTGGTTGTGCACGTACCGGTATTTTGTTCGCCAGATGTAATCTGACACGGGCAAATAACCTGCGCTTGACATAATTGGTTACTCCACCGCGCGAAAGTGAGGGAATTTTCCTTCGAAGAAAAATTCTTTTAATGGTTCCGTCACCCTGTGACGTTAAACAGCAGGTTCAATACCATCCACGGTTTTATGTATCCAGATATAGGCCCACAAACCTACCACAATATTTGACAGGGCAATGGCGGCAAAAACGCCAGTCAGGCCAAACAGGTTGTTAAACAACCATGCCAACGGGAACAGCAGAAAGATCACCCTTGTACTCGAAAGAAGCACCCCCGGAAGTGGCTTACCGAGCCCGTTAAACGACGCATTGACGATCATCACCACGCCGTAGGCAAAATAACTGAAGGGTACGAACGCGAGATAACCGGCCACCACATTAACGACATTTGTCTCGTCACTAAAAATGCCGCCAATAAAAGGGCCAAACAAGGCCAGCACCGCGGCAATTAGCAAACCGGAAAACAGGCAAAAAATACCGCTGACTTTTTGCGAGCCACGGACGCGGTCGTATTCTCCCGCACCCAGGTTCTGGCCGCAAAACGGACCAATCACCGCCGACAGCGCATAAAACGCGATAAGCGCAATCGCCTCGACTCTGGTGGCCACACCAAAGCCGGCAACCGCATCGACGCCATGACTGGCAACAATAGCGATAATGACGGAACCGGAGGCCGGGATAATCATATTGGTCGCCATCGCGGGGATGCCGACATGAAGAATTTTTTTCCACGATGCCAATGCCCGGGACAAATTAAAGGGGTTTTCCAGCACCTTTATCCGATAGCCAAAATAATAGAGCATCAATGCCGTGGAAAAGATGCGCACGATCAAGGATGCTATCGCCGCACCCTGGATTTCCAACCGGGGAAATATCCACCAACCGTATATCAATACAGGGTCGAGCACGGCGTTGGCGACGGCCATGGCAATCATAACCTTGGCCTGCAGTTTTGTGGTGCCCAATGCCCGCAAAGCCGCCATGGCCACCATAGGCACCACCAGGAACAATGCGCCAAGATACCAGGGCACCATATATTCAGCGACTAAAGGCAAAGTTGCACTGTTGGCGCCAAGCGCGGTAAACAGCGGGTCGATGGTGTACAAACCGATAAGACTCAACACGGAGACGAGAAGGGCGGACAAGGTCATGCTATCGGTGATGTAGTCCCTGATCGCCTGGTCATCGTTGTTGCCTACGGCCCGTGCCACCGCCGATGACGTACCGGCGCCCAGACCAATTGCCAGCGACAGGACAAACATCACCACGGGGAAGGTAAAGCTCAACGCCGCAAGAGCCTCATCTCCCAGACCGGAAACAAAAAACGTATCGACGATATTGAACGACATGGTGGCCAACAGCCCACCCGCCATGGGCACGGCCATATTAAAAAGGCCGCGCGCGATGGAACCCTGGGTGAGAGTGGCCTGCATGGATGTATTTCGTGTTGCTGACATACTTTTTGGAAAGTTTAACGGATGTCTAACAGACTGCTAAATTCAATGCGTAAATCAACGCATTTTCCTTTCCGCGCTTGTCTTTTAAAGGGTAATAATTGGGGCGGGTTCCGACGCAGTTGAAGCCCAGCGAATCGTACAGGTTGATCGCCACACTATTGGATTCTCTCACTTCCAGAAAAAGCGTATCGGAAAACGCCGCCAGTTTTTCTGTCATTGTTCCAACAATACCTTTTGCCACGCCCTTGTTTCGCCAGTCCGGATGTACCGCCAGTATCAGCAATTCCGCCTCACCGGCGGCCCTTGAGAAAACCGCGTGTGCAATCCAGCGGTTTGCCACCCGCACGCCAACGCAAATATGGCTGCCGCTGACTGAATCGTAAAAGTTTTTTTCCGACCAGGGATAAGGGTTTGCCCGCCGTTCCAGATCGATAATTTGCGGCAGGTCTTCAGCGATATAATTAACCAGTTCGCCCACGGTTCCATCGGCCAGAATCAGCCGTTGCGAAATTTTCATCCGGCTTATGGCTTCCCGTGTTCTGTCTGGTTAAAAAACTTTTGCAGGCCTTGCCAAACCGTTTTCTTCAGTTCGGGTTGATAGAGAATATCGGCAAGGCTGGGAAGAATGACCGCGTTCGCGGTGAAGACATCCACGGCAACGATGGAACCTGTTTTATCCCGCACGTCCTGTTGCAGAATTGCCCTGCCCGCGTCATCGCCCATGATTACCATCTGTTTTACCGGGCTGGACAACAGGCGACCTTCGAGAAATGCCTGCACCATTTCGCCTGCAGCATCCCAGCTTTGGTCGAATCCGCCAGCCATGGGCCAGTTCAGAAATTCTGCCCTTGGCAGGGGTTGCCTGAGCAGGCCGGACTGGAACAGGATATTGGACAACAACGCTTCCGTCGGCAGTGCCGCCTTCGGGCGACGCGAATCCACCACCAGAATCTCGTCGCTGATTCGCCACAGCGCCAGGGAAAATTGCGCGCGCTCTTTCGGAACCGGCGTTTCAATAACCGGCGCATTCGTGTCGCGAGTTGGAGCCGGTTCCGGCATTCGGGCATCTTCACCGGTTTTCCCACGGCTCTCGGCCTGAAAGCCGCTGACTATACGATTGACGAGGTTACTCGCGCGCTCAGGTAAAACCCGCGATTCAGCCTCCTCGCTGTTTACCGGACTAACCGCCGGCGTACCGACAGGGCCGGATTTTTGTGGCAGTTCGGCCTGCCGGGGCGCCAGGGCGGCGGACATAATAAAACGGGGGACGAACATGTCGACCCCCATTGCGTCCAGGTATTGCATTCGTTGCAGCTCATTCATGGCCGCCAGTCTACATCAAACCGTCAGACACCGTCATGCTGGGGATGCGAGCGGCTTTTCGGCATTTCCAGCAGGTTGAGCGCATGCAGGTAGGACTTTACCGACGCCGTGACGATGTCGGTATCGGATCCCACGCCATTGACAATGTGGCCGCTGCGCTCGAGCCGCACGGTCACCTCGCCCTGGGAATCCGTACCCTGGGTGATGGCATTAACAGAGTACAGCAGCAGGTCCGCGTTGCTTTTGGCAACCGCTTCTATCGCTTTGTAAGCTGCGTCCACGGGACCGCTGCCCTCTGCCTTGGTCACCACCTTTTCACCCCCGATATTCAGGGTGATGGCGGCATAGGGTTTCCGGCCGGTTTTGGAGACCACCTCCAGGTCGGCCAGTTTGTAATGCTCCTCCAGTTTGTCGCTGGCCACTTCGGAAACCAGCGCCTGGAGGTCTTCGTCAAAAATGTCGTGCTTCTTGTCCGCCAGGTTCTTGAAGCGCGCGAATGCTTCATTCAGTTCGTCCTGCGACGGGAAGACAATGCCCAGTGCGTCAAAGCGCGCCTTTACGGCGGCACGACCGGAATGTTTGCCCAGCACAATCTTGTTGGTGTTCCAGCCCACATCCTCGGCACGCATGATTTCATAGGTTTCCCGGTGCTTGAGTACGCCGTCCTGGTGAATACCGGACTCGTGGGCAAAAGCATTGGCCCCGACAATGGCTTTGTTGGGTTGTACCGGAAAACCGGTAATCGACGACACCAGGCGCGATGTGGGAACAATATGCTCGGTGACAATGCCGGTTTCCACCGGAAAGACATCCTTGCGTGTACGCACCGCCATCACCACTTCTTCCAGCGACGCATTGCCGGCGCGCTCACCGAGGCCATTGATGGTGCATTCGATCTGGCGCACACCGTTCATAACCGCCGACAGGGAGTTGGCTACCGCCAGCCCCAGATCGTTATGGCAATGGGTAGAGAATATCGCCTGGTCCGAATTGGGCACGTTTTCGATCAAGCGCCGGAACATGTGGCCATATTCGGCCGGCTCCCCGTAACCCACGGTATCCGGCACGTTAATGGTGCCCGCTCCGGCGGCGATGGCCGCTTCGGTAATGCGGCACATAAATTCGAAATCGGAGCGGCTGCCGTCTTCCAGTGAAAACTCGACGTTGTCCGTGTACTGCCGCGCCCGCTTGACCGCCCGCACGGCCTGCTCCAGCACCTGGTCCGGCTCCATGCGCAGTTTGTATTTCATATGAATAGGCGAGGTGGCGATAAAGGTGTGAATCCGGGCTGATTCCGCTCCCTTCAACGCCTCGGCCGCCCTGTCGATATCGCCGTCGACGGCGCGCGCCAGACTACACACGGTGGATTCCCGCACGGCGCCAGCCACCGCCTTGACGGACTCGAAATCGCCCGGGCTGGCGATGGCGAAACCCGCTTCAATTACATCCACCCGCATTTTTTCCAGCATTTTGGCAATCCGGACCTTTTCCTCCCGGGTCATGGAGGCACCCGGGCTCTGCTCGCCATCGCGCAGGGTGGTATCGAATATTACGAGTTTTTCTTTGTTCATTGTCTCTCACTCCGCAAAGACGCACTTTGCCTGTATCAGTTTATAAATCGGGTAGGTCGTTAATTAAATAGAAGGAGGTATTAGCCGCGCAGCGGCAACAACAGGCCTTGCAAACGCAAGCTGCCGGGGAGGAGGGAAAATGATGTGTAGTGTTTGCTGTACACGGCTGCCTTTCCTTTTAGCGACTGGATTACCTGAACGCCTGGATTATCGAAAGTTGGAGCTAGTGTAATGGCACCAGAGGAACGGATCAATATACATCCTAAAAAATTGGACATTTTAGGATAAAATAACAATAAAGCGCGCTTTAAACCTATAATGACGAAATAAATATCCTGCAAAATAAAATATAGCGGGATAAAAATGTCAAATAACGCGACTTACGCGCGCTTTTTGAAATCCAGCATTCGTTGCAATGGAATCATCGCCTTCTCCGCCAGGGCCGGATCGACCAGTATCTCGTTATCTTTCCGGTCAAATACGGTCAACAGGTTCTCCAACTGGTTCATTCCCATCCAGGGACAATTGGCGCAGCTTCGGCAGGTGGCCCCACGGCCACCGGTGGGGGCGATGTAGAGGGTTTTGTTCGGCGAGGCCTGCTGCATTTTGTAAAAGATGCCCTGATCGGTGGCCACGATAAAAGAAGGGTTGGGTAAATCCCGGGTGGCGTTGATCAATTGACTGGTGGAGCCGACCGCATCCGCCAGCTCAACCACTGACGCGGGTGACTCCGGGTGAACCAGGACCGCCGCTTCTGGGTGTTGCGCCTTCAGGTCCAGAATGCCCTGGGCCTTGAATTCCTCGTGTACCACACAGGAGCCGTCCCACAGCAGCATATCCGCGCCGGTCTTTGCGGCGATGTAGCCACCCAGGTATTTATCCGGCGCCCACAGGATTTTCTCGCCCTGACTGTCCAGGTAATCCACCACATCTAGGGCGATGCTGGAGGTGACAACCCAGTCGGCACGGGCCTTTACCGCCGCCGAGGTGTTGGCATACACCACTACCTTGCGGTCGAGGTGCTGGTTGCAGAACTCCTCGAACTCGTCAATCGGACAGCCGAGGTCCAGGGAACAGGTGGCTTCCAATGTCGGCATCAATACCCGTTTTTCAGGGGACAGGATTTTGGCGGTCTCACCCATGAATTTGACACCGGCGACGATCAAGGTATCGGCGGAATGGTTTTTGCCGAATCTGGCCATTTCCAGGGAGTCCGCCACATGGCCGCCGGTTTCGTCCGCGAGGGCCTGAATCTCGGGCGCGGTGTAATAATGAGCCACCAACACCGCGTTGTGCTGTTTCAGCAATGCTTTTATCTGCTCCTTCATCTGCGCGGTTTCATGCGGATGGCGTTCCTCACGCAGGTGTATCGCTTCCGCGAGGTAAGTCTTCACCAGTTCCCTGGTGTGCTGGTGCCTGTCTGATTTTAACGTTTCGATTGCTGACATATCGATATTGCTCACTGCTCATTTGGTGACTTGCCCGGGGCAAGGAAGGCATTTTACTAAACTGTCACGTTTTATTCACTTTCACTGCTTAGACCACAGAGTTGGGACCACGGAACTGACACCGTCCTCAAGGTCCTGGCATTCGCAGCGAGGCAGGTTAAGGCTTATTATATGTAGGCGCAGGTCTTGCATTTAAAGCTCTTCCCTCGGCAGGTGAAATAGTCCTTTTTAATCCCGCTTATTCGAATCCGGCCATGACCAAACGCAGTATCTGGTTTTCCCTTCGAGGCAGCCTTTGGTTCGTCCCGCTGCTAATGCTTTTAATCTGTGCCGCTCTTGCGCTCGGGTTAGTGCAAATCGATCTGCACTTCAATGCGCAGCTCGATCAACACTGGCCGGAGGCGCTTTCCGCAGGACCGGAAGGCGCGCGGGCGATTTTAACCGCGATCGCCGGCTCGATGATCACGGTGGCCGGAGTGGTCTTTTCTATCACTATCGTTACCCTGTCCCTTGCTGCCAATCAATACAGCCCCAGGGTACTGCGCAACTTTATGCGCGATCCGCTAAATCAAACGGTGCTGGGTGCTTTCGTCGGTGTATTTACCTACAGTCTGCTTGTACTACAGGTCATTCGTAGCGGAAAAGACTTGTTCGTGCCACAACTGGCATTGTGGTTCGGAATCCTTCTTGTGATCGTCAGCATCGGGTTTCTTATCGCCTTTATCCACCACATTGCCTCATCGATCCAAGCATCGGAAATGGTTGCCCACATTACCGACGAAACCCTGTCCGCCCTCAAATCCTCCCGCAGAATGTCCGCCGAGGGAGGAGCCGCGGTGAACGACTGTAAACAGAAACTGCCTGACCGGTGGCAATCAATTCCTTCTCACGAATCAGGTTATGTACAGGATATCGATATTGAAAAGCTGTTTGCACTGGCGTGCGAACGACAACTGGTATTTCGTGTGGAGTCTCCGGTGGGGGATTTTGTCGTAGCAGGCCGCCCGCTGGTATCGCTACCAAGTGAAATCGACGGGGATGCAAAACTGATAAACCGCGTCCAGCAATTATTCGGCATTAACTCCTATCGCACAATAGAACAGGACCCCGCCTTCGGTGTACGGCAGGTCGTGGACATCGCGGTTAAAGCATTATCTCCGGGTATCAATGACACCACTACCGCGATTCACTGCATCGATTATATCGGTGTCATTCTCCACCACGCCATGCAGCTTCCCCGGCTACCGGAGCTCCATGAAGACCGGGGGAAACCAAGACTGATACTTCGGCAGCATGGCACCAGTCATTTAACGGATATCGCGCTTAACGAAATCCGCCAGAACGCGCGCGGCAATGTCGCTATTTTACTAAGACTGCTGCGCTTGCTGCGACAGCTGCGCGAAGACATAACGGATTCGGAGTTGCGCGCCCACCTGCGAGGTCACGTCCTGCTGGTGGCTGAAGATGCCAAACGCCACACACCTGAACCGGCCGATCGGGCTAAAGTGATGCAGGCACTGGAGAAAACGTTAACGGCCGAGCCGGAAAACTAATCACCTTCATCTTCGGCCACGAGTGAGGCGACAAAATTCAGCATCGTATTGCCAACATGCTCAGCTGTTTCCCGTGCGCCGGTAACGGCCGGACATTCAAGTTTGATACTTTCGCTACCGGTACTCCTGACCAGGGACATACTGATCTCGTTGGTGTCGGTGGCGAACGCGCGCGGCACCACAACATCCTCATATCCGGGCGGATAGGTATTATCAAACCGGAGCTCATTGACAAACGCATCAAACGGAAAACGCCCAAGCTTTTTCAGGTCCCGCTGCCCCGAGAGGATCAGTTCGTAAGGAACGTCACTGCGGGACATTGCTTCGTCAAGATCGTTTTGCGTGCGCAGCACATGTTCCATTGGTGTGTGTTCCGGATTGGCTCCGGTAAACAGCGGCAGAAGGTTGACAAACATTCCCACGCGCGGCATTTGCTTCGCATCCCGTCGCAATGCAACGTGCGCGCACAGCACCATGTGGCTACGGCCAAAATGGCGATATATCGCCCATGACAGTGCCGCCACGTATTCCGTGAAACTCAGTTTGTGCCCATATGCCAGCTTTTCGGGAACGGCCATGTCGGTAGAGATTGCCTGGTGATCAACCCAGCTTTTGAGGTCAAGCAACGGAGAATCCAGGCAAAGAGGTAAATTGTCCAACAATCGCCTGCCGATATCTTCGGCACGTTGCGTATAGAAACCACTCTGCATCCGTTCATATTGTTCATTGGCAAATTCCCGATAATCCTGTTGCACGGGTGGTAAATTTACCTGGCGCCCCTTGAGTAAGGCATCATGGATTTCTATAAAATCCCCGGCCAGCCTGCCCATGGAGTTATCGTCCGCGGCAATATGATGCGCGGTCAGCTGCAACACCTGGCTTCCGTCTTCCATGCCATTGATCATCGCCTTTATCAGAGGGTCCTTTTTCAAATCAAACTTTTGGCTCGCCTTAACCAGCGAATTTTTGCGCCCCGGTTCAAGCGTCCACACGCCATGATTCAGGATTACTTCAATTGCATCTTCATCAACATGTTTTTCTTCAACCAGTTTTATTTCACGGCGATCGAACCGGATATGGGTTATTAACGTCGGGAAACGTTCGATCAGTTGTACAAGCGCTTTTCTCACAATTGCGCTGTCAAAACCGTCCTCGCGACGAATATAGCGGGTGCACGTGATCGACGAGTGTTTGTTTTCCAACAGTTCGCGAAAGATCAGCCCTTTTTGTGCCTGGGTGGCAAACAGTCCGCCTTGGTTGTTTGCGTGCACCACTTGCGCGACCGGTTCGGTTTCAAACATCTTCAACTGCGCTTTAAACACGGGCGCGCGATAAACTTCCGCCACCTCCACGGTGCGACCAAATTCGCGCCCAAGCAACGCCGCAAGTTGGGCAGCCGAAAGGCTATCGCCGCCGGACTTGAAGAAGTTGCTGTCAAGGTTTTCAGGTAAACGCCCGGTTATCCGCTTCCAGATGGCGGCAACCTTTCGGGCAGCCTCGCTTTCGAATTCCCCTTCCTGTGTCCGCGGTTCATATTTGGCAAGCGCTTTTTTATCGACCTTAAAATTTTCCGTTACCGGAAAAGCATCCAGGATAAAAATTCGCGCGGGAATCATATAATCCGGCAAATTCTTTTCCAGTTCACCCCTGAGTTCATCCGCGGTCGGCCCCGCGTCCGGACTTGCAACGACATAGGCGCGCAGCTCTTTCTCGCCCGCTTCCTTTTCCACCGCCAGCACAACTGTTTCCTTGGCGGCCGGCAGGTTATTTAAATGGTATTCGATTTCCCCCAACTCAATCCGGATACCGCGAATTTTCACCTGGGAATCGCGGCGTTGTAGAAATTCAAGATTACCACCGTGATCCAGACGCCCGTAATCACCGGTGGCGTAATGGCACTCACCATCGATATCGACAAATTTTTGCGCCGTAAGTCGCGGTTGTCGCCAGTACTCCATCGCCACCCGCGGCCCGGCGAGAAATATCTGGCCCTCTTCCCGTTCCCGCGCCGGCTGCCCGTCATCGCGTAATATTTTTTGTTTGATACTGTCAACCGGCCTGCCGACAAGGACTTTTTTAACCGCTTGCCCGCGCGGATAAAGATAACAGTGGCTAAGCCCGAAAATTTCCGTACAGCCATAGGCGGTACCTATTTGTGCATTGGGGAAAACCTTGTGCAGCTTGTCGATATGCTGTGCGGAAAAAACATCACCTCCGTACCAGACGAGTCGAACACCCGATGGATATTCCTCCGCCCGACAGTTTTCCCCGATATGGTCAGCGAGTTTCCGTAACAGTGCGGGCGGGCAGTGAAAAGCGGTACAGCGCCCGGCGTTTTCCTTCAGCCAATTCAGATTCAGCGCCTGGGAGCGATCCAATATAAGAGAAGTGCCGCCAACAACCAATGGCGCCAGCAACTCCAGCATACTGATACTCCAGGCATAGCGGGCAATAGAATTGAGCGTATCACTTTCATTGATACCCAAAAAACGAACCGGCGATGTGATCGATTCACGCATTGCACGGAAACTGCCGAGTACCCCTTTGGGTTCGCCCGTGGTTCCGGAGGTGAAGAAGATGCAGGCAGGTGCCTCCGAATTTCGGGCGGAGGCAGCTAGTTCGACTTTTCCAGCCGGTTCATCCTGAATTTTTTCCACTGTCACCGTCGCTTTTGACCACCCCTGAACGCGATTTTGGTTTTCCTCTGTTGTGATAACGCAGGCCGGGTCAAGATCGGCACACCTGGCTTTCAACTGAACGTCCGGATGTTCCGGATCAAGCGGTGCATATATCGCACCCAGCCGATGAATGGCCAGCAAAGCGATGGTGATATCAGCGCAGGGAGGCAGTAAAACAATAGCAAAATCGCCCTCACCCACGCCAGCACTTGACAGAAAGGAACAAAAGCAATTAACCCGCGCGGCAAGAGCCTGGTAAGTGACATGCTCGCCCTGATAAATTATCGCGGTTTTCGTTGGCGCGGTTTGGGCGTGGGAGAGAATAATACCGTCAAGAAAAGTGTCCCGCCCTTCCATATCACTTCCACCAGCTTCATTGTTCATAATCCGAAATCCATCGGTACGTCATAATTTTCCGCGGGAATATTAATAATGTTTTGCATCCGCCGGCAAACCCAGCAGATGCCTGCCGTAGGTTTGCGCTGCGATATCGTAATCAGTTTGCGCGTGACTGCCACAGATGTGCACATCGCGAAAAAGTTTTTGCATTTCATTCGAATTGAACCAAGCACTTCCCCCGGCAGCGGAAAACAGCCGGTCAACCGCCTCAATGGCCAGTTTGGTGGCATAGGACTGGTGAACCCGCCAGTGAAGTACATCTTCTGCCGAAGGCAGGGCAAGCTTATGGCAGCGATCGGACATTTCCCGCCAGTCCCGGCGCAACAGTTCATGCGCCGCGGTGGTTTGATTGACGGACTCCGCCAGACGCATGGCGGCAGGCGCGCTCTCCGCGACTTTCGCACCGGTGTAAGCGCGGACGCGATGCGCGGTTTTTTGCTTGAAAACCTCTGTCATCCTTCGTGCAATACCGACAGCCACGGCGGCAAAACCCAGGGAAAAAACCGGCGAAAACGGCAGATAATAGATGGCGCCGGCATGGCTTTTAAAGCCCCGTGACAGGCCGTAATTGAGTGCAAACAGCGATTCGCAGCGGTAGTCAGGAACAAAAACATCCTCAAGGAGAATGGATTTGCTACCCGTTCCTTTCAGCGCGGCTGAATCCCAATCTTCCAAAATTGTGTAATCTTTTCTCGGCACCACGGCGAAACAGGGCCCTGGCTGTCCCACCTCGTTGTTACCCATATAGCCCAAAACCGCCCATTCGGCGTGGTCGCAACCGGAAGACCAGCCGAAACGGCCCGACAGGCGAATGCCGCCGTCCGCCGGCTGCCACTTGCCCAGCGGAGCAACCGATGAGGAGATCAGTACATTCGGGTTATCGCCCCAAATCTCCCGCTGAAGTTGTTCCGAGTAAAGCGCAATCGCATGGGAATGGTTTGCCAGCAAACCGCCGGCCCAGGCGGTGGAAGCGCAGCTTTCGGCGATATCCGCAATACATTCCGCATACTCGGGAATATCGGTCTCGCTGCCGCCGAATGCTTTTGGCTGCAGGGCCCTAAAAAAACCGCAATCCTGTAAAAGCTTTACATTCTCATCCGCTACCCTGCCCTGGCTTTCCGTCAGTTCGACATTTTTTTTGATCGAAGGAATGATATCTTTAATGCGACTTCTTAAAGTCGATCCCATTATTCACCTACCGTTATTCATTTTTACCCACCATTCACCGTCGCCGAGTTTGTTGCTAATATTCCCATCCACCCGACAGATACAGGTCAGTAGTAAGACATGCAAGATTTATATCAGGGGAAGAGCGGAATTAAAAGGGGAAGCTGTGTAATCGTCGGTGCCGGCATGGGCGGGCTAGGAACCGCCGCGGCACTTTCCCCCCTGTTTGAACGTATTGTGATTGTAGAAAAAGACAGACTCCCCGAGCAGCCTCAAGTGCGAAAAAGCGTGGCCCAGGGCTCTCATCTACACAGCCTGTTGATCGCCGGGTCCAATTTGTTGGAAAAATTTCTTCCGGGAATCGGGAGCGAACTCACCAGCGCAGGCGGTCGAACGCTTCGTGCAGGCATTGACCAGCAGGTCTATGAATTCGGTAGCTGGATGCCCAGGCGGGATCTGGGACTGAATATTGCGGCCCAATCGCGACCGCTGGTCGAACATATTGTCAGGATGCGGGTAAAAGCGCTACCCAATATCTCCTGGCTGGAGGAGACCCGCGCAAAGGAGATGGCGTTTGACTTCGGCAACAGGGTTATTGGCGTCCGCGTTTTAAACCGCGACGGCAAAAGCCAATTGATTGATGCCGATATTGTTATTGATGCGGGAGGCCTGGGCAGCCCCTTGATGCAGCAGTTGATGCGATTATATCCGGATATCGAGGCACGCATGGAAACGGTTCCCTCCCGAATCGCCTATGTTTCCGCCTGCATTGCCAAGCCGGACCAGTGGAAGGATATTCACGAAAACCTGCTTATTATTGCCGAACCCACGCAATCCGCCGGCGGAGCGCTGATCGATATCGAAAACAACCAGTGGTGCGTGTCCCTGCACGGCCGCAATGGAATTGTCCCCCCAACAGATTTTGACGAGTGGAAGCTATATGCCAAAAACCTCCCTTCGCCAGCTATTTGGGAACGGTTGCGGCATGCCGAATTAGTCGGCGGTATCCGAACATTCAAAAAACCCGTGTCGTCATTTAAGCGCCTGGATCTGGTCGAAACTCTGCCCGCCTCCTACTTCCCGGTGGGCGACACCATCAGCAGCGTCAATCCCACTTTCGGCCAGGGAATGACTGTGGCTCTCGGGCACGCTGAGTTACTGTCCCAATTATTTTCTTCCACACCCGACGATGACCTGCAATCCAGATATATTCGCCAGGCAACGCAGTGGTCGCAGAAAGCCTGGCGTCGAACCGTCGCGTACGATTCGATGTTTTCACAAGCGGACGAACGAAAAACCAGTAGTTTTAATGCGCTTCGCAGCCTTGCACTCAACCGGCAGAAAAAGGCGCATGACGATCCGGAAGTTCATAAGGATCTCGTTATGCAGGCACAGATGCTAAAAACATGAGCAGATTTTCCAACGTTGTCATTATCGGCTCCGGCATTGGCGGACTATGTTCCGCGGCGGCAGTCGCCCCTTACGCCGGTGAAGTACAGATTTACTGTAAGGACAATCGTCCCGATCCGCCCGTTGTCCGCAAGAGCGTGCCACAAGGAGCGCATATCTCCATTCTCCTGCAAGCGGGACTAAATAACCTTGAAAAACTTTTCCCCGGCTTTCGGGAGCAATTGATCGAAGCGGGCGCGGCACAAATCCAGGCCGGCACGGGGCAGCAAATCCATGAGTTCGGGCGCTGGCAACCGGAGCGTGAACTCAACCTGTCATTCCTGGGCCTGTCCCGCCCCCTGCTGGAGCATCAGGTTTATTTGGCGGTAAAAAAAATAGACAATGTCTCCATCACCAACCAGGCCCGAATTAAGCATTTATGCATCGACGCCGCCGGCAAGGTCCATGGCGTGGAGGCAGAGTCATTTCAAGCCGGCGCGGATCTGGTAATAGACGCCTCGGGTACCGGTGGCAATTTCGTCAAACAACTAATCGATGCAACCGGGCAGCCGGTAATTACCGAACAGCGCGATATTGGTATATTTTATTCAACCACACATTTCAAAAAACCGGAAAGCTTCCATGGCAAAAAGGAAAATATTTTAATTGTGCCGGAAGCAGGACTGAGCGATATAGGCGGCTCCCTTATCGATATTGAGGAGGAAACCTGGTGTATTTCCCTGCACGGGCGAAACAACGCTGTCCCTCCCGCCAGTCCCGATGAGTGGCTGTCCATGGCCAAAAACCTTCCCGATTCGCGGATATGGCAACGTGCCAGCGGCGGCGAGATGATCGGGGCCATTCACACATTTAAAAAGCCGAACGCCTGGTGGCGGCGATTCGATAAATATTCCCAACTTCCCGCCGGCTATTTACCCGTTGGCGATACTATCAGCAGTGTGAATCCTATATTTGGCCAGGGAATTACCGTTGCCGCCGGACATGCCGTTGCGTTACGCGATGCGCTTGGCGAGGTTACGGAACAAAAAGGGGTTTCTCACGCCTATCTGGAAAAAGCCGCAAAGTGGTCCGGCATGGCCTGGCGCAAGACCAGGTCTCACGACGAGAATTTTATCCGTTTCTCTTCGATGACCGAACGTAAAAAACAGATGCTAAGAGAGCTGGCGATGGCGCACCATCAGCAAATTATCGATGACCCTGATGCCCACCTCCGGCTTGTACTGCAATCCCAAATGTTGCTGTAGGTTCCATGAAACGAACGATTCATCACCCACTTTTATGGCTGAACTACGCCAAAGCCGTTGTTATCGCTCTTTTCGTTTATACAACAGTGCAACGGGCGTTGTTCCAGAATGGTTATACCGCGTTCGGTCAGGCATTCCATATCGCCGACAGCGTTCTCCACAGCTTCTTGATTCCAACGTTTTTCTTTATTACCGGCTATTATTTTCACGCCATGCGCGCGAAGTACCGCCGGGAAAAATTCTACGGCTTTTTATTTGATAAGCTGGTTTATGTTTTTGTTTTATGGACAATTATCCAAGGCGTTATCGAAACAGCGTTTTCCGGTTATACCGGGGGCAACGCTCTTCTCACGGACATTTATTACCAGCTTATCGCCGATCCCCAGGGGCATCTTCGACTGCTTCCGGCGTTGGCAATAAGCTACCTGCTTGCTCGCCTTATTCCGCGCCATGGAGAGGTCGTAACCAACTTCGCCTTATTATTGGTTTTTGTTCCAGCATACATTTTCCAGGCGGAGTTACGGCTTTTTTACCCGCTCAATCTGATTGCCGAGTATTTCTGCTTTTTCCTGCTGGGACTCTTGTTCCATCACTATCGTTTTCTTTTTTTGCGGCACTCCACGCCCGCGGCCATTATTAGCATTGCATTGTTTACCGTCTGCCAATATTTGTTTCATTCAGTGTATGGCAGGGAGAGCTATAACCCCGATTTCTATACGTTCTGCCTGGGTGTTACTGGCATAGCAACCATTGCCG
The DNA here is from genome assembly GCA_964451365.1 of uncultured Cellvibrionaceae bacterium. Lineage (GTDB taxonomy): Bacteria > Pseudomonadota > Gammaproteobacteria > Pseudomonadales > Cellvibrionaceae > CAYVIB01. Next base: position 79,175 of record CAYVIB010000026.1, read on the forward strand.
GCGGATGCATGGCAATGGCCAGATTCCAACTTCGACCCATTAAGCATGTGGGAAAAATGGCAATGGTGATTTTCCTGATGCACTTTATTGTCAGCAGCGGTATCCGCGAAATCCTGGAGAACAGTTTCAGTATCAGCAATGCCTACCTGCATTTGGCAATGGGGATTATCGCGGGAATTGGAGTTCCGCTAGTACTGTCCAAATGGATCTATAACAGCCTGTTGCACAATTTAATGGCCCCTCCCTCTTTTATCAGTGCCGCATACCTGTATCGCGGTTTCTTTGGCAGCCCTCTTCCCAGGTTTGTCAGCATTGCAGTGTTGGGTACGGGCTCGTTGTTTTTTCTAACTATCTTTATCGGTTCTTCCGTTGCCGTCGCGCGGTTCGAAGATGTGCCTGAACCATCCAGCGTCGCACTTTCCGATGACAATGGCTCCATCCGCGAAGGCGCGCGCCTTGCGCAGATTTTCGGCTGCTTTCGCGGCTGTCACGGCAATAAGCTTGAAGGAACCGTTTTCCTGCGTTCACCGCTGGTCGGTATATTTAGCGCACCCAACCTCACACAGTCAGTTCGAAAATACTCCGTGGAGGAGATTGACGGTATCGTAAGGCAGGGACGTTGGCCAGACGGTTCACCCGTTGTTGGTGGAATGCCTTCCGCAGGTTTCAGTATGCTTACAGATTCTCAGATGGGGAAAATTTTATCTTTTATTCAATCAATGCCTGTTCAGGCCAATATGCCTCCCCGCTCAAGCCTCGGGGTCAAAACACGTTTGGATATCCTGCTGGAACGGTACACACCCCAGCACGAACTGATCAAGGAAGCCAATGCGTTTTTCTCCACCCAACCATCGCCGACGCTTCAACGGGGGCAGGCACTGGCCCGGTCGGCGTGCAGTGAATGCCATGGGCATACCTTGCAGGGAAACGTTGAACTGAGATCTCCCCCACTAAGTATTGTCCAGGCATACACTTTCGACGATTTCAGCCAGTTGATGAAAACCGGAACAGCTCTCGGAGACCGTAAGCTAGGGTTGATGGGTGTCGTTGCCCGAAACCGCTTTTCCAAGCTTAAAGAACGGGAATTGCGAGAGCTATTTGAATATTTAAACACGCCCCGATAGGGGTGAGGATAATGAAAGCTTCCAACCTCAAAGCTTTCTGGCAAACGTGACACCGTCTCCCAGCGTGGTCAGCACCATTTCCACCCGTCGATCGCTGTGTATTTTCTGGTTTAGCAATTTGATTGCCTGCGTAGCGTCGGAAAGATCTTCCCTGTCGGCCACTTTTCCGCCCCACAGCATATTATCCAGAATGATGACACCGGAGGGCCGTACCAGTTCTAGCGCCGCCTCATAGTAAAGATCGTACTGCTCTTTATTCGCATCAATATAGGCAAAATCAAAACTCTCCCGCTGTCCTTGCTCCAGGAGATCTTTAAGGCCCGCAGCGGCATCTCCCACTCGGCAGGTTACCCGATGATCCACTCCCGCCGCCCGCCAGTAGGAACGAGCAATATCCGCCAATTCCTGATTGACCTCCAGGCACAACAACTCACTGTTATCCTGCATTGCCAACGCCAGTGACAAGCTGGAGTAACCGGTAAAAACGCCGATTTCCAACCCTCGCCGGGCATTCATGGTTTTAATAAAAAAAGCCAGGAACGCTGCTTCTTCCGGCATCGTCATCATGCCGGCGTCCTGCCGATTCTTGAGCGTATCGAGGCGGCACTGTTTCAAAACCTCGTGCTCCCGAATGCCGTAACGGCGCGTGTAGGCGAGTAGCTTTGCTGCTGCCAGATCTGTACCGTAATAAGCCACGGTTAATTACCCTTTTATGGTTTACCTATTCGACCAGTTTTGAAAGCGCGTTAATAGTGTCGAGTTCATCAATACTCAATTCGGCAAGATCGATTTTGTAGTTAAGTTCGCTTTCCAGAAAGGAAAGCAGCTCAATCAGGGCGAAGCTATCGATCAGGCCGCTGGTGAACAGCGGCTCATCATCGCCGATCGTACCGACGCTCAGCCCTAAATCGTTAATTAAAAACTCACGTATTTTATTTTTAACTGTAGACATGCAAATAGCCTTACCTAATTCTTATTTAAAAGCAGTTCAAATGCGCGTTCCAGTTTTTTGACAAAATGTCGCGCATTGGGTGGTTTGATCATCGTGATATGGTTACCGGGAGTGGTCATAACCGACCGCACATTGACGAAGTTACTCCAGGCATAATCGTCTTTCCAGTGATACATATCGTCATACCAGATAAGATCCCTGCAACGGATAAGCACCACCGACACATCACACGCATGCAGGTTGTAACAAGCGGCAGCGTGTTTTCCTTCCCGAATAACCCGATCAAAAGATTCTGGCATAACGGACGGCATATTTTCACTGCGATAGAGCTGGTTTTCGCGCAAAGAGCGAATATGCCTGGCCTTGTTTCCGGTAATTGAGCGAATAAAATCCACTGTTTTCCAATACATTAATTTGGGAAATCTTACAAAGGCACTCTTTTTTCGCGCGTGGGAAAATATTTTTACATCAACCAGCACGATTGATACCTCTTCACCACGACTTTTCAATATACGGGCAATTTCCAGGCAGATATTGCCGCCCATGGAATACCCCACCAACAAATAAGGGCCTTTCGGCTGCACATCCAATATCCCTTGCAACATGATTTCGGCGAAACCTTCGATGGTGGGCGTTCCCATCGACTCGTACAAAAACCCGGGATACAAAACGCCATAACCGCGCCAATCATCGGATACCAATTTGTCCAGTATCTGAAAGGCAATAATGTGACCACCCAGCCCCGATATCGTGAAATATGGCTGACCCTTATCGACATTTTTTTGTAACGGCACAACCAGGTTGCGCACGTTCAAGTCAAGTTTTTGCATCTACTTACTACTGTTGCGAGCGCAGAACCAATTTTTCTTTACGATCCGTATCATTTCCCGGCAACCAGCTGATATCGTATAGTTGCGTTTCCCCGTCGACGGACTCTGATACCACTTCATGTGGCGGTTTGTGGGAAATAAAAAACAGCGGGCTGGCGCTGGGCCCGTAACTGCCGGCACAGCTGACCGCGATAAGATCGCCTTCCCGCAACGCGGGTAAATGGACACGATGAGCCAACGTATCGATTGCCGTACACAGGGGGCCCACCACCCGATACTGCTGTATTTCCCGTTGATATTCCTGCTGTGTAAGGGCATGCATAACATAGTGACGGTGCGACACTCCCCCCAGATGGCCACACGCTCCAAGGTTGTGGTTCATTCCACCGTCACATATGGCGAAACGGGTGCCACGGGATTCCTTGAGCCTTACCACTCGGGTAATAAAAAGCCCCGCTTCGCCAATCAGAAAGCGCCCCACTTCGACATATTTTTTTACCGGATATGAAAGCTCTGCAATTTCCTCGCCGATTTTCTCCGCTATTGGTTTGAGCCGGGACAGCGTCAGGCGCTGATCCCCCTCGTGGTAAGGTATTCCCATACCCGCGCCGAAAACCAATTCGGAGATCGGCCTGCCCCACAACATGATCGCTCGCTTGAACAGTTGCCACATATTCCAGAAATGCTGTGCCATCGCCTCGTCGTCAAGGCACTGACTGCCCGAATAGATATGGAAGCCCCCGAGTTCGATATGCTTGAGGTTTTTTATATTGGAAAAAAGGTCGGGGAGTTTATCCTCGTCCACACCAAATTGGGTGGGCCTGCCCGCGAGCCGTACGCCGAACCCGGTTTCGGCCAGCGCCGGCGCAATCCTGACAAGAACACGTGCTGTCAGTCCCATCTCTCCTGCAATATTATTCAGTAGCGCAACTTCGGACATATCCTCGACAACAATACTTTTCACTCCGGTGTCCAAAGCACGTCTCAGATCATCCCCGGTTTTTGCCGGTCCGGTGAATTCGATGGCATCACCGGACCAGCCGGCAGCGAGAGCGCGTGACAACTCTCCGGAGGAGGAGACATCCAGACTGGGAATTTTGTTTTTGAGCCAGCGTAACAGCCAAGGGTTGGGATTGGTTTTTACGGCATAGCGGATTGCAAAATCGTCGCAACCGCTACTCAATTTTTCAATCGCCGCCAGAATACTGCCCGTATCGTAAAGATAGAGAGGCGTTCCAAAGTGCGCGGCCGCTTGAGATATTCTCTCCTTCGCTATGGAATTCAGCTCTCCATTATTGTGATCTATCATTTTGCCTGTTTCGTCAACCTTTCTTTTAGTGCAACTTTATCGATTTTTCCGGATGATGTGCTGGGAAATTCCTTCAACCCTACTATGTGCCTGGGCACAAGATACGATGGCAGCTGCTTCCTCAACACGGGTAAAATATTCGAATGAGGTACCCGGATTTCCGCCTCGAGATAAAACATTGCCAATTCCTCTGCTTCCCGACCAACGGCGAGAACTTCAACATGCCTGACATTCAAAGCTTCCGCGATCATGGTGGCAACATCGCCTGGAAAAATCCGCTGATCAAGAATTTTCAGCATTTCGTCCTTGCGGCCACGAATAAATAAGTAACCCTCCTCGTCCAGATAACCGTAATCGCCGGTATTTATCCATACTGGATGCTCGCCTGGAGTACCGAAATATCCGCTCATGGCACCCGTACCGGATGCAATTATTTCACCTTCAATATTCGGCGCGCAGTCTCGTCCACTTTCATCAACCACCCTCACTGATACACCTATATAAGGTTTGCCCACGCTGCCAATTCGGGTTTTTTCCGCATCTGACACTTTCAGCGAGGCTATCCTGAACATTTCTGTCTGTCCGTAAGTTTTAATCAGGACGCCGCTACGCAGACGTACGCTCAAGTCCTGCAAATGATGCATCGCCAGTGTTCCACCGGACAGGGTCACATAACGCAGGTTGTTGAGATGTTCCCAAAGATTAAGCTTGTCGGCGGACGCGATCAGAGACTTCCAAACAATTGGCGACATCGCCAGACCATGAATATTCCGCCGTTTTAATTTATCGACTATATCCGCGGGCAACCAGGAGTTTGCGAGAAAATGATGCCCGCCACTCCAGAGCGTTCCCAGCAACTGAGTAAGACCAACATCGAAACTTAGTGGAAGAACGCCTAATATGCGATCCGAAGCCGTCAAACCAAACCATGCCTGTTCCGCCGCCAGTCGCGCATCAAGGTCACTTCGCGAAATACAGACGCCCTTGGGTACGCCGGTGGAACCGGACGTAAAGAGAATCACCGCGGTTTCGTTCTTACTCTCCGGAGTGGCAAAATTTTCGTTACCTGCCAGCGCGCTTTCGAGCATATCCCGCTTAGCAAATTCCAGCCGTTCCAGCTGTAACCCGGCTTTTAATTCACCACCGGCCAGAACGGCGCCCATGGTTCGCAAGCCGAGGCTATCCACCATTCCCACCACACTGCCCGCAGTGTTAAGCAGGTTCCGGATGCGTAACGGCCCGAGACGGTGATCGATAATCGCCACCGGCACACCGGCAATTAAACCCGCAATAAGCGCCACCACCAGGTCAGGTGTCCGCGCGGCTATAACAAATGCAAAATTAAGACCGAAGGCAAAATCAGGGTTGGAATGGGCGTCCAGTTTTCGCGCCGTCAGTTTTCGCGCCAGAAATACCGCTCGATGATAAAGCTCTGTGTAGGTGAGCGTATCCACCTCCGGAGTTGATCCACTCACGGCGGATCGATCCGGTTGCTTCAACGCGATCGACCGTATCTTTTCTAACAGTTTATCCGCCATCGATTGGTGTACAGCTCAGAAGCAAGGTAATACATGTTTGTTATTTATACAATTTCAATGGTGGCGCAGTTTAGCACAAGGAGGGCGCCCCGGCAGGAATTAATATTGAGGAGTGTGTGACTTGTGTGCAAAAAAAAGCCTCCACGAGGGAGGCTTTTTTTATATGGTGGGTCGTACTGGATTCGAACCAGTGACCAATTGGTTAAAAGCCAACTG
>CAYVIB010000027.1:0-83887 GCA_964451365.1 uncultured Cellvibrionaceae bacterium
GCAGCCAATCTGGTGGGCACTGATATGTGCATACTATTCGTTACACCACACTAGTCACTGCTTTTCGCCTGAATAAACAATTCCCTCGACTTCAGCGGCTTATCTCCCAACAGGTGGTTTATTTGCTGGCGGCAAAGTTTTTTCGCCGATACCCGCGTCTCCGGCGCGGAAAAATCGAGTGCCTTGATGGCGCTGAGCGTCCTGCCGGAAAACCTGGCGCTGCTGCAAGGATGACCGCCGGATTCAATGGAAAACCCTCTTTCCGGAACAAAACTATAACAAGCATTTTCCGCTATCGCGTCACCATTGATATCACTGCCGAAATCAAAGCCGTAACCCAGGTCATCCAATAAGGTTAACTCAAACAGGCGGAGAGTTTCTTCCGTTGCACCCCTGCCGACAAGGTCTTGCAACGTTAACGCATAGACAGCGTAAAGTCGTGGGTGCGGCTCCTCCTTCGGGACAAGCTTCAGCAGCAATTCATTCAGGTACAGGCCGCAATACAGGGATTCCCCCGCCAGCAGAACCCCTTGCCCCACCTGCTCAATGCTTTTGATGGTTTTTAATTCGCCAGCACCGTACCACTGCACGAACAGCGGCACGAATTGACGGGCGGAGGGAGATCTGACACGATTTTTGGCAAGTCTCGATACCCCGGAAATCACTCCGGATTTTTCACAAAAAAAGTTAACGAGAATTTTGGAGTCCGTATACGGGCGATTGTGCAACAAAAACGCCTGGTCATTGCAATCGTGCATAACAAGCTAAAATGGACACTCCACGAGTGTCAACCCTCATATCCCAGGCTGCGCAGGGCACGATCATCGTCCGACCAGCCGGATTTTACCTTGACCCAGATCTTTAGCATTACTTTTGTTTCAAGCATTCTTTCCATATCAATCCGCGCCTGCTGACCAATGCTTTTTAAGCGGGCTCCTTTTTCTCCAATCAATATTTTTTTCTGCCCGTCGCGCTCAACCAGCACCAGGGCATGTATTGTGGCCAGGTTATCATCCTGCTTAAAATCCTCGATTTCCACCGCCACCTGATATGGCAATTCGGCCCCGAGTTGTCGCGTTATTTTTTCGCGAATAATTTCAGCTGCAAGAAACCGCACGCTCCGGTCTGTCACCTGGTCCTCGGGATAAAGATGTGTGCCTTCGGGGAGGGCCTCGATTATCAGCTTTTCCAGCCGGTCAAGGTTTTTGCCGTTCAACGCCGAAACAGGAATGATTTCCGCTCCGGGAAGATCGTTTGCGAGTCTGTCGATGGAAGGAAGCAAACTGCCCTTGTTGGCAATCTGATCCACCTTATTGATCACTGCTATGACCGTGGTAGCCGAACCCTTTACCTGCCGCAAAACATTTTCATCTTCCGGAGTCCAGTTATTCTGGTCGACAACGAACAGCACGACATCAACATCGTTGAGCGCCGACGAGGCGGTCCTGTTCATATACCGGTTGATGGCCCGCTCCTGTCCAAGGTGAATACCGGGCGTGTCGATAAAGATCATTTGATTCGGGCCGACGGTTTTAATGCCGGTAATATTGAATCGCGTGGTTTGCGGTTTACGGGAAGTGATGCTGATTTTTTGTTCCACCAGGTGATTCAGCAAAGTGGATTTGCCGACATTCGGCCGCCCCACGATGGCGATGAATCCCGAGCGTAATAAGTCATTGAAGGCAGGCTTAGTCATTGGCGTCCGCTTCACTCAACAAACCGAGCAGGACCAGCATTTTTTCCGCCGCCTGTTTTTCCGCCACCTTTTTACTGGAACCTTTGCCGGTAGTGGGTTCACCTCGCCCCTCAATAGAACACTCCACCAAAAATTCGCGGTCGTGGGATTCGCCGGAGGATTCGATAACCCGATACAACGGTAGCGGTTTTCGGTTTTGCTGCATATATTCCTGAAGCATTGTTTTCGGGTCCTTGGTATGCGGTTCGGCTGACAGGGTGGAAAGCCTGACATCAAACCAGGTCAGTATGCGTTCGCGACAGGCTGCCATTCCTCCGTCCAGGTATATCGCCCCAATAATGGCTTCCATGGCGTCGGCCAGAATAGAAGTTCGACGAAATCCGCCGCTCTTAAGTTCACCCTCGCCCAGTAATAAATGTTCTCCGAGCTCCAGTTCCCGCGCCAGCTCAGCCAGGGTTTCCCCCCTGACCAGGTTGGCGCGCAATCGCGTAAGTTTACCCTCTCGCAGATGGGGAAACAGGTTGAATAACGCTTCGGCAATAACGAAATTCAGCAACGCATCGCCGAGAAACTCAAGCCGCTCATTATTTTCCTTACCGACGCTGCGGTGGGAAAGAGCAAGGTCAAGCAAACTGTTGTCGGAAAATTGATAACCAATGCGTGCTGACAGAATATTATTTTTCTTCTTCATCAGCTATCAAAGGTGTACAACAGGCTTCCGGATTCGAGGTGTCCAACTGGTTTTCAAAACGCATAACCACGTCTATATTGCCGGCGATATTCTCCCGCACTTCATAGTCAATGTTTACTATCATTCCCTCTGCCCTTCGTATGACTTTGATATTATTGACCGGCTCGCCCCGCACCCCGTTCAGGTCAAAGTAGTTCCTCAATCGCTGGGTGATTTGCTCGCGGCTCAGGTTGCTGGCATCCGGACTGGAACCTATGGATTTAAGTCCGTCAACGACCAGCGTATTGTCGTAATAGGCGGGAACCATTGCGTAGGCAAGCGTCAGTGCCAGACCAAACAGGAAAATTACCACCAGCCAGCCAAAGGCACTCAACCCTTTTTGTTTTACCAGAGATCGCATAATCATCTCCACAATTTAGATAGTACCTACCCGGGAAAAACTTGGCAGGCTGAAAAAATCTTCCCAGTGCATCCAGATGGCGAATGCCTTGCCCACTATCCTGTCTTCGGGGACAAATCCCCAATCGCGACTGTCCAGGCTGTTGTCCCGGTTGTCTCCCATCATGAAGTAATGTCCCGCGGGCACGGTCCAGGAACCGTTAATACTGTATCGCCCGGGCTGGACGCATTTGCGCATCAAGTGGGATTCATCACCAAAGGTTTCCTCGGCCACCACGTAGGATGAACCGTAGCACTGCTCGCCCCGCCTCAGGGCCGGTTCCGCCCGCACGAACTCCTGCGGCATCTCCTCGCCATTGATATACAGCACATTATTAATATAGCTTACTTTGTCACCAGGCAAACCGATAACCCGCTTGATAAAGTAGCGCTTTTCGTTAGGCGGAAAAAATACCATCACGTCACCCCGTTTGGGGTCAGATATGTCGATAATTTTGGTGCGCACAATCGGCAATCGAATGCCGTAGGTAAACTTATTGACGGCAATAAAATCACCGACTTCCAATGTCGGCACCATGGATTCGGACGGAATTTGAAAGGGCTCGATGATAAAAGAGCGCAACACAAACACCAGTAACAATACAGGAAAAAAAGACTTTGAATACTCAACCACCGCCGGCTCATGCGAGGCTGCGGCCAGGGCTTTTTGATATCCAATATCGGAATTCTTTTTCTCCTCGGACAGCCCGCTGTATTGTTTACCCACTTCCGCGATTGCCTGCAATCGCTTTTTGCGCAGGAAAATAAAATCCAGTGCCCACACCGCACCAGTGAAGGCAACGAGCAGGAACAGTATTAACGGTAGATTGATATCCATTTTATAGTGTTCTCTTTTGATTCTTGGTCAGGCACCGATGTCACTAACGGTCTGCAGTTCAGAAACAGGGGGTTCCGGACAGGCATTAACTATCGACCTTTAATACGGCCAGGAACGCCTCCTGCGGAATTTCCACGCGTCCGACCTGTTTCATTCGCTTTTTCCCTGCTTTTTGTTTTTCCAGCAGTTTCTTTTTACGCGTCACGTCACCGCCGTAACACTTGGCCGTCACGTTTTTCCGCAAGGCTTTTACCGTGGTTCGGGCAATAATCTGGCCACCAATGGCTGCCTGAATTGCCACATCGAACATCTGCCGCGGTATCAGCTCCTTCATTTTATCCGCCAGCGCGCGCCCCTTGTGATGAGCGTTATCGCGATGGACGATGAGTGCGAGGGCATCCACTTTTTCCGAGTTGATCAGGATATCCAACCGCACCAGCGGCGCCGCGTCGAAGCGGATAAAACTGTAATCGAGTGAAGCAAATCCGCGGCTGACCGATTTTAACCGATCAAAAAAATCCATTACCACTTCGCTCATCGGCAGCTCGTATGTCAGTGACACCTGGCCACCCAGGTACTGCATATCCTTTTGCATGCCCCGCTTTTCCACGCACAGGGTAATCACCGCGCCGAGGTGCGCCTGCGGCATGAGTATGTTGGCCTGCACAATAGGTTCACGCATTTCCTGGATGATGGCCACTTCCGGCAGCTTGGACGGATTATCCACATAAACGATTTCACCGTCGGTTTTTACCACCTCGTAGACCACGGTGGGCGCGGTGGTGATCAGGTCGAGATCATACTCGCGCTCCAGCCGTTCCTGGATAATCTCCATGTGCAACATGCCCAGGAAACCACAGCGAAAGCCGAAACCCAGCGCATCCGAGCTTTCCGGTTCATAAAACAGGGAGGCGTCATTGAGGGTCAGTCGCGCCAAGGCGTCGCGGAAGGATTCGTAATCATCCGAATCCACCGGAAACAGGCCAGCGTACACCTGGGGTTTGATCTTTTTAAAGCCCGGCAGAGCCGGCACGTTGCTGGTGGCGGCGTGGGTCAACGTATCGCCGACGGGGGCTCCCTGGATATCCTTGATACCGGCCACCACAAAGCCCACTTCGCCCGCGCGCAGAATGCCGGTATCCGTGAGTTTCGGCGTGAATACCCCCACGCGGTCGACAACGTGCGCTTTGCCGATGGACTTGGAGATAATTTTTTCCTTTACCTTCAGGGTGCCCTGCTTCACCCTCACCAGGGACACGACACCAAGATAGTTATCAAACCAGGAATCGATGATCAGGGCCTGCAGTGGCGCGCTGACATCCCCCACCGGCGGTGGTACCAGCTTGATCAGTCCCTCCAGCACTTCCTCCACACCCAGCCCGGATTTGGCGCTGCAGCGGACCGCGTCCGTGGCGTCGATACCGATAATGTCCTCGATTTCGTGCGCGACTCTTTCCGGTTCCGCCTGGGGCAGGTCGATCTTGTTCAGTACCGGAATGACTTCCAGGTTCTGTTCGATGGCGGTATAGCAGTTGGCGACGGACTGCGCTTCGACACCCTGCGCCGCATCGACCACCAGCAGCGCACCTTCACAGGCCGCCAGCGAGCGCGACACCTCATAGGAAAAATCCACATGGCCGGGAGTATCGATGAAATTGAGCTGGTAGGTTTTTCCATCGCGGGCGTTATAGTCCAGGGTAACGCTCTGCGCCTTGATGGTGATGCCGCGTTCCCGTTCCAGGTCCATGGAATCGAGCACCTGCTCGGCCATTTCCCTGTCGGACAGGCCACCGCAAAGCTGAATAAAGCGATCCGCCAGGGTGGATTTCCCGTGATCGATATGCGCGATGATGGAAAAATTTCTGATATGACTAAGTTGTGTCACGTACTGCCTGCAACCCATTGAAATAGTTGAAAATACCCCAACCCCCGGGCAATTGTGGGCGCAAGTCTACAGTATTTGCCGCAGCCACGCTATGCGCGCGCCGCGGCGGTAATATTGGATAGGGGACAAGCCCAGGCTCGGTCCAAAAGCTATTTGCCCAGAGTGATGGTACGGAATACCGGCCGTCCTTCAGTAAAGAAGCGAATAGGCAACAAGCTGTCCGCGGGCAGGTCTTTTACGATGCGCTTGTAATCCTCGAGGCTTTTTATCTGTTCAAACCCGAGTTGCACGATCACATCCCCCGGTGATACGCCCGCTTTGGCCGCAGGTCCATCCGGGTCGACCTTCTGCACCACCACACCGCCATCCAGGCTCCAGGACTGCTTGAGAGTATCATCCAGCTCTCCCACCTGAATACCCAGGCGCCCTCCGACTTTTTCGTCGGTTTGGATTTGAGCCGGCGTATCCATATCGCTTTCCGCCGGGGGCAGTGCGCCCACTTCAACACTCAGGGTTCTCTTCCTTTTCTCCCGGTAGATAACGACGTCCACTTTTTTGCCCGGCGGTGTCGCACCGACGACATGCGGCAGATCGCCCGAACTATCGATTTCGTGACCACCGAACTCGACAATGATATCGCCTTCACGAAGACCGGCTTCCTGCGCAGGCGTTCCCTCGCGTACCCGCTGGATTAAGGCGCCCCGCGGCCTCTTCAGGCCGAACGCCTGCGCCAGGTCACGGTCCACCTCGACAATTTCCACGCCCAGCCAGCCACGGTCCACCCGGCCCTTGGCCTTCAACTGGTTCACCACGTCCTGGGCTACACTGGCCGGGATGGCGAAAGACAGTCCGATGGACCCACCGGAACGGGTGTAGATCTGCGAGTTCACACCCACAACGTGGCCATCCATGTTAAACAGCGGGCCGCCAGAGTTACCCGGGTTAATCGCCACGTCGGTTTGAATAAACGGTACATAGTTTTCCTGGCTTTCCGTGGGGATGCTTCTGCCCATGGCGCTGACAATGCCGGCACTGGCGGAAAAGTCCAGGCCAAAAGGTGACCCGATGGCGACGACCCACTCACCAATTTTCAATGCTTCGGAGTTACCAAACTCAAGGTACTTGAACCCCTTGTCGTCCACTTTCAACAGCGCCAGGTCGGACCTTCTGTCACGCCCGACTACTTCCGCCTTGTACTCACGACGATCAGTGAGCCGGACAAATATTTCGTCCGCCTGATCAACCACATGAAAATTCGTCAGGATGTAACCGTCGCTGGAGATAAAAAAGCCCGACCCCATCGCGTGCGCGTCCCGTTCCGGAATCTGCTCGGGGTCAAAAAAGTGCCGGAAAAGATCCGGCAGCTGCTGGCCGGGCGGCACTTGAAACTGCGCCCCATCCATTTTGGTAACGGTGTTGATTTTGACTACGGCCGCTGAATTGTTCTCGATCAGTTGGGTAAAATCGGGAAGCTCGCGCGCGGTCACTGCCGGCGCAACCAGCGCTATCAGCAATACTAATCGGGCAAACATTCATTTATCTCCGAAAGCTTTAAAGGAAAAAACAGAGCTGGGAGTCGTGGTATCCGCCGGCGAATCACTCCCTTACCCTGGACAACACCACAGCGTGATAACCAAATCTGTCACAACGGGATTTACCCATAATTTGGGCGTGAAGACGAACTATCAACCCTCCAAATAAAATTCCCGCTGCCGCCAGTAACGCTAACACTCCGTCGGGCAATCCGAGTCCCGCGCCCACCAGGACAAAGACCAGCAGGGATACGAGGGGACCGAGATAAACAAACAACGCCGCCTTCAACAGCGCGGTTTCCTCAAGGCCGATGGCAACAGTATCGCCCACGCTCCAGATCTCATCCGGCCCGTCCCGGCGAAAGAGGGCCTTGATTAACGACAGGTTTTGCGATGTGCGGGCCAGGAGCCGTTGCCCGCACCCATGGCGGGCGGCACATCCGGAGCAAACGGTTTTTTTTAGTGTTTCCACCCACAGGCCGTCGTCATCCACGGCAATTACCCGGCCCGTTTCGGTCAGCATGGTAAGTTAACGCACCGCTTTTTGAATCGACAGCGAAACCCTGCGGGCGGTCTCCACGGGAATTTCGCCGACAATGGTGACATAGAGGGGTTCGCCATTCGTTGCGGACAGAACACTCATTAATGCCACGGTCGCACCCCGCCAGACGGGTTGCCCCAGGTGCAGGTCCTGCCGGTCATGAACAAAAACGGAGAACGATGCCAGGCCATCGGTGTAGGTTTCCATATGGCCGTCGTCCTCGGAATAACTGTAATCCGCAAGCACAAAACCACCCGGGAGCCATTCCGGTTTCCAGGGACTGCCCAAGGAAGTACGCGATTTTGCGCAGGTATCGGATGAGAGCACCTGCGTTTTCTCGCGGTCTTCATCGGTAAGGAAATGATCCTCTGAAAGGCCATCTTCCAGTTCGAGGGAAACAAACTGAACGCGCTCCAGGACAATTTTCTGTCCGGACGTGATCAGGGATTTGACCAGCAACCCGGTTTCCTTGTCCACCCCCAGGGTAAACCCGTAACGGAACTGATCCCTGGGTACGATCCGCACTACCGAAACATCCCGACCTGCAACCCTGTCACTGCCAAGGACCTGTCCCGAATAGAAGCGGTCGAGACTGATAATCTCGCCGTTATTCGTCGACAGGGTGCCCCCGCGCAGCAAGTGGCGGCCCGGTGTCAGGCAATCAATCCTGCTACCCAGGCGTAAAAACTTTCGCTCCGGCCCATCCAGGTGATTGATTTTTTCATATTCCACACCGTCAATAACGGCGTGAATAATCTCCAGCGCCTCGATATTGCCGGTACTTCCGTGCTGATAGGTAAACTCGCCCCGAAAACTGTGTTTCTGCATGGCAGAACCCAACTGGCGAAGAACATGATCCACCGTAACGGGCGCCTGCGACGCATGGACGGTGGAAACCGAGAATATAGACAGGAGAAGGAATCCGAACGCTTTTAACGAACTCCACACCACGCGGCTTTGCGCCTCGCCGGCTGCGGAACTCCCTTTAGCGACTCTCATGCCCTCGCCCAGGCAACGCCAAGCCATCTGAACCTACTGCTGTTGCTGAACGCTCTTTTCGGCGGGTTGATCGCCGGCCACCACATCCTGCCTGTCCAGTTTGGAAACCCGCGCAATCGGCACAACACCGAGCCCACTCGCGGCAGAGGCCTGTTCGGCATGCTTCAATAAAACGTGGTTCAGGTATTCCTGCAGCTCCTGGTCACCGACAACACGCGATGCCTTGAGTGTAATCGGCCGATACGTGGCGGAGTTAAGGTAAGAAGTGCTCCTGGTGGATTGACTGCCCACGCTCGCGTGTTGGGCGGAATGATACGGCGCCTGGAAGCCCGCCGGGACAAACACGGTAGCGCTTTGGTCCGAAGGTAAATCCACCTCGGCGATAGGATCCAGCGGTACCTGTTCGATGCCACCAAACTGCTGTGCTCCCAGCAGAACCCCTATGGCCACTGTAGCAGCGATGGATGCCTTGCCGGCACCTTCCCACCAGCGGGCAACAGCAACGGCTCCGGCATGGGTGGAAGTTGCCGCCGGCAATGTCATGGCAGCCGGCAAAGATTCTTCCGGCCGGGGCTGAGGGTTATCGAGGGCGGCTCTGACACGGGCGGCCAGATCCAGGGAAGCCAGGTCCGGGGAAGACTGTTGCGACCCGGCGCGAGTGGAAGAGCCCAACTCTCCTCTCAGCTCACCTCGCATGGCCGCGCCAATCAAGTGGTACCGCCGCCAGGTTTCCCTGACAGAGGGACTGGTTTCCGCTTCTTTCAGAACCCGGCGCAGGTCGAAGTCATCGGTTTCGCCGTCGACCAGCGCGGAAATGGATTCTTTCAGAATATCGTTGGGAATGTTTGCCATATACCAAATTGCCTGCTCTAGGAGTTAAACGTATTGTTATCTGTTGGTACTACAGTTGGTACTACAACTTTAAAATTGCAAACTTAAAAATTGCAAACTTAAAAATCAAAAGACCATCGACTGAAAACACCAGTCGCCAAGCCTGTCACTAAATCAAGTTCAGGTGTTGGATGAGACAATCATCCACAACAAATGTTCATATGGGCCCCGCGAATATCCCGACTTTTTTACCCGTTTTACAGCAGGGGTTCAATATATTTGTCTATCGCTTCACGCGCGCGGAAAATACGGGACCTGACCGTGCCGACCGGACACCCCATCACCTCGGCAATTTCCTCATAGCTCAGGCCTTCCATTTCCCGCAGGGTCACGGCGGTGCGCAGGTCCTCCGGCAAATCGTTAATCGCCTTGTTTACCGTTTTTTCCAACTGGTCTTTCATCAACTGGTTTTCAGGGGAGGACAGGTCACGCATGTTTTCTCCACCGGCAAAATATTCGGCTTCCTCGGCATCGACATCGGTGGCGGGTGGTCGCCGGCCCCGGGAAACGAGGTGGTTCTTCGCGGTATTGATCGCGATACGATAAATCCATGTATAGAAGGCACTGTCACCACGGAAGTTGCCTATGGCCCGATAGGCCTTGATAAAGGCTTCCTGGGCAACATCATGCATTTCGGAGCTGTCTTTGATGTAGCGACTGATGATGGAGAGAATTTTGTGCTGGTACTTGACCACCAAGAGGTCGAACGCGTGCTTGTCGCCTTTCTGGACTCTGAGAACCAATTGTTGATCGGTATCCTTAGCAGACGCCGCTGTCATTAAAGTGCTCCCCAAACCATTACGTCCCGCTGAACAGTTCGCACCGCCCGCTTTTTTTGCTGCTAATTTATCATTGCTTGTAATCACTGTGCAGACCTTCGCTCGATTCATAACATAAACATTAAGTTGCGGTTGACAGTAACCTGCGGATTCTGAATCCCACCTTAACAGTTACTCGGCTTAAATCGCCAGATACCCATTCTTTTGCCCCAGCCAAGAAAGACCGGCAGCCAGTGGAAAAGTTCCGCAATACCACACAAGCGCCATAAGTAATATCAGGTCTTCCAGCCATATATCAATGGCCGGAGCATTCCGACGCGAGGAGTGTGGTTTGGTCATTCCAAATGAGCGACGAGCAAAGCTTACCGCTCCTGCTTACGCTCCTCATCGGAGTGCAGGCACTCGATCAGTGCGTTTTGATTATATGCAGGCCGAATGCCAGTCATGCCAGCCCAATAGTAAAATCCCCATACAAAGCCCTATACTACGTGCTTTGCAGGCCGTCGAGGAAAAACGGCCGGTTCGTTTGGCATAAAAAGGCAAAAAAGCGTGAAATCGAAAACCGGAAAACGCCCTGAATTATCTTCGCGTCGTAAACATTACGATGTTCTGGTTATTGGCAGCGGTGCCGCGGGGCTCTCGCTGGCATTGAATCTCGCCCGCAACGCCCGGGTGGCGGTGCTGAGCAAGGGGGAATTGTCCGAGGGTTCCACCTGGTACGCCCAGGGCGGCATTGCCGCCGTGCTCGACACCCGGGACAGCTTCGAGTCACATATCGCCGATACGCTGGCGGCCGGCGCCGGCCTTTGTCACCCGGACACCGTCGAGTTCACTGTCAGGAACAGCGCCACCGCCATACAGTGGCTGATCGAGTTGGGAGTGGCATTCACCAAAGCCCCTGACTCCGGTGAATACCACCTGACCCGGGAAGGGGGACACAGCCACCGGCGTATCATCCACAGTGCGGATGCAACGGGCAAGGCCGTCCATTCCACCCTGGTCACCGCAGCCCGGAGTTGTTCCAACCTGGACTTGTTCGAAAACTACATCGCTCTGGACCTGATCAAGCAACCCGAACAGGCACAGCGAAAAATGCGCTGCACCGGAGCCTATGTCTACAACCGCAACACCGATCGGGTGGAAACTTTTACGGCCAAGGTTGTGATACTCGCCACCGGCGGCGCCAGCAAAGTCTATTTGTACTCGAGCAATCCCGACAGCGCCAGCGGTGATGGAATCGCCATGGCCTGGCGGGCGGGTTGCCGGGTGGCCAATATGGAGTTCAACCAATTCCACCCCACTTGCCTGTACCACCCCGGAGCCAAGTCCTTCCTGATTACCGAAGCGCTCCGGGGCGAAGGCGCGCTGTTGAAACTGCCGGACGGCACCCGGTTTATGCCTAAATTTCATGAGCTGGCCGAGCTGGCGCCACGCGATATCGTCGCCCGCGCCATCGACCACGAGATGAAGCGCCTGGGCAGCGACTGTGTTTACCTGGATATCAGCCACAAGTCGGAAGAATTTATCGAATCGCACTTCCCCACCGTGCGCAGACAATGCCTGGATTTTGGCATCGACATCACCAGGGAGCCCATCCCGGTGGTTCCGGCGGCGCACTATACCTGCGGCGGCATCGTGGTGGACCACCAGGGCCGCACTGACCTTGACGGTTTGTATGCCATCGGCGAAACCTCCTTTACCGGCTTGCACGGCGCCAACCGGATGGCAAGTAATTCGCTGCTGGAATGCGTGGTTTTTGCCCGCTCCGCCGCCCACGCCATCACCTCCACGCTGGCAACGATTACCGAGCCGCGGCCGGTACCGGAGTGGGATGAATCCCGAGTCACTGATTCGGATGAGGATGTGGTTATCTCCCACAACTGGGACGAACTGCGCCGTTTTATGTGGGACTATGTCGGTATCGTCCGAACCCACAAGCGGCTGGAGCGCGCGACTCACCGGATAAAGCTGCTGCAAAGGGAAATCAACGAATACTATTCCAACTACAAGGTCAGCAACGACCTTATCGAGCTGCGAAACCTGGCGATGGTAGCGGAGTTGATCATTCGCTCGGCTATGTCGCGCCGGGAAAGTCGCGGACTGCACTATTCCCTCGATTATCCTGAAACTTCAGACGTTGCCCAGGACACCATTCTGGTACCGATGAATTTCGCCGGACAGGAGACTATTGTCAGCGTCCCCTCGAACTAGCCAGTCACCCAAACACTCCTAAACCGGCTGAAGCGCACAGCCGACGCGAAACGGAGTGGATTAGGGTTCGGTGACATTTTGTCACTGTCCACCCTTGCCAGCTAAATTGCCCGGAGCAACCTGGGCAGCTTGCTCCGCGGGGTGAATCACATGAATGTGATTCGTCTATCGCAGAGGGGCCTTTGAGACTTAATCAGAGACTCCCTGGTATTCGGTCAGTAAAAACACCCGCAGCCTGCGCAACTCATCCGCAGTCGCTGAATCGCGCAGTAAAATTGTACTGCTTTTTCCACCCCTACCAACGTCTTTCAGCCGGACAGTGACGATCACCAGAAAGGGGCTGACAAAAGGATTACCGATAATCTCGCAAGGATGTTTTTGCCCCTCGATCCAAACAAAACCCTGGTCGCGGGAAAATTGTAGCCTGGTGATCTTCGCCTGACTTCGAATATATCGATAGCCGGTAAAACCGCTTACGGCAAGCAAAGCCAGCGCAGCGGCCTTTACTGACAGTACAGCCGGATAAAAAAGGATCAACAGCGAACAAACGACATGGATCAGCCAAAAAATTTTCCAAACCGCGGCGGACTGCTGTATATGTACGGAAACAGGTGAAGCCAATTTATTTTTCTTTAAATTTGCAGGCCGGTATTCGAGCGGATGATATGGACAATTAATTTCAGGTCCGCGTCCTCCGGTTCGCCCTTGTTTAAAAACCAGTTAAACAGGTCCTGGTCTTCACATTCGAGAAGCTTCCAATAGCGCTGCTTGTCCTCGTCCAGCAGCGAGGGGTAAACATTCTCCAAAAATGGGGTCAATATTAAATCGAGTTCCAGCATGCCTCGCCGACTCGCCCATAAAAGCCGTTGATACTCCATCGAGTCCACCGAATGCGTCTGATCAAAATTGCCGGCATTATATCCGAGTTGGCGGCTAAAACGCGCGCAAACCCGGCTTTTTTACATGGATGAAATAGCAGAAGCTTTCAAATACAATCCGAAGCTTCCTTTCGACTTATGACGTGCTTAATTTTATGACCGACTGGCAAAACCTATTTTCCCAAGCCCCATTATCCAAGGAATTCGCCAGCACCTGTCCGGCGCAGCAAACCTGTATCATTCCCCGAACGAATCATACGCTGCTTACAGTCTCCGGACCGGATTCAAACAAATTTCTGCAGGGTCAATGCACCTGTGATGTGAACCGCCTGGATGACGGGAGTATTTTGCTGGGTGCCCATTGCAACCACAAGGGCCGCATGAACAGCAGTTTTACCGCCGCACTCCTGGGCAACGACGGGATCGGCTTGCTGGTCCATTCCTCCATCCACGATCACGCTTTTACCAGCTTAAAAAAATATATCGTTTTTTCCAAAGCGGAAATTGCCATCGCCGACAATTTTGGCAGTATCTATCTCGCCGGCCCCGAAGCGGAACAAACTCTGCGACAGGTTGGACTGGCAGCCCCACCTCCGGGAGAATTTCTCCAATCGGGTCAGGCGACAATCCTGCAACCCGCCCCGGATCAGTTTGAGATCTGGGCAGATGAGGAGACGCTGCTCAAACTTTGCCGGTTACAAGCCAAACCGGTAAGCGAAAATTATGTCGATCTGCTTAATATTCGTCGCGGCCTTGGGGAAGTACGCGCTGAAACCGTGGAGGAATTTATTCCACAGGACCTCAACTTTCAGTTGACGGACGGCGTCTCGTTCAGCAAGGGCTGCTATACCGGCCAGGAAATCATCGCCCGCATGCACTACAAGGGCAAAATCAAGAAGCATATGTATCGCGGCGCGGTGGATGTGGGTGTCCTGCCGCCACCCGGGACAGCGGTTATTGACTCTGAGGACAAAAGTATCGGCAAAATTGTTTATTCCGCGCATGACGAAAACCATCGGGCGGAGCTTCTGGCGCTGGTAAACGATGACGCGCTCGAAAGTGAAGCTTTCATTTCAGGAACAAATTCACGGGCAAAAATCTCGTGGCTGCCGCTTCCCTATGCTATACCTAAGTAATAAATAGATTCGTAATCCAGACTTGGCCCACCCCTAGTGTCGCTCATTTTTTGTGCAGCCACCACCGACCGCCGCTGGATAGTTAGCTAACCCAGGGCTTGAGAGGCAAAAAATATGGATGCTCTTGCAGAGAAAGTTTCGCAAGAAATCAATCGCGCTATCGACAATGACAAACTGGTGCTGCCCACCCTGCCGGAAATTGCGCTCAAAGTGCGCGACGTGGCAGACGATCCGAACGCCAGCATCAAGACCCTGGCCAACACCATTTCGCACGACGCGGCCCTGACCGCGCGCATTATTAAAATCGCCAACAGCCCCCTGTTCCGGGCACCGCGCGAGATCGAAGATCTGCAGATGGCCCTTTCGCGCCTGGGAATGCAGTATACCTGTAACCTCGCGACCGGCCTGGCCATGGAGCAGATGTTCCAGGCCACATCCGACCTGATTGACAAGCGCCTGCGCGAGGTATGGTCCCGATCCACCGAAATCGCCGGCATTTGTCACGTGCTGTGCAAGCACAAGACCCAGTTGCGACCCGACCAGGCGGCACTGGCGGGGTTGGTTCACCAGATTGGCATTCTCCCTATCCTGTCGTTCGCAGAAGAGCACCACGCTTTAATGAAGGACAGTATTTCGCTGGAGAGAGTAATTGATCAGTTGCACCCGTCGCTGGGTGTAAAAATATTGACCACCTGGGAGTTTCCGATGGAGTTGCGCAATATTCCGGTCGATCACCTGGATTTTACCGCCCGGAAACCGCACGCGGATTACGCCGATATCGTGACAGTGGCCATGCTGCAAAGTTATTCAGGTTCCGGCAAACGCTTCAATGACCTCGACTACAGTACCGTGACGGCCTTCGAGCGACTCGGGCTGGATTACAATATCGACTCCGCCGAAGCCGAGGATCTGAGCGAAGATATGGAAGCAGCAATGAGAATGCTTAGCTGATCACACCACTTCGATTTTTACTGCATATATTCATCCACCGGCAGGCTGATACCCAAAGCCTGCAACTGCCGGGCGGCGATGGGATCACCCGTCTGGCGCCAGCGTTGATACAGTTCCAACACATCCGACGCATCGAAAGGATTCTGTTTTGAACAGGCCCTGGCGACTAATTCCAGCAAACGCGCAAACATGGCCGCCAGTTCGGAGAAAACATGCCGGTTCTGGTGGGCATTTTCCGCCAGATAGTCGTAGGCACCCCCTCCCATGCCGACAAAGTAATCCTTGTAAATTCCCCGTCGGGCGTAGCGTTCCGGAAACAGCGCTCCGAGAAAGAGGGACAGGTCGCCCAACTGCCGCAGTATCAGGCAGCGCTCCCATTTTTCCTGTGCCTCAATCGCATCCTTGTACAACATTGCCAGGGGCCGCACGCCAATGTTGCCCTCATCGTAACCGAACAGTTGGCTGCTATCGCCGAGACGGGAGAGGACACCGCACATATACCAGAGGGTCTCCTCCCGTGGCTTCGGCCTTATGTCCCTACCGAATTCAAGCAGACGCCCGTGAAAGTACTCGGACAAGGTGCTTTCAAAGGCGTGCGCAGGTGAATCAAACATCTGTCGTCTCCCCGGAAAAACCAAAAGCTCTTCTTTTAATATAATTTGAATTCCTGCAACTCTCCATTTTAGGCATACAATTTTTTATGAAAATGGATGATCAAAATGGTCGTTAGCCCGCCTCTTGAAAATATTTGCCGTTTCAGTTGCAGGAACGAGTAGCCAGGCCGGTGTTGCCGATGTTTAAAGTCGCGCAAAGACCGACGTAGAAATAAAGGAAAGAAAAGAGTCTGATGGTTGACGCAGTGTACGCAAATCGAACAGTACGGCGGTGTGCCTGAAACAGCCGAAGTGACGCGCTCCACGTTGTAAACACGCGTCCATCACCGGATTAACATTGACGCGCAAGGTAATGATTGCCGACAGGCCAGCGGACTCCAAAAAATCCGCCGGAACTCCGGGCACCCTCGATTGGGATTAAAAACTATTTGCAGGGCGGGTAAGCGATGGTCCGCCCTGCAGAACTTTTATTTTTTTAATCCTTTACCGGTAGCGGCCCAATAAAGTCCGCCATAAATATGCTCCATCAGCAAGGTGTCCGAATAAAGCGCGGGGATATGTCCCAGGCCGGTGTAAAATGAGCGGCCACCGTCGTATTCGTGGTACCAGGCAATCGGGTGAAACTTGCCCATGCCCTTGCCCACTTTCTCGCCCCAACGGACATTGGGATCGTAAGTTTTTTCATCCACGGTCAGAATATAATTCAACCCCTTTACCGTGGCCGGGCCGTATTCATACCACTCTTCGGTCCACAAAAATTTTTCCGGCATGCGATCCACGCCGGGAAATTTGCGATCGACCACACTGAGCTCCGCCGTCTGGATGACCGGATGGATATGGAACATATGGCCAACCAGTTGGGTGTACCACTCCCACTCGTATTCCGTATCGGACGCACTGTGAATACCGACATAGCCCTTGCCGGACTGGATAAAACGCTCCATCGCCGCCTGCTGTTCATCGTTCAGCACGTTGCCGGTAGTCAGCATAAACACCACCACGTCGTACTTCTTCAGGCTTTCATCGTTAATTTCCTTGCCGACATTTTCCTCCCAGGTCAGGTTGAAATGGTGCTTTTTCGCCAGCGCCCGCATGGCATCGACGCCTTCGTTAATCGCCTCGTGATGCCAGCCATCGGTTTTGGTAATCAACAGCGCGTTGAATTGCTCGGCGAACGCCGGGGGGATGAACAATATCGCCGCCATAGCCAGGCAACGGGTGACAAATTTCTTCATGGTATTAACTCCTGATTATTCTATTTAACTTTATTGAGCATAACCCACGGCAGGTAAAGCCTCGGAGATGGCCCAGTTGATCGGCTTCTCGCCGTGCTGTTCCAAATAGGCATTGGCGCGGGAGAAGTGCCGGTTGCCAAAAAAGCCGCGATGAGCTGAAAGGGGTGAAGGATGCGGGGATTTCAATACCAGATGCCTGCGCGCATCGATAAATTGCCCCTTTTTCTGCGCGTAACTGCCCCACAACATAAACACGATATTCTCGCGGCGCTCGTTAAGGGCATGAATCACCGCATCAGTAAAAGTCTCCCAACCTCGCCCCTGGTGCGACCCCGCCATGCTCTGCTGCACGGTCAGCGTTGCATTTAACAGCAATACGCCCTGCTCCGCCCACTCCTGCAGGCAGCCATGTTTGGGAAACGGGTAACCGAACTCGTTCTGGATCTCCTTGAAAATATTTTGCAGCGAAGGCGGAAAGGGCACGCCGGGCATTACCGAAAAACAAAGCCCGTGCGCCTGATTCGGACCGTGATACGGATCCTGCCCCAAGACCACCACCTTCACCTGATCGAAAGGCGTGGTGTTAAGCGCGTTAAAAATTCTATCGCCGGGCGGAAAAATAACTTTGCCGGCTTTTTTTTCCGTCACCAAAAACCGTTTAAGCTCCACCATATAGGGCTTGTTAAACTCATCCCCCACCACTTCAAGCCAAGTTGGGTGAAGTTTTACCGGGGAATTTTTCTTATCGGTGGCGCTGTTCATAGGGCTGTTCTCTTACGAATGTTCAGGCCTCATATGCGGGAAAAGCAGTACATCGCGGATGGAAGCGGAATCCGTGAGGACCATCACCAGCCGGTCGATGCCGATGCCCTCGCCCGCCGTTGGCGGCAGGCCGTATTCCAGCGCACGGATGTAATCCGCGTCGTAATGCATAGCCTCATGATCGCCCGCATCCTTTTCCTCCACTTGTTTCCTGAAGCGCTCCGCCTGGTCCTCCGCATCGTTAAGCTCCGAAAAGCCATTGGCGATCTCGCGCCCGCCGATAAAAAATTCGAAACGATCAGTCACAAAAGCGTCATCGTCACTGCGGCGCGCCAATGGAGACACTTCCGAAGGGTAACCGGTAATAAAGGTGGGCTGAATCAGGTTCTCTTCCACCGTCGCTTCGAAAATTTCAGTGAGGTACCTGCCAAAGCCCCACTCGCCATCCACCGGCTTTTTAATCGCGTAGACTCGCGCGACCGAATCGAATTCCTTGCGAATCAAATCGGCGTGGGAGTTTCTGGTTTTGGCATTCATCAGCCAATCCACCGCCTGGCAAAGGCCGCTATTTTTTGCGTTATACTCCTTCACCGCCTCGGCCATCGACATCTTCCTGAACGGCTGGCCAAAGTCATAAACAATTTTCGCTTCACCGTTTTCATCCTTAAAAGTGTTTTCGATGCCGGTTGTGCCGATAACTTCCGCCGCCAATTTGCGCAGCATATCCTCCGTCAGGTTCATCAGGTCGCGGTAATCCGCATAAGCCTGATAAAACTCCAGCATGGTAAATTCCGGATTGTGACGGGTGGACAAACCTTCGTTGCGAAAATTGCGGTTGATTTCGTAAACCCGTTCGAAACCACCCACCACCAGACGTTTTAAATACAGCTCCGGTGCGATACGCAAGTACATATCGATATCCAGCGCATTGTGATGGGTAACAAAAGGGCGCGCCGTGGCGCCGCCGGGAATCACCTGCAACATCGGCGTTTCCACTTCCATATAACCAGCGCCGTTTAAATAATTGCGAATAAAATCGATTACTTTGGAGCGGATTTTAAATACATCCCGGATTTCCGGATTCACCACCAGATCCACATAGCGCTGGCGATAACGCAACTCCTGGTCCGCCAGGCCGTGATACTTGTCCGGCAGCGGCCGCAGGGATTTGGTCAGCAGATCGTATTCTTCCATGTTGACATACAAGTCGCCCTTACCGGATTTGTGCAAGGCGCCGCGCGCCCCGACAATATCACCGATATCCAGGGCCCCCCACTTTTCTTTAATTACGTTCTGCGTGTTTTTGTCCGCGTAAAGCTGAATGCGTCCGGAAACATCCTGCAATACCATAAACGGCCCGCGCTTGGCCATCACCCGACCGGCAACCGCCACCTTGTGATCGAGAGCCTCCAGTTCCTCCTTGGTTTTCTCGCCAAACCGATTCTGCAAATCCTGCGCGTAACTGTCGCGCCGGAACTGGTTGGGAAAGGCATTGCCTTTTTCACGTATTGCGCTCAATTTTGCCCTGCGTTCGGCAATCAATTTATTTTCTTCTGCTTGAGCGTCAATGGAATTGCGTTCAGTCATTATGATCAGACCTTGAATTTAAATGTAATTTAAGAAGTCGTTTCTTCGAGTTGGCACCAAGGACAGTGGCAACATTTTTTAATATCCATATTAAAATTGCCCCCTATAAATCCGAACTGCAGTGAGTTACCAGTTTTATAAACCCGCTTTCAAACTCGCCTCAATAAAATCATCGAGCTTCCCATCCAACACCGCTTGGCAATTACTTGTCTGCACACCGGTGCGCAAATCCTTGATTCGCTGATCATCCAGCACATAGGAACGAATCTGGCTGCCCCAACCGATATCCGCCTTGCTGTCTTCCATCGCCTGCTTTTCGGCGTTGCGTTTCAGCATCTCCTGCTCATACATCTTCGCGCGCAGCATTTTCCAGGCCTTGTCGCGGTTGGAGTGCTGCGAGCGCTCGCTCTGGCACTGCACGACAATACCCGACGCCACATGCGTCAGGCGCACGGCGGAATCGGTTTTGTTAACGTGCTGGCCGCCGGCGCCGGAAGCGCGGTAAGTATCCTCGCGCACATCTGCTTTGTTAATATCAATATCGATATCATCATCAATTTCCGGTGAGACAAACACCGAAGCGAACGAAGTATGCCGGCGATTGCCGGAATCGAACGGCGACTTGCGCACCAGTCGGTGCACGCCCGTTTCCGTCCGCAACCAGCCAAATGCATATTCACCTGCGAAATGAATGGTGGCGCTTTTGATACCCGCCACTTCGCCCGGCGACACCTCTTCCAGCGTCGTTTTAAATCCTGCATCCTCTCCCCAACGGAGGTACATGCGCAAAATCATTTCCGCCCAATCCTGTGCCTCGGTTCCACCGGAACCGGCCTGGATATCGAGGTAGGCATTATTGGCGTCCATTTCACCGGAAAACATACGGCGAAACTCCAGCGTTGCCAACTGGTTTTCCAGTGAATCTATCTCGGCTTTAATGTCACCAAGACTGTCTTCATCATTCTCCTCCACCGCCATTTGCAGCAGCTCACGGCAATCCGCCACACCGGAATCCAGCTTTTCGATGGTTTCGACAACAATTTCCAATGAAGCCCGTTCCCTGCCCAGTGCCTGCGCTTTCTCGGGGTTGTCCCAGACGCCAGGCTCCGCCAGTTCGAGTTCGACTTCCGTCAAACGCTCCTTCTTTTCCGCGTATTCAAAGGTACCCCCTAAGCACATCGGTACGTGCTTGCAGGTCGGCCAGTTTATTCAGGATGGGGTTAATTTCCATTCGCTCTCTCTACTGCGCTGAGTGAAAAACAAGGCGCGGATTGTACATGAGCGGCCGCGTCAACTCTACAGCGGCGCTCCGCGCGACAGGGCTAAACAAGTGTTTTGAAACCCTCGACAAACGCTTTCCGCAAGCCTATATTGCAGGTTCTATCTTTTTCGGTTTAACCGGGATCAATAATAAAAGCCAGGGGACAACTAAATCATGTTTAAAAAAGCCTTTACCCCAGTCGTCCTAGTATCGAGTCTGGTATTATTTGCCTGCTCCGGCGATGATAACGACGACAACAATCAGACACCTGAAATTGAAAAAACGTACGTGATATTCAGTCCCGCCACCGGTGAACTGCCCGTGCCAAACGACCTGCTGTTTTCGCGGGAGGAAATGGGCGACGGCACCATGAATGCGGGAAGCGACCCCGCGAACCCGGTTATCAGTGCAATCGATACGCTTGATGGCGCCTCCGTCATCGCGCCAGTAGATATTACCTTTTCCGGCAGTCTCAACGATGCGCAAAACCTGGATGCGGCCAACTTCGTTGTCCAGGGCTCCAGTGTTATCCCCAACCCCGAACAAAACGTTTTCCTGTTGCCGCTGACCTATCCCGGCGGCGACGCCCTGGTTCAGGCATCACTGGATACGGACGGCGACAATGTAGAAGAGAGCGTTGAAATACCCTCCTTCGCCGAAGCCATTGCCTACCAACGCGCCGTGGCCGCGCAGGATGTTACCGCGCTCGCGACCCTGGCGGTGCCGGCCGCCCGTGTGGAAATCCTGAGCCTGGACGGCGGAACCGATAATGTCCTCCGTATCCAGCCGTTAAAACCCCTGTTGCCGGAAACCAAATACCTGGTGGTGCTGACCGGTATAGAAGACGCCGATGGCAATCCCGTCTACCCCTCTGTTGCCTACGATATCGTGCGCGGGCTGGAATCCTCGGAAGGCCCGTTTGGCGCGTTGAGGAACGCCATTAACGGCTGGGAAAGACTCGCCAGCGGTTACTTCGGCTTTAAGCAGCAGGTCTACAGTGCCGCCGGCGTGCCCGCCACGGCGCCCGCGCGGGAAGACATTATCTTTTCCCTGACCTTCACCACCGGCGGCACTGATTCCGTGCTGAAAAGCATTGCCGCACCGGAATTCTTCTTTGAAAAATCGCTACGCACATCGTACAAGCAGGACGCGATCGAAAAACTGGTCAGCGGTGTCTACAACGTCAGCGGCGACAACAGTGGAATCAGCAATACCACCGATGCCGCCATCAACTCGACCATAAATATTTTACTGACCTCGCAGACGCTGCCTGACTCCTCTCCGAACCCGCTGTACAACGCCAATATCGCCGGCGCCATCGCGGGCGGAGCCGATTTCGCCACCATTGCCGCCGACGCATCCGCCGCTTTCATCATGCAGAGCGCTGCCGCCGAAGCCGCGATCAGTGTGCATAACAGTGGAGATGCGATGCAGGGAGACAAGACGCCCTACGTCAACATCGCCACCGAGGCCGCGGGCACCGTTGCCGCCCTTGCCGAGGGCGCCGAAGTTCCCGTATCGGCGCTGTTCCCGGTGCCGACGGCGAGGGAAAGTACGTTCTTCCGGGTGGACGCGGCCAGTGATATCAACCCGGCGCTGACCGCGCCGGCCCAGGTTTACCGGGGTGAAATCACCTTGCCGATGTACCAGGCCACGCCCCAGGATGGCGATGGCAGCGTGCTCAAAACCACCCGCTGGAACGCCAACGAAAGCATCGGTGCGGTTATAGACACCGCCCGGGGCAACCCGGCGGGAACCACGCCACCTTCGTCCATGGTCACTTACCGGTATCCTTTCCCCGCCAAAACCGGGGATGTGACTGTACCGGTACTGGCGACCATGCCCAATGAAGCCACACTGGCCAATTTCGGCATCACCCGACCGGAAAACGGCTGGCCGGTGGTGATTTTCGTGCACGGCATTACCACCGACCGCAGTATTTCCCTGCCCATGGCCGATGCCCTGGCCTTTGCCTGCGTGGAGCAGGACTTTTCCGGCCCTTCCGGTGCGCCCTGTTTCGCGACGATAGCCATAGACCAGCCGCTGCACGGTGTTGCCGCCGCCGGCAGCACAATACCGGGCCTGCCTGGTGTCACGGATCCGGCTAACAATATTGTTCCCAATGTACCGGCGTCCTCGCCCAACAGCCCCTCGGCGGGGCTGACCGAGCGGCATTTTGATTTTGCCGCCGACGCGGCGCTCAATCCCGTCCCCATGGATTACGCTACCGACACCGGAGGATCCGGCGGCCTCTTTATCAACCTGTCCAACTTTGCCAATGTGCGCGACAACCTGCGCCAAATGGCCGTGGACCTGATGAACCTCAACGCCTCCCTCGACAGCATGGACATTAACGGCGACGGCGAAGCCAACGAATTGGATGCCGGTAATGTATTCCTGCTCGGCCACTCCCTGGGCGGCATCGACAGCATTCCGTTTATTGCCGTGAACAACAGCGATGTTGTGCAGAACAGCCCTTTCAGCAGCCAGCCTCAAGTTAAAGCCGCCTCCATCATGTATCCCGGTGGCGGCATCCCGCGACTGCTGACCAACTCCACGAGCTTCGCGCCGCTGATTATGCAGGGGCTGGCGAGCGCCAGCGACGAGTTGGTTTTCGGCCGCAGTGGCCTGGAAACTTATCTGAGCGTGTTCCAGGGCGTACTGGATTCCGCCGATCCCATCAACTTTGCCGCGCAGTTGTCGGATAACAGCGGCTCAACCGGCATACTGCTGAGCGAAATTGTCGGGGACGGCGCGGATAATCCCCCCGATCGAACCATCCCCAACGCGGCCGACAGCATTTGGGGAGATCAGTACGGCCCGCTGAACACGGCGCTGGAAAATGGCTTCACCCTCGGCAATTTCCGCGCACCGCTATCCGGAACGGAACCGCTGGCCGCCCGATTTGGCGCGATCAAAACCGCTGAAGCGGAACCCGATGGCGATCCTGCGGTACTGATAACCCGCTACACCGAGGGCAGCCACACCAACCCCATTACCGCCGGCAATACCGATGCCGACCCACTCTCCAGCCAGGCGGTTTTTTTCGAAACGTTAAGCCAGACGGTGACCTTTTTTGCCTTGGGCGGCAATGTGCCGGGCTCTATCGTCACCAATTCCACGGTGGTTGAACCCTGATGTAGGATATAAAAGCCCCGGTCATATCGGGGGCTTTTATCTTCCCCCGTCGCCACAGCCAATTTTTAGAATGTAAATTGGCGTCTTTTGGATATAATGTCCTGTGGTGCCCCATCACGGGGTTTAAGGTTATCTTCCAGTGACGGGCTTATGGATATCACGCGACACAACTCGAACGGCGGTACAAATAAAAGGATTGTCGCGAAATCGCTTTCCGTTCTCGCCTGTGTTATTGCTTTCTCCTGCCTGCCCTTTCCACTGTTTGCGGAAACCATGGAATACCGTTACTGGAACGGCACCGGCGGGCGAAACCATTATGAGTTAAGCCTGCTGGAGCTGGCCCTGCGGAAAACCGCATCCTCGTACCCTCCCTATTCCATTGTGGAAAGTAACGATGATTTTGTTTCCTCCCGGGCAAGACGGGAAATCCAGCGAGGCGAAATTATCAATATTTTTACCGCTCCCGTGTTTCTGGACCCGGCAGCCAACACCGAAGGCATTATCTCCGTCCGCATTCCCATCCTGAAAGGCCTGTTGGGCTATCGACGCATTATTATCCGCGCGGAAGACAAAGCGCTTTTCGCTTCAATCTCCTCTGAGGATAAGCTCAAGGAACTGCGGGTGGGACAAGGGCGGGACTGGCAGGACAATGTTATTTATCAAGCCAACCAATTTAACCTGGTGAACACCGGGGAGTTTGAACAGCTTGCGCCCATGCTTTCCCAGCATCGGTTCGACTATATTCCATTGGGCGTTGCTGAAATCGATAGCATCTACACTGAAATGGAAGGGAAGGAAAAGAGCATGATCATCGATCCTTCGATTCTGATTTACTATCCGCTCCCGGTGTTTTTCCATGTTTCAGCCAATCATCCCAAGTTGGCGGAACGCGTGGAAAAAGGCTTGGCACTGGCTGTCAAGGACGGTTCTTTCGACGCCCTTTTTCAACAAAATTTCAACCCCATCATAAAGATGTTGAATTCGCGTGACCACAAGCTATTCGTTTTAAACAATCCTTTCCTGCCCAAAAAATTTGGACTGGACAAACCGTTTTTGCTTGAATAAACAAAGCAACCGATAAAAGCTTTACTGTATCCGTTCTTGAGAGTATAACTATTTCGCCGAAATGACAGTTTCCGGCATCATCACTCAATCCGTACAATAACGATACCGGGAACCTCTGAAAATTCCTGTAAGCCACACCTGCATGGATGTAGTGATGCGGCATTCCGATGGTAGGGCAACGCAGTGGTCCGACATTTCGGAAGCCAAAGCCAGGAGGCGGCAGGAACTTGATCAGAAGTTTCCTGGCGGAAACCGAATTGGAAACCAATCTATTTAACATTAACGACCTATCGCTGTTGCTGGTCATCAGCGAATGCCTGCTACTCGCGCTGTTGCTGCTGACACTCAACCGGGGGAAAAAATTAAGTCACTACCTGCTGGCCTTTTTTCTGTTGTCGATCAGCATCGAAGCCTTCGACACACTTATTTACTGGAGCCAATCCATCAAGGAAGCGTTTTTCGCTGATTCTCTTCATCTGTTTTTTGTATTAAAGTTTGCCGCGTTTCTACAGGGACCCCTGCTGTACTGGTATACAAAATCTGTTATGTATTCTGATTTCCGACTGCGCAGGAAAAATTGGCTGCATCTCATTCCTATCATTATTTTTCCACTGTATCTCATCGTCACTTACCACAGCCTGGGCAGGGAAAACATGGAAGCGGGTGTTTACAACTACGACATCCTGTATCGCAACAGCTATTTTCGATTTCTTGTACTGATGCAGGAGTCATTTATCGTTATTTACAGCCTCGCCGCGCTACTGCTTTTTCGGGAATACCATCGCGGCCTGAAAAATAATTTTTCCAATATTGACACTATCGACCGCAATTGGCTACGCCTGCTGGTGGGCGGATTTCTTTTCATCTCGACCTGGAGGTTATTTCCACCACTCTTTCACCTAGTGGATATGGGCCAGGCGGCACATCTGTTTGGCCTGACGGGAAATTACCTGGATTACCTCCTGGTAACAGCACTGGTTTTTTATAGCGTGGCGCACTCGGAAGTTATCCACAGTGTGGTATCACCACAAAAACCGAATCGAAATGAAAGAAGTGAAAATTTTGATGACGACCAGGTCGAACAAATTGTCAACGCCATGACACAACACAAGCACTACCTGGAACCCGAACTCACACTCGAACAACTGGCGGAACAACTGGGTCTGTCTCCCCGACTGGTTTCCAACATTATCAACCGGAAGTTCAACAAAAACTTTTTTGAATTTGTTAATTATTATCGGGTGGAACAGGCAAAGGAAATTATTTCGTCAATGCCGGACGGTGTCTCGATGATCGATGTGATGGCCGATTCCGGCTTTAACAGTAAATCGGCGTTCAACCGTTTTTTCAAAAAGTACACGGGCATGACACCGACGGAATTCAGAAAAACGGCCATCACCTCACAAACCCGGAAGTGAGACTGGTTCCTCGCAATAACAGCACATTGTCAGCCAGGAAAACAGGACCGACAGCGGATTTGGCAAGGTCGACAATACGAACATGAACACGCTGCCGCTCAACATCAATCCTTTCCACAAACAAATCGAATGTGTCGTTTACCGGGATCTTGTTGGGTCGTAATCCGGCTGTTTGTCCTGCAGAGCGGAACCGGATAAACCTCTTCCCTGGCAACGATATGAAAAATACTGTCTTTGACAAAGGCGATGTCCGGCCTCGACGTACAACACTGGTGTTCATGATAACCGCCACCCCAACAATCCAGGTTGAACGGCCATTTACTATCATCAATTTCGTCATCGAACTGGTCGCTCCAAATCAGGCTCCACTCGGGTCCCGGCGAAGAGTCCGGGCTTGGCGTTGGAGTCAGGTTATTGGCATCATCACCGCTTTGCGTATTTGCCACCGGCTGGCGCTGGCAAAAGTATGCAACTATCACGACCAGCAGAACGGTGGGAATGCCAAGCTCCAGGACCTCCTCCAATACCATGGCTTCAAAGCTGATCCGTTCGGTGACGAAGATCCCAAGCGGCTCCAACTTTCGCCCCAGACCATCGAGACTTTTTGAGATTACCATCAGACCCATTGCCAGGCCGACCCCGATCGCAACCGTATCCAGCCGCAACAATCCGCGTACCAGTGGCAACAGGTAGCGGCGCACAGAATAAAAAATCAACACAACAAGTGCCAGCACCACTGCCACACCCGCCAGCCGCTCCACCAGCGCAACATCCGGGCTGGTGAAAATTCGGCTCTGGAGCAAGCCGGTTTCTGTAAACCGCTTATCGAAGTCCAACTCACGCATGCTGAACACCAGTGGAAAGGCGGCCAGCGGGAAGTGTTCTCGCACGAACGCCAACTTTCCCAGCCACAGCGTTGCCAGCAGGCAAACGACATAGCCCACTGCCGACAGTTGCTCTACCAGACCGTCTTCGTGAAGCATGTCCTCTGCTTCCTGATAAGACATGCTGTGAAAATACAACGCTAATGCAGCGATACCCGCGAACACAACCAGGTAGGAAAACACAAAAGGATTTTGTGGAAGCTTGGAATTCATAGGAAATGGCGTCCATATTAAGCCGTTGATTGAGTGCATGCAGGTATGCGCTTTTAAGCCAAAAAATACCGCGGCTGAATATGCCCTACTTGAATTGCCGGGAAGTTGAGCCAAATCAACCGCCAATAATCCTGTCATCTGACTACACGGTTGGAGGCTATGGCGACAATTTCGCTCCGGGTAACAGTCAATAAAACGATTTACGTGATGCCGACCAGGCCGAACAAATTATCATCACCATGAGCAACACAAACATTACCCGGCACCTGAGCCCACGACAGGACGACTGACGGAACAATCGATTTTGTTTTCCCGGCTGGTTCCGACATATCAACCGGAAGTTCAACAAAAGCTTTTTTGAATTTGTTAATTATTATCGGGACAGGCATGAAAATTTTTCGGCAACGCCGGAAGGTGTCTCGATGATCGATGTGATAGCCGATTCCGGATTTAACCGCAAATCGGCGTTCAACCGTTTTTTCAAAAAATACACGGATATGACACCGACAGATTTAGCAAACCAGCCATCACATCAAAGCGCGGAAGTTAACCTAATTTCCACGCAACATTTGCACATTGTCAACCCTGAAAACCGCGCCCGCCTGATTGCCCCACGCGGGAAAAATCACCAGGGGGGTATCCACTTTAGTCAAATCCAGCCCCCGGCTGACCAGGTCGTCCACCTCGAAACGGTAGTGTTGCCACACACCCACGGTCGGCACCACCGCGTCGGCATTCTGGCTCAACGGCACGTCACCAGTGCTGCAGGGATGTTGACAGTCAGTTTTCATCATCCACTGCACCCCTTCCGGTTCGGACTCGATATACAAGTCGAACTCCAGTGTTCCACCTGCCCAGTCGCTTAAATCCAGCGGCGCGGATGACTGAAAGAAGGTGACGGTGGTATCGGTGGAATAACTGAATTCAACCACATTTCCCCGGGAAGGGTCGTTGGGGTCGGTTTTAGTTTCGATGGTCGTACCGCCACAGCAGTCGAACAGATCCCAGTTGGAAATGGCTTCCTGAAAAATATTCAGCGTATCGTACTCGAAGCGCGCATTGTTCACCTGGAAATGAACCCCCTGGGAATCACCCCACGCAGGGAAAATCACCAGCCCCGCACTCACCTGGGTGAGATCCAGATTGCTTCCTTCCCGCTCAACCAGGTTCGCAACCGGAATGGTTATGTTATTCCAGCTATTGGTACCCAGTTCGCCCTGGCCACCTATGGGATAATCGCCTGAACTGCAACTGGCGTCCGCGCATTCGACTTTAATCATTAACTGCGAAGCGGATGCACCCCAGTCCAACACATTGACATCCAGCCGCAGCACGCCTCCGTCGGCGAAACCGCTCAGGTTACGCGGCGTGGTGGAGGCCAGCCACGCCACGCCATCGGCGCCGTCGGCTTGGTAAAGTAAATCAAGTACATTATCGCCGGAGCCGATATCCACCTCCGACTCGGTAATGTGATCTCCAGCGGTGGAAAATTCCTGATAACCCAGGTCCCAGACTTCCATATTGATGCCATCGTCATAAAGCCCCACCTCCAGTGCAAAAGGCGCGGCGGGAACTTCCACTGGACCGATGCCGCAGGTGCGGTCCGCCTGCCAGCTTTGCGCGGTGGGGTTAATTGCGCACTGCAACTGAATGTTGTCGATTCGCACTCGAGCGTTGCGGGTACCTGTTGGCTCCAGCACAAACACGTTGCGCACATCGGCAAGATTCAGCCCCGCTCCTTCCGGCAATGGATTGGCAAGCAGGTCCGCGATACGAATGTGAACACGCTGCCACTGCCCGGTTTCCGGCAATTTTATTTCGATTTGTCCGAGGTTCGGATAGCCACTGTCCATCTTGACCAATAAATCGGTTTCGGCATCAATGCTTTCCACATACAGGTCAAACGACAATTCACCATGCGTGGTCCATGGCGTGCCACCATTTAACGACACCGCATTCTGCAGTTCTTCGGTAGACAAATCGCCGACACTCAAAAACACATTTCCCTGCCCGGTGAAGGTGATGTCCCAGACGTTACCATGCTCGCCACCCGCATCCGCGGTGGTGGTCACAACATTACCTTCCGTTTCCTGCCACACATTGGCAACCACGGGCACATCGATTTGCTGATCGCCCGACGTCACCGGAATCGTGCCGGCGGTTCCGTCAAAAAAGGCAAACATATTTTCCTGTGGCGCGCCCGCATCTCCGTTAACCTCGACAGTCGACAGCACCGGATCCGTCAAAGAGGCACATCCCGTCCCTTCTTCGTTATCTTCACTGCATTGATAAACACGAACGTAATCGATCAAAAACTCCCGGTTCGCCTCCCAACCAGTGTCCGGCGCGCCGGGCCAGTCACCACCAATAGCCAGATTCATCAGTAAATGGAAATCCTGGTCGTAAGGAGCGCGATCATTCGCGGGCCCGAAACCGTCATCCTGGCCGGACCACAAATAGTTGTACCAGCCTTCCGATGTCTGCGTCTGGTAATGAACACCGTCGACGAACCAACGGATTTGGTCGGCCTCCCACTCCATGGCGTAGACATGGAACGCATTGGTGTAGTCCAGGTCCCCTTCAAACGCATCACCGTGAGAAGACCACTGCGGCCACGGCATGCCGTAGTGTAATGTGCCGTGCACTTCATTCGCGGCGGCGGTATCGAGATTAACCGCTTCCATAATGTCGATTTCACCGCTTACCGGCCAGCCGCCATAGACATAGTCCGTAGGCAGCATCCACAGTGCCGGCCAGGCGCCCTGCCCGCCCGGCAGCTGCGCGCGTATTTCAACCCGGCCGTAAGTGAATTCAAACAAATCCTTGGTGCGCAAACGGGCGGATGTGTAGTTTCGGGTAACGGATGTGTCGTTGGGGTCGTAGTCCGGGTGGTCGTCCTGCAGGGCGGAGCCGGAATAAATCTCTTCCCGGGCGACGATATGAAGAACGCCGTCTTCGACAAAAGCGTTGTCCGACCGCGATGTATAACACTGGTGCTCGTTGTTACCACCACCCGAGCAGTTCACCTCGAATTGCCACTTACCGGCATCGATTTCCGTATCGAACTCGTCGCTCCAGATAAGGCTCCATTCGGGCTCCGGCGACGGAGTTGGTGTTGGCATATTGTCATCATCATCATCGGAACCACCGCACCCGGCGATAAAGACAAGAGCTAAAATTGAGAACAGTGGGTAGGCATAGCCGCGCTTTGACTTAATCATTTTTTCACCACGCTTTTATTATTGGAAATGTTGTTGAATTATGGCTTCGGGTGGGAAAACTGTCGTCTCACTTCCCACAATTGCGGTTAGTGGCACTCAATCAGCTAATTTTTTTAAGCTATCAATATCCGGAAACCTGTCATCAACCAATATTCCCGTCGGCAATTCAGGTAAGAAAATCAGGCCGATAATAGTTTCAATTTAATTCCGAAACTATTTGCCAATCTGTATGCAACAGATTGGCAAAATAGCCATTATTAACCGGTCTTAATCGATTAAAGTGATTCTCCACCAGTTCAGGTTCCACCCTCCGGCGCTGGCGTATATTCCGAAATCGTGCGTCCCCTGGTTGAGGAAAACCGTGTGGGAAATGGTCGTCCAGTTTTGCCATCCTCCGGTGGCGGGTATATTCAAACTACCCAACACGGTTGCGCCCCCGTTTAGATCCAGAGACAACACACCGCTTCCACTTTGGCTGGCAACCCGGTATTCGACCAGATAAGCGCCCGACACCGGGACAGTCACACCGGCATAAGCCATCCAGTCACCGCTATCGATCCAGCCGACATTGGCACCACCGCCGGTATCGGAAGTATTCTCCGTCTGCACGCCGCTCATATTGGTAAAGGCTTCCGCCTGCACGGTTTGGGTAAAACCGGCGCCACTCGATGAACTGCCGGACGAGGAAGATGAACTCGAACCGGTGCCACCGTTGGAATGAATCCTGAACCAGTTGAGATTCCAACCACCGGTATTTGCGTAGATGCCGAAGTCGTAGGTGCCCGCATCCAAATACACGGACTGCGAAACTGTGGTCCAGTTTTGCCATCCGCCTGTGACAGGAATATCCGCTACCCCCAGCACCACACTCCCCGCGTTGAGGTCGAGAGATAACTGCCCTCCCGTACTTTGACTGGCGATACGATATTCGACTGTGTAGTTTCCCGAGGTTGGAATATTGATTCCGCTGTAAGCCATCCAGTCGCCGTCATCAATCCAGCCGACGTTGACGCCACCGCCGGTATCCGTGGTATTTTCCGTTTGCACGCCGCTCATGTCGCTGTAGTTTTCCGCCTCGACGGTGACATCCAGCCCGCCGCCACTGCTGCTTGAACTCGTGGAGCTGGAACTGCTGGAAGAGCCCGATCCATCAGCGGAACGGTATACACGAACGTAATCAACGCGCATCTGGGCAGGCAAACGGCTGAGATCGATATTGTTGCCTGGCCAATTACCTCCCACGGCAAGATTCAATATAAGAAAAAACCCCTGGTGAAATTCGTTGGTCCCGTTAACGCCATTGGCAATGGATGCCTCGTGGTATTGGTTGCCATCGATGAACCAGCGAATGGCGGATTCATCCCACTCGACAGCGTAAACGTGAAAGCCTCCCGGGTTGGACACCGTGGTGGACCCGCCGTAGTTGGCATATTGGTTATTGTGATCCTGCCAGTGAATGGTGCCGTGGATGGAAGTTTCTGTATTGACGTGCTCCATAATGTCAATTTCACCGCAGTGCGGCCAGCCGACGGAATCGAAGTTCGACCCCAGCGACCAAAAAGCAGGCCAGAGCCCACTGCCCACGGGGATGGCGATACCCGCCTCGATTCGGCCATAGCGAAAGCTTTGCCGGCCCTGGGTTTTCATTCTTGCGGAGGTGTAATTCCGGCCGCCAAAGTTTTCCTGCCGCGCGGTTATCACCAGGTGACCGTTTTCGACGGTGGCATTTTCCTGCCGATAGTACTGCAATTCATTATTGCCCCAGCCGCCCGAGCCGGTCCCGATATCATAGACCCAGTCGGAACTGATTCCGTTGGTAAACTCATCGGACCAAACCAGTTCCCAGTTTTGCGCGAATGCGGGAGTGGAAAGGCTGAAAATAGTCAGGGTGGATAAAAAAAATCGACGTAATAGCTTTCGTTTTTCTCTACGCATGGCACCTTGCTCCTCTTGTTGTCAATCTTGGCAAACGGTGAGAGTACTTATTGTTATAGAGCGGAGAAGTATCCGGGAAAGACTGGAACATTTCGTCCCAATAACCGCGCAAATCACGAAATGGCACCTTTTTGGCGCGCCATGGAACTGTGTATTGGTTGCCAGGCGTTCAGGCAACGGCAAGCGGGGAGAATGGCAGGACAAACGTCACAAAATATCTATATATTTCATACTATTAGGCTATTTAATTGACAATCAACATTATAAAACTACAATAACTTACTGAAACAAGGTATTCGGTATTAAAGATAATGATGGAATTTCTTGACGCCTGCGATCCCGAGTGGATGGAAATCTGGCAAGAACTTGCCCAGCACCCGCTGAACTCCGGCGACCCCATTTGTGTTTTTATGGGCAAGTCGTGGGAGTACATGGGCTCCACCGACGACCACCATCATTTGCGCCACCCCAAGCATCCGCGAACCGGTAAAACGGAATATGTTTACCTGGAGCGTCGCCGCGCCAGCTTTGCCTGGGCGGAAGTGGTTTAAGCGCCTGCTCCCTCCAACGGCTCCATATAATCCACAATCAACTGCAGCGATTGATCGCCCCGATATTCGTTAATATCCAGCTTGTAAGCCATAACCACGTGCTGAATATCGCTGCCGGACCAGAAGCCCACATCGGCATGAAAGGCGATAGCATCCAGGACGATACCGGAGTATTCGTTGGGTGTTACCAGCATTTTCAGGTGCTTTTCGCCCACCACCCGTTTCTGCAACAGGCGGAAACCACCATCAAACAAGGGCTCGGGGAAAGCCTGCCCCCACGGACCGCCCGAACGGATCTGCAGCGCGAGTTCCAGGCAAAATTCCTCCTCACGCAACTCGCCATCGCTTAGCAATTCAGCCTGTAACCCGGTGGCGTCCAGGCATCGGGTAACGCACTCGTCAAATGCGTGCTGAAACGCCGCCAGGTTTGCCTTTTCGATGGACAGCCCGGCCGCCATGGCATGGCCGCCGAACCGGGTCAATAAGCCGGGGTTTCGTGCCGCCACCAGGTCGAGCACATCGCGCAGGTGAATCCCCGGTACCGACCGGCCGGAACCTTTTAAACCGTCGTTATCGTCGGAGGCGAACACAATGGTGGGACGGTGCAGGCGGTCCTTGACGCGCGAGGCCAGAATGCCGATAACACCCTGGTGCCAATCCTCCTTGAACAGGCACAGCCCGTTCGGCCAATTTTGCTGGCCGTCGAGAGGAAAGTCGCCGAGTATCTTCATGGCTTCCTGCTGCATCGACGCTTCTATCAACCGCCGGTCGCGGTTCAGGTCGTCCAGCTCCCGGGCGATAGCCAGCGCCTCGGCCTGGCTATCCGTGAGCAGGCAGCGAATCCCCAGGGACATATCGTCCAGCCTGCCCGCCGCGTTCAGGCGCGGGCCAACGGCAAAGCCAAAGTCGGAAGCCACAATTTTTTCCAGTGACCGGTTGGCCACCCGCATCAGGGCCAAGATACCGGGGATGCACTTGCCGGCACGAATGCGCTGCAGCCCCTGGGCAACCAGAATGCGATTATTAAAGTCCAGCTGCACGACGTCGGCCACCGTACCCAGCGCCACCAGATCAAGGAAACCGGCCATATTCGGCTTGTCGATTCCACGTAGCGTAAACCAGTTTTCCTCGTCCAGTTTTTTGCGCAAAGCGCTCATCACATAAAAGATCACACCCACGCCGGCAAGATTTTTACTCGGGAACCCGCAGTCAGGCTGATTTGGATTAACAATCGCGTCCGCATCCGGCAGCCGGTTTCCCGGCAGGTGGTGGTCGGTGACCAGCACCTTAATGCCTTTTTCCCTCGCCCTGGCCACGCCCTCCACGCTGGAAATACCGTTGTCCACGGTAATAATCAGGTCCGGTGAGCGCTGCGCCGCCACCTCGACAATTTCCGGCGTCAAACCATAGCCGTACTCGAAGCGGTTGGGCACCAGGTAACTTACGTTGGCCGCGCCCATCCGGCGCAAGCAGCGCACTGCCAGCGCCGTGCTGGTGGCGCCGTCCGCGTCAAAATCGCCGATGATGCAAATATGCCCGTTTTCCCTCAACGCCCGATAAATCAGGTCGACCGCGATATCGATGCAGTGGAGCTCACCGGGACGGGCAAGGTTGGCAAGAACATGTTCGAGTTGAGAGGCCGATTGTATTCCCCGGCCTTTATAGATCCG
The DNA here is from genome assembly GCA_964451365.1 of uncultured Cellvibrionaceae bacterium. Taxonomy (GTDB): domain Bacteria; phylum Pseudomonadota; class Gammaproteobacteria; order Pseudomonadales; family Cellvibrionaceae; genus CAYVIB01. Next base: position 35,021 of record CAYVIB010000027.1, read on the forward strand.
GTCCAGCACCGGCAGAGGTGAAAGTGTATTCTCGATCGGCTGATACGCGCGGCGGCGAATAATTTTTTTTATCATGAATTAACTACGGGCGTTCTGTTATCTACGGCCCCACTATACCCCGTGCATCAGGGCTTGTGTAAGCCCCCGGCGACTATGGGACAGGCTCGACACTATCGCGAAACCATGCGGTGAAGCTTTTGCATTTCCTCGTCAAAGCGCTGGTAAACCATATCTATTGTCGCGCTTGCCTTATTGAAATATTCGTTGGCGGAAATTGGGCCGATATTCTGTACCAGGTGAACTTTTACAAATTCGATAAACCCGGACATTTCCTCCACTTCCCGCGCGGAAAACTTTCTTTTGCAGGCAGGGCGCTCCACGAGCTCTTCCAGTGCTTCCAGGCCCTGTTTTATCTGCGTTTTGTGCTGGGCAAGGGAAGTATTACGGTTCTTTAATCCCAACACCTGCATTCCCAGCGCGCGATTGTCCTATCAACTCGGCAATGTTCAACAGCTCATGCCAGACAAATTTTAGATCATCGTAGCGGGAATTATTTTCCAGTTAGTGATGTTCGGCGGTTTCCTGCAGCAACGCCAGCATGCTGGCAACCAGGCGACAGTGCTGGCGAAAACTTGTCGGCGGACATGCTTATACCTGAAACGGACAACCGCGCCCAGTGCCGGGTGATGCCCTGCCAATTCTGGTTTTCATTGATCCATTCCCCCGGGGAGCCGATGTTGGCAATATCCGCGGAAATCTGATCGCGCACCGCATCCAGTTGGTTTTTGCTGTCCATACTCCGCGTGAGATAAGCGGATGAAAGATGGCGGGTGGGAGCGAACGAACAGGGTTAACAGCTCTCTATAAATTCCATCGGGTACAACGGAACACTGGCAAAAGGTTTGGAAAATTGCCTCACATTAGTGCCGTCGTGTATCGCGGAGATGCACCTCATCTGGGCTATGCGCATTCCGATCCAGCTACGATCAGGTCGCAAAATGACTTTTGATATGCGCCTGTAGTTCGGCAATATTGTTGGGAAGCACGTTATACCGTTCCTCCCGGTTGAAAAGATCCTGCATATGATACGGCAACGCGGGACCATCCAGGTCAACCGCTTTCTTGACCGCTTCCGGAAATTTCGCCGGGTGCGCCGTCGCCAGGCAAACCATAGGTACCGAGGAGGACTTGCGGGTCTTGCGTCCCGCCTGCACGCCGATGGCGGTGTGGGGATCGAGCAGGTATTCGGTATCGTCAAACACGGTTTTGATTACCGAGATTGTCTCTTCATCACCGAGGCGATAACTGCTGAACAGTGAACGCGCCTTGGCCAACACAGCTTCATCCAAATGCATCGAGCCATTTTTGAAATCCTCCATCAGCTTTTTGATTTTCGCCCCGTCGCGCTCATATAAATCAAACAACATTCGTTCAAAGTTGCTGGACACCATGATGTCCATACTCGGCGACAGCGAGTGTACCAGCGGTTTTTTGCTGTGGTCGTTGTCGCTCAGGCAGCGATGCAAAATATCATTGCTGTTGGTGGCAATAACCAGTTGGTCGATAGGCAGCCCCATTTTTTTGGCCAGGTAACCGGCAAAAATATCGCCGAAATTACCGGTGGGTACGGAAAATGAAACCGGCCGGTGCGGTGCGCCAAGCGCAAGGCCCGCATAAAAATAGTAAACGATCTGGGCCATGATTCGCGCCCAGTTAATGGAGTTGACAGCCACCAGCTGGCGATCGGCCGGCAGAAAGGATTGGTCGGCGAAGCTGGCCTTGACCAGGTTCTGGCAATCATCGAAATTCCCTTCCAGCGCAATATTGTGCACATTGGCTTCCAGCACGGTGGTCATCTGCCGGCGCTGGACGTCGGACACGCGCTGGTAGGGATGCAAAATAAAAATATCTACGTTTTCACAGTCGCGGCACCCTTCGATTGCCGCGGAGCCGGTATCCCCGGAGGTTGCACCGAGAATAACCACTTTCTGCCGTCGTTTTTTCAAAATGTAATCCAGCAGGTGGCCGAGAAACTGGAGGGCGAAATCCTTGAACGCCAGGGTTGGCCCCTGGAAGAGTTCGAGTATCCACTCGTTATGGCCAACCTGCACCAGCGGCGCAATGGCCTGATGACGAAACCGGTCGTAGGACTGGTTGATCAGCTGTTTTAAATCACTGTCGGGAATTGAACCGGCGACAAAAGGAGTCATGATCCTGAACGCAAGCTCGCGGTATTCCAGGCCCGCCCAGGAGGCAATCTCGTCACGGGAAAAATGCGGCAGGCTCTCCGGCACATAGAGACCGCCATCGCTTGCCAGGCCGGTCAAAACCACTTCTTCAAATGTTAAAACGGGGGCGTCGCCGCGAGTACTGATATATTTCACTTTTTCTCTCGATGCTTTTTGGGAAATTAACTTGCTCGTTATTTCAGTCGTTGGTTACTTCAGTGATTCAACCCGGATACGCACGACTTTTTCCTGTATCGCATCCAATTGTTCGATTTTTTTGATGGCCGCAATCACCTGCTTCTCGACCGCACGGTTGGTCAACAGAATAACCGGCACGTGCAGCTGCCCTTCTTTCGGTTCCTTTTGTATCAGCGCTTCAATACTGATTCCCGCCTCACTCAGGATCTGGGTGATACGGGAGAGCACGCCGAGCTTATCCAAGGCCGACATGCGCAGGTAATGCGCCGTTTCCACCTCTTCGATCGGCAAAATATTGTAATCGGTCAGTGTATCGTGGGAGAAACCGAGATGGGGAACGCTGCTCTCGGGCTCAGCGTCAATCAACCGGCTGACGCCGACAATATCGGATACTACCGCCGAGGCCGTCGGTTCCGCGCCCGCGCCTGGGCCATAGTACAGGGTCGGTCCCACCGCATCCCCTTTAACCACCACGGAATTCATCACGCCGTCGACATTGGCGATCAAGCGGGATTCCGGAATCAGGGTGGGATGCACGCGCAGCTCAATATCGTCCTCCGAGCGGCGGCGGGCAATACCCAGGTGCTTGATACGGTAACCCAGCTCCTCGGCATACACCACATCCTGTGGAGAAATCCTGCTGATGCCCTCGGTAAACACCTTGTCGTACTGCAGCGGCATGCCAAAGGCAATCGACGCCAGAATCACCAGTTTGTGCGCCGCGTCGATGCCTTCCACATCGAAAGTCGGGTCGGCTTCGGCGTAGCCCAGCGCCTGCGCTTCTTTCAATACGTCCTGGAAGTCGCGGCCCTTGTCGCGCATTTCGGTCAGAATAAAGTTGCCGGTGCCGTTGATAATGCCAGCCAGCCATTCAATTTTATTCGCGGTAAGCCCTTCCCGCAGAGCCTTGATAATGGGAATACCACCGGCCACCGCAGCCTCAAAAGCAATTGATACCTGGTGTTTGGCCGCTTCGGCAAACAGCTCGTTGCCATATTCAGCAATCAGGGCCTTGTTTGCGGTAACCACATGCTTACCACCGCGGACCGCTTTCAGCACCAGATCTTTGGCTACCGTGGTACCGCCGATCAGTTCCACCAGGATATCCACATCCGGGTCGTCCGCGACCGCGAATATATCGCGACTGACCTTGACATCTCCCGTGAAGCAGGCTGGGTTATCGCGGCGGGCCCCGATGTGGGTAATGACTATCTCCCGACCGGCACGCGCATTGATTTCCGCCTGGTTGCGGTTAAAGACGTTGAAAGTGCCGCCACCGACCGTACCCAAGCCACAAATACCGACATTGACCTGTTTCAAAATTCTATTCCTCAAACACCACCTGCCAAAAAGAACCGCAACATTACTGACGCAGTCTGTTAGTGTCAATCAGCATTATTTCAGTATTTCGGTCTTCACTGCCTGACAGCGACAGGCGGCCGGGAACAGGTGCGAAGAAGCGGGAGAAAACCCCATCGGCAATAAAAAAGGGGCTACCAGAGCCCCTTTTTCGCCAAAATATTACCAATGCCTTACATAACACCCAGGCGCTGCGCCAACTGCTGAGCCGGCAGATAACCCGGTACCATTTCGCCGTTTTCCAGGATAAGCGATGGCGTGCCGGTAACGCCCATTGCGTGGCCGAGTTCGAATTGTTCGGCAACCGGGTTGTTTTCGCATACATTGGTGGGAATGGACTGCCGCTGCTTGAGTTTGGTCAGGGCATCCTGCTTATCATCCGCACACCAGGCGGAGGCGATTTTTTCATAGGACGGTGAGCCGATGCCTGCGCGGGGATAGGCCAGATAGCGAACTTCAATTCCCATGTCATTCATCGCGGGCACCTCCTGGTGCAGCTTTTGGCAGTAGCCGCAATCCACATCGGTGAACACGGTGATGCTGGCCTTGACCTTTCCCTTGGGTGAGAAGACGATCATGTCATCCTTATCCAGCGACGCCAGCAGTTCTTCCCTTTCAACATTTTTCGCCTGCTCGGTCACATTTACCAGATTGCCTTCCTCGACCCGGTAAAGATCACCGACAAAGAAATACTTACCGTCCTCAATGACATAAATAGTGCCACGCCCATCGATCTGGACCTTCTCCACCCCTTTAATCTCTGTGTCCTCGACGCCGGTAACCTTCAGGTCGGGACGCGCCTGCGACAGCTTTTTAGCTAACGCCGCCACCCGATCGTTTCCGGTACTTTTTTCCGTGGTGGTTTTTCCCGTGGCAGTTTGTTCCGCGGCGGGTTTTGCCGCACCGGAGTCAGCCGCTTCCGCGGCATTGGTTTCGTTTTTACAGGCAGATACCCCAACCAGGGCCGCAAATGCCATCGCCAGTGCCGGCCTGGCGGATTTTGTTTTGTTATTAAATATCATAGTTACCTCTGAGTTCACTCCGGGTTGTTAAACGTTCTGGCATTGGAGCCAGGAAGTCTACCATGGTTCCGTTCCGTGAATAACAGATAAAACCCGCAAATTTATCCCCTTGGATGGTGCTGTTCGTGGAGGTTTTGCAGTCGTTGCCGCGCTATATGGGTATAAATCTGGGTTGTTGACAGATCGCTGTGCCCAAGTAGCAGCTGGACCGAGCGAATGTCCGCGCCATGGTTGAGCAGATGGGTGGCAAAGGCATGCCTGAGGGTATGGGGCGAAAGCGGCTTGCCGATGCCCGCCACCTTCGCCCAGTATTTGATCCGGTGCCAGAATGTCTGCCGGGTCATTCTTTGCCCCCGACTGCTTGGGAACACGGTATCCGCCACCCGACCCGACAAAAGCTCCCCCCGGGCCTGCCGGAGGAATTGTGCCAGCCAGTGCTGAGCTTCATCACCCAGCGGAACGAGTCTTTCCTTCTTCCCCTTCCCTGTAACCCGCAATACACCCTGGCGCAGATTGACCTGGTCCAACGTCAGATTGACCAGCTCCGATACCCGCAGGCCGCAGGCGTAAAGCACCTCCAGCATGGCCCGGTCCCGCAGCCCCAGGACATCGTCCAGGCCAGGCGCCAGTAGAAGGTTTTCCACATCCTCCTGCGTAAGCGACTTGGGCAGGGGCCGGCCCAACCTGGGGCTCTCCACATGCTCGACAGGGCTGGATTCCAGTTTTCCCTCCCGGGTCATAAAGTTATAGAACCCACGTACACAAGATAAAAATCGTGCGGTGGAACGCGCGCTGAAACTCTGCTTAAACCGCGCCGCCAGGTAGCGCTGAATATCTTCCTGGGTGGCTGCGAACAAGCTGCACTGATTGTTATCCAGCCACCTGGCGAAGGCGGAGAGATCCCGGCGATAGGACATCAAGGTGTTTTCACTCAAACCTTTCTCAGCCCAGATCCGGTCCAGATAGCTATCGATTATCTCGTTGTGGTCAGTCATTTATGTGGGTATTGTCAGTTCACCGCATTAAAGGAATAATAACGCAACAAACCCCTTTACGCTCACGATTAACTTTCCGATAAGCGCTTATCCAAACCCTCCTCCGGAGTAAACATATGACCAGGTTGTTACCCGCATTTCTTTTTATTGCCGTAGTCCTGCCGACCGGTTGTCAGCGGCAGGAGGATGAAGCTCCTTCAACCAAGGATCGGGTCGAGTCTGTAACCGAGCAACTGAAACAATCCACGCGCGATACCGCGGACAAATTGGAAAATGTCCTGGAAAAGGCTGGAGAAGAGACGGGCGAAGCATTGGAACAAGCGCAGGAAAAGGCAGACAGCACGTTGGACACCGCCAGGGAAAAATCCACCCGGACGCTTGAGTCCATCAAACAAGCGGCCAGGAACACAAAGGAAAAGGCGGAAGATATAATCGAAAACGAACGTTAATTACTATTTAACAAGCCAGCATCCAACATCCCGGATGATCAGCGTAATGCAGCACGCATCGCGGTTGGCTGATAAGCCAATGCGAGGCCAATAAAATCAACGTCGGCATCCTTGCGGTCCGACGGCTCGGTACTCAATTCCGCCAGATTTTAAACGACGAATAGATCAGGACGATCTATTTATTGCCAGGTTAATAGTTAGTCGAACACTTCTGCACCAGCCTGAATCAAGAACCTTCCACCACACCCCCACAAGGCAGTGGCACATATTGCGCATTCACCGTCCCGTACTCACGGCAATTCATTTGAACTACTACAAAAGCCTCGCAAACAATCTTTTAGATGCCACAACGAGCTTATGGTTAATTAAAAATGGGGCAATTTTATCGGCAATGAATTTATTTTTGAAATTTTCGCTTACTTTCCTGTCTAATTTGTTATAGTTTTGTGCATACACTACCAATCACTCCTCTTCTTGATCTGCGGGTATAACTACTGATTTCGACATTGACCGAAAACGAATGAATTCAGTCATAAGTAAAAAAGTAGCCATTATTGATGACAGCGATGCGGATATCGAATTATTTACCCGCGCCCTTCGAAGTAGTGATTACCAGTTTGAAATCTCCAGCGCTAACAACGCTTACGCGCTTCCCCGGATACTCCAGACCGAACAGCCGGAAATCGTATTTATAGATTATTACCTGGGGGAAGAAACCGGTACGAATATTATTGAATCGCTGTCCGCGGAAAAAGGCCAGGTGGATTTTGTGATCTTCTCATCCCGCGGAGATGAAGAAGTTGTCTCTGAAGCGCTACGCGCCGGTGCGGCGGATTACCTGAGCAAGGACGAGCTCAGCGCGGAAGGAATCAATATCCTTATGCGCCGGCTTAACCGGCGATCCCTCGAATCGCTGCGCCTGCAATCCATTCTTCGTGTAACATCCGACTGTATTTTGACGCTGAGCCAGAAAGGCGTAATCGAATCCTGCAACGCCGCCGCCAAAACACTTTTTGGCGTACCGTCCAGCCGGCTGATTTCCTCCTCCATATATGATTTCCTGGACAACAAATCCGCGGCGATATTAAAAAACATATTCAGCCTGACGACGCCCGGAGATCAAAATCCGTTTCTCGACCAGGCTTTTGAGCTAACCGTACGCGGAAATGACGGCATGACCAAGGACATTGAACTGGTCATCAATCATTTTTCACTCGCCGGCACACCGCATTTCACAGCCATTATTCGGGATATAACGTCGCGAAAGGCCAAAGCCGCCCTGCTGGACAAACAGGCCTCAATTATTCAGGCCACCAGCGATTTTGTCGGGTACGGCGATTCAGACGGCAGGATGCTCTATATCAATATGGCGGGCCAGCGCATGTTGGGGCTGCGATCCGATCGTGAGCTTTCACAGCTCCAGGCCACCGACCTGTTTTCAAAAAAATGCCAGGCCACCGTCCTGAACGAGCTGGCCAAAGTCATGCGCACAGGCAAGCAATGGATTGGAGAGCTGACACTGGCTGCAAACGCCAACGATCGATCCGAAACAGTTGTTTCCGTGGTCGCGCTGGGAATCAAACATAACACCAGTGAAAACGGCTTTGCGCTTATCATGCGGGATATTTCGCTGGAAAAGGAAAGAGAAAGACAACTTCGCTACGCCGCCACTCACGACCCGTTGACCGGTCTCGCAAACCGGGTCATGATTCGGGAACAAATAGAACATGCGATCAAGGATGCAATTCGTAGCCAAACCCAGATCGCCCTGCTTTACCTCGACCTGGACAATTTCAAGGGTATTAATGACTCCCTCGGGCATTCCGCTGGCGATGAAATTTTGAAAATTACCGCAAAAAGACTCGTATCCATTATTCGGGAATCGGATCTGGCAGCACGGTTAGGGGGAGACGAGTTTGTTGTTCTGATGGAGCATGTTGAAAATACCTCACCTGTAATCCACCTGGCCGAGCGGATAAGCGCAATGCTCGGCAAACCGATCTTTCTGGAAAACAAAGAGCTTTACGTAACGCCAAGCATAGGGATAGCACTGTACCCAAATTCCGGAAGCACTGCTGGCGAATTACTGCGTTGCGCGGACAGCGCAATGTACATGGCGAAAAACGCGGGGCGCAACCGTTACCACTTTTATTCCAGTGAGCTGCAAAGAATTGCTATTTATGAGGAGGAAATCAAAAACGATCTTCACAAAGCCCTGCAGGAGAACCAGTTCTTCCTGGTATTTCAACCTATTTTTGACACCTGCTCGAATATTATCAGTTATGAATGCCTGGTAAGGTGGGCTCATCCCGTCAAGGGCCTGATAATGCCGGACGAGTTTATACCAATAGCAGAACAAAGCGGACTAATAAGCGATATCGGTCAATGGGTAATTAATAAAGCCTTTACGGATTACATTCACCTGGCAAGCAAACATCACCCCCACCTCAAACTTTCCATCAATATTTCCACCATACAGCTCCGGGACAAAACGCTACTTGATTTCCTGGATGAGAAAACCGTGGAGCACGCTATGAACCCAGGCTCCATCATACTCGAAATTACCGAGTCGGCGTTGGTTGGCAATTTGCGTGGCGCACTTTCCGCTATCGAATCTCTCGCCGAACGCGGCTTTGTTCTTGCGATGGACGATTTTGGATCGGGCTACGCTTCCTTTCGGCATTTGCAGCAGATGCCGGTAAAAATACTCAAGATAGACCGTGAGTTCGTAAAAAACGTTGACAAGAACAAGATGCGTGCGTCGTTGATTAACTCGATGATTGCCATGGCACGGGCGCTCGAGTTAAAAACAGTTGTCGAGGGCGTAGAGACCGCGGAGGAACGCGCGTTTTGTATAAATAGCGGCGTTGACAGCCTTCAGGGCTTCCTCCTCTCCAAGCCGATGACGCTGGAAGAAATACTGAAATAGTCTGGATTCAGTACGCAGTATCCACCTGTACAAAAGCCCTAACAACAATTTTCCTTGTTTGGAGGATGGAAAGGTGTGGGAATTCATGGAATTTATATTCTCTCCGGAATTTATGCCCCACGGGCATTGTTTTTTATGGCAGCCGGGTGTGCTATGGCTGAATGTCGCATCCGACCTCCTTATCTTTCTCACCTATTTTTCAATGCCTCTGGCCATTCTGTACCTGTATCGAAAACGGAACGACCTGGTAACCAGAAATGTCGCTTACCTTTTTAGTATCCTTATTGCTGCTTCCGGGCTTACTCACCTCTTGTCAGTCTGGAACGTCTGGCATGGAGCTTACTGGCTCGCCGGCACGGTAAAATTGGTTACGGCGACTGCTTCCACGGCAACGGCTATTGCGCTGTGGGTCGGCATGTCCAAATTTGTTTCCAGCCCCACCGTGAGTCAACTACAGCGGGAAATCGACCAGAAAAATGCGGCTGTCATGGCACTACAAAAGGAACAGGCCAGTCTCGAAAAACATGTCAGGGAAAGAGCCGCCAGCTTCGCAGCCAAGAACGATGAACTCATCAAGGAAAAAAAGCGCTTGGAAGCCATGCAAGCCATAACTGTCGACCGGGAACTTACGATGATTGCGCTGAAAAAAGAAATTAACGGCCTGCTTAAAGAGCTTAACAGATCGGAAAAATACATTATGGATGTATCCACGGGACCTGAATAATGACCAAAGGCAGGAAGGGAGCTATTTTAATCTGCGTGACATTTTTGGTGCTCGCCGGCTGGCTTTTAGTTGAAAAAAAATTGCTATCTATTCCCAAATACTTCTCTTATCACGCCAAACTTGATACATCCATCCAACATTTTGATATCGATACCGGAAAGCTAATCGATACAACCCTCGCCAGATCCCAAGTCAGTTTTCAGTTCTTTCCCACCAGCGACAAGCATAATAAGGTCAGCGCCTCCCTTGTCACATGGAAGCAAAACGGCGTGACGCTTTCAGAGACAAATAACGAGTACCGGATTGAAAATTATTCATGGACAAAAAAAAGGGACAAGGATGAAATTGCTTTGCTTTTTGCTCCCCGAGCAGCCGTTCCCGACAACTTCCAGTATCGGCACATCAGCCTTCCCACCTCTATCAATTTGCAGTTTGATAAAATCGAATCCATTAATGAACTGGCCCTGGCGCGCTATTCGGGGCGATACTCAAGCCAGCACAAAGAAATGATCAACTCCGGCAGTTACACTGTCTGGTTTGAACCTGTTAGCGGCTATCCGGTCAAGTATCAGGACGAAAAGCAGGTTTACCTGACGATGGGCAAGGGAAACCCGGTGCTGTGGAAGAAAACGTTGAGCAACTACACAGATATTGCCGCCAACAACCATCTCCGGCAGGCAAGATATTATAAGCGTCGCGTCACGGTCGCAAACATCCTCGGGCCAGTGACAGTGGTTGTTTCTTTAATTTTGCTGGCTTTGTACACCTACAGTCTGCGCACTTTCGGTTGGGTTTCCCTCGGGTTCGCCGCATTAATAACCATGTCCGCATTCATCGCCTGGCTGCTGGAAACGCGTGACCTGCCAGCACAGGCGCATCAAACCCTGTTCCCACTTAATACCGGCCTGGCAATATTGCTGTCGTCCTTTGCGCTGTTTTTTATTTCAGTTGGCAACCTCGGAGCCGGTCGATTCCTTTCATTGATAGCACTGGCATTGCCCCTGTCAGCCATTGTCGAATACATGACTGGAGCAAACCTGCGGTTAAACTTGCAGCCCGTCGGGAGCTACACCGATTCAGCCTTATCCCTAACAGGCCAAACGTCCCTTAATTCGGCAATTTGTCTTTTCTCGCTCGCCGGTATCCTGTTTGGCAACACCTTTAGGTTAAGGCCCCATGCATTGTCGCTTGGCAAATTTATTCTCTCAGGCATCTTTGCGTACGCACTGATAGCTTATGTGGACCATTTGGTAGGATTGGAAGGGACCTATGCCTGGAATGAAGCGACAAGGATGACGGCCTGGGGTGCCGGAGCGCTTATTCTGTTGATACTTGCGTACACGGCCATCGGCATACCCGAGCCAAAACCAGCCTCCCGACATCATTTCAGCTTTAGTGTTGTTATCATCGGGCTTGTTATCAGCATTGTGCTTTGGTTGGCTCTAACCCAAAAGGAACATAACAATATGGAAGAAGCCATGGAAATTTATGCTTCAAAATTTCATCACACCTTGATTTCCGAAATTTCGCAGCGTGACTCAGCCTTGAAACGCAAAGCCGCGAGATGGATGATGGATCCAGGCCCATCCTTCCAACAATCGAGTATAGACGCTGAGAATTACTTCAATGAAATCGGCGGCTATGAACTTTTTGTTCGGCTGGATAGCGAACATCATCCTATTTGGACCTACCCGGAAAACTACAGCGGAGGCAGTTTAGCGGAAAAGCTACAAGATAAATCCTTTACCCGCCTGCTCAATCTGGCAAAAACGGAAAGAAAGGCGATACACTCCAGTCTTTTCACAACAGCTGGAAATGAATATATCGTTGCGTCCATTTACCCTCTTTGGAAAGACCAGGATTTCTTTGGTTATTTTGTCGGCTTTATTTCTATTTCCGCGATACTGGATGACACCATACAACAATATGCGGGAGGAGAGATGGATATCCAGGTGAAGTCAGGTCAAAAACTAATTTATGCTCAAAACACCCCGTTCACGGACCGCCCCGCATCGTACGTCCGGGATTTTACGGTTCAATGGAATGACATTGTTTTTCTAGTCAGGTTAATACCCGCGCCGTCCTATCTCGAAAAATTCTATACAGCCCTGCCAAGCCTGGTATTGGGCGCGGGTTTTTGTTTCTCCTTTCTAACCGGAATTTCCGTATGGCTTTACGGGGACCGAAATAGAAGACTCGTGGAAGTAAATAGCGAAGTCAGGGCGAGGAAAAATGTTCAACAGCGATTGGAAAATATGATCTCCCATTCTCCCAACGGGATTCTGCTGGTAAGCAGCGACGGCGAAATACAGCTGGCCAACAATGCCATTGAACAAATGTTTGGTTATAGTGAATCGGAGTTAATCGGCAAAAAAATCGATTTACTTGTACCGCAACAATTCATGGTTCAACACGGAACTTACCTGACGGAATATCTGAATGAACCCTCGCCAAGAAAAATGGGAGAAGGGCGGGAAGTGTTTGGCGTAAGAAAGAATGGCGAAGAATTTCCGGTGGAAATCGGTCTGGCGCCAACGGAACTGGAAGGCGACATCCAGATAATATGCTCAATCGTTGATATCAGTAACCTTAGGAAGTCCGCGCAACAGCTGTTAAAAACCCAGGACGCACTGATGAATTTACTGATAGATACCAAGCAGGCCCAGATAGCACTGGAAAACAAACAGAATGAGCTAAAGGCGACAAACAAGGAACTTGAGCAATTTGCTTATGTGGCGTCCCACGACCTGCAGGAACCACTGCGCAAGCTGATATCCTTCAGTAAACTACTACCGCAGGATATCGGTACCGAGCTAAGCGAAAATGCCCGCAAGGACTTGTTTTTTATTGAGGATGCCGCGGAACGCATGCGCTCGCTGGTACAGGATTTACTGACCTTGTCACGCGCGGGAATAAATGCCTTGTCGATCTCCGAGTGTGATCTCGACACGATAGTCAATGATGTACTATCAATTCTTTCATCGACCATAGAGGAATCCGGCGCGGAAATTACTCGCGTTCCCCTGCCAAAGATCCGGTGTGACCGGCGACTGATTACCCAGTTATACCAGAACCTGATTAGCAACGCCTTGAAGTTCGTACCCGCGGGAACAAAACCGAAAATAGAAATAACATTGGAGAAAGGAAAAGGTGACGAACCGGTTTTCGGTGTGAAGGATAACGGCATCGGCATTAAGCCCCACCATCGGGAGCGGATATTCATGCCGTTTAAACGCCTTCACAGCAGCAAGGAATACAAGGGCACAGGGATAGGGTTGTCCATCTGCAAGAAAGCGGTCGAACGACATGGGGGGACTATCTGGGTGGAATCCGGTGAGGAAGGCACTCATTTTAAATTTACCCTGGGCAAGTCAGCCTAGCCCCGGATGTTGCGCTTCAACCGGAGCCCTCACCGAACGCATTTGCGCCCCCCCAATAAAAAAGCCGCAATGAAATGCGGCTTTTTGAAGCGGTCGGGCCGGCGCAATCAGTTAAGCTTTTCTTTAATTCTCGCAGCCTTACCAGCCAGATCGCGCAGATAATAAAGTTTGGCTTGTCGAACATCACCACGGCGTTTTACCGTTACGCTTTCGACCTGTTTGCTATGAGTCTGGAAAGTACGCTCAACGCCGACACCATGAGAGATTTTACGCACGGTAAACGCTGAGTTGATGCCCCGGTTACGGATACCAATAACCACACCTTCATAAGCCTGGAGACGCTCGCGGTCGCCATCCGTTACTTTCACCTGGACGACTACCGTATCACCCGGCCGAAAGTCGGGAACATCTTTTTTCAGTTGTTCGTTTTCCAACTCCTGAATGATTTTGTTTTTAGAACTCATAAAATTGCTCCTCTAGTCTCTCGACTATGAAAACTTGCCGTGCGTTATTTCTTTAGCTCCCGCAGGTATTCGTCAAGTAACGCCTGCTGGGTCTGTGTCAATGATTCATCGTTCAGCAAATCCGGGCGTCGTTGCCAGGTCCGCCCCAGTGACTGCTTCAACCGCCACCGGTCAATCTTTTTGTGGTCGCCGGACAACAACACTTCCGGCACCGACAATGTTCCAAACTCCGCTGTTTCCAGACTCTCCGGCCGCGTATAGTGCGGACAGTCCAACAAGCCCTGTTCGAAGGAATCCTGCGCAGCAGACTGCTCATCTCCCAGTGCTCCCGGCAATTTCCGTATCAGTGCATCCATCAACACCATGGCCGGCAGTTCGCCGCCACTCAATACGTAATCACCTATGGACCATTCCTCGTCCACTTCGGTTTCTATAAACCGTTCGTCCACACCTTCATAGCGTCCGGCAATCAGTATCAGCCTGTTTTTTCCATCAAACCGCTGGAGTGCTCCGCGATCCAGTCGCTCCCCCTGGGGGGAAAGGTAAATTCGAGTCACCTCTTTTCGCGGCACTGCCAGCCATTGCTGGGCGGCATTGACCGCCCTGGAGAGAGGTTCCACCTGCATGACCATTCCCGGTCCGCCGCCAAAAGGCCGGTCGTCCACCGTTCGGTGCTTGTTCGTCGCATAATCCCGTGGATTAAACGCCTTAAACTCCACCAGGCCCTGCGCTATCGCCCGCCGGGTGATACCGTTGCCGGTAACCGCGCTGAACATTTCCGGGAACAGGGTTACTGCGGCGATTTGCTTTTTGCACATGGTCACGAGGCTCGTTGACCCTTGCGATTCGGTCTCCGGTTCAAAATTCCGGATCCCACTCGACCCGGATTGTTTTGGCTTCCAGGTCGACCTTCTTAATAAAGGTATCCATTACAAACGGTACCAGGCGCTCCCTGCCATCCACGCTCTCATCGGTGGGCTGGATCACCAGGACATCGTTGGCACCGGTTTCCAATATATGATCTACTGATCCCAGTACATACTCGCCGGAGGCGTAGTGACTGATCACTTTGAGGCCGAACAACTGGTGCCAGTAAAAATCGCCTTCTTCCAACTCAGCCAACTGGTGCTGTCGCACCGCCAGTTCGACCCGCCCCATCTCTTCGGCCGCGTTGCGATCGTCAATTCCCCTAAAACGCAAAACCAATCCCTGGGGACGGAACTGGTATTCCTGAATCTCCATCTCCTTCAGGCCGTGGCGGGTTTTGAGCCACAGGGGAGAATAATTCACGACATTCTCCGGCGGTTCGGTAAAGGATTTTACCTTCACCCAACCTTTAATACCGAATACACCTATAACCCTGCCAACCGTGATCAACTCAGTCGGGCTGGCCATTACCGATGTCTAAACAGATCCGCCAACTCAGGCAGCGGCGGATTCTTTCAGCAGCCTGGCGACACGATCGGAGCACTGCGCGCCCTGGCTGATCCAGTACTGCAGGCGCTCGGTATCGATACGCAGGCGCTCTTCCTGACCGCGCGCGATCGGATTAAAAAATCCAACCCGCTCAATGAACCGGCCATCGCGGAAACGACGGCTGTCCGCCACGGTCACGTGATAAAATGGACGCTTTTTGGAGCCTCCACGGGCTAATCTAATGCTTACCATGTAAGTCTTGTCCTGTTTTCAACCTGGCATCAGGTGGGTTTAAATCTATCGGGCCCGCAACACAGGCGGAGCCGCTGTTAAGAAGGCGGCGTATTCTAATGGAAACAATTGGCGATGTATAGGCCTGGATTTCCTTAAAAGCCGAGTTCTAAAACCCCGGCGGCATGCCTTTTCCACCCGGACCGCCGGGAAGCATTCCGCCCATGCCCCGCATCATTTTCTGCAATCCGCCGCCCTTCATCTTCTTCATCATCTTGCCCATTTGCTTGTGCTGCTTGAGCAGGCGGTTCAAATCCTGGATTTGGGTGCCCGAGCCGGCGATGATCCGGCGTTTGCGCGAACCGTTAAGAATGTCGGGGTTGCGGCGCTCCGCCGGTGTCATGGAGCAGATGATTGCATCCATCTGCCTGAACTGACGGGTCACATCGGCCTGCTCGGCCATCTGGGCGATATTACCCATGCCCGGCAGTTTTTCCAGCATCGCGGCCATGCCGCCCATGTTTTGCATCTGTTGGAGCTGGTCCCGCAGGTCGTTCAGGTCGAAGCGCTTGCCGCTCTGGACTTTTTTGACCAGCTTTTCCGCCTTGACCCGGTCAATTTTCTGCTCCGCTTCCTCAATTAAGGAGAGCACGTCACCCATGCCCAGGATACGGGAGGCAATACGATCCGGGTGAAAGGGTTCCAGGGCATCAGTTTTTTCTCCCACACCGAGGAATTTGATCGGCTTGCCCGTTACCTGCCGGACCGATAACGCCGCACCGCCTCGAGCGTCGCCATCCGCCTTGGTCAGGATTACACCCGTCAGCGGCAGGGCCTCGTCAAACGCCTTGGCGGTATTCACCGCATCCTGGCCGATCATGGCATCCACAACAAACAGTGTTTCCACCGGTTTCAACGCCGCGTGCAACCCCTGGATCTCCTGCATCAGAATCTCGTCGATATGCAACCGACCCGCGGTATCCACCAGCAGTACATCGACGTGCAGCTTCTTCGCCTGTGCAACCGCCTGGTTGACGATATCCACCGGTTTCTGGTCCGACGACGAAGGAAAGAACTCGATATCCACTTCCTGCGCCAGGGTTTCCAGTTGTTTTATCGCCGCGGGGCGATACACGTCGGCGCTGACGCACATCACCTTCTTCCTTTCCTTTTCCTTCAGGTGCCGGCCAAGCTTGGCCACCGAGGTCGTCTTACCCGCACCCTGCAGGCCCGCCATCAACACCACCGCCGGCGGCTGCACCGCCAGGTTGAGCTTTTCATTGGCCTCGCCCATTATCTGGGTCAATTCGCTTTGGACAATCTTCAGGAACTGCTGCCCCGGATTGAGCGCCCGCGACACTTCCTGGCCCAATGCGCGCTTGCGCACGAGGTTGGTAAATTCCTTGACCACCGGCAGCGCCACATCGGCCTCCAGCAGCGCCTTGCGAACATCGCGCAGGGCGTCCTGGACATTTTCATGATTGAGCCGGGCCTTGCCGGTAATCTTTTTCAGTGACCGCGAAAGCCGATCGGATAAACTTTCGAACATATCTCGCCATTCTCCGGGAGCTGGAAGGGAAACAATAAGGGCGGCAATTATAAAGAGTATCGGCTTTAAAAACGACCGCGAACTCGCCGGGGCATGCAGGCAAAACCCCAGCGGCTTGCCAAGCGGACAGGGAAAGCACTACTCTACCGTCCTTATCGATTCGATCCACATAAGTGATTGGTGACAACGACAATAACCCAAGGAATCGCCGGATTCACATGTTTAGCGCAATCGCAGTTATTTTCTACCTGGGCGCCTGGGCCATACTGCTGCATTTCGCTCTGCGCCGCGAAACCCTGAAGCCTTCCCGGGTTCTTTGGATAACAGCGCTGGGCCTTGGATTTCATGGCGTTGCGGTATACCTGTCCTTGGTCACCAAAAGTGGCTATCAGTTCGGCTTTTTCAAGGTGCCTTCCCTTTTTATGTGGGTGATCAACGGCATCGTGCTGCTGAGCAGCCTGAAAAAGCCTCTCTACAATTTGTTCCTGGCGCTTTTGCCGTTCTCGATCATCGCGATTTTGGTGGGGCTGATTTTTGAGTCGCCCGTCACCACCGCCGAGCACCGCTCCCCCGGCCTGATGACGCACATTCTGCTGTCCATCCTCGCTTACAGCCTGCTCACGATCGCCAGCCTCCAGGCTCTCCTGCTGGCTTACCAGAACAAACAGCTCAAGGGAAAGCACCCGAAAGGCGTAATTGGTTTGCTCCCACCGCTGCAAACCATGGAAACGCTTTTGTTTGAACTGGTGTGGACGGGCGAAATTTTACTGACCCTGTCGATCCTGTCCGGGGTGATCTTTATCGAGGACATGTTTGCCCAGCACCTCGCGCACAAAACGGTATTTTCCATTCTTTCCTGGGTGATCTATGCAATTTTGCTGTGGGGTCGGCACACCATTGGCTGGCGGGGATCAGCGGCCATTCGCTGGACACTGGGGGGCTTCGTGGCGCTGATGCTGGCCTACTTCGGCAGCAAGCTGGTGCTGGAAGTCATTCTCAAAGTTGCCTGAGCCGATAATAGCGGTATTTGGGCCCCCCGGCCGCTTGATCGCGGCGGCAAGTTCGTTCAAGATTAAATTTCACTTCAAAAACGGGTTTGGAATTCATTGGATAACGTTTCTACCGACCTCCTGATTGGAATACTGGTCTCCCTGCTCTGCCTGTCTGCTTTCTTTTCCAGTTCCGAAACGGCCATGTTCGCACTCAACCGTTATCGGCTAAAGCACCTGGTCAAGAAACAACATAAAAGTGCCACGCGCGTTTCCGAATTGCTCCGCCGTCCGGACCGCCTGATCGGTGTAATCTTGATTGGCAACAATCTGGTCAATATTTTTGCCACCACGGTCGCAGGCGTCATTACCACCCATTTAGTGGGTGAGTGGGCAACCGTCACCTTAATGCCGATCATACTCACCATCATAATATTGATAGTTGGAGAGGTGACACCCAAAACCGTCGCCGCGGTTTACCCGGAAAAGGTGGCGTTTCCGGCAAGTTATATCCTGAAACCCCTACTTTTTGTTCTCTACCCTTTCGTGCTTTCGGTCAACGCCGTTTCCAATACCATCGCCAGATTGATAGGACTGGAAACCAATAAAGCCAAATTGAGCGATCACCTGCGACCGGAAGAGTTACGCACCGTAGTGGATGAAGCCGGCTCGCTGATCCCGGCCCACCACCAGGGAATGCTGCTCAATGTGCTCGACCTGGAAAAAGCGACGGTCGAGGATATCCTGATACCGCGCAACGAAATTATCGGTATCGATATGGACGACGATATCGATAAAATCATGGCGCTGATCCGCGCTACCGAATATACGCGGCTGCCGGTATACAGCGGCGACATCAATAACGTACTGGGCATTTTGCACCTGCGCAATGCAGCGCGATTTATTCATGGTGACGATACCACCATTACGCACGAGGCCATCAAGGAATATATTTCCAAACCGTATTTCATTCCCGAATCCACCTCCCTGCCGACACAGCTCAAGAATTTCCAAAAAGAAAAACAGCGCATGGCGATAGTGGTGGATGAATACGGTGAAGTGCGGGGCATTGCCACACTGATTGACCTGCTGGAGGAGATTGTCGGCGAATTTGCCACTGATGTCGCAGAAGATGAAGAACCCGAAGTAACGGAACTGGCCGATGGCTGGTATGTAATAGATGCATCCGCTTCGGTACGCGATATCAATCGACAACTCGGCTGGTCACTTCCCACCGAGGGCCCCAAAACCGTAAACGGCGTTATTGTTGAGTACCTGGAGAGTATTCCAGACGCGCCCGCCAGTTTTGAAATTGGTAACTACCGCTTTGAAGTTGTCGAATTGAGTGAAACCCGGGTCGAAAAAACCAAAGTCTTTGAAAAAGACTTTTAACACCGCTGGCAAGCCGTGATGTGATGATCAGGACTAACAATTGCTCAAACGAATTCCGTAAAACCGGTCGAGCAGATCCACCAGAATACGCGCGGTTACTCCCCAGATAATATGCTCGCCGAATTGATAGGCCGGCACACGGACTTCCACCCCGAAATGGTTAAACACGTCGATCCTCAGACAGGAGTTTTCGGCGAAGAAATTGATCGGCACCCAAAAATAGGTATCCAGTTCGTCTTTATTGGCCTTCAGTTGCACATCACTCCCCACCCTGCCAACGTACGGCGTTACCTGCGTTTTGTAGCGGGTCATGTTTAAAGGCAACTCCCCCAGAACCTCCACCAAGCCCGGCATCAGCCCCACCTCCTCGTGGCTCTCGCGCAATGCCGTGGCTTTCAGGTCCTCATCCCCAGGCTCCCACTTCCCGCCCGGGAACGCAATTTCACCACTGTGTGAGGACAAATGGTCCGCTCGCTTGGTCAGCAAGACACAGTCCCCGGATGGGAATTCACTTAAAACCACCAGCACCGCAGCCTGATCAGATTGGTTTTTCATTATCACCTGTTTAAAAGTATTAAGCGTTTCAGTCTCAATCTAATAATAAAAGCCTAGTTTTTGTCGTCAGGCTTTTCATCCCCATAACAGCGCTAGCGACAAAAAACGCGGCTGCGGCTCAGACCATTCCGACATATAACAATTCGATATAAATTTAATTCTACACATAGCGTATTGGAGTTTGCTAGCATATTTTTTAAACAATTTATGCTGAAATTTAAATTGGTATCGTTAATGCACGGCTTCGGGAAAAATTTTTCCAGGAGTTGAAACACCTACCGTGAATCAAAGAATGTAGTACCTGATCAAATGTAGTAAAGGGGGCGAAAAATGTACCGGAGTTGGCCAAGCTTTGACGAACTCATCCAGATTGCAAGGGACAATCCCGAGCAACTGGAAATACTCAGACAGCGGAAAGTTAATGAAATCATTGATGCCGCACCCGAAAGTCTGAAACCGCGCCTGCGCGGCCTGCAGTTTCAGGTGGACTGCCACCGCAGAATCCACAAGAACCCGTTGGCGTCGTGCATCTCAATCTCAAAGATGATGCGTGATTCACTGCTCGAGTTAAACGATGCGCTGAATGGCAAACTGCCCGATCACGCGCGCGAACAATACCGGCAGGCGGAAAATCCGAAGAGCAAAAAGGTGGTTCAGTTTCCCGTGGCCAGCTAAACGTCCTCCAGGCGCCAGACATCGTATGCCGGTTCTTCGTAAGGATGCGCCCGCTTTAATGCGTGAACCGCTTCCTTAATCCGGCGGTCGTCGCACACCATTTCGACCCGATATTCTTCAACCACCTCCAACTTGCCCTGCGATCCGATATAAGGGTCGCTCCCCTCCAGTGGCTTAAACTGGCCGGAGCCCAATACCTGCCAGCAACAACAACCATAATCGCCAATGCGCCCGGCACCGGCATTAAAGACAGCCTCTTTCACGGTTTCGGCATGGTCGACCGGGACAAAGAAAACAAGTTTATACATAATGACTCCGACGTAATATTTACAGTTAATGTAAAATGCACATGAAACAGCCATTCATATATTTTTTCCAAGCGGGTACTCTAACATTATGCGCCTGTTCGTAGACAACCTTACCAACATTGACTTCAGCTATCTGGACAGCGACCGTGGACTCGTCGGCGAAACATGGCTGGCCAGCGTCGAATTAACCGGAGATCTCGACGAGCAGGGAATGATATGCGATTTCGGCGACGTCAAAAAAACGCTGCGAAACTGGTTGAACACTGAACTGGATCATCGGCTTTTATTGCCTGTACAGTCCGGGCACATCAAATTACTGCCGGACGAAAACAGCTGCAGCGTGGAGTGGCATTTCGGCGACCGCTATCTGGCCACCGGTTCACCAAATCAAGCGCTGACGTTTGTTCCCGCAACAGCTATTAACGAAGAAACCGTGGCGGCGTGGTGTATCGGGCAATTAATGCCGCATTTCCCGGCTTCGGTAAAAAACCTCGTGCTCACCTTCAAGCCCGAATCGATCGAAGGTCCCTATTATCACTACAGCCACGGTTTAAAAAAGCACGGCGGTGATTGTCAGCGTATCGCTCACGGCCATCGATCGCGAATCGAAATCTGGCGCAATGGCCACATGTCGCACGACGATATGGAGGACTGGGCGTGCAAGTGGAAAGATATTTACCTGGGGACACGGGAAGACCTACTGGTGGATCAGCGCAACGACACGAATCTGGTTTTCCAGTATGAAGCACGGCAGGGAGATTTTCGCTTGAGCCTGCCCAAGGACTGCGTGTATTTGATCGAGACCGATTCCACCGTGGAATTTATTGCGCAACACGTCGCCCGGCAGTTAAAAAAGAAACACCCATCGGATTCGTTTGTAGTAAAAGCGTATGAAGGACTCGGTAAAGGCGCGATTGCCGAGTGTTAACCCTAAGGTTAGTCACCCAAATCGAAATTCATCCGGACGGAAAACGCCTCCCTGTTCTCACAGGGCGAGCCGTCAAAATAGTGAAAGGCTATTTTCCGGTCGACGGAAACGTGTGACAGACTGACCGTTCGGGCATCATCGCGATGCATGCAAATGGAATAAGCCGACTTCTCCGGTTCGTGACTGCGATGCAGCCGGTAAAAATCGGCTGGCGACAACGGTTCGGCTCGCGAACGAAGCATTGACTCATACAACGACAAACGCTGCTGCAACACGGATTCGTAGTTTATCGCGGAAGAAATAAGCGGACTCGCGGCATTGCTTTCTTCCAATGCCTTTCCGGTCCAACGAAACAAGGGAATATCTGTCCCGATTCCCGTCGCGGGTGAAAAAAATAAAAGCGAAAACGGCGCGTATTTGTTTAGATTGCTTTGCCTTAGGAGCTCCGCTACCTGATCAATGGAGCTGGCACCCAGCAGCGTCGGAATAATTTTTCCCCGCGAGAGCAGCTTTCCCTTGGGCATTCGTCCCTGGTAATAATTCAGTAACGCGAAGGTACAACCGAATTGATTTACGGCTATCCATGTGCCGCCACCCTGGGGGTCGGTCGGCACAATGGCCCGAACATTACCAAAAACCCGCACGGCGGGAGGGAGGGCTTTAGGGCGCAAAACCTGTTCATCGCGATTAAAGAAAACATCGTAGCCACTATTGTGGTGAAACCAGCTTATTGTGCACATCCGGGCTCTTCACGCAAAAAACTCGCGGTTGCGGGCGCAACACCCAGCTTTTCCTCGGTTTCAATTCCCTGTAGTCTGGCGATAACGTCGATCAGGGCATAGTGATGCACCGCGTGGCTGCCGATGAAAACCAGTTCCCGTATTTCCGTGGTTGGCACGACAACGGATTCCGTCTCATTCAGAGTCACCTCGGTTTTGATATCCAACCTTGGATTGTTAAACCTCTCGCTGTGTCGACTGAGATTCCGCAGTCCAAGATCAAACTCACTCAGCCAGTTTCTGACTTCGTTTAGTTCGACCTGGGCCTGTTTCCTGCAGCTCTCCACAACATCACCCCTTCGCCGTACATCGTAATCGATAACGTTGCCATCAACGCGGCGAATTACCGCAAAGTACATATCCAGCACGTGCCGGATATGTTCGGCAATGCTACTTTTAACCAGCGGGGTGACACAGATATATTGCTCATCGGTAAGCGAAGAAAGGAATCGCAAACCCTGGTCCACCGCTTCGAGATTTCCCCTGATAACAGAACGGACTGCTTCTATATTCATTTATTTTTTCGCAACAGTTAATTATCAATATGGATGGCAATCAATCGGAAGTCCGGGATAACAGAGCTCCTTTCAACGTGCTCGATTGCCCCTTCAGGTCACCGATAACAAGCGTTAGCGCAGCAAGCCAGGTGATACACGCCATTATAAATAACAGTCCTCCATCCCTGGTTTCCAGCATACGGCCCTCGGGATCGAAATTCGGCATCGCGATTCCAAGGGGAGTGAACAGGTGGAAAAAAATCGCCCCCGTCATAATTCCCAGCGCCAGCAACGCGCCCCAGGGCCACCATCGGGTAAACAGCAGCACAGATGCTAACAGCTCCGCCATGCCAACTCCATAGCCGCCGTAACGGGCAAACCAGGCCAGGCCGGACCACTCTCCAAGCGTGTTAAAAATATGTTGGGTTTCGGGTGAATTGGTGAACTTGAAGAACAGGGACTGAATGAAAACGAATGCGATCCATGCAGACAGGAGCCAGCGATAGTTTACCTTGATAAAGTTCATTTCAGTTGCCTCGCACTAATCATCAAGCAGCGTTGGCCAGTTCCTGTCCGCACGCTCTATATAACCCGGAACATCCTCCAACCACTTCGCCTGAACGGACTTGCTGTAATTCAAATACAATTTGCCATCGACAACACGCCAATATTTCGGATTGCCCGGCGCGCGCGCATTTTTCGCCGCTACCGCCCAGGCACAGAATCCGCCGTACCGGGGCGCATACTTTTCGGGATTTTCGATGAACAGGCGCCGGTTTTCCTCCGATTGAAACAACCAGAGCGCTTCCTGGTATCGATAGGTGAACTCCTCCCTTCCTTTCTCCGGCCTTTCCGCAGTGAAAAAACTGACCGGGTCATATCCGCTGACTGCCTTATCGCTAAACAAGCCAGTATAAACTTTATCTCCCGCGCTCACCGAGAACGATATCGTCATTGCGAAAAGAAAAGCCAGGAAAACAGCGTATTGTGTTTTTAACATCGACTCCCCTCTAATCTGTGGTCGGGTAGGACGCTCCGCGCTTCAGTTCCGACAGCCATTCCCGGATCAGCGCCAAAGCCGAAGGCGGCTTATGCCCTCGCTTGCGGATGGCGTGCCCTATTTCGAATAAAATTTTGTATTGCTTGAACAGGGTTTTAAATACATCCATCAACGAGCCCCGGCTGTCCCATATATGGGTAGCTTCACTGCTGGCGCCGTTAACTTCAATAATGACAAAATTTTTCCCCTCCTGGAGGGAGGCGATATCGGCGAATTTGATATCGAGGCGACCGTAGTGAAAGTCCGGAAAGTCCCGCAAAATTTCATTAATTTTCTTTTCAAGCGCATCGGTCAGATAGCCATTGCCATTCCTGAAAATACTTCCCCGGCAGTGACTGCCGGGGAACGCCAGTTCCACCACCTCACCGGGCGCGGGTATCGAATCCAGTCGACCATTGAACCTGGGAAAATACAGATGGCAGAGTTTCCTCGCGCGAGGGTCCTCCTCGATCAGCATTTTTAATGTTCTTTTTCCGTCACCCACAACATAGGGAACATACTTTAATGTAACTGAAATAATCCTGCCGTGATCCTTGTCGGGCATCCGGGTATAGAAAATACCGGCCTCCGCCTGGTACGGAGCCAGTCGCTGCAAAATATACTGTCGGTCCGGGGGAAAAATTTCGAGATACCTGGCCAGCTCTTCGGCACCGCGGATAACGTTGACCCCCGCACCCCGACAACCCTTGTCCGGCTTGACGACCAGTGGCAGGTCGATTCCCGTCGCTTCCGCAAGCGCCAGTGCCTCCAGGGCCTGATCGGCAATTGGTTTTTGCTCAACGTTCAACAAAAGATAGGGAAGAATATAAGATCGGGCGAACGGCCCGGCGCCATCCAGGATACCGGATTTAGATTCACCCACCATTCCGCCAAGTTTTATCGCCGGATTGGCCAGCATAGGCAAGCCCAGGCTTCGGTAGCGGACGGACAGGACAAGCCAGTACACGACCACGGGCGCGTAGAAAAACCAGACGGGCCAGA
Source organism: uncultured Cellvibrionaceae bacterium (assembly GCA_964451365.1). Classification (GTDB taxonomy): domain Bacteria; phylum Pseudomonadota; class Gammaproteobacteria; order Pseudomonadales; family Cellvibrionaceae; genus CAYVIB01. The sequence goes on from CAYVIB010000027.1 coordinate 60,129, forward strand.
ACTCGAAGTAAGAAGTGGGTTTATTGCCCAGCTCCAGCGGTGGCAGGCCCTTGTTGACGATATTGTGCGAATTCAGGGATATTTTCCTGCTTATGATTGTTGTTATGTAGTCTAATAATTACCCGGCCAAATGGTGTCACAAATTTATAATTTTTTTCTGCCGGCCCGCAGATTGTTAATGAGAAACAACGCTCCGGCAATCAGCATCAGGCTCCACTTCCACGGCCCCGACGATACCAGCCATTCGCTGGTTCCCAGGGTGTAAACCAGGGTAAAGATAACCCCTATCCACGCGGCACCGGCCAGCAACATTGCGGTAAAAAACCGTATTGGCGACACCCGCCACAATCCACAAAGCGTGAAACCCAAGGTCCTGAGGCCGGGCAGGAAGCGTATTGCCATAATGTTGGACAGCATGCGCTGCCGAAACCGCCGGCGAAGCTCACGACTGCGGGGGTTTAACAGGATGCGGCTACGCAAGGGCCGCCACTGGACCGCCAGCCTGCCCATATAGTACAGCCCCATATCCCCGGAACATATGCCGACCAAAACCGCCGTTACCGCCAGCGGCACAGGTATGATCATGTCGGCCGCGAACAGGGCGCCGGACACCACAGCCGCATCTTCCCAAACCCATGAAATGAGAATAACAGCCAAAGCCACCAGTAGGGGGTTGTCTGAATACTGGAGCAGGATATCGGCCATCAGGATACCGCCAGGGAAATGAAAACAGATCGGGCGCTAGTGTAACCCATAGAAGGAGAAACACCACAAACGACGCGCGGCGATACCTGTCGTCGCGCAACAATGTGCCAAGTTTTTGATTTAAAAGGAGAATGGCGGTGAGGGAGGGAGTCGAACCCGTTAAATTATGCTACAAAGTGGAACTTTGTGTTTAAAATCAAAGTGATACGGATATATTGATCACAAAAAAACGCTTTTTTGCACAGTTATGTAGTCAATTTGTAGACACAACCTTATATCTATAGCCACAGAATTAAAGTTAGTTAAGTGGAATTAATTTCAATTTAAGTAATGGAATAAATTTAATCTAATTTAATTTAATTCAAAAGTTATTAAATTACTGATCTCATTTTTTATGTTTTTTTATTACTTCTTTTGTGCGCTATTTCCAATGCATTTTAATTGTTTTCGATTTTTTCGTAATTATTTTTAGTCGGCTTAATATAGGCAGTCTATTCCTCTTCATTACAAAATAATGCAACCCTTTGATTATTATAGGATTTTTAAGAATCCCCTTAATCCACATGGCAGCCATATCAACTTTTTTTGATATAGATTCAACTTTCAAGCTCTGTCTATACTCTCTTTCTGCCTCATCTGTATTAAAAAAAATCCACTCCAAACACATTTTCTGCTTGCGAAGTATCTTTTTTGCTGGTATCTTGATCGGCAACAAATAAAAAACCCCAAATGACTACTTTGCGAGGGCAGTTCAAATGGGGTTTTCGATTTTACTTTATCCCCCGTTCGTGAGGAGGGTCATTAGTACTATGTCCAGAATACAAGAAGAGATCGATTTTGTCAAAGGGCAGCTTAAAAGAACAAAATCGATACATGACAAAAATCCCTTTAACGGCAGTAAGTTACCGGATGTTATTAAAGGCTTTGAGCAGGTAATTCGCCGGCTAGAGTCTGTAAGGGATAACCCTGCCGAAGCCAGCAAATCAGCCTCTGGCGTATCTCCTCTTAAGCAAGAGCAGCTTTACCTTTTACCCAAGGACCTGGAAGACCTTCCTGAAGAGCTGTTAACACAGCTCAACCAGTCCAAATCAGACAAGCTCGAATTAAACATCTTAAAGTCGCTTGAAGATGCTGGAGGAGTGCTGTCCATCGATGTTCTTCTTGTAAGGCTATACCGCCTCACCAAACAGATCTACGACCGAAGACAGCTATCGGCCAAACTTTTCAGAATGACAAAAAAAGGGCTGATATTTTCCGTTCCAAAGAAAAAGTCCGTTTACTCGATATCTCCTATAGATCCATCACTACTTGAGGATGAAGAAAATGACGAACCAGACGATGAAGAATAAAGGAGGATTAAATGCCACCATATGACATCGGCCGAGGTAGCGGCCGTAAGCAATAGTGATAGGGGAAGCTTTAGCGGGCACCCCCCTTATCACCTATTGACCTACCTTGCCTTAACTACTGGTGTGGCGGAAATGGTAGACGCACTAATGTCGGAAGTTAGCAGCCTATGGCTATGCAGGTTCGAGTCCTGTCACCAGTACATACTCAAACCATGCTCATTATTGCATAAACGCCTGTTTTTGCAATCTGGGCAAATATACAGGATCAAAAAGATGCCTAAAAAACAATCAGGCAACAACACCTCATCACTGGCCGGAAGAATACTCTCTGGCAGCAAAAAAGCTACTCAAGGCGACGCAAAAAAACTAGCTGCGTCCGTTTTGAGCCAGGATGAGAAAAAAGGCAAACGTAAGTAGCTAAACGTTTGCAAACGATGCTGCAGGGCTAGATACCCCAAAGCAGTTCAATTTGTTACTTCCTACGTAGGGACCCGCAATCTGCGGGTCCTTCTTCCGAAACTTTAACACCTTTTAGACCTTTAAACTAATAGCTCTTTCCCGCGTTTTAGCCCGCTTTAAGGCCACCGGGCCCAAACCTGTGCCAGGATGCGGCGCATGATATCCAACCAGCCCAAGATACTCTCTGGGCACTTTGGCAACTTTACTCGGTTTTGCGGTGGCGGATTTCTTTTTCGGCAAAAGTTTTAATGGAGTAGAAATTGAGCTGTCGTTAAATAGCTGGATCCTGATTTCTCGACCCAATATCTCTCCCATTAAACTGGCAACAGCGTTTCCGACCTGCCTCTGCACTTCGGTCCTACCGCCTTCAATATAATAGTCGTCAGGGATTGTCTGAATTCTGCACATTTCTCGCATCGTTAGCCTTCGATTATCCCAGTGAAATGGACCAATAGCGCTGCCTGGCTGAGCCTGTATCGTCCAAGACGGCTTATCTTTAGCTAACTTTAATAAAAACCCCCAGTATCTAGTTCGCCAACCAAACAAAGGCAAACCCTCACCTCTTTCGGTGTGATACAAATAATTTTGACCTTCAGGGATAGCCTTCAATAAATTGCCCCACTTTCCTCCTGGAATTAAGCTTGGGTCCTTAGATTCGGGAGAGTCAACTAAATCCCCGAGGACATCCCAGGTGGTGACCCATGGTTTTTTTGGAAATAACTCATCCTGCAACGAGTCTGGATCTCCATGCGTAGGCTCTGGGAACTTAAACCGCTTACCATTGCGCGCGCCCACTAGGTAAACCCGTTCTCGGATCTGTGGAACGCCATAATCTGCAGCATTCAGCACCTTCCAAGTAAAAGAATATCTAGATCCCGTTTCTACATTAATCTTATTAATAATGTTTTCTAGTAACTTAAGACCCTCATCCTTACCCTTAAAGGTCAGTCCTTGAACATTTTCTAACAAAAATGCCTTAGGCTTTAAATCTCTTAAAACGCGAAGATAAGCGGTCAACGTATCAGCTCTAGGGTCGTCCAAACGCTTAGTATCACCCGAAGACCAGTATGCGGACTTAGAAAAAGGCTGGCATGGAGGTCCACCTATAAGAAGATCAGGAGCCTTTCTCGTAAACCCCCCGGCCTTTTTAATCTCTGCAGATGTTACATTGTGAATATCTTGCTCAAATAGTCGCCAGTTTCGATTCGATTTTATTGTTTTACATGCCCATTTATCCATTTCTACAGCAACAGCTGTCTCAAACCCAGCAGCCTCAAGACCCAGATCCAGCCCCCCGGCGCCTGTATATAAGCTCACAATCTTGCGCATGCGAACATAAACCTGTAATTTTATCTGTTTAATTATAAAAAGCAGAGCTACCCTACCCTAATAATTCATAATACCAAAATTGTATTGAGAGTACAAGTGATAAAGGTAAAGCTTAGACAAGCGATGGACAAACATTACACGGATCACGGGGTCCGGCTTAAGTATTCAGACATATCTGCAGCGTCAGGCCTCTCCAAAGCGACGGTTGAAGCCATTGGCTCAAGGGAAGACTATAACCCCACTCTGTCAACGATAGATAGGCTATGTGAATTTTTTAACTGCCGAATTGAAGACCTGCTTGAGTTTCAACCCACAAAAAAACATCAATGAATCAGAAACAATGCCCATCAAAATTGACCACGAACAGGCAAAAAAAAATCTCTATGCAGCTCAAAGGGCTATTGAAAACGGCGTTCTTGACAAAAGCACTTTGTATTGGAAAGAAATAATTGATGAGCTTGGTTTGTTATGTCCCTATAGAAAAAGCTCTACATTCGTCGCTGCAATTGGTACCGCCATTCTGGCAAAAACAGTTAATCCGAATATCGATCCCTATTCTCTTCTTGATAGAGAGGGACAGGAGAACTCCTACTCCGCGCGCTCACTCGCTGATAATGTTTGGGCTAAACATCGATCCTATTTAGATATTGATTTAGGAGCCAATGGTCCTAACCCTCTTAACAATATTCCTTTCATTAACAGAGACAGCATACGAGGTATCGAAACAGTAAGAAATAAAGAAGGCCAACAATACTTTTATAAGTGCCTTGATGAGCTAGAGCTTATTAAAGACATAGAAACCGCGAAAGCTGCTTTGAGAGGATTTATTGCTTCCAGGATCAAGCAAATAGCTAAAAAATTTTCTGTCGGCCAGAACGCTGGAGATTATTTCGTTGTTCAAACTCTGGCTGAAAGCATCTCACGCTTTGTCAAATCTGATAGCGAAGAAGGTAGGAGGGCTCAAGCTGTAGCAGCTGCATTACTTGGCATAGCATTCGGGCCGCAAAACATCGATGTTGGTCACATTAATGATCCGGATAGGAATTACCCTCTCGATATCACCGTATACACAAATCCCAAAAAGGAAAAAGTTAAAGTTTCAGTCGAAGTTAAAGATAAAAGGGTAACTGGGTCAGATATCCTATCCAGCGTTGAAAAAGTTAGTAAGTTTGGGCTTCGGAATGTAATCTATCTAGCAGTCAATGAAAGCCAAAAAGAAAATTCTTTCCTAAGGGAATGTGAAAAAGCTAGAGATAGAGGATGCCGGCTAGTAATATTCTACAATTGGGAAGAGTTCTCCAAAATGTGCTTCTCTGCTAGTGAAACACCTGGTCAAGATGTATTTAGCAAAACATACAAATTGATTGGTGAAATGCTTGTCAAGCTAGGAGTTAGTCAGGTCGGCTTGATAGAATGGACAAGTTTGGAAAGCCAAGATCTGGCTATCTAGCCCCTTAAAAAAACTAGTAAAAAGGTTCTTTCTCCTCTACTCTAACTCTAGAGCACGAGCTTAAGCAATCTGATGGAATCAGGCTCAGCTTCGAATCAAAAGGGGTGTCCCCTCCATCATCGCCGTCTCACTCGCTTTCAACCATAGCAGTCTTTCCGGCCTTATCAAGAGACTACAGAACTCCGCTTAGTTTCCTCTTGATAAGGCCGGAAAGACTGCTTTTATGGTTTCGCGAGCGAGGCGACGATGACGAAGGGGACAAGAGGGAACGGTATCAGACAATACTGAAGTTCAAGAATAGCATATTCACTGGCAAAGCTTTCCTAACATACTGCAAATATTGTATAAACACCGATTTAACCGCTTTCTCGCAATCGTAATAGTCGGAGATTTTTTGTGGCCAAAGACTCATTCGAAAAATGCTTCATTGTAAAAGACAAAACTTCAATACAACGCATAGAAAGTGCTCTAGAGCGTCCAGTTATAGCTAAAGCTAAAAAACGAAATTATGAATTCGAAAACGCGCGGAGTATCGAAATATTAAGAAAAAGGCTTTGTAAGTCATAAACCCATTATAGAGTTGGACAAAGATTCACTGATAAAATATCGATCAGCCGCGGTAAGATTGACACTTTGTTTGTGAGATCAAACTAACAAACAAACTTACCAATTCGGTACCATATTATTTTATTTGAGAAGTTGATTAGCCATTTCTTGAAACGCCTGAACGGCGCGATCGTCTTCGCCATCATGTTCAAAGTCAGATTCAGAATTCCTTACAGGCTCACCTGGGTCGCCGAAATCAGTAGGAACAATCGGCATTCGATATTCACTAGATGATTGGTTTCTGCAAATATCTTCAGGGCAAGGAGATTTTCCCCACCAGTTCAGCAACAATTCGATTTTATGCTTTGGGGATATGCCTTGAAGATATGAGTTCATAGTCCTACAGCAGACTGCAAGATTATTAAACCCGTTCGCGCCACTTAGACAATGTGGTACTACGTGTTCTATTGACGCCTTTTCAAGAGGCAACTGCTTTCGGCAATAAAAGCACCTTCCGCCCTGGCGATGCAGTAATGATTCTACTTCCATACCCTTCAATTTCGCATGCGAAATCATGAATTATGAATAAACATTAACCACCGCGCTGCTTGCTACGCTCGCTGCTGCGGTGGTTAATGTTTCAATCTTGTGTACTGTCAGGCTAACTAAAGTTCGCTTGATGCAACCACTCCCTCAATCCAACTCTCTTTCTCTTCACCTCGCTGGCACATGGCAAATCCAGTGAAGTCTGGCCCATCAATCTTAACCATACATTCATTTACTGGCAAAAGAGCATACTTCATTTTCGCAAGCTGAACAGTAGTAAATGAAGCCTCCATATCATCAAACACAACTTTGAACCGATAATCAATGTCAGGAAAGTGGCCATTGTTGAAAGAAATGTATATACCATCGGCCTTGGATAGGAATGCAAAAGTTGGCTCCTTAGGCACCTGTTCTGCTATTTGTGTATGGCTCTTTTGTGCAGCGGCGGGCCGCTGTTCATCAGCCTTCTTACTAATTCCGTAGTAGGAGACCATATGCTTGATGCCATAATAGAAGCCTACAAGACAAACGGCCGCCAGAACAAAACCCAGCTTAATCGACGCTTTACCAAGTACACTAAATCGTCTATCAACCCGAGTCTCGTCACCTGCACTACCTGTTAAACTTTTGGTATGGCTTTTGTATAGCGCATAGATTTCCTTTTTGAACCGTCCATGTATTTCGCGCTCTCGTTTAGATAGAGGGGGACAAGGTCCTGTAACAGGACCGAAGTAAACATCAACCCGAAACCTCTTGTCCATGCCGATTTTTGATAGCTTTGTGTGCCTAAAGGTAGTTTCAACTAGCGTCCGCGCAAAATTCGCAATCTGACTTAAATCCTGGGTAACGAACACGATTTCAGTTGAAGCTCCATTTTCACCGACCAAATGGCGGTGCTCGGCTAGAAATTCTTTATCTTCAGCTCTAGCGTTTTTTGCATTTAATCCCGAAGGCCATAACCGCCAAAGCTCATCTATCACGAGAACTGCACCGGGTATGAACACCTCAGACCACCATGCGGGATTCTCTATTATGTCATCAGTCTTGAATTCAGTTACACTCATGCCAAAGCGCTTAAGGCATTCCTCATTGTTCATGGGAATATTCGTGAATACCTGTCGCTTTTGCTCAAGTGCCGGCTTAATCACGTTCTCAACGACACCATAACTTTTTCCATGCCCCGGTAGTCCTGTATAAGCTGCAATTGTCATTCTTCACCCAATTATCGGAATTCTGCGGAGTATAAAACGAGCAACATACGCTGATACAATAATTCCTAACCCCACGTCCAACTGAAAAGCGCTGGCCGCCCAACTCACACTAGAAGGCAGCGTATGTGAGCCTACATTCTGCATAAAATCCGGCACAGGAATAGCTTCGAGAACCGAGGCCGCGCCTGACAAAACAGAATTCCACATCCACACGCCCACAGCTTGCAGCTCATCTCGAATCCAGGCCAGCGCGCACGAGGGGTCGTACCATTCACAACTATTTATCGTTTCATCCATAACTATGCACTCGCAAAAACTCTGAAACCAACCCAAATGTATATCACAATCATTACCGCACTAATTATCGGACGAACCTCTTCCATTAAATCGCAATGAATAGTGGTAGAGGCTACATCATTTATTGGCGTTTCCCGCAGGTCCAACGAAAACTCCGGGCATTGGGCATTTTCTAGGTCAAATAAGTCAGCCATGCCTTTCAACGATTGCACCAACTCTGAATTATCTATTCGCTGCTTAAAGCTAATATTAGCTTCCGCAATAGTGCTTACCTCGCTTTGAGTGTGCGCGGGCATGTTTTTCATCGGGTTGTCAAGACACGTGTAGTAATCTGGCTGTCTCGGGTCGCAAGGACCAGAGTTCAAAGAATTACTTATCCCATCGAGTTTAGAACCAAGAGATTCAATACTGTTAGTAAGAGCATTTGTATTATTTTCGCTGCTCTGAATGGAATCTCTTATTGCCAACTCGGTATCATTGACAGCCCTCTCTAAGGTTTCAGTATTTATCTTGCTCTGATCAATGTCATCGCGGACAGCTCGCTCTATATTGCTCAGGTCCGACCGGAGTTCATCCCCTATCAAACCTGCCAGCGAATAGGGATCAATACTTCCAGAGTTTGGCGTTGAGCCATCACCGCTTGTAGGAGTATTCGGATCGTTATATGGGTTTCCATCAGCGTTACCACCGTTATCGGGATGATCGGGCGAAGATTCGTCGACTAATGAGCAGGTAAACTCAAAATTCTCAGGGTCGATATAGTTGAATTCCATGTACTGAGCACCGGCACAGCTTGAATTATTTAGGACGTAGTTATAGCAGCTCAGGTAATCACTACACACTGTATGACATCTACCGGTATCGGTGCGCACATAGGACCCATCTTCACATTGTTTTAGCTCAGGGCGGTCGCAACCAGGATACCCGCCTAAATCAGGAGGTAGGCCATCACTACATATCTGCGGTTGAGCATCTAGGCACGCCTGCAAATCGACAAGATCACAAACGCCTGTCGAGTAATCTAGTGCATAACCAACAGGGCAATCTTTCGTAAAGTAGCCAAGGTACATGCAATGCACACCAGTGCCGTCACTGTCTAACGCCTGACAGCCATTAAGCGCATATCCAACGCTCGAGCCATCGGAGGGCGACGAATAAGAAGGCAAGTCAGGGAACGTCACTTTCTCGGCATGCCAGTATGAGAGAATCAGCCCACTCGACTGGTTAGCATTACCTATAAACTGATGAAACCCGTCCTCATACCCGCCAAGGAATTCACTCAAACTCGGAAAGCTATCAACGGGATTTTGAATCGTCGGAGCCGTTTCGTCACATTGTGAAAGCGCCCGATGCGCTAGTAGTATCAGCACTATCCAAAGAACTCGCATGAATAGCTCCTTCAGAACAAACGCAGACATAGGGCAGCAGTTGCAAAGCCGCAGATGAAGAATGTCCAATAATACAAATCAAGCATAAGACTCTCCTCGAACAAAGGAACGGGGCCGAAGCCCCGCTACTGATTAACCACCACGGACCATGGAAAGCAGCATTTTGGCGCCTTTGACGGCGACCAAAACGACTACTACGGCCGCGGCAATTGTGCCGATACCAGTGATAATGGTTGCGTAATCGACAGCTCCAGTAATGGTTGCTACGGTTGTTTCATCCATAGATATTCACCTCAATAGTTTCATTAATTGTGAGAGTCCCCAGGCGGTCGCCCAGGGCGTTACAAACAGGGCGAACCCTGCGCTGAACATAGCCGTCGCGACAGACGGGTCGATCTGGCTAAGGTCAAACGGGATGGAAGCGACTTGCACAGCCCACCCCGTTGAACACATTGGAGAGCCGTCAGGCAACACACTAACAGCCCCCTCGCACGTGATAACCGAAGGCATTAGCTGGCCTTCGATACTGGTTTCTGTAACTGAATAAGCCTAACCTCAAACGGGTTAAGCTCCAGGTTTTTAAACCGGCCCACCTGAAACGTCGTCAGGTCCAAGGTGTAATCTCCTACCGGTTTAGCGTCCGTCGGGTTTTTCAACGGAATTTCAATTTGTTGAGGAAATGCGCCGCCCAAATGAGCGTAAGCCTCCTGAAAGTAACGCACACCATTCTTGGTTGACCGTGACTGCGGTTGATGGTGACCTTCAATAATGCTGATCTTCAACATAGTAGTTTCCTCTTGGGTTGGTGGTTTTAAAGCTTGCCTTTCATTCTGAGCAAGGCGTCGTTGATAAACCTTTGAATCTGTTGCTTACCCTCAGCAGACAAGCAATCAATGCCGTAGTCGTAGGCTTTAATAATTGCCATTTCCATTTCCCGGCTTTCAATTTCTACCGATATAAACTCTCCAGCTTCTACGTAACTGGGTGTGTATTCATCACCTCTAAAGAACGGATTAATCCGTTTAGCCTTGCTGGAATCCAAAAAGTTATTTTCATTCATTCGCGTGTTCCAGTAGCGTAGAGTTATTGAAACAAGTCCAAGGCAGCAGGCTTCGCCTGCTGCAAAAAAGCCAACGGCGTCGAAGTTGAAAGCGAATCATTTTGGTGGTGAATCTCTTTCAAAAGATCGACTATGCCATTCATTATTTTCTGACGAGCAGACCGTAATCTTTCGTTATCCCTTATTTCCCAGAAATGGGTTCTGCTAAGCACTGTGATTCCGGCAACCAAAACTCCAATGACTCTTTCTCGCGCCTCGTCCCCGTATTCCGTGTGAGTTATCATGGTTATCTCACCGGTTTGCCGATCTAACTTTTCCGATAGCGCATAAGCGGGCCTTACAACCTGGCTATTCCTTGGGAGATTTGGACCTCCCATCGCCCTGACAAAGGCTGCCCAATCCCCTGAGTCCGCCGCTTCCTTAAGCTGTTCCAGAAACCCGTCTTGCTCGCTCAAACGCCTTAACTCTCGCCACACTGTCACGCTAGGGCCTCCTATCTGTTGGAATTGCCTAATTCGGTATGTTCTGGCCCACGCTTCAATTCTTTCGGCAATATCCCGTGGGCTTTTACCACTCCAGTCAGCTTCAGACGCCGATTGTTCGTCGTTATTTATCCCGTGGCCGTCGATGTTTTTGCAGATATATTTAATCAAGTATCCAGTAGCTGAATATTCGTTGCCGGTGGACGGATTAATACCGGATTTAATTTTCTCTACTTTAATTCTGTGCTCTGCTGCCCCGCTTTCTTCAGGAGAATCCTTTAAGGCCCACCGTCTAAAAATCGCAATCAGTTCGTCGACGTGTTCAGGCTCAACAAACAGGAGAAAATGCCAATGCGGCGTAGCATCATGATGAGGCTCTGCGATACGAAAACCATAAGGCTTGATATTTTCTCGGCTCAGCTTTGCCTGAATTCGACCCCATAGATTACTTAGATAATCTTGTGCGTCACGAGGGGAAAGATTTTCGTAGTTTTTGTTTGGAATGACCTTCACCACCTTTCCGTTGTTAGTGATTTTCGTCATTCGGTGAAAACGGGACGGCGTTGTAAGCGTAAAGAACAGCCCTTCATGACCAAATTCTTTAGCAACAATCTCAAAGCCTTTTAGACGGACAATCAATTCCGTTCGTCGTATCGCGGGATTAGAAGGAGTAACGTCTGACAACTCTGCCAGAGTTTTCTCATAACCTTCTTCATTTACAGCTATCTTGCCTTCAAGATATTCGCGGTTGCTGAGTTTTTGCTGACGATGCCGTTTTAGAGAAATATTCGAACAGTACGGATTGCTGTGATTGTGAACTTGACGAAGTTCACGAGCGACGGATTCAACTGTAACTTTTTGTTTCTTAGAAAGCTGGCGCTTCCACCACTTTCCACAACAGAGACGATTTACACAGGGTTCATATCGATTGCCGTAGGCTTCCGGATCTGGAACCGATATTTCAAAAGAATCAGCCAGCTCTTTGCATGAGAAGAAAGCCTCTGCTGGATTGGCGCATGACGTCGCGATTTTTTGGCACTGCGCGGCTTGCTTGTCAGCAATGGCTTTGACCTCATCGTGACCTGACAACATATTAAAGTCACGAATTTCCAGGAGCTTGTCCAACTCCAAAAAGCGCCGGTTAGCCTTTACATACGACTGACTCTTTGCCAACGACAGATATTCAGCCCGCATCGCCGGAGCTAATTCGGAATACTTCGATAGAATATGTTCGCGAAATCCAACACACTCAGCGGTTCCATAACCGTTCAGTATGTTGTTGCTGTAGACATTTCCGTCATATCCGACAAATTGATCACGGCTGGCAGGTTGCGCTACCATTATGCGGTTCCTCTTTTCGCGAAGCTGGGACAATTAAGGGGTGTTGGCGCACCCCGCCTAGCCATACCAGTTGGCGCTGGTATGGCTACCTTCTAACGCTCATATTCGGACTCAAGAGCTTCTTTGGTAATCAGTGCGACATTCACCATACGGTGCTTGCCGATCTTCATCGTAGGAAGATGCCCCCTTTCGATCATTCCTCTGATAGTTTCCTCAGTTAACCCGGACATCTCAGAGAATTTACGCTTTGTGACAAGCGGCCCAGCCGCAATGGGTCTATTCGTCTCATCCATACCGCCCCCAAAAACAACTTAAAAGACCATTGATAATCTAATTTGGTTTAAATTTACCTCCTATTTTACATTTTTACAACTATTTTTCTTGCAAATAATCCATATAGGATTACAATCCCACTATTTCCCACTATTCCACACGGGTTCGGTGATGACTATAGAAACCAGAGCAAAGCTTTTAATGGACGAACTTAAGGTCTCCCAAAAGGAGTTAGAGGTAATGAGCGGGATATCTCAGCAAGCATGGAGTAAAGCATTCAACGGCAGACAAAGAATGAACTCTGGTCACATCGAGTTCTTATGTAGTAAATATAAAGACTACGCATATTGGCTGACCACAGGGAGCACGGACTTAGGTTTATCACCTCAAGGCGCAAAAGCTCTCGAGTACTTTTCTAAAATAGCTGGCAAATATGCTGAAACAAAAGCCGAATTTGATTATGCGTTAATGATTGAGCAGTACCTGTCCGATTCAAATTCAATTGTGGATGAGAACGGAATAGCTGGCAGCTCTCCGATGCCGTCGGACAGAAAAGAGCTCGCCCATCAACATTTAACGGAAATTATGTCGGTTGACTTCAAGAAGCTTACAAAAAAGCTCAACTGTCTGGACGCCAACGAAATCCGAGATATTGTGAATAACCACTTTTATAGAAAAGCATGTTCAGACCTTGTCACTCTGACCCAGCAATACGGAAAAGATCACCGGCTTACTGTCATGCTTAGCCGCTTGCTTACAGAGTTTTTACTTCCAGGTTCGACCTCAAACGCCCTTCAACCATTCAAGGCGCAACAATCAGAGAATGGCGTTGATAACGCCTCCCACGTGAAATAATAAATTTACCTAGCGATGGCAGTTAAAAAAGATAAGAACAAGTGGACTGTGGATATCTATCCTAATGGTCGTAATGGAAAGCGGATCAGGAAGAAGTTTGATACAAAACTCGAAGCACAGCGATTTGAAAAATATGTACTTAACAAAGCCTTCGAAAACAAGGATTGGAATATCTCCTCTACAGATAGCCGAAAGCTCTCCGAACTGATCGGAACTTGGTATCAGGTGCACGGGCAGCACCTCAACTATTCTAAGCGCCGTTTAAACCTTCTTAACTATGCAGCCACGGCAATGGGCGATCCGGTCGCACGAAAGCTAACACCTGAGATGTTCCTCAGATACCGCGAGCAGCGTATTAACGACGGTATTAGCCCCAAAGCTGTAAACAATATGCTTGGTTACCTGAATGCTGTTTTTAACGAACTATATAGAAACGAAATCATTGACTATGAAAACCCTCTCGGCAAAGTCAGGCCGATCAAGATAAAAGAGCGAGAGCTGTCTTACCTGGATCACGATCAAATTACGGAATTATTCAATAAGCTGGACCGGGTGTGTATTAATCCTCACGTAAAGCTGATTGCGAAAATCTGCTTGTCCACCGGCTGCCGCTGGGGAGAAGCTCAAAGTTTGCACGGCCGTAACGTGCGAAACGGCAAAATCACCTTTACCGACACTAAGAGCGGAAAGAACAGAACAGTTCCAATCAGTAAAGAGCTACAGGCTGAGATACGGAGTCATGGCGACGGCCAACTTTTCACCAATTCCGAAGAGACTTTCAGGCGGACGCTTCGAATGTGCAGCTTTGAAGTCCCAAAAGGCCAAGCAACGCATATTTTACGCCATACCTTCGCCAGTTGGTTCATGATCAATGGAGGGAATATACTGACCTTACAGCGGATTCTGGGGCACAGCTCAATCACCATGACGATGCGATACGCCCACCTGGCTCCCGACCACCTGCAGGAAGCCATAGCCTTGAACCCGTTAACCCGTAGTCAATTTGTAGACAAATCAACAACACTTACAGCACAAGTCATTGATTTAAATAGATAAATATGGCGGTGAGGGAGGGAGTCGAACCCTCGAAGCCTTTCGACTTACACACTTTCCAGGCGTGCTCCTTCGGCCACTCGGACACCTCACCGTGCTGGAAGTGCCCGGAAGATGGATTCAGGCACTTTTGAAGGCGGTGAACTCTACACAAAGCCGTCGCCAAACGCAATGCCTGTGGATACCCTGGCGCCGCTGCACTAGACTTTTTGGTGGCGTAATGTGGACGTAATACCGGATCGAATGAAAAAGTTCCTGCGTAAATGATGCTTTTGAGCGGGTCTGACTGTTGCGATGACGCCTCGAAAGTTTTAGCACGCTTGAAAAGGGCGAAAATGTTAACCTGTCAAACTATCGGGGTGTACCCGCGGTATGTTGACAACAAAGGATGATTTAAGCGAAATTGACGCAAATTAAAACGACAAACAATAATACGAAGAAGCAAAAGCAGGTTTCCATGGGCGATGCCAATGTAGAGTCTGAACCGGAAAACCCCGAGTTTTCTCCCCGCCAGAACGATATACGCGCACTTATTTGCTGCGCTGCGGCAGCCACTGTCGTGGTGGATATGTCCTGGCCGGAAATCGAGGTTCTTCAAGCAACTATCGTGGTCGCCGTACTGGCTTACACTTTTGCCAGCTACTTCTGGGTTAAAGCCCGATCGAAAAAGGAAGGTGCAAGCCGCCTGTTCGACCGGATAATGACTGCCGATGCGGCGGTTATCGGCGTGGTACTCAGCTTTTCCAATTTCAATATTCTGCCCACCATTCTGTTTACCACCATGATCCAGTTCAACAGCCTGATCAACGGTGGGGTGCGTAAATGGGCCATCGACAACCTGGCATTTGCCGGCGGTATTCTGGTCACGTTCCTGTTCCGCGAGCCGCAACTGGTATTTTCCGAGAAAATGGAAATCAGTTCAGTCAGCCTGATCGGCATATTCACCTATTTTTGCGCTTATGCTCTTTACACCCACAGCCGGCTGCGCAAACTGGATATGCTGAACAAGAAACTGATCAACGAACAGACACTGTACAAACTGCGCACCTACAAACTTTCCCGCTATCTGCCTCCCACGGTCTGGCGCGCCATTAACGAAGGCCGGGAAAAGTCCCTCAGCACTGAACGCAAGCGGGTTACGGTATTCTTTTCCGACATCATGGGGTTCAGCTCACTGTCGGAAGAAATGGAAGCAGAATCGCTGACCGACCTGCTGAACAGCTACCTGACCGAAATGGCAAAAATCGCCATCAAGCACAAAGGTACCATCGACAAGTTCATGGGCGACGCCATTATGGTGATTTTTGGCGATAGCAGAAGCGAGGGCTTGAAAACCGACTGCCTGCGCTGCTTGGCGATGGCCATTGAAATGCGAAAAAAAATGAAGGAGCTGCAAACAAAATGGTACAACCAGGGAATTAAAAAGCCGCTGCAGATACGCATGGGTATCAATACCGGGTACTGCACCGTGGGCTCCTTCGGCACCAGCCACTATATGGATTACACGGTTCTCGGCACCCACGTTAACCTGGCGAGCAGGCTGGAGTCCGCCGCCGATCCGGGTGAAATCCTGGTATCGCACGAAACCTGGTCACTGATAAAGGATGTAGTCATGTGTCGCGACAAGGGCGAAATCAAGGCCAAAGGTTTCAGCCATCCGATCAAGGTTTACCAGGTGGTGGATTTCCGCAAGGACCTGGGCAAGAACCAGAGCTATTTCGAGCAGAATACAGAAGGTTTTTCCATGCATATGGACCTGGAAAAAATCCGCAACTACGACAAGGAGCGCGTTATCCGGTTTTTACAGGATGCGGCGGAAAGATTGAACGATAAGGTTATCACGTAGAACAAACACCTGGCGACGGGTGGCGCCCGAAGTGTCGGACCATCGCTTCCCCGCCCTACTGGCGAATCACACGGAAATCCGGAACCGGTTCGCCGCAGTCGGTGCGAAACGGATTGATATCCAGCCCTCCCCTTCGAGTATATCGCGCGTAAACCGTCAGCTTTTCCGGCTGGCACCGCCGCTTGATATCGCAGAAGATTTTTTCCACGCAGTTCTCGTGAAAATCCTGATGCTCACGATACGACACAATATATTTCAACAGGGATTCCGGCTCTATCCTCACGCCTGAATACTTTATCCAGACCGTAGCCCAGTCCGGCTGTCCGGTTACCGGGCAATTACTTTTCAACAGGTGGCTGTAAAGAATTTCTTCGGCAATGGGTTCCCCGGCTTTCAGCAGGGCGCTGTCTGGCTTGTAAGCATCAATTACGGTTTCACATTCGTCGATACACACACCCGCAAGCGCGTATGCACTTTCAACAGCATCCAGTTTTTCCAAATCGGCTGTCACCGGTGCGCTAACCGCCGCGGATAAATCCTTTTCGAGAGTTTGCCGAACCTGCTGCCAGCTCTCAAACCGCGTCTGGTTAAACGAGTTCAAATAGTATTTGAAGGATTTGGATTCCACAATCGCGTCGCTGTGGGCGGGAAAAACAAACGTTCCCACCGCAACCTGGGGTTTGCCTCTTTGGTCCAGCCACGACATTTCATAGGCGGTCCAGATATCGACACCGGTAAACGGCATTTCCTCACCGGCGAACAACGCATGCCGGGACTGCGCCCGCGCGATCGGGTGCAGAAGATGGGGCGCGTATTGGCTGGTATATTCCGCCTGTTGCCCGAGATGAATTTCAGAAGTCATAGGTCCGTTCGAGGTGATGGATCAGGTTCTAAGCTTTTTGCCTTTTTCCAGCAGAAAAAGACAGTAACTAAACGCGATAATCAAAAATACCACAATACCGGCAAAGCCCAGCCCTACATTGACATCCGACACACCGAGAAATCCGTAGCGAAAGACATTGACCATATACAGTATCGGATTGAGCATGGAGACCTTTTGCCAGAAATCCGGAAGCAGGTCGATGGAATAAAACACCCCGCCCAGATACGTCATCGGTGTCAGGATGAAGGTGGGGATTATTGAAATATCATCAAATGAGTTGGCAAAAATTGCATTGATCATTCCGCCGAGAGAAAACAGGACAGACGTCAGTAAAATAACTGCAACGGTCACACCCAGATGGTGAACCCGCATTTCGGTAAAAAAGAGGGACAACACCGTCACAATCGCGCCCACGGATAATCCACGCATCACCCCGCCACTGACGTAGCCGAGAAGGATGATATAGCTCGGCGTCGGGCTCACCTGGATCTCTTCAATGCTCTTGGTAAACTTGGCGCTGTAAAACGAGGAAACCACATTCGAGTACGAATTGTTGATCACCGACATCATGATCAACCCGGGCACGACGAAGGCCATATAATCGAACCCACCCATTTCACCAATACGCGAACCGATCAATGCACCGAAAATAACAAAATAAAGTGCCATGGTAATCGCGGGAGGAATCAGCGTCTGCACCCAGATACGGGTAAATCGTCTTACTTCCTTGCGTACAATGGTTTTGTAGGCAATGTATTGTTGCCGCGCGTTCATTAAACCTGCCCTCCCTGACCAGTTCCGCTATTGACCAGCGAAACAAACAGCTCTTCCAGGCGATTCACCTTGTTCCTCATACTCACAATATCGATATTCAGTTCGGAAAGCTTCATAAACAGGGCGTTGAGTGAGCGACCTTTCTCAATTTCCACTTCCAGCGTGCTCTCGTCCACCTGCCGAAGGTCGTAAGCCTCCACCACTGGGCACTCCGAGAGCGGCTCCTGCGTATCCAGGATAAACACCTCCTTGTTCAGCTGTTTGAGCAGATTCTTGATACTGGTGTTCTCCACGATCACACCGTGGTTGATAATCGCCACGTTGCGACAGAGGCTTTCTGCCTCCTCCAGATAGTGGGTGGTGAGAATAATGGTGGTTCCGGCCGCATTTATTTCCTGTAAAAAGGACCACATGGAGCGCCGTAACTCAATATCCACTCCCGCGGTCGGCTCATCGAGAATCAGCAAGCTCGGCTCATGGACCAAAGCGCGGGCAATCATCAACCGCCTTTTCATACCGCCGGACAAGCCCCGGGCCTGGTCGCCGCGCTTTTCCCAAAGCCCCAGTTTTTTCAGGTACTTTTCCGTCCGCTCCCTGGCCAGGTGAAGGGGAAGCCCATAGTAGCCGGCCTGGTTCATCACAATGTCCTGCACCTTCTCGAACATATTGAAGTTGAATTCCTGCGGAACCACGCCAATAAATTGCTTGGCCCTGGAGAAATTTTTATCGATATCGCAATCGAAAACAGCTACCTGCCCGGCCGTCTTGCGCACCAGGGAACAGATAATTCCGATAGTGGTGGATTTCCCGGCCCCGTTTGGCCCGAGCAGCGCAAAAAAATCACCCGGCTCCACGTCCAGATCGATCCCCTTCAGCGCTTCAAAGCCGGTACTGTAGGTCTTTTTCAGACCCGTTATTTGCAGTGCCTTGGTCATTCTTCGAACTCTATTATTTCTGTTTTGCCACCGGCGCGTCTTTTACCTTCACTGCCGATCGCACCTCCGCCTTTGGCGGTGGGCGCATATCCTACCATGGGACGTATATTGCGGGGTCAAAAGAGAACGATGAGATGAGATGGAGGCCAGCGCCAGGAGGAACAGCCACGCTGAATGCCTCTTACCTGAACCGGCTTTGCCGAAAAACGTAAAATTTTGTTAACGTAAGTGTCATCCGGGTTTAACCTTATCGATCAACCGCAGGGCATCTTTCGGCGCGTTGGCTTCATGGTCGTTATCAAAATAGCAGTACACATCCTTCCCTTCCTTGCTCCAGCGTTTTATCTTTTTCGTATAATTCTTCAGGTCATCCTCCTCGTAACTACCCCAGTAGGGTGTTTCCATCGGACCGTGCAGGCGGATATAAATAAAATCCGCCGTGACGACTTCCGGTGGACGAAACTGCTTGAAGTCGTAGAAGCACAGGCAGATGTTATTTTCCCGCAGCAGGTCGTAAACCTCATCGCGCAGCCAGGTTTGATTGCGAAACTCAAACGTGTAGCGATACCGGGGAGGCAGGTGGCTGATAAATTCCGCCAGTCGTTCCGGATTCACCTTCCAGCCCGGCGGCAGCTGAAAAAGTATCGGTCCCTGTTTATCGCCAAAAGGCTCGAATACTTCCCATAGTCGCGCCAGCCCCTCCTCCGGCTCCTTTAGCTTCTTCATATGGGTAAGATAGCGGCTGGCCTTGCAGGCAAAAAGAAAATTATCCGGCGACTGCTCCGCCCAGGTCTCCACCGACGTTTTTTTAGGCACGTGGTAAAAGCTGGTATTCAATTCCACGGTGCTGAAACTCTCGGCATATTTGCGCAGCAGGTCCGCCTGCCTGACATTCTCCGGATAAAACAGGCCTTTCCAGGTTTTATAATTCCAACCCGAAGTCCCGATATAAATTTGCCCTTTAGCCATCCCTATCCTTAAGAATCTACGTCAGCTTTGCTGTCTACTTTTATGATGCACCCACGTTTAACAAGTTCAACCGTAATTACCGATCGCGCGCGGGAGGTTTTTCGATTTAGGGCCTGGTGATAACGCACGCCATCCTGGCGTTTAGGGGCTATGTCAGGTTCTGGATGTTCGCTGATCAGAATCCGGAATAGGTTACCGCGGGCCGGTTGGCTCTCCGCAACCGGAAACCAGCGACCGGTTGATCGCGGCCCTTGCCTCGGAACAGGGAAGTTGCGCCGGATGAAGGTTAAGCCGGATTAACGATTTTTATGCGTGACATATCTGCTCCGCCGGAGATTCATTATGCTACTTCGCGCATTGATATATTTTCTGCTGATCAGCATCACTGTGTACACAGGCGTATACGTGTTTGAGTACGAGCGCTTTGATCTGGAACGAAAAAGGCAGATCAAGGAGGAATTCATGAAGTTGGACCTAGCACTGGAAACCATGCTCCGAGATCTCGGCCGGGTGGCGGCCAACATTGGCATTCTTGCCGACTCCCCCGAGCTTCGCCAGTACCTGCAAACTCCCAACGCCGGCACGGAGAAACTTTTACAAGAGGTGTTCCTGAGTTTTTCCAGGCGGATCGGCATTTACGGACAGATTCAATTTATCGACTCCGATGGTTACGAACGTGTGCGGATAAACTACAACGGCAATGCCTGGGCGGTGCCTGCTGAACAATTGCAGTTGAAGGCGGACCGCTCTTACTTCCGCCAGGCTATCCGCCTTCCACCAGGAGAGGTATATGTCTCGCCCCTGGATCTGAATGCGGAAGAAGGCGCGGTCCAGCAGCCGATAGAACCCATATTGCATGTCGCCATGCCCCTGTTTGACCCAGATGGGGAAGCACAGGGGGTGTTGGTATTGAATTACCTCGCCCAAAACCTGCTTGAGCACTTCCATGAAGTGATGATTGGTGGAATTGGAGAGGCGATGCTGGTAAGCGAGGGTGGCTATCAACTCAGTAGCCCACACACCACGGAAACATGGGAGTTAATGTACGACAATCATCACCAGTTTTCCCGGCGCTTCGCCTCTGCCTGGACCAAAATAAAATCGCGGGAAGAAGGTGTTTACCGGGACGAAACCGGTCTCTTCCTCTTCAATTCGCTGCAGCCGCGCGCGGCGTTTGAAATGCAAGCACTCTCGCCGGATGGAGAAGCCTGGAAAGTCATCAGCCACATCAGTCCCCAGTCAATAACTTTTTCGCTATTGGCGGAACTCCGCAACCGCTCTGGCGTTTATATCTCCTTAACATCCATTATTTTGTTCCTGAGTGTAAGCCTTGCATGGCTGCGAACCAACAACCAAAACAAAACGCGCGCCCTGAAGACCAGCGAGCGAAACCTATTCGAAGCCCAACAACTGGCACATATCGGCCATTGGGAATGGAACCTGACCTCCGGGGAGGTTCAGTGGTCGAATGAAGTTTTCAATATTTTTGGACGCGCGCCCAAATCGTTTCAACCCAATTCCAACAACCACATGGACGCGGTATTCCCCGAGGATAAAGAAATGGTTCAAGGCGCTGTCGACCAGTCTATTGCAACCGGACGGGAATACCATATTACCCACCGCATCGTGTGCCCCGATGGCAGCATCCGCCATGTGCACCAGCGCGGTCGCCCGGAGTCAGGGGACAGGCAATCGTTGTTGATTCGGGGGCTGTTCCAGGATATTACCGATACGGTTGAAGCGGCTGAAGCTTTACTCGCCCGACAGGCTCGCCAGCGCAACCTGGTTGAAAACATGGCCGAAGGCTATGCCCTGCAACAAACACTCCCAGACCGGGACGGGCGCGCCCGCGACTTTCGTTATCTGGAAATCAACCCGGCGTTTGAGCGCATGCTTGGTGTTCGCAAGGAGGATATCGTTGGCAAAACCATCCTTGAGTTATTTCCCAATATCGAATCCTATTGGATAGAAGCTTTCGCGCAGGTGGCAATGACGGGGAAACCGGTCAAGCTACAAAACTGGGGGGGAACCTTCAGCCGTCAATTCGAGGTCACCGCTTCCAGTCCGGAACGCGGATTGGTGGCCGTGATGTTCTCTGATATCACCGAACGCAAAATTACAGAGGAACAATTGCGCCAAGCCGCCACTGTATTCGACAACACCTCGGAGGCAATCATGATCGTCGACGCGGAGCATAATATCCAAACCGTCAATGAAGCCTTCACCGAAATCACCGGCTACAACGCGGACGAGATACTGGGGAAAAATCCCCGCGTTCTCAGGTCCGACTTCCACGATGAAAGTTTTTGCCAGGATATCTGGCATGCGCTGGATTCCGCCGGTCGTTGGCAAGGGGAAATTTGGAACCAACGCAAAAACGGCGACCTCTACGCCACCTGGGAAAACATCAGCGTGGTAAAAAACGAAAACGGGGAAATCATTAAATATGTTTCAGTAATGTCGGATATCACCCCGATGAAGCAAGCCCAGGCCCAACTGGAGCATATGGCCCATCACGACCCGCTCACCGGGCTTGCCAACCGCCTGGTTTTTGCCTCCAACCTGGAACAGGCCATGGAGCGGACAAAGCGGCACAGTACGAAGCTGGCGCTGTTGTTTCTTGACCTGGATGGATTCAAGCATATCAATGACAGCCTGGGCCATAAGGCCGGTGACGAGTTATTATGCGCGGTTGCCGAATGCCTTAAACAGGCCGTTCGCCACGAGGATCTGGTGGCCCGCCTGGGGGGCGATGAATTTACCATTATTATGGAGGATATGGTCAACCCCACCTCGGCGGCAAAACTGGCGCAGAAAATCATCAATGCCCTGATGTCGCCAATAAGTCTGGAAGAGCACAACGTAGTAACGTCCTGCAGCATTGGTATCAGTATTTTTCCCGACGACGCCGATAACGCTTCGGATCTGGCTCGCGCCGCGGATGCCGCCATGTATCACGCAAAAGCCGCGGGCCGGCGTACCTACCGGTTTTACACCGCCGAACTGACCCGCCGGGCCAACGAACGCCTGGTTATGGAAAGAGACCTGCGCGACGCCTTGAGCAAAAATGAATTTGTCCTGGAATACCAACCACAGGTGACCATTAAAACCGGAGAACTGGCTGGTGTCGAAGCGCTCGTGCGGTGGCAGCATCCGGAAAAAGGGCTTTTGCTCCCCGATGCATTCATCCCGTTTGCCGAAGAATCCGGTTTTATCAACAGTCTCTGCGGCTGGGTTCTTGATCAGGCCTTCTCTCAGGTGAGAAACTGGAGACTCCTAGGACTTCCTCCCGTGCGTCTGGCCGTCAATATCTCCGGTTACCAACTCAAGTACGACCACATCCTGCCCGATATTCACAAGAGCCTGGAGCGCAGCCAGGTAACCCTGAACGATATGATCCTGGAGCTGGAAATCACCGAAAGCCTGCTCCACTCCGACGAACGTGCTGTCCGCATACTGGAAAAACTCAAGGCTGAAAATATCCACATTACCATCGACGATTTCGGAACCGGCTATTCGTCACTGGGACAACTCAAGCACCTGCCGGTCGATCGGCTAAAAATAGACAAAAGCTTTCTGGTAAACATTCCCGAAGACCAGGACAACATGGCGTTTGTAAAAGCCATTCTCGCCATGGGACACAGCCTCGGCGTGTGCATAGTAGCAGAAGGGATTGAAACGGAGGCGCAACTTGCGGTGCTGCGCGAGTACAACTGCGACGAAGCCCAGGGCTTTTTTATCTCCAGACCGCTGGCCGCCCGGCAAATAACGGAGTGGATAAAACGCGCGGTTCCAGTTGTGGCCCAGTCACAGTGAACAGGCAGGGCAGCCGATTTGCAGAGCGCAGCTCCCCGCAAAGGTGAGGGCCATGGATGGCCCGAATGAACCGAGACGCAGGCTCGTTTTCCGCGTATAAAAAGAAAAACCGCCATAAAGGCGGTTTTATCATTATTTGGAGCGGGAAACGAGACTCGAACTCGCGACCCCAACCTTGGCAAGGTTGTGCTC
>CAYVIB010000028.1:0-80597 GCA_964451365.1 uncultured Cellvibrionaceae bacterium
TTCAAATAACTGGTGGATGCATTTGTCCTTCGGATATTCCGCTTTGGTATCGTTCCAACCAGCTAATAGCTGTTCGCGCTCTCGCACACTCAGCATTTCCACTTCGAAAACATTTTGCTCCGGTTTGGCAAGCAAATCCTTAAGCACCCGGTCAAAATGCTTCGCCATGCAAATAATCGTTTGCCGCTCAAACAAATCTGAATTGTATTCCCAGTCAAGGGTAAGGCCTTCCCCTCCCTCAAACACCGTAAGAGTAAGGTCATATTTGGCGATACTGACTCCGCGCTGGTCCACGGGACTCAACGTTAGGCCGGGTAACGACAAAACCCCTTCTTCATTATTCTGCAGTGCCAGCATTACCTGGAACAGCGGACTGTGATTCTGGCTGCGCTCCGGCTGTAAACGCTCGACGATTTGTTCAAACGGTGCCTGCTGATGTGCATAAGCCTCAAGAAGCATTTCCTTGTTTCGTTGCAGCAGCGAAGCAAAAGTCGGACTTCCGGAAAGATCACTGCGAAGCACCAGCGTATTAACAAAAAAGCCAATCAAGTCCGCGACTTCATCCTGTTCGCGGTTGGCAATCGGACTGCCAATGACAATATCGGTTTCATTGCTGTACTGCGCCAACAATACGGAAAAGACCGACTGCAACCCCATAAACAGCGTCGCGCCATGTGCCTTGCATAGCTGACTTAAAGCACTTGTTGTCGCTTCATCGATATACGAAACGTAATTATCTCCCGCAAAACTCTGCACGGCCGGGCGGGTATGGTCCAGCGGTAAACTGTGCACCACCGGTATACCCGCCAGTTGTTTCTCCCAGTAAGCCAACTGTTGATCCAGTACTTCGCCTTGCAGCCAGCTTCTCTGCCAGTAAGCATAATCCGCATACTGAATCGACAACGAGGCCAGCGGGTTTTCCCGGTTTTGCACATAAGCGCTGTAAAGCGCGCTGAATTCATTAATCAACACGGACATCGACCAACCGTCCGAGGCGATATGGTGCATTACCACCAGAACAATATGCTCTTCGTCGCTCAACTTAATAAGTTGAGCTCGCAACATCAGGTCCTGGCTCAAATCGAAAATCCGGCCAAATTCGCTTGCTATACATTCCGCCAATTGGGACCGGCACTCGCGCTCATCCAGGGCGGACAAGTCAATTACCGGCACGTTGAAAGCCGACGGCGGTTGAATCACCTGTTTCGGTTGCCCGTCTTCACCCGTGGCAAAGCAGGTGCGTAAACTTTCATGGCGTTCGAGAATGGTGGTAAAGGCTTGGTCCAAGGCCTGAAGATTCAAATTACCCACAAGTTTTAATGCGCCGGGGATATTGTAATGCGCACTGCCGCCGTCAATTTTGTCCAGCAACCACAAACGTTGCTGGGCGTAGGAGACAGGCAAATCCTGTTCGCGGCAAACACTTGCGATTGCGGGGCGGGAGAGATCCTGGTCAAGCTGCGAGATCGTTTGGCCCAGGCTCTCAAGGGTCTGGCTGCTGAATAACTTTTTCAACGATAAATTCACATTGAAAACCCGGTTGATCCGCGCAATCAAGCGCGTCGCCAACAGGGAGTGCCCGCCCAACTGGAAGAAGTTGTCCATGACACCGACACGATCGACACCGAGCACGCTCTGCCACATTTCACACAGGATTTTCTCCGTCTCCGTGCGCGGTGCAAGGTACGTGTTTTTCAGTATCGACGCGTCCGGTTCCGGCAAGGCTTTTCGATCCACCTTGCCGTTCGGCGTCAACGGCAATTCCGCCAGGAAAACAAATGCCGACGGCACCATATAATCCGGCAACGTCTGGCTTAGATGTTCCTTTACGGAACCAATCCATTCATGCCGCATCTTAACGGTCTGTTCATCGTTTTCATGCGGATTAAAGGCATCGGTCAACACATAGGCAACCAGATTTTTTCCACCGTTGCCGCCGTATTCCCTCGCAACCACAACGGCATCTTTTACGTCGGCATGAGTATTGAGAGTATTTTCAATTTCCCCCAACTCAATACGAAAGCCGCGAATTTTGACCTGGTGGTCGATACGGCCCAAAAACTCCAGGCTGCCTTGCGGCAACCAGCGCACCAGGTCGCCGGTGCGGTACAGCCGTTTACTGCTCGCCGGATCGTTTGGGTCGTAAAACGGGTTGGCAATAAATTTCTCGTCGGTTAATTCCGGACGATTCAGGTAGCCACGGGTAACGCCCGCACCGCCAATCAGCAATTCACCCGCAACCCCAACCGGCGCGGGTTCCATATTATTTGAAACAACGTAAACCTGGGTGTTGGCGATCGGCTTGCCCATCAGCACCTGGTCGGGTCGCGGCAGTATCCGCCCGGTGGTGGACCAGATGGTGGTTTCCGTCGGACCGTACATATTCCAAAGCTCGAGCTTTGGTTGCTCGAGCAAGGCCCTGGCCAGCGACAGGCTTAACGCTTCACCGCCGCACAAAACTTTTAGCGGCAGTTCCACTTGCCAGTTGGATTCCAGCAGCATTTTCCAGGTTGCCGGCGTCGCCTGCATAATGGAAACCCGGTGCTGTTTTAACAGGGCTTTTAACCTCTCCGGGTCCGCCGTGGCTTGCCTGCCGGCAATTACCAGGCTCGCTCCCGCGATCAGCGGTAGAAACAGTTCCAGCCCGTGGATATCAAACGACGTGGAGGTGACGGCGAGCAGGCAATCCTTGGTTTCGATACCCGGTTTTTGTTGCATTCCAATCAGGAAGTTAACCACGTTACCGTGTTCCACCATGACGCCCTTGGGATTGCCGGTGGAGCCCGAGGTGTAAATGACATAAGCCAGGTTGTTTGGCGTTAACCCGAATGATTTTACATCCGGGTTTTGGTCGGACTGCTTCTGTAACTCTCGCTGCAGCGATTCGTCATCCAGGCATACCGCAAGCGAATCGCTTACCGGCGTTTTCTCAAACAGATGACTCTGCGTCAACACGGTAGTCAGTTTTGCGTCTTCCAGCATATATGCCAGGCGCGCTTCGGGATATTCCGGATCAAGCGGGACGTAGGCGCCTCCGGCTTTGAGGATCGCAAGAATACCCACGATCGTATCCAGCGAACGGTCGACGCAAATACCCACCAGGGAATCCGGCCCGACCTGCTTCTCATTTATCAGATAATGCGCAAGCCGGTTCGCATGTTGATTCAGCTCGTTATAGGAGAGCTGTTTATCTTCGACAGTAACAGCGACCGCATCCGGATTGTTTTCCACCTGCGTTTCAAACAACAGGTGGATGCATTTGTCGCGCGGGTAATCCACTGTCGTGGTGTTCCATTCCGTCAACAGTTGGTGGCGTTCCTGTTCCGCGAACATCGATATTTTAAAAATACTTTGTTCAGGTTTGAACACGAGCGCGTTGAGTAACAGCTCAAAATGCGCGGCGATTCGGGCAATGGTTTCCGGCTTAAACAGGTCAGTGTTGTACTCCCATGCCAATTGCAGGCCGCGGGCACTTTCCGTGACTTCGAGCACAAGGTCGTACTTGGCAACGCCGAGGTCCGGCTCAATCGTACTTAACGTCAAGCCGGACAATTCCAGTGAACCGGACTGATGGTTTTGCAGTACCAGCATGACCTGGAACAAAGCGCTGTGGCTTAAATTGCGTTCCGGTTGCAGCCGTTCGACTATTTGTTCGAAAGGCACTTGTTGATGCGCGTAGGCATCCAACAACATGCTTTTACTTCGTCGAAGCAACTCAAGAAAATTTGGATTTCCCGACAGGTCGTTACGCAACACAAGGGTATTCGCAAAAAAGCCGATCAGGTCCGCCAGTTCCGACTGCTCCCGGTTGGCAATCGGGCTTCCAATCACAATGTCGTTTTCATTGCTGTAACGTGCCAGCAACGCCGCAAAGGCGGCCTGCACACCCATAAATAATGTGGCTCCCTGAGACTGGCACAAGCGGTACAACGCGTCGCGGACGGTTGAAACAATATGCGACTGGTATGTACTGCCCGCAAATGTCTGCATCGGAGGACGCGGATAATCCAGGGGCAAACTGTGCACCGCCGGCAGATTCGCCAGTTGTTTTTCCCAGTAAGCCAATTGTTGATCCAGCACGTCGCCCCGCAGCCAGTTGCGTTCCCATTCGGCATAATCCGCATACTGTATTGGCAAGGGAGGCAGGGGATTTTCCCTTTCCTGAACAAAGGCATTGTACAGTTCGCCGAATTCGTTGATCAGGACCGACATGGACCAACCGTCGGAGGCGATATGATGGGTATTTACAAGCAGGACATGCTCATCGGCCGCCAGTCTGACCAACTGCGCTCGCAGCATCAGGTCCCGGTTCAGGTCAAACGGTCGGCCGGATTCTTCCTCCATCAGTTCGGCCAGCTTTGGCTCGCGTTCATTTTCTTCCAGCGTGGAAAGGTCGATCATCGGCACCGCAAAGGGAACCGGCGCCTGGATATTCTGTATCGGCTGTCCATCCTCCGCGACCAGGAAACAGGTGCGCAAACTGTCATGGCGCTCAAGGATGGTGGTGAAAGCCTGGTTCAACGCTTTGGCATTCAATTTTCCACGGAGTTTCAGGAATGCCGGTTTGTTGTAATGCGCGCTGCCACCTTCGAGTTGGTCCAGTATCCACAGGCGTTGCTGCGCGAACGAAAGCGGCGCGCTCTTCCTGAACAGGGGAACGATTCCGCCGGAAGCGCGTCTTTCAGAAGTACCCGATGATTTTTTCGCAATCGAGGACAGGTACTCGATCAGTTCGCTCTTGTTGCTCTTGATCAAGTCGACGACATCGGGTGTCAGTGCCCCTTTTTCGGCTCGGGTTTTCAGCTTCCCGTCTTCAACAAAGACACCAATATCCAGGTCGGCAAGCTTTGCAATTACGTCTACTATTTTCACCACTCGATCTCTTCTTTTAATCGGTTTTCTTCCAGGCTTCGTTTGTTTTTGTCAAGAATGCCGTGTTCGACAATAACGTTGCCGAGTGCACTTAAATCCTCGCACTGGAACAATGCTTTAATTTCCAGCTGCACGTTAAAGCGTTGATTGATGCGGGCGATAAGCCGCGTCGCGGAAAGTGAACTGCCACCCAGCTCAAAAAAATTATCCGCGATACCGACGCGCTCGACGCCCAATATTTCCTGCCAGATTTCACACAATTGCTTTTCGGTGTCATTGCGCGGAGGCTGGTAGGCCGCCTGTTCCGCGGATAGATCGGGATCAGGCAGGGCCTTGCGGTCAACCTTGCCATTGGGGCTCAGTGGCAATTTATTCATCAGCACAAAACCTGACGGAACCATATAGCGCGGCAACAGGTTGCGGCAGTAGTCGCCAAGAACCCTTGAACTCGGCGGCAACGACCGGGTAATTTCCTGCAACTGGCGAATAAATTCGAGCCCTTTCATTGCCGAGGTACTGTCCATCCAGTCGATCAGGCAGGCGAATTCATCGACACCGATTTCTTCCAGGCGGGCGGCCACGCCAGCCACGCTTTCGGGCGTGCCGATAAACGAAGCGGTTTGCGCGTAGCGCTCAAAGGCAAAATCCACCATGTTTTCCAGACCGCTTTCATCCAGGTCGTCCGTGGGAACACCGAGGCTTTTCAGCATCGGAATAATCAATGAAATATGCGAGCGCATATATTTTTTAAACGGGCCGCGCGCCTCGTCGAGAGTCTGCCGCGGATCCTCCCCAAGGTAAGTGTGAATCATCAGCGTGACACGCCCCTGTTCGGGATCGTGGCCATGCTTTGCGAGGGTCTCGCGATAGAGAACAATTTTTTCCGCCAGCTCTTCGATCGACTGCCCCAGCAAATTCGTCAGCAGGTTGGCGCCCAAACGCCCTGCCTGAACAAAGGTTTCCGGATTACCCGCGGCTGTTATCCAGAGCGGAATTTGTTTTTGTACGGGTTGGGGAAAAATCTGAACTTCAACATCTTCGCCCTTGCCATCCTTCCTGGTGATTTTTTTGCCTTGCCAAAGACTTTTGATTGTATCGATTCCTTCCTGCAATACATTTTTGCGGTCGCCATAATTTTCCGGCGCCAGGACAAAATCCCGAATATGCCAGCCGCTGGTGGTGGCAATTCCAACTCTCCCGTGAGAAAGGTTATCCACTACCGCCCATTCTTCAGCGATGCGAATGGGATCGTGGAAAGGCAACACCACACTGCCCGCGCGTATTTTCACGCGGCTGGTTGTCGTCGCCAACGCCGCGCCCAGGATGGAAGGGTTGGGATAGAGGCCGCCAACGGGATCAAAATGACGCTCGGGAGTCCAGACCGCTTCAAACCCCTGTTCATCGGCAAACTTTGCAGCCTTTAAATACAATTCGTATTTGTTGTCACCCGAGTCGGTGTCAGCGCCGAAATAGAAAAGACTGAAAGCCCTGGCATCGCCTTCACTATCATCCCCGTGTCGCGGCACCACGTAAGCATACAGCTGCTTATCGCCCGACAAATTTTCCTTCGCCACCACCACGGCATCCTTAACCTGTGGATGCGAGCCCAACGCGTTCTCGATCTCGCCCAGTTCAATCCGGAAACCGCGCACTTTTACCTGTTGATCGATACGGCCTACAAATTCCAGGTTGCCGTCCGGCAGCCAGCGCACCAGGTCGCCGGTTTTATACAACCGCTCACTGCTCGCCGGATTGGTTTTGTCGTGGAATGGATTGGGAATAAATTTTTCGTCGGTTAATTCGGCGCGATTCAGGTAGCCTCGGGCAAGGCCGAGTCCACCCACATGCAATTCCCCACAGACTCCCGGCGGCACCAGGTTGGTGTTGGAATCCAGGACCATTAATTGGGTATTGGCAATGGGTTTTCCGATGGGAACCTGCCACTTGGCGTAAGCGCTCGCCATATCGCCAGACAAGCTCTGCAATTGGTTTTGATGATGATCGACGGGATCCTCGATAAGCTCGTTAGCAATACGTAACTGCTCGGCCAACACCTCACGCAGATCGTCAAACCGGGTTAACGGATTGGACAGCACGATACGAAACACCACAATGGGCTCACCATCCGTGTTGGACAAGCCTGTATTCGGCATTCGCAACGTCGTTTTCGATACGAAGCTTCTGCCGGATGCAAATTGTTGTTGCTGGATCTTGGTGACCGATTCACTTATTTGCGTATTTTCCGCGGGCAAAAAGCTGGACCTGGAGCGCAATGCGACAGGGATATAGCGGTAATTGATTACGTTCAGATCCGGCTGGCCAATCAATTCAAAGCACGTCGAGCTTTTCACCATGGAAGTGAAATAGCGGGTTTTACTCATGCTCTGTTCAATCAGCCATGAATAGCCGCTCTGCCCCAGCAGGTGCAGACTCGCGTGCAGTAACAATGCGTGCGCGGGACGCGAACCCTCGACCGAATACTGGCCTAAATCGTAACTGCCTTTTTGCGACTGGTAACTGGCGTGCGTGGCAATACTCGCCGCGCTTTGAGTATCCCGCAGCAGGCACAGGCTCATTCCCTGCGACAGATACAGTTGCTTATGCGGACAAAATATAATTGAGTCGGCCTGTTCGATGCCGGACAACAAATGGCGATACTGCTGTGATAATTGGAATGCGCCACCCCAGGCGGCATCGACATGAAAATGAATGCCGTGCTGTTGCGCAACCGGAGCGATTTTATCCAGCGGATCGATGGTGCCCGTTTCGGTCGCGCCCGCGATGCCGACAACGGCAATAATAAACAACTGGTTTTGCCGGCAATGCTCGATGCAACGCTGCAAGTCCATCACCGACATTTTTTGTGTGGCGTCCCGCGCGACGTACATAATGCCGGCTTCGCCCAGTCCCATCACCGCCGCGCTTTTACGCATGGAATAATGCATAAGGCGGGTCCCCAGGATCACCGCGCCCTTGTATCCTTTTTGTTGCAACAGGTTGTGCGCGCCGAAGTGATTTATTTCTTCCTGGGAGTATCCCAACGCCAGTAAACCGCGATTACGCGCGCACCAGAGCGAGGTTAAATTCGCCACGCTGCCACCGCCGGTAACCATGCCAAACACGTGAGAAGGGTCCTGGCAATGCGCGTCATAAAAACTTTTTGGCAATCGGAAAAACAGGCGGTGCATAATTGCCAGTACCTGCCGTTCAATCAGCGTCAGGTTGTTCGACGTTTCCACCTTCACCATATTCTGGTTGAGTTGGGTAATAAGCCGGCTGAGCTCCGGAATAAAACTCGGAAGCTTTGAGGTCATATGGCCGATATAACGTTGCGCGGCCACATCCACTGAAAAAGGCAATACGCTTTCGCTGAGTTCATTCACATACGACTGATAGTCGACAGCGTGTTGTGGCAGTGTACTGTCACTGTACTGGGCCCGAAATTCCGGGTTATCGATAATAGAGCCCGGCGATTGGTGAGTTAACCTGCCCTCCGGTGGCTCGCCATCACTATCGCCATCAAGGGAAACAGGATCGAGGAAATACTGCATCACCTCGGGATTTTCATCGAACGTCTCGATTAGATAAGCGCTGACATCGGCCCCCACTTCACTGGAGCCGTATAAATTCAACAGCCGGGTCGTCGGCAGGGCGCGATAAAAACTGCGCGTTTCCTCGAGCTGCAAGGCTTCGCCACTGGAAATCACCAGCCGCAACGAAGGCATGGCCGCCAGCGTTCCCTGCTCAATCATGACTTTCAGCAAAGACGGCACCAGGGTCAGGCGGGTGATGCGATAGCGGCCGACGATGTCGATAAAGCGTTCGGGATCCAGGGTGTCGTCGGTACGCACCACCGCCAGATGCCTGCCATGGGACAAGGCCTGAAAAATCTCCGCCACATGATCAACGAAACCGAAAGCGGTCTTCTGACAAAACACATCGTCCTCCCGCGAGGGAAAATGCTTTTCCATCCAACTGACGCGGTTGACGATACTGCGATGCGGCGCAAGCACGCCTTTGGGTTTGCCGGTTGAACCCGAGGTATAGATAACGTAAGCCAAGTGGTTTGATGTCAAGCCCAGCGATTTTCCGTCCGGGTTTGCTACCGGTTGTTGCTGTAATTGTTGTTGCAGGACTTCGTCATCGAGGCATACCGTCTGCTCTTCACTGACAGGGATTTTTTCACGCAGGCGGGTTTGCGTTAATACCGTTCCGGGTTTTGCATCGTCCAGCATATATGCCAGGCGCGCTTCCGGATATTCCGGATCAAGCGGTACATACGCTCCCCCTGCTTTCAGCGTCGCAAGAATTCCCACCACCATATCCGGCGAACGCTCGATGCAGATACCCACCAGCGACTCCGGTGTTATCTGTTTTTCACCCATTAAATAATGCGCCAGCCGGTTGGATTTTTCATTCAGTTCGCCGTAGCTGAGTTGCCGGCCCTCGAATGTAACGGCGATGGCATGCGGGTTTGTTTCGGCCTGCATCTCGAAAAACTCGTGAATGCATTTTTCTTCCGCAAAACCGGTGGCCGTATTGTTCCACTCCTCCAGCAGTTGGTGACGCTCGCGGGCGCTCAACATCTCCGCCTTGAAAACACTTTGTTCCGGTTTGGCCAGCAACGCTTTGAGCAGTATTTCAAAATGCATTGCCATGCGGGCAATGGTTTTGTGGTCGAACAAATCGATATTGTATTCCCAGGATAACAGCAATCCCTGCTCCGTCTCCGTCACATCAAGGGTGATATCGTATTTTGCCGTGTCGGTATTGAGCTCGACCGGGCTCAACTTCAGTCCGGGCAATTCCAGAACGCCCTCTTCGTTGTTTTGCAGTATCAGCATCACCTGGAACAAAGGGCTATGACTTTCATTACGCTCCGGCTGCAGCTTTTCAACTATTTCCTCGAAAGGAACCTGTTGATGCGCGTAAGCCTCCAGCAACATATTCCTGCTTCGTTGCAACAGCTCGATAAACGTCGGGTTCCCGGAAAGGTCGCTGCGCAATACCAGGGTATTTGCGAAGAAGCCGATTAAGCCGGCTATCTCCGCCTGCTCCCGGTTGGCAATCGGGCTGCCCATGACAATGTCAGTTTCGTTACTGTAGCGCGACAGTAACGCTGCAAAGGCCGCCTGCAGTCCCATGAATAATGTAGCGCCCTGCGCCTCACACAGATTGTTGAGTTCCCTGCCGGTGGTTTTGTCGATTTGTGAAATATACGTTTTCCCCACGAATGTCTGGGCGGAAGGACGCAAATGATCCAGGGGCAGACTGTGAACAACCGGCAGGCCAGCCAGTTGTTTTTCCCAATAACCCAGTTGCTGATCCAGAACCCTGCCTTGCAGCCAGTTGCGTTGCCAGTGGGCATAGTCCCCATACTGGATAGGTAACGGCGCAAGCGGATTGCCCTTGCCTTGACTGTAAGCGCTGTAAAGCGCGCTGAATTCGTTGATAAAAATTGACATTGACCAGCCATCGGACGCGATATGGTGCATGGTCACCAGGGCGATATGTTCTTTTTCAGCCAACTTAATCAACAGGGCACGCAGCATCAGGTCTTGGCTCAAATCAAATACCCGGCCGGATTCTTCCGCCATAAGTTCCGCCAGTTGCCGTTGACGAACACTTTCTTCCAATGCCGACAAATCGACGGTCGGCACCACGAACGGTTCCGCCGTCTGGATAATCTGGATTGGTTCGCCGTCATCGCCCGCCGCAAAACAGGTGCGCAAACTTTCATGGCGCCCGAGGATAGCGGTAAAAACCTTGTTGACCACGTCCACGCTTAACGCGCCCGTCAGCTTTAGCGGACACGACATATTGTATTGCGCGCTGCCACCGTCGATTTGATCCAGCAGCCAGAGACGCCGTTGGGCGAAGGATGTACGCAGATTACCGTTATTCCGGTTTTCAACAACCTCGATAATCATATGCCGGTTTTGCAGCAGGTACTCAACCAGGTCCGGCTTTAACTTTTTGATTTCATCAATCAATTCCTGGTCCAGGGCTTTTTTGTTTCCACGGATCAGCAGGTTATTTGAATCATCGAGCCGCAGCCTGATGCCGCTAACCTGTAACTTGTCCAGCAGATCAAATATATTTTTCATATCACTATCTCTGTTTCATCCTCTGACAGCGCTTCGTCATCGTTCAGTAAAACATCTGATAACTGTCTGTTCACCTTCAGCTCGTTACTGAGTTGTTCAACCGTTCTCAACACGAACAACTTTTGTAACGGGAAGGAAATATTCAACGCCTGGTTGATTCGCGCAACCATTCGGGTGGCCAGCAATGAATGCCCGCCCAGTTGAAAAAAATTGTCGGTGATGCCAACACGCTCAACACCCAGCACGTCCTGCCATATTTCACACAACGTTTCTTCCAGATCCGTGCGCGGCGCGACGTATCGGTTCTGTAACATGGCCGCTTCCGGCTCTGGCAGGGCGTTGCGGTCCACTTTTCCGTTCGGGGTCAGTGGCAATTGTTCCAGCAAAACGAACGCGGAAGGCACCATGTAGTACGGCAGGGATTGATCCAGGTAATGGCGAAGCTGTTCAATCAGCTCGTGTTGGGCCGCAACAGATGACTCACTTTCATCCCGGGGGTCAACCGCGTTTGTTAGCACATAAGCGACCAGGCGTTTATCACCGGCTGGTGCACCCTTGGCGAGCACGATGGTATCGGTGACATCCCCATGCGCGTTGAGCGTGTTTTCAATTTCACCCAACTCGATTCTAAAGCCGCGCACTTTTACCTGGTGATCGATACGGCCGAGGAACTCCAGGTTTCCGTCCGCCAGCCAACGCACAAGGTCACCGGTTTTGTACAAGCGTTCGCTACTGGTTTTATCCTCGGGATCGTAAAACGGATTGGCAATAAAACGCTCGTCCGTCAGTTCGGGGCGATTCAGGTATCCCCGCGCCAGGCCCGCGCCGCCGATATACAATTCGCCCACACAGCCCGACGGCGAGAGCGCAAGATTTTTATTCAGTACAAACAAGTGGATATTGTCTATCGGCTTGCCGATGTGAACACAATTCCGTTCCTCATCGAATCCACCCAGGCTTGCACAGACACTGGATTCAGTGGGACCGTAGGCGTTTATAAATTTTCGTCCTTTTGCCCACTCTTTTGCCTGGCCGACGGGACAGGCGTCGCCGGCCACCACAAGCGTGCGCACACTGCTCCACGCCCGACTGTCCAGCGACGACAACAGCACCGGTGGCAGGGTAACGTGGGTAACGTTTTCCCGCGATACCAGTTCGGTCAGTTTTTCCGGCGATTTGAATATTTCATCGCGCGCCAGAACAAGCTTCGCTCCCGTCGACAGTGTCACGGCAATTTCGGAAACCGCGGCATCGAAGGATATCGATGCAAACTGCAGCACATGACTGTCGGGGTCAACAGCAAAACCTTTCTTCTGGGCGGCTGCAAGGTTGCACACTCCCCGGTGTTCCACCATCACACCCTTGGGCTTTCCGGTGGAGCCGGAGGTGTAAATAACATATGCCAGGTGACGGGATGTCAGTCCGCGATACCGGGGGTCGATATTTTCCGCTGGCTGCGCCAATAACGTTGCCTGCAGGTGTTCGTCATCCAGGCAAAGCGCCTGATCCGCATTCAAACCGGCGCGTTCGACCAAATGGCTTTGTGCCAGCACACAATTGAGGTTTGCGTCCTGCAATATATGCGCGATGCGGGATGCGGGATAATCCGGGTCAATAGGCACATATGCGCCGCCGGCTTTTAAAATACCCAGCACCGCGACAACCATTTCCAGTGAACGCTCGACACAAACCCCCACCAGCGTATCCGGGGTAATTTGTTTTTCCTCCACCAGATAATGCGCCAGTTGGTTCGCCCGTCGATTCAGTTCGTTGTAGGTCAACTGCCGATCTTCAAAAACAACCGCAATCGCCTCGGAGTTTCCGGCCACCCGCGCTTCAAATAATTCATGGATGCAACTATTGCCCGGGTAATCCGTTCCTGTCTGATTCCATTCCACCAACAGTTGATGACGCTCCCGCGAGCTCAACATTTCCGCGTCGAAAACACTTTGTTCAGGCGCGGCAAGCAGAGCCTCCAGCAACTGTTCAAAATGCGCGGCCATACGAACGACTGTATCGTGGTTAAACAGGTCGGTGTTGTATTCCCAGCCGAGTATCAGGCCCTGCGCCTCTTCATAAACGTTGAGCGTGAGATCGAATTTTGCCGCGCCAATACCGTTTTGTTCGACCGGACTTAGCGTAAGCCCCGGTAACTCCAAAATACCTTGCTGGTTATTTTGCAGTACCAGCATCACCTGAAATAAAGCACTGTGGCTCAGGTTGCGTTCCGGCTGCAGACGCTCAACGATTTGCTCAAAGGGCACTTGTTGATGCGCATAGGCATCCAACAGCATGTCCCTGCTTTG
Source organism: uncultured Cellvibrionaceae bacterium (assembly GCA_964451365.1). Taxonomy (GTDB): domain Bacteria; phylum Pseudomonadota; class Gammaproteobacteria; order Pseudomonadales; family Cellvibrionaceae; genus CAYVIB01. The sequence continues at coordinate 13,286 of CAYVIB010000028.1, forward strand.
TTGCAACAGGTCAATAAAAGATGGATTGCCGGACAAGTCACTGCGCAATACCAGGGTATTCGCAAAGAAGCCGATCAGGTCCGCTACTTCCTCCTGCTCGCGGTTGGCAATCGGGCTGCCCATCACGATGTCCGCCTCGTTGCTGTAGCGCGCCAACAGCACGGCGAACGCTGCCTGCAGCCCCATAAACAGCGTGGCCCCCTGAGACTGGCACACACTGTTCAAACTGGAAAACATCTGTGCCTCAAGGCGCGTTAAATGCACTCTGCCATTGAAAGTTTGAATCGCGGGACGCGGACGGTCGAGAGGCAGGCTGTGAGCAACGGGTATGCCGTTAAGCCGCTCTTCCCAGTAAGCCAGTTGTTGATCCAACACCTCGCCCCGCAGCCAGTGGCGTTGCCAGTAGGCATAGTCCGCGTATTGAATCGGCAGGCCGTTCAACGGATTTTCCCGATCCCGCACATAGGCGCTGTATAACGCGCTGAACTCATTAACCAGGATTGACATGGACCAGCCATCTGACGCGATGTGGTGCATGGTGACCAAAACGATATGTTCTTCTTCGGCCAATTTAATCAACCGGACGCGCAGCATCGGGTCGCCGGCCAGATCAAACGCCCGGCCTGACTCTTCCTCTACAAGCCCGGCCAGTTTTGTGTTGCGTTCTTCCCCGCTCAGTTCCGATAAATCAGTAACCGGCACCGCAAAAGGAACAGGCGCTTGAACAACCTGTATCGGTTCTTCATTTTCACCGACCGCGAAACAGGTGCGCAGGCTCTCGTGACGCTCCACGATTGTGGTAAAGGCTTGATTCAGGGCCTGCACATTCAGGTTGCCGGTCAGCTTCAGCGACTCCGACATATTGTAGTGCGCGCTGCCGCCATCGATTTGGTCCAGTAACCAGAGACGCTGCTGAGCGTAGGAAACCGGCAGGTCCTGTTCACGCGGAACGCGCACGAGCCCGGGACGGGCAATATCCGTGTCGAGTTGCAACACAGCTTGTGCCAGCGCTTCAAGAGTTTGACTGGTGAACAGTGATTCCAGCGGCAACGTCACGTCGAAAGCCTGATTGATCCGCGCCACCAACCGGGTTGCCAATAACGAATGCCCGCCCAACAAAAAGAAATTGTCCGTGGCGCCGACGCAATCGACATCCAATACCTCCCGCCAGATCTCCGACAGCGCCTTTTCCATTTCCGTGCGCGGCGCGACGTAAGTATTTTGCAATGCCGAGGCATCGGGTTCCGGCAAGGCCTTGCGATCCACCTTGCCATTCGGCGTCAATGGCAATTGATCCAGTTGCATAAAAACCCTGGGCACCATGTACTCCGGCAGGCGACCCTCCAGATACCGGATCAGTGATTCGGTTGACAATTCCGCGCCGCCGACAGGAACAACATAAGCCACCAGGTATTGATTGTGCGCTTCGAGTTTTCCCCTGGAATCCTCGGTAATCAGGCTCGCCACCGCTTCCTTGACAGACTCGTGCTGATAAAGAGCGGATTCGATCTCACCCAATTCAATCCTGAAACCACGGAGCTTGATCTGGTGATCCACCCGGCCGTGCAATTCCATATTTCCATTTGGCAACATGCGACCCAGGTCACCCGTTTTATACATCCGCGCGGGCTGGCCGTTGATATCCTTCCCGACAAAGCAATCGTCGAAAAACGACTGGTCGGTTCTCTCCGGATTATTCTGATAACCATCGGCAACCCCGACACCGGCGATATACAACTCCCCGACAACACCGTTTATCACCGGGCTTTTCTTCGTATCCAGAATATAAAAACGGTTGTTATCAATCGGCCTGCCGTAGGGAATACTGCTGCGATGTTCGACGTTTTCGGGCACCGGATAATAATTGGACCATACCGTTCCCTCGGTTGCCCCACCCAGGCTGATAACCCGGGCATTGGGAAAATACCGCCGGACATTGGCGGGAAGCTGTACCGGAATCCAGTCGCCGCTCAGGAAGACCAGCCTCAAACCCGGCAAGCTGGTTTCAGGTTCGCTCTCCGCGATCTCCTCGACCAGGTGGTTCAATGTCGTCGGCACCGAATCCCAAAAGGTGACCCGTTCGGTTTGGATCAGCTCAAGCAATAATTTTGGATTGCGTACCTGGGCCTGCTCTGCGATCACGATACTGCCGCCCGCGCTCAACACGCCGAAAACGTCGTACACGGAAAGATCGAAACTTATCGACGTAATAAACAGGAGGACATCGGTGGGACCGATAGCAAATTCCCGGTTCACCCAGCTCACCAGGTTAACCGCGGAGTGGTGCGCAATTCGCACACCTTTGGGCAAACCGGTGGAGCCGGAGGTGTAAATAATATAGGCGAGATCCAACGCGTCTTTTTTTATTTCCAGGTTCTGTGCCGAAAGCGTCCCCAGTTCGGCGTTATCCAAACAAATGTACAGGTCATTGCAATTCCCAATCGATTGATCCACCAGAATCGCCTTCAACTCCGCGCTACGTGCAATTGCTTCCCTGCGCGCCTGCGGATAGCCCGGTTCCATTGGAACATAAACCGCGCCGGCTTTTAATACACCGAACATACAGGCAATCAGATCAAACGAGCGCTCGATAACGAGCCCCACGTGATCCCCGGATTTAATACCCTTGTTAACCAACAGGCGGGCGATTTGGTTGGCGCGTTGATTCAACTGGTTGTAGGACAGGGTTGTTCCGTGTTGGCGCAGTGCAATTGCGTCAGGTGTACATTGAACCTGGTTTTCAAACAATTCATGCAGGGTCGCACTGTACTCGTACTCCCGATCCGTTCGATTAAATGTGGGATCTTCACAAACGGTGTTAATCGCACTTACAAAGCGGGGGGAAGGAATCTCCGCATCCGCATTGGCAAATGATTCGAGCACGCTGATATACAACGACAGCAGGGTATCCATTTCTTCCGGATGAAAATACTTGGGTGAGTATTTCACCTGCAGCATCAGGCCCTGTTCAGCCTGCTTGTGGACTTCAACATCCAGCAGGGTATTGGTCATCTCCGCGCCGTTAACCGAAATAGCCGGCGCTCGCTTGCTGGAAAATGCCAGTTTACTGTTCAGTATTTCCGCATCCGTTTTGTTTTTGGTTTGAATGGCGCCGGGCGCGGGGAAATCGGTAAAATTGAAAAGCGTATCAAACAGCGGGTTGCCACTCACATTGCGTTCACCGGCCAGCCTGGCGATCTCACCCAAAAATAATTCATGCTCCCTGGCCTGATTCAGGTAGTTTCGCACGGTGTCCAGCAGCTCGTACTTGTTGCCGGTCTGGTCCGTTACCAGGCGCAGAGGAATGGTATTAAGAAAACAACCGACTATTTTTTCCGCACCGGCAAGTGCCGGCCGGTCGTGTGTCACCACACCCGTCAACACCTCCCTGTCTCCCGTCAACAACGACAGGGTATGCACGTGTGCCGCGAGGCAAATCTCCTTAATGCTATAGCCGTCAACCCGGGTGCGCTGCATCAACGATTGCAGTCTTTCCCGGCCAACATAACCGCGCAGTATCCGCATACCCGTTTCATCGGATATTGGCCGGGAACCATAGTTAAAAGGCAGCTTCATCCGGCTGTAGTCTTGCAGATAGCGCTTCCAGAATTCGGCGGCGTTGCCGGAAGTGGAACGGGCGAGATTGATCGCGACATAATCCTTATAGCCATGCTCCACCGGTTGATCCGTCAACGGGATATTGTTATCCAAAGCGAGATATTGCTGCAGTAACTCCGTTGTTAATATATTCGCGCTCCAGCCATCAAGAATGGCGTGCTGGAAGGACAACACCATGCAGATCTGTTTCGCACCCAGAACAAATACCTTGATTCGCCACAATGGCTGATCGCATTGAAATACGAACTTGTTTCGCAGGTCCTGCCTGCAATAGGACTCGATTGCCCGTTTTTGTTTATCCGCCGGCAGGCGCGATAAATTCTCCGACTGAACCGCCACTTTGCACTCCGAATGCACGACTTGCAGCGGCACTTCAAAATTTGTCACATCGAAACTGGTGCGCAGAATGGGGTGTTTTTGAACCACGAGCCCGACGGCCTTGCGAAAAACTTCCGCATTAAAGTTTTCCAATGGAATAACGTACGGGAACTGGTCGTGATAAAGAGGTTCATCCGGTTGAGCCTGGGCAAAAAACACCATACTCTGCTGGATCGCACTCAGCGGATAAAAATCCTCATAGCCATTCGGCAGGTGCTTCCGCTGGTGTCGGTCTTCCAGTATCGACTCCCGCAACGCGTCGATTTCCTTCAACCCGGTTTCCAGTTGCTGATGGATAGCGGCGGGTCGGCTAAAGTCGGCTTCAGCAACAAGCGCTTCAATGGTGGGGGCAAAAAAGATATCGCGTATTTTAATATTGGCATTGAGCGCGGAGTTCATTGCCGAAACCAGTTGCAGTACCGACAATGAGTGACCACCCAGATGGAAGAAATTGTCGGTAACACCGACCTGTTCAATTCCCAAAACGTCCTGCCATATTTCACACAAAGTGGCTTCCATTTCCGTGCGGGGCGCGACATAAACTTTTTGCTGTGTGGATACATCCGGTTCCGGCAGCGCTTTCCGGTCCACTTTACCGTTCGGTGTAAGCGGTAGCCGGGCAAGCAACACAAATGCCGAGGGCACCATATAATCCGGCAGGGTTTGCCGTAAATGACGGCGGAGGCGTTCAATCACCTCTTGCCGTATCGCAACGAAAGATTCATTTTCATCACGCGTATCGACCACTTCGGTCACCACATAAGCAACCAGTTGCTTGTCGCTGGTTCCCGCGGCCTCCTTGGCAAGGACAATCGCTTCCCTGACATCCGCGCTGGCGTTGAGTGTGTTTTCAATTTCACCCAGTTCAATACGGAAGCCACGAATTTTTACCTGGTGGTCAATACGACCCAGGAATTCCAGATTACCATTCGGCAACCAACGCACCAGGTCGCCGGTTTTGTACAGGCGTTTACTGCTCGATGGATTGGCGTCATCGTGGAAGGGGTTGAGAATAAATTTTTCGGCAGTCAGGTCGGCACGATTCAAATAACCGCGAGCCAGTCCGATACCGCCGATATGAAGCTCACCCGCAACATTTTCCGGCACCGGGTTTAAATGCCGGTCAAGCACAATCAACTGGATATTATGAATCGGACGGCCAATCGGCACACTATTCAAACCAGCGTGATTTTGCGAACAATCCCAGTAGCTCACATCAATTGCCGCTTCCGTGGGACCGTACAGGTTGTGAAGCTCCGCCCAGGGACACGCCGCCTTGAATTGCTCCACCTGCCGCAGTGCCAGCGCCTCTCCACTACAGAAAACCTGGCGCAATGTTTTACACCGGGACAAATCGCCGAGCACCAGCATGCTGCTCAACATGGAAGGAACAAAATGCATTTTGGTGACGCGCTTTTCGCGGATCAGTTCGGATAAATAGGCCGGGTCTTTATGGCCTTCCGGTTTGGCCAGTACAAGCCCGGCACCCACGGTAAGTGGCCAGACAAATTCCCAAACGGACACATCAAAGCTGAAGGGCGTCTTCTGTAAAATACGGTCGGCTGGCTCTGAACCGTATTGACGGTTCATCCAGTCAACCCGGTTCACCAGGGCCTTGTGTTCAACCATGACGCCTTTCGGATTGCCGGTGGAGCCCGAGGTATAAATGACATAAGCCAGGTGATCCGAAGTTAAACCCTGTTCCGCCTTATCGGGATTTATTGGCGATTCGGCTTTTAATTTTTCGATCAGCTCCTCGCTATCAAGACATACCGCCTGTTCTCCACCAAGGGAAATATATTCACGCAAATGGCTTTGCGTTAATACGGTATTGAGCTGTGCGTCCTTGAGCATGTACGCCAGGCGGGCTTCGGGATAGTCAGGATCCAACGGAACATAAGCCCCGCCGGATTTCAGTATCGCCAGGATACCGATCACCATTTCCAGCGAACGCTCGATGCAGATACCCACCAGCTTATCCGGGCCGACCTCCTTTTCGTTTATCAGGTAATGCGCCAGTTGGTTTGCCTTCTGATTCAGCTCTGCATAAGTCAGTTGTTGATCCGCGAAGATAACCGCCACGGCACCCGGCGTTTTTTCCACTTGCTCTTCAAACAATTCGTGAATGCATTTTTCCGAGGGATAATCAACGGCCGTTTCATTACGCTCCACCAGCATTTGGCGGCTTTCCTTCGCGCTCAGCAGATCGGCTTTAAAAATGCTTTGCCCGGGTGCGTCGATCAGCGCCTTGAGTAAATGTTCAAAGTGCATCGCCATACGGGCAATGGTTGGCTGCTCAAACAAGCCGGTGTTGTATTCCCAGGCAAGTTGCAAACCTTGCGGCGTTTCCGTGATATCGAGAGTGAGATCGTATTTGGCAATACCGGTACTCTGCTCAACAGGACTCAGTTCCAGCCCGGGAAGCTCCAGAATTCCGGCTTCATTATTCTGCAACACCAGCATTACCTGGAACAGTGCACCGTGGCTCAGGTTACGCTCCGGTTGCAGCCGTTCCACAAGTTGCTCAAAGGGCACTTGCTGGTGCGCGTAGGCATCCAGCAACATGCTTTTGCTTTGCTGCAATAGATCGATAAAGCTTGGATCGCCGGATAAATCGCTGCGTAACACCAGGGTATTGGCAAAAAAACCGATCAGGTTGGCGACGTCCTCTTGCTCGCGATTCGCAATGGGACTGCCTATCACAATGTCCGTCTCATTGCTGTAGCGCGCCAGCAAAACCGAAAAAGCCGCCTGCAAACCCATAAACAAGGTAGCGCCATGGGACTGGCACAGCTTGTTTAAACCGAAAAGAATTTCCGCATTGATGCGCGATTGCTGCGTGCGGCCGTCGAAGCCCTGCACGGCGGGCCGCGGATGATCCAGGGGCAGACTGTGAACCACCGGCAGGCCGGCAAGTTGTTTTGTCCAATAATCCAGTTGCCTGTCCAACACCTCGTCGCGCAGCCAGTTTCGCTGCCAATTGGCGTAGTCGGCGTATTGGATATCCAAGGGCTGCAGCGGGTTTTCCCGGCCGCGGCTGTAAGCACCGTAGAGCGCGCTGAATTCATTAATAAGAATTCCCATGGACCAGCCATCCGCGGCGATATGGTGCATGACCACCAGAACAATATGTTCTTTTTCATTCAGCTTGATCAGCAACGTCCGCAGCATCAAGTCCCGGCTTAAATTAAACCCCCGCTTGAATTCCCCGGTGACAAGTTCAGCCAGTTGCCGTTGGCGCGCACCCTTCTTCACGCGGGACAGATCCATCGTCGGCACCACAACAGGCTCTGCCTGCTGAATAACCTGCATCACCAGACCGTTTTTGCCGGCGGCAAAACAGGTGCGCAAACTTTCGTGGCGCTCGACAATACTGCTAAAGGCGCGGTTCAAGGCTTCGATATCCAGTTTGCCGCTGAGCTTTAACGCACCGGTAATATTGTAATGCGCGCTGCCGCCTTCAATTTGATCCAGCATCCATAAACGCTGCTGGGCAAAGGACGCCGGCAATGCCTGCTCTCGCGGCACCGGAACGAGCGCGGGTCGAGCCGGATCATTATCCGACTGCGACAGCGTGCGCGCGACATCTTCCAGGGTGCGACTACCGAACAACGACCTCAACGGCAGGTTCACATTAAAAGCCTGGTGAAGCCGGGAAATCAGGCGCGTTGCCAACAGCGAATGCCCACCCAGACGAAAGAAATTATCACTGATGCCAACGCGCTCAATGCCGAGAATGTCCTGGCAAATCCCGCACAGGATTTTTTCAGTTTCCGTACGCGGTGCAACGTAATACGCCTGTTGCGCGGCAAAATCCGGCTCGGGAAGCGCTTTGCGGTCCACCTTTCCATTCGGGGACAGCGGTAAATTTGCCAGTGACACAAATGCCGACGGCACCATATAATCCGGCAGGGTTTGGCACAGGTCATTTCGTATATTTTCAATCAGTTCCTGCCGCGCCTCGATTGCAGCGTCAGTCTCGTCCCCGGAACCCACTGCGTCCGTCACGATATAAGCCACCAGGCGTCTGTCGCCGTTGCTGTCGCATTTCGCGAGCACAAGCGCGCTTTTTATTTCAGCGCGGGTATTGAGCGCATTCTCAATTTCCCCCAACTCAATCCTGAAGCCACGAATTTTCACCTGGTGGTCAATACGTCCCAGGATTTCCAAATTGCCATCGGGTAGCCAGCGCACCAGATCTCCTGTTTTATACAGGCGCTCACTGCTGGAAGGAACGGCGGGATCGAAAAACGGATTGGAAATAAATTTTTCGTCAGTCAGTTCGGGAAGATTTAAATAACCACGCGCAAGACCTGCTCCCGACACACAGAGTTCACCCACGGCGCCCATATGACTTAGCTGATGGTTTTCGGTTAAAACATAAACCGACACGTTGGCGATCACTTTCCCGATACAATTACCTTTAATCGCATCCTTTTGCAGGCTGGCGGTAACAATATCGGTACACTCGGTGGGGCCGTACATATTGACCAGCGATGCCTGACAGGCACGATGACTTAACCATGGATTGAGTAACGCTGCATTAATCGGCTCACCGCCCAACAATACGTGGCGCAAACTTCGCAGGCTTTGGTAATTCTCCAAAGCCGCGCACTCCACCACGCCATACAGCATACTCGGGGCACAATTGAACAGGGTAATTGCATTGGCCTGCACGGTATTGGTCACCGCTACCGGGTCGTAGCTTCCGGCGCGCGCAAATACCACTCGACCACCGCTTACCAACGGTGCAAAAAAATTCTTCTGCGTTAAATCAAAGCCAACGGAACTGGCAATCAGAACTCTATCGTTGGCGTCGAACGCGTATTCCCGCGCGTACCAGTTGACCAGGTTTCTAAAACCTTTCCTCTCCACCAGCACGCCTTTTGGGTTGCCTGTGGAACCGGACGTGTAAATAACATAGGCAAGATGATGCGATGCAAGCCGTGTCTTTTTCGTATCTGTATTCGTTGATGGATACGCTTCGAGTTCCTGCTCAAACACCTTGCTGTTCAGGCACACGGCCTGTCTGTCTGTGACGGGAACCAGTTCCCGCAGCTGACTTTGCATCAGCACCGTGGCCAGCTTTGCGTCCTTTAGCATGTAAGCCAGACGGGCTTGCGGATATTCCGGGTCGAGCGGTACATAAGCACCGCCCGCCTTTAGAATTGCCAGAAGCCCCACCATCATTTCCAGCGAGCGTTCAACACAGAGACCCACCAGGGTATCCGGCTTTACCTGCCTTTCGTCGATAAGGTAATGGGCGAGGCGGTTGGCTTTCCCATTCAGTTGCCGGTAGGTTAATTCGCGGTTTTCATATACAACCGCAACAGCATTGGGAGTCGCTTCGACCTGGGCTTCAAACAACTCGTGAATGCATTTATCTTTCGGATATTCCTCGGCAGTGCGATTCCGCTCCACCAGCAATTGACGGCGTTCAGCCTCGGGCAAGATCGACAATGCGTTTACCGCCCGCTTAGGCGTAAACTCGAGTGCGTTAACCAACTCAGCCACTGCTGTTTGCATATACGCGAGTATCCGTTCCGCACAGACAGCTTGGTCCACCTGGAGCTCCAGCGCAAAATCACGGCCCAAATCATCCACCGACAAATTGAAAGGATAGGTGGTGCGGTTGCTGACGGTGAGCAACTGAAAATTAAAGTCTTCCTGTTCGGCTTCGGAATTTGAATCAGCGGGATTTCCAGCGACGTAAGTTTCATCCGGCGCGGAATGACGATAATTGAACATTGCGCTGAACAGTGGTGCATTTCCCACCAGCCCACTACAGCTTTGCGCAAGCGCCAGGGGGGTCTGCTCATAAGGCAATAATTCCACTAGCCTATTCTGCACTTCGCGAATCAGTTCGATGACCGGCACATCACTTAGCTTCACCCGCAACGGCAGGGTATTCATGAATACGCCAAGCATGCGTTCCGCACCCGCGGTACCTTGCAGGCGGCCCGACAGCACGGTACCGAACACCACATCCCCGCGACCGCTGCACGCGCCGACAACCATGGCCCAGGCAGCGTGAAAAAGAGCCGCGGGGCTCATTGACAACTCCCTCGCAAGGCGACGAATAGTCTCTGACATTTCCACCGGGACGGGTGTTTTCAGTTCGACTATTCGACTGCCGTCACAGTTAACGTCCAGTAGATTAAACGGTGTGGTGGACTCTTCCACATCCCCCAGCATCGCGGTAAAGAACGCTTCCGCATCGTGCTCACGGGCCTGATGTTGTGTGTGAGCAACAAATTCGCGATACGGAATTGTTGGCGGCAGGTTTTCGGTTTTTCCCGCACCGTAAAGCGCCAGTTCATCCTGAATCATTTCCAGTCCCACGTGATCGGAAATCATGTGGTGAAACCGAAGTAAAACAAAATGCTGTTCGGAGCGGGAGTCGGTCGCAATCTGCAATTGGAGTAGCGGTGCCTGCCCCAGGTTCATCCACTGCCGCTCCGGCGCGCAACGTGAAATCATTTCCGCTTCAATATCTTCAATGCTATCCATGTCCAGCCAGGTAACAGGAAGGCTTGCCTGGCGACACACCACTTGCACCGGCGTCGACAACGCCTGCCAGAAAACTGCCGTGCGCAAAACGTCATGGCGATTGATAATAAATTGCAGCGCCGCAATAAAATTCTCAACAGCCTGCTTTCCGTTAATGCGAAACAACGCAGGCAGCACGTAGGGATCGCTTCGGGTACTCATCATATGATGAAAGAGGATTCCTTCCTGAAGCGGGGCGAGCGAATAGATATCCTGCACATTGCCCGCGCCGCCGGGAGTGCGCGCCACAATCCGCGCAATTTCTTCCGGCGTCAGGCTTACCAGAGGCAGCATTTCAGGCGTAATGTGCTCACAACCTTCGGGAATTAAATTGTCGGGCGCTTTGAACGCCGGCGATAAATTCGACACATTGTTCTCTACCGCACCCGATAATTCCTTTGCCAGATCCGCCACGCGGGGCGCGGCAAAAAACTGGCGCGCCGTTAACGACAATCCCTGCTGTTGCAGTTTTGAAATCACCTGTATAACCAGCAGGGAATGGCCACCCAGTTGGAAAAAGTTGTCGGTAACACCGACCCGCTCGACACCCAGCACCTCCCGCCAGATTTCACACAGTAACTTTTCGGTTTCCGTGCGCGGCGCGACATAGATTTCCTGCTGGCCGGAGACATCCGGTTCCGGCAATGCCTTGCGATCGACTTTGCCGTTCGGTGTTAAAGGCCATTGCGCCAGCAACACGAATGCGGACGGCACCATATAGTCCGGCAGCGTCAGGCTGACGTGGTGGCGCAGGCTTTCAATCAGTTCGCCTTGCGTGGTTTGATCCCCGTCCTGCAAATCGATGGCTTCGGTAAGCACATAGGCAACCAAATGTTTATTGTTACCGGCCAAATCCCGCGCCAGCACAATGGCATCCACAACATCATCGTGCGCGCTGAGCCGGCTTTCTATTTCACCCGGTTCAATTCTGAAGCCGCGGATTTTTACCTGATTATCCGTGCGTCCCAGAAACTCCAGATTCCCGTTCGGCAACCAGCGCACCAGATCGCCGGTTTTGTACAGGCGTTCGCTACTGGACAGATTGCTTTTGTCGTGGAACGGATTAACGATAAATTTTTCTTCGGTTAGTTCAGGACGGTTTAAATACCCGCGCGCAAGCCCACTGCCACCGATGCAAAGCTCGCCCGCCACACCCACGGGCGTCAGAGCGCCATCCGAAGTAAGTACATAGAGAGAGCGGTTGGGCAACCCTTTTCCAATCACGGCATTGGGATAATTCAACAGCTCTTCGTTAATCACGGCGTGGCTGCTCAGGATGGTGGATTCGGTCGGGCCGTACAGTTCCACAATGTCAGCGCCGGTAAAAGCATCGGCCAGTTTGCTGAGCAGACCCGGCGGTACGTAATCCCCGCCGACAAAAATTTTTCTTACTTTCCCGAAGCTGGACGGCTGGCTGTTTTTGTAGGCACAGACTTCCGCCATCAGGCTGGGCACGGCATGCAGTAATGTGCAGTCCCTTAACTGTCGGGCCAGTACATCAAAATCAAACAGTGCCTCACGGCGAACAATGATGGATCGGCCACCTTTGATTAAGGTCAGGAATAATTCAAACAACGCGATGTCAAATGCGATTGAGGCCAAAAAACCGAACGCATCGCTGGAAGTTACCTTAAACGTATCGCTCAGGCCAGCCAGGGTGCTGACCAGACTGGCGTGCTCAATCATCACCCCTTTCGGGTTTCCGGTGGAGCCGGAGGTGTAGATAACATAAGCCAGATGGTTCGGTGTTAGGTTCAGACGCTTTGGGTTGTCCGGCGGATAGGCTTTTAAATCTTCCAGAAAGTTGTCGTTATCCAGGCAAATGGCCTGCTCTTGCCTGAAGTGTAATTTTTCACACAAATGCGTTTGTGTTAATACGGTAGCGAGGTCGGCATCTTCCAGCATGTACGCCAGACGCGCTTGCGGGTATTCCGGGTCCAGGGGAACATAGGCGCCCCCCGTTTTTAAAATAGCGAGAATGGCAATGACCATGTCCGGTGAGCGCTCGAGACAAATCCCCACGAGGGTATCCGGCTTCACCTGCTTGTTGTTAACCAGATAGTGCGCAAGCTGGTTTGCCTTGCGGTTCAATCCTCCATAAGTGAACTGCTGTTCATCGAATACGATTGCGACGGCGCCGGGGTTGTTTTCCGCCTGCGCTTCAAACAATTCGTGGACACATGTGTCCCGTGGATAGTCTAATCCGGTACTGTTCCAATCCACCAGTAATTGATCGCGTTCACACGCATCCAGCATTCCTGCCTTAAAAATACTTTGCTCCGGCTTGGCAAGTAAACCTTTTAGCAGCAAATCAAAATGCCCCGCCATACGGGCGATGGTGTCCCGCTCAAACAAATCGGTGTTGTAATCCCACTCAAGCAGCAGGCCCTGCGCGGTTTCGCGCACATTGAGGGTAAGATCGTATTTGGCCACACCGGCATTTTGTTCAACCCTGCTCAACGTCAATCCGGGCAGTTCCAACACACCCTCTTCATTATTTTCCAGCGCCAGCATAACCTGGAATAACGGACTGTGACTTTGACTGCGCTCCGGCTGCAGCCGCTCAACAATCTGCTCGAACGGGACTTGCTGATGCGCATAAGCATCCAGCAACATTTTCTTGTTTTGTTGCAACAGTTCAATAAAAGTCGGATTGGCGGACAAGTCGCTACGCAACACCAGAGTATTAACGAAAAAGCCTATCAAGCCGACAACGTCCGCCTGCTCGCGATTGGCAGTCGGCGTGCCCATGACTATGTCGCTTTCATTACTGTAGCGTGACAGGAGAACGGCAAATGCCGTCTGCAATCCCATAAATAATGTTGCACCGTGCGATTCGCACAGATTGTGAAGAGTTCGGCTGGTTTCACGATCAATCGTCGACGACCAGGTTTTTCCGTTATGGGTTTGAAAGGCAGGTCGCGGATGATCCAAGGGCAAACCGTGTGCAACAGGCAAATCCGCCAGTTGTTTTTCCCAATATCCCAGATGTTGTTCCAGCACCTCGCCTTGCAACCAATCACGTTGCCAGGCCGCGTAATCCGCATACTGAATTGACAGGGGCGTTAACGGATTTTCCTCCCCGTTGACATAAGCGGTGTAGAGAGCGCGAAATTCATTTACAAGAATTGACATCGACCAGCCGTCGGCGGCGATGTGATGCATGGTCAGGAGCAGGATATTTTCATCCGCTGATATCCTTAGCAGCCTCGCCCGCAACATCAGGTCGCCGCACAGGTCGAAAAGTTTCGTTGGTTCTTCGGAAACATGCCGCATCAGTCGTAATTGACGTTCACTTTCCTCCAGGCCCGACAAATCCGTTACCGGCACAACAAAAGGAGTGGCCGGTTGAACTATCTGTACCGGCTGCCCGTTTTCCCCGACGGCAATGCAAGTCCGCAAACTCTCGTGACGCTTGACGATACTGGTAAATGCCCGGTTCAGCGCATCGACATTGAGTGTCCCGGTTAATTTCAACACGCCCGGCATATTGTAATGCGCACTACCACCGTCGATCTGGTCCAGCAGCCAGAGGCGTTGCTGGGCAAACGATAATGGTAAGGCCCCGGTTCTGTCAGAAGCTTTTATAGTGTAAGCGTCATCCAACGCGACATCGTCCGCCAGAAAACTTATCAGCTCTTGTTTATGCTGTTTTATTTTCCTGGCCACGTCCGGCGTTATCGCATCGGTTTTGGCTTTTGTCTTCAATTTGCCATCGGCCAGATAGAAGAAAATTCCCTTTTCATTCAATTCATTAATTAACGCTTGCATGTCGATTACCATTCAGTTTCTTCCAGCAGGTCTTGAACAGCCATATGCTTGTTTTTCCGGATCACATTATTTTTTTCGATAATTTCCGCGAGCGCCGACACGTTTTGCCCGTTGAACAGTGTCTTTATAGGTATGTTGACCGAGAAATCGGATTGGAGTCTGGCGACCAGTTTCATTACCAACAATGAATGCCCACCCAGGTCAAAAAAATCATCGGTCACACCGACGCGGTCGACACCCAAAACCTCCTGCCACAGTTCGCACAGAACTTTTTCCGTTTCCGTGCTTGGCGCGACGTACTCGCCCTTCTGCATGGCGGTATCCGGTTCAGGTAATGCGTTCCGATCCACTTTGCCATTGGGCGTCAGCGGTAATTGCTCCAGCAGCACAAACGCGCCCGGCACCATATGGTTTGGCAGCGCTTCATTTAAATAAAGTCGCAGGCTTTCAACCAACTCGTGCGTTTCTTCGTCGCCCTGTAAATCAATTGATCCCGCGGCCGGTTTGGGCACCACATAGGCAACCAGATATTTGCCGTTCGAGTTCACTGCCTCCCTGGCAACCACTACCGCATCTTTCACACTGGAGTGGGAATGAAGTCTGTGCTCAATTTCACCCAATTCAATTCGGAAACCGCGAATCTTGACCTGGTGATCAACGCGGCCAAGAAACTCCAGATTGCCATCCGGCAACCAGCGGGCGAGATCGCCCGTTTTGTACAGGCGCTCACTGCCTGACGCCCGGGTTTTATCGCGGAACGGGTTGGGAATAAATTTTTCATCCGTTAAATCGGCACGATTCAGATACCCGCGCGCGAGTCCCGCGCCTCCAATAACTATTTCACCCGCGATACCCTGCCCCACTGGCTGAAGCGCCTTGTCCAGCAAATACACCTGGGTGTTGCCGATTGGTCGGCCGATGCTGGCACTGCCGTTTTCCGTACGCAAGACAAAGGTGGAATAGGTGGTGTCTTCCGAAGGGCCGTATAAATCAAACACCGTGTTGACGCCAGCGTGATACAAACGATCAACTGTTTTCTGTTTTAGCGGTTCCCCGGCCAGGTTAACCGTTTTGACAGATGCGGGAATACTGTCGCCCATCAGCAATGCTTCTATTGCCGACGGCACCGTGTTAATCAGGCTTATTTCGCGCGGATACCGCCAGCTTTGCAAAGTCGCTATATTCTCGACAATCAGCACGCTACCACCCGCGGCCAGGGGGGCAAACATCTCGAATATCGACAGGTCGAAACAGACGGACGTCGATGCCAGAACACAATTCAACTGCTCCTTGCTAAATGTATTAACCGCCCAGCAAAGGAATGCCACAGTGTTGCGATGTTCGATCATTACGCCCTTGGGATTTCCCGTGGAGCCGGACGTGTAAATTACGTAGGCCAGGTGACCCGGAGTCAAACCCACAGTTCGGGCACCCGGGTTTTTCTCTGGCTGCCCGTGCAATCGATCCAATACATCATCCAAATACACCGCTTGCTCGTCAGTGACGGGCGTAGCTTTTCCAAGATGCTTCTGCGTTAATACCACTTTTAATCCAGCATCATCCAACATGTACTGCAAGCGTGCCCGCGGATATTCCGGATCCAGGGGCACGTATGCTCCGCCCGCTTTTAGAACGGCGAGAATTCCAATCAGCATTTCCAGTGAACGCTCCATGCAAACGCCCACCAGCGTATCCGGTGTTACCTGTTTCTCGTTTATCAGATAATGCGCAAGCTGGTTGGCTTTTTTGTTCAACTCCTCATAGGTCAGTTGCCGGTTTTCAAAGATCGCAGCCGTCGCCTTTGGGCCTTGTTCCACTTGGGCTTCGAACAGCTCATGGATACATTTTTCTTTCAGGTAATCCATACCGGTGTTGTTCAGTTCCACCAACAAGTGGTGTTGTTCAGCCTCCGGCAGAATGGACAGGCTTTGCACTGCCTGTTGCGGCGCAAACTCGGCGGCTTTAACCAACTCCCCCACCGCGGTTTGCATATAGGCCAGAACACGTTCGGCGCTTATGGATTCATCCACTTGCGCCTCGAGCGCAAACCCCTCACCAAAGTCGTCCACGGAAAGAATAAGCGGATAACTGGTGCGCTCCTCCGCGAAAATAAACTCAAATTGCCCCTTCCGGACGGAAGCATTACCGCCAATTTCGGTGTGTCGATAATTCAGAATCGAGCTAAACAAGGGACCACCGCCCGCCAGGCCGCTACAATTTTGCGCAACCGCCAGTGGCGTCTGCTCGTAAGGCAGGATGTCCATCAGCGAGTCCTGCATCTGCCGGATCAATTCGATGGCCGTAATGCCGTTTAACTTCACTCTCAATGGAAGGGTGTTGATAAACACACCCAGAATATTCTCCGCTTGAATGGTGCCTTGGAGACGACCTGAAAGCACGGTACCGAATACCACATCGTCACGCCCACTGCAGCCAGCGACAACCATTGCCCAGGCCGCGTGAAACACCGCCGCTGTGCTGATTGACAGTTTTTTGGCGAGGTGGCGGATGGCTTCAGACGTGTCGGCGGGAACGTCAGCTTTTAATTCGATGATCCTGCTGCCGTCTCCGGCAACATCCAGTAAATTAAAGGGTAACGTCGGCTCTTCGATATCACCGAGTTTTTCAGTAAAAAACGTTTTCGCGTTATATTGCGCAGCCTGGTGTTGTGCGTGCGCGACAAACTCCCGGTAAGGCACCGGAGCCGGCAGGCTTTTCGCCTGCCCCGCCAGATAAACCGCCAGCTCCTGCTCGATAATTTCCAGAGCCACGTGATCGGAAATAATGTGGTGATAATAAAGCAGGACAAAATACTGCTCCGAATCAGGTACCGCCGCAACCTGCAGTTGCAGTAAAGGCGCCTGGCCCAGGTTTATTTCCAGTCGATGTGGCGTGCAGCGGGCTTTCATTTCAGTTTCTATTTCACCTGCTGTTGCCAGCGCGGGGTCCAACTCCAACTGGTTTACCGGTACATTCGCCCGCCGGCATACGACCTGTACCGGTATCGACAGGCCCTCCCAAAATATCGCCGTGCGAAAAACATCGTGGCGGTCAACAACAAACTGCATTGCGGCAATAAAATCATCCACCGCCTGCCTGCCGTTCATTTTAAACAGCGAAGGCAGGATGTAGGGGTCGCCATCCGAATTCATCATGTGGTGAAATAAAATTCCTTCCTGGAGCGGAGCGAGCGGATAAATATCCTGTACATTGCCCGCACCTCCCGGAACCTTCGCAACAATTCGCGCGACTTCATCGCCGGTTAAATTTACCAGCGGCAGCATTTCAGGAATAATTTTTTCGCAGCCGTCGGGAATCAGGTTTGGGGGAGCTTTGAACACGGTTTCAGGATTTCTCACCGCACTTTTATCCACGCTTTCATCCGCCGTTTTCGGCGCGTTCATCGGGTTGTCGATTGCTTGCGCCAGATCCATCAAACGGGGCGTCCTGAAAACCTGGCGCGCCGTCAGCGACAGGTCCTTTCTCCGGTAATGAGAGTCCCGGTAACGAGGGTGTTGCAGGCGCGAAATAACTTGCATCACAAGCAGCGAATGTCCGCCGAGGCGGAAGAAGTTATCCGTGATGCCAACTCTTTCCACGCCCAACACTTCCTGCCATATCTCGCACAGGATACTTTCCGTTTCCCCGCGGGGCGCGACATAGGTCTCCTGTTGAACGGATGCATCAGCTTCCGGCAGGGCCTTTCGGTCGATTTTGCCATTCGGGCTCAATGGCCATCCGGACAAAAACACAAAGGCGGACGGAATCATATACTCCGGTACGCTTTGACTTAAATGGTGACGCAGGGAAGACGTGAGTTCTCGCCTCGCCGCGATGGAATCTTCATTCTCGCTTTTTAAATCGACCGTCTCTGTCACCACGTAAGCAACCAGATGCTTGTTTCCGCTTTCAGCGTTGTCGCTACCAGTCGCTCCTTTGACAAGCACTATTGCTTCGGCAACATCGGCGTGCGTGCCGAGGATGTACTCTATTTCACCCAGTTCAATGCGAAAGCCGCGAATTTTAGCCTGTTGGTCTATACGTCCCAGGAATTCCAGATTACCGTCAGGCAGCCACCGCACCAGATCACCGGTTTTATATAAACGCTCGCCGCTTGCAGGATTGGATTCGTCCTGGAACGGATTGGCAATAAACTTTTCGGCTGTCAGGTCCGGGCGATTGAGATAACCTCGCGCCAGGCAGGCACCGCCAATAAGCAACTCACCCGCAACGCTTTTGGGTTGCAGTTTGTTATTACCGGATACGACATAACATTGCCTGTTGGCAAGCGGACGACCAATTGGAACCGCAACGTAATCCGGATCTCTGTCAAACCGGTGCATGCAGGGGCTGATTACCGTTTCCGCCGGACCGTAGGCATTTATCAAATCAAATTTTGCCGATGACTCCTGCCAGCGCTTCAGCAGGTTTTTAGGCAGTTCCTCCCCGCCCACAATCAGCAGTCTCAATGTTGATTCCGCTGAAATTTCCTGCGATAACTTTTCGTCGTTAAAAATTTCAAGGCAATAACTGGGCGGAACATCCGCGACTGTTATGCCATTGGCCAGGCAGTACTGTGAAAAGCCACCGGGGCTCAGCAGACCTCTTGCCCGGATATATAACGTTGATCCGGACACCAACGAACAGAAGATCTGCTCCTGCGCCACATCAAAGGACAGGGAGGAAAATTGCAATACGTTGTCTTCGGCGGTTAAACCGAAATATCGGCGGGCCGCTTCGATATGGCAGACAAGACCGCTGTGTTCAACCATCACGCCTTTCGGTGTACCGGTGGAACCCGAGGTGTAAATTACATACGCCAGGTGATTGGAATTTAATCCCGATTGCCGGGACTGTGGATTGCTGTCTGGCAGTCCCTCCAGGACTGATTGCAGGCTTTCGTCATCCAAATATATCGCCTGCGCAGCGTTCAGCGGAGTGATGTCGCGCAGGTGGCGCTGCGTTAACACTGTTGTTAACGAGGCATCGTCCAGCATGTGCTTTAAACGTGCCTGCGGGTAATCCGGGTCGAGGGGCACATAGGCTCCACCCGCTTTTAAAACTGCCAGGATACCAACGATCATCTCCAATGAACGTTCAACACAAATACCAACCAGCGTGTCCGGTTTAACCCGTTTTTCAGTAACCAGGTGGTGTGCAAGTCGGTTTGCTTTTTTATTCAGTTCGCAGTAAGTAAGTTGCCGATTTTCATAAACTACCGCAACCGCGTCCGGGCTGCGATCAACCTGGGTTTCAAACAGCTCGTGAATGCAGTGGTCCCTGGAGTAATCCGCCGTAATGCCATTCCATTCCACCAGCAGTTGATGACGTTCCTGCCCCTGCAGCAGTTCGACATCGGGAATCTTTTGTTCGGGGGCGGCGAGCAGGGCATTAAGTAATATATTGAAGTGCGTCGCCATGCGGGCAATGGTGGCCCGGTCGAATAAATCACTGTTGTACTCCCATCCCAGAGTAATGTCTTTCCCGTTGTCGAATACGTTAAGCGTGAGATCGTATTTTACGGAGCCAACGCTTCGATGTTCCGTCGGGCTCAGGCTCAACCCAGGCAACTCCAGGCTAAAATCCTGCCCCGGCAATTCGAGCATTCCCGACTCATTGTGCTGTAACACCAGCATCACCTGAAACAGTGCGTGATGACTCAGGCTGCGCTCCGGCTGCAGGCGCTCGACAATTTGCTCGAAAGGTACTTGTTGATGTGCGTAGGCATCCAGCAGCATGTTCCGGCTTTGCCGCAGTAAAGCAATAAAACCCGGATTGCCGGAAAGGTCGCTACGGAATATCAGGGTATTGGCAAAATAACCGATCAACTCCGCCACTTCTTCCTGCTCGCGATTGGCAACAGGACTCCCCATCACAATATCCGTTTCACCGCTGTAACGTGACAACAAGGCAGCAAATACTGCCTGCAGCCCCATAAATAACGTCGCGCCTTCGGACTCACAGAGCTTTTCCAATGCGCCACGGCTGTTTTTATCAAGGTGGGAGACATGCGTGCGGCCAACGAACGTCTGGGTTGCCGGACGCGGTCGATCCAAAGGCAGGCTGTGGACCAAGGGCAGGTCGGCCAGTTGGTTCTCCCAATAAGACAACTGCTGATCAAGTACTTCACCTTGCAACCACTGACGCTGCCAATAAGCGTAGTCCGCATACTGAACCGGCAAGTCGCCTAAGGAATTTTTCCCGCCCTGAACATAGGCGGTATAAAGTGCACGAAACTCCTTGATCAGAATTGCACTGGACCAGCCATCGGAGGCGATATGGTGGGTGGTAACAAGCAGGATGTGCTCGTCCGCCGCCATTTTGAGTAATCTGGCCCGGAACATAACATCGCGTTGCAGATCAAACTCGCGCCTTGCTTCGTCTTCAGCATACTGCAACAATTGTTTTTGACGCGCATCTTCGTTCAGCTCGGACAAATCCACCAAGGGTGTAACGAACGGCGTCGCAGCCTGGATGATTTGTATCGGTTGACCATTTTCAGTGACTTCGAAACGGGTGCGCAAACTTTCGTGACGCTCAAGGATATCGGTAAAAACTTTATTCAGGGCATCAATATTCAACGAGCCTTTCAGCTTTAACGACCCCGGCATATTGTAGTGCACGCTGGTACCATCGATTTGCGCCAGCAACCACAAACGTTGCTGGCCAAAGGAGGACGGTAAAGCCTGGTCTCGCGACACCCGGACAGGCGCGGGCAGGGCGCTATTTTTATCGAGTTGCAGGATCGTTCGCGCGGCGGTTTCCACTGTTTGACTGCTGAACAGCAACTTCACCGAAAACGCCACGCCGAAAGCCTGGTTAATTCGCGCAACCAGGCGTGTGGCCAGCAATGAATGTCCGCCCAGTTGGAAAAAATTATCCGTGATGCCGACCTGCTCGACACCCAACACTTCCTGCCAAATATCACACAGTCGTTTTTCTGTTTCGCTGCGCGGCGCGAGGTAAGCATTCTGCCCTACTGAAATATCCGGTTCGGGCAGAGCCTTGCGATCAACTTTTCCGTTAGGCGTTAACGGCAGTTTATCCATTACCATGAAGCCCGACGGAATCATGTACTCCGGCAGCCGTTCGCGACAGTAGTCCATCATCGCTCTTGAACTCGGCGGCAGCGAGCGGGTGGCCAGTTGTAACTCGCGCAGGGAGTCGAGCCCTTGTAATGTTGATGCAGTGTCCATCCAGTCAATTAAACATGCGAACTCGTCGACACCAATATCTTTCAGCCGGGCGACAACCGGGGCTACGCTTTTCGGGGTACCAATAAACGACGCTGTCCGGGCGTAACGTTCAAAGGCGAAATCGGCCATATTTTCCAGATCGGTCTCGCTTAAACCATCGGTCGATATACCGAGGCTCTTAAGCATCGGAACAAGCAGCGCAATATGCGAGCGCATATAGTTTTTGAAGGGAATCCTTGTGTGGTCGAGCGCCCGTTGCAGATCTTCGCCGAGGTAGGTGTGCACCATTAATGTTACTCGACCTGCGCGAGGATCGTGGCCGTTCTTTAACAGGGACTCCCGATAAAGAACGAGCTTTTTCGCCAACTCGTCTATTGTCTGCCCCAGCAGGTGCGTGAGTACATGGGCCCCCAGGCGACCGGCTTCGACAAACGTTTCCGGATTACCCGCGGCTGTTATCCAAAGCGGCAATTGTTTTTGAACGGGTTCGGGGTAAATGCGAACTTCTGCATCCTCGCCTTTGCCATCTTTTCTTATTATTTTTTTGCCCTGCCACAGAGTCTTTAGAGTGCTGATTCCGTCGTTGACAACTTCTTTACGCGCGTCAAAATTCCCCGGCGCCAATACAAAATCCCGGGGATGCCAACCGCTCGCAATGGCAATCCCCACCCTTCCGTTTGAAAGGTTATCAACCATCGACCACTCTTCGGCAACACGGAGCGGATCGTGAAGTGGAAGCACAACACTGCCTGCCCGTAATTTTACCTGGCGTGTCATGGCTGCCAGCCCGGCACTTAATACCGAGGGGCTGGGATACAATCCACCGACGGGGTCAAAATGGCGCTCCGGCGTCCAAATGGCTTCAAACCCGTTTTCATCCGCAAATTTGGCAGCGCTTAAATAAAGGTTGTACCTATCTTCATCCAAATAAGTGTCCGCACCGAAATAGAAAAGACTGAAAGATGCCGTCTCCCCAACTTCAACATCACTTTCGTTTGCCGGTTTTGGCACGACATAGGCATGCAATTGCCTGTCGCCCGACGGACGGTCTTTCGCCACCACCACGGCATCCTTGATTTGTGGATGTCGGGCCAGGACGTTTTCAATTTCCCCCAATTCAATGCGAAAGCCGCGAATTTTGACCTGGTGGTCGATACGGCCCAGGAACTCCAGACTGCCTTGCGGCAACCAACGCACCAGGTCGCCGGTGCGATACAGCCGTTTACTGCTCGCCGGATCGTTTGGGTCGTAAAACGGGTTGGCAATAAATTTCTCGTCGGTTAATTCCGGACGATTCAGGTAGCCACGGGTAACGCCCGCACCGCCAATCAGCAATTCACCCGCAACCCCAACCGGCGCGGGTTCCATATTATTTGAAACAACGTAAACCTGGGTGTTGGCGATCGGCTTGCCCATCAGCACCTGGTCGGGTCGCGGCAGTATCCGCCCGGTGGTGGACCAGATGGTGGTTTCCGTCGGACCGTACATATTCCAAAGCTCGAGCTTTGGTTGCTCGAGCAAGGCCCTGGCCAGCGACAGGCTTAACGCTTCACCGCCGCACAAAACTTTTAGCGGCAGCTCCACTTGCCAGTTGGATTCCAGCAGCATTTTCCAGGTTGCCGGTGTTGCCTGCATAATGGAAATCCGGTGCTGTTTTAACAGGGCTTTTAACACCTCCGGGTCCGCCGTGGCTTCCCTGCCGGCAATTACCAGGCTCGCTCCCGCGATCAGCGGTAGAAACAGTTCCAGACCGTGAATATCAAACGAGGTGGAGGTAACCGCGAGTAAGCAATCTTCGGTTTTAATTCCCGGTTTTTGTTGCATTCCAATCAGGAAGTTAACCACGTTACCGTGTTCAACCATGACGCCCTTGGGATTGCCGGTGGAGCCCGAGGTGTAAATAACATAAGCCAGGTTGTTTGGCGTTAACCCGAATGATTTTACATCCGGGTTTTGGTCGGACTGCTTCTGTAACTCTCGCTGCAGCGATTCGTCATCCAGGCATACCGCAAGCGAATCGCTTACCGGCGTTTTCTCAAACAGATGACTCTGCGTCAACACGGTAGTCAGTTTTGCGTCTTCCAGCATATATGCCAGGCGCGCTTCGGGATATTCCGGATCAAGCGGGACGTAGGCGCCTCCGGCTTTGAGGATCGCAAGAATACCCACGATCGTATCCAGCGAACGGTCGACGCAAATACCCACCAGGGAATCCGGCCCGACCTGCTTCTCATTTATCAGATAATGCGCAAGCCGGTTCGCATGTTGATTCAGCTCGTTATAGGAGAGCTGTTTATCTTCGACAGTAACAGCGACCGCATCCGGATTGTTTTCCACCTGCGTTTCAAACAACAGGTGGATGCATTTGTCGCGCGGGTAATCCACCGCCGTGGCGTTCCATTCCGTCAGCAGTTGGTGGCGTTCCTGTTCGGTGAGAATCCCTGCCTTGAATACGCTTATCTCCGGCTCGGCAAGCAGGGCCTGGAGCAGCACATTAAATTGCATTGCCATGCGCGCAATGCTCCGCGGTTCGAACAGATCGGTATTGTATTCCCAACCCAGCGACAGGCCCCGGGCATCTTCCTTCACATTGAGCGTAAGATCGTACTTTGCGAAGTGAGCTAGGGTTCGTTCAACCGGGCTTACCTTCAGTCCCGGTAATTCCGGTATGCCTTCTTCATTATTTTGCAGTATCAGCATCACCTGGAATAAGGGACTGTGGCTTTGGTTACGCTCCGGCTGCAAACGCTCAACAACCTGTTCGAAAGGCACCTGCTGGTGCGCATAGGCATTCAGCAAGAGGTCTTTGCTACGTTGCAATAGTTCGACAAAAGTTGGATTACCGGACAGGTTGCTACGCAGTACCAGAGTATTTACAAAGAACCCGATTAAATTCGCCACTTCTTTTTGTTCGCGGTTGGCGATGGGACTTCCCACGACAATGTCGGTTTCGTTGCTGTAGCGCGCCAGCAATACCGAAAACACCGCGTGTAGGCCCATGAACACCGTGGCGCCATGGCGCTGACAGAACTGGCTCAACGCGCGACTGATGGCCGCATCAACATGCGAACGATAGGTGTCCCCAGCAAAACTTTGTTCGGCCGGACGAGCATGGTCCAGGGGTAAACCATGCACCACCGGCAGACCGGTCAGTTGATGCTCCCAATATTCCAACTGCTGATCCAGCAGCTCACCCTGCAAGCAGTTGCGTTGCCAGAACGCGTAGTCGGTGTATTGAATCGGTAGAGGAGATAGCGGGTTTTCCCCGCCCCCGGCATAAGCGTTGTAAAGTGCACCGAACTCGTTGATCAGGATTGACATCGACCAACCGTCGGAGGCGATGTGATGCGTGGTCACCAGCAGAATATATTCACCGGCGGCCAGTTTGACCAGCTGTGCCCGTAGCATCAGATCCCGGCTTAAATCAAATAAACTGCCGGATTCCGTCGCCATCAGTTTGTCCAACTGTTGCTGACGCTCCCCCTCTTGCAGAGCGGACAAATCAACCACTTGTATAGCGAAAGAAGCAGGAGACTGGATAATCTGGACCGGTTGTCCGTTTTCGCGGACAGTAATGCAGGTGCGCAAACTTTCATGACGTTCAAGGATACTGGAAAAAGCGCGGTTTAACGCGTCGTGATTCAGCCTGCCGGTTAATTTCAGAAAACCGGACAAATTGTAGTGCGCACTCCCTCCTTCAATTTGATCCAGCAACCACAAGCGCTGCTGGGCAAAAGACAGCGGCCGCTTATGACCTTCAGGTGCTTTCACAATCGTTTTGGGAGCGTCAACGCCCGCGACTTCAACCACACCTGCCAACTCACGTATGGTGGGGCTATAAAACAGGTCTTTAATTGAAATATGGCAATTCAGTTCCGCGTTTATTCTGGCAATCAAACGAGTTGCATATAGCGAATGGCCGCCCAGCTTAAAAAAGTTGTCGGTAACACCAACGCTATCAATGCCCAGGGCTTCTTGCCAAAGCTTACAGATTTGCTCTTCGAGAAGGGTTGCGGGCGCTTCGTACTGTCGGTCACTCCGGGCCGCATCCTGCTTTAAGCTGTACAATGCATTAATGTCGCCCGATAAATATTGT
The DNA here is from genome assembly GCA_964451365.1 of uncultured Cellvibrionaceae bacterium. Lineage (GTDB taxonomy): Bacteria > Pseudomonadota > Gammaproteobacteria > Pseudomonadales > Cellvibrionaceae > CAYVIB01. The sequence goes on from CAYVIB010000028.1 coordinate 38,894, forward strand.
TTTTTTGTTAACGACCGCTGAATTTTTCCACTGGAGGTTTTGCTTATTTTTCTCGCCCGGACAAATACAATATCGTCAAGCAAGATCTCAAACAGTTCATAAACAGCTGATTGAATATTCTTGCAAGCTGTCGAATAATCAAACTGTTTTTTGGCGCGCGCAGTCACCTCCTGGATAAGAACAGCCTTTCCATCCACTTCAAAAGCAGCAGCGCCACCCTGCACCAGCCCTTTGCTGGAATCGTAAGCAATCTTCTCTATGTCCTGCGGATAATAGTTCCGGCCTTTTATGATCAAGACATCCTTAATGCGTCCCGAAATAAATAGCTCACCCTGGTAAATAAATCCCAGATCCCCGGTCCGAAGATATTTTCGGTCGTCACCCGGCAACGTTGCACCAAAGCTGGCCTTTGTTTTATCTTCATCATTCCAGTAACCCTGTGCCACGCTCGGCCCCGAAAACCAGATTTCCCCAACCTGGTTTCCAGATACCTCCCTGCATGACTCAGGATCAACGATTTTAATATAGTGACCGGATTGGGTCTTGCCGCATCCAACAAGTGTGCGCTTATTATGGGATTCCAGGTCAACGCCAACCTGCCCTACTTTCAAACCATCGGCACCAAAGGATTGGCGGGATACTGGCGATAAGGGGTTGCCTCCGGAAATAAAAACCGTCGCCTCAGCCATGCCGTAGCTGGGATAAAATGAAGCTTCCCTAAACCCCATACTTGCAAAACGCTCGGAAAATTTTTGAATCGTTTTTACATCGACTGGTTCAGCCGCATTGAATGCCACGCGCCATGACGACAAATCGATACCGTTTTTTCCACTCTCCCGGATGCGATCAATGCAATGATCAAACGCAAAATTCGGCGCGCCACAAATGGTTGCCTTGTTTTCGCTGATTGCCTCGAACCAGGCCAAAGGTCTTTTAATAAACCGGGCCGGAGACATGATTATGGAATGGCTGCCCAAATAAACAGGAAGCAAAACCGTATTTATCAAACCCAAATCGTGAAAAAGGGGAAGCCAGTTGCAAAAGACATCCTCCGTGGAACAACCGGTTGCTTCCTGCAAGGACTTCAAATTTGCCAGGATATTACCGTGGGAAACCATTACCCCTTTGGGCGAACCCGTGGAGCCGGAGGTATACTGCAAAAACGCCAACTGTCGCGGAGTCGGAGCGGACTGGGATGTTTCGGATGATGACCCTTCGGACAACTCGGCAAAGCCGAGCACCGGTAACGGAGCCAGGTCTTCACTCAAAGCCGGATTGTATTCATCGCTGCTGAGCGCCAACCTGGCATCGCAGTCCCTGATAACGGCGAACACGCGTTCAGCGTGGTTTCTGCTGGTCGGGGGATATAAAGGTACTGCAACAGCTCCGGCGAACAAGCAACCGATAAATGCCTGGATATATTCAAGCCCCTGGGGAAACAGCAAAACCACTGCATCTCCCGGTTTTATCTTCTCTTTCAAACAGCCGGCGATAGACCGCGCGGCCGCTTGCAGTTCCCTGAAGGTGATCTGGCGTTTTTCGCCGTTGTCTTCTATATAGGTAAAAGCGATATCGTTAGGTTTTTCCTGCGAATAAACCGTAAGAAAATCAACTATCGATTGCATGCTCACCTTTCCACCTTTTGGATTCTCTTTAGCTCTCATTTATAAACCAGCCTCTGATTTATACTGAAACTAACGATTCATTTTTCTTCAGGAAACTTTCATGGCTTTCTACGAGCCTGCCGCTCTCCATAATCAAAATCTGGTCGGCAACCTCAAAGTATCGGTCATCGTGCGATATCGCCACCACGGCCTTACCTTGCGCCTTCAGTCTTGGCAAAAGATCGTAGTAGAAAACTTTTTTGAATTGCGGGTCCTGATCCGCGGCCCACTCGTCGAAAACATATAAAGCTTTATCGTCCAGGAATGCCACCAACAGGGCGAGACGTCGCCTCTGCCCGTCAGACAAGCTTAGTGTCGAAAAATAACCATTACTCAATTCAACCTTGCCCTTCAAATCAAGCACATCCAGGTAAAAATCAACCTGTGCCAGCAATTCCCGATCTTGGGAAAAATCACCATGCAGCTGCTTAAACAAGTAATAATCCGAATATATACAGGCTATTTGTTGGCGGTAGCTGTTTATGTTTTCGGGCGTTATGCGCACATCATCGAAGGCGATCTCTCCACTCCCGGCGGAATAATGAAGACTGATTACTTTGGAAAGAGTGGATTTCCCGCTGCCGTTACCGCCCACAATGAATGTAATTTCTCCTCGTTTTATCTCCGCATCCATGGGTCCCACGCCAAACACCTTTTCGCCGGCTTTTTCGTTGGGGTAGTGAAAGGAAACTGACCTCAATTTAATTGCATTCCATTCCGGTACATTTCTCAGCTCGTTACTGGCATTCTCGCCGGGCAGATCGTCGAACAAGGACTCCACTTTTGCCAGGGAAATTCTCGAACGTGCCAAATCCGGCAGAATATTTAATATAGCGCCAACAGGGCCGCTAATATAAAGCAGCACCATAAGCACGCCGGTTAACTCGCCGACGGAAATCGCGTGATAGTTGACATAGATAAACCCGATGATCCCCATCGCGCAGAATGTTATGAGATCACCATAATTCCTCGCCAACTGGATGATGTAAAAACCCGTCTTGTTCAATCTCAACACATGGCGTTCATGCAGAAGGAGCTGATTGTTCGTAAAGTGCTGGCGCTTGCTTTCATTGAGCTTCAATTCCTTGGCCCCCTCCACCAGCCCCTTGAAACCCTCTTGAAGATGATCCATATGGTCGCGCGAACGCCTGAAATACCGTGTTCCAACGATCATCATCAATTGAAATGTGACACCACCGAAAATAATGGTGTACAAGACAAAATCGAAGACTTTATCGCTGACGTAATAAAGGAACCCCATCAGACCAACAAGTGTTGACATTTGCACCAGCATATCCGGAATCAACCCCGCGCCGGATACTATCTGGTGTACATCATTGGTCATGGACTGGATTAGTCGGCCGTTACTGCAACGCTCCAGGGCGGAAATGGAAGTATTTGAAATACGCGCATATAGATTCCGTCGCAATCTTGTTGTTACGTCCATGGCAATGGATGCCAACAGCACCTGCGAAAGCGTTTTCGTCAAGAGGATAAAAAGGCACAACAGTAAAAACAGGCCGGCAAATTTCGGATGCGCCACTTCAACGCCGAACAGCTGATAGAATTCTTCCCCGGCAATGGATAATCTGGGCGGGACGATGGCCAGCGCCGTCATCATAACCGGAATCAACAGCGCATAAGCGATTCCGGATAACGCACCCGTCAGGATCGCCAAAAACACCTTGTTCGGTGCGTGTGATGAAAATAGCTTTAGTAGATTCATTTACTATTGCCCATTGGCGGGAACAAGATTAAGGGTACTTCCCGATTGATTTTCGACGTCGAGAGAAGTCAGTCTGGCGCGCGAAAAGGGTTTAATCATGTCGTCAAAATGTCTACTCATGACGTTTCCCGACTGCCCGGTGCTGATCATGTACCAGTGAGTATTACTCCTGTTCAGTTCAAACACTTGCCGGAAGCTTGCGCCAAAATCCTGCGTAAATCCTTCCATGGGATCATATTGAAGGTTTGAGGCATCAATACTGTTTGGAGAAGTTACAGAGTCGACACTCCGTTTAAACAACCACTCAAGACCTTTGATTTTGCCAAATGGCTGGTGGCTAAATTCGGTGGAGCTGAAATCGCTCCACTTCCATTCCCGCACCGAGTCGGTGCCACTTATTTTCGTTAGTTGCTTTAACGTCTTTTCAAAGCTAATCCGTAGCTCTTTTACGCAAGGGTTTCCCTGATTTTTTTCACACCAGCCATGGGAGTTGGTGGCGACAACCCGGGCCATATCCGCCCAACTTAACCGGCCAAGGGAGGAAAGCAGCAGGTCTGACTCCGCCGGACGCTGCCAGCTATGGCGTAACGCCGTATCAAAAATCTGGTGCGTCAGGTAGTGGCTCCAGGTTGCAAATAATGTTGCCCCCACGGATTCGGAGGTAAACTCACCGTTCCAGGCCGCGAGCATCGCTATTGCCTCTTCCTCCTGTGGCGACTTTGCGGGTACTTGTCGCAATACAGGTAACAGAGTCAATGCAGTTAAGTCCCTGCTGTCATTCTGGATAGCTTCCATATCAGAGACTGTCATCAATTCCCCTGCATCAATGGATTGCTGTAACAAAGCAGCTATTCTGTCGTGACGGGCTCGGGGAGCCCATTCATGTGATATAACGATGTCAGGGGAATGGTCCACTTTCTCATTGGCACTGACGATAAAACCCTTTTCCGGATTAAAGGTCGACGGCAGCAACTCAAAATCGTAATAGCTCTGCCAGTCGTTATCCGGTGACGCGGGAAGCGGCAGGATGCCTACCCCTTCGGCACGCTTCGGCATCATGCCGGCAACCTGGTGACCGATGTTACCCTTCCTGTCGGCGTACAAAAAATTCAGGCCGGGAGATTTAAGCTGTGCCAAAGCCAGGCGAAATTCCCGCCAATCGTCAGCGTACTGGACATCAAAAAAAGCATCGGCCGTATGATCCTCCGGATCCAGTGCCGACCAGCGTAGACTTATCACGGCATCGGTTTCCATCTGTATATCACTGACGACGGGACCACGCTTTGTCTGGCGCACAACAATTTCAACGGGATTCAATGCAGCGCGCAAAAAGGCAGGAAAGGCCGCGCTGACCTTTATTTTTTCCTTGCGCAATTCGAATGCTTTCCACTCATCGCCGTCGAGGTACTGGTTCGGCTTCCGTGGCGAGGTTGTTTCAATAAACAGGTCCTGCTGATCACTCTGCAAATTTGTTCCCCCCCAGGCAATGGCAGAGTTTTGTCCAAAAATTACCATGGGCATGCCCACCAGGGTCATTCCGGAAACATCCAGCTTATCCCCCTTGAGCGAGGCAGCATACCAAAGGGACGGAAGTTGAAGACCAACGTGTGGATCGTTAGCAAGGATTGGTTGACCGGATTTTGTATGCTTGCCCGACACCACCCAGGCATTACTGCCTGTAAACAAATGCCCGATTCCGAAATCAATCAGCGCATCGCTCCTAACCATGGAATGATTTGCGATGGAACTGGTTTTATTTGCATATGGTGCGACAGGATCATGGGAATATATGTAGCGAATTTGTGCCGGCGTGAAATGCTCCTGCAACTGGTTTCTACGCAGCTCATCCATCATGTTGCCGCTTAACGTCAATGAAAAGGCCTTCTGCCAGCTCAACGAATCAATCACGTCCCAGGGTTCCGGGCGAATACCAAACAACCGAAACTCAACAGGCAGACTGGGTGATTGCATAATCCACGCATTGATGCCGTCGGCATAGGCGGTTAATGCAGCCACGGTCTCTTTCTTAAGGTGGGGCAACGATTGGCGGGCCGCCCTGTACAAGCCGAAAGTACGCATTGCAATATCCCCGGAAAGCGTCTCCACCCCAAACAATTCACTGAGTCTTCCCTGGGCCAGCCTGCGCTGCACTTCGAGTTGCCACAACCGGTCACTCGCGTGTTTAAAACCAAGGGCAAAGTAAGCATCGTGATCGCTCCGGGCAACAATCCGAGGCGTTCCGTAGGTGTCGTGAGTAATCGCTACGGGATAATTCAATCCGTCAAGCGCCAACGTACCTGTTGTTGGAGCAACGCTCGATTTAAGATAGAGATATAGAAACGCCAGCCCGGCGCATACGGGCAGAACAACCGCTATCAAAAACCGAAACATCAGAGGGTGTCTATTAAGCACTTTTGAATCTCTTATGATGGGCAAGCTTCGTAAACGCTTGTTCTTTTCTCTATTACAGAAAAATTATCCAATCAGATAATTCTTCTCGCCTATTTCCCCTGGAGCCCCCGCTCCAAGCAGCTTCAAATTTACCGTTAGCTCATCAAAAATGATGTCGAACAGGTTCTCCACCCCTTTTTCGCCGTTGGCCGCCAACGCATAAAGCAGCGGCCTTCCCATAAATACAAAACCGGCACCACACGCCAGACTGGAGATGATATCGTCACCGGTTCTTACACCGGAATCCAGCATCACAAATTCTTTTTTTAACCCGGCTTTTATAAAGGTGGGCGCCATGGCAATCGGCGCGGGAGCGGAACTCAATTGTCTTCCCCCGTGGTTGGATATAATCACTGCATCCACCCCCAACTTTTGCGCATGCATCCCATCAATCGGTGATAAGATACCTTTCAACACCAGCTTGCCCTTCCAGTCCTGGCGAATTTTCTGAATTACGCCCCAATCCAGGTTGCCCCCCGTCTGCAGTGACATAAGATCATGAAAGGTTAAATCCGGGTTTTCATTTAATGCGTCATCGAAATTCGGAAAAGTAATCTTTCCCGCAAGCAATCGGTTTTTCGTCCAGGCCGGGTGTTTCAACGCCTCCACCACATTGGCGTAGTTCAGTCTATAAGGAAGCTTCAGGCCATTATTCAGGTCGCGCAACCTTCTGCCCGGTACTGACGTATCGACCGTAACAACCAGCACGGGGCAACCGTTTTTTTCCGCCTTTTCCAGCAGTTTATCCAACTGTGACGGCATTTTGGGAATGTAAAGCTGGAACCAGGGCGGCGTACTCGCTGCCTTTACCACGTTGCAAATGGAATGGTTTGACGCGGCGCTAATGATATAAGGTACGTTATATTTAGCCGCGGCTTTAGCTAAGGTTATATCCGCATCGGGATGAACCAAACCGCACAAACCAAGCGGCGCCACACCGAAAGGCGCTGAATATTTCAGGCCCATAATTTCGCTATCCAGGCTTGTATCACCCCATTTTGACCGGACGAAGGGAATCAGTTTTATATCCTTAAACGAATCCACGTTCGACCTTAGAACGTTTTCGTTGCCGGAGCCACCATCGATGAAGTCGAATACGAACCTGGGCAGATTGTTTTTTGCCGGCCTAACAAAGTCATGTGATGAATAAAAGCGTTTTCTCATTTATCGAGCCTTTAGATATTCCTTCCCCAGTGTCATATACACAACCTCGGAAAAATAGCCTTGGTATCTATTGATCAGCATTCACCTTCCCGCACTGCTCCTGAACAAAGCGGGAAAGGCGGGCGACACCCTCAGTTATTTGAAGCTCATCCACATAGCTAAATGACAGTCTGATACTTGTGGAGACTACTTCCTCGATATGGAAATAACTCATGGGCGTCCATATAACGCCGTGGTTTTGCGCACAGGAAAACAGCTCCTGATCGGATATACTGAACGGTAGCTTCACTGTGATAAAAAAGCCTCCCTCGGGGGTATTCCACTCAACGCCTCGACACCATTGCGCCTTTCCTGGAAAGTATTGAGCGAGGGACTCAAGCATGACATCCCTATTATGTTTGAGCTCGACCCGCGGCTTTTGGGTATATTCAACCAAGGAAAAATTCTGATCGATTATCAAGCCTCCAACGATCGCCTGATTTACGGCAGATGAATTTACAGTCAGGAAACTTTTTATTTTGGAAAGCTCATCGGATAAGTTACAGGGTTTTCCATCCTCGGCAATAACTTTCTGATCGGCAATTAAAAACCCGATTCTTACACCAGGATAAATTGATTTTGAGAAGCTTCCCAGGTATATCACATGCTCGCTACCTGGAAGACTTTTAAGACAGCCGGATTTGGAGTCACCGTAGTAGAAATAATTGTAAGCGTGATCTTCCAGCACCATTACGCCGAGCTCCCGAGTCACATCAAGCAACTGTCGCCTCCTTTCAACGCTCGAGGTAAATCCCGTGGGGTTGGAAAAATCCGGTGATACATACAGCAGCCGGGGAATTTTATTGGCCTTTCCCAGCTTGGCCACCTCATCCGCCAAGGCCTCCACCACGATGCCATTTTCATCGGTTGGCACCCCCACAACTTCAATCCCGAAAATTTTCGCTGCCCCAACAACCCCCACGTACGCCGGATCTTCCACCAAAACAACTTCACCAGGGTTTCCCGCCAGTGCCAGCAGGCACAAACACATTGCTTCCTGGCAACCAACTGTGACAACAATGCTATCCGGGTCAGCAACAATTCCCTCGTCATTCGCGACCAACTTACAAACAAGATCCCCTATCACTCCTTTTGTATTCCCATACTGCCCGAGAAAGGAATAATCCTGGTTTACATACTCCAGATATCTATTGATGCAATTAAAGGATTTCTCCACATCAAAGTGTTTTTCAAGCGGTCGACCGGGAGCGAAGGAAATCGCATCCGGATAACGACCGACTATCTCGTTTAAAAAGTTCATGACCCCCAGCTTGGGATCATTCAGACCTTTGTTTAGACGCTCCAATGGCAGCATAAATTCAGAACCGTTATGTATGCAAACTTTATTATTACTCTTCACTATACTTCCAGGCCGTCGAAAACTCCCGCTTTTCGATGGCCTGATCCAATACAAGGTGTACCGACAAATCGAAGACTGTTAAATCGGTATTTCGATTCCATATGAAGCATTTATACCTGATAGCCGATGGCTACAACTCTCCTCCAAGCGAAGCTGATAGCTTTGCGCCATTTAAAACGCACTATAAAGTGCGTTATTTGTTTATGTTTAGAGAGAGAAGTATGGCGGAACCGCAGCCAGAGCAACCAGAAACAACTATTAACGCATTGACATAATCATTCCATGACGGGAAACAACATGATCTTACCTTCTGGAATCGCGTCCCTTCCGATCATGCCGCTATCGTTTTTTGCGCTAAAAACAGTCGGGAAAAAAATGCCCCACTTGACTTCAAGCGTTTTAATTTTCTTCTAAAGAAATAGGTAAGGTTCATATTCATATCTCCAACTAATAAGCCTCACTGGCTTCCAACTGCTGAAAAAGCTGCTGTATATTTGCAGGATCAAACCCTTTCGTTTTCGTGGAGCGTTGAATAAACTCGAACATCATTCCTGAATTTTCATCCCTTTGGGTAAACCGCTGGATGAGGCCGTCGGCGCGTATAATACTGGTGGCAAACTTGACTCCAGACTGACTCAATGTTTCGGTTAATGACTCCACGTCGTCCACTTCTATTGCAACGTGTTGCACGCCGGAGCCATACCTTTCAATATAACGGCTAACCTGCGACTGGGGGTCCGTCCCCTGGACCAGCACTATGGAGAATCCGCCCGCCTCCAGCTCCGCGGATTTCATGCCTGAAAAAGCGCCCCTAACCTCGCGTCGCTTCATCAGGGTGAAGCCAAAAACATCTTCATATAACGTTAACGCGGCCTCCAGGTCTTTTACAGCTATGGCAATATGATCTATCCGTGTGTCTTTAGTTAGATATTTTTTTATGCTCATATGCTTTCCTCTGGCTAGGCTCTATACAAATAGAAGATGAATTTTATTGTTTTCGTTGCTAGGCTATTTATTTTATCTCTACAGCCAACGCAGATTTTGATTTTTCCAACTCCACTTAAAAGTGAATAAATATATACAGCTCAGCCACAATCGCTCGAAGGCAGTTCAAACCACGGTTAAAAGCCGAATCCGTACACTCATTATCAGGTTCACGATATTCGCTTTTAATTAATTTCATTTCCCAGCATGCGGAGTGTTTACCTGCCGCTTGCTTGTGCATGGAATAATACTTGTGTACTCGCGCGGAAGACAACAAGTGTCGCATCTTTTAAGCCAAAGATACGTGATCCTAACCGCAAAAAGAAGTGCGGAATTCAGGCGAAACCGTAGCAGCTTTCCTGAGCGTGGCAGCGTTTTTCAGCCTGTGGTTTTTGGATCTGTAGAGTTACATTCGCCTGCCAGGCAAGATACTAATCAAGAGAAAGCATCTCTTTACGTTTGGGTATTCGTAGGAACCGGATAAACGTAGATAGCCCGGACCGTCTGTTGCTATTAATTTATGGCTTTTGAAAAAGCGATCCCAAAAAGACCATAACAGAATATCCATCAACAAACCCAAGGTTAATTTTCGATGACTTTCGCTTCCAGTTAAAATGCCAGCCTACCGTAACCGTTTTCATCAACCGCCACACGGTGGATTGTGATCCCGGTAGCAATATTTTCAGCACCAAAACCCATATCTGTAAGGCCCATTCTTTAAAACAACTGTGCTACAAAACGCCTCCCATTTTTCCGACACCATTGTTTGATGCAATGCATCATTTATGACAAAGAAGGCAGGCAATCAGGGCGTCGTTTTCTTGGTAATGGCGCTTTTTGTAACATTAAGTTCGTTAAGCAACTCAACATAGTTGCGTTTAGCGATTATTATCCGAATTGTCGGTTGCACAAAATCCTTGTCTTCTTTAATGTTCCTTATCTTCAGCTATCACACCCAACTTATGCATTTATTCTTCTCTTTATCTGACCTTTGAATACAAACGTCCACTCGATAAAGTTGCCCTTCGACAATTCATCAGACTATATCGATATCACTTAAGATTTGATCAGGGTAATTGCCTGGTTTCCATCGACTTTGTCGACACCGGCCAGGAATTTCGGAGCGCCGAATCCTTCACGCCTAAAGCCTTTTGTTTAGTGGTTATATTATGTGTCTGTTTTTTTGTCTGTAATAGCGGCCACTTTTCGCGATTAGCCGCTACTTATTTCATAGTACCACGGTTTATTTGCAACTGAAAAGCAGTATATTTGCAATACGGTTGCAAAAATTGTCTTCACCAGATAATTTTATGGTGGGATTCACAAAATTAATTGCGTGCCAGCGACATTGAATACATTAACTGCGCGACAAACGGAATTAGTGGAGCATTTACACTTTCTCGCCGGGCTTTAAATAACTTGAAACCGCGAAAGAAGGGAAACTTCCGCTAAATTGTCTGCCAGACTATAAGCACATCTTCGGCTTTTCGTTCAGGACTTCAGGCTCATCGGGGAAATTTAATGTTTCACCTCTTTTGGCAACGAAGCGCAGGCGAAGTATATTGGAGTACCGTGTCGGTTCAATCATTTATTGAATCGCAACTGTGCTAAAATTTTATCGTTTTTTAATAACCTCCATTTAAAACAAAAAAAATAATCCTATAGTTTTGCTTTGGCTGCAAGACAGGTCATACAAAGGTACCAATTATTATATGCGTCCGTCGTCCCTGATTTATTTTCCCAAAATAAAACCGAACGCTTCGTTACGGCTCTTCTGCTTCCCTTACGCTGGCGGAAGTTCGGCGACGTATATGCCATGGAGCAATTTACTGCCTCCCGACGTCGAGCTTGCCGTAATTCAAATGCCCGGCAGAGGCGCACGGTTGGCTGAGACTCCCTATCAAACGATGAACGAACTGGTGCAAGATTTATTGGCGGCTTTTGAAGGAGTCAGGCATAAGCCATTTATTTTTTATGGCCATAGTATGGGCGCTCGAGTCGCATATGAATTAATGCTTAAGTTGTACCGGTTTCACTATCATCTTCCTGTACATTTTATTGCTTCCGGAAGCGTGGCCCCCTTTGTCCCCCGGGAAGAGCAAACCTATCACCTGCCCGATGATCAGTTTATTGAGAAGCTAGCCACACTTAACGGCACACCCAAGGAAGTGCTGGCAAATCCCGAATTAATGCAATTGATGCTTCCTGCTTTAAGAGCCGATTTCAAAATTATAGATACCTATTGCAACAAGAATAAACTGGTTACTCCAACCAGGTTGACCGTGTTGGCGGGAGATCAAGATAACGAGGTGGAGCAGGAAGAGCTGGAAGGATGGTTTCAGTTGTTTGAATCCAACACGGGCATAAACTGGATTTCCGGAGACCACTTCTTCGTTGATAAAAACAGGGACGATACCTTGAACGTTGTAAATAGGGTAATCCAGTCACACATTGGGAGGCTTTCAACTCCCAAATCGGTAGCACAGCCACCAGGTATCAATTCCAGCCGATAATAGGTTTCCACCCCGAGAATCCCGATTAACTTTCCCTGGCTACCTGTTTAACACAGCGAAAGTTCTGTGCCACTCCTATCGACCAGGCACACGCCCATTTTTCCGAGCGCCCACTCAAAAAGTTGACTTTACCCCCTGTGTCGTCGGAGAACCCGATTATTACAATAACTTCATGTACGGCCATCGCTCAAACAAACAGATACCGGTATGCTGTGTCCTCTCGACGATATACGTCCGACCATACCGGAGCCAACCAAAATACCATCACCTTTCAGTATGTGTATGAAATGGCTGACGGTACCGTTTCCAACGGTGAAGTGACACTCGAAGTGAGATCACTTAATTTCTCCTTAAGCGATCCATGGTTTACGAAAATCATGGCTCGATAGGCTCACAAATCCGCGCCGCATATCTTATTTGGGATATGCGGGCACTTAAAACAACATGCTAAGCTCCCGGCATCCGCGCAGCCGCGCTTCACAGTTAAAGGAGTATCCCTGTGTTTGTCACTTCTCCCTCCAAATGGGTCATCCTGGCCTTTTCATTCGCCTTGCTCGCCGCCTGCGGTGGTGGCGGCGGTGGATCGTCCGCACCGAACACCCCGGACGAGCCCAATGACTCCAATAATCCGCCACAGCAGAAACCAGTCGCCGGACTCGGTTTTGATAGCACTGCCAGTGACATTGCGCTTGTCGTGTTGCCGGATGAAAATAGTGACTCCACCTTGGTATTGATGCGCAATGCCGGTGCGGAACGTGTTGTATTCGTATTGCAGGACGGCACCGTCATTGAAGCCGAACAGAATGGCGATGGACAGCTTGGTTTGCTGCGAATCGGCGAGCACGAGTTTGTCTTCACCGACTATACCGAGACGACGGTGACGGTTAACTATCTTGCACCAGGTGGCGCTGTAGTTTCGGAAGTGATTGACCGCGCTACCGGCGACGCGGCGACCATGACCAGCCAGGCAAGCCTGATGAAGCCGATGGCCGACCAAACCCTCTCCGAATATTTGGACGAAAAAACCAAAGACACTTTGGCATGGCTACAGGATCCCGGTAATCAATACCTTCCTCTGCTTATCCTGCGCTCGGCGGGTGAAACGGTCGCAAATTTGTATGAATCCGCCCGGGCACGCCTGGAGAGCGTTCTTGAAAGCACTTCTGAAATGGTATCCGTGGTGCACAACGAATTGGCCTGCGATATCGCTCCGGATACATGCGCAGTGCAAATAGCCGGGAATATTACGACCGTGATGCAGGAGCTGGAATCGCTTGATCCTTCGGCACAAACCACGGCAGGCCTGGATGTTACGGCCAATGGTATTCAGCCTCGTCGCGACGAGTGGGAAAGTGAAAGCAACCTGGACTTTACCATGGTGGACGTGCCTTGTAGTGAATCGGTATTTGCCGATATGAACCCCGACTGCCCGCAATATGTTCCACCGGTGACCGATCCGACAAATCCAGGTGAGGACGATCCCCTGAGTGCAAGCGATTCCATTTTGCATACTCCCGTTAATACCGCTCTGACCGGAGAACTCTCGGCATCCGGCGCAACGGCGTATCAACTTCAATCCCAGCCAGCTAACGGCTCTGTCACAATAAATCAGGCAATGGGCGGCTTCACCTACACACCGGACACCGACTATACCGGTGTCGACAGTTTCACCTTCGTCGCCAGTAATGGGGACAAGACCTCTCGAGAGGCCACGATAACGATTGAAGTGGGAGAGCTGGAGCGTCAGGCATTTAACAGCTCTATCTCTACCGCAAGCAACACACCGGTTTCTTCCAACTTTCAGCATGTCGGGGCAACTTATTTCCGGGTGGTGCAACAACCCATGAACGGCACACTGACGGCATTGGATTTAACCGAGGGTACATTTACCTATACTCCCAACAACGGATTTACCGGAACCGATGAAATTCATTTCGTTGCAGCTGGCGCGTCCGGCGATTCAGAACCCGCTATCGTGACCATAAATGTGGGAAGCGCGGGCGCCGATTGTGAACACTCAATCCTGACTGACGGCACCTCCATGTACCGCTGTGAAGATTATATCGAATACTGGTGGGGCAACCTGGAATACGGCGGCTTTACCAGAACGGAGGACAGCACGCTCGGACAGTTCGGCAACTCCTGGTATATTCAGATTGAGGACGGCGAAATAAGCGTATATAGCGTCGACAACAATATTTATGAAAATGGGCAGCTTACCTATATAGAAGAGTACAGTCTCAGTGTGGCGGAAACCAGCACACATAACGAGATGGATCACCGCGTTGAAGTCCGTACTTACGAAGGGAGCACACGAACAAGCACAACCAGGACTGTTATTGACTGTAGCAACTACGAAATTCGGCGCCGTGTATTTGAAGGGCAATTCTCCTATACGCCGGTGGAGGATGAAACATTCGACACCCGTGAGATTTGTCCCACAGTGGAAGACGCCAAAGCATTAGCCGGTTCGGTAATGGATAACGCCGCCATGTCAATTTCTTACGTAACCAGCTCACCTGCTTACACAATGGCGACACAGGCTCCTTAACGACGACGAAAATAAATCGAAGTCACTATGGCATACACCGGACATGGATGTCCGTTTCTTTTGCCCGGTTCCCTTGTCTAAAATGACAAAGTGAATTAGCCGCAATCAAGGAAATTTAAACGTCAACCCATCACTATAGGGGATAGTGCCGGAAAATATTAATTTGTACTAAACAATCCTTTTATTGCAACTTTCTTCGCGCTGCTAATCCCAAAAATAATAGACTTGCCGCAGCAACCAGGCTTTTTTACAAAAATCAGAAGCGCCAAATTTTGGACTAATAACCCCGACCTTCCAGCCTTGTGTTTTCTCAGGTGGCATAAATTCGCGCAAAGCGACGCCATTGGCTGGATAATTCCCAACTCGACGTCGGCAAACGAAGGAAATCTTGACGACTACCTGGAAAGCATCAGTATGATTGAAAGCGCCTTCGGCCAGGGCATTCTGGTGCCTTCCAGCTTTAAGTACATGGTGCCGACCAGATCCTGGAGTATTCCGTCCGGATGTGATTTTAGTTAAGACTGGCCAGGAAAGCCCCGGTATAGCGGGGCTTTTTCGATCTTGGGAAAGGCATATTCCAACACTAACTCACATTGGAGTCATTTCGTGTCCCGTACATCAATGCGCCAAGCACAAGAAACACCACCAGAATAAGAAGGTACTGGAAGATACCGCTGGAACTGTTTTGCTCTGCTCCTACGACCTGATTTCCGCCGTTGTCGTTACCTTGTGATGCGTCTTCGTTCGCCAGGATGGTGTCGGATTGTGCCTGGACAGCCGGTTGCGAGAAATCATTTTCCAGGGGCACCTCCGATTCCGCCATATTAACACCTGTCTCCGAATCCATAACCTCAAGCGCTGGAGAGATTTGATCGACTGAATGGTCGGAAACATCATTCTGCGCATGAACGAAACACGTGAAAAAAAAGCCCAGCGCCAGACCGGATGTTTTTAGCCAAGGGAAAACATTCATCAGACTTCTCTTTATTATTATGTGAAATAGCGCCAATTTCTTTCTCGCGGAAAGCCATCTTCCAGGCCATTATACACTGGTGCGGTGCACCATACATTGCGCGAACAGTTAACCTTTTCGCAAATACACTCATCCGCATGAACGACATAATCTACCGCACAACTTAAACACCCGGTTTTGCGACTTCCCCAGCCTGCCCCGAACAACCGTTTCAAGATAAAAGGTTACTATTAATCTGGCATCCAAAAAAACAAACTCTGAGCGCTGAAATAAAAAAACGGGCAATTATCCTTCACGGACTCTTTTTGCAGTCAGAATTCCTACAGGATTTCAATCTCGGAAATGCGATAAATTTGATGGAACCCCGATGACTCTTCATCGTGGCTGAAAATAATAACTTTCGTTTTATCTTCGAAAGGCTTTTCGATATCGATTCCCGCTTCACGGGCAACCTCTTTTTTCACTCGAATATCCACGCTGTAGGGACCCACCTGGAAAGTACCGGACAGGTCGTCGGCACCGCCGTCCGCTTCAAGTGTTAAAATTCCTTCACCGGTGGTGGGCAGCGTGGTCAAATCCACGACATAGGGTTCACCGAGGCCTTGCTGTTCCCGCTCATCGGAACAGCCTGAAAAAATCAGGGACAGCGCAATCAGGAAAACAAGCTTTTTCGCCATTTCTTGTACCAGGGGCTAAAACAACAACTGTTCCAGTTTATCGCTTCGGAACGTATTTTCCCTGACCCGGTAGACGTTGCGCGTGTGTACCAGTTCGCGGTAAATCAACGTTCAGTTCGTAAAAACAGGGCCGCACCAAAGTCCACGGCCACGGCTGAACTGAGGATTTAATTACTGGCATTGACTGAGTCAATAACCGCCTGGCAAAGGTAGTTGGGTTCATCAGTGCCAATGCGGAACTTGCGCCCGCTCTTGAGGGTAATTTCCACTGCATCCAGGCCCGAAACATTGTAAAGCCAATGTCCCGGAGGAATAAAACGTATTCCCCACCCCCACCACCACTTGTTTTGCACAATTTCAGCGGAGGCAATTTCGCTGACAGGTTCCCGCTTGTGAATAAGACCAATGCCAAAACGCCAGGATACCTTTTCGGAATCCACTTTGACATTGAGCGAATAAGACATTACCAACACCAACCCAAATACAAGGCTAACTGGAATTCTCACCGGCTCGAACACCATCAGGATTACCCAGGCGGTAAAAACGAATAGAATAATCGTCCAGCCAATCTGCGTATGTCGGTAACCGGTGAAGGTCTCGTTACGCACCAGTTCCTGGTGGGGAACCTCCAGTGCCGCCGCCAGCGCCTTGGCCGTCTCCATCGACACCGCCTCGCCCTTTTCCAGGCGTTGTATTGTGCGCAGGCTGACGCCACTGGCGGTGGCCAATTCATCCTGCGACCACAATTTTCGTCCGCGCAGCTCTTTTATCAGGTCAGTTTTTAACTTCATATCCATTTCCGTGATCCTCATGTCATAGCTTGCCGGCATTGTCCATGAGGAAGCGATTTTTATTACCGTCATCGGTACGACAGCCCTATGACATTCAGCCGTCACAGGCCGAATCAGCCGTTTACCCGACCTCCAAACTGCTCCCGGTACTGCTTCGGCGACACCCCGAGGACTTTCCTGAAATGATGCCGCAAGGTGGTGGCATTGGCAAAGCCGGACAGCTCGGCGATCTTCTCAATATCATGCCCGGTGGTTTCCATTAACTGCCGCGCGACACCGAGCCGCTGGGTGGTGATCCACTCCTTGGGCGAAAGGTTAAACGTGCTCTTGAAGCGACGGTCAAACGTTCGGCGCGACATATGCGCCTGACGGGCAAAACGGTCGATATCGATGGGCGAGGCGAGATTTTGCATGGCCCAGTCCAGGGAGCGGGCAAACTGGCTGGGGCGTTCGATAACCGGCGTCTCCACAAATTGGGATTGCCCGCCCTTGCGATGGGCGGAAATCACCAGCCGACGGGCAACATGGTTGGCCACGCGATAGCCGTAATCACCCCGGATGACTTCGATCCCCAGATCGATAGCCGCGGCACTGCCGGCCGAGCAACCGATTTTTCCATCATAGATATAGAGAACGTCGTCCACGTAGCGGACCCGTGGGTAGCGCGCTTTCAGTTTTTCCGCGTAACACCAGTGGGTCGTGGCTTCGCGCCCGTTCAAAAAACCCATTTCCGCCAACAAAAAAGCGCCCGAACAAAAGGAAAGTATCCGCTTTCCCGCCTCGAACGCCGCGCTTAGCGCTTCCTTTATATCAGCCGGAACCGGCTTGCCGCCGGTGTCCCAACTCGGCACCACAATCATGCTGTACTCAACCAGGCTGGTTACCGGTCTGACCGTCAGACTCACCCCACCGGTAGCCCCCAGCGGCCGGGCGCAGAACGACACCACGTCGCACTTGTACCAATCCTTCAACTCCGGCCGCCGCAGCGCAAAAAGCTCCACCGCGCAGCCAAGTTCAAACAAGGCCGTATTGTCGTGAACAAGAATGGCGACATTATGCATAAACGGACCTTGAGGGTGGGTTTGGCCGGATATTAACGAAAACTGTCTTTCAAGCCAATGGAGACGGATAGCCTGCCATTCGACAATATCTCCGAACCCACACCACAGGAGGACTATTTATGTCATCAGCTGTTTCCCGCCCGCCCGCCGCCGACAGTAACGAAGCGCTGGTTCATTTCGAAGCCCTGTTGCGGTTCGAAACCGATTGCTGGGATGTGCACCATGCAATCACCAACGATCGACAGGATTTTGTTTTGCTCGACGTGCGCGGCGAGGAAGCCTACCGCCGGGGCCATGTACCGGCGGCCAGGAACCTGCCCCACAGCCATATCAGCGAGGAAAGCCTGGCGGAATTCCCCGCGGAGACTCTCTTCGTTGTCTACTGCGCCGGCCCCCATTGCAACGGCGCCGACAAGGCGGCGATACGACTGGCGCGACTGAGACGCCCGGTCAAGAAGATGATCGGTCGTATCACCGGTTGGCTGGACGAAGGATTTAGCCTGCAAAAACAAGGTCGATCAGATAAGGATTGATCCCGGTGTGCCCTGTTATTTTTGATGACCGGCGGAATGGCGGGGCGCCACATGGAAGGTAACAACCCAAGAAGTCTATTCTTCTTCGTGGCGGAACTGTTTTACCGGGCTTACAACTACATCCTTGATCTTCCAGTCCAGGTCTTCAAGTTCCTTGTCCAACGCCTGGATTCTTTCTATCAGATCTTTTTCGTCCGTGGGAATAACAACAATATCGCCAAAAAATACCATACCGTGTTCCCGCATCCTGACACGGACATCCTTTACCCAATCCTGTTTCAGGCAGGTATCGATAACACGGTTTACCAGCGGATGAATATGTTTGTTGTCGTAGGTTTTTGGCAGCCCCTCCATAAGGTCTTTCACACTGTCCCTGGTTCGTGAGAATCCGTCATAAACAATATTGAGGGATATTAAAATCGCCGCCACCACATCCGCCCACCACAGGCCAAACCCTATCCCCAAAATGCCAACAATCCCGGCGCCCGCGGTCATCCAGTCCGCCTTTTGCGCTTCCGAATCCACGTACAGTATTTTTCCGTGCAGATCACGGGCAAGGGGCAGCTTTTTTCGCCCCAGGATCATGGCTGGAATAAAGCTGTAAAGCAAAGCCAGTATCATCAGCCAACCCATCCATATCTCCCGTCCCCACAGATTAATCGTGCCGACGGTTGGATGATCTTTGCGCAGCAAGCCAATTGCGGAATCAACCAGAATATACAAGCCAAGAATCAGAAGCGCGACCGAGCCGGTAATAAAAGCCACGGTAAAAGCTTTGTGGTGGCCGTAGGGGTGACCCGTGCTGGAACGCTTGTCGAAAAAATGCGACGCCACCAAAAACGCAATCGCGGGAAAAATGCTGACCACGTCTTCCACCCAGGCCGCTTTCATTGCCGCCGACGACCCCATGGCAAGAAACATTACCACCGCGACACTCAACAGATAAAAAAAAGTTATCCATTCCATTAATCGGGCTTTGCGAAACATGGGTACCAGGTCACCCGGCAACTCAAACTGCCGGGCGCCGCCGATATATTCGCTAATATCCCTGGGCATTTAAATAATTCTCCAAAGCAACGAGTAAACCGTTCTCCCCTTTCGGCACGGCAAGTACATGCTTGTGTATTACCAGGCGCAAGGTCTGTGGCCCGCATCCCGTTGCTTCCGCTTCATTTTCAGGTACGGCTACCAGACCCTGGTAGCCATTCAGGGAGTCGACAATAACAGGAGTGCCGCCTTGTTTTTTAACATCGGCAATCGTAGCGGATCCTTTTTCCACAGCCACCGGCATACGTTCAATCTGGCGCGGAACAGGAACTGAATTTGTACTACATACAACAACGCTTTCCTTTTTATACGGATTGGTTAAGCCAACTCGCTTGCGCCAGGGCGTTTTCCTGGTGAGCCCGCCGATGACGATATGAAGCTCACCCTGCTCCAATATCGATAAAATATCGCTCTCGCTTCCGCTCATCCATTCAACCCCGGTACCGATGGACTGCGAAAAATTTTTGATGATGTCCGCTTCCACACCGGTTATCCGGCTTTCGCGCACTTCCACCCACGGCGGCGAGTGAATCGCTCCAACACGCAGGCCACTCATTTTTGCTTTTTCTAAAGAGGAATCAGGATCTCTCGGATACGAATCGCAGCCTGCCAAAAAGACATTACAAAGCGCAACTACAACTGTGAGCAACGATTTGATACCCATAATGGCTGTTCTACGCGCAAATTTATAATCGATAAAAGCAATTGCAGTGCCATCACCGGGCAAAAATGCTAACTCTGCATTTTACATTTACTGTCTCGTCCGTCTGCAAACGTACCTCTTCCTGAAAGGAAATCCCGCTCTTCTCGGTGAAGTGCTGAATGGCCTTTTTCCGCTTGCGTGGTTTGCAAGCCCCGATTATGAGAGGGCCCTTCTGTTCCTGCCCTATTTCAACCATTTAAATCCGGCGGGGAACGGAAGAAACTTTCTCATCGGATTACACTAACCTTCGCCACTTCGGCACACCAAAAAGTACATTCCATTTTTACCCCAGGTAGCGCTATACGCTACTTCTCCCACGCTGGTTGTTGCTTCTTTGAACAACCCCTATGGTTCAGCCCCGAGCCATATCACAAGGAGCTTACCCAATGAAACTCAAAACCATTTTCACCAGCATCAATGCCAGTTTTGATGGCATGGTGCGCAAGATAGAAAATCACGAGGCGGTGGCGGATTGTGTTATCCAGGAAGTCCGCCAGTCAGCCGCCAAAATCCGCAGCCAGCTTAACCTGGCGTACACCCGCCAGAACATTCACGCCAACAAGGAAAAACAATTGCTCGACGATTGTCGGCGCTGGCGCGAACGCGCGATTGCCTGTCGAAAGGATGACGAGGAAAAAGCGTTGCGTTGCGTGCAGTCCCTGAAAAATGCCGAAAATTCCCTGGGCAGGCTGCAGCATCAAATGCGCGAAAACCAGCAGCTTATCGACAACCTGGAGAGCCACCTGACAGAAGTGGAGCAGCACCTGGCGGAACTGCAAAACAAAAAAGAAAGCCTCAGCGCCCGCGCGGCGCGCAACAAAGCCGCCTCGTGCGTGCAGCACACTTCCCCACCAGCTGGCTTCGACAATGTATTTGAACGTTGGGAAACCCAGGTGACAGCGGATGAGTATGGCACCGTGGCCGGTGCTGGCAGCAGTGACTCATTGGACCGGGAATTTCGCCAGCAGGAAGACAAGGCCGCTTTAAAGGCGGAACTGGATGCTCTGGTGAATGATGTTCAATCCCCCGTGGAGGAAAAGTAATGAACATGCATGTGGCGGTCAAAGACCCTTTAATTCACGATAGCGAAGAGGGAGAGCATCCCCCGAGCCGGTTCGCGGGCTATCTGCGAATACTCGGCGCTCTGGCGGTAGTCGGCTCCGGTGTTCTTTACATGTTGCAGGGCCTGCACACCATCGACGTTAATTTGCGTTACTGGATTTATATCGCACTTATGCTGGTATTGGGCGCGGGCGGCATTTTCAGTTATAAACTGGTGCAGGATCGCAAGGGCGCGCGGCTGTTTTTTGGTTTGGCCGTCGCAATGGTACCAGTGCAGTTTTCCCAATTGGGCGGGATGGTGTTCAATTACCTTGGCGGTGGTCACGGCAATTTAATGGAAATTTTCCAGTTTGCCAGCGGGTCGCCCGTTTTCCTTTTATCAATGTCCGTTGTAAGCCTGGTGGTTGCCATCGCCATCAATTTTTCGGCGTTTTCGATACTTTGTCGCCCCCACGCAAAAAATTTGACGCTGGTATTTGCCGCACTGAATCTGGCAATGCTCCTTCCCGTGCGGGAATTTCCCATGGGCCTTCTGTTAATTGGCGGAATGGCCGGCGCGATTTTCCTGTTGGAAAAAAACCTGTTCAGCCGGGATACCCGGTTTAAAACCCTGGAAGGTATTTCCGTACGTGCGATGTTCCTGCTCCCGTTGATCATCTCGATGGTGCGGTCAGGGTTTCACGAAAACACTTTGCTGGGCGCGAGCATGCTCACCGGCCTGGCAGCCATCAGCCTGATCCACTTTGGCCGCTGTTGGTTTAATAAGGGGAAATGGCACGAAATTCTGTTGTTTATCGCTTACATTATCGGAATATTTGCAAGCTGCGGTATTTCCACATGGTTTATCTCGTCGCTGCCCGCCTCGGTCGACCTGGCGGACAGTATGGAGGGCTTCACCTTTATCGCTCCGGCAGTAGCCTGGTCAGGCTACATCAGTTACCTCTCCAAGCATTATAAAAACTTTTATCGCACGACCGGCATTATCACGCTGGTGATAACGAATCTCATAATGTTGTTCGACGCCACCGCCGGCGGTTTACTTATTACCTGCCTGCTCGGTTCCGTCCTGGTGTTGTGGGGCGTGCGCGAAAAAGCGCGCTTGCCCGTTGTCGCCGGTGTGATGATGAGCGTGGCAAGCGTGGGGGGGTTGTTACTGCTTTCGTTTACCAGTATCAGCATTAACGTTTGGCTCGCGCTCGCGATTGCCGGCGTTTTGTTGGTTGGGCTGTCTTCGGTGCTGGAAAAATACGGCCGGCAATGGGTATCCAGTGGCAGGGAGCACCTCATTGCATTTTCAGGCTGGAACAACTGATTCAGCTATCACCACCTCGCTCCCCGATACCGGCGCCGCGCGCGCCGGTTTCTTTTTTTGGTCACGATCAATGAACCGCTCTAATAATTCGCCGCTTTTTCCGACGGTGTCTATACTCATGTGGGCAAGTGATATCCGATCCTTTTATATGTCGTGCCAACGAAGCCGATCGATCCGTTTAAGAAAAAAAGCTTAACGAAGTGCCATTCATATCGGGGTTTATTTTTGGTCAATTTTTCCCTTCCTTTTATATATTCACGTCTATACTCGGTCTAGCAACGTTGGTTGCGGGCAAACCCATTTTTTAAGATGTAATTGAGAGTTATGAAAAAAAGAAATCTACTACCTTTTAGCTTTATCGCATTCCTGGGGTCCTCTTCGGCTTTTGGTGCCGATTTTCACTGGAGCGGATTTATGTCCGTTGCCGGCGGGATGACATTGGAAGACAACACAACCTTCATAGTTGAACCAACAACCCTGGGCGTTTACGACAACAACTTCCGCTTTGATGCGGAATCGGTAGTGGGATTGCAAACACAGGCGGTGATTTCAGATAAATTACGCGGAACCGTGCAATTGGTGGCAAAAAGTTATAACAATTACGATGCCGCTATCGATTGGGCATATCTAAGCTATAACCTGAAGCCTAACCTGACCCTCAATGCCGGCCGTTTCCGATTGCCACTTTATTATTATTCTGATTTTCTCGACGTGGGGTACGCTTATTACTGGGTGCGTCCGCCGGTCGAGGTTTATTCAACCCATACGGCAACCCTGGAAGGGGTGAACCTGTATCACACAAGCATTATCGGCGATGTGGAAATTGCCACGCAGGCATGGTATGGCGCCGATAAAACCACACAGGAATCGGAATTTGGCGCAACGACGTACGACTCGTATAACAATACAGGCATCAACACCCAGTTGGAATGGGAATGGTTAAAGGTAAGATTGCTTTATCTTTCCACGGATGTCACGGCCGACAGTTTTTACTATGATCCGATAGAAGTCGATGTCACATTCAAGGCGGCTGCTTTCATGATCGACCACGGTAATTTCATATGGCGAAGCGAGATTACGGAAACCGCCTCGGATCAGTCCGACGATGTAGCCTGGTACGCATCGGCAGCTTATACGCTGGGCGATTTCACTCCTCATGTGACACACGCCAGAATTCATTCCGAGACCGACAGCCGTTTTCCCGACAGCACCAGCAATACGGTTGGCGTGTCCTGGAATTTTCATCCGTCCGCGGTGTTAAAGCTTGAATACACGGATACCGAACAGGAAAGCCTTACTCTCCCGACAATGAATGGCGGCATGATTTCCACCGCCATTGATATTCTGTTTTAACAGCAGGGGGTTGACATGAAAAAGTTCAGTCTTAAATTGCTCCTGGTTTTAGGTGCCAATTTGTTGGCGCTGCCGGGTTTTGCCGAATATGTGGTCGTTGCCCATCCTGATGTAGATACCACCCTGTCGCGGCAGGATGTGGAGCGGATATTTCTCGCCAAGGCCAAAACCCTTCCCGACGGTGCGGCCGCCGCGCCGGTCAATCAGCAGGAGGGGTCGGCAATACGGGTAGCATTCGACAGTCAGGTTGTCGGCAAAAGCGAGTCCCAGATGAAGTCCTATTGGGCAAAGCTGATTTTTACCGGCAAGGCAGTGCCATTGAAAGTGGTAAGCGGCGATAAGGAAGTGCTGGCGTTTGTCGCGAGTCAGCCGGGCGCCATCGGTTATGTGGATGCCGCCAGCACGGATGACTCGGTGAGGGTGTTGTTCAGTTTTTAGTGTCGAATCACACGCGGGTCGCGGCAGCGCTGCGCTTCCCGCAGTTTCGACTACACTTAAAAAATGCCTGTCATTTGGTTTACCGCAAGAGATAAAACACGTTGGATTTTTTAAGCAGTCTCTCCATCAGAACCAAAATCCTGCTGATTCCCTTCGTCGGAACGGCGGGTTTTTTGTTTTATATGCTGATCAGCACCCACCATTTAAAGGGGGCCGGCGAGCTGTTGAGCGACGCCCGGAACCGCCACTTTCCCCTGCTGCGTATGGCGCAAACAAATATCGATCGCGTCAATAATATGCAGGATGCGTTTTCCTACGCCGTCAGCTCCGCCGAACCGGAGGTGCTAAATAATGCGGAAGCCATGGCCACCAGCTTTCGCAATGATATACAGCGCTCGAAAGAAATCGATCCGGAATCGGAAAAGCAGCTTTCGCGGATACTGAAAAGCTTCGAGGAATATTATCTTGCGTCCTATACCCTGTCCGAAGGAATGATCAGTGAGACCGTGGATTTTTCTAACGTGGCCTCCCGCAGCCAAAAAATTGTCGAGTCACTGGAAACCCTGCAAAGCCAGTTGAAAGATTTTTATGATGCGCGGCAGAAGCTGTTCGACCACGCTTTTACCAGCGCGGACAAGAGCTCACAACGACTCACGTCCCTGGGAATTATTTTCTGCGTGGCCACGCTTGCCGTTTTGTTCGTTGTCGCAATCCCCATCAGCACCATGATCAAAACCAGCCTGGATCGGGTTATCGCCACGCTCAAGAATATTGCCGAGGACAACGGTGATCTCACCCTGCGGCTCGAGACCCGCAACCGGGACGAGATCGGCGAGTTGGTATCGTGGTTTAACACGTTTATGGAAAAGCTGCAGTCGGTAATCCACCAGATTGTCGACACCGCGCCCCCGCTGGCGAGCCTGGCAACCGACGTCAACGATTTGTCCGGCGGTATCAGGGTAACGCTCAGCCAACAAAATAACAGTATCGTCGACTCGCGAAACAACATCGAACAAATGAGCCAAAGCATTGCCTATATCGCACAAAATGCCAACGAAGCCGCGCAAGCGGCAAAAACCGCCGATGAAGAAGCCGGCAAGGGGCAAACCGTTGTCTCCAACGCGGTAACAGGTATTCTCAAATTATCCGACAGTGTTCGCACCGCATCCGATGTGATTACCCAACTTGAGCAGGACGCAAGCCGTGTTAACGTCGTACTGGCGGTAATTAAAAGCATTGCCGAGCAAACCAACCTGCTTGCGTTGAACGCCGCCATCGAGGCGGCGCGAGCCGGAGAACAGGGGCGGGGTTTCGCAGTGGTGGCGGATGAGGTGCGGGGGCTGGCGTCGCGCACCCAGGAGTCGACGGAGGAAATAAACTCCATTCTCGATCAACTGCAAAAGGCATCGCAGGCGGCGGTGCGAACCATGAAGGAAAGTACCACGGCCGTGGGGCGATCGGTCGAGGAAGCCAATACTGCCGGTCAGAGTCTGCGCACCATTACCGAGACGATCAAAATGATTAACTCGATGAACGATCAAATCGCCAGCGCCACCGACCAGCAACAGTTTATCTCCACCAGGCTGGTGAGCGAAGCGGAGCGTATTCTGCAGCAGACCGATGATACCGCGCAGTCAGCATCCAAATTAAACGATGTCAGCAAGCGCCTGAGTTCGCTGGCGGGTAACCTGGAACAAATTACAAAACAGTTTCGGGTGTAGGTGGGATTGGCAGCGCGGGGTGGCAAGCCACCCCGCGCGATCTTTTTCAGGCTGTTCCGCGGGACATTTTGCTACTGGTGTAAACAGAATAAATCGCGGCAATACCTACAACGATATATACAATGCGTGACAACACGCTGAATTCGCCAAAGATTGCCGCCACCAAATTAAAGCCGAACAGACCAACCAGCCCCCAGTTAAGTCCACCGATAACCAATAAGACCATCGCGGTCCAATCGAGTCCGGTGAGCCGCCGGTTGGCCGTGCGATAACTGCTTGCCCGCCGGTCGGGCGTGTATCGTCTTTCTTCTGAGTGGGTTCTTACCGTCGCCATAATTACCTCCTTTAAAACGGGTTGATAGTGCGGCACAAGGATGTGCCGCCGCTGCGTTAAACCAATGTGATCCTGAAAAAACCAAGTGGTTCGACGTCTCGGTTTCCACCACCAGGTTTTTCAGGTAATAATCAAATGTATCGGGAAGATATATTTGATTGCCGGGTATCAGTAACCGCTGTTGGTATACTCCTTTTCCAACTCGCACAGAAAACTTTCACATCCAAGATTTTTGCAAAAGTAATGGTGCAAGCTCCATACCCATCGAAAAGGCCGGTAAGATGGCCAAACCATGCGAAGGCTTATTTATTGCCGGACGAGCTAATAACGCCACACGCAATGCGATCGCCTGTACCCCCACCGGTATCGGTAAGGTAATCATCGGCCTTTGCATGAATAATCAGCGAAGTACCTTCCGGCTGTTTTAATGAACTTTCGTTCAGCGAAACACGGCTGGTGACGAAGTTGTAATCATCTGCCTCGCCGTCGGCACCCACCTCAAGCATCGGTAAATCACCGGCATGCGGCCCGTTTGAGTCGAGAAAACCGTGGCTGCCGTTTTCCGGCGAGTAGTGCGGGCCCGATGATTTGAACGCGGGCGGCTCGCAAACGCCAACGGAGTGAATATGCACACCGTGTTTGCCTTCAGTCAATCCCGATACCTTGATTCGGACCCTGACGCCGGACTGCTCCTGAGCCAGCTTCGCATTTCCGATATTCTTGCCGTTGCGGTCGACTATTCCGAATTCAACTTCTTGCCCGGCCTCAACGGCTTGCGCGCTTAAGGAAGTAGCGGTCAGCGCAAGTAAAATCAGCACGCCGGCGACTGACGCTAACGAATTTGCTTTGTTCATCTTCAATATAGCCATTGCATTCCTCCAATGTATTCGCTCGTTTCATTGCCTTTTTTTCCAAGGGTGGGATTCCAGGAAAAGCATCGACCATGCCATTCGCGCTTGCGTAAAAATATGTTAACTTGCACTTTTTATCGCCTGCAAAAGTTCATCTTTCGACATATGGCTGCGGCCGGCGATGTTCAACTCCTTCGCCTTTTCGTACAACTCCATTTTGCTCATATCCGGGTTTACCTTGCCCGCGCGTTTTGTTTTTGAGCGTGCTGACGAGGGATGTTCCGTTACCTGCGCCTTGATTTTTTTCTTGCCCGAATCCGCCTCGGTACCGGTTTTAACGCCAAGGCTTTTTGCCAGCACCGCCATCAGGTCAATCACTTCACCGCCCTCCTCGTCTTCCTCCTCCACTTCCGGCGCCTCAATCACGTCCCGACCGGATTCCAGTTTATCCTCTATCAGCTCGAGCAGGCGGCGCGAAGGTTCATCTGTCAATTCATCGCGATCCAGTTCGTCGGCGGCGAGTTTATCCATTTCACGCATCATCGCGCGCACCTCGTCGCCGGACGGCTTTTTCAATTCAGGCAAACCGACATCCGCCGGTGTGCGTAGTTCGTCCTGAAAACGCAGCGTTTCGGCGCGCAGAATACCGCGCTCGGCGAGAATGGCGATCAGGTATTCCTTGCCGCGCATCACGAAGGTGGCAATTCCCGCGCGCCCCATCGATTCCATACTTTCCGCCAGCAACCGATACGCTTTATTTGCCCCCTCTTCCGGCACCAGAAAATAAGCGCGCTCAAAATACATGGGATTGATAGAATTCACCGGCACGAATCGGCGCAGGTCAATTTCACGCGATTTTTCCGGCGCCAGCGATTCCAGTTCCTCGTCCGATACCTCAATAAATTTATCGCGCTCGATTTCATAGCCGCGCACCAGGTCATCCCGTGTGAGCGGTTTATCGTCGCGGGTGCAAAAGTAGCGACGCGATAACGGCGTGCCGTCCTGATCCAACATTCTTAATGACACCGGACGCGGACGATTGGCCACGTACAGGCTCACCGGCAGGCTTACCAGGCCAAATGCGATGGTGCCGGACCAGAATGAGCGAATGACCTCGCTATTTTCATCTTCCATATCATCAGGCACGTTTTTTCTCCCTGCCTTGCTTTTCCCTGGGTTGTTTCTCCCTGCCCTGGCGCAGGCTTGCTTCCAGCGCTTTACTCAAGTCGTCCGAAGCGGCTTTGCGGCGCGGCTTGAATTCCGCCACGCGTCCACCGGATGCTTTGGTCTGGATCAAGGTCATTATCCTCTCGCGGTATTCATCGTGGTATTCCTCCGGTTTAAAGTCATCGGCCAGCATCTCGATCAGCTGTTGCGCCATCGACAGTTCCCGCTTGTCCAGTTGTGAGCCTTTCGGCTTTTTCACCGCATCAATGGACACCACTTCCTCCGCATGGCGTAAGGCGATCAACAACGGGTAACCCTGATTCAGGCGCAGGGCGCCCACATAGGATTTATTGCGCATCACCCAACGGGCCAGGCCCTCGCGGCCGGAGTCCTCCATCGCGCGAATCAGCACCGTGTATTTCGCTTCGGACCCGTCCGGTCCCAGGTAATAAGGGCGACGATACCAACGGTGGTCAATCACCTCGGGCGGTAAAAAATGCAGCAGCTGGATGTCGCGCGAAGGTTCCGGCTCGACAGTTTCCAGTTCCTCCTCATTCAGCATCACAAGGTCACCTCCGGACGTAAAATACCCTCGCCGAATCGACTCCTTCGGCACTACGTCCTCGGTATCCGGGTTAACCATGCTCTGCTTCACCGGCGCATGGTCAACCGCGTGCAACAGGCGAAAATGCACGTCCCGATCCTGAATCGCCGAATATAGCTTGACCGGCACCCTGATATCGCCGAGGTGAATCACCGCCTTCCAGATAGCCCGCGCCGCCATCAGTCCACTCCCTCCCCATAACATCCCGGGCACAGCGCCGTGCGCACCTCGAATACCGTGATGACGCAGATGGAGCATATGGCGCGATCACAGCGCGCGCAGTGGTAGCCCATCTCCAGGTAATAGGCACGCGAGCAGGACTCGCAGGCTTCCGGCCCCACGGACATCCACCAGGATGGCTGCTGTTTTGCCGAAATCATTTTCTTTCCCATGGTTGCTACACCGTTTATGAAAAGATCCTTAGCCGTAATTGGAACTGCAAGCTTCGGACCCACGAATCGGCTCCAACCAATACTTAAGTTTTTGCTTGACTATCTTTTTGGGCCGATTAAACTTAAGAAACAACTTAACTATTAACAAAAGGAGGAATCCATGGCAGAACAATCCGTCACCCACGCCACATACACAATCGAACGTGACTTTTCTGTTTCACCCGAAGTCGTCTTTGATGCTTTTACTGACCCGGAAAAAAAGCGCCGCTGGTTTGTCGAAGGTGAAGGCACTTCCCCGGAAATTTTTCAAATGGATTTCCAGGTCGGCGGCAGTGAACGCTCCCGCTCCCGTTTTACCGGCGATGGCCCGCTTGAAAAGGGCACGCCGATAGAGAATTTCACCACCTATCACGATATTGTTCCCAATCAGCGCATCGTATCGGCCTACTCTATGGAAGTCGGCGGAGCGCGTATTTCGGTTTCGCTGGCCACTTATGAGTTTGTGCCGACCGCACAGGGAACCACGCTGGTTTTCACCGAACAGGCTGCTTTCTTCGCAGGTTCGGATGGACCGCAAATACGCGAGCAGGGCTGGCGCCAGTTGCTGGAACAGTTGGCAGGGGAAATTGACCGGGAGTAACACATTGCAACAAGCTATCGATGTGAATCGTGTGTTTCACGCTCTCGGCGACCCCACCCGTCGCGCTATTGTTGAAAAACTGTGCCAGGGGCCGGTGTCGGTTTCGCACCTGGCGGAACCGCTTGATATGACACTGGCAGCCGTCGTGCAACACCTGCGGGTGCTCGAGGAAAGTGGATTGGTAAACAGCAGGAAAAAGGGCCGTGTTCGAACGTGCAGCGTTGAACCGAAAGCGCTTTTTGCGGTGGAGCAATGGTTGAATGAACGCCGCTCTTTATGGGAGAGACGTTTCGACAGATTGGGTGAACTGTTGGCGGAAAGCGACAACAAACAGAAGAACGGCTAGGGCGTGACTTTCATCGTTGGCAGTGCCTGCGCGTTTTTGGCAACTGTTAATGCTGTTCAGCCAACGCAAAGGAGAGGACGAATCCCGCGACCGTGGCAAACGCATTCAGCGGACGCCCGCGTTCGAACGCTTCCGGCATCAGCGTATCCGCAAGCGAGGCGAGAACCGCGCCTCCGGCAAACGCCATCATTAACGCCAGCCACGGACGCGACAAACTGCCGGCAATCTGCCCCAGTACCACCATCAGCGTCAGGATAAAAGCGGCGCCGGCCCAGATTAGAACAACTTCTCTCCTGGCCTGGCCGCCCCGGCGCATGGCGGAGGCGCCAACCAGGGCTTCGGGAAAATTGGATGTGAATATCGCCACCAGCAAGGTGACGCTGGCCTGGGTTTGAAGGCTGACACCGAGCGCCACATTTTCCGGCACGCCGTCGAGCGTTACGGAAGCCAACAGCGCAAAACCGATTGATCGTGTCGCGCTTTCCCTTATCGCACCTTCCTTTATTATGTCTGTCTGCTCCGCTTTTTCCCCGCTCGCGGCCGCGGGAGCCAATCGCTGGTCCAACCACTGGTTGAAAACGACAAACGTGGCCGCGCCCACCAGCAAACCCAGCGCGGCGCGTGTCAACCCTCCCATTTCCACCGCGACGGGAAAAAGATCGAAAGCCAACGCGGAAATCAAGGTACCGCTGGCAAACGCCAACAGAATTCCGGTTACCTTACGCGGCGGACGCCAATTCGCGCCAATAATTCCACCCACAACCAACGCACTGGAAGCAATTAAGCCATAGTAAATCGCGGTAAACACAAGTCGCGCTTCCCATTTATCTTTTTAAGATGAAGAAGATGCGGATATTTTCCCCATCCGCTGCATCGCCACTGCAAAAAACCTGCCTTGCAAAAATACTAAAGTGGAAACGGCATAACGATTCACCTGCTTTACAGGCTTTTTTCCATTACCGACAGCACGTCGTCATTTGTAACATTTTCATCGCGCTTCGAGATGTTACAACTTTTTACGCAATACCAACGCCAACGTTTAACCGAGTTTACCTTGCCGCCAACAATCGATAAACCGGCAGATGTTTTGCTTGGTTTATCGATAGAAATCACTACCCGTGAATGATGCAGCCGGTGTCAATTTAGTGTTTCGATTTTCTCACCTCTTTCAAGGTGTTTAAAGGTGTCGTGTAATGGCATCTTTTTTGGTGTCAGGTTGTCCCAGCGGAGGTTGCCAGCTATGCCGAATACCCGTTCCCGCTCATCCGAAGCACAAATGGATATTGATACACGCGGTAAAAACAGCGCACCATCGCCGCTAAGCGCGGAGCAGGATATACACGAAAAAATTCGAACGGGTTTTTCCATTCAGCAGGCGGTGGAATCGGCACGCCTGATTATTTCCAAAGTGTCGCCCTGCGTGGAACAGGGGCGATATCCGGCCAAAGCGGTGGTAAATCAACCGGTCACGATTAACGCCACTATTTTTACCGACGGCCACAACCGTCTTGCAGCGCGTGTTATCTGGAAAGACGCCTCGGCAAAATCGTGGTTCAGCGAACCACTGGCATTACTCGGCAACGATTTGTGGCAAACGGAAATCCTGCCGGAAAAAACCGGCCGACACTACTTTAAAGTTGAAGCCTGGCTGGACCGCTGGCAAAACTTCCACCATGAATTATACGAAAAATATTACGCGGGCGTGCCGGTTCAACTGGAAGCAACCGAAGGCTTTCGGTTACTGAAGGAAATTTTCGATTACGCCATCGACCAGGACAGCGATCCTGAAGCCTTGCGCGATAATTCCCATGGCCGGATTATTCCCCATCATCAAATGTCGCGCGAGGAAGCCAAACGCTGCGCAGGTGAGGCACTGGACAGATTGAATGCGGCGCGCGAACAAAATGATATCGATCAACAGGTCCACATTCTGCTTGACCAACAAATAGCGGAAGCGGTGGAGGTGTTGGAACCTCGTCAGTTTTTAACCTCATCGCGGCAGGCCTTTGTTATCGATGTGGAACGTATCCACGCCGGCTTCGCCAGTTGGTATGAATTGTTTCCGCGTTCCGTCACCCGCTCCGAGGAAAGACACGGCACGTTCGACGATGTTATCTCGCGCCTGCCCGCTATTCAGGCGATGGGGTTTGATGTTTTATATTTTCCGCCGATACATCCCATCGGCGAGCGCAACCGCAAGGGCCGCAACAATCAGGTCACCGCTTCGCCCGGCGACCCCGGCAGCCCGTATGCCATCGGCAGCAAGGAGGGCGGTCACGACACGGTGTATTCCAAACTGGGCGGCATAGAAGGTTTTCGCCGGCTGAAAGCGGCAGCGGCGGATTACGGACTTGAGCTCGCACTCGATTTTGCCATTCAGTGTTCGCCCGATCATCCGTGGTTGACGGAGCATCCGGACTGGTTTTCCTGGCGACCGGACGGTTCGATTCGCTACGCGGAGAACCCACCCAAAAAATACCAGGATATCGTTAATGTGGATTTTTACGCGCGCGATGCGATGCCGGATATGTGGTTGACCTGGCGCGATATTATTTTGTATTGGATTTCCGAAGGCGTCACGATTTTCCGGGTCGACAACCCGCACACCAAGCCGCTGGCGTTTTGGGAATGGCTGATTGCCGATGTTCGCGGTAAACATCCGGACGCTATTTTCCTGTCGGAAGCTTTTACCCGACCGGCCATGATGTACCAGCTGGCGAAAATCGGATTTTCGCAAAGCTACACCTACTTTATCTGGCGCAACAGCAAAAAAGAATTGACAGATTACATGAATGAACTGGCGCACACGGAAGTGCGGGATTTTTTCCGGCCGAATTTCTTCGTCAATACGCCGGATATCAATCCGTATTTCTTACAGAGCTCCGGCCGCCCCGGCTTTCTGATTCGCGCCGCGCTCGCGGCAACGCTTTCCGGTTTATGGGGCGTTTACAGTGGCTTTGAACTTTGTGAAGGCGCCGCATTGCCGGGAAAAGAGGAATACCTGGATTCGGAAAAATATGAAATCCGGCCGCGCGATTTTACCGCGCCCGGCAATATCGTTGCCGAGATTACGCGCCTGAACCATATCCGCAGGGACAACCCGGCCCTGCACACGCACCTGGGCATTCAATTTCATCACTGCGATAACCACAACGTACTGTATTTCAGCAAAGCGACGAGTGAAAACCGCAACTTTATTTTGGTGGCGATCAGCCTTGACCCCCACCACGGCCAGAACGCGCATTTGCAATTGCCGGTGGAGGAATACGGCCTGGGTGACAATGCCGCATTCAACGTAACCGAATTAATGCGCAATATGGACTTCCGTTGGTACGGCCGGCACCAACATTGGTATTTCAATCCCCATGAAATTCCCTTCGCCATCTGGAGGCTGCAACCGATGGAGGTTTAATCGTGCTCGATCTGGAAGAAATTATTGAAAAGAAACACGTCAGCGCCGCCAGTCATGCAACCACCGCGGAGGAACCGACCTGGTTCAAGGACGCGATCATTTACCAGTTGCACGTAAAGTCGTTTTTCGATTCCAACAACGACGGTATCGGCGATTTCAAGGGATTGATTGAAAAGCTCGATTACATTGCCGCGCTCGGTGTGAACACCATCTGGCTGCTGCCTTTCTACCCGAGCCCGCTGCGCGACGACGGATATGACATTGCCGATTACTACGGCGTGCATCCGGACTACGGCACGATAGAAGATGTCCAGCGCTTTATTGATGAAGCGCACCAGCGCGGACTGCGCGTTGTTACCGAACTGGTAATCAACCACACCTCGGACCAACATCCCTGGTTCCAGCGCGCGCGCAGGGCGCCGCCGGGTTCGCCGGAGCGGGATTTCTACGTGTGGTCCGACAGTGATGAAAAGTACGACGGAACCCGGATTATTTTTCTCGACACCGAGCAATCCAATTGGTCCTGGGATCCGGAAGCCAAGGCCTACTACTGGCACCGTTTTTATTCGCACCAGCCAGACCTGAATTTTGACAACCCGGAAGTACTCGACGCGGTATTGAAGGTGATGGGCTACTGGCTGGATATGGGTGTGGACGGCCTGCGCCTGGACGCCGTGCCCTACCTGGTGGAGCGCGAGGGCACCATCAATGAAAACCTGCCGGAAACACACCAGGTTCTCAAACGCATTCGCGCGGAGGTCGATCGCAACTACCCCGGCCGCCTGTTGCTGGCTGAAGCCAACCAGTGGCCCGAGGATACCCAGGAATACTTCGGCAACGGCGACGAGTGCCATATGGCTTTCCATTTTCCGCTGATGCCTCGCATGTACATGGCCATCGCCCAGGAGGACCGTTTCCCGATCACCGACATCCTGCGCCAGACACCCACCATTCCGGAAACCTGCCAGTGGGCGATATTCCTGCGCAACCACGACGAACTGACCCTGGAGATGGTGACCGACAAGGAGCGGGATTATCTGTGGAACCAGTACGCCGCCGAAAGCCGGGCGCGCCTGAACCTGGGAATCCGGCGCCGGCTCGCGCCGCTGATGCAGCGCGACCGCAGACGAATCGAACTGTTGAACAGCCTGCTGTTTTCCATGCCGGGTACCCCCATCATTTATTACGGCGACGAACTGAGCATGGGCGACAACATATACCTTGGCGATCGCGACGGCGTGCGCACACCCATGCAATGGTCACCGGACCGCAACGGCGGTTTTTCCAAGGCCGACCCCTCGCGCCTGATGCTGCCGCCGATCATGGACCCGCTGTATGGTTACGACGCGGTAAACGTGGAAGCCCAGAGCCGCGACTCCCACTCCATCCTCAACTGGATGCGGCTGATGCTAGACATCCGCAAGCGTTACCACGCCTTTGGTCGCGGCGGTTTTAAGATGCTTTACCCGGCCAACCGCCGGGTGCTGGCTTACATCCGTGAATATACGCCGCCGGATGGCAATGGCGGAACCGAAACCATTCTCTGCCTGGCAAGTATGTCGCGCGCGGCCCAGGCGGTGGAGCTGGACCTGTCCGCCTATGCCGGCTATGTGCCACTGGAAATGACCGGCGGCAGCCTGTTCCCGCCGATCGGGGATTTGTCTTATCTGCTGACGTTGCCGCCCTACGGCTTTTACTGGTTCCTGTTGTCGAACGACACCCAGTTTCCGGAATGGTACCGGCCGCCACCGGAACCGATGCCGGACTACGTGACCCTGGTATTGCGCAACAGCGTGCGTGAGGTGGGCACACCGCCGCTGAAGGACACACTGGAAAAAGACATCCTGCCCACTTACCTGAGCAAGCGGCGCTGGTTTGGCGGCAAAGGCGCGCGGCTGAGCGATGTCCAGTTGGTTCATACCGCCATTCTGCCGAAGCCGGACACCTCAACCAGTACCTCGGACACGTCGCGTATCCTGCTGAGCGAGATTTCCGTGAAAGTCGACGGCCACGTGCAGTACTACCAGATTCCACTCACGGTCATCTACGAGGACACCCAGATGCCGGCTCTTGCCCACCAGTTGGCCCTGGCCCGCGTGCGGCGCACCCGCCGGGTGGGCGTACTGACCGATGGCGTGGCCTCCGACGACCTGACCAAGGGCATGCTGGAACTGCTCAACCGCAGCCGCGAGTCAGACCAGGGCGTGATGGTCGACGAGGGCGGTCGCATTTACCTTAACCAGGGCGAAAAACCCGAATCCGGCGAGGTATCGGTGTTCAGGGCCACTTCCGCCCTGAGCGAGGCCCACCTGGATACGGACGAACTGGAAATACGCACCCTGTCGGTGGAGCAGTCCAACAGCTCCGTGATTATCGGTGAGCGCGCCGTGTTAAAAGTATTGCGCCGCCTGTTCACCGGCGCACATCCGGAAGTGGCCATGAGCGGTGCGCTGACCGAGGGCGGGTTTGCCAACACCGCGCCCCTGCTGGGTTACGTCTACCGCATCAACGGGCAAAATGAAGAAGTCGTGCTGGCGGTGCTGCAGGGATACATTCCCAACCAGGGCAACGGCTGGGAATGGACGTTGGAGCACCTGGAGCGCCTGCACCAGGAAATTACCGCCCTGGATTCGGCGGAAGTCATACCGGCGGAACTGGAGCAGGAGATTGTCGAAAAACAACAGGATGCCCTCAACGAACTGGTACGTTTCGCCTGCCTGGTGGGCAGGCGGCTGGGTGAAATGCACAATGTTCTTTCCCGGTGCCGGCACGAGGCATCCTTTGTACCGGAAACCGCAACGCGGGAAGACTGCCGGAACTGGGCCCAGGACGTTATCGCCCAGGTCGAGAATGCGATGAACCACCTCCGCGACGCGCGGAACACGTTTGCCGACAACCGGGACAAGGCGCTGGCCGGCGCGGTGCTGGATGCGCGGGAGGATATTCTGGCCCTGGTTCCGAAACTGGCCGCGCGAGGAGAGGGTTCCCTGGTATTCCGCATTCACGGCGACCTGCACCTGGGCCAGATACTGGTATCCCAGGACGACGCCTACTTTATCGACTTCGAAGGCGAGCCCACCCGGCCGGTGTCGGAGCGGTCGCGAAAATCCAGCCCATTCCGCGATGTGGCCGGTGTGCTCCGGTCCTTTCAGTATGCGGCGGAAACCGCGGCCAATATCACCGGGGTGCTGGAAACCGAACACTCCCACGATATGTACCTCCAGTTTCTCAACCGATTCCACCGGCAGTCGAACGATGAATTTCTCGATGCCTATCGCCGCGCCGCCAGCGCGCTGCCACATGAGTGGACCGAAGAAGGCGGCGACCACGGCCTGATCAATCTTTTTATCCTGGAGAAAGCGGTTTACGAAATCTGCTACGAAGCCGCCAACCGGCCGGAGTGGCTGAAGATCCCGCTGCGGGGACTGGTGGAAATTTTGCAAAACCTGGACATTACCATCGATACCGAAGCAATATCGTAACCCGCCCTACGAAAAGCAACAGTTGATGGAGTAGATAATGGCAGAAGGCGCCTTGAAAGAAACTGAAAACGATATCGCACCGGCCGCCGCGCAGGCGCTGGATAACGCCACCGTCGGCGACCCCTTCAGTATTCTCGGCCCCCACCGGCAGGGCAACGTGGTGCAGCTGCGCACCTACCAGCCCAATGCGCGCAAGGTGGAAGCCATCGCACCGGACACCGGCGAAGTGCTGGCGACCCTGGAACGCAGTCGAGCCTCCGGTAACGTTTTTGTCGGTGCCTTGCCAGAACAGAAAGCGCCGGAGCCCACCGACTACCGCCTGCGCATAGACTGGGGCGGCGACGTGCAGGAAACCGAGGACCCCTACGCATTCGGGCCGATCCTGGGAGACGTGGACCTGCACCTGATCGGTGAAGGCAAGCACTACCAGCTCAACCGGGTGCTGGGCGCGCATGTGGCCACCATCAAAGGCGTGCAGGGCGTGCGCTTCGCGGTGTGGGCGCCCAACGCGCGCCGGGTGTCGGTGCTGGGGGATTTCAACCAGTGGGACGGCCGCCGCCACCCGATGCGCCAGCGCGGCTCCTCCGGCGTGTGGGAAATTTTCATCCCGCGCATCGGCCCCGGCGCCCACTACAAATACGAAATTCTCGGCCGGCACGGCCTGCTGCCGCTCAAGGCTGATCCGGTGGGTTGGCAAATGGAATCCGCGCCGGGCGACGCGTCCATCATACCGTCCCCGGAAGAATTCGAGTGGCGTGACGACGCCTGGATGGCCAGGCGCGGAGAACGGCACTCGCACCATGCCCCCATCAGTATCTACGAAGTCCACGCCACTTCCTGGCGCCGCCATGACGACAGCCGGCCGCTCGACTGGGACGAGCTGGCCGACGAATTAATTCCCTACGTCCAGCAACTGGGCTTCACCCATATCGAATTACTGCCGATCACCGCCCACCCGTTCGGCGGCTCCTGGGGATACCAACCGGTTGGCCTGTTCGCGCCGCTGTCGGAATGCGGCGATCCGCGCGCCTTTGCCCGCTTTGTCGACCGCTGCCACGCCGCCGATATCGGCGTGATCACCGACTGGGTACCGGCGCATTTTCCCACCGATCCCCACGGCCTGATTCACTTTGACGGCACAGCGCTCTATGAACACCAGGACCCCCGCGAAGGCTTCCACCAGGACTGGAACACACTGATTTACAATATGGGCCGTCACGAAGTGCGCGGTTTTCTTGTCGCCAACGCCCTTCACTGGCTGGAGGTCTATCATATCGACGGCCTGCGCGTGGACGCCGTCGCCTCAATGCTTTACCGCGATTACTCACGACAACCCGGCGAATGGATCCCCAACTGCTACGGCGGCCGCGAAAATCTGGAAACCATCGATTTCCTGCGGCAGTTGAACAGAGTCGTCGCGGAGCGCGTGCCCGGCGCCATGGTGATCGCCGAGGAATCCACCGCCTGGCCGGGTGTCACCCACAGCGCCGACGAAGGTGGCCTGGGGTTTTCCTTCAAATGGAACATGGGCTGGATGCACGACACGTTGCAGTACATAGAGCGTGATTCCATCCACCGGCAATACCATCACGACAACATCACTTTCGGCCTGTTGTACGCGTTCTCCGAACGTTTTGTGTTGCCGCTGTCGCACGACGAAGTGGTGCACGGCAAAGGTTCGATGCTCGGCAAAATGCCGGGCGATTACTGGCAGCAGTTCGCCAACCTGCGCAGCTATTACGGTTTTATGTGGGGACACCCGGGGAAAAAACTGTTGTTTATGGGCGGTGAAATCGCGCAGTACCACGAATGGAATCACAACGCGCAACTGGACTGGAACACCCTGCAAAATCCCCTGCATCGCGGCGTGCAACGACTTATTTCGGATTTAAATAACGTATATCGCAACCAGCCGGCACTGCACACCGCCGACGCCGACAGCACCGGTTTTTTCTGGTTGATCGGTGACGATCGTGCAAACAGCGTATTCGCCTTTTGCCGCAATGGTGTCGACGATGCCACGCCACCCGTAGTGGTAATCAGCAACTTTACGCCGGTGCCGCGCGAAAATTATCGCATCGGCCTGCCGCGTATCGGCCACTGGAAAGAAGCGCTCAACAGCGACGCGGAATGTTACGGCGGTTCGAATATGGGCAACGGTGGCGGTGTTTATGCTACCGCGACGGCCAGTCACGGCCAGCCGTTTTCGTGCGAGTTAACGCTGCCGCCGTTGTCGACTATTTTTCTGGTGTACGACGAACCGAATTTGTAAGGGATCGTGCGGCCGTTAACTCCGCACGATCACCAACAGTGTATAAAGCGTTAATAGTCTCAATACCCGCTTGCTTTAACGGCTTGCAACTTCGACACCGCAAATTGACGGCAGATCAGCAATCAGCACAGCAACTGCATCATCCGCCGCGCGATTGACCGCGTCATGGTATTCGCCAACCCCGTTAACCATATTTGCCCGGGAACCCAACCCCCGATAGCGACGGGTTCCCACGAATTGGCCGTTCATGGAAATATCCACCTTTATCGCGATTACTCCATGGATGTTCATGTTCTCCGCGTAAGCATAAAGGCGGGTGACAGACGGTGTAAGAACAATACCAGCATCCTGCGTTTGATATTCTGCCAACGCCTTATCGATACCTTCTTGTTTGAAAGCTTTAAGCCAATTGTCAATCGGCTTGATCAACAAGGGCTTTGCAAAAGTCGAACCGAGCGTTTGCTGATTCTGCCGCTCATCCCTTAACGGTTCCACTCGAACTCGACAAGATCTCATGGACTCGTTAAAAGCTACCTTCTGCTTCTGGAGTTCTTCATATTCCTCGCGATTAACGCGCTTGGTTTTGCCTTTTTTATTTAAAGACGTGGATTCATACTGCAGTTCAACTGGCCCATCATCGGAAGTTTTAGCTGCGTAAACATTTACCCCCGAAATAGCGAACCCGAAAATAACGGATAACGCCATTACTTTAATCGCTTTCATATCTGCTCTCCTTGTTGGCATTGCCCCGTCTTTTTCTTGCTCTTGCTTTGCACATACACTGGCGGCGTCGCAGTAGAATAAAGAACGCCGCCTTTGTCTCTAATCAATGAACGTCCTTGCTCAAGGCTAATCAAACTACCTCGCACCGTCATTTTATTATTCATGACGGTGGCAAAAGGAACCTTGACAAGCTTTAAACAAGTCTCATCCAGTACCGGCTGCATATCATATGCAAGCGCTCTCGCGGTTTCGTCGCTGCTTCGCTTTAACTCTTGACGGAAAAGCGCTCCATCGCCCGAGCTCCACATAGTCATTGAAGCATCTCCCCCGTCTCCAACCTCAGCAGACTGATAATTAAAAACGTTGAAGTAGGCCGGCTTCGGTACCCGCTTTGATGTGGATGAGTTCTTCTTCGGTTGATGGGTGTACAAAAACGCCATGGTGCTTGTATTGAGCACCTTGGATTCATCAGCGAACCGATAAAAACTGGACAGGTACAGCAGCGCCTCATTCTCTTCAAGGCTGGAAATACGCTTTACCAATTCCTGGTTCGACAGCAGGATAGCCTCGGCCTCTGCTTTCATTTCCTCAAAGGTAAACTCCTCGGCCAATCGCGCATTAATACTGCCAGCCAATATTTTTCGATAATTAAGATCTTCTGTCGCATCATAAAGAGGCTTGATAACGTCTTGTGCCGTATTGCTGCGTTTTTTGTTAATGGAAGAATCAATAAGTGCCGGAATCAAACCGCCACCCATCACACCAGCAACATTGGACATAGCGACTGCCGGCTTGACTTCATCTTGAATTACAAGGTTATAGAGCTGGACAGTGGAGATTGAATCTCGCTTTTCTTTTGTTAAAGGAGTGTAAGTTGGCCCTATAGCACAAGCCTGTACCAGTACGACAGCCCCAAGGGCTAGTAAACGAAGTTTTTTCATAAATCCTACCAATCATGTTATTTTATTTTCCAAAGTGGTGATAAAAAACATAGCCAAACATAAATCGTAACTGGTTTGCGGACATCCATCGCAAACCAGCTTGAAAAAGTCCAGGGAGAACTTTTTCAACAGGCTGTTAGTT
This sequence comes from uncultured Cellvibrionaceae bacterium, assembly GCA_964451365.1. Classification (GTDB taxonomy): domain Bacteria; phylum Pseudomonadota; class Gammaproteobacteria; order Pseudomonadales; family Cellvibrionaceae; genus CAYVIB01. The sequence goes on from CAYVIB010000028.1 coordinate 80,323, forward strand.
TCACCGGCAGCAATATTACCTTGGAGGTAAGATTAATCAAGAAAAAATTCCCATGCTTCTTCCGCTAGTTGGCCCTCTGCTATCAGGAGAGTGATCGCTGGCACTGCCCGAGCCATCATGGACGTTGGGACGGGACAGTTAAGAAGCAAAAAAACCAGCCGGAGTTATCCGGCTGGTTTTTAATTGATGCCCCCTGCAACAGCAATAAAGCGCTATTATGATACTTGGTCTTACCCTAAAAATACGCACACTCAGTTAAGCAACATCCTGCTCTT